>NZ_JBHFPV010000002.1:0-1014557 GCF_042611095.1 Meishania litoralis
GCCACGGGGACGATGCCGAAAGGAAGCACCGGGCTCCACTCCCCGTCCTGGCCCGCGGTCTGCGACGTCGAACTCTGGCTGTGGAGACCTAAAAGAATTGTAATCAAAAAAGTGAAAGTGTAATTTTTTCTCATAGCGATACTGGGGTTTCTAATTATAGTAGAATTAAAAAACCAAAATTAAGTTGAATCTTTTTTGCATTTCCAATTAATACGGTAAAACAAGATAATTATTCGTTTAGTAACAATTGCATCGTGTTAAACCCTACCTGAGCTTCTTTAAAAGTATACTTGGCAAGGAAAATGAGCACGACAAAATTGTCTGCCCAATATTTGAAATACGTCCAAATACTTATTTTGGATTGAATACTAAAAACGAAATTTTAGTGTTTGTTAGAATACAAAGTTAAATATTTGGTAATGAGCAAAAAGAGAAATCCGTTTTGAATTTCTAGTTTTTCTAAATTAACACCTTCAGGTTATAAGAAATTATTTTTCTAAAATTGAAAGATTACAAATTTGCGTATTTAATCGAATAATTTCCGTCTTTGACGAAATGTGATGACTTATCATGGTAGAATGATAAACAATAACTAATTTTACTTGCAGTATAACTAAACCCACAAAACTTTCATATCCTTGAACTCCAAAGTCTTGCACAAGTCCAAAATTTGGCTTTCTTCTCCACATATGTCTGGCAATGAGCAACAATATGTCAAAGAGGCTTTTGATACCAATTGGATTGCTCCGTTGGGACCAAATGTCGAAGCATTCGAAAGGGATCTCATGCAATATGTTCAGGAGGATTCACATATAGCTGCTTTGAGTTCAGGAACCGGTGCTCTTCATTTAGGTCTGATTCTCTTAGGTGTGAAACAAGATGATGAAGTTTTATGTCAGAGCTTTACGTTTTCGGCCTCGGCCAATCCTATAACATATTTGGGGGCTAAGCCTATTTTTATCGATAGTGAGGAAGAAACATGGAACATTTCCCCAGAATTGCTGGAAAAGGCAATCATAGAAAGAATAGCGCAAGGAAAAAAACCGAAGGCGATTATTGCCGTTCACCTTTATGGGATGCCATATAAGGTTAGGGAGATACGTGAGATATCCTTAAAATATAGTATTCCTGTTCTTGAAGATAGTGCCGAGGCATTAGGAAGCTCTTATCATGGTGTCAAGTGCGGTACATTTGGGGATGTCTCAATATTTTCCTTCAATGGCAATAAGATTATCACGACTTCTGGAGGGGGGGCACTATGTACTAAGGACAAAAATATGAAGAAAAGAGCAATTTTTTTGGCAACACAGGCCAGGGATGAAGCGCCTCACTATCAACACTCCCGAGTTGGGTATAATTATAGGATGAGCAATGTACTTGCCGGAATAGGGAGAGGTCAAATGGAAGTTCTTGACAATCGTGTAAACGCCAGAAGAAATAACTATTTTTACTACAAAGAGCATTTGGGAAGTTTGGATGGGATAGGGTTTTTGGAGGAGCCAAAAGGTTGTTATTCAAATCGTTGGCTGACCTGCTTAACAACCCGCTCAAAAGAACAAAGGGAGTGGGTTCGATTGGCCTTGGAGGAAGAAAATATTGAGTCTAGACCTCTATGGAAACCTATGCACCTTCAGCCGGTGTTTAAGAACAGCCTAAGTTTTGTCAACGGCGTATCCGCAGGGTTGTTCGAACGCGGACTTTGCCTACCAAGTGGTTCAAATCTTAGTAGGGTTGACCTTGATAGAACAATCGAAATAATTAAGAGGGTTATCGTATGATACAAAATTATATCACACAGAATGCCAATCGCTATGCCTCAAAATGGTTGGTTTTGATTATTGATATAATCTCATCATGCATTGCATTTGTATTGGCCTATTGTATTCGTTTTAATCTGTCATTTGACTTCGATGTCGAGAAACTTTACATACAACTTCCTGTTGTTGCCATTATATCGGCAATTGCCTTTCTTATTGTAGGCTCTTACAAAGGCGTTGTTCGACATACCGGGGTTCGCGACGTATACAACGTTTTTAATGCTGTTTGTCTTTCAAGTATCATTATGATTGCGGTCGTTCTCATAAATAAGGAATTTGGATTCTTTCCAGACTTCACCATTTTTCTCAGTATAATAATTATTTATAGCTTACTTGCTTTCATTGGCCTTACCGCTTCGCGATATATGTTCAAAGCGCTTTATAACAGCTATGCGATTCGCGACCTAAAGGTGAACAAGAATGTACTCATATATGGAGCTGGTGAATCGGGAATCCTTACACATAACGCACTTACCAACCATTCTAAAAGCAGGGCGAGAGTCGTTGGTTATATAGATAATGACAATCAAAAGGCCGGAAAACAAATCAATGGTGTAAAGGTCTATCATAACAATGTATTGACCAAGGATTTTTTGACCAATAAGAACATCTCTGAAGTTATTTTCTCAATTCAGAATATCGCACCCAAAAAATTAAGGAGTTTGGTAGAAGGTCTTGTTGAACTACCTGTTCAGGTTAAGATTGTACCTCCGGTTGAAGATTGGATTAATGGTGAATTGAGAGCGTCTCAGATTAAGCAGGTGCAAATAGAAGATTTATTGGATAGGGCTCCAATAAGTATCAAAAATGAGAAAATCGAAAAAGAATTTTTGAACAAAACGATTTTGGTAACAGGCGGAGCGGGTTCAATTGGAAGTGAAATCGTAAGACAAATATGCCAGTATGATTACAAATCCCTGATAATTATTGATCAAGCTGAATCGGCGCTGTATGATCTTCAACAAGAGTTAAAGCAGAACGGTTACCATAATTTCATTCCTATTGTTGGGGATATTCGCGACAAGAACAGGCTTAATGCTATTTTCCAGGAACACAAGCCAAATATGGTTTTTCATTCCGCGGCATACAAGCACGTTCCGTTGATGGAATACAATTCTTACGAGGCCATTAAAATTAACATTGGTGGTACAAAGACCGTAGCGGATTTATCAATAAGCCATAAGGTAGAGAAGTTTGTTTTTATATCTACCGATAAGGCCGTCAATCCAACCAATGTTATGGGTGCTACCAAAAGGATAGCTGAAATGTATATAAGTTGTATGGAACAACAGAAAAAAACCAAGTTCATAACCACAAGATTCGGTAACGTTTTAGGCTCGAACGGATCGGTAATCCCATTATTTAGAAAGCAAATCGAAAAAGGAGGCCCATTGACATTGACTCACAAAGACGTAACTCGGTATTTTATGACAATTCCGGAAGCTTCTCAACTGGTTTTGGAGGCAGGTGTTATGGGCGATGGTGGAGAAATCTTTATTTTTGATATGGGGGAGTCTGTGAAAATATTTGATTTGGCCAAGAACATGATAAAATTATCGGGGTTGAGTTATCCTGAGGATATTGATATTAAGATAACTGGTCTTCGACCAGGAGAGAAACTTTATGAAGAGCTATTGGCTAATGGAGAAAATACATTGCCAACCTATCATAGAAAAATAAAAATAAGTAAAGTAAGAGAATTGGACTATGCAGCGGTTAGATCCAAGATAGACGAATTGTGCATAACAAATATGTTTTTCAGTGGAAATGCGGTTAAGTTGATGAAAGGTATAGTGCCGGAATATGTGTCTAGCAATTCCGAACTATGCGAATTGGACGACAGGCGTACTTCTTCAGATGATGACAAGCCAACTTTAAAAGTGGTTCAATCATAATATTTTAGTAAACTTGCAGTTCTAATTAAATACAATCGACTTTTCATGGTTTCTAAGAAATATTATTCTGAGTTAAAACAACTTTGCCTATTATCTATTTGTTGTTTTTTAGCAGTCTCCTGTGCTTCGAAAAAAGACGTTGTTTATTTTCAAGACACAAGTGACTATGAAACAATTATAAGTGACAACTCGCACACCAATAAATTTAAGATAGATGATGTGTTGAGTATCCATGTTTCTACACTCGACCCTTTGGTTAGTATGCCCTTTAATTTGTACAAAGGTGCAGAAGAGGGAGGAATACGAGCTGAACAGGTAAACTATATTATTGACAAAAATGGGGAGATTGATTTCCCGGTAATTGGCGCGGTGAAAATCGCTGGGCTTACCCCGGAGGAGACCAAGGGTCTTTTAAAAGAAAAATTGACTCCTTATTTGAAAGATGCCATTATCAATATTAGGTTGAAGAATTTCACCGTAACGGTTTTGGGAGAGGTAAACAGGCCGGGTACGTACCCCGTATTAGGGGAACAGATAACAGTTCTTGAAGCATTGGGGCTGGCAAATGACCTTACCATTAAAGCAAGGCGCGATAATATTTTGATAATACGCGATTTTAATGGTACTAAGGTATCCACCCGAATAGACTTGACCAAGAAGGAGGCACTTAATTCACCTGTTTATTATCTGACACAGAACGATGTCGTGTATGTTCAACCTAACAATTCTGCGGTGGCTTCTTATGGTTTAGATAACCGAGCAACTATATGGGTTTCAATTGCATCCGTATTAATTACCTCCACCGTATTGTTTATTACAAGAAACTGAAAAAGTCTTATTTCCTAAAAATTAAATTTTAGAATGGTTACAGATTCCCAGGGTTTATCCGGTGATGGCGCGGATTTAAAGGATGTTATCTCGAGATATGCGGCGCAGTGGAAATGGTTTGTCTTAACAACTATAATATCCTTAGTGTTAGCATTTATCTATATAAGGTATGCCACTCCTGAATATGCCGCCAAGGCAAAGATTCAGATCATCGAGGACAAGGGATCCGGTTCGGAGCTTTCTGCTTTTCAAGACCTGAATCTTTTAGGAGGCATGAAGAACAAGGTTGAGGATGAGATAGAAATACTTAATTCCAGATCCAATTTTTTGGAAGTTGTCGACAATCTAGATTTGAATGTTCGTATAATTGCGTTGGGCAATGTTAAAGATTCTGAAATCTATAAAAATAGGCCTTTCAATATCAACTTTATAGAGAGCGATTCTATAATTAATTCTGCAAGCTTCGAATTTTTTATTGAATTGTCGTCTGAAACAACGTTTGGCTTTAGCCTTGAAAGAGATAGTCCATTAAAAATTTACTCTTATGGAAAAAACATCACCACAAAAGAAGTTGGCGATATTGTGATTACACCGAATCTACCCTATTTCAACAATTACAAAGGCGAAAAAATTAAAGTTTCAATTGACCCTGTCTTTATAGTGGCGGAAGGTTATCAAAAAAGTATAAGTATTTCCCCTGCGGAAGAGTTATCCAATATTATTGATATTACTCTTAATAATCCAATTAAACAAAAGGGTATCGATATCATCAATGAATTAATTTTAACATATAATAAAAATGCCATAGAGGATAAGAAGGTTGTCGCCGATAGAACTTCGGAATTTATCAATAATCGTATTCAACTGATTGCATCCACATTGACAACAGTGGATCAAGATGCCCAAGAGCTAATGACTGAAAAGGGTATAACAGGAAGCGGCTTAGAGGTAGGAGCTGCTGTGCAGGTGAGTGCGGCCAGTCGTCAACAACTTGACAATGCAAGAAATCAGTTGGATATTGTAAGCAATTTAAAAAACTATATCTCAGGGGAGTCGGGATATAATACTATGCCTGTCGTTGATGTAGGTAACGGCGCAATTGCGCAGACTACTGCGAAATACAATGAATTGGTAGCTGAAAGGAATAGGCTACTTAAAAGTGCTGACGCGCAAAATCCAATTATCGTAAATTTAGATCAGCAGTTAGATCAACTAAAAAGTACTATGCAATCTAGTTTGGTCGCTATGGAGCGAAACGTTGGAATGACGGTTGGGACTCTCCAAAACCAAATGGGCCGTATTCAAGGAACTATATATTCTGCACCCAGAAATCAGCGTGATTTACGAAATATTACTAGAAAGCAGGAGACAACGGAATCATTATATCTCTATTTGCTTCAGAAACGTGAAGAATCTCAGATCATGGCGGCTTCAAGTCCGGCTAAATCAAAAGTAGTCGATAGTGCCTACCTTGAAGGAGACACTCCTGTTACTCCTAAGAAGCCTCTTATTTACTTGGCTTCCTTTATACTTGGTCTACTTGTTCCCTTTTCGGTCCTATACAGCAAAGATTTGTTGGATAATAAGATTCATAACAAGACCGGACTTGAAAAACTGGTCAAAGATGTACCCGTATTGGCCGAGCTACCGCGATTAGCAAAAAAAGACCAACAATTGGTAAATAAGGATGATCGTTCGGTATTGGGAGAATCATTAAGGATTCTGCGAACAAATCTTGACTATATAATAAAATCAAAAGGAGGACGTAACAATGTAATATTTGTAACTTCCAGTGTTCCAGGGGAAGGAAAGACCTTTTTGTCTTCTAACCTAGCGATGATATTCGCAAGCACTGATAAGAAGGTATTGTTAATAGGTGCCGATATTCGTAATCCAAAACTGTATACTTTTTTCAATAGTAAGGATGTGGACAAGTTAGGAAAGCCAGGAAGAAATAAGGATGCAGGCCTTACCGAGTTCTTATACGACGATTCTTTGACTTCTAAAGATATCATAAATCCGATGCTCGTTCATACCAATACGATTGACGTTATATATTCAGGTAAGATTCCGCCGAACCCTTCTGAGCTTTTAATGAGCTCGAGAATGAAAGACCTGATTCAGGAAGTATCGCTTAAATATGATTATGTAGTAGTTGATACTGCCCCATTAATGGTTGTAACGGATACTTTACTGATAAGTGAATATGCAGATCATATAATTTATGTGACAAGGGCAGGTTCCACTGAAACCAAGGTTATTGAGTATCCTTTGAAACTGAGAAAAGAAGGCAAACTGAAAGGACTTTCCTTCATTGTCAATGATGTCAAGGACTCTAACCTTGGATATGGCGGCAAATACGGCTACGGCTATGGAAAAACTACCAAAAAGTGGTGGAAATTCTAATCAGCTAAAATTGTAGATCGTTCTTTCAATTATAGGAAGCAAGGTATCCAATAATTTATTTGTAACTTTTATTTCTTTCAGGCCTTCTAGCTGTGTTTTGTTGTGAACATCAGAGGCCAAAAAATTGATGAGGTCTGCCTCCAGCAGTTTCATTGCGGTTTGTTGAACTTCCTTGCCATAAAATTCACCTAAAGACAATAGGTTCATCTGAAATAAGACACCTTGATCCTTCATCTTTTGATATTTTTTGAACTTCTTTTGGAGAAATACATATCTTTCCGGGTGGGCCAAAATAGGGAATAATCTATGCTCGGCAATTTTCTTGATTGCTTCGTCGAAATTTATCGAAGCCTGTAAATAAGACATTTCTACCAAAAGATAGTTGTTCTGAAGCGTCATAACTTCACCATTTGCCAATAAGTTCTCAAAATTTGAGTCTATCATATGCTCTGCCGACGCTTCGACGGAAATATGGTTTAAATCGTTGATCGCAAGGCCATGATTCAGTATTTCCAATGATTTTGAAATGGTTCCCGGATTGTTTGGGTAATAATTGTCCATAATATGGGGGGTAGCTATAAAATTTTGAATTCCGTATTCAGAAAACCCCTTTATCAGTGCTATGGATTCCTCAACTGTTTTGGCGCCGTCGTCTACTCCCGGTAAAATATGGTTATGTATATCTATAAATCCTTTTAGGGCATCTATCAGGTATTTTTTCCTGTTAAAAATGGTTAGCATTTATTTTCAATTTATGGGTAAAAATACCATTTCTACGGTAACTCTTGCCAATAAATAGGTCTGTAGTTCGGTTTCATAATGATCCTATCGAAAATACTTGTTAAAGTTTTGTTTAAATTTTGATTCTCATTGCCCGACTTTTATTGAATTGCCTCCTTATTCATTATATTGTGCTGTAAGCTGATACTAAATCAAATACTAACTCACACAAATATGAAAAGAAGAGATTTTGTTCAATTGACCGGTCTCGGTGCAGGTGCGTTGTTGTTGCCGTCCACAATGATGGGCAATAGTATTCCCGCCGAAGCGCTTTTAAGCCCGGGAATGGACATTGTTGTCAAAAAAAGAATGGCCGATGTAGCCCTTAATACTGCAAAATCCATGGGTGCTACATATGCCGATGCTAGAATTGGTAGGTACCTGAACCAATATGTCTTTACACGAGAAGACAAAGTACAAAATGTGGTCAATACCGAATCTTTTGGAATAGGAATTCGCGTAATCGCCAATGGTACTTGGGGTTTTGCCTCTACCAATAGCGTTACTGAAGACGGTATCAAAAAAGCTACCGAACAGGCGGTCGCCATTGCCAAGGCAAATTCTAAGTTTCAGAAAGAGCCGGTAAAATTGGCACCTGTAATAGGCCAAGGCGAGGTTTCTTGGAAAACAGCGGTAAAAAAAGATTTTAAAGATGTTCCGGTATCCGAAAAGGTGGATCTTTTGTTGCGTGCCAACTCGGCAGCATTGCAAAATGGTGCCAACTTCGTGAATTCCGCACTTTTTATGGTTAACGAGCAGAAATATTTCGCCTCTACCGATGGTTCTTATATCGATCAAGATATTCATCGGATCTGGCCAACCTTTGGAGTAACGGCAGTAGATCAGGGAGCGGGCAAGTTCAAGACACGACAAGCCATGAGTGCCCCAATGGGCATGGGGTATGAATATATGGATGGATTGGATTCTGAAAAGTTGGACGGTGCCGCAGGACTAAAACTGTACCGTAATAGCTATGATATGGTCGAAGATGCTACGATTGCCGCCCAACAGGCCAAAGAGATGCTGAACGCTAAATCGGTCGATCCAGGAAAATATGACTTGGTGCTCGAACCCAACCATTTGGGCCTTACCATTCATGAATCGGTAGGGCATCCAACCGAATTGGACCGTGTACTGGGCTACGAAGCCAATTACGCGGGGACCAGTTTTGCGACGATGGATAAATGGAAATCTGGAGACTTCAAATATGGTAGCGACATCGTGAATATAGTTGCCGATAAGACCCAACCAGGGTCTTTAGGTGCCGTAGGATATGATGATGAGGGCGTAAAATGTAAAAAGTGGGACATCATTAGAAACGGAATTCTGGTCAACTACCAGGCCATTCGTGATCAGGTGAACATGATCGATCAAAATGAATCGCACGGCTGTTGCTACGCTCAGAGCTGGAATGACGTACAATTTCAGAGAATGCCCAATATTTCGTTGGAGGCGGGCAAGGATCCCTACTCCATCGACCAGATGATAAAAGATGTCGAAAAAGGTATTTATATCGCCGGACGCGGCTCTTATTCAATCGACCAGCAACGTTATAACTTTCAGTTCGGCGGCACCGTATTTTACGAAATTAAGAATGGCGAGATCGTTGGTATGTTGAACGATGTAGCCTATCAATCCAATACACAGGAATTTTGGAACAGCTGTGTAAAAATATGTGACCAAAATGATTACCGATTGTTCGGTTCCTTTTTTGACGGTAAGGGGCAACCTTCCCAGATAAGTGCGGTTTCCCATGGTAGTTCTACTTCGCGGTTCAACGATATCAATGTAATCAATACAGGTAGAACCATTTAATTTCAGTCTCAAAAAAAATAATATAATGGCAATATATACAGAAAATGAAGCTCGGAGAATAATGGAAAAAGCCCTTAGCTTTTCCACCGCCGATGCTTGCGAGATAAATTTAAGTGGCAGTGAAAGCGGCAATATTCGATATGCGCGTAATTCAGTTTCCACTTCGGGGCACCGATCCAATCAGACTTTGGTGGTACAGTCAAATTTTGGAAAACGTTCGGGTACGGCCACGATTGATGAATTTGATGACGAATCGTTGAAAAGGGTAGTGGCAAGGGCGGAGGAGTTGGCCAAGTTATCACCTGAAAACCCCGAATTTATGGAACCTTTGGGGCCACAATCATACGATTCATCAGTGAGTTTCGTTCAGGCAACCGCTGATATAGCTCCCGAATATCGGGCCGAAGTGGCAAATAGTAGTATTGCACCGGCAATGGCCAAAGATGTTACCGCGGCTGGCTTCTTGAATGACTCCTCAAGTTTTAGCGCGATGCTCAATTCAAATGGGCTTTTTGCCTATAATAAAGAGACCAATGCGAATTTTACGGTTACAATGCGTACCAATGACGGTACCGGATCTGGTTGGGTGACAAGAGACTACAACGATATTGCAAAGTTCGATGCGGCAGAGGCCTCTAAAATCGCCATCGATAAAGCGGTCATGTCAAGGGAGGCAAAAGCTATCGAACCCGGAAAATACACCGTTATACTTGAACCTTCGGCCGCCCAAGGCCTTTTGAACGGTTTACAGTACGCACTAGACGCCAGACAGGCTGACGAAGGTAGAAGTTTTATGTCAAAAGAGGGGGGCAATAAAATGGGTGATAAGATCGTCGATGAACGAGTTAATATTTGGTCGGATCCTTTGCACCCCGATGCGCCAACGGCAACATGGAATGGCGCTGGGCAGCCACTGAAAAAAACAATCTGGATAGAAAACGGCGTTGTAAAGAATCTGGCCTATAGCCGATATTGGGCCGAGCAAAAAGGAGTAGATCCCCTGCCTTCGCCGAGCAATTTTATAATGGCGGGCGGCGATGCTTCTTTAGATGAACTTATCAAAAGTACCAAGAAAGGTATTTTGGTTACCCGGCTTTGGTATATCAGGTCTGTAGACCCGCAAACGCTATTATATACCGGTTTAACGAGGGATGGAACATTTTATATTGAGAATGGGGCCATCAAGCATCCGGTCAAAAATTTCCGCTTTAATGAAAGTCCGATCATTATGCTGAACAATTTGGAAACTCTTGGCGAGCAGGCAAGGGTCGATGGTAATCTGATTCCTTATATGAAAATAAGGGACTTTACCTTTACCAGTTTGTCGGATGCCGTTTAGATTATATTTGGAGCGAACAAAGCTGGTTGTCAAGATAAGTTCATGACAGCCAGTTTTCTTTTTATGGATTGAAATAAGTCGATGAAAGTTGAACAACGAGTTTTTCTTTACAAGATTGCAATATGAGTCAGGTGATTGGGATGTGGATCAACGAATGCCTTCGAATCTCTTGAATTCCTTGGTGGAATATACTACCCTTGCCGTAGACAAAAAGGAAAATATCATCCCACTTGGGGGTGACGATATTTTTAAATGTCCGTTCTGCTATCTTTCCGGTCATAAGTTGGTACAGTTTACCAAAAAAGAACGGGAAAACTTTGAAAAATACGTCAACAATGGAGGTTTTGTTTTCGTTGATGATTGCAATCATGATATCGACGGACTTTTTGCCAAATCGTTCGAACGTCAAATGGAGGAAATTTTTGGTACTGAAGCGCTTAAGAAGATTCCGAACGACCATGAACTTTATACCATTTTTTTTGAGTTCGAAGATGGGCCTCCCACGACCTCGCAAGAATTGAACGGCTGGGGCGACGACCTGGTACATGAATATTTAAAGGGCATTGAAGTAAATGGTAGAATAGGAGTTCTATATAGCAACAAAGATTATGGTTGTGAATGGGACTATGATTTTCGCAATAAGCGTTGGTACAAAATAGACAATACCCGCTTTGCGGTAAATATCGTGATGTACGCACTTACATCGTAAATACGAAATGAATGGACAAACAATTGATGGAAGTTAAAAAAGAGGTCGAATCATTGACTTCGAAACTTGCCGATCTGAAAAAGGAAATAGGCAAGGTGATCATAGGGCAAGAAGAGACCGTTGAGCACCTATTGATTACTTTTTTGGCCGGAGGTCATGCATTGCTCGAAGGTGTACCCGGTTTGGCAAAAACCCTAATGATAAAAACATTGGCACAGGCAATCGACCTGAAGTTCAGAAGAATTCAGTTTACCCCTGACCTGATGCCCTCCGATATTATCGGCACGGAAATTTTGGAGGAAGACCATACTACGGGCAAAAAATTCTTTGAATTTAATAAAGGGCCAATTTTTGCCAATATCATTTTGGCCGATGAGATCAATCGCACCCCTCCAAAGACACAGGCGGCGCTTTTGGAAGCAATGCAAGAGTTCGAGGTAACCTATTCAGGAAAGACTTATGATCTTGACAGGCCCTTTTTTATTTTAGCTACCCAAAACCCAATAGAACAATCGGGAACCTTTCCCTTGCCCGAAGCGCAGCAAGACCGTTTTCTCTTTTATATAAAGATAGGTTATCCATCAGAGTCGGAAGAATCCACTATTCTGAAAAGTACTACGGGAACCCAAAAAGAAGCGATTAAAAATATTGTGACGGGCGAAGAAATCCTTCGCTTACAACAATTGGTGCGTGAGGTTCCGATTAGCGATGACCTTATTGGTTATGTCGGTCGTATTGTACGTGCCACCAGACCTGAGACTACTTCCGACGACTATGTAAAGCAATGGGTCGACTGGGGGGCGGGCCCGAGGGCGGGTCAGGCCATGATTCTGACGGCCAAGGCGAGGGCGCTTCAAGCAGGCCGCTTGGCCGTTACCCTTGATGACCTCGAACATGTGGCATTACCTGTATTAAGACATCGTATCATTGTCAATTTTAGGGCAGAGGCCGAAGGAATTGATGCTGATCAGGTAACCTGTCAACTTTTGAAGACGATACAATTCTCCGCAAACGGAATCTAATGTTCTTTTAGTAAAGTGAAGCAAGACTACCATCAGTTATTGAAACCCGATATTATTAACAGCGTTTCCGGCTTATCATTGATAGCAAGGATAATCGTTGAGGGGTATCTCTCGGGACATAATCGTAGTAGGAGGGTAGGAGCGGGACTTGAATTCAGCCAATATCGGGGTTATGAACAAGGTGATGATATGCGTTTGTTGGATTGGAAAATGTTGGCCCGTTCGGGAAGGTATTATATCAAGCAATCGGAAATCGATACACATATTTCGGTAAAATATATTCTCGACACCAGCAAATCTATGGCCCACGAAGAGAACGGGTTATCAAAAATAGATCATGTAAGGGTCTTGGTAGCCTCACTGGCCTATTTGTCACAAAAACAAGGAGATGCCGTAGGTCTTTTCACGGTCAATGATGAGAACATCTTCGGTTTGAACCCGACCGTTCGGAAACAGCATTTCAATCGTATACTCCACGAATTGGTTCGATTACAGGTCAAAGGAAAATGGCCCGATAATTCCATGACAATCGATAAACTACATGACCGAAGCCGCAAAGAACTAATTCTCTTCTTTACCGACCTGTATGAGCATAATACGGAGCTAATGACCATGATCAAGGGTTTGAAGACGATTAGAAATGAAGTTGTCGTAATGCATATAATGGGGCAAAAAGAGCTTGAATTCAACCATTCTGGCCCGGCGATTTTTGAAGACCTGGAAACGGGTTTGCGTATTAGGGTTGATGCCAAGGAGGCCAAAGCAAAGTATTTGAGCGCATTGGGTTTGATGATTTCCGATACCAAAGAACTCTTGTGGTCAAATGGCATAGGATATCATTTGTTCAATTTGGGTGAACCCATTGGCGATACCCTACAGGTCTTTTTAAAACAGCGAAGTAGATTGCTATGACTTTTCTTGACCCTAAATATCTTTGGGCACTTTTGTCGGTTCTCGTTCCGATAACCATACACTTGTGGAGCAGAAAAAAAGTCATTGTAATCAAAGTAGGTAGCATCCGTTTTTTGGAATCCTTAAATCCTAAACAGACCAATAGCATAAAATTGAACGAAATATGGTTGCTGATTTTGCGAATGTTGATTCTCGTTCTCCTTTCCTTTTTAATGGCGCAGCCCAGAATCAAGGGAAACTCTCAGCATACGGCCATTACGTATCTCGTCGAACCTTATTTATTGACTCATTCTAAAATCGGTGCTTTGCTGGATTCGCTTCCGGAAAACAGTGTTAGATCGTTTCAATCGGGATTTCCTGTGTTGGAAAATGCCGATTCGGGGAGTGGCACGCACAATACTCCAAATTACTGGCAATTGGCCTACGAAATGGAAGACCTACCATCGGATAGTATGGTGGTTTTCACTCGTGGGTTTCAAAAAGGTATTAAGGGAATGCGCCCAAAAATAAGGGCTAATGTGAGATGGGTTCTCTTTGAAACGGATGAACCCTCAGA
Source organism: Meishania litoralis (assembly GCF_042611095.1). NCBI lineage: Bacteria > Pseudomonadati > Bacteroidota > Flavobacteriia > Flavobacteriales > Flavobacteriaceae > Meishania > Meishania litoralis. Next base: position 14,080 of record NZ_JBHFPV010000002.1, read on the forward strand.
CGGAGTGGTCGAAGCTGCTATTGATGGTGACGATATATCGCTATTAAGGGTCAACGGCAATCACAGGCATCTGGCCTTTGAAAAAGAAATACTGTCAAGGAACAGTGACCAACTAAAGATTGATTCCAAAAATGATAGTGTTGAAATAACTTTAAGTGCTGGACAGATAATACTGCCTTTGCTCAAAAAAGAATCGATTGGTGTCCATCTGTTTTACGAGGATAGCCTCTCGGATCAAATGAAATATCTGGAGTCCGCTTTTAGGGCCATCGACAAGTATCTGGACAAGAAAATAGAAATACATTCCGAAAAAATCACAGGAACCATTGATTCCACCGATTTTGAATATCTTGTTTGGCTCAGCGGAAAGCCAACGCCCAAAAATTCGGGAAGAATTCTTTTGTACCGCCCCGACGATCTGGCAAATGAGCTTATAGTTCCTGCGATGGTGAAGAATGTTTTTCATTTGACAAGACCGTTGAATTCCGAAAACATAATTAAAGACCATTTAGCGGAACAATTGATCGCTACTCTTGACCTTCATCTTGATCTGGAGGAAAAAATATTGCCCTTTGATAGACGTACTTTGGCTTTGGACGAACTCCGACCGACTAAAATTGTGTCTCCAAAAAAGAAGGAACATTTTCATTTGCTTGACCTATCCCCATGGATATGGGGCCTACTCGCCGTACTACTCATTGGGGAACGAATTATATCAAAATACCGAGGGCAATGAAAGAATCGGGAAAGGAGATATTGATAGCATTGCATAATAGATGGAAATTACGGTTGTTCCTAGAAATAGTATTGTACGCAATTGGCCCAACAATACTCTGTTACTTTCTCGGATTCAATTGGATCTGGACTTTGGGCCTTTTCTTTTGTTTGTTGTTGATATTGACCGTGATAAAAAAACCATGGCGATCGACATTGAATAGGCTGGCCAGTTACATCGATCAAAAAATGAAATCAGTCGAACACAGCTCGAGCCTTTTATTGCAGCCCCCTGAACAGCTTTCAAGTTTGGCAAGACTGCAAAGTCAAAAAGTGCTTCGTACACTGGTAAGCAATGACAGCTCCATATTACCCATAAAAGGTCTCAAAAGGGCAAGTATTGCGGCCTTTTTATGCATAGGTATAGGTTTTTTGTTCTCTAAGTCGGGAATTGCAGAGAGCCTTTGGTCCACAAAAAGAGATGCTTTTGAAAATGGGATTATCGACTTTCGACCGGTCGATTCTTTGGCCGTTGAAACGCTCCGGCCAAAAGTAGAAAGCCAAAAGGTGATCATAAGCTATCCATCATATACGGGCAAAAGGCCTGTGACTACTTCAAATATGAATATCAGGGCTTTGGAAGGATCCCGTTTGACCTGGAACATCAAATTCGATTCTCAGGTAGATAGTGTAATTCTTGAAACGAACGATAAAAACCGTCTCATGCGATTGACCGATGGGTTTTACATAGAATCCTCGACTTTGAAGGAACCGGGGTTTTATAACTTCCGTTTTACGGATGCGCGAGGGGGTACTTATGCTTCCGACCTTTATGCATTGGAGGTTATCCGCGATCAGCCTCCATCCCTTGAAATACAAGGTATTAAGCCATTCGAAGCATTTGAATTCGCCGAATCGAAGCATTTGAAGTTGACAGCCTTGATCAATGACGATTATGGCATTGCCGCAGCGGAAATAATTGCGACCGTCAGCAAAGGTTCTGGGGAATCGGTCAAGTTCCGTGAAGAGAAGTTGGCTTTCGACACAGAGGTCATAGGAAGTAAAAAAAGTCTTGAATTATCAAAAAAAATAGATTTGGATATGCTTGAAATGGAACCCGGCGATGAGCTCTATTTCTATGTTGAGGTGCTTGACACCAAGCGTCCCACGGCCAATTCCAGTCGTAGTGAAACATTTTTTGCCGTAATCAAAGATACGGTCTCAAATCATTTCGCGGTAGAAGGCACTATGGGCGCCGACTTGATGCCCGATTATTTTCGTAGTCAGCGACAGTTGATCATCGACACCGAAAAACTGATTGCCGATAAGGGGCAATTGACCGAACACGAGTTTAATTCCACAAGCAATGAACTGGGTTTTGACCAAAAGGCCCTACGATTAAAATATGGCGAGTTTATGGGTGATGAGGCCGATTCGGGAATTCAAGGAGGGCAACCTTCCTTGGATGATGACCATAGCGATACCGAAGACCCCTTGGCTGAATTCACCCATGACCACGATGGTGATAACGAGCACAATCTTGTAGATCACGAACATGAAGAGGATGATGAAGAAAATGTAAAGGGAGATCCTTTGCACGATTACCTGCACAATCATGATGACCCTGAAGAATCGACCTTGTTCACGCAGTCGTTGAAAAGCAAGTTACAACAGGCCATGGCCGAAATGTGGGATGCCGAACTTCATTTACGTTTGTATACGCCCGAAAAGTCGTTGCCCTATCAATACAAGGCGTTAAAATTGATTCAGGAAATCAAGAACAGTGCACGTATTTATGTACACCGCATCGGTTTCGACCCTCCCCCCATAAAAGAGGAAGTACGATTGACGGGTGATATTGACGAAGTCAATACTTTTCAAAAAAAGGCTGAACTAGAAATCACCCCGGTATATCCTAATATTCGTGAAGCTATCAAGATTATTGAAAAATTGAAAAACAGTGATATTGCGATTTCGCAGAACGACAGATCTTTATTTAAGATGGCCAGTAATGAACTGGCCGGCAAGGCAATTGAAGAACCCGGCAAATATTTGAGTACCCTGCAAGGCCTGAAATGGTTGACTGAGGATATTGAAATAACCAAAGGATTATTGAACAGGGTGCAAGAAGGACTGTTTTCCGTGATTCCGCGGTCTGACCCTTACACTGATAGCGGCGCGCTTTTCACCAATGACCTTGACAATCTGCTTTTAAAAGAATTGGAAACCTATGACTAATAGTTTCGTATTCTTAAACGAACCATGGTTCTGGCCCGTGATAAGTAGCGCGGTTTTTATCTTTTTGTTCTTCGTTTGGAAGGAATGGCCCGATTCTTCAAAAAAGAGGTTGTCTTTCAAGATTTTCTTAGCATTATCGGCAATAGTATCATTGGCATTGATCGCTCTGAGGCCAGCCCTTCGACATGAACTTGAAACGGGACTGGCGGTATTGATAACGGAAGGGGCCGACAACTCTAGGTTGGATAGCTTGGAAAAAAGAAATAAAAATATCAAAAAGATCATTTATTCGAAGAATCGGTCCCTGCAAAGGCAGTTGGACTCCGTTAGTTCTTTATTTGTGTTGGGGCACGGCCTTGAGCCGTTCGATTTATGGCAGTTTGAAGAAATCCCCGTGACCTACTTGGGGGGCGAGCCAATAAAAGGTATTGTAAAATTGAAGTATGATGTACAAAATACAATTGGTAATAATTTAGAAATCAAAGGGTTGTATCAAAACCCCAAAAAAGGAAATAGAATAATCATACAAGAACCGGGGGGTGCGGTGCTCGATTCTGTTTTTTTGGATGATGTTCACTCACAGCAGTTCAGGTTTTCGGTCGATTTAAAAATCTCGGGAGATTTTGTGTATCAATTGATCGAAAAAGATTCTACGGGACTTGAAATTAATTCTGAACCTGTTCCGATTTCGGTTGTGAGGAAGGATCCGTTGCGAATAATGATAATCAATAGCTTCCCGACCTTTGAGTCAAAATATCTAAAGAATTTTCTTGCCGAAATGGGGCATAAGGTATTGGTAAGAAGCCAAATGACCAAGGGTAGATATAAGTTTGAATACCTTAATAGTGAACGGACTCCTATTTATGAACTTTCCCGTGAAAATTTGCGAAAGTTCGACGTCGTTTTGATCGATACCGATTCTTATGTGAACTTTTCCGCAAGATCATTTCAAACACTTATTAACGCTGTGAAAGATGATGGCCTTGGAATTTTCATTCAACCCAATGCCAGTTTTTTTCAATTGTCGGAAGGCAAATCCCACTTTAATTATGATAGATTAACAACAACTGAAGTTTCATTTTCTCGATGGCCGAAGAATACATTTAGAATCTACCCCTATAGAATAAGGGATGATTTTTTAGTTGAGCCGGTTCAGGTTTCTAAAAGATCGATTCTATCCGCTTACAAAAGAATAGGCAAAGGTAGGGTGGGTTCAACCGTTTTACGGGATACCTATCGACTAATGTTAGAAGGTAACAGTGTCGTCTACAAACAATTCTGGACAGAGATTATCGGCGCCATTGCCAACAAAGAGGTCATTACAACAGAATTTGAATCAGAAACAATGTTCGCTGAAGAGCACCATCCCTTTAATTTTAAATTACGAACGACTAAATCGTCGCCAGCACTATTTGAAAGGGATAATGTTCAAATTCCCTTGAAGCAGCATCCGGATTTCCCAGATCTATGGATGGGAACGGTTTATCCAAGAAATCACGGCTGGAATCAATTGACAATCGCTGGTGACAGTACATCGAGCCATAATTTTTTTGTTCTTGATTCCAATCAGTGGAATACCAAAAGAATAGCCCAAAAAATCGAGCAGAATGAACGAAAGTTTGCACATAATGCTTCGAGGTTTGAGAAAAAAATGGTACTTGACCCTATAGACAATATTTGGTTTTTCCTTGTTTTCTTAGTGGCCATTGCCTTACTATGGGTTGAGCCAAAACTTTTTGAATCCCGGTAAGAATTTTACCCTGGCCCTTATAACGTAATCCGATAATATTTTGCGAAACTTCATTATTTGAATGTTTTTTCAATCCATAAATAAATTTTGGTCATAGCGATTCTGCGATGCTTCGATTTCTCCTAAAGCCATTACTACAAGGCTTCATCGGTAAATTGTAGTCATCATTCATTGTGGAATGTAGTTAAAACGATATTTGCGTACTTAATCTAGATTTTTAGGTCGGTTGGTTCGATTAAGGCTATTTTCGAGAATTATTAATCTTAATTGCTAAACCTAACCAATGAAGCTATCAAGACTAGAACATATTTGTTGTTCGAATGTGAATTCGATCATTGCATTAACTATAGGGTTTCAAATTATGTGATTCACCTTAGCAAATATGACCGGGTTCGGCCAAATAGTTGAAACCGATTACATTTCCCTGATTTTCCATTGATTTAATAGAGCGATATCAGTATACGGATCCCATAGTTTGTAACGCCAAACATGGACAGGGTTTAATTGAAAAAATAAGCGAACAGATATAGCGCATAATAAATGAATAAAATTACTGTTGATCTATAATGAACTCAAAAAATAGATTTATTCTTATTAACCTATTGGCATTTGAATTCATACTTATGAACTTGGTGCTTGTATTATATCTATACTTTCGAGTTCCCGAATTCTCGCTTGTCGATTTTGGTTTTCTTTCAAGATTATTAGTTTTATTGGTCATCTATAACTTTAGCTGGCTATTGATAATACTTTATATTAGGGACAACGAGTTTTACTTTAACCCTGATTATGGCTATTTTAAAAGCATAATCACTTCTTTGTTCTTCTTTGTCGGGTTCGTATCTGTTTTAATTATAATTCTGAAAATCAGATATTTTAATCGTTCGACCTTTATCATTCCAATTTTCATTTTTTCATATTTAAACCTCATTAGCCATAAGTATTTATTGAAATACTTAAAGAAAAAGGGCGCTCATTTGTTTTCGAACACCTTACTTGTTGGCCAAGGTTACAGTGATGGCAACATTAAAGGTTTTGTTAATGCCATGGCTCAATATGGATATAATGTTATCGGATATCTAGAGGCGGGCATTAAGGCACCTAAAGGCTTTTTTGATTTGCGTCTGGTCGACAGCTTGGACCGATTGACACAGGTATTTAGTGAACACGACATCGATGAAATATTCATTTCGATGTCGGATATGGAGCACGATAAAATTGTAGAATCGGTAAAGATCGCCGATAGCTTTGGTGTAAGGGTCAAACTGATTCCAGAGAACCCATTGCTGATGTCAAAGAATTACAAGGCCGTTACCATGGGAGAACTTGCCGTATTTAAATTGCGTCAATCTCCACTTGACAATTTTAGTATGACCATATTAAAGCGGTTATTTGATTTTTGCTTTGCATTGTTCATAATCATTTTATGTACCCCGATTTATTTGCTTATCGCCCTACTTATATTCTTGGATTCGGGCGGTCCTATTCTATACAAGCCATTTCGTAAAGGCGAAGCCGGTGAAACGTTCAAGTGTTACAAATTCAGAACGATGTCGGTTTGTGATAATCCGATGAACGGAAACAAATCTACCGTTGTAAATGACCCAAGAATAACCCGCATAGGAAAATTCTTAAGAAAGACTGATTTAGATGAGCTACCTCAATTTTTCAATGTGCTTAAAGGCAATATGAGCGTAATCGGACCCAGGCCGCATAGGGTTAATCTACAGCTCGATTTTAGAAAAAGTATAAACGATTATATGGTCAGAAGTTATATTAAACCCGGAATCACGGGTTGGGCCCAAGTTAACGGCTGGAGGGGGCCGACGGTGACCGATGAGCAAAAAAACGAGCGCATAACTCATGACCTGTGGTATATCGAAAATTGGAGTTTTTGGCTGGACATAAAAATTATTTACCTGACACTGTTCGGCCAGCACCACAAAAAGGCTTTCTAAACAGTAAATTGGAAAGAAGAATATTGAACAAATCTTATTTGAAAAAATAAACGCTCAGTTTAAAATTAATCTACAGATGAAAAAATCCGGATCTCGAATTGACCAATTCTATGGAACATTTAAAAAGTTAAGGGTTAACTGGCTTATCCACTTGACACTACTATTACTTGTGTCTTCGTGCTATACCACGAAAGGACTAAATTATATTCAAAGTGCCGAAAACTCTTATAGCGTGCCACTTATTCAAGTAGAATATAAGGTGCAGCCCAACGACATTTTGAATATCAAGGTAAAAAGTAGAGACTCAGAGCAGTCCAACTTTTTTAATAATGTAACCGCCAATAATCGAAATATCGAACCCAATCCCGCATCTTTGTTCATTGAGGGCTATACTGTCAATAGCGATGGTATGATCAATGTGCCAAATGTTGGAGACATAAAAGTAAGCGATCTTACGGTCGAGGAGATTACCGAAAAGGTTCAAAAGGAAATTGACAAATACCTTTTGAATTCAGTAGTCTCGGTAAAACTTACCAGTTTTAAGATATCGGTGCTGGGCGATGTCAAGAATCCGGGCACAAATTATATTTACAATACTCAAGCCAATATATTCGAGGCGCTAAGTGCGGCAGGAGATTTAAATGTTTCCGCCAAAAGAGAAAATATAAAATTGATCAGACAGGTCGGAAGTGCATCCAAGGTAGTTAATCTTGATTTAACTTCTCCATCTATAATCCATTCGCCCTATTATTTCTTGCACCCTAACGATGTAATATATGTAGAATCGTCGAAACCAAGTGTTACCCAAAAGAATTTAGGGCTGTTCTCGCTTGTATTGTCCGCAATAACCACAACGGTATTGGTGTTAAGTTTTACTACGCAATAAATCAATGCCGAAACTTTCATAAATACGCCGAAACAACATAATATCTTTAACTATGAAAGATAAGAATTCAAATCCTCGACAAGAGGTCAATATGAAGGTGTTCTTACAAAAGATGTATAAAAATATATGGCTTTTTGTTATGAGCATTGGTTTTTTCATGTTGCTTGCGTTTGTTTATATCATGCTTGCTACTCCTAAATATGAAGTTGCGACATCGCTATTAATAGATTCGTCGGGTAGTAATCGCGTTTTGGGCGATAGTAAGTATGTCGATGGCGGGGTGAGTCTTATTGAAATGGAGAAAAACCTTTATAACGAGATAAGCATTATTCAATCATATGATCTTGTCAAACAGACTTTGGACGATTTGGGATTTGATGTTACCTATCACTCTAAGAATTGGATTAAGCAAAAAGAACATTACGGCCATTTTCCAATTCAGGTAAAACTGACCAAATCGGAGCCCCAACTCATTGGAACGCCGATCTTTATCGAGATTCTTTCGAATGAAAAATTCCAATTGTCGATTGAGGCCAGCGAATATGCAATTTCAGACCCTGTTAAAGGGTCGTCCATTGCAATAAACAGAAATTTGGATTTTTCGGGTCAATTTTCATTCGGGGAAAGAATCAGTAACGATTATTTTGACCTTACCGTTCAGAAATCGGACGACCGCATCAATCTTGCTGATTTTGGCGACCTTAGTTTCAATATTCGCGATTTAGATGCGTTGGCCAATGATTATATAGCCAAACTGAAAGTTGAAAATGTCGACTTGCAGGCTAGCATCCTTAAGGTTACTTCGCAAGGACCTCTAGTTGAGAAAGAGGCGGATTTTCTTAAGCGGCTTACTCAAAATTACGTGCAGAGCAAGTTGGATTCAAGAAATAACATTGCCTCTACCAAGGAATCTTTTATTAGAAACCAATTAAAGATCGTCTCTGATTCACTTTCTAAAATGGAAGCCGAACTAGAACTTTTCAAAAGGGACAAGCGGGCACTTGATCTGGGAGCAACGGCGAATAATGCCTTAGGTCGTACATCGAACTTGCAAGTTGAAAAGGCCAAGATCGAACTCGACATAAAATACTATAATGAACTTATACAGAATGTCAATAACAACCTAATAGGGGAAGATTTTGTAATACCTACCGCAGCGGGAATTGCAGATCCTCTTATCAACGATAATATTATTGAACTAAAAGAGCTCTATGCATTAAAATCAAAAAAGAAGTTTTTTGTTACCAGTAACAATGAAGAAATGAAGGTTATCGAGCGACAGATAAGGGAATCTACTTCTTTATTGCTCAACAATCTGCATAATGCGATCAGAACCTCTGAATTTTCCCTGGCAAGAATAAACTCCCAGTTGGATAGCTACGATGGTTTGATAAGCTCGTTGCCCGAAAAGGAGAACCAACTGCTTACTATTGAAAGAAAAAGTACACTTTATGAGAATTTGTTCAACTACCTTAGTCAAGAGTTGGCCAAAACTGGTATTGCAGGGGCCGAGAACACATCTGATACCAGGGTTTTGGACGAAGCCAGAATGGTCGGTGACGGACCGATTTTCCCACAGAAGATGCTCTTGTTGACCTTGGCAATGATATTGGGCGTGCTGCTACCGTTGATTTATTTGGTCTGGTTTTCGCCCAACAACATAATTCATGGGCTTGACCAAATCGTAGACCATACCGACATTCCGGTTATTGCCTGTATCGCCACACATGATCCGAACAACAATAAGCCAGATTCACATGTTGCGCGGTGGAAGGTCAAAGAATCATTTAGGGACCTCAGCGCAAATCTGAGCCTGTACAATGCCAATAGGCAAAGTACCGTAATAGGGGTGGTTTCCATAATGCCAGAAGAAGGCAAGACCTTTTGCGCCATTAATTCGGGTATAGCACTTGCCGAAGCGGGAAAAAAGACAATAGTCATAGATGCTGATTTGAGAAACCCTAGTCTGGTAAAAGAACTCAATAAAATAGAAGGTAAGGGCCTTTCTAATTATTTACAGGGTGAAATAGATAATCTAAAGGATATCATTCATGAACATGACCAACTGACCAATCTTCATTTCATACCTACATCGGTATTGAACATTAGCTTTCAGAAATTATTGTCCGGAGAAAAGTTAAACGAGCTAGTTAGAGAATTGAAGACGATGTACGACTACATCATTTTTGATTCGGCACCAATAGGCTTGGTTTCCGACTATCTTTTTTTGTCAGAATTGATTGATGTCAATTTGTTTGTGGTAAGGCGTAATCTTGCCAAAATAGAGTTTTTACAAGATTTTGCGAAGTTGGTCGAGACCGCTAAGAATGGTAAGAGCTATATCGTTTTCAATGACACGTTGGAGAAGGAGAACAAGTATGGCTATGAGAAAATGTACGGAGTGAACAGTGGCCCACAGCTGATTGCCGATTCGCTGACAATTTAGAGAAATCTATATTCTACCCTTTACACAATCGAATAACACGATTTTATGACCAGTTTCGATGAATATTTTAATTGGCCCGATGTAAACATCGCACACTTTTATATTTATTTCGTGCTAACCGCCATCTTGGCCTTTTATATGACCTATAAAAGCGGATCAAAGTATAAGTTCGAATTATTTTTCATCGCTTTTTACCTGTTAACAGGTAACTTGAATGAACTTTTGACGATTAGGATACCGGGTTTCAGTCTGTTTGAAATATGGCCAGAACGATTTTTGTTCTTCCTATTGTCTTTTTTCATTATCCGAAAAACGGTGTTATCGCGAAAAAAGCTGCTATTTACACTCGATAAAAAGGTAGCTTGGTTCGAAATAGCGCTCTTTGGCTATGTTATTATGCTGGTGGCTTCTCAAATAGTGAATATCGACAATATTGGTTTGGTCGAGGCCATTAAGGTAATGCTCGAGACCCTTGCATTTTTGGCCATTATGATAGGATTGAAATTATTTATGGACAAGCCTTCTTATAATCTAGTTGGACAAGTTCTTATAGTAGGTGCGGTAATTTCTAGCTTGGTCAGCTTCGCACAGCTTGTGATCGACCCGTATTTTCTAAGAATAGGCGATGATCGTGCGGCTTTTGGAACCTTGTTAAGGTCGAACGGCATTTTTAATACGGAGTATTTTAATTCCTATTATCTGATCATAGCTATTGCCTGGACATTCACAACGATCAAAAAAAAATGGCTGAAGACCTTCTTGATCTTAATATTTTCTTTAGGCGTTCTAACGACGTTCCACCGTATGAGCTGGCTCATATTGGCTTTGGTAAGCATCATATATTTAGTCTATATCAATAGAGTAGCTTATGAAAAAATACTAGTTATCGGTCTATCGGCTTTAGCACTATTACTTTCACTTTCTATATTTTACTATCAAGACATAATGAATAGTTCTTTGGTGAAAGAACGATTAAATGAGCCGATTACAGGTCGCAAGGCCTACTATTCGTTGGTTCTTGACAATATTGACAAAAAACCGCTGTTCGGGTACGGCAATTTTGACAATGAAGTCTATTATGCCGGTATGTTACAAATAACGAGTAGCAGACAGCGTGCATCAGGAGAAACGGGAGGGTTGCACAGTGGGTATTTTTCTACACTTTTTTTATACGGGGTACCGGCCTTCGTTTTCTTCTCTTTATTCGCCTTGTTATCGGTCATGTATTATGCCAGTTACTATAGGGAAAATATATACTTTGCCATACCGTTATTGGTGAGTGTTATATATTTGATCGGAAACCTGACCAATACTTTTTTATTTCTCTCCTACCTTTCGGTTCTTTTTGCCGTGCATATTGGTATTGGAATGGGAATCAATGGCATTGATAAAGGTGAACTTAAAAAGGCTGGATAAAAGAATGGTGCGATACCGTGACCAATCGGCAATGTTGGGTTAATTATAAGCGAACAGGGTAGGTCGAACCGGCAATAAAACAAATCATGTCAAGAAATCCAGTAACCAAAATGGCGGCAATGTATGGCGGAAGTATTCTAGCCATAGCTTTGGGTTTTTTGGTGAGTATTTTCAACTCAAGAATTTTGGGCCCTGAAAAATTCGGGGACTTTAAATTCATCCAGACCGTTGGTACGTTAGTGGCGAGCCTGGTTTCTGTCGGACTTTTTATTTCATTGACAAGGTTATTGGCCATAAATAGGTCAAAGACCAAAGAACAGCAATATGTTGGTCTCTTTGTGCTAGTTTTCTTAGTTGTATCGGTTATCGGTATGCTGTTAATGTTCGCCTTTTCATTTATTGAACCTGTTTTTTTTGAAAATGGATTGGGCCGAAAATTCAAGTTGTTTTTTTTCATTGTCACGGTAATTGCCGGTGTGACGGCACTGAAAGAAATACTGAAAGGAATGCATAAGATTTATGCTCTTTCGATTCTGAGTTTTATACCCGCACTTGCGTATCTGATAATCATTTATCCCTTAAGTAAAAGAATAACCATAGACCTGGACCATGTCTTATGGGTTTCATATGGTGTAGGCCTATTAATAGTGATTTTTTATATAATAAAACTAAAGCCGGATTTTGGTATAAAGAAATACTTGGTCAAGCGATTGTTCGCCGAAAATCGACAGAATGGCAGACCCATTTATTATGGTAGTTTGGCCGGCGTCGCTACCGAACATGTCGCAGGTCTTAGTATTTCATATTTCTTGGACAATACTCAAGTAGGTTTTTTCATGTTGGCTTTGACCATTTGCAGTCCGATACTTATTATTCCTTCGGTAATGGGAACCATTTTTTTTAAACAATTTGCAACGATAAGAGCCATTCCAAAGAAAGTTTTTCTGTTCAGCTTACTAAGTACGGTTGCCGCTCTTTTAGTGTTCTATGCATTGGTCGAAATAGTAATCGTGACTTTTTATACCGAAGATTATTTAGCGGTCTCGAACATTGCCAAATTATTGATAATTGCTTTTATTTTTCATGGCATGGGAGACCTTTTCAATCGCTTTTTAGGAGCGAAAGGTGAAGGTAAGATGTTGAGAAACGCGGCTTATGTAGTAGGTGTGGCAAACGTTCTAGGATACTTTGTTTTAGTGAAGTGGTTTGCCTTGAACGGGGCGATTGCGACCAAGGTCATAGCAAGCGGTCTTTATATGGTCGTGATGTGTTTTTATTATTTCAGGTTTGTTAAAAGAGATAGTAATTAGCAACTTAAATGTCGCATATAAAAAAGAGGTTCAGATCAATTTTGCAGCACATTGAAAGAACAGATTGCCCGAAAGTGATTGAATATAGGAAAGTATCAAATGGCGCATCATAATTTTTACATTTACAGTAATTGTGATTTTTCGGCGAAAAGTGCCGCAGCCACTAGAATGCGATATTATGCCAGTGCCATTGCCGATGATGCAAACCATGTGTACTTGGTAAGTTGTTGCTCAAATAAACTGACGGACGAAAGTTTCGTTGAGTTAGAACCTAATATTTTTGTTCATGAAAATAAAAAGCTGACCCGCAAGATGTTGCAGAGCTTTTCATTTCTCAGGGATTTGAACAAATTTTCAATAGGCAAGACGGGAGGTGACACATTCTTTTTATATCCATATCCCTTCTTTTTTCTAGAACTCATGTCAGTCTTGTACTTAATATTTTTCAAAAAAAAGAACGTTTATTACGAACTCAATGAGGTAAAGAAGTACGGTTCAGATTTTCACGCGCCATTCTCTTTCAAAAGACCGAAATATTCTTTGCAGAAATTGGTTTACAAGGTGGTTTATCGGTTAATGGATTATATGATGCCATTTTTCAAAGGTGTCGTTTGCATTTCAAGGAATATTGAAGAATATGGTAGAAAGTATAATAAAAATACACTGCGAATACCTATACTTACCGACCCGTACAAGGCAATCGAGACTTCAAAAAGACAATATTCAAAACAAGGGGCTTTCAATATTGGGTTTTCAGGTTCGATAATACCGAGCAAGGAGAATTTACATGAATTTGTCAGCATCATTGAAGACCTTCAAAAAGAGAATTATAAGATTGCCCTTAACCTTTGTGGCTGGTTGCCAAAGGAGGAAGAAGGATTTATCCAAAAAGACTGGACCGCCGAAAATGCAATTACATATTATGGCAACCTCAATGAACTGGAATTATCCACCTTTTTGTCGCAACAAGATTTATTGGTGATTCCTAGAGGATATAATTTACAGAATCATTATGGTTTTTCTACAAAGCTGTCAGACTATTTAAACCATAAGAAGGTTATTTTGGTTACAGATGTAAGCGATTATGGAATGTATATTAAGGATGGCGTAAACGGTTTTATCGTGCCTCCTGACGACAAGGAGCAAATGTATGGCAAACTGGTACATATCATTGAAAACTTTAAGGATTTCGAATCGCAGGTAATTGCAAATGCGTTAAAAACATCGAAGGAAAAATTTGATTATCGTATCTATTCCGGGGCTTTGAGAGACTTCCTGAAATAGCGATTGTTTAACGGCTATGCTTAATGAATAAATTTTGATGGGTAAATGTGTGGAATAGCGGGAATTCTGAATTTTGACGGGCAAAACAGTGTTTCTACCGAAATGCTTAAGAAGATGGCAGAGGTTATTGTGCACCGGGGTCCTGACGGAGAAGGATTCTTCGTTGAGGATAATATCGGATTGGCGCATCGAAGATTATCCATAATCGACCTTGCTGAAGGCGATCAACCCATGTTCAATGAACGAAAGACAATCGGTATTATCTTCAATGGAGAGATCTATAACTATATTGAGCTCAAGGATGAATTAAAACAACTAGGTCATTCGTTCTCAACGAACTCTGATACCGAGGTTATTATCAAAGCCTACGAACAATGGGGGTTTTCCTGTCAAGAAAAGCTTAACGGAATGTGGGCTTTTGCCCTTTGGGATTCCACCGAGCGGCACTTGTTCATTTCAAGGGATCGCCTTGGCGAGAAGCCCCTGAACTATATGGTGTATAAAGACACCTTCTTGTTCGCCTCCGAGATAAAAAGTATAATGGCCTATACGGGTGGAGTGGATGTCGATACCGACATGGAAGAGTTATATCTCTTTCTTGGTTATGTTCCATCGCCTTATACCTTTTATAAATCGATTAAAAAGCTGCCGGCCGGAAAGTTTTTGGTGGTAAAAGACAAAAAAGTAAGTGAGCATACTTACTGGCAATTGCCCGATATCGGTGAAACGGATCTTCGCAAAGACAAGAAAAAGATCAATTCCGAATTGAGCGAATTGCTTTACGATTCCATTCGTATACGTATGCGAAGCGATGTACCCTATGGGGCTTTTCTAAGTGGCGGTCTTGACTCTTCGAGCATTGTTGCCATTATGAGCGAAATTTCGTCGTTTCCTGTCAAGACCTTTACCATTGGTTTTAACGAGAAGGCCTTTGACGAAAGAAAAAAGGCCGAGGTTATTGCTGAGCGGTTCAGAACAGAACATGCCGTAAAAATAGTCGACAAGTCGTCTTTGGAAAAATCAATAAAGGATATTTTATATCACTTCGATGAGCCTTTTGCAGATCCCGCGGCGATCCCGACTTCGTTTTTGGCAGAAAGCGCGGCCGAACATGTAAAAATGGTACTGACGGGAGATGGGGGTGATGAGGTCTTTGCTGGATATTCGAACTACCAAAGTGAACTTTTTGCCGAAGGCTATCAAAAAAGGGTTCCTCGATTTCTCAAAAAAAGTCTTCCTATGCTAATTGATGGTCTCGGGAACGTAGTTACAGGCGATATTCGTTATAAGCTCAATAGGGTCGGTAGGGTACTCGATTCATTCAATTTAGACTTTGACCAGCGATTGATTACCAAATTCGTGAAAATTCCACCAAAAGAGGTCAAATCGATATTGAACGACAAATCCTATCAAATAGAAGATTTCATATCAGAATCCTTGTACAATTGTAGATTAAAAGATCCTTTTTATCGTTTAAATTACTTTCATCTGAAGGTTTCGCTTGCCGACCAAATGTTGGCCAAGGTCGATAGAACAAGTATGGCCCATTCTCTTGAAACCCGAGCGCCATTTTTAGACCATAGGATCGTTGAGCTGATGTATCAGGTCGATAAGTCATTGAAAATGCCAAAATATTCAGATCAAGGCGTAAAATACCTGTTGAAGGAGGTAATGGGCCAAAAACTGCCCAAATCTATTTTAGACCGAAAAAAGCAGGGTTTCGAGGTTCCTTTGAGAGAATGGTTCAAAGATGGCGAATTTGACGATATGCTCGATTCAACGCCTACATTGAACATTTTGAACGATTGTGCAGTAATGAAATTGATCGAGGAAAATAAAAATGGCCAAGTAGATCATGGCGCACTTTTATGGCGTATCGTATTGTTACAAAAATGGATGAATCGAACGATCGCGTAAACAATTCGAAAACGAACCGATGCCCGAAAGGAAAAATATCTGTATCACTATTAATTCACTTGCTCCGGGAGGTGCCGAAAAGCAAAGTTTGCTCCTGGCCAAGGCACTGCGGCCATATCATAACGCAACCGTGGTAATCATCAATCCAAAACCATGCTATGAGGCCCATGTGACCGTAATTAATAACGAAGGACTTGACCATGTTTTTCTTTCAAAGAATCCGGTGCGCAAATTTTACCAATTTCAGGGCTTTCTCAAGACACGAAAAATCGATATTATTTTCGCATTCTTACCTACAGATACCATTTGGGCCTCGATTTGCGGTAAGATTTGCGGTGTACCTTATATTTTTGGTGGCATTCGAAACAGTCACATTGCCTATGCGAAATATGCCGCGCTGCGATTTGTTAATAACAACTTGCTCGATTATACCATCGCCAATAATTATGCCGCCTATGAGTCTGCTATAGAATTCGGGTTTAAGAAAAAAGTAATGGTGGTCCCCAATGGGATCGAGATGCGACCCATGCGGCAAACGGTAAATGCGAGCAAGACGATTTCGATTATCAGCGTAGGGCGATTGGTAAGGCAAAAAGATTATGAAACGGCCCTTAAGGCGATATTGGAATTGAAGAACCTAACCGAAAAGGCATATTCTTTACGCTATCGGATAGTAGGAAGTGGCCCTGAGCAGCAACATATAGAGACATTGGTCGAAAGTTTTGGCTTAAACAATGAAGTTGAGCTTATTACGGACCCCCACAATATTTATGAGCTTCTTGAGTCATCTGACATTTATCTCTGTACCTCTACCTTTGAAGGAATATCCAATTCAATTATGGAAGCCATGAACTGTTCCTTGCCGGTGGTGGCGACCGATGCCGGTGACAATTCCAGGTTGGTGTTGCACGGTCAAACGGGGTTTTTGGCAAAAATTGGAGATTTTCAAGAGCTCGCCAACTTTTTATTTGAAATGATCGAATCGCCCAAAGAACGGACTCAAATGGGAATAAAGGGCTATGATCATCTAGCCGATGGATTTAGCTATGAGACTTTTCAGAAAAGATATTTGAAGCTTATCGAAAACATAGGTGAAATTGAGATAGTCGATGGAATATTTCGGTAAACGCATAAAGATGTAGGTTTGCTTGACGGAGCAAGAGTAATTTCTATGGTCCGCACCGGCTATCCATGCGAAAGAAAACATAAAATGAAGATATTATATCTAATAGATAGTCTGGTTTCTGGAGGTAGGGAGAGGAGACTGGTCGAACTTATCAAAGGTTTTGACCAATACCCCGGTGTATCACTCAAATTGGTAGTTTTCTCGGATAAGATACATTACAACGAAATCTATGATCGCGACATTGATATCATTATCATGAAGCGTGTTCCGAAAAGAAACCCGATGGTATTCCATAGGTTATATAAACTATGCAAGGCATATAGGCCAGACCTTATCCACAGTTGGGGAACGATGTCGGCGATTTTTGCAATTCCCACATCGAAATTGCTCAATATAAAATTGATCAACGGAAACATTACCGATGCACCAAAGAACATGACTTTGCTCCATAAAGAATTATTTCGCGCCAAGTTGACCTTTCCTTTTTCTACAGTGGTAGTCGGTAATTCTCTAGCGGGCCTCAAAGCTTATAGGGTTCCGAAGGAGAAGGGTATTTGCATTTATAATGGTTTTGACTTTGGGCGTGTTGCCAATCTAAAGGATAAGAAGCTAGTAAAAAAAGAACTCGGCATCGAAACCAAGAAGGTAATCGGAATGGTCGGAGGTTTTTTTGACCGAAAAGATTACAAAACCTTTATAAATGCGGCACTGTTGGTTTTGAAACAAAGAGACGACGTGACCTTTGTTGCGGTTGGAGAAGGGCCTAATCTGGAGATTTGTAAAGATTTGGTACCCAAGGATCATGCAAATGATTTTGTATTTACCGGCGCGCGAACTGACGTTGAGTCCATTATAAACATTTTTGATATTGGAGTGTTATCTACAAATTCAGAAGTGCACGGTGAGGGTATTTCAAACGCCATTCTTGAATATATGGCCATGGAAAAACCGGTAGTGGCTACCATAGGTGGCGGCACCAATGAAATTGTGGAACCTGGCAAAACTGGAATATTGATTCCGGATAGTGCTCCTGAAAATATGGCATCTGAATTGAACTATCTGCTTGAAAATGTAGTTGATGCCAAAGCAATGGGACAAAAAGGAAAACAAAGGATCGAAGAATTCTTTAGTCTGGCCAAGATGATCGATGCCTACCATAAACTTTACATTTCGCTTATCGATTGACCAAGTACATGAAATGAACCCGATACCAATGACATATTTGAATGAAATTTGCGTTAGACAAATAGAAATCTGCAAAAAAAGCCATGTCTAAAAGGAAGATCGTCTTTTTCGGAATCAAATATTTTCCATCAAAAGGGGGCACAAGTCGTGTCGCCGAGAGCTTGCTTAAGGGTTTGAAAGATCATTTCGACATCACTGTTTATTGTTATAAGAATGAGCTGGCTGCCGAAAATATTCCAGGGGTAAAGACGATTCAATTTTCCGAAATTCCGATAAAGGGCATAGGGGTCTTTTTATATTATCTGAGGTGTTGCATTCATCTAATGGTCAAGGGCAAGTACGATTTGGTCCATGTTCACAAAACCGATGCGGCATTTTTTCTTCCGATTCTTGAAAGAAAGTTCAAGACGGTCTCCACTTCACACGCGATACCGTATTACGATGATAAGTGGTCAAAGTTTGGAAAATTCTACTTTCGAATCGCCGAACGGTTTTTTATGAAGGCAAAAGGTGCCGTTACATCGATTTCAAGATCACAGGTCAAATACTATAGCGGCAAATATGGGCGCTCGGTCAATTTTATACCCAATGGTCTTGACATTTCGAAACTCGATCAGGTTAAAAACGCCGATTCAATACTTGAAAAGCATGGGGTAAACGCGAACTATTTGTTGTTCGCGGCGCGGAGGATCATACCTTTGAAAGGGTGCCATACGCTCATAAGGGCCTTGGATCAAATCAAGTTCAATGGTACACTGGTAATCTCTGGCGATGAGAAGCAATTACCGGCCTATACTCAAAAATTAAAAAATGAGGCATCTAACTTGAATGTTAAATTCCTCGGATATGTTGCCGACCAACAGATTCTGAACGGCTTGATCAAAGGGGCTGATTTTTTTATTTTTCCATCTGAAATAGAAGGCATGTCAATGATGCTTTTAGAAGTCGCATTTAACGGAACCCCATTGATTTGCAGCGACATCCCACAAAATACCGATGTACTAAGCGAAAATGAGGTGTTGTTTTTTGAAAGCAAAAATGTAAACGATCTAGCACAGAAAATCGAATATGCCTATAAAAACCGAGAAATCATGAACGAGAGAGCCACCAAGACCAAGAGCAAGATCAAGAACGAATATGATATCGGGTATGCCATTGGCCTCTATATTGACCTTTATAACGACCTCATAGGCCAAAAATAAAAACCCTTAACACAGTGAATGCCTACCAAAAAAAGAAGATAATCTCAAAGATTGCACCGGTCGTTACGGCTACAGGGGTACCTAATCTATTTGAGGGCCGTTACGGAGGTATCGGACATATACTGATGTTCCATAGAGTAGTGCCCGATTCGAAAAAAAAACGTGTTCACAACCATTTGAGTCTTGAGGTTACCCCGGAGCATCTTGAGCGTACGATCAAATTTTTTGCCGAAAAAAATTACAATTTTATCTCGATCGATCAGCTAGATGAACGATTGGGCAATGAAGTCTGCGATAATAAAAGATTTGTGGTCTTTACTTTTGACGACGGTTTTCGCGACAACCTGGAAATAGCCTACCCGATCTTTAAAAAATACGGGGTTCCTTTTACGGTATATGTAACAACGGGGATGCCGAACCATACGGCCGTTTTATGGTGGTACATTCTCGAGGACATGCTGCTTGAACGGGATAATGTACATTTTACCTGGAAGAAAAAACAATATTCGTACGAATCAAAGACTTCGGACCAGAAAGAAAAGGCATTTGAATCGATTCAACATTTTGTTCATCAGAACTTTTCATTGGATGATCACCTTCAATTGTTGCAGGCCATATTCAAGGATTTTCAATCGGATCTGACGCGGCATTCGTCCGAACTTGGAATGAACTGGGATGAGATACGCCTTTTAAATCAAGACCCGCTGGTAACCATTGGGGCGCATACCGTAAATCACTACAACCTCTCCAAACTTCCCCCGGAAGCCTTAAAGAGGGAGATTCTTGATTCAAAAATTGAATTGGAAAGACAGCTTGGTCAACCTATAGAGCATTTTGCCTATCCTTATGGCAAAACGCATCATGCGTCTGAACGAGAATATAATTGTACCGAAGATCTGGGTTTTAAAACCGCCGTTAGCACCAATATTGGCAATTTGTTCGCTGAAAATTTCCATAGACCCTATAGCCTACCTCGCATAAACATAAACAGGGTTACCGACGAACATGTGCTTAAATTGCAGACAAGCGGACTGATTCCTTTCTTGGTCAATAAAGGTAAAAGTATCATCCGGTGATCCGAAGTGACCGAAGTAAGGTTCTAACTGTATTTCTTGCCCGATAAATTACTGATTTTCCGACTAGGTCCTCAAAATTGGCATAATCCATCCTTAAATTATGCTTCCTTCTTTTCAATCCAGTAAAGCGGCAAGCCGTAGATTTCTTAAAATAATAGGTATTTCAACGAATAAACTGTTAAAAAACAGATTGTTACGAGCGATATTCGATTTTCAAGCGTAGATAATAAGAGCAGTACATCGAGTAAAAAGATCATTTCGACCATTTAACATCAAAAACAGACCAATTTGAAGCCCAAATAATTTTATCGTATTACTTATTAACCTACTTTTCCAATGAATTTTAACACCCTATCCCCGAAAAAAGTGTTGTTGGTTATCGCTATATATTTGTTTCATCTATCTTGTTCGCAAGACCAAGATCTCTTGACTAGACATGTTCTTAATGAAGGACAAAATCATGCTGGGGACGGTTTTGTAGTAGACGACACCTTTGTTGTTCCTTCGGATAAAAGCATGGTGCTTGATGTTCTATCAAACGATGGCTTTGATGAGCAAGACAGCGTTTCGATTACCAAAACATCGCAACCAAATCATGGTACCATAAAGGTCAATACCGACTATACGATTATATATACCCCAGACATTCAATTGCCCTTATCCACAGCTGAAGAAACTTTGGATAATGATGCTGAAATGGTCGATACTTTCACCTATACCACAGAGGTCGTCGATGAAGACGGTACAATAACGACGGACGAGGGTAACGTTACCGTTGTTATTGACCCTGAACCCGTGGTGTCGAACGAATGTTTTACAGATGGGGGCAAGGCCGGTGACACCGGACTTAAAACTTGGTGTTGGGAAGATGTGAGCTTGCCCTCGTATTCAAAAAACACAGGTGTGAATTTTAGCAATGATGAACTAAGTTTTGCAACCGAGTGTGATGAAGAATCGGTATTCAAAGATGGCGACCAACTCGTGTTTCGTTTAAATCCGAAAATGCCGTCGACAGAAAGTTGGTGTACAAGGGACTTCAATATGAGAGCCGAAATACGTACGGCCCCTTGGCCCATAAAACATGAACCCGGAACCGAAGAATGGTTCGGTTGGAGCTATACTTTCAATGAGGATTATATTATCGATCCGGCAAGCGAGTGGCTTTTTCATCAAGTACACAACGGTATAGCCGGGCAAACACCCTTATACGAGTTAATGGTGGCCAGAGCAGGGCTGTACAATGCCAGTGCAGGCGAAATTGTGGTCAAAAACAATGCTAATGGCCCCAATCATGTTCTGACCGGTATCATACCAAGAGCGGCACAGACAATAGATGTAGTTGTTCACGTAATCTGGGGTGATTCGGCCAATGGCTTGCTCCAGGTCTGGATCAATGGCAATAACGTTTATGATAAACAAGTGACCACTATTCGTCCAGGCTGGGAATATGGCGGAAATGCCAAATGGGGAATCTATAAATGGACCTGGTCAGATAGTAATGGGGTAGAGGCTTCCGCTCAGGCAGGGGTCACCGACCTGCGGACTTCCATGGGAGCCTTGAAAATAATTACCAGAAGGCCAGGAGACGCTGATTATGGCAAAGATTCCTATAATCAAGTAAAGCCTTGATCATACCTGAGGTTTTCTTAGTGTTCTGATTTTACGCGATCGATTCTAAGAACGTTCGTATAAACGTAGGCCATGAATATCACTAATGCCGGCACCATTATGATGAAATTGCGGCCCCGACCTTCGGTCAGTACTATGCCGCATATATAAATCAAAGAAAAAACCATAAAGGCGTATATAGCATAAGGTATTCGCTTTCTTGCCTTAAAAGCCGGGTATAAACTCAATATCCATAATACGACGATGAACATGTTGGGTATTAGGTATCCGAAAGCGTTCAGGTTTTGTTCCCTATAAGAGAAGGGGTAATGAAATAATATTCGTCCGACATTCGACACTGTATTTTTAATGTATTTCACCGGATGTTCTTTCATGTTCGCTATTGCCTTCGTTTTAAAAACACTATCCCGTTGCATGTGTGTCAATGGTTCAAGTTGCAAGTAGAAGTCACGGTGATTTTTTGAAAGTTCGCTAAGATCTTTATAGGTGCTAGAGTGCTCGGCGGTAGCCGAATGACCGTTCAGTACGTCTTCCCTAGAAAACCAATTTCCCCATTCGCCATCAAACGGCGTCGAACGATGATAAAGAATCTCCCCCCCGCCGGTACCCATGTAAAATGGTTTTCCTGTGATGGCATAGGCATATAATAGATAGGGTGTTATAACCAATAGGCCTCCCACTAGGGCCAAAGCTGTTTTTATGTTCTTGTTGTTCCTTTTCCACAAATGCAAAGACAGTACGCAGAGCAAGCTCAGAACGACTACCTGAAAGAAAATAATCTTTACCAGTACCAAAAACCCGGTATAGAAAGAAAGTACGACAATTTGTTTCCAATCGAACTTTTCTTGCCGAAATAGCTTTGATAGATGGTACGCGATCGCACAAACAATCATGAAAGCCAAGGGCTCGGAATACAACAGGGGAATATACCTCAATAAAGGGGGATAAAGACCCATCAACACCGCAAAAAGGATGGCTTTTTTTTCTTCAGTGAAAAATTCCATGGTCTTTTTTAACAAGGCCACACCGATTAGAACAAAAATGACATTCAAGAGCTTCAAAGACAAAATACCTGCGCCTAGGGCCATAAAAGCCGCAAGAACCAATGGATACCCAGGCCCATTACCCAAATAAGGATTGCTCGAATCGGTAAAAAATCCTTGGGTCAAATTGACCGCATAACCCATATGGCGGGTTTCATCGCCGATCAAGCCGTTCGAGAAAAAGACAAGTGCAACAGCAATGTAGAGCACTGCCAATGCCAGAAATGGCAATGTTTTTTTATGTGAACGCCAATTCATAGAAACCGAACTTATTTGTTCTTTTTGCTCTCTTTCAAGATGTTGGAGTTTAAATGGAAAAGCTCGTCAAAGTACCTTTTCTTTTGCAAGGAAATGAACCCTAGGCCCAAAAACTGAATGGCGGCGACAAAAGTAAACCCACCAATCAAGAAAGCATGGGGTCTCTTATTGTAAACGGCTGCGACAGCTTCTGAAAACCTATCGTCAAAAAATTCACCTGAAACCTGTAGTTCAGGGTATATCGCGTACACATGATAGAATATCCATATGATCATATATAATGAAGCGATCAAAAGTAGCAGTCCTACCATCATAAAAAATCCATAGGGCCTAAAAATAAAGCTTGACATCAACCCATTAAGAATACCTTTGAATATACTGACGCTCGAAGTTCTGTTCTCTCCATATTTCAATTGGAACGTCCAGTCCAGGTTCGAAGGCACCTCAATGATCCGACCTCTCATGATCCGGGCCTTTTGAAGAATTTCAGGGTTGATGGAGTAGGTGCTGGTCTTTAGGTTCAAAGTATCTAAAAATTCTTTTTTATAGGCACGTGCCATACCGGTAAAACTATGGACGTTTATTCCCGACGTAAGGCGCATGAACTTATTTAGAACCTTGCTCAAAAGCAATCTGTGAAAAGGTATGTTCGTTGTCTTGCCGCCTTTCATATAGGGGGATGCAATTACGATATCAGCGTCTTGGGCAATAGCCGCTTCCATTAGGTTTTCAACATTCTCAGGGCCAAAACTAAGGTCAATGTCAAGCACAACAATGTACTCGCCCTTGGCAATTTTAAAACCATTGCGCAATGCACCGCCTAAATTCTGGTTGACCGTGTTATGATGAACAGAAATATTGGGAAGCTTGTTTGCAAGCTCCTCGGCCAATGCACCGGTATTATCTTTACTGCCATCGTTGACAATCAAAATGTCCCAATCATATTTGTCGTTCAGCGCGTCCATATGGTCGCAGAGAATGGTAAGACTGTCAGAAATTATGGCTGCCTCGTTATAAGCGGGTAAAAGAATCGTTACCGAAGGTCTTTTTTCTACCTTGGCCGACCTGCCCAATTTTTCCGTTGATTTATAAATTGTTTCCATATTTTTAGTATTAAACAGCTAATGCTTAAAGTATTGGTTTACTATTAATATTGACTTCCTTCTTATTCGTTTTCAGAATTCCGTTAACAAATCCATCCATGCTTACCAAAGTAAAATGTCTGGAAAAAATTCCGATCACCTTTTTGAAAAATGCCGCCTTCTTATGACCGGCGATTTGCATACCCGGAAAGAATTCCATTCCGGAAACCATATCACCGCCAAGCAGATCTGTAGGATGAATCAAGAAATGCGGGGAGGTTCGGGTAAGTTTGCAAAGATAAATTGCGCATTTTAGATAAAAGAAGGCCAATTGTTCTGATATAGCACTGAGGTACACCAAATATGTCATATGAATGGGAAGTCTGAACAAAGGCATCGTCGTCACAGGAACTTCATATAACCTACGATTGTTTTTCAACGTCCAGAAATAGGGCCTTAATTTCATGAAGCCATCGGATAACTTTCCAAAAAGCTCTTTTCGCTCCTTTTTTTGCTCATCGGTCAATTTGGAAGTTTTGAAATAATACATTCGCGCCAGTGGCCCGATTATAGTCGGAAATGTTGATGAATCGTAGCAGTACCCTTTTTCTTCCAATACTTCGAAGAGTTCTTGGCTCCAAGTAAAACCGGGTCCGCGAAATCCCTTGCAATCACGGCCAGTGACCTTCTTAATGGCAGTATGCGCTTTTTCGATCTCGACTTGTAATTCTTCTTTTGTGTACAAATGGAGAAAAGTCTCATGCTTGAACGAATGATTGCCTATCTCATGGCCCTCGTCGGCTATCATTTTTAGGTACTTATGATTTTTCTCGAACTCAGCATCTTGGCCGACTACGAAAAATGTCAATTTTAGGTCCAGTTCTTTCAATAATTCCAAGACATAGGGAACAAAAATGTCGAGATAAGATTGAAATTCATTCCAATTATCCGAACCGTTGTTCTTCATGTAAGACCATTTATTGTCCAGGTCTAAAGAAAGACTGGCTGCTCTTTTGCCCATAATTTTAGCGAAGGTTTGTTATTGGCCCTTTTTCAAGTTCTTTGGCAACTTGTTCCATAAAGCCGTCGACATGCTGCACCACCCGATTGTTATTGACCGAATCGTTCACGAATTGTGAAGTGTTAAGTATAAAAAAGTCGGGATGCTTGGTTTTGATTTTTGGTATTATGCCAGAGTAGTTCAAAACCTGCAACGGCTGCACTTTATATGCCCTATTGATATGGGTTGATACAATATCGTCATCTACAAGATCCGGGTATAGGTTTCTTACACCTGACATGAATATTTCTCTTATTGCTTCGTCCGACATATCCCAGTATTCATGGTCGGAAGGAATATATTTAGGGAAATATGTAATGTAATTTCCGGCCGTCTCTTCTTGGTCCACCAATGAACTAATGCCGATTACCCCTGTAAAAGGAGTGTTTACATCACCCATGTTAAGAACATAAAAAGGTGTCAAAGGCTTTCTGGTCACCAAAGCCAAACAAACTACGCCAAGATATTCGATAGACTTGTCGGTTTTTTTGATCTCAAAGAGAGTTGGCGAAGTGACTTTTTCAAGTATGTTTATAGGTGCCGTAAATATTACTTTGTCAAAATGTTCTATTTTGTCGTTGTACCTTACCTCTAGGCCGCCATCGGCCAATAGCACTATGCTTTCTACCGAAGTGTTCAACATTACACTTGAACCTTTCTTGGCAAGAAGGTCTTTCAAACGGTCAAAAACAGTTTTGTAACCTCCCGAAACATAACCCATATAGTCTTTTTCAACAGGATGTTCCCTGGCCTTAAAGAGCCTACGAATATAGGTCCATATAAAAACTGCGGATACCCTTTTGTAGTTTTCTCCAAGTTTGGCCAACAAAAGGGGCTCCCAAAATTTGGTAAAATTCTTTTTGCCGCCCATTTTTATCAACCAATCTTTGACGGTGGTTCTTTCCAACTTTTTCCAATCGTTTATTCGACCGCCATAAAAAATCGTGAAAACGAGTCGTACTTTATCCCAAATGTTCAAAAGGGGAAATAATAAAAATTCTTTTGGGCTATTTAGAGAATGAAATTTTTTATCGACGTAGTAGCCCGTATATGAACGACTCCATCTTAATTTTTCTTCGAGGCCGATATCTTTTATCAAATTTATCAAGCTACCGTCCGTCGGTACGATTACGTGGTAAAACTTGTCCCATGAGAAGTCACCGTAGTCGTGATGGGTCGAAAGGCCGCCCAACTGCGAACCGCTTTCGAATACCTTTACGGTAGTGTTCAGCTCTGAAACCCTATGTGCGAGTGCCATTCCCATAAGTCCTCCACCGATTATGGCTACCCTGGTATTTTTGCCAGGATTGTCATTTTGATTTAGGTCGGCGATAGCACCCGACATATTTTCTGTCTTGATCGGCAGATTGTCTTTTACCTCTTTTAAATCTGTAATTTGTTTCATTTCTTTTGGTACTTAGTCCTAAATCCTACATATGACCAATATTTTTGAGCATGAAAGACTGTTCGTCATAATCGCCCTAATTTCAAATAGCGGCTTTTGACAAAGCATAATTTCATACCGTAGAATCGTAAAAATTATTTCTTGGTTCGAAATTAGAGTTTAACAAGAAGATATTGCCAAAAAATAGACTAATGACTTAAATATCACTCATAATACCGATAGAAGGCTTTTCGAGGGAAGTCCAACTTGTTTAATTTAATGTTGGAAACTAACTTGGCATTTTCTGTTTTAATTACCTCGAACATGCCCATAACTTTATAACCCAGATTATTAAATCGGGGCATTTTGCATGTGCCTTACGATTCGACTACAAGCTTTTCCATCTCCATATGGGTTATGTAATTTGCTCATTTTCTTATAAAGTTCATGATTGTTCAACAAGCGTAAAGTTTCATTTACGATTTTATCGGTATTTGTTCCCACCAGCAAAACAGTACCGGCTTCAACGGCCTCGGGTCTTTCGGTCGTGTCCCTCATGACCAGAACAGGTTTGCCTAAACTAGGTGCTTCTTCTTGAACCCCTCCGCTATCGGTTATCACTAATTCAGCTTGGTTCATCAACCATACGAAGGCCGGGTAGGCGAGCGGAGATATTAATTTTACGTTTTTCAACTGGCCCAAAACTTCATAAACCGGTTTTTGGACCTTAGGATTTAAATGTACCGGGTAGACGATTTGTAGGTTCTCAGAAGAATTTGCTATTTTTTTTAGGGCCTCACATATATTTATGAAACCCTGCCCATGATTTTCGCGCCTATGCCCGGTCACCAAAATAATACGCTTGGTGAAATCAATCTCATCTTTAAGCGTTTCAATTTCATGGTCGTTTATCTTATCTACCTTTTCTACACTTTGTATGAGCGCATCGATTACTGTATTTCCCGATATTAGAATGCTGGATTCAGAAATACCTTCTTTGATCAGATTGTCAAATGAATTTTTTGTTGGCGCAAAATGATAATCCGCTATATGGCCCGTAATGGTCCTGTTAATTTCTTCAGGAAAAGGCGCATGCTTGTTGAAGGTTCGAAGTCCCGCTTCTACATGGCAGATCTTGGCCCCTGAATAGAACGCCGCGATACTGGCGCTCATAGTAGTGGTAGTGTCACCATGAACGTAGACATAATCCGGTTGAAACTCTTCCAAAATCGGTTTTAGGCCTGTGATAATATCGGCCGTAAGATTGTACAGGTTTTGTTCTTTTTTCATCAAGTTCATATCATAATCGGGTTTGATGTCGAAAAACTCCAGAACTTGATCTAACATCTCGCGATGCTGCCCGGTAACACATACCTTGGTGATGAAATTTTCATTTGACGAAAATGCTTTCACCAGTGGTGCCATTTTAATGGCTTCAGGTCGAGTACCGAATACTATTAGGTTTTTTTTGATCATAACAGATGAGCAGTTTTATTGTGTCTAGTGAAATGTTGTCCAATTCTCGTAAAAACTCCAGTGGTTGAATACCTTTTGAAAAGTGTACCGGACACATTTCGATTATCGAAATAACCGTAATGTCTCGAATTAACGGCCGAAAGATACTTAAATCATCAAGTTGATATTTGAAACTTCTTCGAATAGCCGAAGTAATCGATAAATAGGAAGAATCGGAAAGTGTGGATAATTCATTCAATTTATTTTGAAAAGCAACTAGAGTTTAATAGAAGTATTAATAAGCGGTTACTTCCCGATGCAGTATGTTAAATTGCCCATAAACAAAGGGGTAGGGGCATTTGAGGTGGAAAATAGGTGAAAACCTTTGTTTTCTTTTAATACTATTTTGTTTTCCATAAAGCCATTATTGTAATATGATATCGCTGTCTATATTCAGTTTTTGGTGCAAAGCTTTGGCTACTTTTAAGGTGATTTCACGCTTTCCATTAAGGTAATCACTGATTCTGGATGCACTGGTATTTAAAAGTGCTGCTAAATCCTTTCTCTTCAAACCCGTTTCAAACATACGAAGTTCAATCATTTCTTGTAAAGTAGGTAATCCCATGGGGAAATGAACTTCTTCGTATTGCTCAATAATATCACTGACCTCAATGAGTTCTTTAGACGAAAGAGAATCCTCAGGAGTATTGTTATCAACCTCTTTTAGAAGCTCTTCCAAGCGAAGATTGGCTTCTACATATTGTTTGTGAGAAATTGTGCTCATTGCTTTTACAATTTATCGATGTTCTTTAATCTACTATAATCCTTGTGGTTACCCACCCACCGTATATACACTCTTTTAATTTTGAACAGCACTATGGCAACGATTCTATAATGATTAAATCTGGATTTGGACTCATTTTTCTTCCTCAAGTTTGCAATAATTTGAATCCGATAAACCAAAAATCTTTTAAAAAATGTAAACCAAACCATAAAACAGGTTAAATAGCTGTGCCTATCATTACTATTACAAATAATCGATAACCAAATATTATGAATGATTGTGGCCGTTGCTTAAAGTGCCTTCCTCTGATTTAAATGAATTAATTCTAATTTTTTTTCAGTGGCATTTATAGGTTGAGTCAACGGATATTTCTTATCGTACAGTTTAAGCTGTCTGGACTTCCATTGCGCTCCTTCCAGTATTAAAGGATGGGGGAGTGATATATCCCATTTTCCAAGCTTGTCCAATAAATAGCTTGTTTTATTTATATACTTTAAGGAGACGTCGTTTTGTTCGGATATATCGGATGCAAGGTCATAGAGCATTGGTAAACGGTCAGGTATGCTGACCAGCTTCCAATTTCCTTCCCTAATGGCTCGACTGATAGTGAATTTCCATTTTAAATTATTGTGCGGTGCACCGGTTTTATGCCTTATGACAAATGGGATTAGGTTAACACCCGAAAACTTTTTTCCATCAATACTACCTCCGGCCAATTCAAAAAAAGTCGGTGCAATATCCAATGAAGAAACCATAGGCCCATAATTTTTTGTCTTAGGTAGTTTTTTTGGCCAAGACATTATAAAGGGTACGTGAATACCCCCTTCGAGTAAAATTCCTTTTTGGCCATTGAGAGGTGCGTTACATGAGAAATTGCTGTCGACTGGGCCGCCATTATCGCTTAGAAAAACGACCAAAGTGTTTTCAAATAAATTGTTTTCCTTTAGTGTTTTGACAATTTTGCCGATGTTTACATCCAATCGGTGGACCATAGCGGCATAGGTTCTTCTAGATGGGTCTTCAATGTTTTTGTACAATTCCAAATCCTCTTCGAGTGCTTGAAGTGGTGTGTGGGGAGCATTAAAAGAAGCAAATAAAAAAAACGGTTTGTTTTTGTTTCGCGTTATAAAATCGACACATTCATTTCCTTTATCGTCCGTTAGATAGGTGATTTTTTCGGGTGTTTTATAATTACTTTCCAACGGAGCCAAATAACCACTGCTGCCAACTTTGGAGGCAAAATAATCGTGTCCTCCCGCCACATAGCCCCAATACTCGTCAAACCCATGATTTGTAGGATGGTATTTCTTTTGGTATCCCAAGTGCCATTTTCCCACGAGACCGGTAGTATATCCCAAAGCCCTCAATCTTGTGGCTATCGTTTTCTCGGTTAGGGGTAATCCTTGGTAATTGGGATCCAATCCTTCTACCGTTTTACTGGGGAGGTTATTGTCGTATCCAAACTCAACTTGGTTTACACCTGTTAACAGCCCGGCCCTGGATGGGCTACAAACCGCCGATGACACATAAGCGTTGGTAAAGTTTACGCCGTTTTTGGCCAATTGGCCAATATTGGGTGTCCTAATCTGTTTGCTGCCATTTAAGCCTAGATCGGCAAAGCCAAGATCGTCCGCAAGAATCAAAACAAAATTAGGCCTTTCAATATCCGATTTGAATTTACTCGAATCCTTAAGTGCGGAATCATGGTCTGTTTGTGAGTTCACAAACATCGTATTTCCGAATAATATAAATATTGCTAGTATTTTGTTCATATATCTTTTCGATTCATGGAAACCGTGCCCCATCCCTTTACCTTATCATTGTTCTATGACCATTTTTTCGAATTGAAAGGAGAATTCTTTGGAAAAAACATGCTCCTGTTTCATAATCTGGTCGATTTGTTTAACTATTTCGGGGGAAGTATCCGCTATGTCGGTTTCTTCCGCCATATCCAGATCAAGATTGTATAGTTCAATGGGTGCATCGGGGTTATTTGCTACATCAAGGCGTACCCCTTTCCAATTTCCAAGCCGCACGGCCTGTTTGCCTCCTCCTTCATGGAATTCCCAATACAGGTATTCGTGCTCTTTTTGTTCTTGACCCAACATTTCCGGCAAAAACGAAACCCCATCAGTGTATTTCGGGACCGGGACATTTAAAATATCGCAGATCGTAGGAAGAACGTCCCAGAAGGCTGAAACATGATCCGAAGTGGTTCCTGACTTTATTTTCCCGGGCCAGTGCGCAATCATAGGCACCCGTATGCCACCTTCATACAGATCACGCTTATACCCCCGTAAATTTGAGTTGCTATTGAAAAAATCCGGGTCTGCGCCTCCTTCTTTGTGGGGCCCGTTGTCGGATGTGAAAATGATTATGGTGTTATCGGCAATGCCCAATTCTTCGACTTTTTTGCGGATATCCCCGACCTGTTCATCCAACAAATCCACCATTGCCGCAAAAGCCGTATGTGGGTCTTTTTGTGAGCCATAACCTCCATTTTTATAACGCTCCCCATCATCAACACCTTTATAACCTTTTTCAGGTTGAAAATTTGCGCGATGTTTTTTCATATATCGTTCCGGGGCCATCAATTCTGCATGGGGAATAATGGATGGGTAGTACATGAAAAATGTTGTATCCTTATTTTTTTCGAGAAATGCGATGGCCTTTTCATGAATGCTTTCAGGTGCATAAGTATTAATCTGTTTCAATTTATTACCATCGAGCAATTCCTTGGTCTGATTGTGCCATAGGTGGTAAGGGTAATAGTTGTGTCCTATCCTTTGACAGTTATACCCATAAAATTCGTCGAAACCTTGATGGTTCGGATCTCCTTCGGAACCGGGATATCCAAGGCCCCATTTACCAAAAGCACCAGTTACATAACCTTCGTTTTTAAAGATCTCTGCCATAGTAATCGTACCAGCGGCCAAAGGATACTGCCCTTCGGGCCTGACCTCCCTGTTTCCCCGAATAAAGGTATGGCCAGTATGTTGCCCGGTCATTAGGGACGATCTGGACGGGGCACAAACGGTGGATCCAGAATAATGTTGGGAAAAGAACATTCCGTCTTTGGCCAATCTATCAATATTCGGCGTATTAAACTTTTCCTGTCCGGTAAAGCCGATATCCCCGTATCCCAAGTCATCGGCAAGGATATAAATAATATTGGGCCTGTTATCTTTTACAGTAATTGCACTTTCGGACATCTTTTTTTTACAACCCGCTATCGCGACCGAGATTAAAAGGATCGATATCGGCAAAATTCGTATTAGTCGATTTTTCATTTTTTGCGAGTTTAATTCTTATATCGGGGATTCAGCTCGGTGGGAACCGGGGCACCTACCTCTAACCTCCATTGTCGTAAATCTTGCAATAGTTCTTCTCTTTTAGTCGGATTAGTACCTGACAGGTCGTTGCTTTCCGAAATATCTTCCTTTAGGTTATACAATTGAAGGTTTCCGTCCTCAAAGTCCTCGATAAGTTTCCACTCTCCCTTTCTAATGGCCCCTGAAGGTACGGCTCGCCAACCCTTTGTCAATGCGTCTTTTTGCTTTATTCCCCTATATGTTTGCAGATATGCCGGAAAATGCCAGTAAATGGCATCCCTGTGCCATCCGTCTTTTTGAAATAGCAATGGAACGAGGGAGTGACCATCCAGCAAATAATCATACTTTTTACCTCCTGCCAATTCTACCAGGGTAGGGTAAAAATCGATTCCCATGACCACCTCATCCGTTTTAGAGTCAGGTTCGATTCGACCGGGCCACCAGGCTATCATGGGTTCCCTAATACCTCCCTCGTACAGCATTCCCTTGGAACCTTTTAACGGAAAATGATCGGTAGCACTTCCAAAGCCTCCATTATCTGAAAAAAACAGGACCAGCGTATTTTCATCCAGGTCCAATTCTTTTAGTTTGAGCAGGATCTTTCCCAAACTCCGATCCACACTTTCAACCATGGCGGCATATTCCGGGTCGTCCTGTTTTCCAAATGGCGCTTTATTCCTATATTTTGCCACCATTTCTTTTTTTGCCTGTATGGGCGTATGTACCGCGTAGTGGGATAAGTAAAGAAAAAAAGGTTTTTTTTGGTGTTCCTCGATAAAATCCAACGCTTCTTCTGTCAATCGATCGGTAATATATTCCCCTTCAGGACCATCTGTAAGGTCTGGATTCCTGTAAGGGCTAAAATAGGATTTGGGCGCTCCTGATTTATTACCGGCTATGTTTATGTCAAATCCTTGCGCCTCAGGCCCTGTTTCCGAATCATTGCCCAAATGCCATTTGCCCATATGTGCGTTATAATAGCCAATTGCTTTCAAGGCCTCGGCCAGTGTCACTATTGTTCCCGGCAATTCGGTTTTATTTGGAGTCGGTATCAATTTCCGGTCTTCAGATCTTCCCCGTTCCGTGGTTCCCACGGTATATATTCCGTGTCTCGGGGTATATAGACCACTCATTAAACAAGCTCTTGACGGTGCACAATTGGGTGCGTTGGCATAGGCACTGGTAAACTTCATTCCTTCCCGGGCCATTCTGTCTATATGTGGTGTTTCATAAAATTTGCTACCCATGAAACCAACATCGTTCCAGCCAAGATCATCTACGAAAAAAATAATGAAATTTGGTTTCTCTTCCTGTGAAAACCCAACCGTTCCAACAAAAAGGCATATTATGGCCGTGAAATTTTGCATTATGATTGCAGCCCACATCTTTTTCTGTTCGAAAAATGTCCATGGGGTACCGTACATTGCTTTATTGATCATTTTCAAAAATCAAATTGGCACTAACCTTTGTTTTTGACCTCATTCATGGCCTTGGTCAATTCCTTGACCTTTTCCGGATATTTATCGGCCAGATTATTTTGTTGTGCAATATCCTCTTTAATATTGAACAATTGGTATTCTTCCAAGTTTCCCGTTTCGTTCCTAACCCATTTATTTATAATCTTTGGTCCTTCATACGGGGGGATCATGATCCAGTCCCCTTGTCTATAAAAGGTCTTGCCCATGGCTTCCAAGACTAATTGCGTCCTTCCCTTGTGCGATTTGCCAAGAAACACATCAAGGGTATCTTCGCTATCCAAAGCCGAATTTTCCAATCCGAGAAGGCTTGCAAAAGATCCCATTAAATCCAACTGGCAAACTAAGGCATCTGAGGTTGATGCTTTAATTGTTCCTGGCCAGCTCACTAAGAACGGAACTCTGGTTCCCGCATCGAACATACTGTATTTCCCTCCCCGTAATGGCCCTCCGGGTTTATGATTTCCAATTTTTTCAACGGCATTGTCCTGATAGCCGTCGTCGAGAACGGGACCATTATCACTTGAAAAAACCACTATCGTATTTTCTGCAATGCCCAGATTTTCCAACTGATCTAGAATCTGACCAATGGTCCAATCGGCCTCTAGAATGGCATCTCCCCTTGGGCCCATGCCGGAGCTGCCCACAAACCTTGGGTGAGGTGTTCTTGGAACGTGGGGCTGATGGAGCGAATAGAAAAGAAAGAAGGGGTTGTTCTTGTTCGATGAAATGAACTCTTTGGTCTTTACCATAATGGTATCCGACATATTTTCATCAATGAACAGGGCGGATTTCCCGCCTTTCATATACCCTATACGGGATATTCCGTTATGGATACTCATATCATGCCCATGGCTCGGATGGAGTTTTAATAGTTCAGGGTTTTCTTTTCCTGTCGGTTCACCTGGAAAGTTCTCATTATAACTTACCTCCAAGGAGTCGTCAGGGCTTAGCCCAACAACTTTGTCATTTTCAACGTATACGGAAGGAACCCTGTCGTTTGTGGAGGCCAAAATATACGAATAATCAAAACCTATCTCATTCGGCCCAGGTTTTATCTCTGAGTTCCAATCCAAAGTTTCTCCTCCAAGGCCAAGATGCCATTTTCCAATTACAGCCGTTGTATAATTTGCTTTTTTTAACATGGAAGGAAATGTTTCTCTTGAAGTGTCGAACAACAAGGGGGCATTTCCTGGCAGGATATGGGCTTTTTGGTTCCTCCATGGGTATTCTCCCGAAAGGATTGCATATCTACTTGGCGTACAAGTGGCCGAAGTTGCGTACCCATTGGTAAACCGAATACCGTTCTTCGCAATACGGTCTATATTCGGAGTTGCAAGCTCGGTTCCACCATATGCGCTTACATCCCCATAGCCAAGGTCATCCACATAAATAAGTAAGATGTTAGGACGGCGGTCAATAATTTTATTTTTAGCCTCGCCAACTTCTTTGTTTGTCTTTTTACCAGATAAGTTGCAACTGGCTGCGACCATAAGTATAGACAATACTAATAATCGGCAAATTTTTCTTAAAAAGGTGTTCATTTTTTCTCTAAGAGGTATTTTAAGTCGTTTTAATTTTCAAGACTTGATGGCCAAGTCGCGGGTAAATAATGCTAGAACCAACTAATCGGGTCTATTTGTTTTTTTGTGAAAAGAGGATGTCCGATTTATTCACGAACATCCTCTCGATCAAGCAATAAAACTAACTCAACAAACTAAACTTTAATATTTTGAATTTACCAAATATTACCATCCGGGGTTTTGTTCAATTTCTGGGTTTATCGCAATTTCATTTGAGGGTATCGGAAACAGATAGTAATGATCGGGCCATGGTGTCGGTGCATTGTTCCATGCGTCTGGTAAAACATATCCCTCTGCCGCCCCACCTACAATCGGCACATTATTATCTTCATCGCTAGCAACAATCCATCTCCCGACTTGCCTCTCACTGGTGGCATAATCGGCCATTTTTCTCCACCTTCTTAAATCATCGAAACGATAGCCTTCGCCCATAAGCTCTACGGCTCGCTCTCTTCTTATTTCCCAAAGTACGGACGGAATTTCTGGATCTCTATCGGGGTCTTCCGTAATACCTGTTAAATTCAAAGGAGCCACACCACCTCTTCCCCTCAATTTATTAACGGAAACATCGGCAACTTCTTGGTCAAATTCCCCCAGTTCATATTTGGCCTCGGCATGATTTACCATGATTTCACCTAATCTAAAGATCGGGGCATCTGCAAAATCCTGATTTTGTATAGAAGCGAGTTTATCAAAATATTTCCATAGTTTGTACCCTGTTTGGGTCACATTATATCCGTGCCCTCGGTTATTCTTACGAAAATGGGGGGAGCGCCTTACGGTCAATCCTCTCCAATTCACGTCGGGCAATTGATGTATTTCCGGCTGCGATAACCCGGCCATAAAATCAATATATTCCCGATGGGTTGGGTCGCCCGTATGCTCCCATTCGGTAGTATTGCCGGATATCCCGGGTGGATTCTGGATTTGATAAGGCGGAACGGTGGTAATGAGCATCCTTCGGTCTCGATCCCTAAATTCAGTATAGGGGTCCTTCTCCAAATCTGTCCAATTAGCATTGGCTTTGACAGGAGTGCCATCTGTGAATAAATATGTATCAGCACCTTTTTTGGTAAGGTCCCAATTGCCTGCCGAATTTCTCATACGACTTGTAATAATATGTGTCAATATCCCAACTTCGTATTGTTTGTGAAGAAAAATACCAGCTGTTGATGCCAAATCGGCACTGTTGAAAACCTCATCATAGTTTGGGTGTAATGTATGGCCATCGATTAATGCTTGTGAAGCATTTGCACTTGCCTGTAAATAGGTGTCGGCATCACTTAAGCCATGGTACTTTCGCCAAGTACCTTCAAACAGCCCAAAACGGGAAATAAGGGCGCGCACCACATCTTGGGTGATAGAATTGGGCGCGGTACCTTCGGCAATAATGTTTTGCTCGGCATATGTAAGATCTCTGAGAATATTGGCCGCAACTACATCACGACTTTCCCTAGCCGAGAACAATACCTCGGTATCCGCTTCCGAAATGGCAGTTTCAATCCAAGGTACACCTCCATAGCGATTCAATAACCTAAAATACTGGAACGACCTGAAAAAGAGCCCAATGCTTCGCCAATGGTTTTTATCGACGTCGGTAATCGGAGCCTGGTCAATATTGTCCAACATTATATTGGCCGTTCGTATCCAGCTATACGGATTAGAATAATCTTCACTCTCTGCATCCACTATAATACGCCCTTGGAGCCAATCACTACCATTATTTCCATTATTGTTGTCACACATCAAGTCGGTATCGAACTCAAGGTCGAGTACATCAAGGTCGTAACCCGGGAACATTCCATAAAGTTGCCAGGCATAGGTCTCAAAGTTGGCATTGGCAGTAAACGTATTTTCCACCAAAAATTGATCTTGAGGCAATCGTTCCAATTCATCGGTACATGAGTAAAGAACGAAAATCATAAAGCCAATTAATACAAATATTTTTTTCATAGTTCTGTTTTTTAAAATGTCATGTTCAATCCAAGTCCATATTGTTTCCTGAACGGGTATGTACCCCCACCTCCTAAATTCTCGAACTCCGGATGCAATCCATCAGGTAAATGGTCGATCATTATCGGATTTTCCGCTGTAAAAAATATTCTTACATTATCGATAAAGGTCTTATCCAAGGCCGATTGTGGAATTGAATAACCGAACGTAATGTTCTGTACCGTCAGATACGCCCCGTTCGACAGGTATCTGGATTGGGTTGCCCTACTTCTGGGATAATTACCTTGGCCCTCAATATAAATTCTGGGATAAAAGGCATCGGTATTTTCCGGTGTCCAGTAATCCAATTGATGCTGGAATATATTTTGGAACTGGTTGTCGTAAGGCCAAAACACCCGATTGTTAATGTTCATAGCCCTTTTGCCAACTCCCACAAGTCTGAACGAAAAGTCAAAACCTTTATAACTTGCGCCTCCAGAGGCACCATAACGGTAACGTCTTCTACTGTTCCCGATTATGGTCCTATCTTGTGTGTCATCCAAGTCGTTGGACCCGTTTTGGATAACTCCGTTACCATCCAGATCAACATATTTTGCATCCCCTGGATTTGGGTTTACGCCTTGGAAATATGCCAACCCTTCCCTAAGGGTTCCATTTTGTAGGTTTTCATCCAGCGTTCCTTCCACGAAATCGTCAACTGTAAAGAAGCCATCTGATTGTAATCCCCAAATCTCACCAAATTCCCGACCCACATACGGAGAATTGAGCAATCGGGCATCATTGTTCAAGCTTGTGATTTCAGATTTATAAACATCTGATACGTTCGCATTGATATAATAAGAAAAATCGTCGCCAATAGTATCCTGCCATCCTAATGTGACCTCCCATCCCAAGTTTTCACTATCTGCCACATTGACCAGAGGAGGAGCGGCTCCCAGAACAGCAGGAGCAGGTAGGCCGCCATCCAATTGATCAAGAACCTTTCTGTTGAACCATTCAAGCGTCGTGGTGAAACGATTATTGAAAAAGCTCGCATCCATACCCAAATTAAGGGTCCTGGCACGCTCCCAAGTAAAACTAGGACTTACAAGTGCGGGACTTCCAACGGTTATATATCGATTCCCTGTCGTTGGGTCTATCCACTGAGAATTACTGGCAGGTAACCCGGGG
This sequence comes from Meishania litoralis, assembly GCF_042611095.1. Classification (NCBI taxonomy): domain Bacteria; kingdom Pseudomonadati; phylum Bacteroidota; class Flavobacteriia; order Flavobacteriales; family Flavobacteriaceae; genus Meishania; species Meishania litoralis. The sequence continues at coordinate 52,796 of NZ_JBHFPV010000002.1, forward strand.
AGAAACGGATAAAAATCCTCTGTATCGGGGTCGTTCGGCAACGTCGTAATCTGATTGCCGATATCACCCCAAGAACCCCTAAACTTCAAACTGGTCACTACACTGGTCAAAGGCTCGAAAAACCCCTCTTTTGAAACGACCCAGCCTGCCGAAAAGGAAGGGAACACCCCAAAACGATCATTTTTCGGAAAACGGGAAGACCCGTCGTATCTGGCATTCGCCTCAAGCAGGTATTTCTCGGCGTAGTTATAGGTAAATCGTCCAAAAACCCCTTGTACAGCCCATTCACCAAAGAAATCCTCCACTGCAGGATTGGTAGTCGTTCCGTCTAAAAATGGGATGTCCGGATTTATTAAATCCTGTCCTGAAGCAGTAAAACTTTCACTTGAAAACTCCTCTTGGTTAAATCCTGCAAGAAAGGAAAAATTGTGGTTCCCTAAACTTTTCTCATATGAACCGTATAGGTTCAAAGCATTTCTGCTCGTTGTTAAATGAGTTCGGGAATAATTTGTAATACCAACGCCATTGGGAGTGAACCGTTGCGAGGAAATGGTCAGTGGCTGATTATCGGTAGAACGTGTATCACGCAAACTATTTTCAAATGTATATTCTCCCGTAAGTGTCAATCCGTTAATAGGCTTGTACTGTAATTTACCTGTTAAGCGTGTAGTTTTTTCATCCCTTTCATCAGGTGTTCTCAACCGAACTATGTTTGAAGGGGTGTCATATGGAATCTCCTCGCCGGTCTCGGTCACAAAGTTACCTGCGGGCGTGAAAGAATAAAATGAAACGGCTTGGTTATAGTTTCCAATTGGATCCAATCTGTTACTGGCCCTATATAATGTATTTAGGCTGGCCGTAAGATTGGTGGCAATTTCAGATTCGATAAATCCATTAAGGTTATATCGCGTAAAACTGTCCCTATCGGTAACCATAATACCATCTTCATCGCTATACCCCAAGGATACCCTATAATTTGATTTTTCACCGCCTCCGCTGAAATTAAAATTATGTACTTGTGTGAGTCCTTGATTATCAATAAAATCACCTAGTACATCACCGACGGCGAGTGGATATCGCAATCCATCATTTTCAGCGTATCCAAGTGGATAGCTTCCAGGGTTTTGCTCATATTCGTCAACAAATCCCAACCATGTGGGAATGTCCTGCCCGGTCCAAAAAGTCGTTGTGCCGAAATCGGTCAAAGCCCTTACAAATTCTGCGGTCGTGGCGGCCTTTGCTACTTCCGTGGGCTTACTGATGGACATCGTGGTGGAATAATTAAAATTGGTGCCGCTGTTTCTAACTCCCTTTTTTGTAGTAATCAAAACTACACCAAATGCAGCCCTACCGCCGTATATAGCAGAGGAAGATGCGTCTTTTAAAACCGAAATGGATTTGATATCATTTGGATTCACATCCTCAAGGTTTACGGGGACGTTGTCCAAAAGTATCAAGGGTTGCCCGGTTCGACCATTGATACTGGCTATGCCCCTAATGTCTATATCCGCTCCTGTCCCCGGACGACCTTGCCCAAAGCTTATGTTTAATCCCGGTATGGCTCCTTGAAGAGCTCTTGACGAAGTTGTCTGTGCCCTTCCCGAAATAACTTCTTCAAAATCGACAGAAGACACGGCTCCGGTAACATTCTCTTTTTTCTGGGTTCCATAACCCACGACCACAACTTCATCCAAACTTGCGGTATCTTCACTTAAGGTAACATTTATCTGCTTTTGGCCATTTATTGGCACTTCTTGGGTTACAAAGCCTAAATAGGAAATTACAATAATTGCGTTTGAGTCCGCTACATTGATTTCAAAGTTCCCATCAAAATCGGTTTGAGTACCATTCGAGGTTCCTTTTTCCACAATATTGGCTCCGGGCAAAGGTTGGCCATTGTTGTCAACAACATTACCGGAAACGGGATGTGTTTGCCGTTCTTTGTTAGATATAATGGGCTTTTCGTTTATCGCAACAAGATTGCCGCTGGTTATTCTTATCTCTAGATTGCCTAGGGATAAACTACTTAGCAACTTGTTTGCCCTTACGACACCTTTCCGCAGGTGAATCATTGGAAAGTCTTTGAATAAGCCTTCTTCATAAAAAAATTTGTAATCGGTCTGTTCTGAGACAAGGTCGAACACCTCATCTACGGTTGCCATCGTATCTTCATCTATCCTAACCCTGGAATTCTGAGATAATAAGTTGTTAGGAATCGCGGCGAAAATAGAGGCACAAAACAATAAGATAAATGTTCTCATAATGTTCCTTAGAAGCCCATTTCTGAATAGAAAGGAGCTTTTGTCGAAATTAAATTTCATAATTTTGTTAATTATTGGTTAGTTGTACAATTTGTAGTTAATCAATAATGGATTAAGGGGATAAGGTTACTTACTTTGACGGGTAAAACCTTATCCTTCTTTTATTTAGTTTAGTTTCATAGGCAGAATATTAGCTTTTAAGTTAGTTGTTAATGTTAATTATTTAGTTTTTGGGATATCATTCGACTTGATAGTGGTAATGGTCATCTTAGAACAATGGTTTTATCCCTTATCTCATATTCCTTGATTGTGGTCGATTTCATTATGGATAAAATATGTTCGACCTCTTGATGTTTTCCAATAACACCTCTGAACTTTAAGGTTTCCAAATCCTTGTTCTCAAAAACAACATCGGCATCGTACCATCTGGATATCACTTTCATGATATCTTTCAATGGCTTTTCTCTAAAAATAAAAACTCCGTCTTTCCATGAAACTTCACTTGCAACATCAACGGTATTGACGGCCACCACATTTTTTTCTACATCAAGTATCGATTGTTGCCCGGGAATCAACTCTTTTCTTGAAGGACCATTGATTACGGCTACACTTCCTTCAACCAAAGTTGAATAAATATTTTTCTCATCCGAATAGGCCTTAATATTGAATTCCGTACCGAGAACCTCTATCTTTTGAGATCGATTCGTCACAATGAACTTTGTTCCATTATGCTCTGTACTCGGAGATACATCAAAATATGCTTCTCCATAAACTAATTCCACTTCTCTTGGACTGTCAGGGACGAAACTTACGGGGTATTTTAATTGCGTTTCAGAGTTCAGCCAAACTCCTGTTCCGTCCGCCAATTTGAGAAAATACTCCCCCCCCCGAGGAATTGTCAGGTAATTGTATTTGATATCCTTAGAACTTTCTTGGTCGGCGTAAATGAGTTCTCTGCCATTACCACTTATATTTTTGGTTTGGTAGGTCTTTCCGCCGTCCAAATCTATAATGGAGCCATCCTCCAATGTCAAAGTAGCTTTATCAGATCCGGGTTTAATGGTTTCATTATCAATTACAGGGGAAGAAACCACCGGATTGCTAATCTTTTCATTTTCAGTAAAGTAAAAATAGCCGAACGTCAAAGCCCCGATTAAGATCGCTGCTGCGTATTTTAAGAAGCTGAATTTCATTACCCTGTTTCCTAAAAAGTTCTTCTCTTTTCTTATCTGCCTCAGAACAATAGTCTTTGCTTTTTTTCGGTCATATTTGCCAACGCTCATATTCATTATAGTGTTGGCTTTGATGTATTCATGGAACAATAACTCATTTTCAGGATTTCCAATCCATAGCTCCAATTGTTGGAGTTCATGTATATTGGCCTCTTTCGTTAGAAATTTGATAATTAGACTTTCGATTTGATCATCCATTCTATACACCTCTCTTTGTGTTAATCTAATACCCTATTTAACCCTGTTATTTATAAAACCTAAGTTTGGTTACATCACTTTGTCCTTCCTTAAGACGATTCTAAAACTGAATACCACCCCTTGCAATGAAAAAAAAAATTACATTTGGTAAGATTCGAGAATGTGAAAACAGAAATTAACAGGAAAAAACTTATTGAAAAGCTCATCAAAGGAGATGAAAAAGCCTATGTCTATTTAATAGACCGGTATTATAAGGAACTTTGCGATTATGCCAGTAATCTTGCTCGGGATAGTTTCAAATCAGAAGACATAGTACAAAATGTTATGATTAAAATGTGGCGGAAGCGCGAAAAACTGGATACCACCATTTCTATTAAAAACTATTTGTACAGATCGGTCTACAACGAATTTGTTGACCAATACAGAAAACAGATGGCCATAACGACTTTAGAAAAAAAATATATCGAAGGATTGGATTCGTTTGTTGAAGCACAAAGTGAAAGCCAGACTTTTCAACTCATTGCGGCAGTAGAAAAGGAAATAGAGAGGCTTCCACCAAAATGCAAAGAAACATTTTTGTTAAACAAAAAAGAAGGACTTACTTATAAAGAAATAGCGGACTATCTTAATATTTCGGTTAATACGGTCGAGAAAAATATGGTCAAGGCTTTTTCAATTCTAAGAAAAAAATTAAAAGAAAAAGCATATCACTTTCTGTTCTTTCTATTTGGATATAAGATTTCCTAAGGTGAGTACTTTTTTGATAGATTATGTTCTTCAGTCCAAGCCAATGAAGATGTGTTCTTTTGGATAATTTCAATCGATTTCAGATTTATCCCATATCCAACTCAGGTATCATATTGGCAGCTTCCTTCATTTTTTCATCGATGATTTTGGTGTAGATTTCAGTTGTGCGAATTTCCCGATGTCCCAAGCGTTTTGAAACTGTATAAATATCTGCCCCATTTTCAAGCAGTAATACCGCGTTGGTATGTCTGGCACTATGAAAAGTTATGTGTTTTGTTATGCCGGCCTTCATAGACCATCTAAGAAGTTCGGTATTATAAACCGCTCCATATTTTAATCCCTTAAAAACCCGCTCATTTTTATGGATTCTTTTTCCTAACAAATTTCTTGCTTGGCTGGAAATGTATAGGTATTCGAGGCCATCGGTCTTTTTTTGCCTAAAAATAATTCTTGAAGTTTCATCTTCGTCCCGTACTTCAGACCAGGTTAATTTGTTGATGTCGCTCCAGCGCAATCCAGTAAGACAGCTGAATATGAACGCATTCTTAAGAATGGGATATTTACATTCGGTTTGTGTTAAGGCCTGTAATTCAGAATAGGTCAAATATTCTCTTTGCGATTCCGCTTGTTCAAATCCTTTAACCGGCTTAATCACATTGGTATCAATATAGTTCTCATTATAGGCTTCCCGAAGTGCGGCTTTCAGTTTATTGAAGTATGTGTATTTGGAGTTTTGGGATAGGGGAGTGTTACTTTTTGTTTTTGCCTTGGTGTCTAAGTACCGTCTGAATCCCCTAACAAAATCGGTATCGATATCCTTTAACTGAATATTAGCTGGAGCATATTTCTCTAAGTGTTTAAATGCCGCATCCCAATTTCCATAGTTTCCTTTGGATTCGTAACGTTCTTCTTGCAATGTTTTGTAGAAGTCAAAAAGAAGGATATTCCCTTTTTTATTATCCTTCAGTTTATACTTTCCCTGATAGAATTCTGATTTTCTTATAGAAAGGATTTTTTCAGCCAATTCATAAATCTCTTTGTTCTTTCTTTTTTCATCTTTGGTCAACGGATTTTCCAAAGGGTACATCTTCAAATACTCAAAATCTCTATTGTATTTGTTGATTCCGTTCTTGTCAATAAAGTGGCCCTTATAGTATTCTATAAAAAGGCTCAACTTTCCATTTTTAATCTTTTTGCTTTTTAGATTTATTTTCATTTCGAGGTGAAATTTTTTCACCTCAAGCGTCAAAAATTATGTCGAGGTGAAAATTAGGTGAAATAAATGTATGAAAATAAGCGATTAAAAGAAACGAAGAAAAGAAATAGTTTTTAACAACTTATTGATAATCAATAAAATGAAAACAAATGAATCTAAATGAAATTTAAAAACCTACTTATTTATTTTCCGATGCAGAAATTGGTGAAAATATTTCCCAAAAGATCATCGCTCGATATTTCCCCAGTGATTTCCCCAAAGTGGTATAGCGCCTGTCGAATGTCAATAGCCAGTAAATCGCCCGAAACCTCGTTTTCCATTCCTAATTGCACCTTTTGAATTTCCTCCAGTGCCTTTAAAAGTGCATCGTAGTGCCTTGAATTGGTAATGATCGTTGCATCAGTCCGAAGCGTTCCGGTATTGACTTGTGAGAGTAGTCGATTTTTTATCGCATCAATACCAATGCCCGACTTCGCCGATAATAGATGAACACCTTCAAGAATGGTCGTTAGCTTTTCGTTATCGACGTCTGAAAGTTTATCGACCTTGTTGGCAATGACCAAAAGCGGTTTGCCCGGGTATCTGCTCTTAAGATTTTCGACCTCAATTTGAATAGCGTTCGCCTTTTTATCATCATGCAAAAACACATCGGCTTCAAACAAATAAATAATGACCTGTGCCTGGTCGACCTTTTCAAAAGTTCGTTTAATACCAATATTTTCGACAACGTCGTCGGTTTTTCGTATTCCGGCAGTGTCGATAAAGCGAAAACCGATTCCACCGATTGCAATTTCATCTTCAATAGTATCCCGTGTGGTTCCCGCAACCTCACTTACAATGGCCCTCTCCTCATTTAGTAAGGCATTGAGCAATGTGGATTTTCCCACATTGGGTTCTCCGATAATCGTAACGGGAATCCCCTTTTTGATAACATTTCCGACAGCGAAACTGTCAATCAAGTTTTTTAGAACGTTTTGAATCCTTTTTAATAGATTTTTGAACTGGGTCCTATCGGCGAATTCAACATCCTCTTCAGAAAAATCAAGCTCAAGTTCTATCAATGATGCGAAATTGAGAAGCTCGTCCCTTAGTTTCTTTATTTCCGAGCTAAATCCACCCCGCATCTGATTGATAGCAATTTGGTGCGAAGCTTCATTGTCGCTAGCGATCAAATCGGCCACGGCCTCGGCCTGGCTCAAGTCCAATTTCCCATTTAGAAAGGCGCGTAGTGTAAATTCCCCGGCATTGGCCATTCGACACCCGTTCTTTAAGAAAAGTTGTAAGATCTGCTGTTGAATAAAATGTGACCCATGGCACGAAATTTCAACGACATTTTCCCCGGTATATGAATTGGGGGACTTGAATACGGAAACCAATACTTGGTCGTAGATTTTTTTCTTGTCGATGATATGGCCTAAATGAATAGTGTGTGTTTTCTGTTCGGCTAGGTTTTTGCCGTTGACAGATTTAAAGTACCGTGACGCGATGGTAATGGCATTTTTGCCTGAAAGGCGTATTACAGCAATTGCACCGACTCCTGATGGTGTTGCCAAAGCGATTATGGTATCATTGGGAATCATATCATGATTTGCCTGCAAAAATAACCAAATCCTTCTGCTCGAACACTACCGATAAGCTTTAACGCAAAGTTCTGAAAGTAATCGAGCATATTTCATATCTTCGATTCACATTAACTAAAATTTTTTAAAATGAAATATATTTTGTTGACCATTGCAATGTTTTTGTTCATGGCGCCCTCGGTATGTGCCCAAGATACTTCTGTGGACGAGGATTCAGGGACAGTGGAAACTTCCGCTCAAGAGGTACAATCAGAACAAGAACTTGAAGATCAAAAGCAAGCGGCAAAGGATCAAAAGGCTGTTGAAAAAGAATTGAAAAAAGCCGAGAAAGCCAAAAAGAAGGCCCAAAAAGAGGTCAAGAAACAGAAACGACTGACAAAATCAATAAACAAAAAAAGAAAGTCGATCGATAAGAGCGAGAGGAAAATCCAAAAACTAACGAATAAGATTACCAAGACGAAGAGCAAAGGCAAATTGGCCCCGGTCGATGAAATGGAGATGAACCAAAAAATCGATAAGCTCAAGATGCACGTAATAAAAGAAAAGTCGAAATTGGCCAAGCTCGAACGAAAGCAATAAAAATTAGATGGTCGACTTTTTGTAACAAAATAGGGGTTTTTGCGTCATATTGGTGTATAAACCCCGTAAACAATCAAAAAATGGAAATCATCAATCAAAAAGAGGCATTGCGTACCGATAATCAATTATTGGTCATTACACATCTTTCACAATTACTCACTTATGTCACAGGTTTTGGCGGACTTATAGTTCCCCTGTTTATCTGGTTGACATCAAAGGACAAGGTTGAAGGAATGAACGAGCACGGAAAGGCCATCATTAACTTTCAATTGAGCGTTATTCTGCTTACAATTTTGAGCATACCGGCCATTCTATTGTTAGGATTGGGTATCATCAGTCTTATCGTAATTGGCGTCACGGCTTTTATTTTGCCCATCGTGAACGCGGTTCGGGCAAGCAATGGTGAAGCTCCCAGTAAATTTATGACCATACCTTTTATATCTTAGGTTTGAACGAATAATTAAAATAAAAACCGCCACAAGCAATTGTGGCGGTTTTTTAATGCGTGTCTTTAAAAGGTCAATTATTGAGCATCACGGGCATGACCAACATGGTCACGTTTTCGCCCTCATCGAGACCATCCACAGGAGTGAGGATTCCCGCCCGGTTTGGAAGGCTCATTTCCAGCGATACATCGTCAGAATTCAAATTGCTCAACATTTCGGTCAAAAAGCGGGAATTGAATCCGATTTGCATATCGTCACCTTGGTACGAGCAGGTCAGACGCTCTTCGGCCTTATTGCTATAATCGATGTCCTCCGCGGAAACATTCAATTCGGCACCAGCTATCTTTAAACGGATTTGGTGTGTCGTCTTGTTCGAAAAAATGGAAACCCTTCTCACCGAACTCAAAAACTGATTTCTAGAAATCGATAATTTATTGGGATTTTCTTTAGGGATGACCGCCTCGTAATTCGGATATTTTCCGTCGATCAATCGGCAGATCAATTCAGAATTATCGAAAACAAACTTGGCATTGCTGTCGTTATACTCGATTGTTACATCCGATTCGCTTCCTGCGAGAATTCCTTTTAACAAGGTCAAGGGTTTTTTCGGCATGATGAATTCGGCGACTTCCGTGGCCGTAACATCTGAACGTTGGTATTTGACCAACTTGTGTGCATCTGTTGCCACGAAGGTCAAGTTTTCTGGGGAAAACTGAAAGAACACCCCGCTCATGACAGGGCGAAGATCATCGTTGCCCGCAGCGAATATGGTCTTGTTGATTGCCGTGGCCAAGATATCGCCCAAAATCACAGTGGAACTCGGATTGGCCATTTCCACGGCCTTGGGAAATTCGGCCCCGTCGGCATAGGCTAACGCATACTTGCCGTGATTGCTACTTATTTCAACAGTATTGTTGTCTTCGACCACAAAGGTCAAGGGTTGTTCTGGAAACGTCTTTAAGGTATCCAGTAAAAGTCGGGCGGGCACCGCTATTATGCCTTCGTTATCGGAATCTACGTTCAATTCAGAACTCATGGTCGTTTCAAGGTCGGATGCCGATACGGTAAGTTTATCCTTCTTTAAATCGAACAAGAAGTTGTCCAAAATAGGTAGGGTATTGCTGTTGTTGATAACCCCACCCAAAACCTGTAGTTGCTTTAATAAATAGGTACTGGAAACTATAAATTTCATCTGCTATTCAATTTTGTCGATTACATTGAAAAATCTCATGGACATCGACTTTGATCTTTTTAATTAAAATATAATTCTCACTTGTGATGATCGAATTCAAACAAAGATATTTGAATTGTCCATTTTGGCGAAACAAACTTATCAACAGCTATTGACCATATTTACGCCTTCTGAAATAGTTGTATACCGACCCGAATATCAAAATCAAGGCCACTGGAAACGCAATGTTCACTAGTTGCCATTTGGTACGTTGTTGAGCGATTTTCTCCTGATCCAAAAAAGGTATGGCCACTTTCTTGTTGCGAATGTTTATAAGTCCGGTATCATCCAACATATAATTAATGGCATTCACAAGAAATTCCTTGTTACCGTAATAATTGTTCGTCCATTTATCATAACCCAATTCCAATGGTCTTCCATTGCGAAGTTGGTTTTTGATAATATCGCCATCGGCCACGACCAACATTTTGTTTTGAGCGCCCTTATCCACAGCTTGCCCAAGTTTTAAAGGTTTGACCCGGTTTTCATAGGCAGAACTGAATTCACCTTCGACCAGTACCGCCAAGGGCTTATCGCCATCGTTATATAGATCTTTGTCAGGAGGGGTATTGATCACATCCAAACTGATTTGTTTTGGCGTTCCATCAGTTTTGGATAGGGGCGAACTCGCATATAGGATTGTTTTTTGATATGGATTGCCCAACGTATCGATCGTATTGGCGAATTGCAAGCGCAGGGCCTCGGTATTATTGTTTATGGGGTGGTCGTTCTTAGAGAAGACCATCGGATTGTACAGCCAAGGCACAGGTTCGTATTGCGAGGCATTTCCATCCCCAGTGGCCAGAACGATCTGTGTGAAATACATGTCATTGACCAAGACCGGATTTATACGTATGCCATAACGAAAGAGAAAATCATTGAGGTTCAGGTCACGGGGCACTGCCATTGCCGTACCCTTTTCATTGAATAGACTGTCTAGCTCAATGTTTACCCGATCTATAAGCCAAACCGATTTGCCGCCACCGACGATAAACTGGTCCATGAGGTACTTCTCTTCGTCGGTAAAGGCCTCCGTAGGTTTGGCGACCAGTGCCAAGTCGTAGCCTTTCAATTGTTCAAGCGTGTTTTGTGGGTTGACTTCGACGGAATCCAAAGTAATCGCCCCGATATTGTAATAATCCCTAATCGTGGTCAAAAAATCGGCCAAGTAGATGTCGTCCAATTCTCCATTGCCCTTTATCACCGCTACGCGTTTCTTTTCTTTGATACCGATCTTGGTAAATGCATCGGCGAATGCATATTCCAATTGCTGCACTGAATTGTTGACACGCTCTTCGGTCGAAGCCCCCAATTTGTTCTTCAACAAGGGTACTTTGACGGTGGTGTTGTTATAGTTTACCATGGCCCAAGGAAACACGATTTCTTGGGTGACCTTGCTCTCGCCTTCCACCGTCACCCGTGCCGGAGTCAAGCCCAGGGCCTGCAATTCAGTGATGGTGCCATCGATGCTTTCCACCCCTTCGAGCGGGTCTACGAAATCAAATTTGATGTTTTCATTTTTAGATGCAAACTCCTTTAAAAGCTGCTCGGTCTCAGTTCGTAACCTAATAAATTCGGGGGGTAGGTCACCATCGAGGAGAACATCGACGATAACGGGGCTTTTGAACCCTTTAATGGCGTTCACGGCAGGTTCGCTCAGGGTATACCGTCTGTCTTCTGTAAGGTCGAAACGAATGTTCAGATAACCGGCCAACACGTTTATGGCGATCAGGGCGATTACGGCGAGTATTATTTCTTTTACAACTTTTTTCATTACCTGTTCGCCTTTTTTAATTGAAGAACGGTCAGGTACAAAAAGAAGAGGGTCAATCCGATAAAATAAATTAGATCTCGCGTGTCCAGAACCCCCCGGGCGATTCCCTGGGCATGCGCTTTCATACCCAGACTTTGTACAAAATAGGCCGTATTTCCGTCCTCGAACAATGTTGATAGTGCCTCAAAACCATAGTAGGCCGAAAAGCAGATCGCTATCCCCAAGATGAAAGCGACAATTTGATTGTCCGATAGCGTCGAGGCGAAGATTCCCATTGCGGTATAACCGCCCATTAAAAACAACAATCCAAAATAAGAACCAATGACAAGGCCCGAATCAAGATTTCCGATAGTTACGCCAAGTTGGGAAATCGAATATACATATAGTAGAGTGGGAACAAGTGCGATCAGGGCCAGAACGAAGGTCCCAAGAAATTTGCCAAGAATGGTTTCCCAAAGACTGATTGGTTTTATGAACAAAAGCTCGAGCGTACCCAGCTTTTTCTCCTCTGAAAAGCTTTTCATGGTTATGGCCGGTATAAGGAACAAAAACACCCACGGCGCCAGTAGAAAAAAGTTTCCCAAGTCGGCAAAACCATAATCAAAGATATTGAAAGGTCCTTTAAAGACCCATAGGAATAGGCCCATCAACACCAAAAACAAGCCAATGACAAGATAACCGATAGGCGAGGTGAAAAACGACTGTATTTCTCTTTTAAAAATCGTAAGCACTAAAAGTATCTATGTTTTTGCTTCATCATAAAACTGCCCAAAACTAGCAATAATTTCTTATCTAAAAGCCAATCTATTGCCAAGCATTGACATTTATTCAAAGTTTATGGTAACGGCGTCTCGATAATCAAGTCCGAGTAGGGTAGAGGCCCCTCCGACGGTATTTAGGTCACTTTTGTAAATGGCAAGTTCGATGTATTCCGCGGCGTTGAACAGGGCCATCAAGTCGCCTGCGCCTTTACGTTTGCCCTTTTCTACATTGAAATTGATAATATCACTGTATTTATTGTATATCCGATGAATTTTTGTGGTACGGGCGTTCAGTTCAAAATTTCTTCCTTTTCTATAGGCCTCGAAGAATTTTTTGTGAATGTTGGTGACCACATTGCCATAATTATCGATGTAGATAACGCTGCCGATTATTTTTTTTCCGTTGTCGGTCACCGTAGGCGAAAAACCCCTTAGATCCTTCAGGTCGTCAAAACTTTTGCCCACTACATCAAGGGTGCCCCCGCGTGCAATATGACACGCCACTTTCACGAAAACATCCATCACGGGGAACGATCCATTTTCAGGGTTCGGAATATTGATTTGAACGACCTTCTCTGGCTTGAACTCAGAGGTGATCAAACCGATTACCCCGTTGTTCGCACTTACGAAAAAATGTCCGTCGACCAGAACGGCGATATGCTGGTTTTCAGGGGTCGGTTCTGAATCTACCCCGACGATGTGCACGCTTCCTTCCGGAAAATTTTTATAGCTGTTTTCAAGAATGTAGGCGCATTCCTGTATATTGAACGGACTTATATTATGGGAAATGTCAACGATTTTGGCATCTGACAACTCTTTGTAGATGCTTCCCTTTAAAGCTCCTACAAAATGGTCTTTTAATCCAAAATCAGTAGTTAAAGTGATGATTGCCATACAGCAATGTTGATATGTTTTTAATCTGGTAAGTTTATTTTTTGCCTAGATTTGTATAACAAAATTAGAACAAAAAAATAGCCTTCCGAAATTTATCTTTTTACGGGGCGATCATCAAATACACGCATTTTTTGAACGAAATAATCTTAGAGCTAACAGAAATCAGTCCGAGGGAGTTTTTTGGTCAACAGAACCAAAATATAGATCTTCTTAAAAAGTATTTTCCCAAACTCAAGATCGTGGCAAGGGGCACCAAGGTCAAGGCTTACGGCGATGAGGAGCTTCTTGAAGAGTTTGAAAGACGTTTTGATATGCTTACGGCCCATTTCGCCAAGTATAATAAATTGGACGAGAATGTCATCGAAAGAATTTTGACCAGTAACGTTTCGGCCGACTATGAATCACCCGAAAACAGTGGTGAGACTTTGGTTCACGGGGTGAACGGAAAACTCATTAAGGCCCAGACCCTGAACCAAAGAAAATTGGTCGATGCGGCCAAAAAGAATGATATGGTCTTTGCCATCGGCCCTGCCGGTACCGGAAAAACGTATACCGGTGTCGCATTGGCGGTCAAGGCTTTAAAAGAGAAGCAGGTAAAACGGATCATATTAACAAGGCCGGCAGTAGAAGCTGGTGAGAACCTCGGATTCTTGCCCGGCGATCTCAAGGAAAAGCTTGATCCCTACATGCAGCCATTATATGATGCACTTAGAGATATGATTCCGGGAGAAAAGCTCTCCCATTTGATAGAGAACGGCACCATTCAGATAGCCCCCCTGGCCTTTATGCGAGGCCGCACCTTGGACCACGCCTTTGTTATCCTGGACGAAGCGCAGAATACCACGCACGCCCAAATGAAAATGTTCCTGACCCGAATGGGCAAGAGCGCCAAGTTTATCGTTACCGGAGATCCGGGTCAAATCGATTTGCCGAGAAGGGTCATTTCGGGTTTGAAAGAGGCCCTTTTGATCTTGAAGGATATTGAAGGCATCGAAATAATCTATCTCGACGATAAAGACGTCATAAGGCACAGATTGGTCAAAAAAGTCATCGATGCCTACAAGAATATCGAACATCAAAACTAGGAAATCGGTGAGCATGAAATGTTCCCGCCAATACCTGAAATAAAGAGAATGAATACGATTACCGATACTAATTTTAATTTCCCCGGACAGCAAAGTGTTTACAAGGGCAAAGTTCGTGAGGTGTATACCATGAAAGACGATCTTTTGATCATGGTCGCGACCGATCGACTATCGGCTTTTGATGTCGTCATGCCCAAAGGCATACCGTATAAAGGACAGATCTTGAACCAGATCGCCACCAAAATGATGTACGCTACCAAAGATATTGTACCCAATTGGTTGATGGCCACTCCAGATCCCAATGTTGCTATCGGTTATGCCTGTGAGCCTTTTAAGGTCGAAATGGTAATTCGAGGATATCTTTCAGGTCACGCGGCGCGTGAATATAAGGCAGGTAAGCGAACGCTCTGTGGCGTTACCATGCCCGAAGGGATGCAGGAAAACGATAAATTTCCCGATCCGATAATCACCCCGGCCACTAAGGCCGAAAAGGGCGATCACGATGAAGATATCTCTAAAGAGGACATTTTAAAACGGGGAATCGTTTCAAAGGATGATTACGAAGTACTCGAAAACTATACAAAGGCACTTTTCAAAAGAGGAAGCGAAATCGCGTCGCAACGCGGGTTGATCTTGGTAGATACCAAATATGAATTCGGTAAGACCAAGGATGGTGAAATCGTCTTGATCGATGAGATACACACTCCCGATTCCTCAAGATATTTTTACGCCGAAGGTTACGAAGAAAGACAAAGTAAAGGGCAGGCACAGCGACAGCTTTCGAAAGAATTTGTCCGTCAATGGCTTATTAGCAATGGTTTTCAAGGCCTTGAAGGTCAAGTTGTACCAGAAATGTCGAACGAGTACATCGAGACCGTTTCAGATCGCTATATCGAACTCTATGAGAACATTACGGGAGAACCTTTTATCAAGGCCGATATCTCGAACATTGAAGAGCGGATCGAAAGAAACGTATTGGGTTATTTGAACCGATAGGGGCTTTGCTTAAAATTGAAAAACCCTACCAATTCAATTGGTAGGGTTTTTTTTGTAGCGAGAGGGAGACTTGAACTCCCGACCTCAGGGTTATGAATCCTGCGCTCTAACCACCTGAGCTACCTCGCCGTCAAGTTTAAACGGCTGCAAATATAAAGCTTAATTTTATGTGCATCAAAATTACAGTACCAAAAAATATTCCTTCGGTTTTATTTTTTTATCATCTATAAATATATATATTGCCCGAAGTAAACGATTATAAAATGAGTGATAAGATTAAGTTTGAACTGGAGTTTGTGATACAGGCCTCACCGCAATTGCTTTACCAATATTTGGTGACTCCATCAGGACTTTCAGAATGGTTTGCCGATAATGTAAATTCTAGAGGCGAGCTCTTCAGTTTTATCTGGGACGGTTCTGAGGAAGAGGCTAAATTGATAAAAAGAAAAAGCGATGAATTCGTGAAGTTCGCTTGGGAAGAAAGCGATGACAATACTTTTTTTGAAATGAAGATCATTGTAGACGAGATAACCAAAGATGTTTCATTGTTCATTACCGATTTTGCGGAAGAAGATGAGGTTGATGAGGCGAAAATGCTCTGGACCAACCAGGTCTCGGATCTGAAACAGGTCTTGGGCTCACGATAGTACTTTCTAAAATAACAAGTAAATTTTACCCTGATAGAACGTCAGGGTTTTTTATGCATATGGTCAACTATAATGGAGAACTCCACCTTGAAGACACTAAATTCTTGAATCATAGAAATCGAGGATTGCGCTATGGTGATGCTCTTTTTGAATCGATTCGTGTAATTCAAAATAAAATAATCTTCTGGGAAGACCATTATCTCAGGCTCATGGCCTCGATGCGTATTCTTAGAATGGAAATTCCCATGGATTTTACCATGGAACATTTGGAAGCCGAGATTCTGAAAACCATGGAAGCCGGTAATTTGGACAATGCACGGGTACGACTTTCGGTTTTCCGTAAAGACGGGGGGTTATATCGACCTGACACAAGGGAAGTATCCTATATAATAGAGACTGAACTTCTTGAGTCTACTTTTTTTGTTTTGGACGAAAGTGATTATGAGATTGAACTTTTTAAGGATTTTTATGTCAATGCCGATCTGTTGAGTACGCTCAAGACCAACAATAGGATGATCAATATCGTGGGCAGCATTTTTGCGGAAGAGAACGGATATCAAAATTGTTTGCTTTTAAACGGTTCAAAAAAAGTGGTTGAGGCATTGAACGGCAATCTGTTTATGGTACAGGGCAATAATATAACGACCCCTCCGATAAATGATGGGTGTCTTAACGGTATTGTTCGTAAGAAGTTGATTGAAATAATACAGAAGCATGAAGAATTTACCTTAAGGGAAGTTTCAATTTCACCGTTCGATCTTCAGAAAGCCGATGAACTCTTCATCACCAATGCCATAATCGGTATTCGTCCGATCAGCAAATACCGAAAAAAGGAATTTGATTTCGCTGTCGCTAAAAAATTGATCGGTAGATTGAATACGATAGCAAGATTGGAACTGCCTAATTGAGGCTCGGATTTTCGGGCGCATTGGACCAAAGCAGGTAATTGCCCCCCAGTTCTACCATTTTTTCCTTCCAAAATGCCCTGGAAGACTTTTGAATGATCGCACTCTCATACTCGTTTTTGACTACCACCCAAGATTTGGACGATAGTTCGGCATCCAATTGCAAACTTGCCCATCCCGAATAACCAAGAAAGAAACGAATATCCTCTCCTGAGATGATTTTTTCGTTGATCAATTGCACCGTCGTGTCAAAATCGCCCCCCCAGTAAATACCATCCGATATTTCGATACTGTTTTCAATGAGGTGGGGCACTTTGTGGATAAAGTATAGATTGTCTTGTTCCACGGGGCCACCATTGTAAACTTGTAGGGGTACGTTGATCTCGGTTACCAAATCGGTAATGTTGTACTCCAAGGGTTTGTTCAAGATAAATCCCACCGAACCCTCTTCGTTGTGCTCCGCCAGAAGTACAACCGATCTATTAAAAGACACGTCTCCCGTTAGGGCGGGTTCTGCGATCAGCAATTTCCCCTTTTTCGGCTTAAGACCAACCATAATGGCGTGTTATAAAACTAAAATAAGATAATTCTTATAATAAGCAAAAACTTGTCCAACAAAAAAGCACCACGTTTTTGCGTGATGCTTTTAATGTATTGTAACGGTTGTACATTAGTTCACCGCTTTGCCCAAATCGGCTCCTGCTTTGAACTTTACTACATTTTTAGCTTTAATCTGGATAGTCTTGCCTGTTGAAGGATTTCTTCCTTCTCTAGCATTTCTTTTAGAAACCGACCAAGATCCAAAACCTACCAAAGAAACACGATTTCCTTTTTTAAGCGACTTTTCTACGTTGCCCAAAAAAGATTCCAGCGATTTCTTGGCAGCGGCTTTTGTGATACCAGCATCGGCTGCCATAGCATCGATTAATTCTGTTTTGTTCATAATGTGATTAAATTAATTGTTGTTAAAATAATTTTAAACGTGAAACAAATTTATAGGTATTTGTAGTGAACGCAAGTAAAATAAGGGTAAATCGACTATTTTGTTGATAACTCGAAGCGTTTGTTGATAAAGTAGGGGTTTTTTTTACGTTTCTCGCAGCCCAATGATATCGGGACTTCACGACATATGCGCCGATTTTGACAATTCAAGCCCGTTCAATACTTCATTGGTCTTCATTCTTCGCTTGCCCGGCAACTGTATTTCAAGCAATTCTATGAAACCGTTTTGAACGGCGACCTTTAGTTCCTTTTTTGTAGCAATAACACTGCCTATTTTAAGGTTGTGAACTTCTTTGCATTTAACAGTTTTATATATTTTCAAAAATGACCGGTTGTCCCCATCAACGAGTGTGGTCCAGGCGGTAGGATAGGGGCTTAGTCCCCTTACATGGTTATGTATGTCGTTCAACGAACTGTTCCAATCGATTTCGCAGGTATCCCTATGAATTTTATGTGCCTGTTTTAATTTGCCCTTGGGCATTTGTTTTTTTGCCTCGACATTGCCGCGTTCGATAGCCTTGACGGTCTTGATTACCAATTTGGAACCTATGTCCATCAACCTATCATGAAGTGTACCGGCGGTATCATCATTGGTAATTTCACATTCATCTTGCAAGATGATTTTGCCCGTATCGATTTTGTCATCGATAAAGAATGTAGTCGCCCCTGTTTTGGTTTCCCCGTTGATTATGGCCCAGTTGATGGGTGCGGCGCCCCGATAATCGGGAAGCAATGAGGCATGTAGGTTAAAGGTGCCGTATTCGGGCATCGACCAAACAGTTTTTGGCAACATACGAAAGGCGACAACGATTTGCAGGTTTGCCCGCAACGACCTTAATTCTTCTAAAAACTGTTCGTTCTTGAGATTGGTCGGTTGTAGAATTTTGAGTCCTTTTCTTTCTGCATACTCTTTTACCGCCGACCCTTGCAATTTTCTACCGCGGCCTGCTGGTCGGTCCGGGGCGGTTATTACCCCTACGACCTCATAACCGTTTTCGCAGAGTTTGGCCAAGGTGGCCACTGCGAACTCAGGAGTCCCCATAAAAACAATTCGTAATTTTTTATTCACGGTCGATGTAATATTGGTTTTTAGTGTTTATATTGATTTTTTCGTCTTCCAAAAGTCCTCGTAAAATAGCAAGTACGACCTTTTCATCATCTGAGATCAATGCGCTTAATTCCCTTGATGACATGGCGTTTTCATATAAGAGACTTAAGACCTTTTTTTGTATGGAATCGAAGGAACTTTCGGGGGTGGTTTTTTGTGCTAGGCATACATCGCAAACACCACATTCTTTTTTGTGATTTTCGCCAAAATACCTCAAAATTTGAAGGCTTCTACATATTTTATCATTGCCTACGTAAGTAGTCATAGACTCCAAATTATCGATTTTTATCTGATGCAGTTCTTTGACCTTAGAGGCAAAGGTATTGATGGTACGCTCATCTTCTCTTGGTACTAAAAAAGTCAATTCAATGTCGCTATGTTTCGCCTTTAGATCTATTATTTCGTCTTTGTGCAATCCTTCAAGGGCATTTATTACCCGAAATTCTTGAACCCCTACTTTTTTTGCGACCAACGCGGTGTTGATTTTCGTGTCATGGTCAAAAACACCTCCGTATGTACGCAATAACATCTGGGCGATCATCGCTTTTTGATGATTGGATTCCAAATAACGGAAGATCTGGTCTTTATCGGCCAAAAAACGGACACTGGTCTTCTTCGAAAAGGATTCTGAAAGCGCAATGACGGATTGCTGATCTAAAATTTTAAGGGCATTGTAGGTCAATATTGGATTGAGTCCATATGCCATGCAAAATTCATTGAAGTTTAACTGAAACGTTTCGTTAACACCTTCGTTATAAGCAATTTGAAAATAATTGTTTAGCTTCTTATAGGTCAATTTGAGAAATTCTGCATTTGGCAAGGTTTTCAAAAATTGGTTTTTGGCAAGTTCAATGTCGTTTTGATTGGTCAAAAGAATGGCCCGGGCAGGCGACCCATCCCTTCCGGCCCTTCCTGCTTCCTGAAAGTAGTTCTCAATGCAATTGGGTATTTGATAGTGTACCACAAGTTCAACATCCGATTTATCGATACCCATGCCAAACGCGTTCGTGGCAACCATGGTTTGTACCCTATTTTCAAGCCAAAGTTTAAGACGTTCTTGTTTTTCAACTTTGGTATTGCCCCCATGAAAATAGCTTGCAGAAAGACCATTTTTATTTAAAAACCGTGACAGTTCCTCGGCCATTCTTCGGGTCTGTACATAAACAATGGCACTTTTTTCTAGTTTTGAACAAAGCTGTTTGAGCTGATAAAGTTTGTCTTCTTTTTGAACGACCTTGAAAGCAATATTGGTCCGTTCGAACGAATCTTTAACTATAAGCGGGTCTATGAATTTCAGGTTATCGCAAATGTCAGCTGCAACTTGCGCGGTAGCGGTGGCCGTAAGTGCGATCATCGGCGTTTCGGGCAATAATCCCCTAAGTTTGGCACAATCGAGATAGGCCGGTCTAAAATCATGGCCCCAATGCGATATACAATGCGCCTCGTCGATCGCGATCAGGTTGACGTTCATCTGTTCGATACGGGTTTGGACCAACTCTTGTTGTAATCTTTCCGGTGATAGGTAGAGAAACTTGTAATTGCCATAAAGGCAGTTGTCCAGAAGTTTGTCCACTTCGTCAAAAGGAATTCCCCCCGTCAATGCGATGGCCTTGATTCCTTTTTTCTTAAGTGCATCGACCTGATTTTGAATCAAAGCCACCAAGGGGGAGACAACAATACATATTCCTTCTTGGGCCATCGACGGCACTTGGTAACAAAGCGATTTTCCACCACCGGTCGGCATGAGGCCCAAAACATCCTTTCCATCGAGAATGGCTTGGATGATTTTTTCCTGGGATCCCCGAAAATCGGCATACCCCCAATACCCCCTTAATATTTCCTTCGGATTTTTGGTCGTCGTCACCTACTTGAGATTTTTAAGTATAAACGCGATACGTTCGGCGACACTCGACTTAGGTACCTCGATCACATCGTAATCAAAGTCGCGATAAGTGTTGTGCAAACATTCACTTATTTTCAAGGCATCTTGATAACTCTCGAAGCGTTCCCCATCCTTTACAAAAATATCTTGCCACATGGGCAACAAAAAAACCTGGTCATAACGGTTTTTCTTAACAATTGAAGAGAAGTCATCGGGGGTAGGCTGATCGTAATAATCCATATAGGCTAGAACATCGGGCATTCCACGGTCAAAAAAAATCACGGCTTCGCTTTGATCGCGTGCTTCTTCAAAATGGGACAATCTCGCCGAAAGTATTTTGGTGTTGAAATCTAGCGGATTTGAGACCGAAGCGATCGGATTTGTACCATAATCGGTCAACTCACCAATGCTTTTTGCCCTGTGGGTCATTTGGCGAATGACCTCGGGATAGCAAAAATAACCGGCATTTTGCATTTCTTCGATCAAGGAAGTCTTTCCCGTACTGGGGCCACCGGTAATGACAATTCTTTTTTGCATGCAAATGAAATCGATTCTCCAACAAAAGTAATCAATAGGCAAGGATTATAAAACCGGCGCGAAGCCCTATATTTGTCATAAATTTTATACATGGCCCAAGAGAACACCGAAGAATTTTATGCAAGGCTGAAAGAACAGTTAGAGGAAAGTACCGAGTGGCCTTCGAATTATCTATATAAGTTCATCGTACCTACGAATGAAAAAAAAATAGCCGATATCCATACTATTTTTGATAATACTGGCGCGGTCATTGAATCGAAGCAGTCAAAAAAAGGAAAATATACTAGCATTTCGATAACCGTAAACCTTAAAAATGCCGATGCGGTAATCGAAAAATATAAGGAAGTCGGTACGATTGAGGGAGTAATATCCCTATAAACTGGTAATTGCCGTATAATTTTGTTAATTTGCCGCCGTTATAGAAGTACACTTCCCGATTAAAGAATTACGTAAAACCTTTCAATTTGAATTTAGTAGAAAATTTAGAGTACAATACAGAACGTCCACATCTGATTATTCCCGAGTACGGGAGGCATTTTCAGAAAATGGTGGACCATGCGGTTTCGATCGCCGATAGGGACGAGCGCAACAAAGTTGCCAAGGCAATTGTCGATGTTATGGGAAACCTCCAGCCGCATTTGCGGGATGTACCCGATTTTCAACACAAGCTTTGGGATCAACTTTTTATTATGTCGGACTTCAAATTGGATGTTGATTCTCCTTTTCCGATTACCTCGAAGGAAGTGTTAATGCAGCGGCCCGACGCGTTGGGATATCCGCAGAACCACCCAAAATATCGTTTTTACGGCAATAATATCAAACGTATGATCGATGTTGCCGTTAAGTGGGAAAAGGGCGATATGCGCGACGGATTGGAATATGCGATCGCCAACCATATGAAAAAATGCTATCTCAACTGGAACAAGGATACCGTCGATGACAATGTTATTTTCAAACACCTTCTCGAGTTGAGCGAGGGCCAGATAGACCTTACTGGTGAGAATCTTACCGAAAGTGGCCAATTTCTAAAAAACCGTGTCGCCAAGAACCAAAGGCCGAGCACCGGTAAGAAAAATCAAAGAAACAATAACCGCGGTAAGAAGCGGTACTAATATCATCCATCTTACATGGGTACATTCAAAATCGAAGGCGGTCACAAACTTTCAGGTGAAATTACGCCCCAAGGAGCCAAGAACGAGGCCTTACAGATTCTGTGCGCCGTACTTTTGACGGAGGAAAAAGTAACTCTAGGCAATATTCCCGATATCGTCGATGTCAATAAATTGATCTCACTTTTAGAGAATTTGGGTGTAAAGATCCAAAAGAAAGGCAAGGGTACCTATATGTTCAAGGCAGATGATATAGATCTTGGTTATCTACAGTCTGACCAGTTCAAAAAAGATGGTGCAGGACTAAGGGGCTCGATTATGTTGGTGGGACCGCTTTTGGCACGCTTTGGAAAAGGATATATACCCAAACCTGGCGGTGATAAGATCGGCCGTCGGAGACTTGATACGCATTTCGAGGGTTTTATAAAACTGGGGGCAAAATTCAGATATAATAAAGAAGAGCATTTTTATGGGGTCGAAGCCAAAAAGCTAAAGGGCACCTATATGTTGCTCGACGAGGCATCGGTGACCGGAACAGCAAATATCGTTATGGCCGCGGTACTTGCCGAAGGAGAAACAACCATTTATAATGCAGCCTGCGAGCCTTACCTACAGCAATTGTGCAAGATGCTCAATCGAATGGGCGCCAAAATCTCAGGAATCGGATCTAACCTTTTGACCATAGAAGGGGTAGACCGACTGGGAGGCACCGAACATACAATGCTTCCAGATATGATCGAGATCGGGAGTTGGGTAGGTCTTGCTGCAATGACCAAAAGCGAATTGACCATTAAGAATGTCAGTTGGGACGATTTGGGCGTCATTCCCACAACGTTCAAGAAACTCGGTGTTCAATTGGAGCGAAGGGGCGATGACATCTACATACCCGAACATAAGAACGGCTACGAAATACAGAATTATATCGATGGATCCATTCTTACGATTGCCGATGCTCCTTGGCCCGGACTAACACCTGATTTGTTGAGTATCATCTTGGTAATGTCGACCCAGGCCAAAGGTGAGGTGATAATCCACCAGAAAATGTTCGAGAGCCGTCTGTTTTTTGTCGACAAATTAATCGATATGGGGGCAAAGATCATTCTTTGTGATCCACACCGCGCCACTGTAATCGGTCATAATTTCAAATCGACGCTGAAGGCGACCACCATGGTTTCACCTGATATTCGAGCGGGAGTTTCGTTATTGATCGCCGCCCTATCGGCCAAGGGAACCTCAACGATTCATAACATCGAACAAATCGATCGGGGTTATGAAGATATTGATACGCGCCTGCGTGCGATAGGGGCTAAGATTACAAGGGTGTAGTATTAAAGGTTAATCGAAAATGATATCTTCGATTTCAATCTTTTCATCCGTTTTGAAATCATACAATGTTAATCTTCTAAGAGTATAATAATCAAGCCAGAATTTCTCCAGCGAATTGAGGTAATCTACTACGGCTTTATCCTTTTCAGACTGGGCAATGTTTAAGTCGGTAATGGTAATCTTGCCAAGCACATAGCGTTTTTTTGTAATCTCGTAGCGTTTAAGAGCAATCTCTTTGGCAGTTTCCGAGGTTGCCAAGAAGTCTCTTTGGCTTGACCAATTCAAAGTGTGTAGGAATATCTCTTGCTCAAAAGCCTGTTTTTCCTGTTCGATATCATTCTTGACGAGATCAAGATCGGCCTCTGCCATTTTTCGTCTCGACTTGGTCACTCCCCAATCGAAAATCGGTAGCCCAACGGAGAGCGAAATATTTTGTTGTTGGTCATAATCTTGAAAAAGGGCAGCATATTCATCAGAGCGATTATTTAGCCCAAAATTTGCGTATACATCAACTTGCAGCCGATTGGTTCCTTTTACCTCTGCCAATCGCTGTTCGGCTTCCAACCTTCGACGTCTGAATTCGATGACCGATTTTCTATTGTCTTGGGCCTCTGACAAGGCTCTGTCCAAATTAACCACAAAATCTTCTAATTTTTCCGGCACCTCCAATTCGATTGATTCGGTATCCAACTCGAGATAGCGCGCCAGATCTTGCGAAGTCTTTTTCAGCAAAATAGTATTTGTGGTAACATTGTTCTGTGATATCAAATGACTTAATTCTATCTGTAACAGCTCATTTTCGGCAATCTTTCCAATTTTAAACCGTCCTTTTGTAATCTGTAGCAAGGTGTCTTGATTCGATAGATTTTTTTTTGCAATGTCCAAAGAGACTTGGGCCTTTAACAATCCAAAATAAAGCCTGCAGGTGGTTAAGGAGATATCTTCAAGATTCTCGATAATATTTCGCTTCGATTCCTCATAACGTAAAGGTTCGATCTTGCGCTGCCATTTATAGGGATTATAAAACAGAGAATTTTGAAAATAGTTGATTGAAAAGGGCACTACGGAATAATTCGTCGCCTCCTGAGCACCAAAACGGTCAACTCTGTCAAGTCGGCTCAGAATGGAAAAAGCCCCTCCTGTAAAGGGTACTTTTTGTTCAAGCCTCAAACGCGCATCAATAATCGATTGATTCTGGTTTACGAAAATATCCTGACCTTCATCGTTGGTTATTTTTGTTATGGAGTTGGTATAGGACGGCAATGTTGCACTCAAACTCAACTGTGGTAAAAAATCGGCTTGATAGTTTCTATATCTCCAATAACCCGATCGGTATGTATTTACTGCCCTGACGTATTCAGGCGATTTTTTCTGAGCTATTTTAATGGCCTCTTCCAATTTTATTTTTTGAAACTGGCCATAGTTGTAAACGTGTGAAACCAAAAACAGGAAAAATAGAATTCTTCTCATTTGCTATGTTTTAAACAATGGTAAAATAACATGTTGACCATGACTTCGAATATTTGGCCTATTCATGTCTAATCGCCTCTATCGGATTTTTGTTGGCGGCAGATTTTGCGGGCAGAACCCCGAAAGCCAACCCTATAAAAGTAGCCACTAGAAATGACAGCAGAATAGAGCCCATCGAGACTATGGTCTCGATATCGGTAGCGAGCTCCAGTACGTACGATGCCACTATCCCTAAAATACAGCCAATGATTCCACCACTTAGACTGATCAAGATGGATTCCGATAAAAACTGCATGATGATATCTTGCTTTGTGGCTCCGATTGCTTTCATAATGCCAATTTCTTTGGTCCGCTCTAAAATTGAGGCCAACATGATATTCATGATACCTATGCCCCCAATCAATAGCGATATTCCCGCAATTATGCTTAAGACAATATTGAAAATCTGTTTTGTCTTTTGTTGTTGCTTCAATAAATTGATAGGAATCGTAATCTCAAAATCGAGCATGCCATTGTGTTTTCTTTTGAGCATCTTGCTGATTACCTCGGCAGTGGCTTTCAATTCGTTTGAATTGTTTACTTGAATGGTCAGCTTGTCGATTTGGTGATAATTGCCCCTGGGCTTTCTTTTTTTCGGACCGTTATCGTTTCCGCTGATCATGATTATTCCGCCACCAAGATCAAGAGGTTGGTCGCTTATTACTTTCCGGTCTTTATACCGCACCAAAAATGTTTTTATAGGTATATAGACATCTTGGTTCAGGTCTCGAATACCTAAATTTTCTTGAGCCGTTTCCGAAATTAATTTCTCCTCGATTATTCCGATTACTTTAAGCCAAACATCCTTTACCTTGATTTGTTTGCCGAGCGCATTCTCTCCGGTAAATAGTTTCTTTGCGACTTTTTCACCAATTATGCATACAGGCATAGCGTTTACTGCCTGTACTTCGGTGAAGTTTTCTCCTTGGCCAATGTGAACATTTGAAGTTTCGAAAAACGAATTGGTAACCCCGATTATTTTAACCGGGCTTTGCCTTCCCTTTTTTATCATATAAGTTTCCATGATAATTTCAGGGCTAAGTTTTTTAACCGTTGAAATGTTTTTTCGTATACTTTCTACATCCAATAGGTCTAGCCCTTTGGAAAATCGAATGGTTTCCGTCGCACCATCTTCTTCTTCCGAATCGGATTCATTTTCATCGGCTTCATCCGGTATCGGTGTCACAACAATGTTGTTAACGCCCACCAATTCTAACTGCGCCAAAATCTCTTGTTCGGCACCTTTGCCAATGGCAAGCATAGTAATTACCGCGGCGACACCAAAGATTATTCCAAGGGCGGTTAGAAAAGTACGCACCTTATTCGCCATGATCACACGAACGGCCTCGGAAAAATTCGACTTTAATGTCTCTAAGAAAATTTTATTGGTCATGTAAGCTTATCTTATCTGAGCAATACCTTTGTCTTCTAACCCGTCAGGCTTACTCAAATAGACCACATCTTTTTCGGATAATCCTTTTTCTACTATAACCACGTCTTCATTCGAATCACCAAGTTCGATTTGTTTTTTATCAACAGAAAACCCAGAATTGATATATACGTAACTTATGGAATCTTTGGAAAATACTGCTTCCAATGGTATCATCAATACATCTTCTTCTTTTTTGATCAGAATACGATTCGACGTGGTCATACCTGGACGAATATTGGTATTGGATTCATTTAATTTTATCAATACTTGAAAAAGCTTAATGTCAGATCCCCTTTTGTTTTCACCTACGTTGGCAACACTTGTTACAACGCCTTCAACGGTAATGTCGGGAAAAGCGTCAAAGCCAACAGCAACTGGCTGTCCTTTTTTAATCTTTCTTACATCGACCTCATTGGAGTATGTTTTTGACTCCATTTTAGTCAAGTCGGGGAGCGTGGCTATGGTTAGGTCCCAAGCATTTATATCGGATCCGACTTTCTTCTTACTCCCATCCCAATTTTTGGCATAAGTGACCATGCCACTTGAGTTCGAATGAATTGTGAAAGATGCTTGAAGGGCAATTAGGTCGTCTAGCTTCGTTTGATTTTTTGAAACTTCGGTGCCGACTTCGACCATCTTGGCGATGGCCTTTCTTTTCTTGATGGCATAATCTTCTTTTTTTTCTTTTAAATCACGTTCGGCCCGTTCAATTTTTATTTCCAGTTGCTTTATGGTCGCCGGTGACTCATAAATCGATTGTTCCAACTCAAGCTTATCTTCTTCAATATTGAATTGAATATCTTTTATCGCCGTTCTTTCTTGTTTTAATGTCAATGTAGTATCTAACTGCTCTTGTAGAAATTTTGACTCCGCACTTTCTAAGCTTAGACGTGCATCGATAATTTGTTCGTTGACAGGCGATGGGTCGAGTCTACCAACGTAGTCACCCTCAGCAACCACTGTGCCCTCAGGAATAAGGTCTTGTATCTTGATGTTGTTCAATCTGAATTTGCGAAGATTCGATGGGCCATCAATGTTTTTAAGGCTCGTTGATTGTGCTTCTCCAGAAATTATTACTTCGCTTAAGAATTCACCCCTAACGACTTCAGCCGTAATGGCAACATCTTCTTCGGAATCAGAACCGAAAAAAAAGTAGCCGAAAAGCAATAGCAAAATGGGGACACTGATGAAAAGAATTCTTTTTTTGTTCATTGTTGGTTAGGTTTTGGATTCTAAAACTAGTTAAATTGAAATATCAAAGATTATATCTGATGTTATTTTTTTCCTAATATTTGAAAGAAAAAAGATACATTGTAAAGAATACTTAGCTTTTTCAAAATACTTCTTAAAAGTAGCCGATAATTGCTATACCAACTTGGGCAACCCCTATTTTTCTATCAAAGTGCCGTCGGGATAAAGTGCGAACCGACCCCTTTCCCTATCATGTACGTTGTCGGGGTAGGGCCAAGGCCAACCACCGAATTGCGTAAGGCCATATTCTTTCATCGTTGCCCGAATCTCTTCTTGGGTATTCATTACAAAAGGCCCGTGCTGAACTACCGGTTCACCGATAGGCTTGCCCTGAAGTAGTATAAAATGGGCGGATGTTCCGCTGGTTTTGATTTCAAGTTCTTTTGAGGCATCAAGTTCGATTCCGTGGTTTTGGGAAATTGTGCTACCGAAAATTTCGATTTCCGAACCTTCGTAAAAGTACAGGTTACGCGATACCGATGATTTGGCCTCTGGCAGTATGTAAGTGCTATTCGGTTCTATATGTATGTTCCATATCGCAACTTCGTTCGCTTTATCTGACGCCCATGAATCGGGTGCGGGATCAAGTGATTGGGTACCCCTGTAATTACCTGCTATGACTTGGATTATTGCATTTTCTTCCTGCACAATGGGAATGTCTTCATGCCAGAGCATTTTAAAATGCGGGTCGACGAATTTTCCCGAAGATGGCAAATTCAACCAGATTTGGAAAAGCTCCAACGGATTCTCTTTATCTTGATTCAGCAGCGGAAACATTTCGGAATGCTGTACCCCCCGGCCTGCGGTCATCCATTGTACGTCGCCCTGGCCGAACCTTCCGGCCGCGCCAAGGGAATCGGAGTGGTCGCAAAACCCCTTGTTCACGATGGTAATCGTTTCAAAGCCCCGATGCGGATGGTAAGGGAAACCCGGAATGGTCGTGCCATGGTACATACGCCATCCATCTTTGATAATAAAATCATTACCAAGATTGCGCCCCTCGAGCGAATCTACCGGACCCATTTGTTCGTTCCCTTCGGGATAATGGTCCAAATGATAGACCGAAAACAAAAAAGGATCTTGAGTCTGCCAAGGGAAGCCCAATGGGAAAACGGATTTTATAGATGTGCTCATATTTTTAGGCTTTAAGTAGTTGGTACTAACTTTTTAGTGTTTTGAAACTTTCATGGAACGTTAGTTAATGCGACAGTTTTAAATATTCTGCCCGAATGTCAATAGGTTATTGTCCGGGTCAAGAAGCGAAAATTCCTTTTGTCCCCAAGGTTTGATTGCCAATTTTCCATTCGGATGAATTTCTGTCCGTTTTTCCAATAGGGTTTTATAAAATTCTTCGATATTGTCGGTTCGAATATAAACCTGTCCATAATTTTCTTTAGGCTTAAGCTTTTTAAATTCAAAGAAATGAATTTGAATTTGGTCTTTTTCCATCATTAAATAGTCGTCAAAGTCGGCATTTCCAAATTCTTTAAACCCTAATTGATTTGTGTAATACGCTCTAGTAATACTTTTGTCTCGCATTGGTAATTTAGGGTTGATATCCGTAAGCATATAGTTTTAAATTTAAATTCTTGGTTCGTAATTTATATGGTTCAGTTTATCTGACCCACTTGTTTTGACGAAGAACCCCCTCTGTAATGAGATACTGGGCCGTGGCATAGGTGCCCATGACCAAAACATTCGCCCATGGCACGTCAAACTTGAACATGTTTATGGCGAGAACGCTATCGGAAGCGACAAAGAAAAGCGCACCAATGAAAACCCATAAAAAACTTGAAGACGGTACTTTGCCGATGCGCATCAAGGCGGTACATGCCATGAAAAGAATGCCGAGAATATAAATGACAACCGGATAGGTCAACGCACCTAAATCGTTCTTCAAATAAAAGAACAGTGCCATGCCAATAGCAATAAGGATCAACAAGACTCCGTATAAATAAATGGGAAACTTTTTGTTTCTTCTTTTTAGAAAAACGGCCCCATAGGTAAGATGTGCCAATAGAAAAGATACTAACCCAAGTATGAAAAACTGATTTGATCGGTTATCAAAGAGCAAGGAAATATCGCCCATCAACGATAGCGACAAAGCAGCCAGCGTTAAATAGTAAGTGCTTTTTGAGAGATGCTTGCCATTTATGGAAAAATAGGCCAACAACGAAATCAGTATCAACGGTTTGGTGACAAGCCGATATTCAGAATCGCCCATATTTACTATCAGGATATCCAAGATGACGATAGCAAAAAATAACCACCTAAAAACTGTTGCCGACAATATCTTGGTCATTTCGAATTTTTCGGAAGTTTTTCACGGTATTCTTCACGCACTTCGCTGTTATTTGCAAAGCAAAGATTCATATCGTGCTTCGTTTTAGCACGAACCTTGTTATGTTCCTTCAACTTATCGGGTTGATTCATTTTTACATTTTGACCTGCATTCGAAACTATCCCTGAAATGCTATGGCATTATGGTTGCCATCACAATACGGTTTGTTCTTGGAGGCCCCACAGCGACAAAAAGCGGTTATGCGCTCCTTTTCTTCTTTGTTGCCTTTTGCATCGATAACCTCAAGGTTACCATGGACCAATAATGGTCCGTTTTTCCGCATTTCAATTTTTGTTTTCATTGTTGTTTCTTTTTGTTCAGTAGTGTTCCCTTGCTGGTAGCTTAATGCCCCGGACGGGCATTTGGATATCTGGGCTTTTAATTCCTCGATGGAAGCATCTTCAGGGGTAATCCACGGTTTTGCCTTTGGGTCATAGACATTCGGGAGTTCCTTGACACAAATCGCGGAATGAATACATAGTTTAGGCTTCCAGACGATTGTTAGGTCGTCTTTTTTATATTTTTTGATGATTTCCCTTTCCATCTTGACCTGTTTTATTAGTTTTTTCCTATGGGTGGTGGCCCATCGATCATAGGCTCGTAAACTTCGTCACCCTTTCGTTGTTTGAATTCTTCGATTACCTTGACCCTCAATTTTTCGTCTTCGAACAGATCGACGGCCGTAAGTCCGAGTGCCTTTGCCGCATACAGCATTCCCTTGTGGCCGATCGACATTCCGCCGCAGGCGACTACCGCCCAAGAATGCCATGGCGTGTCATAAGGCGCAACTGAAACACCGAGATTGATATTGGGTACGTTCCAACTTACGTCGCCGACATCGGTAGACCCGCCGCCAGCATTGGGGTCGGTTTCCTTGAAAGGCTGCACGCTACCGGACATGCCGACTTCAGGCTTTCCGGTCGCTTTTTGGATGGCTTTTCCAAAGGCGGTCTCTTCTTCGGTATAGGTTATAGGACCAAGCAATTCTAGGTTTTTCTGCATAATCAATCCACCTTCTCGATTGACCAAAGTCTCATAAATGCCGGATACCAAACTGACTTTGTAATCAACGTTGGCCATAATCGCCGCACCTTCGGCCATGGCTTTTACCCGTTCATAGGTGGGTAGCATTTTGGCTCGTTTCGGATCGCGTACCCTAACCCATAATCGGGCATAGTCGGGCACAACGTTAACGACTTGACCACCGTCTTGAATATGATAATGGATACGAGAAGTGGGCAAAATATGTTCGCGATAGTAGTTGATTCCCGTGGTATAGAGTTCCAAGGCATCGGAAGCGCTGCGACCGTTCCAAGGATCCATGGAGGCATGCGCCGCCTGGCCATGAAATTCCACGATAAAATCGATCAACGATAGACCCGACTGTTGATCGGCCTCAATGGTCGATCCCGGATGCCAGCTTAAATTGACATCGACATCGTTCCAAAGTCCCGCTTTTACCATCCAAACTTTTGCAAAGAATTTCTCTTCGGCGGGCGTACCCAAAAATTTGACGGTACCTTTTATCTTTCCTTCGTCCATCAATTCTTTGATGGCAATTGCCGCACCCAAGCTTGCCGTACCGAACATATTATGGCCACAGCCATGACCGGCGGCCCCCTCATTCAAAGGTTCTTTAGTGGGAACCGTTTTCTGTGATAATCCCGGTAGGGCGTCGAACTCGCCCAAAACACTGATAACGGGTTTTCCTGAACCGTAGGTTGCCGTAAAAGCTGTCGGAATTTCGGCAACACCGCGTGTTACCTTGAACCCGTTCTTTTCGGCATAATTCGCCAAGATCTCGGCTGACCGGTGTTCATCAAAAGCGGTTTCGGCCAGGGCCCAGATCGAGTCACTGATCTTTATCAACTCGGCACTATGTTTTTCTACTGATGCAATAATGGCTTTTTTGTTGTTTGTCAGTTTTTGGGCCGATGCCGAAATACAAAAAAGGGTTAATGCACCTAAAAAGATTGTTTTTTTCATGCTGGATCTTGAATTAGCTGTTTTGTTCTATTGTGACCCCTTACGCGTTTTGAACTCTTTTGTTCATACTTCAAGGGTGTCGTGTAAATATAATGTTTTCTGTTCTTATGTTATGGCCGATGCAATTTTGAAGGTTATCGTGCATTTGGTCGAGTTTGTACTGAAAAATGCAATAATAATCCTTTTTAAGGGTTAATTATCAAATAGTTATATAGCAAAATCAAATAAAACCAAATCTTCGCTTTTGTCGTATGCAATTCGCATAAATTTTTGTGGCCTACCGGTATGTTCCAAAAGAACGATGTTGGTCATATCAAAGCTGTATCCGGCACAACCGAACTAAATCTACTCAGATGAAAAGAACATATCGATTACTGGCAATGTTATTCACAGGTATGATTTTTATGGCGTGCAGCTCGACCAATAGGTTGACCATGGGAGCCACCGAACCGGCGCGTATCACTATTCCATCCGAGGTTATGAAAATAGGGATTGTAAACAGGAGTATCCCTTCCGAAGAAAATAGCTCATTGGATAAAATCGATAAGATTTTGTCCTTGGAGGGCCTTAAACTGGATAAGGAAGGTGCCGAGGCGGTCATTACAGGTGTTCAAGACGAACTTACGCGTTTTGAGCGCTACGAGCGCGTGGACATTATCGAAGCTGCCGATGTATCGCGGAAGGGATTAGGGGTATTCCCGGCGGCCTTGACCTGGGAACAGGTCGACCGCATTTGTAAAGAAAACGACGTAGACCTTCTGATCTCGCTCGAATTTTACGACACCGATACAAGGGCAGATGTAGACGCCATAATGGTCGAGGTACCCAATAATTTTGGGATAAAGGCCAAGGTGCCGCATACAAGGGTAACTTTGAATACCGTGATCAAGAACGGTTGGAGGGCCTATTACCCTGCTACCAAAAGTATTTTGGACGAAATCGTCTCTAATAATTATGTGACTTCATCGGGTCAAGGACTCAACCCCGTTAAGGCCGTGGAAGCCGTTATTGGTAGAAAGGAAGCAGTACTTGAGAGCAGTACTTATATAGGCAATCTATACGGCTTGGACACAAGGCCCAAAAGTCGGAGGGTTTCAAGGGATTATTTCGTTTCAGGAACTGATAATTTCGCCGTAGCCAAAAGAAGGGCCCAAACGGGTGATTGGCAGGGTGCTGCCCAACTTTGGGAACAAGAGGTTAACAACCCCAAAGGAAAGATTGCCGGAAGGGCATGTTACAATATGGCGATCATAAACGAAATCAATGGTGATTTAGATGCAGCCATGGAGTGGGCTTCCAAGTCGTATGCCGATTATGACATAAGAGAGGCTCTTCGCTATATTAATATTTTGAGGAATAGAATGTATGACGAGCGCAGGGTAGAGGAGCAATTATCGAAGTGATAAATTTCAAAATCAACAATAAGGGGCGCTTGCTATTTTAGTTAAGTGCCTCTTTATATGTTTTCAGGCAACGTTCACGGGCCAATTTGTGGTCTACCATCTTTTCAGGGTATGTCAACTCTTGAAGTTCGGGTACCCACCTTTTGATATACTCCTTTTGTTTATCGAATTTATCTACCTGGGTCATCGGATTGAATATTCTAAAATACGGGGCTGCATCGACACCACTACCGGCCGCCCATTGCCAATTGCCGACATTGGCACTCATATCGTAGTCCAAAAGTTTTTCGGCAAAATAGGCCTCGCCCCAACGCCAGTCTATCAAGAGGTGCTTGCATAAAAAGCTTGCCACCAGCATGCGCACTCGATTGTGCATGTATCCCGTTTCATTGAGTTCTCGCATGCCGGCATCGACAAGGGCAAATCCGGTTTGGCCCTCGCACCATTTCCTGAATTCTTCCTCGTTGTTTCGCCAAGCTATTCTATCGTATTTTGGTTTGAACGACTTTGTTTCCGTACTTGGGTAATGCCAAAGAATCTGCATAAAAAACTCGCGCCAAATCAATTCGTTCCAAAAAGTTTCATTAGGATCAGCGGTTACTTTTTTTATTATTTCTCGAACGGAAACTGTACCAAAACGTAGATGTGGCCCAAGCCGTGAAGTTCCTTTTTCAATGGCCGGAAAATTTCGGGTGTCTTCATAACCAGCAATAAGTTCAGATGAAACTACATAATGAGGGACTTTGATTGGCGAGTTTTCGAAGCCAATTTCCCCAAGTGTCAGGTCCGGTAGCCTCGTTTGCCTGATCAAGTTGTCAAAATGCGGTTCGGTATTGTAAGTTTTTAAGTCCTTTTCGGCATTGAATTTTTCCTTCCATTTATTCTTATAAGGTGTATATACGACATATGGGTCGCCATCGTCCTTGACGATTTCGTCTTTTTCAAAGACGACTTGATCCTTGAAGGTTCTAAATTCGACGCCCTTGTCGGCCAGCAACAGTTCTATTTCCCTGTCCCGCTTTCGGGCATAAGGTTCATAATCGCGATTTGTGTAAACAGCCTGAATACCATGGTTCGTGGCAATTTTACCAAATACATCACTAGGTTTTCCGTAATAAAATGCTATTGAACTATTATAATCTTCTTGAAGTTTCTTGCGAAGGTTTTGTAACGTTTGGTATATAAATGAAACGCGGGCATCATTTCTTGGCAATCTTTCCAATATTGTCGAATCAAAAATAAAAATCGGCATTACCGGATGGTCACCCAACAATGCATTTTGAAAACCAACGTTATCGTTTAGGCGAAGGTCCCTACGAAACCAAAAAACGGAAATTTTATTAGGCATCATTATGAATTATTTGATAAAAATACAGGTAATAAGGCATACCATGTTCATGATTGCCCAGAAGAACAATAGCTTTTTTCTAGGAAGCCTAACCTTTTGAAAATCAGATAACAAATATATAAGAATAGTGTAGTGTCCTTACTTTTTGTAAATTGAAATTTAATTTTTCCATATGTCCCAAAGACTGAGTTTCATTTTTTGCTTCTTGATGTGTGCGGCATTGGGCAATGCCCAGTACGAAATTAGTGAACTTGGTCAAATGCCGCAGGAAACCTTTGAAACTTCGGGATTGATATTTATCGATGGCAAGGCAATTACGCACAACGACTCTGGCAATAATGCCCTACTCTTTGAAATCGATACGACCACTGTGCAGATTACACGCACCGTCGCTGTTTCCAATGCTGAAAATGTTGATTGGGAAGATATTGCCCATGACGAGGAATTCATTTATATAGGTGATTTTGGCAATAATAATGGAAATCGGCAAGATTTAAGAGTATATCGTATCTCCAAGCAAGATTATATTGCTATGGAAACGGTGACGGCGGAACAGATCAATTTTAGTTATGAAGATCAGGTTGATTTTGTGGCCGAAGCAAATAGTGATTGGGATGCCGAGGCACTTTTTGTTCTTGGGGACGAATTGATAGTTTTGACCAAACAATGGAAAAATAACGGAACGGTAGCCTATTCTTTTCCAAAGACCCCGGGAACGTATGTTGCCAATAAGTTGGATGGTTATGGGAATATCGGTCTTGTCACCGGAGCAGATTATGACCAAGAGACAAACGTATTATCGATTGTCGGTTATTCGCAGACACTGTCACCTTTTGTAATGTTGGTAGAAGATCTTTCTTCAACAGGAATTTTTGAGGGAAAGATTGAAAAAACAACCCTTGATATAGGGTTCGCCCAAACTGAAGGAATCGTACAAATCGAACCGCATCGATTTTTGCTCTCTTGCGAATACTTTTCAAATGAAACTCCGAGCATTACGTCTGAAGCACGTCTCTTTTCATTAAAGATAGATGATACGGTCGTCGCCGAAGAACCCGAAACCCCCGGTCAACCTACCGAAAATGAAACTGACCAATTGATTTTGTACAGAGAAGTAGGATCGACCACCCTTAATTACCAATTAAATACAAACAAACGGGTCTTGTCGATGGCGATATTCGATGCGACAGGTAGCATAATACGACAAGAAAAGCAAGTTGACCTTACATCGGTCATCGATCTTCTGACGATGTCCTCATCGATTTATTATTTGACTTTTTATTTAGAAGGGACCACTCTTTCCCGACCTTTTGTCCGTTAGTGCCGTCAGTATTCTTATTTAAGTTTTAATTAACATTTAAGGTTTCGAATTATACCTAGTTTTGAAAAAAATGAAAACTATAAAAAAATGAAAAAATTAGTACTACTTTTATGTTTAGCACTTGCTTCGTATACGGTTGAAGCACAGATAAATACACCAGCGGCGAGTCCAGGATCCACGTTGGTTCAAACCGTCGGGTTGACCGATGTTACCGTTGAATATTCTAGACCATCAATGAAGGGAAGGACAATCTTTGGTGACTTGGTACCCTATGGCAAAATTTGGAGAACCGGTGCGAATGCACGTACAAAAATCACTTTTAGCCAAGATGTAACAATTGCCGGTAAAGAACTTAAAGCTGGCAGTTATGCTTTATTTACAAAGCCTGGGGAATCTTCTTGGGAAATTATCTTCTATACCGAGACAAGCGGTGGAGGCACCCCTCAAAACTGGGACGATAGCAAGGTAGCTTTGATGACTTCGTCACCGATCACCAAGTTTCCAGTGGAAATGGCGGTCGAAACCTTCACCATCACTATCGATGATCTCACCGATAACAGTGGGGTATTGGGTCTTTTGTGGTCAAATGTATACGTGCCAATTAAATTCGAAGTACCAACTGATGCCGTGGTTTCTGAAAGCATTGACAGAGTATTGAACGGGCCCGGTGCCGGAGATTACTATGCCGCCGCGGTCTATTACCTTAATTCAGGAAAGGATATCAACAAAGCTAGGACTTGGATGGATAAGGCGATGTCGATGACCGAGAAACCGGCATTCTGGCAATTACGCCAACAATCTTTGATTTATGCCAAAGCTGGAGATAAAAAAGCTGCCATCGAAACCGCTAAAAAATCGCTGGCCGCCGCAACCGAGGCAGGCAATGATGATTATGTAAAAATGAATACCGATTCTTTGAAAGAATGGGGAGGTATGTAATCTTTCTTCATCAAACGAAGTAATATTGAAAAAGCCCTGATACACATCAGGGCTTTTTTGTTATTGATATTGTAGGGCAGTCAAGAGCACTTTCCAAATATCTTCGTGAATACTGGTTTTTACTTTGTGTGTTTTTATTGCATCACTATCATTTTGGAAAAGGGCAAGCGCCAACCGATTTTTTTGGGTTTCACTTTTTAATTCAGAAATCATGGTGGCGAGCTTATCTTGCCTGTTCAATTTACGTAGGGCCAGCAATCCAAATAAATGATGAATATCGGGGGCTTCGAGGTGATCATTGGTGTAATCGACTACGCTTTGGAGCAATTCTTTACTTTTATCGGTTTCCCCGGTGGCTTCATAACTTACGGCCAAAAGATAATCTTGTATTCTTTCGTCAGGTTCATAGGGCTTTCCTACCCCTATATTTTCAGGCCATTCCTTTGATTTTTTCAACACGGTTATTGCGTTTTTATATTTCTTTTTGGCCAACAATGTTCGGGCAACTCCCAAGTGGGCTCGCTCATATATTATTCGACTTTCACTTGCATGCTCATAGGGCAATACCTGTATGGTTTCCATAATCTTTAGCACCTCTGAAAAATGTCCGGTGTTCAATGCTGTTTTTGCATGGGCCAGTTCGACATTATAATTCCCCCTGAATTTTTTGAATGCCTTTTTTGACAAATTGTACGCCGCGTCATATTTTTCGTTTTGTAAGAGGAACAGGATGTTCGCTTCCCATACTTTGCAGTCCGAGGGCTTCAACTTTAACGCCTTTTCATAATCTTTTGCGCGCACATCAAAACCTGCCTCTTTCATAAGAGCTGCCCTAAATCGATAGAATATATCGGAATCAGGGACATTTTCAAGCCCTTTTAAAAGGTTCTTGCCTTTCATGTCTTGCCCTACGGCTAAATAATTGTGTGCCAAATAATACTTTAGCTTCCAACTATTGTTTTGACCAACTGCCCATTCCAAAACGGGAAGCGTTTCCCTGCGATAAGGGAAAGTTAGATTGATATCCTTCTCAATGGCGTCGTTTAGCAGCCGTGTGCTTTCGTTCGTATCGGGATCTTTTTGTAGATAAGCGGCCCAAATTAGGTTTATGACATTTTTCGTTGGTGCCAGTACGGATAGCGCCATGGAATCAAGGCCCAGTTGATGGTAGCGCACTGCTAGACCTAATAGGGTTTCATGCTTGAATTCATTTTGAATGGTTTCTAGATCCGTGCTTGTCATTTCATCGTTCCCGCCATTGGTTCGTGACCGCTGCAATCGGGCAAAATAATTAAGGGGGTCTATTTTGAGAATTTCATTGCTTTGGTAATTAAAGGTATCTTCATCGTTCTTGATTTTAGACACTTGCATTAAGATTTCCCTCGCATTAACATTATAGGTGTTATGGACAAGAGCCTTTTTGGCATAGATTGTTGCACGTTCATAATTTTTGTCGGCAAAATGGATCTCCGCCATTTGAGCAAACGAAACGGATCTATATTTCATATCCCTAGCTGCCCAACCTAACGATTCCAATGCGTTCAAATGGTCGCCCATTGCCCTATAGATCATGCCGGCCATATAGTTGGCCGATGGGTCATAGGTATCCATTTTAAGCACCGCGTTGGAAAATTCCAAGGCAACTTCATAGGCGGCCCTTCGATATTCAAGTTCGGCCAATCCGACCAGACCTTTACGATGTGATGGATCCAGGGCGATAAGTTCGGACAGTTTTTCGCGGGCCAAAGAAAACTCTCGAAACTCTATGGCCTCCAAACCTTCTTGTAATAATTTTTCCGATTCAGATGTTTTCAAGTCTTCGTCAGGATAAAAAGGCCTTTTCAATCGATTTTCATTACCATCGTTTGTATAGCCAAGGTCGGTACCTTTTACCCGAACCTCGATTTTGTCGTCAGGGGAAGTAGATAATCTTGTTAAAAAAACACCCATCGGTTTCAGATCCAACTTTTTTTCCAAAACGATCTCATCGTTTACAATGACCAAAATATCATTGTTCAATTTTTGAAGTGCATTGATACCGATAAAGGTTTGACCATTTTCGTATGTTACGTTTAGCACTCCTTCTTTGGAAGCATCCTTCATTCCGCCGATTTCCTTGTAGGGAAACCAAATCTCAGACCATGTATCCATAACATACGGGTCAAATCCTACTTGGCTTATCGGATTGGTATCACCACCCGGGGAATATTGGTCAAAAAGCCTTCCGGCTTGAAATTCGATATATTGGCCATCTGAATCCGTCAAAAGATCTTCCCATATGCCTCCCGCCCGAGAGAGGTTCCATAACCATAATTTTTGTCCGGGCATCTCCTCATAAGGCGCCCAGGTGCCAAAACCGAACTTCTTATCATGATAATATCCACCAAAAAAATCATTGTATTCGCCCACGATATGATACGATTTCGAAGGGCCGAAAGTATTGTTCTTATAGAAGGATAAATTACGGCCTTTGTTATCTATGGGCCATGGGTGGGCATTTCCTCCATGCTCCACATATTTGTCTCCCGGAATAAAGAATTGAAGGTCATAGGTGGCCACAGCGGCCGCGGTCATCCAATTATAATAGGATTGGGAGAGGGGAGAAGCATTGTACCATGATGCGTTGGTCTCGAAATAGGCTTTTTCCTTTTCAAGACGTATTTCAACGGTCCATCTTGTGTTCGAAGGCAGGTCGACATTACCGACGATACAACTCACGCTTCCATCGCTGTTCGTTCGGGTAAGGTAATCAACGGGGGTTGCGGTCGAAGGATGATGCCCTATGATACCAAAATTAAACTCGATTCCTCCCGAGGTCCAAGGTCCCCGCATCGCAATGTTCCGAAACTTAACAACTTCGTTCTTGTAAAGAAACTCTTCACCGGTACTTTTCTCTATAGCCCCCCATACTTTGCCACCGATTTCCGGCAGCACAAAGACTTTGATGTATTCATTCTCTAAAGTGACCACTTTCCAATTCTTCTTGGAACTTTTGTGCTCGTATGCTTCAAATTTGTAGTAAGGGGTTATTTTAGGGTTTTCGGTCAATATGGGCACGGGATTCGGTTTGCTAAAACCATAGGTGTCCAAGGCCATGGTTTCTTCTTTTATTGAAACGGATTGACCATTTACATAAAAAAAAGCAAATAGCAAGGTAATGTGGAGTAAACCCAATTTATAGCACATTTTTATTCCGATTTTGTCGTGAAACGATAGGTCTTGATGGTTTCGTTGTTCCGTGCAAATAATACGATCTTTTCATTGCCCGATTTGATGATTTCAATATCCCGCACTTCTCCATCGATGTTCAATCCGCTTTCCATGGAATTTACAGTAGTAAAATTACCGGTTCCATCACCCAACATTAGAACGCCCTTATTGGCATCGTAACGCCCATATTTGACTCTGGTACCAAAGAAATTGCCGGCCAGAAGGATGTCCAAATTCCCATCCCCGTTAAAATCTTCCGAAAGAATTCCATAGACCGGCGCGAATTGTGCTTGGCTTGGCAAAGGGCTGATCTTGAATTGTGATTTGCCCAAGTTTTCAACATAGGAAGTGGAAAAATTCGTAACCTTATATACCCTGGCCCCTCTGAGTTCTTCATTTGAAAAAACATCGGTTATTTTGGCATTGGCATAATCGGAATAATTTACATATTTCCCCTTAAGTCCACTGAGTTGCCCTATAAGGTCATCTTTTGAAAATACGGGATAACTCTCGCCCATGACGTACGAGCAGAGAATAGGATCCAAAGCGCCATTGTTATCGAAATCTTTTACATAAAGCTCTACAGGCTCTTTTTCAGAGGCCTTCAATTGCGAATTATGACCGAAATTACCAAGTATGTAATCAATATCGCCATCATTGTCGAAATCTCCCGATGAAATCGTATTCCACCAACCTGATGAATTCGAAAGCCCTGAAGAATCGGCCAGTTCGTTAAGTACACCTTTATTGTTTTCAAAAAGTCTTACGGCCATAAATTCACCGACTATTATAAGATCATTGTTGCCATCGCCATTAAAATCCGTCCATAGCGCATCGGTCACCATACCCGGATTTACCAAATCGGTGTTGGTTGCGGCCGTGATGTCGGTAAAATTTCCTTTACCATCATTTTGGAGGATATAACTTCGCGGTTCGGTAGGGTATTTTCCGGGCACCAACCTTCCGCCGACAAACAGGTCTAGGTCACCATCGGCATCCATATCTCCGACGGACACGCACGAACCGCTCGTCAACATCGATGGGAGGGAAGCCATACTTTTGCTGAAATTACCGCGACCGTCGTTAATATAGAGTCGATCTTGCAATTCGGCCGAATCCACTGTAAAATCGTTGCCGCCGCTGACCACATATAGATCTAAATCATCGTCATTGTCGGCATCGAAAAACAACGCTCCGATATCTTCGGAAACTTGATCTTCTTGAAAGATTTTCGGGGTATTTTCAATGAACTTGCCGACCCTATCTTGGATAAAAATTTTAGCGGACTGACCTTTTGCACCTCCTACAAAAAGGTCTTCAAGACCATCTTTATTGATATCGCCCTTTGCAATTTTAGGTCCTTGTGTCGATAATTTATGAGGTAGCAGTTGTTCTCTTTTGAAATCATTATAGTTATTTTCATCATGCTTGAAATCGATTAGGCTATCGACAGATATATCGGCAAAATATGTCTCTTTGTTAGATTTTATGGTTGATTCTTTTTTAACCGCATCGGCCTGTTTTAATATAACCGTTCGATTCGGCTCCAAATTCTTAAGAACCTGAATTTTTCCATCGGGCCATATTACATTGACTTCATCAACATTGGTTGCTTCCCCAAGGCCAAAAACCATATTATGATCGACCGAGGACTGAAACCCTCTGGTGGGCATTAATTCTTGGCTCAAAAGGGTATCGCCCAATTTTAGAATGACCTTGGTGCCAACACCAAAGGTATTCTTTCCCTGACCCTCGAAACCGAACTTTACATAGTTGTTGGGAGTTAACTTGTCACTATTATTGCGATATATAAAAGCAACCTGATCGGTATTGTTAACGACAAGATCCATATCGCCATCATTATCGAGATCGGCATAGGCCGCACCGTTGGAAAGCGATTCTTGATTCAAGCCCCATGCTTCATTGACCTTCGTGAAGGTGAGGTCGCCATTATTGCGATACGTGTAGTTTTCTTCAATGGTGGACGGCATATTTTCCAGTAGCCTGTCAATGGCCACCTCTACACCGGTATTGTTTTCGTTGAGTTTTTCCTGAACTGCGAAGTTCATGAAGTCCATGTTGGTATAATCTTTCTTGAAACCGTTGGTAAT
This sequence comes from Meishania litoralis, assembly GCF_042611095.1. NCBI lineage: Bacteria > Pseudomonadati > Bacteroidota > Flavobacteriia > Flavobacteriales > Flavobacteriaceae > Meishania > Meishania litoralis. The sequence goes on from NZ_JBHFPV010000002.1 coordinate 95,163, forward strand.
AAATAGGTCCTTAAATCCATCATTATCAAAATCGGTAAAAAGTGATGCCCAACTCCAATCCGTATTTGAAATGCCCGAAAACTGGCCGATTTCAGAAAAATACTGGCCATTATTGTTCAGATGCATCATATTACGCATAATCTGATGATAAAATCCATTTTCTTCAAGAAGACTGTTTTTGTCATAGTTATCGGGGCCTGAGACCATTTTAAGGCGGTAATTGTCTTCAGGGAGCATATCCAATGTCATTATCTCAGGATACCCGTCATTATTGATGTCGGCAATATCTGACCCCATCGAAAAATGGGAAACATGCCCAATGAATTTCTCAAGACTTTCAGTAAACGTGCCATTTTGATTGTTTATATACAAATAGTCCTGCTCATGAAAATCGTTCGATACATAAATGTCGGGCCAGCCGTCGTTATTAATGTCGGAAATAGCAACACCAAGTCCAAAACCTAGAACATTCGAAACAAGCCCTACCTCATCACTTACATTAATAAACTTACCATTCTCGTTCTTGTACAATTTGTCGGCGAAATTAGGGTCTCGTTTTTGTTTGAGATTTTCACTGGCCCCAGTTGCCAGTCTGAACCCTGAATATTGTTGTGTAGAATGATTTACTAGATAGAAATCCAGGTCACCGTCCTTATCGTAATCAAAAAAAGCCCCTTGGGATGAGTACCCTGCATCGTCTAGACCGTATTCTGCAGCCCTTTCGGTAAACGAGAGGTCACCATTGTTGATAAAAAGAACATTGCGCCTTTTGAAATCATCTTTGGCGGCCGATCGACATACATAGATATCCAAATAACCATCTCCGTTGACATCGGCCATGGTCGTTCCGGTATTCCATAGTCCGGAAGCAAATACACCTGCCTTTTCGGCTATTTCTTCAAATTCAAAATCTCCTTTGTTCAAATAAAGTCGGCTTCCGACCATATTGCCTGTAAAATAAAGATCAACAAGGCCGTCATTATTGATATCTCCGACCGAAATACCTCCGCCATTATAGATTTGACCGTAGGTTAGTACGTTGAATTCCTCGGTTTCTACAACAAGGTTTTTAAACTTAACTCCTGTTTTGGAACTCGGCATTAGGGAAAACATCTTGGTGTCGTCAATATTGTTACATGATAACGCCCACAAGGCGAAAGCAGCAAGTGCAATAATTGTTTTGAATTTGCTCATTGTAAATAGGGTTAGGCGAAAAATAGCTCAAATTAAGAAAAATGATTTCAGCCGAACGTGAATGAATGAAAAAAACCTGTGGAATCTTCCACAGGTTTTTTTACAACAAGGATGAATTAAAAGTTAGGACCACCGGTATCCCACCAAAGGCGAGTGCCTATTTCATCGGGACCGCCCAATTTAGTAGTGGCATCTGCAACAGCCTCAGGACTATTTTCACGTTGTCCATTAATAAAGGTCATACGTCTTAAAAAATCATCGGCAGGAATGATACCCCAATCTGAATTACTATCGTTTTGATAGTTATAAGGAAGTTTGGGATATCCTGTGCGTCTGTGATCTACCCAAGGTTCCATAGAATCCGTATAAGCGGCAATCCATTTTTGAGTAATGATTTTCTCCAATTTGGTTTCATTATCGGCAGCTTCGTCCCAAGCTACTGTAGTGGTAATTCTGTTGACAAAATCGTTTACGTCACCACTCGCTGCCGGATCATCATAGTCAAGCGGTATACCCGTATCGTTTGCCAAATAATCATCCACTCCGCCAATTCCCCATAGTTCAAACGATGTACGAACTCCAGCTTCATAAAGCATACCTGCATCACCGGCCCCTGCCCAACCGCGTAAAGCAGCTTCGGCTAACAAGAAGTGTGTTTCATCGGCACTAAAAAACTTACGCTGAGTCACTTTAGCGGGGTCATTAAAATCTAGATTAATCGTAGAAAAGGGTATGCGTGCATCCTTTGCTCCTAGATTGGCGCCGTTTCGAATTCCCTTATAGGGAAAATCTGGATGATCGGAAACCAGTGACATGTCTGAAACAGGTTCGAAAAATGCACTTACCCTTGGATCTTCGTATCCGCCTAATATTGACTCCATAGAAGCACTCATGCGGGTATCGTTCCATTCAAAGCATATTACAGCAGGATGATATTTTTGACCATAGCCATTAATGTAAAAATTATCGCCATTGGTAGTAATCAAACCTGCTGGGTCTGCAATTGCTTTTTCACCTTGTGCCTTTGCCAAGGCAGGGTCTACCTTCGCAATACGTATCGCCAAACGAAGCCTAATAGAGTTTGCGAGTTTTGCCCATTGAGCCAAATCGCCACCATAGCTGGCATCAAATGCCGTAATATCCGGTTTATCCGCATTTGCCATAAAAACTCCGATGATACGGTCAAGGTCAGCGAAGAGTGCATTGTATAAAACTGGTTCACTATCATATTCCCCCGTTTTTCCTAAACCAAATTCTGTATAAATTACAGGACCATAATACACTGTCAATCGCTGTATTGAAAGTATCTTGATCAGATTGGCCCACTCAATAAATATTTGATTATCATTTGCAGTAGCAATATCAATGGCTTGATTTGCAGGCTTAATAACATTGTCGTATTGAACTGTCCAATATCGATTCCAACGCAAGTAATAGGTGGTATTGTTCACTCCTCCAACAAACGGAGTAGGAGTGGCCAAATGTCTTGCGAAAGAGTCGTTGGTCAAATTATGGTCAATCTGAATACCGTAAAGGTTTTTCAACATATTTGGAAAGAATGCTCCAACGTCGTTGAAATCTTGCTTTAAAGATTCTCCGGTAATTTCGTAGGGATTCGTATTCGTCTCCTCGAAATTATCAGTACAAGCTCCTAGAGCTAATGCTAATGAAATTATATACAATAACTTTTTCATGTTTTTTTTTTTAAAATGTTACAGATAAATTTACACCATAATTACGGGTCGAAGGTAGGTTGAAATTGTCAAGACCTACGGAGTTACGATTCGTGCTCATCGCCAATTCAGGATCAAAAGGTGCCTCTTTCTTCAAAAAGAACAAGTTATTTCCAACAAAAGACACGGATGCCGATTTCATCCAAGGAATATTCAGACTCTGAACGTCAATATTATACCCTAAAGAGAACTGGGACAGTTTAATGTTAGTTCTATCATAAACGTACATTTCACCAACCCCGTTTCGATCTCCAATGAAACGGAACCATTCTTCAGGGTCAACGCTGGTTACTGCTGCACCTGATGACTCTACCACACCATTTACGGGAACACTCCCAGCATCCCTTGCATCAGCGGTACGTTGCGAAACACCTGCGCCGTCAAGCATTGATTCTGTTTGACTGAAAACCTTGCCGCCGAAAACACCATTGATCAACATACTTGCATTAAAACGGCCAAAAGAAAACGAGTTGTTCCATCCCAAGGTAAAATCAGGATCCAAGTTTCCAATGAGTTCACTTTCTGTAGTCCTTAGAGGTTTCCCGGCATCATCAAAAAGAATTCTACCTTGGTCATCTCTGCGGAACTTTAAAACATAAAGATCGTTAAAGCGGCCTCCTTCGGCCAATCGTACACTGTATCCCTCTGACGACCCAAGGTTAACAATTCGGTCATCGTCTGGACCTATATCTACAATTTCACTTCTATTTCTAGTGTAGTTAAGATTCGTATTCCATTCTATTTTATCGTTTCTAACAGGAACACCGTTCAAAGTAATTTCAACACCCTTATTTACAATCAATCCGGCATTAATAAACCTTTGATTATACCTACCCTCGGTAAGTGGATCGTCCTCTTCTAATCTAATAGGTACGAATTGGTCCTCACTCTTAATGTGGTAATAGGTAAAATCTATTCCTAATCTATTTTGGAAGAAACGCCAATCAGCTCCAAACTCCGTACTAGTAATGATTTCAGGTTTCGCATCTGTAAATGGCCGGTTTAGTACTCTGCTTAAACCTCCCACAGGGTCGGTAATTCTGTTTGAAGGATTTATACGGTTAAAAGGCACCTCATTAGCAACCCTTGTGTTAGAAAGCCTAAACTTACCAAAAGTAATTGCCTCTGGTAGGTCGAACATTTCACTAACAATTGCGGTAAGACCAAATGACGGATAAAAATAGGAGTCATTACCCGTCAACGCCAAAGTAGAGGCCCAGTCATTTCTGCCACCCAATTCCAGGAAAAGCATTTCTTTAAAACCAAGTGTTGCATTCGCGAACGCCCCTTGTTTTATAATCTCACCATTGGTGACCGATGTTACGGGAGTTTGCGTCAAATCTAAATTATGAAAAAAGAATTCGTTCGGATAGATTAATCCATTGCCACTACTAGCGTTGACTTGAACACCAGTTCCATAATCGGTTTTTTGATAACTAGCACCGAGTATCGCATTCAAACTAAAATCTTCCGAAATGTTCGAATCATACGATAGAATAGCATCGGTGTAAATCAATTTGTCTTCATATTTAAGATAGCCCCAAGAACCGTTCGGGTGTACATTGGTCGAATTTGAAGTGGCGGCATGTTGTTGTTCTCTTTCAACATTACCATAATCATAATTGCCTCTTACCTGAAGGTTCAGTTTATCTGACATTTGATAGTTCAGCGATAAATTGGCAATTACCCTTCGATTATCTTGATTTAATGGTTGATTGTTGATGATCCAGTAGGGGTTCGATTGATGGTGGTCACTAACAAACCAATTTTGTGCCATCAGGTTGCGTGATGGGTCGAAAATTTCAAAATTAATTCTATCGTTATTGAAATCTCGTTCACGTGGATAAAAATATAACCCAGTAAGCGGGTTCAAGTAGTACCCTGATGGCAGTCTATTAAAGGAATTCTCCAATGATAGAATAACATTCGAGCTAATTGTCAGTTTATCATTTAATAATTTTGTGGATTGCTTAAGTGACACATTATTTCGAGAATATCTGTTCGTTGGAGTAATGCCTTCGGCCGTAGTATTGGAATACGAAAAATAGGCAGTAGTCCTGTCATTACCACCGCTAATGGAAAGTGAATTAATGGCATTATAACCAGTTTCAAAAAAATCTTCTACATAGTCACTGGCATAATTTCCAGGCGTGGTGGACCAGCTTTCTTTCGCACCATCTATAGCTCCATACTTAAACTGTAGGTCAGGTAATTCGATTACTTCTTCAAAGGTAACACCCGAATTGAAAGTTACCGTTGTCTTGCCTGCCTCACCTTGCTTGGTGGTTATAAGTACGACTCCATTGGCGCCTGCACTACCATAAAGCATTGCAGCATTAGCTCCTCGAAGGACACTTATACTTGCAATATCGTCAGGGTTAAGGGCAGAAATACCATCACCTGAGTCAGTACCACCCCACATACCCGGCTGACCTCCTCGGTTATTGGCCAATGGAATACCGTCAATTACAAATAATGGTGTGCTGTCACCGCTTAATGATTTGTTACCCCTCAAAACAATCTTAGTGGATCCACCAGCGCCCGAACTACTCTTTTTGATCTCTACACCAGCTGTCTTACCGTTGATACTGTTTAAGAAATTGATATCTCTAGTTTTGGTAATCTCATCCGCTGCTACAGTCTGTTGCGCGTAGGTCAGCGTTTTTTCCTGACGCTTGATACCCAATGCCGTTACCACAACCTCATCAAGTTGACTCGCATCTTCTTCCATAGACAAATCAATAGTGCTTGAAGCGCCTATTGTAATGTTTTGGGTTTTTGTACCTAAATAAGAAAATACCAATACATCTCCTTCCGAGGCTTCAATGGAATAGTTGCCATCAAAATCGGTCTGGGTACCGTTCGTTGTACCTTGTACAAGAACATTAACGCCTGGTAATGGCCCTCCATCGGAATCGGTAACAGTACCAGATACTGTTTTGGTCTGTGCGATGATTCCTTGAATACAAAGAAGTGCCAGACAAGTTAAAAAGTAATGAACTTTTCTTTTCATACTAATTGAGTTTAGATAGTTAGTTCTTAAATGTTCAAATTAAAAAGAAATCTGCCTAAAAAAATAGATCAACAACAACTCTCGAAAGCTAAAGAACAAAAATCAAGGTACTTACCTAGAGATATATTTTGCCTTGAGTATATTGCCTTTCAATAAATTTACGCATGTCAATAATGGTAATACCTGTTGCCTTGAATGGCAGGTCAAGTCTGTTTTCTGTTCATGAATGTTAGTTTTTTAATTACTGTAGGCTTATATGCCTATTTAGTAGTGAAATTAAACTTTATTTTCAATATGACAAGCGGAAACAATAAAATTGTGTTCGAGCACATTACTTATTTGTTAAGGAAAAATAGTGGTGACTGCGAATAATTGACTAAAACATGTCAAAATAAATTGATTTGACAAAAAATGAACTACAAATCTTCTAAAAACATACCAGATCGCTGATTAACTTGTTTTGGATGTTTCTATAATGTAGTAGTCAACATTTTCGGAAGTTATGATATCTATGGGTAATAGTTCTTTTTTCGGTATTCTTTTTTGGAATAGAAAATGTTCGGCGAGATAAGCGATCCCAAGGTATGCCTGACGTTTTGGTTTTTGGTGAATCAAGAAATCGATTTTACCTTTTTTTAAATAATCGATGTTCTTTTGGAGCAGATCATAACCTACGATTATCATTTTTTTCATTTCGGGAAGAACTTCCAGAATTTCATAGGCTTTTGAGTTCGTAATGAAAAGAGCTTTGATCATGGGGTGTTCTTGAAAAAAGTTGTCTGCACTATGCTTAAAATGCAAGGTATCCTTAGTGCTGAAACTTTTTGTTATGATGGCAATATCATTGCTGTTTTCATTAAAATAATCCACGAATCCTTTTTCTTTCAGTTCCATATGAGGTTCTAGGTCAACGTGAACAACCGCTATCTCGTCATTTTTTCCAACGACCTTATGTAAAAGGCTTGCCGCGACCCTTCCGCTTTGGGTCAAATCTTGACCGATGAAAATTTCCCCTGTAAATTCCTCAAGGTAATTGTCGAAAAGCGTGACCATGATATTACGTTGCCTGCACACATTCAGAACTTGGCGTAATTCTTCTTGAAATAGTGGTACTATCAATATGGCATCTGGACAAAAGTCCATGGCCTTTTGTGAGGCCTTGGCAAAAGAGGAACCATCATAAAGATGGTAAAGACATTTTTCCACCGAAATGCCAAAAGGTTTGAACTCATTTGAAGCATCTATTATTCCCTGATTCGCCGAAACCCAATAAGGATCGTATTTGGGGTCGGGCATTAGCACGCATATTTTGTACAGCTTGTTGTTTTTGAGGTTTCTGGCTATGGGGTTAGGCTGAAAGTCAATTTCCTTTATGACTTGCTCAACTTTATTAAGAGCCTTTTCCGATACTTTTCCTCTTTTGTGGAGTACCCTGTCAACGGTACCCTTGGACACACCTGCAAGTTCTGCGATATCTTTTATGGTATATTTCTTGTTCGGCATTGAAAATACTTGCTTTTAGACGCTTGACGCCTAAAATAATTCAGACCGCTTCAAATATATCATAAAATCTTGGTTGGTTAATACGTATGGCAATCCTGAACATGTACAATGGCCTTGGTTAAGTGATATTGTATATTGAAGGAATGAAATTAAACGATTAGGAACTTATTGTTCTTGCTTTCAGTAATCTATCAAAACCTTCCATAAGGATAGCCGTCAAAATAACCAGGGCAGCACCAATGAAGTTTAGCCAAAGATACCCCAGTTTTTCATCGCCGGAAGGATAAACGTGAATGTAGTTGTAATAGATTACGCAAATAATGAGTTGGGTCAATATGGCTGCGAAGAAAACTGCGTTTCCCTTGACAAATTTGAAAAAGAAGGCGAGTAGAAATATTCCCAGCACATTTCCATAGAAAATCGACCCGATAATATTTACGAGTTGAATGAGATTGTCAAAAAGGCTGGCCACGCAAGCAATAATTATTGCAATGACCCCCCACATAAGGGTAAATCCCTTGGATATTCTGACATAATATTTTTCTGAAAAGTTTCCTTTGGTATTTCTTTTATACAGGTCCAGGGCGGTTATCGTGCCCAGGGCATTCAGCTCAGAGGCGGTTGACGACATTGCCGCCGATAGTATAACCGCCAGTAGAAGCCCTATGAGTCCCTTCGGTAGATTATAAAGAATGAAATGTATGAAAACATAATCTTTATCATTGGTTTCAGCCCCATCATCGGCCTGTTGGATCAGTGTTTTCGCCGCTTGCCTGTTCGCGATATCTTTTTGGTTTATTTCGACAATCTGTAATTTGGCCTCTTCAATGACAGCAAATTCCTTCAATTCAAGGGCTTCCGAAAACTTGTCCTGGGCCATCTTTTTCTCAATCTCCAATTCATGATGTTTCTCCTGCAGGAGTTTATAGTCTGAAGCGTACTCTGATTCCATTACCGTCTTCGTAGCCGCCGGATTGAAATTCAATGGCGAGGGGTTGTATTGGTAAAAAATGAAGACCATTACCCCGACCAGTAGAATAAAAAACTGCATTGGAATCTTGAAGATACCGTTAAAAACAAGACCTAGCTGGCTTTCACGAACCGATTTGCCGGATAAATAACGCTGAACTTGACTCTGATCGGTGCCGAAATAAGCAAGTGCCAAAAAGAGCCCCCCTGTGATACCGCTCCAAAAAGTATACCGACTCTTGGTATCGAAACTGAAATCCAATATTTCCAACTTGTTACTGGCCCCTGCTATTTTCAGGGCTTTTCCGAAATCGATGTCCGCTGGCAGATATCCTAAAATATAAAAGAAAGTCACGAACATACCTGTCATGATAATGAACATCTGCTGTTTTTGGGTGACGTTGACGGCTTTTGTGCCACCCGATACCGTATAAATGATCACAAGTGTGCCAATAATGATATTAAGCGTTTGCAGATCCCACCCCAAAATGGCCGATAAGATAATCGATGGCGCAAAAATGGTAATTCCTGCGGCAAGTCCACGTTGTATCAAGAACAGTACGGCCGCTAGCGACCTTGTTTTAAGGTCGAAACGGCTCTCTAGAAACTCATAAGCCGTATATACTTTTAATCGGTGGTAAATGGGAACGAAGACCAAGCAGATGATTACCATTGCCAAAGGTAATCCTAGATAGAACTGAACAAAGCCCATACCATCATGAAAGGCCTGTCCAGGGGTTGAAAGAAAGGTTATTGCACTTGCCTGGGTGGCCATAACCGACAACCCTATCGTCCACCACTTGGCATTGCTTCCCCCTCTTACATAATCATGTACGTTTTGGCTGCCCTTTGTACGCCAAACACCATAGGCCACGATGAAGAGCAGGGTTCCGGTGAGTATCGCCCAATCCAATATTCCCAATGCTCCCATGTTAGATATAAGATGTCATTAAATAATAGAAAAAGAATACATAAAGCAGGTTTAGGATCAGAACCAATGAATATTCCTTTTTCCAAATATATTTGTCCTTTCCGTTCATCCCTTTACCTGATTGTCAGTGGTTTCTAATTGTTCCTTCCCCAAGGAAAGCATGTTCGCGAACAGCTTGTAAGCACCTGGAACGCCTTCCGGTAACTCCCTGAAGAAACTCAGACCACTGTAAATATAGTTTCCTTTGCCATAGGGCGCGACCAAAAGGCTGCCTTCCGTCGATTTTTCGCCCGGGTCGTTCATTTTGAGAATCGGTGTGAATTGTGGTGCCCACTCATTTGGAAAGTACAGTCCTCTTTCTTGCACCCACCCTTTAAAGTCATTCTGGGAGATTAGATTCGGAAAATTCACCAAGGCATGTTCTTTGGCAACGATCTCAACAGGCGAGTCTTCGTTGGTTACACGATCACGCGATAGTTTTAGATCATATGGCGCAATATTTTCGAATTGTGAGGCCCATCTACCTGCTGTATTGTACTGAACGATCAGGTTGCCCCCTTGCTTGACGTAATCCATCAAAAACCGCTGCTTGAACTTAAGCTCCTCCACTACATTATAAGCTCGAATACCTACAACGACCGCATCATATTTTTGCAAAGTGCCCAATGTGATGCCACCAACGTCGATCAAATGTACATTGTACCCTATTTGGGCTAAACTTTCAGGCACCGCGTCACCGGCACCCACTATATAACCTATGTTTTCGCCCGCTTTTTGGATATTAAGACGTACGACCTTGGCTTCGGCATTTTGCAAAACCTGTTGCGTTGGCACATGGTCATATGCAATGGTCACCAGTTCATGTGTAAGATCTTTTCCATTCACTTTTATGATGGGTGAAATGTAGCTTTCATTTTCTTGGGCCGGGGGCCAAAGTTTGAAAATTACCGTTTTTTGATCTCCTTTTTTTTCGATTTCAAAAGCCCGGGTGTCATCATCTACTTTCCAACCTTCCGAGAAGCAGAGTTGTACTTTACCCTTGACGCTATCTCGATGTGCCCTGATGGTAACAGGTATTTCCTTAGGTTCGCCATCTGCAAAAATCAAGACATTGTCATCGAAACTTGCCGTGACCTCAGGAAGAATCTCAAAGGGTTCGTACAACTCTCCCTTATCAGGTTTTGCAAAACGGTAAACCACAGGTTTTTCAAAAGTTATGGCATATCCATCGAAATCAAGTTCAAATAGTGCACGGAAAGCTCTTGGCGTTTCGGGCCTACCTATGAGCATTTGATCGTTGACCGTGTACATGCCCAACATTCCTTTGTTTTTTAACCAATACGGACTTGTGTAACCTACGTGATCGGGAATGGTAAATTCAAGTTCTAGATTTTGGTTTTCATTGTTTTTTAGTGGAATTGAAGGGGTCAGTTCAGCATTGGCTTCCGGTATTTTTATAGTTTTCAAAGTAATCGGTGCACCGGATCGGTTCAACGCCTCTATTTTTACATTGACTTTGCCATTTGGGTTTGCTATGGCATTTTCGGCCGAAGCTTCAAGATATAGACCTGAAACCGATAATATCAAATTTTTAAGCTCATCCGATTTTAATCTTTTCCAATGCTCGTCGCTGACGTTCTGTAATAATTTATAGGCTTCGATCAATCTTCCCAAATGTTTTGCAGGGTCTTTAAAATCGAAATCGGCCTCTATACCATAAAGAATTTCCCCAACGGCCTCTCCGCCCTCGATTCGCGACCAAGTGGTATCGATACCATCAAAAATGTCAACATTGTCAGTAGGCATATCACCTTTCAAAAGCTCTACATACTCGTTTTCGGTCCCTCTAGATGCTAATCTTCCGAAACCCTGACAGAGGTGCTGACTACTGGCCAAAGATGCAATTTCATTGTTCGAGACCCCAAGAGTCGGATAGAACACACCCGTATCGAAATGCAACATTTTTGACTTGTCCGCTTCCTCGAATTTTTCGCGGCTTCCGTAGAACCACCAAGAGGTATTAAAAAACAAACGTTTGGGCTGCCAAGTCTGGGTAAGTATAAGTTGTTTGGAATATGCATTTGGGTCATTTGTCAGGTCAAAAGCCTCGACGCTCAGCATAGCCGAAGAAGTATGATGGCCATGGGTGCTTCCAGGGCTGCGATGGTCGAACCGGTTTATTATCACATCAGGTTTAAGATTGCGTATCACCCACACAACATCGCCTAGAACTTGCTCTTTGTTCCAAATTTTCAAAGTCTCGTCAGGATGTTTTGAATACCCGAAATCAACTGCTCTCGTGAAGTATTGTTCCCCGCCATCGACCCTTCGTGCCGCAAGCAGTTCCTGAGTTCGGAGTACCCCAAGCAACTCTTTCAGCTCAGGACCTATTAGGTTTTGCCCTCCATCTCCTCGGGTCATTGATAGATATGCCGTTCTTGCCTTTAGGTTATTGGACAAATAGGAAATCAATCGCGTATTTTCATCATCGGGATGCGCAGCTACGTACAACGCCGTGCCCAAAAAATTCAATTTCTGTAGCGAATGATAAATATCGGCGGTGGACTTCTTCTGTGGTGCTTGGGCCGAACAAAAATTAATGCTTGTAAAAAACAGTGTGCATAAAAAAAGAAATTGGCGCATGTATTTGATTTTAGCTGGCAATCAAATATAGAAAGATAAAGGCGTGAACCAGTTTTTTTTAATCTTCTTTAACAAACTAAAGTATTTCGCTCGATTCAGAATCATTTTCTTTGTGATAGACCAAAGTGACCGCTTTTTGTATCATAAGATTGTTGGGGTAGACGAGCAATTCGCCATTGTCTTTTCTCAAATTGACATGAAAGGCCTTGATATCCTCTATAAGATAGGGTTCTTCCGATTCGGTATCCTTATCCAATATCTTAACGCGATCGCCAATTTTGAACGGAAACGAAAAAAACAATATGACACCAGCCGTAACATTGCTCAAAATGGACCAACTGGCAAAAAAAGCTACTCCGATTACTGCAAAGACCGATGAAAAAAGTAGTCCAAGATCTTTAAAATTGACGCCCCAGATAAATGCAAGGGCCCCGAGGCCCAAAAAAGTCAAAACGTAAGAGACGTATTTAATTATCAAAAGGGTACGTGCTTCGACGATGTCACTGATACGACCGATTCTACGAACGGTCTTGTTGATAAGAAACCTAAGGATCAAGAGTATTAAGAGCGTTATGGCAGTTGCCAGTAATTCGCTCTGGTTGTCGGCGATAAATTTTTCCATAAAACTAAAGTCCTAAACTATCGCGCAAAGATAGGTCGTTATTTCCGTTTTGTGTCCAATAAGGGGTTTTTAAGGTCTTGTTTTTGATAGCTTTCGATGTCATGGTCTTGGCCTTGTCGCCAAAGCCGCTTTTAAAGGTTTCCGACCAACCTTCTATGCAATAAGGAAAAGCTGTTCTAAAATCTATTTTCAATGTTCTCTCGAGTTCGGGGTAATTGATTTCATAGGAAGCCGTTGCACCATTTTTATTTAAACTAACGATTGCTTTATATGATTTCAACTCTTTGTGGGACAACCGAATATATTCGAATGATGGAATCACTTGTATTTCGCCGACAGGTAGACTTTCGGGGTCGATCCGTAATTGGTTCCACAACTCGTTTTCGAGAACGGTCTTGTCCAGTTTCATATTTTGATCCGCTTCGGATTCGAAATAGGAATGGGACTTTATTTCGAAGGTAGAACGGTTGTTCAATTGGGCATAGACATGTCCGCACCATTCTTGAGAAGAAAAGGTTACTTTGATGGCATGTTCGTCATTACCTACAGGGTAAAAGCTACTGGTCATGATGGAGTAGGGGTAAATTCCGGTGAGATAATTTTTGGTAGTGTTCAATTTTAGAACTGAAACATTGCTCTTATCGTAGTTATCGGCCTTTACCTGCTTGTCGGGAGCAAAGGGCTCGGTGACGTAAATGAGTACTGCATCTCCATTTCGGATTTCACCGTATCGGGCCTGTTCCAACGTGTAGCTCGTAATCTCCGCGTCGCCGGCATACCAGTATTCCTTGAACGCTTCCGAAATTTGTTCTGCGGGCTTTTTGTCGACAGTGGCCTCGTTCAAGGCAACTTCTTTCTGGTCGACCGCATTTTCTTTACATGAATTTATTATGGTAAAAAGGCCGGCCAAAAAGATGACCGAAAGTTCTAGGGAGAGCCAATTTTTCATTTTTTGGAATTTTGTAATAAAGTTAAGCAAATAAGGTCATTATACTATTTCCATTAACTTTTGGTAGACCAATTGGGTCGGTAAGCCGACCACATTCGCATACGAGCCTTGAATTTCTTCGATCGCGACCAGACCGATCCATTCTTGTATGCCATAACCACCAGCTTTGTCAAAAGGCTTGTGGTTTTTTATGTAATATCTTATCTGCATATCATCAAGCGAAGCGAACTTTACACGGGTCGTCGAGTTAAAGATTTTTTGGTCGGTCGTTGTTGTAATGCAGACCGAGGTTATAACCTCGTGCCAATCATCGGATAATGTTTGCAGCATTTCAAATGCCTCTTCTTCATCGGTCGGTTTGGCGAGGGATCTGTTTTTATGCCATACGACGGTGTCCGAAGTAATTAAGATCTCATTCGGCTTTAAATCTTCTTTGAAAGGGGCAGCTTTTAATTTGGCGAGATAATCGGAAATTTCACTGCCTTTCAATCCACCAGGGTAAATTTCATCTACCGATTTTAAGCGGACTTCGAATTCAAATCCCATTTCCTCAAAAAAACGTTGCCTGCGTGGTGAACCGGAGGCCAATATAATTCTCTTGTCTTTTAGGTCGGTAGGGAGCATCGTAGTTTTAAGCATTTTGGGCGTCAAAATTTTCAAACCAATCGCCCCGAACCTTCATGACCTGTTCTATGACGTCGCGAACGCATTCATCCCCACCTTTTCGATGCGAAATATACTTTGCAACGGCCTTCACTTCTTGGGCGGCATCTTGGGGGCAGCAGGGGAGGGCTACTCTGCGCATAGGTGGTATATCGGGCAGGTCGTCGCCCATGTAGAGTACATTTTCAGGGCTTATTTCATAAATATCCAGATATTCATTTAAAGAATCTTCTTTGTGATGCACGCCCATATGAATATCGGTAACCCCTAGACCCCGTAAACGTTTTCGCACGCCATCATTAGTGCCTCCGGTTATGATACAGACATTGTATCCTTTTTGAAGGGCGGTCTTTAGGGCATAGCCATCCTTGACACTCATTTTTCGTAACATTTCCCCTTCTGTGGTGATCAGAAGCGTACCATCGGTGAATACGCCGTCCACATCAAATACAAATGTGGTTATGTCTTTCAAATACTCTTTATAGCTCTTTTTCATAAGTCTTTTGTATCGATCGCGTCATAAGGGAATATATTTCTTTATGTGCCGTATCGCTCAATAGATCGAGATGTTTTTCGATCGTACCCGTATCCGCTCTTCTGGCGGGGCCTGTCTGGGCCGTTTCAGGTGAGAGATGTTCGACTTTTTTTGCGGTTTCACTTATCAAGGGTTTAAGCATTGAAAAAGATAGGTCGTTGTTTAAGCAGATATCCGAACCTATTTTGTACATATGGTTCACAAAATTGTTCACGAATACTGCGGCCAAATGCAATTTGGCGCGTTGTTTTGAAGATATTTTATATACCTCTTTCGACAATGCCGTAGCAAGATCTTGCAATATTTTAAAATCTTCCTCTTTTTCTGTTTCAATACATAAGGGTACGTTTCTAAGGTCAAGCAGGCTTTCTTTACTGAATGTCTGTAAAGGATAGAGAACACCTTTTCGGGCAACGGGCATTTCTTTCATGGCGACACTGCCCGAGGTGTGTACGACGAGGCTTTTTGTGCCTTTTAGTTTTTTAGAGACCTCGACAATAGCATCATCGCTAACAGCTAGGATGTATAGATCCGGACTATCAGCTACCGATAGCGATTCTTTTTTGGTATTGCGCACTTGCCCGATCTCGAAAGAATCAAGACGACTATTGATAACGCCCACCAGTTGCACGTTTTTGGCCTTTGAAAAGGCTTTGTTGAGGGTACTGCCAACATTTCCGTTACCAATTATGGCTATCTTGATCATGCTGTAAAACTAAGAATATATCTTTTAGATATCTCGTGCAAATATTTGAATCGATTTAAAAAAGTGAACCGCCATAAAAAGGCGGTTCATTATCGATAACAGGTAAATTTCTAATTTGATTCCTCATGCACAAGATACGGTCACCGAATGCGTATGGTCATCATCATTTGTCGAAACGACCGAAATCGATGAGTTGTTCTTGAGCGACGTGAAATTTTCTGCCGTAATGGTTATGGTATGATCATGCCCGGAAGAACCTTGAATCGAATAGGTCTTTTCGTTCCCGGCATTTACGTCTGCCTTTGATACGACAAGCGTATGGCCATGATTGGATCCAATGGCAACGGCCGTTCCGTTATCGATACAATTGACTTGTGGGTTTTCACCCGAATCGGGATCAGGATCAGGAACACCTGAATCGTTGTCTGAACTCGAGCATCCGATCAAAGATGCAGCGGGCAGGGCGATCAGTATCGCACCTGCCGTCTTTTTGATAAACGTTTTTCTATTCATTTTCATAGCATTTAATGATTATTGTATATACAAGATACAAAATTCTTTCTAAAAATGGCCCGCTCGAAAAGTGTAGGAATAGGTACATCGGAAAATGAAATAGCCAATTCAAAAAACCATTTGTGAATTAAAATCCGATTCTCTTAGGAATACCTTATTTTTGCATCCTGAAAAATAATGCATCGCCCGATGACAGATTTGCTAAAGAAGATTTTTTTCTCCACGCGCTTAATGGCTATATTATTTTTGGTTTTTGCGACCGCGATGGCCGCTGGCACCTTTATAGAAAGCAAATACAGCACCGAAACCGCCCGCATTTGGATTTATAACACGACATGGTTTGAAGCAATCATGGTGTTTTTCGTAATTAACTTTGTTGGCAATATCTTTAGCTATCGTCTTTTGCGATGGGAGAAATGGCCCGTGCTGATTTTGCACCTTTCTTGGATCCTGATAATTATAGGGGCCTTTGTGACCCGTTATATAAGTTTTGAAGGTATGATGCCCATTCGGGAGGGAAGTACAGAAAATGTTTTCTATTCCGATAAGACCTTTTTGACCGTTTATGTCGATGGTGAGATCAATGGGGAACCCAAAAGGAAGATATTGCAACATGACCTTATTGTCACCCCTGAAGCCTTAAAGTCAAACCTTCCTTGGAACGATGACTACAATGGGCAGGATTTCACGATTTCATATGTTGATTTCATTAAGGGGGCCAAGCTTGGCTTGGTTCCTTCCAACGAAGGACAGCGGTTCTTAAAGATCGTCGAGGCCGGTGCGGGGCAACGTGAGGAACACTATTTGGAAGATGGCAAGGTCTCGAATATACACAATATGCTGTTCGCGTTGAACACGCCGACCGACGGTGCTATTAATATTACGGCCAGCGACTCGATCTATATGATAAAATCTCCTTTTGAAGGAAGTTTTATGCGCATGGCAGACCAGTTTCAGGGACAGGTTGCCAAAGATAGCTTACAACAGTTTCAGCTCCGGTCCCTATATAACCTTGGGGGCATGCAGTTCGTCATTCCCGAGCCCTTGGTGACGGGTACTTATGGTGTGGTGAAAATTCCTGAAGAAGAAGTCACTGAAAACTCTCAAGATGCCTTGGTCATTGATGTCACCTCGAATGGTGAGAAGGTGCAAAAAAAACTATTGGGAGGTAAAGGTCCGACCGACTTTTCCGCTAAGTTCGAGGTCGGAGGCCTCGAATTTGCAATGGCCTACGGTTCAAAAGTATACGAACTTCCCTTTAGCATCAAACTGAATGATTTTATAGGTGAAAAATATCCGGGGACGGTCAATACATACAAGTCGTTTATGAGTAAGATAACGGTGGAAGACGAACGTTCTTTCGACTATGACATCTTCATGAACAACATCCTGGATCATAAGGGTTATCGGTTTTTTCAGGCCAGTTTTCATCCTGATGAAAAGGGAACGGTGCTTTCGGTAAATCATGATCAATGGGGAACGTGGATAACCTACACGGGTTATTTTCTTTTATATATAGGCCTAATGGGTATTATGTTTTTTGGCAAGACCCGCTTTAAGGATTTGGGGGCTTCCTTGAAGAAATTGAAGGAAAAAAAGGCCAAATTGACCACCATTCTTGTTTTGGGCGGACTGATGTCTCTTTCTGCACAGCAGCATACGGCCGATGATGGCCATGACCATGGCGCATTGCCTTCGCAAGAACAATTGGACTCCCTCATACAGGCCACCAAGGTATCGAAGGAACACGCCGACAAATTTGGTGAACTGGTTATTCAAGATGAGGGAGGACGTATGAAACCCATACATACATTTTCTTCGGAGTTGTTGCGAAAGCTCAGGGGCAAGGATTCTTTTAAAGGAATGAATGCCGATCAGGTGCTTTTGTCAATGATTATGAATCCGCCCTTATGGTACAATACAGAGGTAATCCTCTTAGATAAAAAAAATGACAATGATAGCCTGCATCGTTTGATCGGAGTACCCGAGGGTCAAGAGTTTGTAAAGGCAATCGATTTCTTTGATGAAAAGGGCAGTTATAAGCTGGAACCTTTTCTGAGGGAGGCCACCGCCACGAACAACCCCAATCTGTATCAAAAAGAATTCAAGGAAGTAAATATTCGCCTAATGCTTTTAAATCAGGCTCTTGGCGGTGAAATATTGAAAATATTCCCGTTGTTGAACGATGAAAACAACAAATGGGTATCAGCGGTGGAATATAACGGCGGTCAATATCAGGTTTCTGATTCGCTATATGCCAATTTTATTAAAAACGCCTTGCCATTCTATAAATTGACGTTGGGCAAAGCGGTGCAAACCGGTGATTATTCCGAGGCCGACAAACTACTTGCGGCTTTTAAACAGAATCAAAAAAACCATGGCAGCGAAGTTTTGCCTTCCGATAAAAAAATAGAAACGGAGATTATCTATAATAAGTTGAACATCTTCAATCATTTGTACCGTCTTTATGGACTTGTCGGCGTTCTGTTTTTCTTTGTACTTATTTTTCAGATTTTCAAAGATCGGTCCGTTTGGCGTATCGCCGCCTATTTTTTTAAGGGAACGATCGTCGTTTTCTTTTTATGGCACACGGCAGGGTTGGTTCTACGATGGTACATTTCCGGCCACGCTCCTTGGAGCAATGCATACGAAAGTGTATTATATGTCTCATGGGCGACCATGGGCATGGGGCTACTCTTCATTAGAAAAAATGACATTACTCTTGCTGCAGCTTCTTTTGTTACCGCGCTACTACTTTGGATAGCCCATCAGAATTGGGTTGATCCGTCAATTGGCAATTTAGTTCCTGTTTTGGACAGTTATTGGCTGATGATCCATGTCGCCGTAATCGTAGGCAGTTATGGCCCATTGATCGTTGGTGGCATTTTAGGGTTTGTGAATTTGTTGTTGATGATCCTCACGAACAAAAAAAACAAGCCAAGAATGGATATCAGCATTAAAGAGTTGACCATTATCAACGAGTTGGTATTGACTGTCGGTCTGGTCATGCTTACTATCGGCAACTTTCTTGGCGGGCAATGGGCGAATGAAAGTTGGGGGCGGTATTGGGGCTGGGATCCGAAAGAGACCTGGGCACTCATCTCGATTATGGTCTATGCCTTTATAATCCATACGCGTCTGGTTCCGGGCCTTCGTGGAAAATGGATGTTCAATTTTCTGAGCTTGATTGGGGTCGGAAGTATCATGATGACCTATTTCGGGGTCAATTATTACTTGGTGGGGCTTCACAGTTACGGTCAAAGCGGCTCGGCCGCCATCACCCCAGACTATGTATGGTATATTGCCTTGGGTGCCGCTGTTTTAGGAGCCGTAAGTTATTGGAGGTATAGGGGCAATTACTTGAAATAATTTGAAACTAGGTTTCATATGTTGATAATTTGTCACATCTTTGCCATATCATGAAGTTATAGGAATTATGATTTTTAAAGATGTCTTTGCGCCTTCGGGCATTAGCTGATCGACCTGATTCGGCTTTAAAGCGACGTCTACTTTTTTCTTCAGTTTAACATAATTCCGATTATAATGACATCATCAAATAAACTTACGTTTAAAAAGATACTTCGATATTTTATCAATGCCATAACGGGTAAGGAAACCGAATTTACCTCGGGCAGTATTCGCAAGGCCATTTTCATGCTATCTGTTCCAATGATTTTGGAAATGATGATGGAAAGCGTTTTTGCCATCGTAGATATTGCCTATGTATCACAGGTCAGCGTAAATGCCGTAGCCACGATTGGTCTGACCGAATCTGTGATAACTTTGGTCTATGCTGTGGCCATTGGGCTCAGCATGGCGGCGACCGCGGTAGTGGCGCGTAGAATAGGGGAAAAGGACCTAAAAGGAGCACGTGAATCGGCCGTACAAGCCATTTTATTGGGTATAGTTGTTTCCGTTTTGGTCGGGATCATCGGATTCCTGTTCGCCAAGGAAATTTTGGCCCTTATGGGTGCCGAACCCGATTTGATCGCTGAAGGCTATGGCTATACGCAATTGTTGATCGGTGGCAATATTACGATTTTGTTACTGTTTTTGATCAATGCTATTTTTAGAGGGGCCGGTGATGCCTCGATCGCCATGTGGGCCTTGGTACTTTCCAACGGGCTCAATATTGTTCTTGACCCGATTTTTATTTTCGGATGGGGCCCGATTCCTGAATTCGGTGTCATGGGCGCGGCCATTGCTACAAATATAGGAAGGGGTACTGCGGTCTTGTTTCAATTGGCCATTTTGTTTTTCGGATGGAGTAGGATCAAGATCGGACTCAATGATATTGTCTTTCGCATTAAGGTAATGTTCAACCTTATAAAAGTATCCTTGGGTGGAATCGCCCAATTTTTAATAGGAACTTCAAGCTGGGTTTTTCTCATGAGGATGATGGCCGAATTCGGAAGCGAGGTATTGGCCGGATATACCATTGCCATTAGGGTAATGCTCTTTACCCTGATGCCTTCATGGGGAATGAGCAATGCGGCCGCTACCTTGGTCGGACAGAACCTAGGGGCCAAACAACCCGATCGGGCCGAAACATCGGTGTGGAAGACAGGAAAATACAATGCCATATTTATGGGAATCGTCTCGTTGATCTACCTGTTTTTTGCCTATACGATTGTCGGCTGGTTCAATGAAAATCCAGTGGTGGTGGCCAACGGGGGGCTTTGTTTGCAGATTATCGCCGCGGGCTACATTTTTTATGCTTATGGCATGGTGGTGACCCAGGCCTTCAACGGGGCCGGTGATACACAGACGCCGACCAAGATCAACCTTTTCGCTTTTTGGCTGTTTCAATTGCCTTTCGCCTATCTGGCCGCTATAACTTTTAATATGGGCGCTATGGGAGTCTTTATGGCCATCACCCTTGCCGAAGTATTATTGGCCATTATTGCCATGGTATGGTTTCGAAAGGGTAACTGGAAAAAAGTTCAGGTATGATGTTTTTTGTTACTTTAGCTTCCTCATTAATAACTAATCGATGAATAAGGAAAACCAAGGTCTGAATACAATTTGTACTCATGTCGGTGAACTGGAGGATAAGCAATTTAGGGGTGCCATATCACCGCTGTACATGGGTTCGTCTTATGCTTTTCAGGATGTAGATGTCAAAAGATACCCCAGATATTTCAACACCCCGAACCAGGAGGCGTTGTCAAAGAAGATCGCCGCCCTGGAAAATACTGAATCGGCCATGATCTTTGGAAGCGGTATGGCGGCCATCAGCACTGCGGTATTGGCCTTTCTTCGAGCCGGGGACCATATAGTATTGCAAGGGGATATTTATGGGGGCACTTACAACCTTATCGTTGAACAATTCAATAAATTCGGAATCGAATATTCCTTTACAGGGGGTCTTAGTGAGACCGATTTTGAAACGCTCATAAAATCGAATACCAAGGTTATTTACGTCGAAACACCTTCGAATCCGCTATTGAAGATTACCGATTTGAGAATGGTTTCACGACTTGCCAAAAAGCACGGACTTGTTTCAATGATCGATAACACCTTTGCGAGTCCCGTAAATCAGCTTCCGGCCAAGTTTGGCATTGATGTCATCATACACAGTGCCACAAAATATATGGGAGGTCATTCCGATATTTGCGCAGGCGCGGTAGCCTGCTCTTCCGAACATATGGAACGTATATTCCATTTGGCAAAAAATCTTGGGGGAAGCCTCAGCGATTACACGGTATGGTTGTTGGAAAGAAGTATAAAAACCATGGGGGTCCGTGTAAAGGCCCAAAACGATAATGCACAAAAAATGGCGGAATATCTTTACGTCCATAAAGATATCAATGCGGTTTACTATCCAGGATTGCCGAGCCATCCTGATCATGAAATTGCAAAGTCGCAAATGAAGGGCTTTGGGGGAATGATGTCTTTTGAGCTCAATGCAGGACTCGATGCCGAACTATTCCAAAAATCACTCCGATTGATAAAGGCCTCAATGAGTTTGGCCGGCGTTGAAAGTACCGTACTTTCCCCGGCACAGACATCGCATGCCCTTTTAGGGGCCGAAGAACGTAAAAATAGGGGTATTTCGGATGGACTGATCCGTTTTTCCGTAGGTATCGAAGAACCGGAAGACCTTATTTATGATATCGAACAAGCTTTGATGACCGTTAAATCGGGTCATGTGACCGTACACTAAAGACAGTGCCTAAATAAGAACAAATGAAACTTGATATATTGGTATTTGGGTCGCATCCCGATGATGCAGAGCTCGGCGCCGGTGCAACGATCGCCAAAGAAGTGGCGGCAGGCAAAAAAGTAGGGATCATTGATTTGACCCGTGGAGAATTGGGAACAAGAGGAACGGCAGAGATTAGGGATGCCGAAGCAACCGAAGCCGCAAAGATCCTCGGGGTTTCGCTACGCGAAAACCTTGAATTCGCAGATGGATTTTTTGTCAACGATCGAGATCACCAATTGGCGATAATCAGGATATTGAGAAAATATAGACCAGAAATTGTATTGTGCAATGCCGTCGAAGATCGCCATATCGACCATGCCAAAGGGAGCAAATTGGTCAGCGATGCCTGCTTTTTGAGCGGACTAGTGAAGATCGATACCAAATTTGAAGGTGATGATAATTGGCAGGATCCATGGCGCCCCAAACAGGTGTACCATTATATTCAGTGGAAAAACCTGAAACCCGATTTTGTCGTCGATGTATCGGGCTATATCGAAAAAAAGATTGAAGCTATTCATGCATATTCCTCGCAGTTCTATGACCCGGCGAGTAAAGAACCCCAAACGCCGATCAGCAGCAAGAATTTTACCGATAGTGTGGAATACAGGGCCAGGGATTTGGGTAGGCTCATCGGTACTGACCATGCCGAAGGTTTTACGGTTGAGAGACCTGTGGCCGTTGCCAGTCTATACCACCTGATCTAGGCCGTTTTTTGATACTCGTTTTTGGCTTTGGGCAAGGTAAAAAAGAAGGAAGACCCTTTTCTTGGAATACTGTCTACCCAAATGGTTCCGTTGTTCTTTTCGACCATTTCTTTACACAATGAAAGCCCAAGACCTGTTCCTTTTTCATTGTTGGTTCCATATGTAGTGTGATTCGAGTTTTCGGCAAAAATTTTCGCCTGTGTCTCACGATCCATGCCCACACCGGTATCCCTGACATAAATCTCCCAATGATTGGTTTTCTCAGAGGCGCCTATTGTGATCATTCCGTTTTCTGGTGTAAACTTTAGGGCATTGCTCATCAAGTTTCTGATAACAATGTCAATTTGATTCCCGTCGGACCAGGCCAAAGTGTTTGCAGAAACCCGACTTACTATTTTTATGGATTTGTTCGTCGCTATTTCAGATAATAATTTAATGTTGTCGACAACAAGATTATCCAATGAAATGACAGCAGGTTTTGTAATCGCGCCGTTCATTTGTGATTGGCCCCAAGACAACAAATTATTGAGAGTAAAAGAAATATGGTCCAAATCGGCACCTAATTTCGGTATAAAGCTCAAAAATTCCTTTTGATTGACTTCTCCGTCTTTGTATAACTTCAACAAACCTTGAAAGGCACCGATAGGTCCCCTGAGATCGTGGCCGATAATGGAGAAAAGTTTGTCTTTAGTGCTGTTCAGCTCCCTTAATTTATGCTCACTTTTTTCAAGTTCTTCTTGATTTGACTTTAGTTCGATATTCAGCTTTTTTTGAAGGTGCTCATTTCGTCGTATCAAGAAAGTGACCGCCAAAAAAATAATCAGGATGCCAAGAGCGGCGTAAACGTAGTTCTTTTGTTTCGCCAAAGCCTTCTCGTTTTCAAGAATTAGATCCTGTTTTTGTTTATCATATTTCAGCTTTGTCTTGAACATGGTCAAGCTTTTCTTATTCTCGTTTCTCGAAAGTGTATCCGATAGGCTCTTATAGAGTTCGTGATAGACAAGGGCCATTTTAAAGTCATTGTGTTTCTTACTTATTCTGTATAGTGTACTGGCACACTTTTGTGTTCCTTCCTTGAAATTCAGCTTTTGCGAAATATCAAAGGCTCTAAGGGCATAACTTTTTGATATACTATCTTTTTCTTGCCCCAGATATGCCTCTGCCATGCCATTATAGAGATCTATCTGCCCCCTTTCATCCTGTAGTTTATTATGCAGCATCTCGCCTTGGCGATACCAAAACAATGCCCATTTGAATTTTCCTTCTTTGAGATATATTTTTCCTTTTACTTCATATGCAAAGGCTAGCCAATCGGTAACTTCGTTCTTTTCGAAAGCTGAAATACTGGAGTTGATATTGTACATTGCATATTCAAGTTCGTTCATATCGGCATAAACAGATGCCATATTGCTCATGGTTTCGGCCATTATAACTTCGTCGCCGATTTTAGTATTGATCTTTTTAACTTTTTTGTAAAATTCAAGGGCCTGCGTATAGTCTTTTTGAGAAACGTAGAGATTGGCGATGTTCTCATTGATTATCGAGAGCATTTTAAGATCGTTGATTTCAGCGGCCTTCTCAATACCGAGCAGATATCCGTTCAGTGCTTTGGAGTAATCACCGCTATACGCATATTCACCGGACAGGTCATTTTGAATGCGTACGGCAAAACTTCTATCATTGATTTCCGTTGCCAATTCATTTGCCTTTTTTAGATATTCAATGGCTTTGGCACTATCTCCATGATCTGAAAAGTAGTTGCCCAAGATGAAATATGATTTACACTCGCCATGCAAATATTCTACTGACTTGCTGAGTTTTAAAGCTTGTTTTGACAGTAGCAACATACTGTCTGCATGGTAGAATCGCAGTTCTGATCCAAGGTTCGCCAACAAATTAATATAGGCGGTGTCTTTGACACTGAAATTTTGCTGCTTTTGCAATGTTGCAATTTCCTTTCGTAAGCTATCTTTGGCATGTTGGCCCTGAAGAGATGCGAACAATAGAAACACCACTATGAAAAGAGTAGTTTTCTTTTTAGAAAGTTCAATTGATGGCAAAAAGTAGGTTAGCGCCGGGGTCATTGTAATGATAATTATCAAAGAATAAATTTATTCCTACTTGGTCTTAAAATCTAAAATTTGTTGTGAAACGCCATTTTTTGTGTGTTTTAACCTGTAAAAACCGTATTTCATCGATGATTCAACGACTTTGTCTGGCTATGTTTCAAAAATCAGGATGATTTATGGTAGTGTCTCGCAATGGTAAAATTGAATCGGTTTTATTTTGATTGAATACCTAAAAAAAATTACATTTGCCATCGCTTACAAATGGTGGTTGTAGCTCAGCTGGTTAGAGCGCTAGATTGTGGTTCTAGAGGTCGCCGGTTCGAAACCGGTCTTCCACCCATATGTTGGTCAAGGTCCTGCCCTGAAAGGCGGGACTTTGTTTTTTCAAGAATGCATAAAGGCCCTTTCAATTTTTGAAAGGGCCTTTATGCATTCTTGAATCTTACCGGTTACTTGGTCGCCTTATCGACTATTACCTTGTTCGCCCGGTTGGCTACTTCCCAAGCCGTGTAAAATATCAACTGGGTTCGGTTCATTAAAAGGTCGTAGTTGATTTTATCAGGTGTGTCGCCCGGTCTGTGATAGTCATCATGGGTACCGTTAAAGTAGAATATTATCGGAATATTGTTCTTGGCAAAATTGTAGTGGTCGCTTCTATAATAGAAACGATTGGGGTCATTTTCATCATTGTACGTATAGTCCAACTCGATATTCATGTACTTGTCGTTGATTTCCTCAGAAAGTTCGTGTAGTTCAGTACTTAATTTATCACTGCCGATCAAGTAGACGTAATTGCGGTCACCTTCGCGTTTTGGATCGATTCGCCCGATCATATCTATATTGAGATTGGCGACCGTTTGAGAGAGCGGAAAAATTGGTTCTACATCGGTGTAATATTGAGATCCCAAGAGCCCTTTTTCCTCTCCTGTTACGTGAAGAAACACAACGGATCTTTTAGGGCCATTCCCTTCGTCGGCAGCCTTTTTAAAAGCTTCGGCGATTTCCAATAACGCAACTGTTCCAGACCCATCATCATCGGCCCCATTGTTGATCTCTCCATTGGCCGAAATGCCAATATGGTCCAAATGCGATGATATTACCACATATTCGTTGGGTTTTTCGGATCCTTTTAGTACGGCCACCACATTTTCCGACGATACCTCCTCATTCTCACTCGTTAAATCAAGTACGATTTTTGCGGCTATTGTCTTAGGGTCATTATCCGTATCAATGGATGTTAAAATTTCCTTGGCCAGCACGCCATTAATGAAAAGGCTGGCCCAACTATCGTCACCATCGCTTTTAAGTCCCATCTGGCCACTATCATTATTTTGCATATAATCGTAGTACCCCTTATATCTCGAAAAGTTGGCTTCGTCATAATAAATAAAACCCTTTGCTCCTTTATTCTTTGCAAGCTCCATGCGCATGCCCGGAGCTTCTGACATATTGCTCCAAGCTGACTTTTCCTCACTTCCGGACAATAGGTAGTTTCCATCATCGCCCATTGGTTCGCCTGCTTTTGCCAAGACCCATTTGCCGTCAACATCGACATCTTTATAATCGGAGTAATCTCCCTCTTCGATGCCAAATCCTACGAAGACCAGTTCATCAACGTTTCCGGTCGCTTTCGAAAAAGTAAGCATGTTCTCACCTATGGGAAATTCTTTTCCGTTTACGGTCATTGTACCGGTTGGCAGGTTTTTGACTTCTAATGGAACATTCTGGAAATAGTCGCCATTCGATTGGGCCGGTGGAATGCCCATTTTTTCATATTCGGATTTTAAATAGGCGATCGCTTTTTTCTGTCCCGGTTCGCCAGTTTCCCGACCTTCATATTCATCAGATGCATAGGTGTACAAGTGTTCTTTGAGCTCCGCTTCGGTTATGGTCCCGGCGTATTCAGTCGGGCCAACCATTGGTTTTACTATATCACCGGCCTTTTCGCTGACCGTTTTTTGTGAAGAATTACAGGCCATGGCCAGTGCTGTCACAACAAGAAATGCTTTTTTCATTTTATCTCGTTAAGGTTTTCAAAATTTACCAAAAGTAGTGAAAACCTGTTGATTTGCGGACCACCGGACCGATTATTCCATATTGGACCCAGTGCCCAAAATTAGAATTGTTAAAAAGTTGCTGGTGTTCTGACTTTCTTGGCGTATTGGGAAGGTGATAAAGACTTTGCCTTTTTGAACTTCTTGTTGAAATTCGAAATCGATTGGAAGCCGGAAGCTTCCGAAATTTGGGCGATGGATAGCTTTTCGTGGGTGGATAGCAATTGGCAGGCATGCTCTAGACGTAGTTCGATCAAAAACTCGAAAAAGGTCTTGTTGGTCCGTTGTTTGAAAAACCGACAAAAGGCCGGAGTCGTCATGTGCACCATTGCCGCCACTTGGTTCAAGGTGATTTCTTTGTCAAAATGATTCATGGCGTGGTCGAATACGATTTGGAGTCGGCGCCCTTCAATATTAGAGATATTTTTTTTTGACGGAACAAAAGATGTCAGCTCCTCTGATCGGGACTGATTGATTTTTTGAATGATCTGTAAAAAGCATAGAAATCTCCCTAATTTATCCACTTTCGTGAACTTATTCATAATCTTCTGTACCCGTTTCTTTCTTGAGAGAAGTTTTAATCCTTTTGAAGAAATTTCAAAGAACCGATTTATTTCTTCTAGTTCGGGTATTTTTAAAAAATCGTTTCCAAAGCCTTCCTTACTTACAAACAGGGTAATCATGTGCGATTTGCCCTGATGGGGAACGCTTTGGAATAAATGGGGAATATTACTGCCTATTATGAAAATATCTCCGCTGCCAAAGGTTTTGATGCTGTTGGCGACCATCAACTTACCTTCTCCCTGTACTATCAAACTTATCTGTATCTCGGCATGTTGGTGCAGCTGGTCATAGAAAATATCGACCTTGTCCTCTTGCACGTGCAAGGTATTCTCAAAAGGTTTGGGAATCTTAAAAGGAAGTACTTTCATATCCAATACTAAGCAAATATTGTATAATATTTATAAAATTTATTTAAAATAGGTTAAAATATTCCCAAAAGGAGTTAAAATTGAATTAACCATCCGGCATGTAATGACTTTATTTTTGCAATTGAAAATAAACTTAAAGAAAGATGAAAGTACAATGGGAGGGCGTCATGCCCGCTGTGACAACAAAGTTTACCGAAGATGATCGATTAGATCTGGCCATGTTCCGAAAAAACATCGATGCGCAAGTAGATGCAGGGGTTCATGGAATTGTTTTAGGAGGATCGTTGGGAGAGGCAAGTACCTTGACCCAAGACGAAAAGAACATTTTGGTAAAGGAAACGATCGATATCGTTGAAGGAAAGATTCCCGTAATAATGACGGTTGCCGAACAGGCCACAAAAGTCGCTGTCGAAGCCATTAAACATGCAGAGTCTTCGGGTGCCGATGGCTTGATGATATTGCCCCCCATGCGATACAAATCCACGGATTTTGAAACCGTGGCCTACTTTAAAGAGCTTGCCAAAAGTACTTCATTGCCGATTATGGTCTATAACAACCCAGTCGATTATAAAATAGAGGTAACGGTCGCGATGTTCGAGCAGCTAATGGAGTTAGATAATATTCAGGCCGTAAAAGAGTCGACACGTGATATAATAAACATCGGGAGGTTACGAAATAGGTTCGGCAATGATCTTAAGATTTTGACCGGAGTTGATCCTTTGGCTCTTGAAAGTCTATTGATCGGTGCCGATGGATGGGTCGCGGGATTGGTCTGTGCCTTTCCAAGGGAAACCGTTGCTATTTATGAACTTGCGAAAGCGGGCCGCGCACAAGAAGCGACCGAAATCTATCGTTGGTTCCTTCCTTTGTTGGAGCTTGACATTAGTCCGCAATTGGTTCAGAACATTAAACTCGCAGAAGTTGCCACCGGCATAGGCACCGAAAATGTTAGGGCCCCGAGACTGCCTTTGCAGGGCAAAGAAAGGGAAAGGGTCTTGAAGGTTATCGACGATGCGCTTCGAACAAGGCCGACAATGCCCGACTATAAGTCGCTGACGGCGAGTTTGTAGTAAATTCGACCTCGCGGATACGACATAGATAGATTTGCGGTCAATGTAAAAGTACCGCTGAATTGAACTTTTTGGGCAAAATCGGTAAATGAGTGTTTCACCTTTGAAATGAAAATAATTGGATATTTTTGAGACAGCCCCTGCCGTATTTTAATAATGTTGATTCGATATAGATCGGGGCGGGGTTTTTGAACATATAGGAACGGTTGAAAAACTATGCTATTGAAACCAAATATGTTGCGAAAATGTCTGTGCGAAAACTAATAATTCAAGGAATAAAATGATAGAAGGCCATAATTATATTGGGGGAGAAGTATCGGCGAAAGGGGTTACGATTTTTTCTACGTTCGACCCGAAAACCAATAAGGAAACCGGCTGGCAATTTTACGAAGCTACCAAAACAGAAATTGACGATGCGGTACGATTGGCTGAGGAAGCATTCAAGACTTACAAGCATTTTTCAGGGAAAAGAAAAGCCGAATTCCTTAGGGCGATTGCCGGCGAAATTGAGGCACTTGGTGATGAACTTATCGATGTCTATGTCAAAGAATCTGGACTTCCGGTAGGAAGGGCAATGGGCGAAAGAGGCCGTACCATAGGTCAATTGCGGGCTTTCGCAACGCTTTTGGAAGAAGGTTCCTGGGTCGAGGCAACTATTGACACCGCAATTCCGCACCGCGAGCCGCTACCGAAGGTCGATATTCGAAAAATGTTATTTCCGATCGGGCCGATCGCAGTGTTTGGCGCAAGTAATTTTCCTTTGGCCTTTTCAACGGCGGGCGGCGATACTGCCAGTGCTTTGGCGGCCGGTTGTCCGGTCATCGTAAAAAGTCACCCCTTGCATGCCGGTACCGGTGAACTGGTTGCGGGGGCGATCGCGACGGCAGCAAGAAAAACCGAAATGCCGAAAGGGGTATTTTCCAATTTGAACAGCAGGGGTATTGAAGTCGGAAAGCATTTGGTCATGCACCCTAAGGTAAAGGGCGTCGGTTTTACGGGTAGCATGAACGGAGGTATGGCCTTGTATAAGTTGGCCGCCGCGCGTAAAGAGCCAATACCTGTTTTTGCCGAAATGGGAAGTGTAAATCCGGTTGTGGTCTTGCCTTCGGCACTTGAAGAGAACGGTGCTGAATGGGCCTCTAAATATGCTGGGTCGATCATGTTGGGTGCCGGCCAGTTTTGTACAAATCCAGGTTTGATTCTAGGAATCAAGGGTTCCTCTTTGGATGAGTTTATCACAACTTTAGGAACTGAAATTTCAAAATTGGAACCGAACTGTATGCTCCATCCGAATATCCATGAAAATTACGAAAAAGGAAAAAAGGAAATTGTCGAGCAAAACGGAGTTCGAGTAGTGTCACAAAATAATGGATCAGTGGCTCCAAACCACGGGCGACAGGCGGTATTGACCGTTGATGGGGCAAATTTCTTGAACAACCCGAAACTCCATCAAGAAGTTTTTGGTCCGTTTTCAATGGTTGTACAGTGTGAGACCGCTCAAGAACTTACACAGGTACTACACGCACTTGAAGGTCAGTTGACCGGAACCCTGCTCGGTAATACTGCAGATTTACGAAAATACGAAGAAGTGGTCGAGGCCCTTAAAGGTCGGGTAGGGCGTATTATTTTTAACGGGGTGCCTACCGGGGTCGAAGTCTGCCCTGCCATGCATCATGGTGGGCCTTTTCCGGCCACGACGGATAGCCGGTTTACATCGGTGGGAGAATCGGCCATTAAACGCTGGGTCAGACCCATATCGTTTCAGGGTTGGCCTCAAGAACTTCTTCCCGAAGAATTAAAAAATGAGAATCCGTTGGGTATTATGCGTAATGTAAACGGTACATATTCCAAACAAGAAATCTGACCCATATCAGTATGAAATTCTCCAGGATAGGTTTTGTGCCCATTGCCGTACTGGCCCTTATTATTTCTTGTAAGGGAGGAAAAAAGTTCGATAGTTCGGAACGATTGGCCGCGATAATAGATTCCACCTATAATTTTAAACCGTTCGATCGGGAAGAATATCCTTTGGGGAATTATGACGAATCGGTTTACCGTCAAGAAGCAGAATTTGCCGAAAAGCAGCTTGCAAAACTTGCTTCAATCACTGCCGAAGACCTATCGGAAACGCAACAGATATCCCTTGCACTTCTAAAGTTCAAACTCCAAAACCAAGTCGATGAATACGCCTACCAAACGTATTTGAATCCGATACAATCAGATCAGGGCTTTCACCTTAATTTGAACTATCGGGTTAAACCGATTTTGAACCATGAAGGGGCCAAAGAATACTTGAACCTGTTAAATGCCATTCCCCGATTTACGGAACAGCATTTGGTATTGTTGCGCAAAGGATTGGAAAAAGGGATTTCACAGCCCAAGGTGATTTTCGATGGCTATGAATCGACCTATGACGAGCATATAGTGGACGATTATACCCAGAGTAGTTTTTTTCGTCCTTTTGATAATTTACCGGATTTAATGGACGGTGCGCAAAAAGACTCCGTTCTATTGGCGGCCAAGTCGGCCATCGAGAAGAGCGTGGTGCCTTCCTTCAAAAAAATAAAGGCTTTTTTCGAAGAAGAATATATTCCGAACACAAGAGAGGTCATTGGCGTTTCCCAAACGCCTAATGGTAGCGAATTCTATCAGAACAGGATCAATTATTATACCACCACCGATGAATATACGGCCGATGATATTCACAATATTGGATTGAAAGAAGTCGCCCGCATCAAGGCTGAAATGGAAAAGATTATCGAGAAAGTAGGTTTCAATGGAAGTTTTCAGGAATTTTTGACCTTTCTGCGCACCGATGAACGGTTTTATGCCAAAACCGGTGATGACCTGTTGAAAGAGGCACGTGATATTGCGAAACGTATCGATGCCGAATTGCCAAAATATTTTATTACCCTACCCAGAAAACCCTACGGTGTCAAAAAGGTGCCGGATGCCATTGCCCCAAAATACACAGGCGGAAGATATTCAGGTTCGTCGAGCGCGACCCAACCGGGATACTATTTGGTAAATACCTATAAATTGGGCAGTCGCCCGTTATATGTGCTGCCATCGCTTACGGCACATGAGGCCGTTCCGGGGCATCACTTGCAGGGTGCTTTGAACCAAGAGCTTGGCGATAGCATTCCTGATTTTCGAAAAAGACTTTATTTGTCCGCCTATGGCGAAGGGTGGGCCTTGTACACTGAATTTTTGGGTAACGATATGGGAATCTATACCACACCTTATGAAGAATTCGGCAAACTGACCTATGAAATGTGGCGCGCCTGCCGATTGGTGGTCGATACCGGTATTCACGCCAAAAGATGGTCGAAACAACAAGTTTTGGATTATATGCTTTCCAATACGGCCCTGTCTGAACACGAAGTGAACACGGAGACCGATCGCTATATTGCTTGGCCCGGACAGGCGATTTCATATAAAATGGGCGAGATAAGGATTCGCGAACTAAGAAAAAAGGCCGAGGATGCCTTGGGTGCCGATTTCGATATTCGAAAGTTCCATGAAGTGATCTTGGAACAAGGCACGGTCACATTGCCTATTTTGGAAAGGCGCGTCAATAAGTATATCACTTCCTCTAAAAAGAAAATATAAATTTCGAATGGCGAGAACCGTTTTTGAGTGCATCGATGCCCATACCTGTGGAAACCCTGTAAGAGTTGTGAAAAGTGGTGGCCCAGAACTTTTGGGCCCTACCATGGCAGAAAAGCGCCAGCACTTTTTGAAGGAATACGATTGGATCAGAACAGGGCTCATGTTCGAACCGAGAGGTCATGACATGATGAGCGGCAGTATTTTTTATCCACCATCGGATCCTGAAAACGATTTCGGTAT
Organism: Meishania litoralis; assembly: GCF_042611095.1. Lineage (NCBI taxonomy): Bacteria > Pseudomonadati > Bacteroidota > Flavobacteriia > Flavobacteriales > Flavobacteriaceae > Meishania > Meishania litoralis. The sequence continues at coordinate 128,026 of NZ_JBHFPV010000002.1, forward strand.
TCTTTTTATCGAGACCAGTGGGTGCCTGCCCATGTGCGGCCATGGCACTATCGGGGCGATTACCATCGGAATCGAAGAAGGATTGATACAACCGAAAACGGTCGGCAAGGTACGAATGGAAACTCCGGCCGGTCTGGTACAGATCGATTATGGACAAACCGGTAAAAAAGTCGATTGGGTCAGGTTGACCAATGTGAAATCGTATTTGGCCGCTTCCGATTTGACCATTGAAAGTTCTGAACTAGGTGAGTTGACCTTTGACGTTTCATACGGAGGGAATTTTTATGCCATTTTCGATCCGCAGGCGAATTTTTCTGGAATTCAGGATTATACGGCAGGTAAATTGATCCAGCTTAGCCAAGAACTGCGCAAAAAGATAAACCAAAAATATCCAGACAAATTTATCCATCCCGAAGATGATAAAATCAGGGATGTCAGCCATATACTGTGGACAGGTGATACAACTTCGCCCGAAGCAACCGCCAGAAATGCCGTTTTCTACGGAGATAAGGCAATCGATCGTTCTCCCTGCGGTACCGGAACTTCTGCCCGAATGGCGCAGTGGAATGCCAAAGGTAGGTTAAGCGTAGGCGAGCAATTCATACACGAGAGTTTTATTGGATCCCAGTTTATAGGAAAAGTGGAAGAAATAACGACCATAAAAGATATCCCTGCGATAATACCTAGCATTCAAGGATGGGCAAAAATATATGGCCGCAACACCATAACCATCGATGACGACGATCCCTATGCACACGGATTTCAAGTTATTTAGTGCCATAGCATTGATTACAATAGGCTTGTCGGCATGGTTTAATTAGATTTCAAGAATGGGCAAAAACATAATCATTATAGGCGGGGGCATCGTAGGCTTGAGCGCCGCCTACTTTTTGCAAAAACAGGGGCATCAGGTTACCGTAATGGATAAGTCAGATATCGCTTCGGGGGCCTCTTTCGTAAACGCCGGTTACATTACGCCAAGCCATATCATTCCGTTGGCATCGCCTGGCAAAATAGCCCAAGGTATTAAATGGATGTTCGATTCTTCAAGTCCTTTTTATATGAAGCCTAGATGGGATATCGATTTCTTCAAATGGTCATGGTATTTTCATAGATCCTCGACCATACAAAAAGTAGAAAAGGCGATACCCATTATCAAAGACATCAACCTATTGAGCAGAGGTTTGTTCGAAGAGATGAAAGCTTCGGGCGATATGGGCGATTTTCATCTGGAACGTCGCGGACTGCTCATGTTATATCAGACCGAAGCGGCTTATGATCATGAAATTGAAGTTGCGAAAAAGGCCAGATCATTAGGGTTAGAGGTATCGGAATTGAATAAATCGGAACTCGAAAAAATCGAACCCAACGTTAAGATTAACGCCAATGGAGCCATTCATTATGAATGTGATGGCCATACAACGCCGAATGAACTGATGCCAAAACTCTTGGCCCATTTGAAAAGTGTAGGGGCGCATATTTTGACAAATGAAGAGGTTTTGGACCTATTGCTTGAAAATGATAAGATCAAAAGAATCACAACCAGCAAAGGGAATTATGATGCGGACGAGGTAGTTATGGCCGCCGGATCATGGAGCGGTAAACTTTCGAAAAAGCTTAAAGTCAAATTGCCGTTGCAACCCGGCAAGGGGTACAGGATCAATGTCCACAGGCCTTTGGGCATCTCAATGCCCGCGATCCTTATGGAACGAAACATGGCGGTTACGCCCATGAAAGGTTTTACCCGATTTGCAGGTACTATGGAATTTTCGGGAATAAACAATGTGGTACGAAAAGAAAGGGTATCGGCCATTGCGAACGGGGCAAAAACCTTTTACCCTGAAATATCGATTACCGATGAAGAAATCGCCGATGCCCAAACGGGTATGCGCCCTGTTTCACCCGATGGTTTGCCCTATATCGGAAAGTCGGGAAAGGTCAAAAACCTGACTTTTGCCACGGGGCATGCCATGATGGGTTGGAGTTTGGGCCCCGCCACGGGCAAATTGGTCGCTGAAATCATAAACGAAAAAAAGACTTCAATGGATATTTCGGCACTGAGTCCGGATAGAAGGTTCTAGCATCGGCAAATTTTATGGCTTTCCGTTTGCAATACGATTCGGGTAAACAAATCTTTAGTATCTTGTTTGTTCAATTTTTTCCGACCGATGAGCAATTTGATTAGTCCTTTCCGAAACCTTGCCGTTTTATCTTTATCAATGTTTTTGTTCGCCTGCGCCAGTAAGGAAAAACAACTACCTGAAAGACCGAACATACTTTTTATTCTTTCCGATGACCATACTTCTCAGGCTTGGGGCATATACGGTGGTTTGCTCAAAGATTATGTGCAAAACGATAACATTGAACGTTTGGCCCGTGAAGGGGCCGTTCTCGAAAATGTATTTTGTACGAATAGTATATGTACGCCCAGTCGTGGCAGTATTTTAACAGGGCAGTACAGCCATGTCAATCAGGTTTATACCTTGAACGAACCGCTTCCGAAAGGTCATCCGAATATTGCAAGAACGTTTTCCGATAACGGGTATCAGACGGCGATAATCGGTAAATGGCATTTGGTGGAGCCCCCTGAGGGTTTCGATCATTTCAATGTACTTCCGGGACAGGGCCGGTACTGGAACCCCATACTTAAGACAAAGGAAAACTGGAAAGATGGTCCTGATGGTTCGGCAGGAAAGGAATACAAGGGTTTTTCAACCGATGTTATTGCCGATTTGACCATTGAACATCTTGAAAAACGTGATGCCGGCAAACCTTTTTTAATGTTCTGCAATTTCAAGGCCACCCATGAGCCCTTCGATTATCCCGAAAGGCACAAGAATTTGTACGAAGGTTTGGAGATTCCCGAACCGGAATCGCTTTTTGACTTTGGCAAGGAAACGACCGGACGCACATTTAAAGGACAGATACTCGAACATTTGGCCGATCGTTGGAAACGGGCCACGGAAGATGAAAATTTTTGGACCTCCTATCCAGGACTTCCTTATCCTTTGGAAGGATTGGATTCGGTTCAAAAGCGAAAGAAAATCTATCAAAAATTGGTAAAGGATTTTATGAGGAGCGGGGCGGCCATCGACGATAACATCGGAAAATTGCTCGATTATCTAGAATCTGAAGGTATTGCCGACAATACAATCGTGATCTATACCGCAGATCAAGGGTATTTTTTGGGAGAACATGGTTTTTTTGATAAACGTTTGATTTACGAAGAATCGTTGCGAATGCCGTTCGTAATTCGCTACCCGAAAGAAATAAATGGCGGACAGCGAATCGACGATATCATACTAAATATAGATTTTTCGGCTTTGATGGCCGACTATGCGGGCATTGAAATACCGGAGTATATTCAGGGTCATAGTTTTCGCGAAAATTTAACGGGAAATACCCCCCAAGATTGGCGCAAACAAATGTATTATCGGTATTGGTTACACCATCCTGATCGCCCGGCGCATTTCGGTATACGCAACGAAAGGTACAAATTGGCCTTTTTTTACGGTCAAGATTTAGGAATGAAAGGCACTTCTAAAGAAACGACCCCCTTTGCTTGGGAATTCTATGACCTACAAAAAGACCCTAAAGAACTTCATAATGCATATGATGAAATCGAATACAAAGAAACAATTGCCGAAATGAAAAAAGCATTAGTAGAGGAGCGTAAGAAATACCGGGACGATGATGCCAACTATCCGATAATGAAAGAAATTCTGGAAAGCGTTTCATTAAATTAAAAACAACAAAGCGCATGAGAATATTTAAAATCGAAAATGGTGCCGTTGTCGAAAATGAGGGAAATTATTATCAGTTCGAAAATGTCGATTGGAACGCTTTCATCAATAGAAAAGGACTTTACAAAAGCATTATACGTGACCTCTCGGGGCAAAAACCAATGAATGGTTTCGATGTCGAAAACCATATGGTAGCGCCTGTTGGAGGCCAAGAAATTTGGGCTTCGGGTGTAACCTATATGCGCAGTAAGCAGGCACGCATGGAAGAATCAAAAGATGCAGGCGGAGGCACGTTTTACGATAAGGTCTACGATGCCGATCGGCCAGAACTTTTTTTTAAGGCGACCCCGCACAGAACTGTAGGCAACTTGGGCGAGGTTCGTATAAGAAAAGATTCGCATTGGGATGTTCCTGAACCCGAACTGACACTTTTTATAACGTCAAAGGGAACTATAGAAGGATATACCATTGGCAACGATATGAGTTCAAGAAGCATCGAGGGGGAGAATCCTTTGTATTTGCCTCAGGCCAAGACCTATGATGCGTGCGCTGGTCTTGGGCCGTGTATCTATATTTCTGAAAAGGAAATAGCTCCCGACACTCTAATTCGTTTAGAGATCAAGAGAAATGGCAATACCGCTTTTGAGGGTGAAATTCCTATCAGCAATATGAAAAGAAACCATCAAGAACTGGTCGATTATCTTTTTCGGGAATGCAGCTTTCCGTATGGGGTTTTTCTAATGACCGGAACCGGAATCATACCGCCCGACGAGTTTACCTTGCAATCAAAAGACGAAATACGAATTACCATCGGGCCTATTGGTACCTTGGTCAATTTTGTGCAATAGAAAGTTATTCGTGATAACAACATAAAATATTCAAAAATGACAGGCATACAAGACTTCGCCGAAAAGCATGAGATGGTCTCTTCATTGTTCGATTGGCCGAAATCAAAAGAGGAATGGGAGCCATATCGTTTAAGTGATGAACAAGTCGCCCATTTTCATGAATACGGATACCTATCGGGAATCAAACTTCTTGATGACCGGCAAATCAAGGTATTGCGCAAAGAACTTGAAGAACTCATCGATCCTGAACATCCGGGCCATCATTTATTTTATGAATTTCATAGTAATGAATCATCGAACACCAATTCGGTTTTGTTCCATTCGCTTGGGCATTGGCGAATTACCAAGGGGTTTCATGACGTGCTTTGGAATCCGGCCTTTGTAATGGCTGCACACCAATTGTTGGAAAACAGGCCGGTTCGTTTTTGGCATGACCAGTTGTTTTACAAGCCCACAAAACACGGTGGGGTGGTGGCCTGGCACCAAGATTATTCGTATTGGACACGTACCGTGGCCATGCAACATCTTACTTGCTGGACAGGTCTTGATGACGCCACGACGGAGAACGGTTGCTTACACTACGTTCCGAAAAGCCATAAATGGGGATTATTGAATGCCCCGGAATTGGCAGGAGATATGAACGGATTAATGGATTATCTGACCGAAGAACAGAAAGCCGAATTCAAACCAGTGCCCATTGAATTGAAAAAAGGGTATGCGACATTTCACCACCCTTTAATGGTACATGGATCGTATGAGAATAAATCGGACAGGAGTCGAAGAGCGTTTGTACTGAATGTATTTGCCGACGGTACGGTCAGCAATACCGATGATGAACTTCTAAAGGGAGTGCCCCCGATACCCAAGGGAGAAAAAATGGAAGGAAAGTTTTTTCCGCTACTTTTTGACCAATGATTTTCGCTAGATCGTAAGCCTTTGTTTTTTGGAAGCGGCACGAGCCCTTTTCACCTCTATTATTTTTCTTATCCATTCCGGATAATCCGAATCATCATCTGCCGGATAAATACATATATGCTGGTCGGCTCTAGGTTTTTTGAGTTCATCAGGATGTTCGCCTAAAACAATTGCCGCTGTATCAACACCGGAGTGCGATGCACCGGCCACGCCATGTGAAAGAATGCTCGCACCGCAGAGATACAGGTTTTCGATTTCACTTTTCGCTTTATAGGCAAAAGGGCCAATATGTTTCAAACTCTTCTCGGTACCATAAATGTTACCCCTCGTGGTATTTACATAATATTCGTTGGTGATGGGCGTACCTAATTCGACATTTACGATATGTTCGCTGACATTTGGTATCGCTTTTTCCACCCCTTTGATCATTTTATTTGTCAAAACGTCTTTAAACCTCAAATACGAATCGGAACGATTTTCATTTTCATTCTTGAATTTTTCAAAGGCATCATAGTTGACAAGGGTTATGGCCTCGATGGTATGGTGTATGCCGTCATAGCTCGTGGGGTCTTTTAGCGAAGTGAAGCTAATGAACATACCTTCGAAGGCATCTCCTTGGGCAAGGTCGTTTTCAAGTGCCCCGTCATAAAATTCATCGATATCGGTATCGGGCATCATCCAAATATTTCCCGAATCGAGTCCCGCTTTTCGCAAATCCATGTCTACGGTCAAGAATAGCATTAGGGTAGTGCTGGAGTATTTGGTATTGCCCAGTTTTTTTTGAAGTTTGGCACTTATATGTTCGCGCCCGATCAGTTCAAGATATGTGATTCCAGGATCTGCATTGGAGATTATGTTTTTTGCGAAAAGCTGTACCCCATTTTCAAGTTGCACACCGATGGCCTTTTTTTTGGCACCGTTTTGAATCAGGATCCTTGAAACAGAGGTGCTGGTTTGAATTTCGCCATTGTACTTTTTTAATACGTTGGTCATGGCCTTGATCAACGCACCACCACCGCCCATAGGATAAAATCCTCCCTGAAAATAATGGTTCATAACCGCACAGTGTAATGGAAAAGCGGCTTTTCGCGGTTGTACGCCATGGTCGCCACATTGAATGTTCAAAATGTTCTTTAAAAGCGGGTCTTCGATATGCCAATCGACCACACGTTTAAGATTGAAAAACATATACCGCAAAAGGTGACGAATATGGTACGGAAGCGTTAGTTTTCTCCAGAAACCCTTGTAGTAAGGTATCGAGAATAACTGATTACTTACCTTTTGTACTAAGTTCAGGTAGGTTCTGATATGTTCTTTTTCTTTTGGAAATCTTCTTGAAAGGCGTTCTATAAGTTCATCTAGGTTTGCAGGATAGTCAAATCGATGGTTGCCAATATGTACATGTTCATAACCATCAGGGTTCATTCTAAAAAAAACGAGGTCATTCGCAATCTCGAGGCCTCGGTATAGATCGCTCGTAGCTTGGCCTTCTTCAAGTAGCCCGACATAATGGACACCTGGTGTAAATCTGTGCCCATTGAGATAAAAGCTATGGCACCATCCGCCAGGAACATCATGCTGTTCCAAAACCAATACCTTTTGGCCGGCCCTGGCCAAACAAATGGCCGATGCTAGCCCCCCAGCTCCGGAGCCAACTATTATCGTATCGTAATGCGCATCAGAGTCATCTTTAGGAGTATGTTCCAATATTTTTTATTTGTGGTGTTATTTGTGTAAATGATATTGGCCAAATTACTCCAAGGCCATTGCAATTGCCTTTTCTACCATAGGTTCCATTACCTTATAGCCTTCTACGGTCGGGTGCACTTCGTCGCTCGCATATTTTTTCGGAAGTCCGTTGCGCTCATCCGCCATGGCCGAAAAATAGTCCAAATAAACATGCCCGGCCTCTTTGGCATACGCTTTGATCAATGCGTTCAGCGCAGGTATTTTTTCATTTGGTTTCAGTCCGGGCCGCCAGGGATAGTCAAAGGCAGGCAAAACAGAGGAAAGCACTACTTTGATGCCGTTCTGGCTCGCGATTTCGGACATTGACCTTAGATTGTCCATTATTTGATCCAATGTCATCGGTCCGGTGTTTCCGGCAATATCGTTGGTTCCAGCCAATATTACAACCACTTTGGGCATTAGATCGACAACATCTTGTTGAAAGCGTATCAACATTTGTGGGGTCGTTTGACCACCGATACCCCTATTGATATATGGTTTGCCCTCAAAAAAATCCGGGCGTGCCTGGATCCATCCTATGGTGATGGAATTCCCCATAAAGACTACTCGGTTTTCATTCATTTTTGGTGGTGTTATCTTTTGGTTCGCTTCCTTAAAATGATCCAATGCTGCCCAATCCTGCGCCTGTATGCTTTCACCAACACCTATTGTGACCATGAATACAAGTATAATGCTTATAATTTTTCTCATCTTTTTTACCTTAAAACTTATTTTTAATTAATATTTGGCGGCCTTGCCGTTGGCCATGGTCTTTTTAATAAAGTCCCTAATGTCTTCATTGGCCTTCTTTAGGTCTTCTCTACGTAGGTACATCATATGCCCACTGCGATATCCTTTAAAATCAAAACGTTCTTTCATTCGACCGCTTGGATCGACCTGCCACATTAGATATTTTGCATTGAAATAGGTCGTTGCACCGTCATAATAACCTGACTGCACCAAAACATTTAAATATGGGTTTTGCGCCATGGCCTGACGAAGGTTTTCACGGGTATTCTCATCAGAATTGTCCCATGGATGTACCGGCCCGAACATATTGTATTTGATATCGGTCTTGAATTTCAGTTCTTCCTGTAAGTAGTAATTTATCGCAGGAGTGAAACTGTGCAACCATGACGTCAATTCTGCACTGTAATCGGGCCTCATGCCTTCCAACTGTTTGTCGATGCCAAGGTAGCGTGAATCTAGCCTTCCTATGTTGTAACCGCCCTTGTCCTTTAGCAGATTTTTCCAAAAATAGGGAGTTGGAACCCTTAAGTTTTGGTCGATGATATCTTCTTTTTTAAGGCCTGAGTAATAGGCCATCTTTTCGGCAATCTCATTTTTTTCGGTCTCACCGAGAAATCCACCTCTCGTAATTGCCGGAAGCAAAGTGTTTATGGTATATTCTTCTGATTCAGGAAGAATTTCAAGGAGGTCTTTTTGTTGCAGGCTATTGGGAAGGGCCTTATGATGCCAGGCCGCTGCGGTGTAATAAGGTAATTTTATCGCATCGGATACGGGTCCGCTATTTCTGATTATGGTATAATCGGCAGGGGAAACCAGTATAACCCCGTTGAGATACATCCATTGGGCATTTTGCAGCTCCAATGAAAGCCCCATTACCCGTGGCCCGCCATAACTTTCACCAATTAAGTATTTCGGGGATCGCCAGCGGTTGTTTCGAGTAACGAAAGTATTCAACCATTCGGCCAAGTATTTGATATCAGCATTGATACCAAAGAATTTTTTACGGTCTACTTCATCGCCCGTTTCCGGTATTGTTCGTGAATATCCGGTATTCGCTGGATTAACATAAACGATATCGGTAACGTCCAAAACCGAAAAAGGGTTTTCATTGACTCCATACGGCTGAACAGGATATCCTTCTTCATCTATTTTTAACGTTCTGGGACCCGTATACGCCAAATGCATCCATACCGAACCTGATCCAGGCCCGCCATTGAACGATATCAAAAGAGGTCTTGAGGCTCGATCCTTGACATTGCTTCTCGTGTAATAGGTATAGTTCAAAGAAGCGATCGGCTTTCCCAACTCATCCCAAACGGGTTGGGTACCGATTGTTGCGGTGTAGTTGATCGGTGTTCCATTAATAGTTACACTATGCTGTGTGGTAACCGTAGTGTCAATGGGCAGCTTACGTTCTTGTGCTCTTAGCGAACAACAAAATAGGGAAAGGGATAAAAGTAATAATGTTCTCATTTTATATGTTTTTCTGTCTCTTGTTAAAAATAGGGATTTTGGGTCAGAAACAAGGTCGTTTTTGAACACTATGGCGTTTGTGGTCAAAACTTCTCGAAAACACCTAGCCCGAACAGTGCAAAATCATATTTGACAGGATCTAGAGGATCTAGTTTTCTCAGATTTTTGTCAAGTTCTGCCAGCGCTATGGCATCATTCTGCTTTCTTTTCAGCAATTTCAGTTTTCTGGCTACATTTCCAGAATGGACGTCCAGGGGGCAAGATAATTTTGAGGGTGAAATATTTTTCCATAACCCAAAATCAACATTGGTATCCGCCGCTCGTACCATCCAACGTAAAAACATATTGATACGTTTGGCGGCAGAACCCTTTAATGGGTCGGAAACATGTTTTGTGGTGCGCTTTTCAAAGGGAAGTTCAAAAAAAATCTCCTTGAATTTAGAGATTGTCGGTTGTAAGTTTGACGCTGACTGGTGCGATGTAAAAACACCTTCCAAGCCGCCGTGGCGACTATAGATATTTTTCAAACTCTGAACAAAATAGGTAAGGTCGGTACCATTGAAGGTTCTATGAACAAAGTTCTCTAAGGCCTTTAGATGCGATTCATTGTGGTTCATTACAAAATCATAGGGACTATCACCTAATAGACCCATCATTTTCTCCGCATTGTTTATGATGCTTTTTCTATTGCCCCATGCGATGGTCGCTGTCAAAAAGCCACTGATTTCTACATCTTCCTTTTTATCAAATCGATGGGGAATCTGAATCGGATCGCTCTCTAAAAACCGGGGTTGGTTGTATTGTGCAACTTTGGCGTCGAGAAACTCTTTAAGCTCTTTTTTTGTCATTCCAAATTAAAATTCGGTAATACTTTTTAGCGGATCGACATATCGCGGGTTATTGAGATCATTGTGCGGCTAGGTCGACTATGACTTTTTATTGCTGCACGACTTGTTCTGAACTGGTAATCAAACCGTCTACCATCGTCAATTTACGATCGGCCATATCGGCCAATTCTTCGTTATGGGTAACGATGACAAAGGTCTGCCCGAATTGGTCGCGAAGTTCAAAAAAAAGATGGTGAAGGTTGTCGGCACTCTCCGAATCAAGATTTCCACTGGGTTCGTCGGCAAAAATAATCGAAGGATTGTTGATCAACGCCCTCGCCACGGCGACCCGCTGTTGTTCACCGCCCGAAAGCTCATTGGGCTTATGTTCATAACGCGCTTTCAGTCCCAAAAAGTCAAGAAGTTCCTTTGCCCTTTTTTCAGCTTCCCCCCTCGGGGTCTTTTTGATGAAGGCCGGAATACAGACATTTTCCAATGCCGTGAACTCGGGAAGCAACTGGTGAAATTGAAAAATGAATCCGATATGTTGGTTTCGAAATTTGGCAAGATCCTTGTCAGAAAGATTGGTGACCTCCACATCGTTTATCACCAATTTACTATCTGTTTTGTTGGTTTGTGTATCCAAGGTGCCCAATATCTGTAATAGAGTGGTTTTACCGGCCCCCGATGCACCCACAATTGAAACCACTTCACCTTTTTTTATGTGTAGATCGACACCTTTAAGGACCTGTAATTTTCCATAAAACTTTTGAATATTGCTTGCCTTTATCATAAAGAGGAAATAAAAGTGGAAATGTAAACATTAACGCGTACACGGCAAAATAATACAGAACCGACCAAAGATGAATCATTCAAAAGTTAATTTTTAATGTCTTGATAATAAAAGGGCGGTAATCGATAGGACGCTGGGAGATAAGCGAAATATAGCTTAATTTCGCCCCGAGCATATTAACGGTAAAATTGACATAAAATATGGCACCTTATCAAAGTTTGGAAGAGTACAATTTAGAGATTACCGACGAAGTCAGGGACCGCTACGCGTCTATAATCGATGAAATAGGGGAGGATACGACGCGGGAAGGACTTTTAAAAACACCTGAGCGCGCAGCTAAAGCGATGCTTTTTTTGACCCAGGGTTACAAGCAAAATGCCGCCGAAATATTGAAAAGTGCCATGTTCAAAGAATCCTATAACGAAATGGTCATCGTCAAGGATATCGAACTGTATTCACTTTGCGAACACCACATATTGCCTTTTTTCGGGAAAGCCCATATCGCATACATTCCCAACGGACATATTGTCGGCTTGAGCAAACTACCGCGAATCGTCGATGTTTTTGCCCGTAGATTACAGGTCCAAGAACGGCTCACCAAGCAAATACTCGATTGCATCAACGATACCTTACGGCCTCAGGGCGTGGCGGTGGTCATCGAGGCATCGCATATGTGCATGATGATGAGAGGGGTTCAGAAACAAAATTCGGTGACGACCACCTCGGGCTTTAGGGGCACTTTTGAAAAAGAAGAAACCCGAAATGAATTTCTCAAGCTGATAAGTTCAGATTTGTCATAAATATTATTGAATAGCGAAACGTCTTGTTTTTGGCATTTTTATTGCTCTTAAATAAGGAGAATCAATATATTTAAGCATGGCTAAAGAAAAAGACGAAAAGATAAAAAAATTATTGCTGGGGCTTTTGTTCGACGCGATCGGGCTTCTGTCTTTCACGATACCCCTGGTAGGCGAATTTTCCGATATCGTATGGGCCCCGCTTTCAGCTTGGTTGATGACAAAAATGTATAGGGGTAAGATCGGGCAGGCCGCCGGGGTAATTACTTTCGTGGAAGAAATAATTCCGGGGCTAGACGTCATTCCCACATTTACGATAATGTGGTTATATACATATGTTTTTAAAGGCTCTAGGAAAAAAGAAATTCTAGAGGCCAAATAGGCGTAATATTATAGTTCCTTTTAAATTCGATTATGCACGGTAACATAGGTTACTTTAGATTGCCGTAAAATGTCCTAACTTTACGCAATCACTAAATTATTTCCCGCTTCATGCAAAGAAGAAACTTTGTCAAAAAAGCCACTTTGAGTTCGATGGCCGGGCTTATAGGGGCCGAGATTGTTTTTGGCAATCTCTTGCCAAAAGGCTATCGACCTTTGGCTTTACAAGACCCAGACCCTTTTAAAATGTTCGATAAAGACCCCGAAATGGTCGTTTTGAACAGTAAGCCCTGGAATATGGAGGCAAGGGCCCATTTATTGAACGATAAGGTTACCCCCAATAAATTCATGTTCATACGCAACAATGGCATCATCCCCGAAAAAATAGATGTCCAAAATTGGACGTTGACCATTGATGGTGAGTCCGCTGATCAAACAAAAACCTACTCGCTTGCTGAACTGAAATCAAAATTCAAGCACCATACCTATCAACTTACTTTAGAATGTGGCGGAAACGGTCGTAGTGAATTCGACCCGCCCGCAAAAGGCAATCAATGGACGATAGGGGCCGTTTCATGTGCCGAATGGACGGGTGTCAGGCTTCGTGATGTTTTGGAGGATGTCGGTATAGGAAGCGATGCGGTATACGTGGGGTATCATGGTGCCGATATGCATTTGAGCAGGGACCCCAACAAGGAGCCTATCTCACGCGGTGTCCCAATGCAGAAGGCTCTACAAGACGAAACACTTTTGGCATTTCAGATGAACGGTGAAGATATTCCGATTGCCCATGGTCATCCGTTGCGTTTGGTGGCAGGAGGTTGGCCCGCTTCGGTGTCTGGCAAATGGATCAATCGGATCAGTATAAGAAATAAGGAACACGATGGTGAAAAAATGGGAGGCTCCTCGTACCGAGTACCCTGCAAACCTGTCGCCCCGGGAGAAAAAGTAAAGGACGAGGATATGTGCGTAATCGAATCAATGCCCGTAAAATCTTTGATTACCTACCCTAAAAGTGGGGCGACGTTCCCAAAATCAAAAAGCTTGAATATAAAGGGCCATGCATGGGCCGGTGAGCTCGAAGTTTCAAAAGTGGAATATTCCATTGATTTTGGATCGACCTGGGCGCCCTGCACATTGGAAAAACCGGCCAATCGTTTGGCTTGGCAACACTTTTCGGCACAAATACGTTTTCCGGTGGTTGGTTACTATGAAGTTTGGGCGAGGGCTACCGATTCAAATGGAAAAGCACAGCCAATGTTGTTACCGGGTTGGAACCCCAAAGGATATCTGAACAATGCGTGCCATCGAATTGCGGTAAAAGTGACCTAAATGGAGAATAAGGGTTTTTGGAAAGGTTCGAGAAGGGTCTATCGCACGCTCATCGTTGTTTGTGCGGTATTGGTGATATTTTCGATCATTGCTATTTATTTGATGAACGGCGAGCAATTGAACGTTCAAGATTCGAATGCAGAGTACAGTACCTTGCCGGATAATGGCGACCCGAATAGAATAGTCGATGGTATTCATGTACGTACAGGGTTGGTTGAAGGAGAGGGTCTTATGACCGTCGTGAACAACTGTACCAATTGCCATTCCGCCGAATTGGTCATGCAAAATCGAATGAACAAAGAACGTTGGATTTCAACGATCCGATGGATGCAAAAGACACAAAATTTATGGGACCTGGGCGACAATGAAGAAATCATCGTGAATTATCTGGTCACCAATTACCCACCTGTTGAAAAGGGCAGAAGGGAGGCTTTGTCGGATATCGATTGGTACCAGCTGAAAGATTGATCAAGACTTAACGACAAAAGAAATCACTTAAAACATTCATTTTTTGGAAAGATATATTAACGGATTTATCGATTCTTTTCTCGGTTCATTGCAATGGACATGGAAGTCCATTCTTGTTGAAGTGCCCTGGTATACGAATTATTTTTGGGGCTTGATCGTTCTTTCGTTATTGGTCTGGGGATTGGAGATTTTGTTTCCATGGCGGAAAGAGCAATCGATTTTTCGCAAGGATTTTTGGTTGGATGCATTCTACATGTTTTTCAACTTTTTCATTTTCGCTATCGTAATCAGCGGCTTTTATAAATTGTTGGAACTGTTTTTTCTTGACATTGGCATATCCATCTCCAGTTTGACCATTATCGATATGTCCGATTGGCCGGCTTGGGCCCAATTGATGATCTTTTTCGTTGTACTTGATTTCGTGCAATGGTTTACCCATATTCTTTTGCACCGATTTTCTTTTCTGTGGCAATTTCACCATATACACCATAGTGTCAAGGAAATGGGCTTCGCGGCCCATCTGCGCTACCATTGGATGGAAAACATTTTGTATAAACCGCTTAAGACCCTGGGAGTAATGGTATTGGGAGGATTTGAACCCGAACAGGCCTATATCGTCCACTTTGTGGCCATAACCATAGGGCATTTGAACCATGCCAATATCAAGTTGACATGGGGGCCTTTTAAATATGTTTTGAACAACCCGGTGATGCATCTACATCATCATGCCTATACTTTGCCCAAAGGCAGCTATGGTGTCAATTTCGGTATTAGCCTAAGCCTTTGGGACTATTTGTTCCGAACAAACTATATTCCCGATGACAACGGTGAAACGCCATTAGGCTTCCCCGGTGACGAATCGGTGCCAAAAGATTTCTTTCACCAATTGTGGTACGGCTTTTTCAAAGCAAAAACCAAGTAGTAGATTTATGTGTAATCCGGTTTACAGAACAATTTTATTAGACTTCGAAAAGGTTTTTGTAAAGTGACCGTATCCATTATTGGCAATTCTTGATAAAACTTACCTAAAAAGAAAGCCGAGTCCCATACGACGGAGCATCTTTTTTTCAAAATCCCAGAAGAACTTGAATTGTCCGAAAAGCCAACCATAAATTACCAAAAGAATTTGATAGAACGGAAAGATCAATAAGATACGCAGGGTCCAATACAAAGTGCCGCCCCACCAAGCATTCGAAAAGCTGTCCCTTTGCATTCCTATGAGTTCAAGAAAAGGTTTGGCCACGTAAACCGAAGAAGAACCGGTTATCGCGAATACTACCAAAATTATGATAAGTTGAAAATTGGAAGTTATTCCCCAACGACGCCTTAATTTTTTCATGGAAAGACAAATAGGCGTCAAAGATACTTTTTAAATACGTGGTAGAAAAGGGCCGAGACGTTGGTTGTACTTTCTTTGAAAATAAATAAAATAGTTGTACAGTTTGTAGTTTACCTCGTAGCCATAGTCAATATTGGGGTCGTAGTCGATCTGCAATACGTAAAGGTCCGGACTATACTGTGAAGGTGATAGCACCCGTTGGTTCCAATTGATGACATAGATTTGATTTCTATTTTCCAGAAACGACTGTGAATAGTAACCTTCGGGCCTCGCAATGCTCTGCAGCCAAAAATTAAAACCGGGTTCGATAATAATTATTTGATATTCGGTTTCATCACTGGCGATCTCAACGGTATCACCTTTTTTTTGGGCAAAGGCCTTTTTCTCCATTTCGGTCGTTTCCACAACTTTTTTGGAACTGTTGCAACCCGAAGAGGCCAACAGAAGTACTCCGAAAATAATGCCCAAATACAAACCTATTTTCCGCATAAGAAAAAGATACAAAAAAAGCCGTTGGTTTGTTCCAACAGCTTTTATAAATTTAAGTTAATAAGTGTTTACTTTCCGAAAAGCCCTCCTAAAAGGCCAGCCAAACCGCCTTTTTTCTGGCTGGTTCCCATTACCATGCCTGCAACATCGTCCAAAACACTTCCATCACCATCGGCATCGATAAGACTCATGATCAAACTTTGGTTTTGCTGGGGTTGTCCGCCCAGCATACTTCCCAACAAACTATTAAGACCATTGGCATCGCTTACATTACTTTGTGCCTTTTGGCGCCCTAAATAGCCCATTACAATAGGTGCGGCTATTTTAAGAATGTTTGCAATCGAGCCTGCATCGATTCCTGATTTTTGACTCAAGGCGTTCTCGACTTGTGGTTGTTTGTTGCCAAAAACATGGCCCAGGATTCCGGCACCATCTTGAACGACATCATCATCGACCCCTCCTCCGAAAAGTCCACCTAAATTATCCAATATACTTCCATCGTGCTTGTTTGATGATAAGGCACTCATCAACCCTTGTGCACCCTGAGGTTCTGCTACGTTCTTTTTCATCGCCCCCAAAATCAAGGGCATGGCCATGCTCAGCACATCGGCCGTTTTGTTCTCTGGCTGGCCTGTCTGTCCGGCAACGCCGCTGATCAGTTGTTTGCCCATAGGGCTGTTTAATAAATCTAATAATCCTGACATTTTATAGTTAATTTAAAATTCGATTCGTAATGTACAAAAAGTGTTCCAGTATCTCCATAAAATGTACGTAAAGAAATTACTTGAGCAAATCGATGATTTGAGTGGCCAATTCCATACCGATCCGATCTTGCGCCTCGCTTGTCGCCGCCCCGATATGAGGGGTCAACGATAAATTGGGATGCATCAAAATTTTTATTTCGGGATTGGGTTCAGATTCGAATACGTCAAGACCGGCAAAAGAAACCTTACCACTTTCCAAAGCGTCGATCAATGCCACTTCATCGAGAACCCCGCCACGGGCAGCGTTCACGATACCGACACCATCTTTCATCATTTCGATTTCTTTTTTGCCTATTACATATTCTTTTTGGGCCGGAACATGAAGGGTAACGAAATCGGACGATCTCAACACTTCTTCCTTCGCATTGGAAACAATATCAAAAGATACATTTTGCCCGTCAAAGAAGGTGAGGTCTATCGAAGTTTTCTCCAAAAATGGGTCAAAATAGACAACCTTCATCCCTATACCGATGGCGATTTTGGCGGTAGCCTGACCAATCCTCCCAAAACCTATGACCCCAAGAGTTTTGCCACGCAGTTCGGAGCCACCTGCATATGATTTTTTAAGCTGCTTGAATTTTGTGTCGCCTTCCAATGGCATATTGCGATTGGCATCGTGCAAAAAACGGACACCACCGAACAAATGGGCAAAGACCAGTTCGGCCACCGATCCTGAAGAGGCGGCGGGAGTATTGATAACATGTAGCCCTTTTTCTTTGGCATAGGCTACATCAATGTTGTCCATTCCGACGCCACCACGCCCGATCAATTTTAAGCTAGGACAATTGTCGATGATATCTTTGCGTACTTTGGTCGCACTTCGCACCAACAATCCTGAAATTGCATTTTCGTTTATGAATTTGACCAATTGTTCTTGGGCCACGGTAGTTGTTAGCACCTCGAATCCGTTTGCTTCAAGAGCTGAAACACCGGATGGCGAAATACCGTCGTTCGCTAATATTTTCATTTATAAGTGTTAAATGTTCAGTTTTGAGTTTTGACGTTCAATTGACTGGTTTTGACAATTTTGGTCAACATCTTTACAATTTGTTCGATTTCATCAAGATAACCGTCCAAATTTTCTTCAACGATATTGCCTTCTTTGATAAGACGAAGCCAGTATCTTGTTTCCCTTGATTCTTTGGATGCAATGGCCATTTTTGCAATGAAATCTTTCTTTGATTGTCCGGCAGAGGCCTCAGAAACATTTGCCCCGATACTTGTTGCAGACCTTAAAAGTTGATCGGCAAAAACATACTCTCTTTTGGCTCGAAGAACCTTGATAAGCTTGATTACCTCAAGTGCAAATTGAAAACTCCTTTCCTCTATCAAGTTTATTGATTAATGATTTAGAACTTAAAATTCAAAATTTAGGATTATGCTTTAACCCTTACGTTCCATTTCACTCATAACGTCTACCAAGGTTCCAACACTTTCCAATGAAAGTGCATTGTACATCGATGCGCGGTACCCCCCGACCGACCGATGTCCGTTCAATCCGTTGATTCCCGCTTCTTTCAATAAAGCGTCGAATTCGTCTTTTAGTTTGTCGTCGGTAAGGTTGAAGGTAGCGTTCATATTTGAACGATCTTCCTTATTTGCAAATCCCTCAAAAACAGGGTTCAGGTCGATCTCGGAATAGAGTAATTTAGCTTTCTTATCATTGATTTCCTCGATGGCTGAAATTCCCCCTAGATTTTTCAACCACTCTAAGGTCAGCATCGATACATACACGGCAAAAACAGGGGGTGTGTTGTACATGCTATCCTTTGAAATATGAACGGAATAATCAAGCATCGACGGGATCTTTCGTGAGACTTTCCCTAAAATATCTTCTTTGACAACGACCAAGGTGGTACCCGCAGGCCCCATATTTTTTTGGGCCCCTGCATAGATCAAATCGAATTCAGAAAAGTTGAGCTGTCTCGAAAAAATATCGGAACTCATGTCACAGACCAACGGGGTATCGGTTTTTGGGAATTTTTTGAATTGCGTACCGAAAATCGTATTGTTTGAAGTTAGGTGCAAATAATCAAGCCCATTGGGCACGCTATAGCCCTTGGGTATGTAGTTATAATTTTCATCTTTTGAGGAGCCTACTTCAACTATTTCGCCAAATAGACGGGCCTCTTTTATGGCCTTGTCGCTCCATGTTCCCGTGTTGAGGTAACCAGCTTTAGTTTCTAAAAGATTGTATGCGACCATTAAGAATTCCATGCTGGCACCACCTTGTAAGAACAAAGCCTGATACCCTTGGTCTTCGAGCCCTAAAAGCTCTAATGCCAACGAACGGGCGTTTTCCATTACCGCCACAAAATCTTTGCTACGATGCGATATTTCGATTATTGAAAGCCCCGATCCGTTAAAGTCCATTATGGCTTCAGAAGCCTTCAAAAAGACTTCTTGTGGCAGTATACAGGGGCCTGCACTGAAATTGTGTTTTTTCATTTGGTTTATTTTACTTAAAAAAGACAAAGTGACAATAAGAAACCAAAGGTCTTAAATTTATGGGGAACTAAGAATGTCGAAAACCTAAATTTCTGTTATGTTTTTAACAGGAATTCAACAGTGTCGATTCCATCGGCATAATCGGTCAAGCGCGGCCTCTGCGTATGCCCAAAGGCAATTTCATTGTCGTCGATACCGGCACCGACTATACATTGAATTTTTTGGGCATCCGACTCCAAACGTTGCTTTAACCCGCTCAAGGAAGCGTACTCTTCATAAAACGACGAGGCAATGGGCGAGGCGTAGCTTTTATCTTTCTTGAGTATGAGAAAACCATTGTCCAAAATCTTGAATTCGCTCATCAAATAGACGGCTTTATTGTAATCATAGTTATTGGCGTACTTTTTTAGTTCTATGATATCGCGATAGGTATAGATCGCCTTGAAAAAAGGATCAAAGTCATAGCCTTGGGGTACAAATAATTTCGAAACACTTCTGCACCCAAGGCCGTAATACCTAAAAATATCTTCTCCTAGGGCCTCCAATTGTTCCATAGATTCCTCACCGGTAAGTACGGCCACCGAATTTCGATTTTTTCGGATGATATTGGGCACTTTCCCAAAATAGTATTCGAAATAACGGGCCGTATTGTTACTTCCCGTTGCGATTACCACATCGAAATCTTTTAGCTGATCCTTTTTAAATTCAATTCTATTGCGAATTGAAGGCTCGACTTCAATGAGATACTCCGAAAGAAAGGGGAGTAAAACCGAATCGTTCGATGATAGTTTGATAAGTACCGAATTGCCCGTTAGCAGAACCGCCAAAAAATCGTGAAACCCCACTAAGGGAATATTTCCGGCCATGATCAGGGCTACCTTTTTTAGTTTGTTTTTTTCGACATCGTATTTTGAAAACCATTCGTTCAAACGATCTTCCGTAAGCAATTCAGACCATTGGCCTAAAGTATATTTAATGTTTTCTTCGGTGAACCATCCGTTTTTATGACCGGCCAAAATGATAGCATCTTGAAGTTTATTCGACCATTCGGTTTCTTTAGGTGTATTATTTATGAAATCCCTAAGAAATTGGCCAAGTTTAGCGAAAGCAATAAATGTTTTCAGACGGTCGTTCATATATTTGCTGGAATTGGTTTTGCATTTTACCTTTGCGCAAAAATAGCAATAGAAAAGCAAAAATTGCCGTTGGATCCAGATTTGGAATTCATTGAAAGAGATACCGCAACAACTGCGGCATAAAAAGAAGATTATGGCCATTATTATTACGGATGAATGTATCAATTGTGGGGCTTGCGAGCCAGAATGCCCAAATACGGCAATTTATGAGGGTGCCGATGAATGGCGCTATTCAGATGGTACTTCACTAAAGGGCGATGTGGTGCTTACCGATGGCAAGGAGGTCGACGCCGATGCCGTACAAGAACCTGTTAGTGATGAAATATACTATATAGTTCCTGACAAATGTACCGAGTGCAAAGGTTTTCATGAAGAACCGCAATGCGCCGCGGTGTGTCCCGTAGACTGCTGCGTGCCCGATGAGGACCACGTGGAATCGGAGGAAACACTTTTGGGCAAACAGCGATTTATGCACCCTGAGGAATAATTATAGACCATTCCATCTTTAGATGCCAAACAATTGACTTGCCCGAATTTTGTTCGGGCTTTTTATTTGATGTTAATACATAAGTAAAAGTTATCTTTGCGCCCGAAAATAACAAACTAGCTTCTAAAGTCTAGTATCTAACCAAAAAAAATGAAAGCAGGTATCGTCGGATTGCCAAATGTCGGTAAGTCCACCCTTTTTAATTGCCTATCGAATGCCAAAGCGCAGAGCGCCAACTTTCCTTTTTGTACGATCGAGCCGAACATTGGTGTCGTCAATGTGCCCGATACGCGTTTGCAAAAACTTGAAGAATTGGTAAATCCTGAAAGGGTATTGCCCGCTACGGTTGAAATCGTCGATATTGCCGGATTGGTAAAAGGGGCCAGTAAAGGTGAGGGGTTAGGAAACCAGTTTTTAGGAAATATTCGTGAGACCGACGCCATTCTTCATGTCTTGAGGTGTTTTGACAATGATAACATTGTTCATGTCGATGGTTCGGTCGACCCTGTTCGTGACAAGGAAACCATCGATATAGAGTTGCAGTTAAAGGATTTGGAGTCCGTTGAAAAAAAGTTGGACAAGGTAGGGCGCGCTGCCCGCACGGGAAACAAGGATGCCCAAAAAGAAGCGGCCGTACTAGATGCAATTAAGAAGGGATTGGAATCGGGAACATCTGTGCGAGCGATCAAAATTGCCCAGGATGATTATCTTGAATTTGTCAAACCCTTGCAACTGATCACCGACAAACCCGTCATGTACGTTTGCAATGTCGATGAGGCATCGGCGGTTTCAGGAAATGTATATGTTGACCAAGTAAAAGAGGCCGTGGCGAGCGAGAACGCGGAAGTATTGGTATTGGCCGTAAGTACCGAGGCCGACATCACCGAACTGGAAACCTATGAAGAGCGCCAAATGTTTTTGGAAGACCTAGGGCTTTCTGAACCCGGTTCGGCCAAGCTGATCCGTGGGGCGTATAAACTTTTGGACTTGGAGACCTATTTTACGGCAGGGGTAAAGGAAGTACGGGCATGGACGATTCCCGTGGGTGCTACCGCACCACAAGCGGCAGGCGTTATACACACCGATTTTGAAAAAGGGTTTATCCGGGCTGAAGTAATCGCCTATGATGATTACGTAAAATATGGTAGCGAAGTCAAGGTCAAGGAAGCGGGAAAAATGCGCGTCGAAGGCAAAGAGTATATTGTCAAGGACGGCGATGTGATGCACTTCAGGTTTAATGTTTAACAAGACCCAATGTTCTTCTGAACTTCGTATTCTTATACCAAGTTTATGTTTCGATATTTTGGTAGACACTATTTTCGTCGGATGCTTAAAAGACCTTCTGAAATTGGTGTTGGTGTCCTTCTTGCGATTCTAGGCGTCGTTCTTTTTTCCGCAAAGGCGGTCATGGTAAAATTGGCCTATACCTACCAAGTGGATCATTTGACCTTGCTTTTGTTTCGTATGGTCTTCGCCTTACCGTTTTATTTGGTCATCGTTATGGTCACCAAACCCGAACCGGGTCAAAAATTAAGACCCAAAGATTATTTGTGGCTGTTTCTTTTCGGTTTTCTAGGCTATTATTTGGCAAGTCTTTTTGATTTTATGGGATTGAAATACATCAAGGCCGGCTTAGAAAGGATCATTCTTTTTATCTATCCCACCATTGTGGTCTTACTTTCTTGGCTGTTCTTTAAAAAAAGACTGACTTCGAACCAATTTATGGCAATTCTCATCACTTATTTGGGAGTGCTCATTACGTTTTGGGATGAAATCGGGGTTTCCACGGAAGGAGTATATTGGGGCGGTTTCTTAATTTTTCTAAGTGCCTTTACCTACGCTGCATATTTGGTCGGTAGTGGTTGGCTGATACCAAAATTCGGGGTGCTTCGCTTCACCTCATATGCGATGATCGTATCGACGTTATGTATTTTGATTCATTATTCCCTAGTGCTTGATTTTGACTTGTTCGATTATCCAAAAGAGGTTTATTATTTGGGATCGGCTATGGCATTGTTCTCTACATTGTTGCCCTCGTTTATGGTATCTGGGGCCATCAAACGATTGGGGGCCTCAACTTTTTCCATTTTTGGAAGCCTTGGTCCGGTATCGACCATTATTTTGGCATTTTTCTTTTTGAACGAGCGTATCACTTATGTGCAAATATTCGGAATGTACATTGTAATTGCAGGTGTAACCTTGGTTTCGAGAAAAAAGACAACCACTTGAACCGACCTTCTGCGAATGGGTAATATCAACAAAACCCCCATTTTCATTGTTAATTACTTTAACGTATAGGGGTTTTATCTTTTTGCGAGTCGTGTTATCTTTAGCATCACTTAACCAAAATCCCGTCAAATGGCCGAAATAAACCAGTATACCGAAGAAAACATACGTTCGCTCGATTGGAAGGAACATATCCGATTGCGGCCGGGCATGTACATTGGTAAACTGGGCGACGGATCTTCCGCCGATGATGGCATTTATATTCTATTAAAGGAAACCATAGATAACTGCATCGACGAATTTGTCATGGGGGCCGGAAAGACCATCGAGATCAGTATTAGGGATAATGTGGTAAAAGTCCGCGATTACGGTCGCGGTATTCCCTTGGGCAAGGTAGTCGATGTGGTTTCGAAAATGAACACCGGGGGCAAGTACGATAGTCGTGCCTTTAAGAAATCGGTAGGGCTCAACGGAGTAGGTACGAAGGCCGTCAATGCACTTTCAAGTTTTTTCGAGGTACAATCCACCCGTGACAATCAGGTCAAGACGGCAAGGTTCAAACAAGGAGACCTTGTTTCCGAAGAAGGGCCTGAGACAAGTACAAAGCGCAAGGGTACAAAAGTTTCCTTTACGCCCGACGAGGCCATTTTTAAAAAATACAAGTTCCGTACGGAATATGTAGAGCGTATGCTCAAGAACTATGTGTATTTGAATCCGGGGCTTACCATCGTATTCAATGGAGAAAAATTCCATTCCGAGAACGGCCTGAAGGATCTGTTGGAAGACAATAACAATATGGATGATATGCTCTACCCGGTCATCCATTTGAAAGGTGATGACATTGAGGTGGCCATAACACACAGCAAGACCCAGTACAGTGAGGAATACCATTCTTTTGTGAACGGGCAGCATACCACACAGGGCGGAACGCACCAATCGGCCTTTCGTGAGGCGATAGTGAAGACGGTCCGCGATTTCTATGGCAAAAATTACGATGCATCCGATATTCGAAAGTCCATTATTTCGGCCATTTCGATTAAGGTAATGGAGCCCGTGTTCGAGAGCCAGACCAAGACAAAGCTGGGTTCTACCGATATGGGCGGCGATTTTCCGACAGTACGCACTTATGTCAATGATTTCGTGGGCAAATACCTTGATAATTACCTGCACAAAAATCCCGATACGGCCGAAAAATTGCAGCGCAAGATCATGATGGCCGAAAAAGAGCGGAAAGAACTTTCGGGCATTCGTAAATTGGCACGTGATCGGGCAAAAAAGTCGAGCCTGCATAATAAGAAACTCCGTGACTGCCGTGTACATTTGGGCGATATGAAAAAAGATAATCGCCTTGATACCACACTTTTTATTACGGAGGGGGATTCGGCTTCAGGTTCTATTACAAAATCGCGCGATGTCAATACCCAGGCGGTTTTCAGTTTGCGCGGCAAACCTTTGAACTCTTATGGGATGTCAAAAAAAATCGTTTATGAAAACGAAGAGTTCAACCTGTTGCAGGCCGCATTGAACATTGAGGAATCCATGGAAGATCTGCGGTATAACAACGTCGTGATCGCCACAGATGCCGACGTTGATGGCATGCATATTCGATTGCTCTTGATTACCTTCTTTTTACAGTTTTTTCCAGAATTGATCAAAGAAGGACATCTATATATTCTGCAAACGCCGCTGTTCAGGGTCCGGAACAAAAAAGAGACCATTTATTGTTATAGTGATGAAGAGAAAAGGGCGGCTATCGAAAAGTTGAGCGGAAAACCTGAGATAACGCGCTTTAAGGGATTGGGCGAAATTTCGCCCGACGAGTTCCAACATTTTATAGGTGACGATATCCGCTTGGAACCCGTAATGTTGGACAAGGCAATGTCGATAGAGGAATTGTTGAATTTTTATATGGGCAAAAACACGCCCGATCGTCAAAAATTCATAATCGAAAACCTTAAAGTAGAAGTTGACCTTGTAGATGACAACAAATTATTAACTAAATAAATAGGCATACTTCTGAATGGAAGAAAATGACGAACTGAACCTGCCTCCCGAAGATGAAGGATTACCGAATGACGGGGTAGGAGGCTCTTCTGAAGACAAGGGGACAACCGGTGGTGATGCGGATGTAGATACCAATGAAACCGAAAATTTAGGGGAAGAAAATAATCAGCCAGTGGCCGATGACGCACTTACGCGCGTTTCGGGAATGTACATGGACTGGTTCTTGGATTATGCCTCTTACGTAATCCTAGAGCGTGCCGTACCGGCGATTGAAGACGGGTTCAAACCTGTGCAGCGGCGTATTATGCATGCCCTGAAAGAACTTGACGACGGGCGTTACAATAAAGTGGCCAATGTAGTGGGCCACACCATGCAATATCACCCCCATGGCGATGCAAGTATAGCCGATGCCATGGTGCAAATCGGGCAAAAAGACCTGTTGATCGATACGCAGGGAAACTGGGGGAACATTCTTACCGGAGATGGTGCCGCTGCGTCAAGATATATCGAGGCAAGGCTTTCAAAATTTGCCCTAGAAGTCGTTTTCAGTCCGAAAATTACCGAGTGGCAGCTTTCATATGACGGCAGAAAGAAAGAACCGATAAATCTTCCGGTAAAATTTCCATTGCTATTGGCCCAAGGTGCAGAGGGTATTGCCGTTGGACTTTCGACCAAAATACTTCCTCATAACTTCAATGAACTGATCGATGCGTCGATAAAACATTTACAGGGCAAAAGGTTCAAGTTGTATCCCGACTTTCCGACGGGTGGTATCATCGATACCGAAAACTACAATGATGGTATGCGGGGAGGGAAGATACGGGTGCGCGCACGAATATCCCAACATGATAAAAATACATTGGTAATCAATGAAATACCGTATGGAACCAATACCTCTTCTTTAATAGATTCTATTCTAAAGGCGAACGATAAAGGAAAGATCAAGGTTAAAAAAATCGAGGACAACACCGCCGCCGAAGTCGAGATTTTGGTGCACTTGCCTGCCGGAATCTCCCCAGACAAGACCATTGACGCATTATATGCCTTTACGGCATGTGAATCCTCCATATCACCTTTGGCATGTATCATTGAAGACAATAAACCACTGTTTATAGGTGTGACCGAAATGCTCAAGCGCTCTACCGATGCCACGGTCGACCTTTTGAAACAAGAGCTTGAACTGCAGTTGGGTGAACTCGAGGAGCAATGGCATGCAGCTTCACTTGAACGTATTTTCATTGAAAACCGTATTTATCGGGACATTGAGGAAGAGGAGACCTGGGAGGGCGTGATCCTTGCCATCGATAAGGGGTTAAAGCCGCACACCAAACATCTTAAGCGGGCCGTTACCGAAGAAGATATTGTTCGGTTGACCGAAATAAGGATAAAGAGAATCTCAAAATTCGACTTGGACAAGGCCCAGCAAAACCTTGATAATTTAGAACAGAAAATTGCTGAGGTCAAACACCATCTGGCCCATCTTATCGAATATTCGATAGATTATTTCAAAAATCTCAAAGATAAATACGGCAAGGGCCGCGAGCGTAAATCGGAAATCAAGATTTTCGATGATATCGAGGCGACCAAAGTGGTGATCCGCAACACCAAACTCTACGTGAATCGCGAAGAAGGCTTTGTGGGCACTTCGCTCAGGCGTGACGAATATGTCACCGATTGTAGCGATATCGACGACATCATCGCTTTCACAAAAGAAGGCAAGATGATGGTGTTCAAGGTCGATTCAAAGACCTTTGTAGGCAAAAACATCATTCATGTCGCCGTTTTTAAGAAAAAAGACAAGCGCACCATCTATAATATGATTTACAAGGATGGTAAAGGTGGTGCAACCTATATCAAAAGATTCGCCGTAACCAGTATCACCCGTGATAAAATGTACGACCTTACCAATGACAAGGCAGGTACCGACGTGCTTTATTTTTCTGCCAATCCGAATGGAGAAGCAGAGATTGTCACGGTCAACTTACGTCAGGCCGGAAGCATCAAAAAATTGAAATGGGACATGGATTTTGCCGATGTGTTAATCAAGGGCAGGGCGTCAAAGGGAAATATTGTCACCAAATACACGGTTAAACGTATTGAACTGAAAGAGAAAGGGTTGTCTACCCTAAAGCCTCGAAAACTATGGTTCGACGACACCGTTCAGCGTTTGAATATCGATGAGCGTGGTGAGTTTTTAGGTGAATTCACCAGTGACGACCGATTATTGATCGTCAATCAAAAAGGAATTGTAAAAACCGTAATTCCTGAATTGACCCTTCATTTTGAGGACGATATCATAGTACTTGAAAAATGGGATCCCGCCAAACCTTTGACAGCCATCTACTGGGAAGGAGAAAAAGAGCTTTATTATGTCAAACGCTTTTTGATAGAGAATCCCGATAAAGAAGAAACGGTCATTACCGACCATCCGAAATCGCACCTCGAAACGATCTTTACAGATTATCGGCCTCGAACCGAGGTAGTCTTTGCAAAGAAGAGAGGGCACGAGCGTAAGGAAAATATGGAGGTAAACCTTGAAGAATTCATTGCGGTGAAAGGTATAACGGCAATGGGAAATCAATTGACAAAGGAAAAGGTTTTGGAGATCAATGCACTTGAGGCATTGCCCTATGAACCTCCTCAACAACAACCACCGGAAGAAATTGAGGTCGTGGACGAAGAAAATGTGTCCTCTTCTGCCCGAAGTGAGGGGCAAGAAGGATCCTCGAACACGAAAGGCGCCATACCGGATAAAGACGAAGAAATAGATGGAGATGGGCAAACGACACTTTTCTAGAACGCCATTAAATGGGCATGCCTAAAATCATTTTTTTTTTGCATACCCACTCAAATAGTTAAATTTTTTATGCGAAAGCGAGGCGGTTGATCAATGCATAAAATTTCTAATAAATGAAAAACTTTGTACAGGAGTTCAAGAATTTTGCGATCAAAGGAAATATGATCGACATGGCCATTGGAATTATCATTGGCGCCTCTTTTAATGCCGTTGTCAATACCCTGGTCAAAAAAATCATCATGCCGCCTTTGTCCCTGGCAACTGATGGGGTCAATTTATCGAACAAAAAAATGGTTCTCAGAGAAGCCACCGACACCGTCGAAGAGGTCGCGATCGGCTATGGCGAAATGATAGAGGTTTTTGTGGATTTCGGAATTGTTGCGTTCACAATTTTTATCCTATTAAAGGGAATCAATCGTTTTCGCGATAAGGCGGAGAACCCAGAAGATCCGGAAGTCGAAACCCCAAAAAATATCGAATTGTTGTCGAACTTGGAGAAATTGATGAAAGAGCAGAACGAACTTTTGAGGGATATAAAGAAATAAATCTGCATACAAATTATATTCGATTATCTTTAGACGAAAATTATTTTAAATGGATTTTACCAACCCCCTGGTTTACGGAGTACCTTGTTTTATTGCTTTTATTCTTTTAGAGCTCACCTATAGCAAGACCCACGGAGATGATGATCTGTACGAATGGAAGGATTTGTTCGCCAGTGGATTCATGGGTGTGGGTTCGGCGATCATCGGGCCCTTTTTCAAGGTTGTCTTTGCCATTGTACTTTTTGAGGCGACTTTCGAATTCTTTAATCCAGAAGTTGATGGCGTGCGTACCAATCTTTTGGGCTATAAATCATTCGGCTATGCGTGGTGGGTGTTTTTGCTCTGCCAGTTGGCCGATGATTTTACCTATTATTGGTTCCATAGGGCCAATCACGAGATACGTGTCTTGTGGGCCGCACACATCGTACATCATTCTTCGGATAATTTCAATTTGGGCACGGCCGTTCGCAACGGATGGTTCACCATACTCTATAAACCGTTGTTCTACATGTGGCTGCCAGCAGTAGGCTTCCCTCCGGAAGTGGTGATGGTCTGTCTCGGCATCGAGGCCCTATGGCAATTTCAGCTACATTCCCAATACGTGCCTAAGATGGGAATTATCGAAAAAATATTCAATACCCATACGATGCACCAGGTACATCACGCTCAGAACGTCGAGTACTTGGACAAGAACCATGGGGGCTTCCTGAATATTTTCGATAAGCTTTTCGGCACTTGGAAAGAACTTGATGATGACATCGATGTGAAATACGGGGTTATCCATCCACCCAAGAATCACAACCCTTTAGAGATTTTGACCCATGAGTACAAGGATATTTGGAAGGATATGAAGAAATCTCCAAAACTATATCACAAATTCATGTATGTTTTTGGCCCACCAGGATGGAGCCATGATGGGAGTACTTTGACCGTCAAACAACAGCAACGTTTGTTTGAAATGCAAAAGAAAATGAATCCTGATATGGTGTTCGAACGACCGAACTAAGGTTTAAATTAGCGCAACGGTCAGTTGGCCTGTTCATAGGCTTCCCTTAACCATTTGAATAGTTCTTCGTCGATTTGGTCAACAGAATCTGTTCGCACCCTAGGCGTGCACATATTGCCAAAGGGGCCTGAATTTTCCAATCTTGCGGTTGTACCCTTGTCACGAATTTTGAGTCCTAAGTCGATTCTTGTCTTCGTAGCAGGCCTTATCAATGCGAATTATTTGTTCCGTACGAGGCTTACACTTGCCTTTTTAGAGACTTCTTGACATCATTGCCAAGGTTTTCGATTACGGTAATATGCTTATTGTGTATGGGTAGCAAACCTTCTTTTTCCATGTATTGAGCACCAAATTATTGTCGTCGCCATCGTTCTCTTTTGATAGGAGCACAATATTATTCACGTAGCCGTGGATGACACCATATTCTTTTTTGAGAAAGTTGAATGCTTCCGAGTGCTTTCCAAAGGTTTTGGACTTTATGAGCGATTTCCATTCCAACAAAGATATCCCTTCTTATCGGGGATGTTGTCGATCATGGTTTGAAGCGCTTGGTCCTTTTTCGAATGTTTACTGGTCGTTCTCGGTAATTTCCCGAATTTCCGATTTTGTGTTTTTCTTCATCCGCAGATCCAAAAATTCGACCAATAGTGAGAATGCAATGGCGAAATAGAGATACCCTTTAGGAATTACGCCTACTTCTTGGTCGAACACGACAAGGTGGCCAATATGCGCGGCTTCGGCTATCAACATGAAACCGATAAGGATCAAAAACGAGAGTCCTAAAATTTGAATCGAAGGATGTTTGTTGACAAACTCCCCGACGGGATTCGCAAAGAGCATCATTATCACTACTGAAATTACGACGGCGATGATCATCAATACCAGCGCATCGTTCGGATTAGGTGAAATGCCATTGGTCATTCCTATGGCCGTTAAGATAGAATCGAAAGAAAAAACGATGTTGATAAGTGTTATCTGTACAATCGCTTTGGATAGCGAGCTGGACTGAGACCGTTTTATCTCAACCTCATCGTGCCCTTTGTGCTCTACTTTTTCGTGTATCTCCCTGGTACTTTTGAACAATAAAAAAAGTCCGCCTGCAAAAAGTATCAACGCTTGTCCGCTAATACCTCCCGATATCCAATCATGTTCAAACTCCCAAAAAGGTTTTTTCATGGCCGTTAGCCAAGTTATTCCGAACAATAACACGATCCGCATTACCATGGCCAGTATTAATCCGATGTTCGTGGCCTTTCTGCGCTGGGTCTTTTCCAATTTGTCGGCCGCTATCGATATGAATATTATATTATCGATACCGAGTACGATCTCTAAAAATGTTAAGGTCAAAAGGGCGATCCAAGCATCTGGACTTGTGAAGATTTCAAACATGGTTTTAGTGTTTAGTTGGTTTTAATCGCGGTTCCCCTAGATTTGTTGCTATCTCCAACAATGTTATACTCAAATGTATAAGAATTCTCCGTTGTGGACAATATTTTCATATGAATGGAACGCTCTTCAGATTTGTTTTTAGGATTTATTTTCTTGACCACATATTCACAATCATTGATCCACCGTACCGAAGAGCTATCTATTTTTCCGTCGTAGTATTCGATGCTCAAATCTCCCTGTCTCGTAAATTTGCCGGTTTTGGCAATTCCATCAGCGATATAGTCAAATGAAAACACCCCATTTCGGTAAGCCTCACAGTATCTTTCGGGCTGATGGCATGAGGCTAGCATAGTCCCCATGACAACAAGAAGCCATAATGATTTTTTCATAATGCAAAATAACGGATTTTATTTCTTGATCTGCAATTTTGGAATCATCAAACCAATATGGTCAATGATTAAAAGGATTGAAAGATTCAAAGCTTCCGTCGTTATACAAAATAATGATTCGATCTATTTGTTTTTCAGACCTGAATGATTTTTCGTTCAGCTGATTTTGCGTCATGGGATCGGTAGGGGCGGAGTCCTCCAATTTCTTATGGTCCATTGGAAAAGTACCTTTGCCCTGCAAAAGCCAGTACAAGTCCACTTCTGGAAATGCCTTGACAACTTTGAGTACGAACTCTAAACTGGGCTTATTCCTTCCCGAAAGCAAATGGGAAATACTGGAGCGTTGTACATTGATCCTATCGGCAAATACCGAGGCCGATATTCCATGATAATGAAATATCTCCTCCAAACGTTTGATGAAGTCTTCTGAGTTCACTATTGTAAAATATGTTCGTCAAAAGTAATGATAAGGTTGAAGATTTATTCAACGAAGCCCTGTTCATAATACTTATTATCATTAATTAAAGCTTAAAATAGGTAAATTTAAAAATCTGAATACTAATTATATATGTACAGTATTTTAAATTTAAAAAAATTTTGATTACAAATGTAGATAGAATGAATGTTACAGCTATCGATAAGTGCAAGGCAAATAACCTCCATGTTTACAAATGTAATTTATATTGCATGTATTTTTACGCTCTAGTATTAAATGCTTATGATCATATCAGATGAGACTTATATCTCTATTAAGGAGAATTCGCTAACCGGAAGATATATAACGCATGGGCAGATTTCGGGGTTTCTAGAGAATACCGCTTTCAATATCGAAACGATCGGTAGGTCTGTTGAACAAAGAACTATTCAAGCGATAATTTTGGGTACGGGGCCACAAAAGGTTTTGATGTGGTCGCAAATGCATGGTAATGAATCGACCACTACCAAAGCGGTTGTCGATCTGATCAATTATTTTGCCAACGACACACAACAGGGAGAATATTTGCTCGACAATTGTACGATCAAGATCATACCTATGCTGAATCCTGATGGCGCCGAGGCCTACACGCGTGTCAATGCCAATGGTGTAGACCTCAACCGTGATGCACAAAAAAGAACGCAGCCCGAAAGCCAGGTGCTTCGAGAGGTATATCATGATTTTTTGCCAAACTATTGTTTCAACCTTCATGACCAACGCACGATTTACAATGTCGGTGAAACCGATAAACCCGCCACGGTCTCGTTTCTGTCGCCTGCTTTTAATGATAATCGTGACCTATCACCTGCCAGATTGAAAAGTATGGCCCTGATCCATGCCATGAATGAAGAGCTTCAAAAAATAATACCCGGCCAGGTAGGGCGCTACGATGATGCTTTCAACGCCAACTGTGTCGGTGATACTTTTCAAATTCTGGAAACACCAACCGTACTTTTTGAGGCAGGACATTACCAAGGGGACTATCAACGCGAAGAAACGCGCAAGTTTGTTTTTTTCGCCATGCTAAAGGCGCTATATACCATAGCAAATGGGCTTTTCAAAGACTTTAACAGGGAGCTTTATTTTCAAATACCCGAGAACAACAAAAGATTCTGCGATATTCTGATCTACAATGCCCATGTGGTCGATTCTAAACGTCAAAAAGACGAAACGCTTGGCATACTTTATCATGAGGAATTGGCAAATGGCAAGATCAGCTTTAATCCCAAAATCGATTTACAAGGAAATCTAAAGCACTTTTTCGGGCATCGGGAATATGACTGTGCTGACGAGCAAAGTTTGAACGCATTGAAAAAAGATACCCGGATAATGGAACTGATATTTAGGTAACAATGCACTTCTTTGGCATATTGGAACGAAATATTACATTTTCGTTAAAAAAAATCAAGTTTGAATGAATTTAATTCTTCAATTCCTTATTTTTGCTAAAATTTTGTGAATATGGCCAAAGTTAAGTTAGACGAAATAGATCATCAGATTCTTGATTTATTGATAGATAATACGCGAACTCCCTTTACCGATATTGCTAAAAAATTGCTTATTTCGGCCGGAACGGTACACGTTCGGGTAAAAAAGATGGAGGATGCCGGAATAATAAAAGGGTCGTCACTGACACTTGATTATGTAAAATTGGGGTATGCCTTTATCGCCTATGTCGGTATTTTTTTAGAAAAGACCCACCAAACAAAGTTTGTCTTGGAACGGTTGGATCAAATACCCAATGTTACTGTGGCCCATATAACAACGGGCAAATTCAACATCTTTTGCAAAATACGTGCTAGGGATACCAATCATGCGAAAAACATTATTTTCAAGATCGACGACATTGATGGAATAAGTCGTACCGAAACCATGATTTCATTGGAAGAAAGCATCAATGATAAAAAAAGATTGATGCATACGATTTTTAACGAAATATAGCACTAAAGATTTATCGTCGAATTCTGACCATGTTCCGTAACCGGAACTTTTTTAGCTATGAGAACCACCGACATAATACTTCCCTTACCAGAACCATTCTATAAAAAGTATATTGATACATTGGGTGATGTCGAATTGATGGACATGCTCAGGAGGCAGATGAACAACTTCCCAAAGTTCATTGAAAGCATCCCGGATGATCAAATGGACTATTCGTACGGCGAAGGCAAATGGACAATTACCGAAGTGCTATTGCACATAATCGATTCTGAACGTGTTTTTCAGTATCGGGCCCTGCGTTTTTGTCGTGGGGACAAAACACCATTGCCAGGTTTCGAACAAGACCTTTATGTTGCCGGTCTTAATACAAAAAGATATACCAAAGAAAGTATAATCGAAGAATACAAAACGGTTCGCAGATCTACGATTGCACTTTTTGCTAATCTCGATAGAAGTAAGCTTGAGCTAAAAGGGTTGGCCAGTGATCTGGAATGGAGCGTTGCTGCATTGGGTTTTGTAATATGTGGCCATCAGCGCTATCACAGAAATGTTATAAGGGAAAGATACCTGAAGGCTTAGTCAAAGTCGAACTCGTCTTCGGTATCAGAATCGATGCCCTTTTCCAGCTCCATACCATTTGAATCAACTTCTTCAAGCACTGGGTCCGCGTCGACCTCCTCGTCGATTTCCAGTTCTTTTTCAATGTTGTCTTCGAAGTTCGAAATAAAGTTCGCCAAACTTTTGCTGATTTTGACAAGGTACATGACATCGTCCGTCCTTAACTCTACGGCTTCTACAATTTCACCGCTAAGGTTCTTGAACGATATGATATCGTCATCTCCGTACCCGTCGGGGTAGGTCTCGATCAGTAATGCGGCCAACTGGTGGTCCAACTTTTTGTAATCTACAATTTTACGTAACATAAGTAGGTCGTTTGGCTTGTTGGTTAGACAAAGCGGTTAATCACATCTTCAGTTTAATCGTTTTGAACAGTTATACCGATAACGAAAACTTTCAACCAATCTATATATTTTTCAGATTGGTTCGCGCAAAGAGTTGTCAAATGTAGATTTTAGTATATGAAGTTATTGTTCCGCGTAGTAAGCAAAGGCTTCCACTAGTAAATTCTCAGGAACACGGACATCGATCTTAGGAGATCCGATGGTTTCAAGAAGTACGAAGTTGATATTGCCATGGCTGTTTTTCTTGTCAAATTTTAAAAGGGATAGAATTTGCTTGATGTCATCGTTCAAAAATTCTACTTTGCCATACCGACCTACGAACGACGTCGTGATTTCGGTCAATTCATTTTCAGGAAGCCCTGTTAGTTTATAAGAAAGATATGCTTCCATTACCATGCCTATGGCAATGGCTTCGCCATGCAGCAAGAGTTCGTGCGATTCACTATCCAAAAAATACGACTCGATAGCATGTCCCAATGTATGGCCGAAGTTCAAGACTTTTCTAAGGTTCAGTTCGGTCGGATCTTTCATGACCACATGGTTTTTGATCTGAACCGATTTATGGATCGACTCGTCCAAACCATTGAAATCGGAAACCTTATTAAGTATTTTCCAATATTGGGGATCCAGTATTAATCCATGTTTCAGCATTTCGGCAAAGCCGCTCTGAAGCTGTCGTGGTTCAAGGGTCGAAAGAAAATCGGTCACTATAAGAACCATTTCAGGTTGGTTGATCACCCCGATCTGATTCTTTAAGGCACCAAGATCTACACCCGTTTTTCCTCCTACCGAAGCATCGACCATGGCCAAGAGAGTAGAGGGTATGTTGATGAATTTAATGCCCCTCTTGAAAGTGGAGGCCACAAAACCGCCCAAATCCGTTATTACCCCGCCCCCAAGGTTTATCAAAAGACTTTTACGATCGGCATCGAAATCAGAAAGCGTATTCCAAACGTTAAGACAAGTTGATATGTTCTTGTTGGCTTCGCCAGAAACTATCTCTATGATCTGCATTGATTTTGAACCGCTTACCGCTTGAAAGAATAGGGGTAGACAATGTCTTTTCGTATTCTCGTCCACCAGTATGAATATTTTTGAGTACGCGATCTTTTTCAAGTGCTCATTAAGTGCCTGAAAAGCAAGAGTGTTAAAATACACGGCGTATTCAGATGTGATAATCGAGTGCTTGTCGGTTCTTTGCATGGCTTTCATAAAACGGTTTATCCATCAGGATTATGACACAAAATAAAGGTTAATTTTTATCAAAAGAATACAATTAACGTCTTTATATTTGGGTCGCTAAAAAATCGACAAAAATGGACAGGATTTTTGAGGATACTGCAACGGCGTTCGCTTTGAAGACCGATTCTGAGTTGGAGCGTGCCTATTTTTTGTTCAAAATGATAGCGAACGAGCCCTTGGTGCGCATGGGTACCGCTGTGACCAATTTTGCCATTAAGGCGCACTTGCCCGTCGAAGGTCTGATTCGTGCGACCGTTTTTGACCATTTTTGCGGAGGGGTCAACGAAATTGACTGCCTTCCGGTAGTTGATAAGATGTGGGGAAAAGGAGTTTGTTCCATTTTGGATTATTCGGTCGAGGGAAAGGATACCGAAGACCCTTTGGACGATGCACTTCAGATGATCCTGAAAGTACTCACCTTTGTGAAAGAAAAAGAGGCCATTCCCTTTGCCGTTTTCAAACCAACCGGGTATGGTCGAATCGCTCTTTTCAAAAAAATAGGGGAAGGAAAAATACTCGATGCTTCGGAACAAGCGGAATGGGACCGGGTAGTGGCACGTTTCGACAAGACCTGTAAAAAAGCCTATGATTTGGACGTATCGTTGCTAATAGACGCCGAAGAAAGCTGGATGCAAGATGCCGCCGATACTTTGACCGAAGCTATGATGCAAAAGTACAACAAGAAGAAAACCATCGTGTTCAATACTCTGCAAATGTACCGGTGGGACCGTTTTGACTATCTCAAGGCCTTACATCAAAGAGCTAAGGAAGGCGGATTTAAAATCGGAATCAAAGCGGTTCGCGGGGCCTATATGGAAAAAGAGAATGAAAGGGCCGAGAAAAAAGGATATCCTTCCCCTATCTGTGCATCGAAAAAAGAAACCGATGAAAATTTTGATACTGCCGTCAGCTATATGATAGATAATCTTGACGATATATCACTTTTTGCGGGAACTCATAATGAAGAAAGTTGCTACAAATTAATGCAGCTCATGAAAGAGGCAGGAATTGCCAACTCAGACCCAAGAATCTGGTTCGGTCAACTCTATGGTATGAGCGATCATATATCGTTCAACCTGGCCGCAAAAAAATATAATGTGGCCAAGTACCTTCCGTTCGGCCCCGTGCGCGATGTGATGCCCTATCTGATAAGAAGGGCGGAAGAAAATACTTCGGTTGCCGGCCAGACAACACGAGAGCTATCCTTATTGAAAAAAGAACGCAAGCGACGGAAAATATAGTCGATACACAAAAGAATCCAGTGCCATTCTGCCAGGCTTTATTGATGCAGATCGACCGCCACGACTTTATCTTCGCAGTTCTTGACTTCGAGTACGGCAGGCCCGTTGTTGATTTCGCCCTCTATAAAGTAGAATTTACAAGGCTTTGATTTGGTATCGCTGCTTCCAAAATCTACATCCCCTTCAAGAAAAAAATGTGCTATATCGGTTGAATCTATTATTTTATCGGCGATCATATCAGAAATCCGATCTGAATATTCCAAAGGTTTCGACCTAATATCCTTTAATGTTCTACAATTGGGCAGATAGCAGAAAGAAACCCCGGTTTCTTCCGATTTTTTCTTGAAGAAGAATGCCAAAAAAACCATTCCTATAGAAAGCCCGAGAAGGTAAAATCCCAAACGCTTTAAAAAAGCCATTGTTTTGATTAAAATATGAGGAAATTAATATCGCTGTACTGCAAGTCGAACCATTCGCCGACCGATTTATTGGTCAAAATTCCGTGGTAAAGATACAGCCCATTTCGCAAACCCTTGTCGAACCGTAGTGAATTTTCGAGTCCACCATCCTCTCCGAGCTTCAATAGGTAGGGCGTAAAGATATTGCTGATAGAAATTGACGCTGTTTTCGGGTACCTTGATGGAATATTGGGTACGGCATAATGAATGACCCCGAATTTTTCGCGGGTAGGTTTGTCATGAGTGGTTATCTCGCTGGTCTCAAAACAGCCACCCGTATCGATACTGACATCGATGATCACGGCCCCTTTCTTCATATGCTCGACCATACTGCTGGAAACAACTACGGGCGCGCGGTCTTTTCCCCTAGTGGCTCCAATCGCGACATCACAACGTTTTAAAGCCTTTAGGAGGTTTTTGGGCTGGATCGTCGATGTATAAACGGTCTGTTTAAGATTGGTCTGAATGTTACGCAATTTGGTTATCGAATTATCGAACACCTTAATATTTCCGCCAAGGCCGAGGGCCGATCTTGCCGCAAATTCACCGACCGTACCGGCACCGATGATAACAACTTCAACGGGAGGCACCCCACTTATATTTCCGAACATAAGTCCATTGCCTTTGTTGGTCTTCGACATGATCTCCGAAGCAATGAGCACCGAGGATATTCCCGCAATTTCACTTAGTGACCGCACAGCAGGGTACTTACCGTCTTCATCACGAATATATTCGAACGCCACGGCCGTTATCCTTTTTTTTGCCAATTCCTCAAAATAGTTCTTTGACTGTGTTTTGATCTGCAATGCCGATATTATGGTGGTCTGGGGGTTCATGAGATCGATTTCGGCCAAAGTCGGCGGTTCGACTTTTAGAAGTAAGGGGCAACCAAAAACTTTTTTGGTGTCCTTGGTGATTTCGGCCCCGGCATCGGTGTATTCGATGTCTGAATAATGGGCACCTTCACCGGCCCCCGCCTCAATAAGTACACGGTGCCCGTGCGCCGTAATCGCGTTGACGGCGTCGGGGGTTAGACAAATACGCTTTTCCTGATATTGGTTTTCTTTTGGTATACCAATGAAAAGTTCACCTTTTTGTTTTAAGACCTCTAGGGTTTCTTCTTGTGGAAGCAATTGCTGCCTGCTAAATGGCGAAGTTGGTCGATCCATGTAATCAAAATAAAGTCAGGGACTGCAATAGCAGCAAGAAAATTAAAATTACACTTTTTTGATGAAACGAAGGGCTATAACATCAACTACTCTCTAGAATTTTAAGTGAAGATGATTCTGTACGTAGTGTTGAAATTGCTTGAAATACGATTCCAATTTTTTTGTTGACAATAAATAATCGATTCTTTCCGAAAATGATAGCTCGGTAAGATCAACGGGGTCTTCCTCAATGTCTTTATTTGCAGGGGATGAGTCGTTATCCTTATGTTTTTCCCTAAGCATTTCCAATTCGGCTTCCATGGCCTCTAAATCGATACCATGCACATGACGGTCGTATAATCTAATCCGAATCAAATAAACGA
Organism: Meishania litoralis; assembly: GCF_042611095.1. NCBI lineage: Bacteria > Pseudomonadati > Bacteroidota > Flavobacteriia > Flavobacteriales > Flavobacteriaceae > Meishania > Meishania litoralis. Next base: position 166,950 of record NZ_JBHFPV010000002.1, read on the forward strand.
AGGGTATTACTACCATACAAACGGGTAAGAGCCAAAGCAAGTTGTCCGTGTCAACAATGTTGTCATCCGAATAGATTACCTCGAAAAGTTGAAAGGCATACATCGAAATAGGGATTAAAATAATGTGATACCACCAATGCTTACAGGTGAAAAACCACATTATCAACAGGTAGAAAGGAACTATTTTACTCAAAAGAAACCAACCATAGGTACTCAGGTCTGCAAAACCATTTCGATCGAACGTAAGGCCAAGAAATTCTATTGTTGCTTCTGGGTTGCCGGGAAGATATTGATGTAATTTAAAGACGAAAGGAGAAATAATAATTAGGAATATACCAATAGAATCAATCAGGAGCCTTCTTTTGGCCTTAGCACTTTTTTCTGACAATCTCTTCTTCATCGTACCTTGGAATTACATTATGGCATTAATTCTTGTAACGAAGAAAAGGGCAATTTATTGATTGCCCTAATTACTAAATACGTTAAAATCGATTAAGTGCAGTATTTAACCCACCATCTACAACTTAAATAAATCGTCAAGTTTCCTCTAACTATAAATGTTTGTTGCTTTAGGTGATACGCCTAACCCTCCAAACTTAATCCTTTTGAGATGGTATTTTGGTCTTATCTACGCCATTATCGTACAAATCGTCCTCGGCGGTATTTGGTGTACAAGAAGCGGCCAATAATGCAAAACTGGCCATCAAGGCGAATAAAATTTTTCTAGTGTTCATCTTTTTGGGGTTTTTAGTTTAGAATTCTTACAACTACTTGCTGCGAATGTAAGAATAAAAACTATTAAAATGTGTATTTCAACGGAAAAATTAAACATTTTGTCCCAAAAAAATGCATTTCATCGGAATTACGGGATAAAAGAGGGCATCTAAAAAAGTCAATTTAAACCTATTGTCAGGTTGATCTTGTCAAAACCCAAATTATTTACGGTCAATAAGTCAGAATAATTCGACAGGCTCAATATGACATTCGATCGTATTTTTTAGACCCTCTCTTTTTAAGGGATGTATTTAAGTATGGTCGAGTTCAAATGTTGGTGATATGAAGTTCACGAGTTACCTCGTCCAAAATTTCAATTTGGATCTCAGTCCTTTCGATCGGTAGAAAAGAGGGTATTTTTTCAGGCCACTCCATAAAGACCCAACAGTCTTGGGCCAAGTAATCTTCGAGCCCCAAATCCAAGGCCTCGGTTTCATCATTAAGGCGGTAAAAATCAAAATGGTACCCTAAAAGATTTCCTTCTTGAAAGTGATATTCATTGACAATGCCAAAGGTAGGGCTATTGGCCGTGTCGTGTCCCTCCAGTTGCTTGACCAATGCTTTGATCAATGTTGTCTTGCCCGCACCCATGGTGCCATAAAAACATAAAGTTTTTGAGGTAGCGGCATTTAATATTAGCTCGGCGGTTTCTTTTAATTGCCCGATGTTATAATGTTTTGACAGCACTACATTACGATTTCATTAATTCTACTTGCCGCAACAACGACAAAGAGTTCGAAGTAAATCTGTCGTTGAAGCATTGAATTGCTAATATACTTTTCATCTTGGTTCTAACACAATGTAGGGAATGATCATTTCCTCCAAAGATACGCCGCCATGCTGATAGGTGTTTCGGTAATAATTTACATAATGGTTATAGTTGTTCGGGTATGCAAAGAAAAGGTCATTTTTCGCAAAAATAAACGAACTGCTCATGTTTATGCTTGGTAAATGAATACGGCGCGGATCACGGGCCTCCAAAACATCCTTTTCTTCATAAGATAGGCTTCGACCTGTTTTGTAGCGCAGATTTAGACTGGTATCCTTGTCGCCGATGACCTTTGACGGTTGCTTTACATTGATGGTTCCATGGTCGGTCGTGATGATCAGTTTCATGCCCATTCCCTGGGCTTGCTGAATGATTTCCAATAGCGGGGAATTCTTGAACCAACTTTGGGTCAACGAACGATATGACTTGTCGTTGGATGCCAATTCTTTGATAACATCCATTTCGGTCTTTGAATGTGAAAGCATATCGACGAAATTATATACTATGGCGGTAAGGTCGTTGTCTTTTTGAGATCTAAAATTTTGTGACAACTGTCTTCCCTGTTTCAGACTGCTGATTTTATGATATTCCCACTTTATATCAAGTCCTAATCGTTTGATCTGTTCATTGAGAAATTTGTTCTCAAAAAGATTTTTTCCACCCTCATCGGTATCATTTTTCCACCATTGCGGATATTTTTTTTCCATATCCAATGGCATCAATCCCGAAAAAATCGCGTTGCGCGCATATTGGGTCGCGGTAGGTAAAATGCTGAAATACGATTTTTCTTTGGTCTTTTTGAAAAACGAACTTACCGTGTCTTCAAAAGCATACCATTGGTCGTAGCGTAAGTTATCGATCACGACCAAAAGGGTAGGCCTGTCCTTGATTTCCGGTACAATCCACTCTTTGAACAAGGTGTGTGACATTACGGGGCCATCATGATTAACGAACCAATCGGCATAATTTTTTTCGACGAATTTTCCGAATTGGTTATTGGCCTCGACCTTTTGCGATTCCAATATTTCGAACATGCCCTTATCTTCGATTTCTTCAAGCTGCAACTCCCAATAAATCAGTTTTTTATAGAGGTCGATCCATTCTTCGACACTATTGACCATTGAAAGGTCCATGGCAATTTTTCTAAATTCTTGTTGGTAATTGGCCGTAGTTCTTTCGGATACCAATCGCGAGTGGTCCAAGTTTTTTTTGAGTGATAAAAGTATTTGATTGGGATTCACTGGTTTAATTAGATAATCGGCAATTTTTGAGCCAATGGCTTCTTCCATTATAAACTCTTCCTCACTTTTTGTGATCATGACAACGGGTATCGAAGAATCGATGATCTTGATTTCGTTCAAGGTCTCCAATCCCGATATGCCGGGCATGTTCTCATCCAAAAAAACAATGTCGATGCGCTGGTTCTCCAATTCTTCAAGGGCTTCCTGTCCACTTTTACAGGTAATTACTTTGTAGTTTTTTCCTTCTAGGAACAAGATGTGGGGTTTTAGCAAATCGATTTCATCGTCGACCCAGAGAATGGTTATTTCATTCATTTTTTTGCAAGGGTTATCGGGTTATGAAGTTGACAATATTATCACATGATACTTTGCTAAATCGTCAAACTCGCAATTTTGCAAATTCGATAGTCATGCTTTTGGTTAACTTTGCCTTATGAATTAAGCAAATCGAAAACCGTTTTGACAACCTCAAAGAAGCTTAAAATTTTCAATGATCCAATTTACGGATTTATTAGAATTCCCAGCCCCCTTATTTTCGACCTGATTGAACATCCGTACTTTCAGAGACTTCGCCGCATATCACAAATGGGGCTTTCGTATTTGGTTTACCCAGGTGCCCATCATACCCGTTTTCACCACGCCTTGGGCAGTATGCATTTAATGGGCCAATCGATACAAGTACTTCGTTTTAAAGGTGTTGCAATTACTGATGAGGAGGAGGCCGGCCTCTTATGTGCGATACTTATGCATGATATCGGGCATGGCCCCTTTTCACATGCTATGGAACATAGTCTGGTGGAAAATATCTCGCACGAGCAGATTTCATTACTTTTTATGGAGCAACTGAACCGTGAGTTTAACGGAAGTTTAACGCTCGCCATTGAAATATTCAAAGGTCGTCACCCAAAAAAATTCCTGAACCATTTAGTATCGAGTCAACTGGATATGGACCGTCTCGACTATCTAAAGCGGGACAGTTTCTACACCGGTGTGGCCGAGGGTAATATCAATGCCGAGCGTTTGATTACCATGCTGAACGTGATCGACGGCAATCTTGTGGTGGAGGAAAAAGGCATTTACTCGGTCGAAAAGTTTTTAATGGCCAGACGTTTCATGTATTGGCAGGTTTATTTGCATAAAACAGGTTTGGTCGCAGAACAGTTGCTCATACTTATTTTGAAAAGGGTAAAAGGGTTGGTGTCGAATGGAGTGGTGGTAAACTGCGACAGCACGCTCTACTACTTTATATCGAAACGAATAAACCAAGAAAACTTTGATAAAGAGGTATTGGTCAGATTTGCGCAAATGGATGATATTGACCTATTGGCAGCCGTCAAGCAGTGGCAAGACCATCCTGATTTTGTACTGTCCAGATTGTGTCAAATGGTCATTAACCGCAGGTTGCTGAACATCAAATTAAAAAACCGGCCGATTGACAAAGCTAAGTTAGATGAACATTTTCAAGCGTTCAAATTACGGCACCGCCTAACCGATGAAGAGACCTCATATTTCGTTTTTTCGGGCATCATTGAAAATCAAGCTTACGATCGTGATAGGCAGAACATCAATATTTTGAAAAAGAATGGAAAATTGGTCGATGTGGCCAAGGCATCCGATCAATTGAACTTGAAAGCGCTCTCTAAAAAAGTGATCAAATATTATATGTGTTACCCCAAGGAATCTGTATAACTATTTTTCTTACTTTTGTGCCCATGGTGTTTACAGCTGGTCAGATTGCGGGTATTCTGGAGGGTGAAATCGAAGGAAATCCAGAGATAGCCGTTCATAAACTCGCTAAAATCGAGGAAGGTGAAAAAGGCTCACTTACTTTTCTGGCCAATCCCAAATACACTTCGTACATCTATACCACCAAAGCTTCGATCACCATTGTCAATAAAGATTTTATTCCAGAACATGGCCTTGAGACAACGCTCATAAAAGTTGATGACGCCTATGAATCGTTCTCAAAATTATTGGAGTATTACAATCAAGTCAAAAATACGAAGGTCGGCCTGGAAAACCCGGTATATATCTCTGAATCGACCACTTACGGAGAGGATTTTTACTTGGGCGCCTTTGCTTACTTGGGCAATAATGTCAGCATTGGTAATGGCGTGAAAATCTATCCGAACGTATATGTCGGTGACAATGTCAATATTGGCGACAATGTAGTGATTTTGGCAGGTGCCAAGATCAATTCAGAAACAATAATAGGCAATAATTGCATTATTCACAGTGGTGCAATTATTGGGGCGGACGGATTCGGGTTTTCGCCGAACAAGAACGGATCGTTCAAAAAAGTGCCCCAAACAGGTAATGTGGTACTTGAAGATGACGTAGATGTGGGTGCCGGAACTACAATAGACAGGGCGACTTTAGGCTCTACAATATTGCGAAAAGGGGTAAAGCTTGACAACCAGATTCAGATTGCCCACAATGTTGAAATCGGGGAACATACGGTCATTGCGGCCCAAACCGGAATCGCAGGATCCACCAAAATCGGAAAGCATTGTATGATCGGTGGACAGGTGGGAATTGTGGGCCACATTACAATAGGAGACCATGTAAAGATACAGGCACAGTCAGGTATCGGTAGAAATGTCAAGAACGGTGAAGTACTGCAGGGGTCTCCCGCTATAAATTACGGCGATTATAACAAATCATACGTCCATTTTAAAAATCTACCAAAAATTGTGAATGCTATTAACCAAATTGAAAAAAAGGATTGACGGTGAGCACGACAAAAACTAGACAGCGAACAATAGCCACTGAGGCCACCTTAAAAGGTGTAGGCCTGCATACAGGGGAGAACGTGACGTTAAGGTTCGTTCCGGCACCTGAAAATCATGGTTATGCCTTCAAACGCGTCGACCTTGAAGGCGAACCGATTATCGAGGCCGATGCCAACTATGTGGTGAATACGCAACGTGGCACGAACCTTGAAAAAAGAGGGGTCAAAATTATGACATCGGAACACGTGCTTGCCGCTTTGGTCGGTATGGAAATCGATAACGTGCTCATCGAGCTTGATTCCCCAGAACCTCCAATTTTGGACGGATCTTCCAAATTTTTTGTTGAAGCTTTGGAAAAAGCGGGCATAGTCGAGCAAGAAGCGTTGCGTGACGAATACATTGTAAAGGAAGTAATTTCATATAAAGATGAGGCTTCGGGCAGCGAGATAACGGTTATTCCGGCAGATACCTATCAAGTTACGGCCATGGTCGATTTCGGAACCAAAGTACTGGGCACACAGAATGCGACCTTGGAAAAGCTTTCCGATTTCAAAGAAGAAATTGCCGATGCCCGCACTTTTAGTTTTTTACATGAGTTGGAAATGCTTCTTGAGCATGGACTCATAAAAGGTGGTGACCTCAATAATGCCATCGTCTATGTAGACAAGGAGATTTCCGATACGACGATGAAAAAATTGGAAAAAGCCTTCAAAAAAGAAAAGCTTTCGGTAAAACCTAACGGGATATTGGACAATCTTGTATTGCACCAACCGAATGAGGCTGCTAGGCATAAATTACTTGATGTCATTGGTGATCTGGCATTGGCTGGCACGAGAATTCGTGGAAAGGTTATTGCCAACAAGCCCGGTCATTATGTCAATACCCTCTTCGCCAAAAAACTGTCCAAAATTATTAAGACCGAAAAACGCAACAACATTCCCGATATCGACTTGAACAAACCTCCCTTGATGGACGTGACCAAGATTATGGAAATGTTGCCCCATAGATCCCCTTTTCTCTTGGTCGATAAGATATTGGAGTTATCCGATACTCATGTAATAGGGCTTAAGAACGTGACCATGAACGAACCCTTTTTTGTGGGCCACTTTCCTGGGGCTCCTGTCATGCCCGGGGTACTTCAATTAGAGGCAATGGCGCAAACAGGCGGTATTTTGGTACTCACCACGGTGCCAGACCCCGAAAACTATTTGACCTACCTGCTGAAGATCGACAAGGTACGTTACAAACAACAGGTCGTTCCTGGCGATACTTTGATTTTTAAGTTAGACCTGATGCAGCCTATTCGTCGAGGCATATGTCAAATGCATGCAAAAGCCTACGCGAATGGCAAACTTGCCTCCGAGGCAGAAATAATGGCCCAAATAATCAAGGTTAAAGGCGATTAGAATGAACCAACCGTTAGCCTATATACACCCCGGAGCGAAAATCGCCAAGAATGTCGTCGTAGAACCATTTACGACAATACATAATAATGTTACCATAGGAGAGGGTACTTGGATCGGCTCCAACGTGACCATTATGGAAGGTGCGCGTATAGGGAAGAACTGTAATATTTTTCCCGGTGCCGTTATTTCGGCCCCACCTCAGGATCTTAAATACAAAGGAGAAGAAACCACCGTATCGATAGGGAACAACACCACCATTCGTGAATGCGCGACCATTCATAAGGGCACCTCGGATCGAAACCAGACCGTTATTGGAAAGAATTGTTTGATTATGGCGTATTGCCATGTCGCCCACGATTGTGTCGTTGGCGACAATTGTATTTTTTCGAACAACTCTACCTTGGCAGGGCACGTGACGATTGGCGATAACGTCATTCTGGCTGGGTTGGTGGCCGTACATCAGTTTGTTTCGATCGGGCAGCATGCCTTTGTTACCGGAGGTTCTTTGGTGCGTAAAGATGTCCCCCCCTTCGTGAAAGCGGCCAGGGAGCCCTTGTCATATGTCGGTATTAATTCGGTAGGACTAAGAAGACGTGGCATTCCATCAGAGAAAATACGCGAAATACAGAACATCTATAGAATTTTATATCAGAAACATTACAACAATACCCAGGCGGTTCAAATTATCGAAGCGGAAATGGAGGCCACTCCAGAAAGGGACGAAATTCTTCAGTTTATTCGTGATTCCCAGCGTGGGATAATGAAAGGATATTTTAGCACAACATAAATATATGGCATCAACATCAGACATTAGAAAAGGACTTTGTATTCGTTACAATAACGATATATACAAGATCATCGAATTTTTACACGTAAAACCCGGGAAGGGTCCCGCATTTGTTAGAACCAAGCTTAAAAGCGTTTCCAATGGAAAGGTTTTGGACAATACTTTTTCGGCCGGCCATAAAATTGAGGATGTACGTGTTGAGACGCGTTCTTATCAGTATTTGTACGCCGATGGCGAAACCTATCATTTTATGAATACCGACGATTACAATCAGATCACCCTCCAAGAAAGCACGTTGGACGCTCCTGGATTGTTGAAGGAAGGAGAAGTGGTTACGATTCTTTTCAATACCGAAGACAATATGCCGCTTTCGGTCGACATGCCTGCAAGTGTGATTTTAGAAGTTACTTATGCCGAACCCGGGGTCAAGGGCAATACGGCTACCAATGCCACCAAACCGGCAAAAGTGGAAACCGGCGCAGAAGTAAACGTACCTTTGTTCATCAATGAAGGCGATAAGATAAAAGTCGATACCGCATCGGGTTCCTATATGGAAAGGGTCAAAGACTAGGTTCCAAAAAATCATCAATTGAGATTTCACACACCCCATACCCTAAAACAAATCGCAACTATTATAGGTTGCAAGTCGGTGGGGCCTGACGATTTTCCCGTGCTCGGCATGAATGAGATCCATGTTGTAAAAGAGGGTGAGATCGTTTTCGTAGACCATCCAAAGTATTACGATAAGGCGTTAAGATCCAAGGCAACCATCGTCCTTATCAACAAAGAGGTAGAATGTCCAGAAGGCAAGGCCCTGCTTTTATCGGAAGATCCGTTTCGCGACTTCAATGTGTTGACCCAATTTTTCAAGCCTTTTGAAAAAGCGGCAGATTCAATAGCGATTTCCGCCAAAATCGGTAAAAATACCGTAATACAACCTAATACTTTTATCGGAAACAATGTTGTGATCGGAAATGATTGTATCATTCATGCCAATGTTTCGATTTATGACAACTGTGTTATCGGTAACAATGTTATTGTTCATGCCGGGTCTGTTTTGGGGTCAGATGCCTTCTACTACAAAAAACGCCCCAATGGCTTTGACAAGTTGATCTCGGGCGGGCGTGTCGTATTGGAAGATGATGTTGAGATAGGGGCATTGTGCACCATTGACAAAGGGGTTACGGGCGATACTACCGTCAAAAAAGGAACCAAGCTCGACAATCAAGTACATGTTGGCCATGACACCGAAATTGGCGAAAGGTGCTTGATCGCTTCCCAAACCGGCATTGCGGGCTGTGTCGTAATCGAAGATGGGGTTACGCTATGGGGGCAAGTTGGCACGAACAGCGGTATTACCATTGGTAAAAATGCCATAATCATGGGCCAGACAGGAGTCACAAAATCAGTGCCCGGAGACAAGAGCTATTTCGGAACACCCATTCAAGAATCAAGGGAAAAGTTGAAACAACTTGCTTACATTAAAAAGATTCCTGACATTATAAAAAAATTGGAAGAAGAATAATAGATTCGATTTCTTTAGAAATCATTGCCAAACACATACTTTTGCATAATAAGAATTTGAATAACAAGAAACCAGATACCAAATGAGCGTTTTAGTCAACAAAGACTCGAAAATTATTGTACAAGGCTTTACGGGTAGCGAGGGCACCTTTCATGCCGAACAGATGATCGAATACGGAACCAATATCGTTGGAGGTGTGACGCCGGGAAAAGGAGGACAACAGCACTTGGGAAAACCTGTATTCAACACCGTCGAAGAAGCCGTTGAAAAAGTTGGTGCCGACACTACCATAATTTTTGTTCCCCCGGCCTTTGCGGCCGACGCAATAATGGAAGCGGCCGATGCGGGAATCAAGGTTATCATCACCATTACCGAAGGCATAGCCGTGGCCGATATGGTCAAGGCTTTTGACTATATCAAGCATAGGGACTGTCGTCTGGTGGGCCCTAATTGTCCGGGGGTCATAACCCCGGGAGAGGCAAAAGTGGGCATTATGCCCGGCTTTGTGTTCAAAAAAGGAAATGTTGGAATCGTATCTAAGTCCGGAACTCTGACCTATGAAGCTGCCGATCAGGTAGTACGCCAAGGTTTGGGCATTACGACCGCGATAGGTATCGGTGGCGACCCCATTATTGGTACAACCACCAAAGATGCCGTTGAATTGTTGATCAATGACCCTGAAACGGATTGTGTGGTGATGATCGGCGAGATTGGAGGACAATTGGAGGCCGATGCGGCTAAGTGGTATAAAGCAAGCGGCAGCAAAAAACCTATCATAGGGTTTATTGCAGGTGAAACAGCTCCTGCTGGAAGGACCATGGGCCACGCAGGCGCTATCGTAGGTGGAAGTGATGACACCGCCCAGGCTAAGAAAAAGATTATGAGGGAACACGGTATACATGTTGTTGATTCCCCAGCCGAAATCGGAAAAAAAGTAAAGGAAGTAATGGGTTGATTTCTGGTTAAAGCAATTGTAAAATCCCGTAGCCAACGGGATTTTTTTTGGCCATTGAATGAAACAAAACCTATATTTGAGGTAAAACCGACTAAAACTATATCAATGGGACTTCTCGAGAAGAAAAATGTTATCATAACGGGGGCAAGTAGGGGTATTGGCATGGGCATAGCCAAAGTGTTTGCCGAAAATGGGGCAAATGTCGCCTTTACCTATAGTTCAAGTGAAGCTCCGGCTCTGGCGTTGGAAAAGGAACTTTTGGAAAAAGGTGTCAAGGCCAAGGCGTATAAAAGCAATGCCGCAAGTTTTGCCGACTCAGAAAACCTCGTTTCAAAGGTATTGGAAGACTTCGGGGGTATCGATGTACTTGTAAACAATGCGGGGATAACCAAAGACAACCTTTTGATGCGAATGGCGGAAGAAGATTTTGATTCGGTTATCGAAATTAACTTAAAGTCGGTTTTCAATATGACCAAGGCCGTTCAGCGCACCATGCTAAAACAGCGTAAGGGGTCGATAATCAATATGAGCAGTGTAGTTGGGGTAAAGGGCAATGCCGGTCAAACCAACTATGCGGCCTCAAAAGCAGGCATGATAGGCTTCACGAAGTCGGTCGCCCTCGAATTGGGATCAAGGAATATACGCTGCAATGCCATAGCCCCGGGATTTATAGAAACTGAGATGACCGACAAATTAGATGAGAAAACGGTGCAGGGGTGGCGTGACAATATTCCGTTGAAAAGAGGCGGTACCCCTGAAGATATTGCCAACGCATGCCTGTTCTTTGCTTCCGATTTGTCCGCTTACGTTACAGGTCAGGTTCTTAATGTTGACGGGGGAATGTTGACTTGATCGAGATAGCCCGTAGTTAGTCTATGATTCAGAACCTATTGGGGCAATGTCTTGACTTGAATTGAATTTTTTTTAATGGATACAAAGACTGTCCTCCTTATCGTTCTTGCCGGAATTATTGCCTTAGCGGTCGTTGTATTTCAATACTACAAGTATGCCAAGAAAAGAAGGAATTTAGCGGTCATCTTATCCTTTTTGCGTTTTATAGCACTATTGGCAATACTCTTATTGCTGATAAATCCCAAATTTTCAAAGCAGGTCTTGACTTTGCAAAAAACCAATTTGATCGTTCTGGCCGATAATTCTTCCTCGGTCGCATCAGACCGAGAAACCATCGATCAAATCACAGCCTCTATAAAAGGAAGCACCAATATTACAGATCAATTCAATGTTAGCGATTATCGATTTGATACCAATCTTAGCGATTCTGACACTTTGGATTTTCAGGGTAAAAATACGAACATCGCTAAGGCCCTTACTTCAATCGGTGATATTTATGCTAAAACGAACTCGGCAATCGTAATGTTGACCGACGGCAATCAGACTCTTGGAAAAGATTATTCATTTTATAGTACCAATGAAAAGCTGCCCGTTTTTCCGATTGTTGTCGGAGACACTACGAGCTATGAGGATTTAAGGGTCGACCAGGTCAACGTTAATCGTTTTGCCTTCCTAAAGAATAGGTACCCCGTTGAAGTTTACGTATCGTACAATGGTAATCAAAATGTGACTAGGTCGCTTTCTTTACAGGTTGATGGTAAAGTGGTGCATCGCGAGAACCTATCCTTCTCAAACGATGAGAACTCCAAGGTGGTAAGCACTTTGTTGGAGGCGCGTTCAGTGGGTACGAAATCAGTGAAGGTAACGATAGCATCATTGGAAAATGAACGTAATGTAATCAACAATGGCAAAACCGTTGCTGTCGAAGTTATCGATGAAAAAGTGAACGTTGGTATAATTTCGGAAATAAACCATCCGGATATCGGAGCTTTGGTCAAGGCAATTGAAAGTAATGAGCAACGCACCGTTTCAGTAATGAAACCGCCGCTTGCGACAGAAGAACTCGAAGAAATAGACCTTTTTGTACTTTATCAACCGCGTACGACCTTTAAAGCCGTTTTTGAATATATAGAAAGAAGCAAGGCAGCAACGATTATCGTTAATGGAGCGCATACCGATTGGCGTTTTTTCGGTTCTATACAGAAAAATTATGAAGTTAACGACAACGGTATCGTCCAAGAAGTTACACCGGTGCTGAATGCAGCTTTTTCAAAGTACGATATTTCAGAACATTCCTTCGAAGGCTATCCTCCCTTAGAGAGCGGTGCCGAGCTGATCGGGGCATATGGTGCGAACGATGTGCTTTTGAACATGAGTATAAAAGGTATGGCAATGGATAATCCGTTGATGTTCGTAACCGACTTGGGCAACCACAAAAAAGCGTATATCATGGGTGAAAACCTATGGAAATGGCGTATGCACTGTTATAGGGAAAACCAGGACTTCAAAAATTTCGACGATTTTTTTGGAAAACTGATGGTTTATTTATCCGATAATGACTCAAAGGAGCGGTTGCAGGTTGACTACCGTACAGTCTATGAAGGAAGCAATGATGTCAAAATTTCGGCGACGTATTTCGATGAAGCGTTTCTTTTTGATCCCAATGCCAGCATTCAATTGAGCATCAAGGGCAAAGACAATGGTGTTTCGACCGAAATACCGATGTTGCTGAAAGAAAATGTTTATGAAGCAGATCTTTCGAATCTGGGTGAGGGGCAATACGATTTTACGCTTACCGTAAAAGAAGAAAATCGTTCGAAGTCGGGATCCTTCACCATTTTGGATTTCGATGTCGAACAACAATTTCTTTCAAGTGATTATAAAAAATTAGAGCGGCTTGCGAACACTAGTGGCGGTAAGCTTTTTTTTCCTTCCCAGATTGAAGATATGATTGAAAATGTAACAAGCGACCAGCGTTTCAGACCTATTCAGAGTAGCGTTAAAAATGTCGTATCTTTAATCGATTTTCGCGTGCTATTGGGCTTGATCGTCGCTGCTCTTGCGATGGAATGGTTTATTAGAAAGTATAACGGATTAACATAAAAAAGAACAGAATGGAAAGATTGCCAAAAATTGCATTACCAGTCGTATTCGTATTGATCGCATTGGTAATTCTGATTTCAAAATCCGCTGTTACCATAGGTTCAGGTGAAGCGGGAGTACTTTACAAAACTTTCGGTGGCGGGGTCGTCACCGATGAGCCGCCATTGGGAGAGGGTTTTCATATTGTGGCACCATGGAACAAAGTATATGTTTATGAAGTCAGGCAACAAGAGGTATTTGAAAAAATGAAGGTACTCTCTTCAAACGGACTTGATATACAGCTCGATGCCTCGACTTGGTTCCAGCCCAAATATCAAGACTTGGGAAAGCTGCACCAAGAAAAAAGCGAACAATATATAGAGCGTATTTTGCTGCCTGCTATACGTTCGGCGGCTCGTAGCGTTGTAGGCCGATATACGCCCGAGCAACTCTATTCCAGCAAACGCGATGCCATACAGGTCGAAATTTATGAGGAAACCAAGAAAATAGTTGACGACCAATACATTCAATTGAACGAAGTGCTTATTAGGGATGTTACGCTACCCCCAACCATTAAAGAGGCCATTGAAAGGAAGTTAAAACAAGAGCAAGAGTCCTTGGAGTATGAGTTTCGATTGGTCACTGCAGAAAAAGAGGCCGAAAAAGTTCGTATCGAGGCGCAGGGAAAGGCCGATGCCAACAAAATACTCAGTGCCTCGCTTACCGATAAGATCCTTCAGGACAAAGGTATCGACGCTACCTTGAAATTATCGGAATCGCCGAATGCCAAAGTCGTGGTAGTAGGTTCGGGCGATTCGGGATTGCCATTGATCTTGGGCAATAACTAGATTTTGTTTGCTTTATAAGCTTAGAACAATGAATATGTTCAATTTTGAACTTTTCTTTTGAGAATTGAAAATAAGTTTTACATTTACACCATCATGAGGAACAATAATACACATCATCATTTTTACCGTTGCGCTCAAGCGAGGTAAAAATGTATTGTAGTATTACAACATAAATATAACCCGTTTGAGAAATCAAACGGGTTTTGTTTTTAAACCAATTTGGTTCTCTCGAGCACAAAAAAAACAAAATGACCAAAATAAGGATCGCCATACAAAAGTCGGGAAGGCTCAATGAAGACTCACTAAGTATGCTAAAAGATTGTGGAATCTCGATCGATAACGGCAAAGATCAGCTCAAGGCCAATGCCAGAAATTTTCCTTTGGAGGTATTCTATCTGCGCAATGGTGATATTCCGCAATATTTGCGCGATGGCGTAGTCGATATCGCCATTATTGGCGAGAATGTATTGATCGAAAAAGGCGAAGATATCGACGTGGTCGAAAAATTGGGCTTTTCAAAATGTAAGGTTTCGTTGGCTGTCCCAAAGGCGATGAAATACGGTTCAATTAATGATTTTGAAGGAAAACGTATCGCGACGAGCTACCCGAATACCGTCCGTAACTATCTAAACGAAAAAGGGGTAAAGGCCGAATTGCACATTATCAATGGTTCTGTCGAGATTGCCCCGAACATAGGGTTGGCCGATGCCATTTGCGATATCGTTTCCAGCGGAAGTACTTTGTTCAAGAATAATCTGAAAGAAGTCGAAGTCATGCTGAAAAGTGAAGCGGTATTGGCGGTTTCTCCAAAAATATCCGAAGAGCGAAAGAAAATCCTAAAGAAAATCCAATTCAGGATTAAGTCCGTTTTACAGGCACGTCAATCAAAATATGTCTTGATGAACGCTCCGAACGATAAATTGGATGCGGTCTTAAGACTATTGCCCGGTATGCGTAGCCCAACGGTACTGCCGTTGGCCGAAGAGGGATGGAGCTCGGTACATACTGTCATCAATCGGGATACTTTTTGGGAAGTTATCGATGAACTAAAACAGGCGGGCGCCGAAGGTATCTTGGTCTGCCCGATCGAGAAAATGGTGCTCTAGGTTACACCCGATTTCTCTGAATAGGAGAAAAAAAATAAAGGATGATAGATAAAATGAATAGATATAATAATACAAAGCCCTGCCCCTTCGGGGGAGTTAGAGGGGGCTTTCGAATCCTCCTCCTTTGGGGGAGTTAGAGGGGGCTTATGCAAAAAATATATAATCCATTAAGGGAAGATTGGAAAGCCGTTTTAAAACGGCCTACCCAAACTGTTGACGACATCGAAGAAACCGTTGAATCGATTTTTTCCGAAGTACACGAAAATGGGGATGCCGTTCTTAAAAAATATACCGAAAAATTCGATGGGGCTCGTCTGAAGGATTTTTCAGTAGCCCAAAGTGAACTGAAAGAAGCAAAGGCATTGGTTTCTCAAGAATTGCAACATGCAATTCAGCTGGCCAAAAAAAATATCGAGACCTTTCACAAAGCCCAAAGAACAAATAGGGTAGAAGTCGAAACTGTAAACGGAGTACGATGCTGGCAAGAAAAAAGGCCGATACAAAAAGTCGGACTCTATATTCCCGGGGGAACGGCACCTTTGTTTTCAACAATTTTGATGTTAGCGGTTCCGGCGAACATCGCGGGTTGCGAAGAAGTGGTTTTATGTACACCTCCAGGTTCCGATGGTAAGGTCGATCCGGCTATTCTATATGCAGCGGATCTTTGTGGTGTAACGCAGATTTTTAAAGTTGGTGGAATCCAGGCCATTGCGGCGATGACCTTTGGTACTGAAAGCATTCCTCAAGTATACAAAATTTTTGGCCCGGGAAACCAATACGTAACGGTAGCCAAACAGTTGGCCACTAAATATGGGGTGGCCATCGATATGCCTGCGGGGCCGAGCGAACTATTGGTCGTTGCCGATGATTCGGCAGATGCTTCCTTTGTGGCTTCCGATCTGTTGAGCCAGGCCGAGCATGGTGTAGATAGTCAGGTAATCTTAGTATCTACCTCAAAAACGATGTTGGATAAGGTCGAGTGGGAAGTGGAACTTCAGTTGAACGAACTACCGAGAAAGGAAATCGCAGGGAAAGCTATAGCGAACAGTAAATTGATCTTTATGGAAGACGATGCCAATGCATTGGAACTGATCAACGAATATGGCCCGGAACATTTGATTATCTGTACCGAAAATGAAAATTTTTATAGTAATGGAATCAAGAATGCGGGGTCGGTTTTTATAGGCAATTACACCCCCGAAAGTGCAGGTGACTATGCCTCGGGCACCAATCATACCCTGCCAACCAACGGATACGCCAAACAGTATGGTGGTGTAAACCTCGATAGTTTTATGAAGAGTATGACCTTTCAAAAAATAAGTAAGGAGGGCATTCAGAAAATCGGTGGTGCCATTGAATCGATGGCCGAGGCCGAAGGTTTGCAGGCACATAAAAATGCGGTTACACTGCGATTGAAGAGTTTAGAATAGTTGTATGGTTGAACCATCATGTCAATCGGAACCGAACTGTCACATCGAGCGCAGTCGAGATGTAATATCGATAATGAAGAATCAATGAAGTTCAATTTAGAAAATATAATCAGGGAAAATGTCAAAGGCCTAAAACCCTATTCCTCGGCGCGCGATGAGTATGTTTCCGATGGGTCCGAGATGGTTTTCTTGGATGCCAATGAGAATCCGTTCGACAATGGGGTCAATAGGTATCCCGATCCACAACAACGTGGTTTGAAAACGGTCTTGGCCGAACAGAAGAAGCTGGACCAGAGGAACATTCTTTTGGGCAATGGCAGTGACGAAGTATTGGATCTGTTGTTTCGCGCGTTCTGCGAGCCCAAAACCGACAACATCATTACATTGCCGCCGACTTATGGAATGTACAAAGTATTGGCCGGCACCAATGATATCGAAAATCGAGAGGTTCTATTGACCACAGATTTTCAGTTGAATGTCGATTCCATTCTGAAACAAGTTGATTCTTATACCAAACTGATCTTTATCTGCTCACCGAACAATCCCACCGGAAACAGTTTTGATGAAGCTTCTATCTTGAAATTGCTGAAAAGTTTTACGGGATTGGTCATCATCGACGAGGCTTATATCGATTTTTCCGAACAGACGAGTTGGGTCTCGCGCTTGAAAGAATTTCCGAACCTTGTGGTAACCCAGACACTTTCAAAAGCCTACGGCATGGCCGGAATCCGCTTGGGCATTTGTATCGCATCCGAAGCTATTATTTCCGTATTGAACAAAATAAAACCGCCCTATAATGTCAATGAACTGACACAGGCCTATGCACTAAAACGGGTGGCGAATATTTTAAGGATCCAATCCGAAGTGACCGAACTCCTCGAACAAAAAAGATTGTTGCTCCAGGTTTTGCCAAAGGTTTCGTTCGTAAAAAAGGTATATCCCTCCGATGCCAATTTTTTGTTGGTCAAGGTCGATGATGCCGATAAGCGGTATGAACAATTGTTGAAAAAAGGCGTAGTGGTTCGAAATCGCAGTTCACAACCACTATGCGAAAACACCTTGCGTCTTACCATCGGTACTTCCGAAGAGAATATAAAATTGGTTACGGCCTTAAAGAATTTAAGTTAAAAATATGGACAAGAAAGATGTAAACAGACCTAACGCAAAAACTCCTACTTCGGGTGCAGGAGGAACAAAGGTTCTTTTCATAGATCGCGATGGTACGATCATCAAGGAAACGGCCGATGAGCAGATCGATGCATTCGAAAAAATGATATTCTACCCCAAGGCCTTTACTTTTCTGGGCAAGATTGCCAAGGAGTTGGATTACAGACTGGTCATGATCACCAACCAAGATGGATTGGGCACGGACGCTTTTCCCGAAGAAACGTTTTGGCCCGTGCATAATTTTATTTTAAAATCCTTTGAAAATGAAGGAGTTGTATTTGACAAGGTATTTTTAGACCGTACTTTTCCGCACGAAAATGCAGATACCCGAAAACCGGGCACCTGCTTGTTGACCGAATATTTTTCGGAGGATTATGACTTGAAGAATTCGTATGTAATCGGTGATCGTTTGACCGATATGGAGCTTGCCAAAAACCTTGGCGCAAAAGGAATTTTTATCAATGATGAAACGAACTTGGGCACCGGGGAAATTACGGTCAAGCGGGAAGAATTGAACGATTATATCGCATTGGAAAGCAACGATTGGGAGAAAATCTATGAGTTTTTGAAATTGAAGGACCGCGTGGCCCAAATTCATAGAAAAACAAATGAAACGGATATCAAGATCATGCTGAATTTGGACGGCACCGGAAAAAGCGCCATCTCGACCGGACTCGCATTTTTTGATCATATGTTGGATCAACTGGCCCGCCACGGTCAAATGGATCTAGAAATCAAGGTAGATGGCGATCTGGAGGTCGATGAGCACCATACCATAGAAGATACGGGTATCGCCTTGGGCGAAGTTTTCAGTTCGGCCCTTAACAATAAACTGGGTATCGAACGATACGGATTCTGTCTACCGATGGATGATTGTCTGGCCCAAGTAGCCATTGATTTCGGAGGACGTAATTGGTTGGTCTGGGAGGCCGATTTCAAACGCGAAAAGGTAGGTGATATGCCGACCGAAATGTTCCACCATTTTTTCAAATCGTTTACCGACGGCGCAAAGGCCAATTTGAACATAAAGGCCGAAGGAACCAACGAGCACCATAAAATCGAGGCCATTTTCAAGGCGTTTGCAAAGTCCATTAAAATGGCGGTAAAACGCGATGTCGAAAAAATGGTGTTGCCAAGTACAAAAGGAATATTATAGGCCCCACCTGACCTCCCCAAAGGGGAGGAACCAAAACTATGATGAAAATAGTATTATGAATTTAAAGAACAATCAAAAGTCTCCCCCTTCGGGGGCAGGGGGGCTTGTTATCATAAACTACGGTGCCGGAAACATTCAAAGTATCAAATTTGCTTTAAAACGTTTGGGTTATGAAGCCATTCTTAGCAATGATGCCGATGAGATCCGGAAGGCCGATAAGGTGATTTTTCCCGGTGTCGGGGAAGCCAGTTCAGCAATGGAAAAACTTCGCGAAACCGGATTACAAGATGTGATTCCCGAACTAAGACAACCCGTTTTGGGCATTTGTCTCGGTATGCAATTGATGTGTAATGGCTCTGAAGAAGGAGATACCCAAGGTCTCGCGATTTTCGATGTCGATGTAGTCCGCTTTTCCGATGGGGTCAAGGTACCACAAATGGGTTGGAACGTTATTACTGACCTCAAATCACAACTTTTTGAGGGGGTAAATGAAAATGAGCACGTATATATGGTCCATAGTTATTATGCGGGGTTATGTGATGAAACGATAGCCGAGACCGACTATCACGTAAGGTATAGCTCGGCATTGGGGAAGAATAATTTTTTCGGAACCCAATTCCATCCTGAAAAAAGCGGAGCCATAGGCGAACGTATATTGAAGAATTTTCTTGAAATGTGATTATATGGATTTTTACATCTCCAACGACAAAAGCAAATTGAACATCGCCGCCATCCAGCAATATATCGGTCGCGAATCTTATTGGGGCATGGGTAGGACGATGGAAGAGGTGCAGCGAACTATCGATAATTCGCTGTGTTTCGGACTTTATAATACGAGTGGTGGTCAAATGGGTTTTTCGCGTATTGTAACCGATTATGTGGCGTTCGCCTATTTGATGGATGTCATCATATTTCCCGAATATCAGGGTAGAGGGCTGGGCAAAGAACTGGTCAAACATATGATGGACCACGAAGTAATCGAAAAAGTCCAAACGGTTGCTTTAAAAACAAAGGACGCACACGGCCTGTATGAACGTTTTGGATTTAAAAGAGTGGGAGATTCCCCTTATTGGATGTCCATTGATAAAATAAAATTGTAATGCGAATCATTCCCGCAATCGATATCATCGAAGGCAAGTGCGTGCGCCTTTCAAAAGGCGATTACGATACCAAAAAGGTGTATAATGAAAATCCGTTGGAAGTGGCGAAAAAATTCGAGGCCCACGGCATTCAATATTTACATTTGGTGGATTTGGATGGTGCAAAGTCAAAACACATCGTCAATCACAAAGTGTTGGAACAAATAGCCTCGAAGACCGGTTTGAAAATCGATTTTGGAGGCGGATTGAAAACCGATGAAGACCTGCGCATCGCTTTTGAAAGCGGGGCCGGTCAGATTACAGGGGGTAGTATCGCGATAAAAGACCCGGCTACGTTTACCGATTGGATTTCAAAATACGGCCACGAAAGAATCATATTGGGTGCCGATGCAATGCATGAAAAAGTGGCGGTCTCGGGCTGGCAAGAAGAATCTAAAGAAGAGTTGGTACCTTTCATAAAATCGTATCAAGAAAAAGGAATCGAATATGTTATATGCACCGATATCAGCAAGGATGGAATGTTGGAAGGACCTTCGTTTCAACTATATGAAAAAATCCTACGGTCAGTTCGAGCGCAGTCAAGAACTACCGATGAAGGCCCTGCACATAAAAAACCTTTGAAACTGATCGCTTCCGGGGGTATTTCGGCTTTTGACGAACTGCCGAAGTTGGCAGCAATCGGTTGCGAGGGTACGATCATAGGCAAGGCGATCTATGAAAATAGAATTGGGTTGAAAGAACTTGAAAATTATATTTTATCCGCATAGCCATGGAAAAAAGAATTATCGAAGAATTTGTGCAGAACGCTCTTTACCGAATGGATGAGAGCACCCGAATGAACACGATTGCGTTATCGCAGTTGTCAGAAGCCGATATTTGGCAAAAGCCGAACCAAAACCTGAACAGTGTCGGCAACTTGATCTTGCATCTCTGTGGCAATATTACCCAATATGTGATTTCTTCCTTGGGCGAAACGGAGGACATGCGTGAGCGTGATTTGGAGTTTGAAACCACCTCGGGCCCCACTAAGGCTGAACTATTACAAAAATTGACCGAAACCGTTGATACGGCAAAACGGGTCATCAATGATGCCCCGATCGAGCAACTGATACGAAAGCGTGAAGTACAGGGATTCTATTTTTCGGGAATCGGTGTGGTCTTGCACGCCGTTGAGCACTATTCGTACCATACGGGCCAAATCGCTTTTTGGACCAAACAACTGAAAAATAAAGATTTAGGGTTTTATAACGGAAGGGATTTGAATATTAAAAGCCCCCTAACCCCCAAAGGGGGAACAAAAAACTAAACCGCAAAATGTTATTATCAATTTTGTGGTAAAACTTGTTTGATGGAAAACGCAATGCAGGTAAATAAATGGACTTTGCGTCCGAGTAAAAAATCTCCCCATTCGGGGAACTAGAGGGGGCTTTATGTTAAAAAAAAGAATCATACCCTGTTTGGATATCAAAGACGGCCGCACGGTCAAGGGGGTCAATTTTGTAGACCTTCGCGATGCGGGCGACCCTGTTGAACTTGCCGAGATCTATAGCCGGGAAGGAGCCGATGAACTCGTTTTTCTCGATATTTCGGCAACGGAACAAAAAAGAAAAACCCTGGCCGAGCTGGTCTATCATGTTGCGGAAAAGGTAAACATTCCCTTTACCGTGGGTGGAGGAATTTCATCCGTTGAAGATGTTGATATATTATTGAAGAATGGGGCCGATAAGGTTTCGATAAATTCATCGGCGGTAAAAAATCCGCAGTTGATCAACGATTTGGTTGCCAAATTTGGCTCGCAGTGTATCGTGGTGGCCATCGATGCCAAGCAAATAGACGGTAGGTGGATCGTGCATTTGGTAGGGGGCAAGGTTCCGACCGAAATCGAACTTTTTTCATGGGCCAAGGAAGTGGAAGAACGGGGTGCGGGCGAAATACTGTTTACATCGATGGATCATGACGGCACCAAGAACGGATTCGCCAACGACACATTGGCGCGATTGTCATCGGCATTGAACATACCGATTATTGCTTCGGGAGGTGCGGGCAATATGCAACATTTTGAGGATGCTTTCAAAGAAGGAAAAGCAGATGCGGCCCTGGCCGCCAGTGTTTTCCATTTTAAGGAAATCCCGATCAAGGACCTTAAAGAAAAATTACGAGCAAACGGAATTCCCGTAAGATTATAATTAATTATTAGATGTCGGTAGATGGTTGTAGGTAACGCAATCCACCGATAATGGACTAAGGAGAATTGATGTTTTAGAATGGAGAAGTGGGAATGGAGATTGATAATGGAAGTTCTGGAACCAAGAGACAAGATATTAGACGTAGGACAAAAGAGTATGGAGAAGCAAGAAGTTAGAGCTTAGAAGTACGAATTGGATCATGAATTTAATTTCGAATAAAAAATGATCATAACTTGATAACATCAAAAAAACAACCATCAACGAACAACGATACAAAATGAAAATAGACTTTGCCAAAAACCCGGATGGATTAGTTCCCGCGATTGTTCAAGATGCCATGACCAAGAACGTATTGATGCTCGGCTACATGAACGAGGAGGCTCTGAAAAAGACCCAAGAAACCAAAAAGGTCACTTTCTACAGTCGTAGCAAAAAGCGGTTGTGGACAAAAGGGGAGGAGAGCGGTAACTTTCTAAATCTCATTGATGTCAAAGTCGATTGCGACAACGATACCCTATTAGTTTCCGTGAAGCCAGAAGGGCCTACGTGTCATACCGGTAGCGATACCTGTTGGGGCGGGAACAATAGCTCAAACTTCGGATTTTTATCCCAACTGGAGGAAACGATAAGGAACAGAAAAGAAGAGGCTGCCAAAGATTCCTCCTTACGTCGGAATGACAATTCGTACGTGGTTTCCCTATTTGAAAAAGGAATCAACAAGATTGCCCAAAAGGTAGGCGAGGAGGCCGTAGAGACCGTTATCGAGGCCAAGGATGACAATGACGATTTGTTCCTATATGAAAGTGCCGATCTGTTATTTCACTATTTGGTGTTGCTCCAAGCCAAAGGTTTTACCCTAAGTGACATCGAAAACGAGCTTCAAAAAAGACATAGATAAACCACTATGCATTTTAAAGCCATACTTATGAATAAGATTTAAATTCTTTTTTTGAGCACTGTGCCATTCCGACAGAGCGAAGCGACGAGGAACCCCTTGGTTTTTAATTTACAATGGGATTTCTCACTTTGTTCGAAATGACAGGCACGCCGGAAGTCTATAGAAACCAAGGTAATTGCAATAGATCCCCAAAGCTATAGGGAACAGGGTTTTAACCCTTAACCTGGCAATAAAACAATATGGGTTGAAAATAAAGGGCCGGAAAGCAAAGTGACGGAAATGTCGCACTGAGCTTGTCGAAGTGCATTCATAAACACCTCATAGCGCTAAATTTCCAACCCTTACTTTTGACCGTCAATTCCGATTTCTGATTTCAGAGGATCCCGAAAGTTTTTGATTGTTGATCGCGGCATTCCCCTTGTAGTTCAATACGCTGGCACCCGAAGCCCTGATATCGATGGTCTCCTTGACCGAAAGAAAGGCCTCGCTTGCACCCGATAGTTCGATGTTCAGGTTATCGACCGATAGATCATAATTACGAACATTACTGCTTCCGGATAATTTGGCGTTCAGGAAAGTGGTGTTTCCAAAAAGATCCAGATTCGATGCGCCGTTGACATTCAAATACAAACGCTCCGCAGCTATCTCTCCCGTAAAGTCGGACGCGCCGGAAAGATCTACTCTGGCGTCTGATTGAACCCATTCATTTTCCAAGGTAACGCGGGATGCCCCGCCCAAATCAAAGGCAGCGACGTTTTTGGTTGAAATATAGGCATTGAGGGTCGCATTGCCCCTGACCGTTGTAAATCTCTTCAACCGTATTACCAAGGCGTTGCCTTCTCTTTTGACGATTATCTTATTATGAAGGTTCTCATTGGCCTCGATGTTAATGCTTTCCTCGGTATCGGAAAAGGTGACATAGACATTGAATGCATCTGAAACTTTTACTTCTGAATAATCGGGAATGGCGTATTCCAAAGTGGTCACTTCGCCCGAGGCCCTGATACTATCATGGTCGCAAGAGCTCAGTAACACCATGCTTAAGGCAAGCGCGATAAAAAATTTTTGTTTTTTCATTGTTATTGAATATTTGATTGATGTGTTAAACTTTTTTCCAAAATCTTTACCGGAATCCACTGAAAATTGATGGGGTACCAGATTTCTTCTCCAACTTCAATTCCGTCGTATTCTTCCCAATCCCTTTTCATAAAAACCTGTTCGTTTTCGGTAAAGACATGTTTGGTCGTGATGGTTTCATGAAACCGTTTCTGTGCCGTGGTTTTATTCTTCATCGCCGATGTTCTTTTTGTAGCGGTTTCTGCCCATGTTGAACACGCCGACTTTGATTCCGACTCCTGCAGACCATCCATTTAGGTTATTTATTCCATTTGGGCGTAGTGTCACTTTACTGGTGAATCGATACTTCACACCCGCCTCGACTTGCAGGTAGCGCGAAATATTGAACAGGGCGCTGACCCCAGGTTCGGCAAGGAAAAAAGGATCAAAATCATCTTCCGTCAGGTCCTGGTCAATATCGTCGTTCTCGATAATATCGCGGTCAATATAACCGACGCCTCCGCCGCCGATCAATAATGGAAATGACAGATTGACCAGCGATTTACTAAAAAGTATGGGTTCTAGATGCAGGCCGCCATAAGCACCGATCAGGTCTTCGATATCGCCCAGGGCCGTATTGAAATACTCCTGATCCGAGTAAATGAAATTGCCTTCAAAGCCGACCTCGAATTGCTGATTGGCAACGTAGGCCAACTTTAGGCCACCCAAATAAGCATCCTTATCATCGATTTGGCCGTAACGCATATCCAGCCCTAAATAGACGCCGTGTACTACGTTCTTACGGTCATTGAATTCCAGATAGTCATCGGATCGGTCTTGGCCTTCGTTCTGCGCATGACCCGATAAAATAATACCTAAAAAGGTGAAAAAGAATAGCGTTTGTAATTGTTTCATTAGATAATAATTTTGATTGATGTATTTAACTTAATAGACAAAACAAAGAAGTAAAAGTTGCATGTCGCCCGTTTATTTTTTTTTTGAAATTGATACAATGCATCAAAGTTCCTTTAAAAGTACGATGCCTTTTTGGCCCGTAATGGTAATTTTTCCTTGGGGATTGTTTCCATACGATGCTTTTATCTCGCGCAATTTTCTGCCCTTGTCCAACATTTTGGAATCTACGTTATCGAACGATTTCGGAAGGCGTACCAGACCCTCTTCTATGGTAGCCTCAAAACGGTGCTGAAAACCGGTTATGTTGAAACTTATCTCTGAAGATTCTTGTGCGATGGCAATATCGGTTTTCGGATCTAAAATTTTTGTGACCCTGAAGTCGGCGACCCGCATGGTCATATCAACTGAGGTCAACAGGCGATCAAGTTTCAAAGTCGTGAATTTCAGATTACCGTATATCGTACCAACTTCCTTGATGGTCACCTCGTCTTTGTTCGAATCGAATTCAAGCGAAGTAATGGTATTCAATGAGATCTCAGTACCATTACTGTTGATCCGTAAGTTCTTCGAGTTTTCCATATCAAGGTCGCCATTCTTTAGGGTCAGCTTTCCATAGTCGATCGATTTTGCCCTAATTTTTCCATACTTCATATCGATATCCGCCTTGTTCAGATCATCGTTTATCCATAGGTCGCCATGCTCGACCTTTCCCTTCAACGGCCCTTTCCAATCTTCGATAATGACATCTCCGAAAGTATTGGTCAGTTCCAGCTCTGCCTTTACCGGCATGTAGACCGTATAATCGACCTGTATATTGCTACGGTCAAAATCAAAGGGATTCGCTTTCTCAAAAAGGTTCGCAAAAAATCCGCCCTCTTTTTCGGCGATTTCATACGTTATCGACACATAATCATCATTGTCGCGAATAATAGGTTTGATACGCTTCAACAACTCTTCCGCATTTTCTCTTTTTCGATGGTTCACCTCAATGTCGATAACGATGGAGACTTCGTTTTTGTCCCATCCAAAGAGATTGATGTTCCCATATTTGTTTTCTAGATGTAGTTCGCCTGAATCGGTCATGGTGTACGACCGTTCCAACTTTTTAGACACCCGTTCTTGTGCGGTGACCCCATGCCCAAGGGCGACCGCCATCGCAATCCACAATAGTTTTTTACAAAGTGTATCCATAATCTTCATCTTGTATTTTCGAGTCGTTTATCTGACGTAGCAGTTTTTCTATCAATTCAATGCGCTGTTTGTAGTTTGAAACAATGGCCTCCAACACCAATTCATTGTCAAGGTTTTTTTGCATTTCCAACCGTAATTGTTCGTATTCTTCGTCGAGTTCGCCCATAAAAGAGAGAAACTCGGCCTTATCATCTTCCGATAATTTCGGATGGTTCCGTACCAACTGTACCTGATGTGAGACCAGGCCTTTGTAGTGCATATCGATGTCCATGAGTTCTTTGGAAACATAGGTCGTTTCTATGTCGGAACCTTTTCCGATTCCGGAAAGGCCGATGATTGCAGCTACTCCCAAAAGGATGACGACACTTGCCGCCATACGTACCCAAGAAGATTTCCAAAGAGGAACGACCTTGGGTGCCTCGGTTTTAAGTTCAGTGGCGATATTGGCCCACATTTTTGCACTGTCGGCCTTATGTTCGTCGAATTCCGCCACATTTTCCCGGATATGTTTTTCAAAATTGTCCATTACAATTCGCTTATGATTTCCACTAATTTTTTCTTCGCTCGATGGTACTGTGATTTCGAGGTCGAGGTCGAAATACCCAATATTTCACCGATCTCGATGTGATCGTAGCCTTCGATCAGGTAAAGGCTAAGAATCTGTTTATAGCCGATCGGCAACCTTTCGATACCGACCTTTACTTTTTTGATCTCGACTTCCTCCATCTGTTCGGGTGGCTCGTCATGCAGATGAAACTCATGCTCGTCCATCGGTACTACGGGAACCTTTTTGGCCTTCAGATGGTTGATACTTTTGTTGACGACGATCCGTTTGAGCCAGGCCCCAAAAGTGCTTTCGTACTTAAAGCGTGCCAAGTTTTTAAAAGCATCGACGAAACTGTCTTGCACGATATCCTCCGCATCTTCTTTATTGCCCAACATGCGCATACCGATATTGTACATCGCATCGACATAGAGCGAATACAGCTGGTATTGCGAGCTGGCATGGCCGGTCTTGCACTTCTCAACAAGATCACGGTGCGTAAAACGGATGTCGGTTTCCAATTAGGTCAGTATGTTTTTAACCTTCCCATTACGGTCGTTGTTATTGTAAAGACAATACGAATTTAGAATAGTTGCACGAGGGTGGAAAAAATTGTGATGAATGAAATACAAGGTAGAAAACCTGAAGTTAGACCGGTTTACGGATATGAAGAGTTGATACTGCATCCTAGTTACCGGGTAAATCAACGATTGTCGAAAGATGGCATGAAAATCATTTGACGGTCATTTCAATCCATTCTTTATAGGTGCTTACCCGCGCATAGTTTTCCGTAACTCCGTAAACCCCTGAAGCTTTGCCATTATTCATCTGATGTGAACTAACTCCTACAATGTATCGAGCGCCGTTGATATCCAAAAAGGCAGGCCCACCGCTATCCCCGGGGCCACTTACGCCTTCCAGTTCGGTTGTGTTTTCAGATTCAGGGGCATCAAAGTCGAACGAAATCCATTGGTCGCTCACGCCCTCTATTCGGTTCGTGGCCGCTCTTGTGACTTTATCCTTTAGTTTGGGACCGGATAGGCCGTTGCCAAAATCGCCTCTTCCCACAATTGTAATTATTGCTCCTTCCTCATCTTTTTGGGTATAAAGCTTTGCAACGGGAATGGTCTTTACATTTCCCTTGATTTTGATCAAAGCAATGTCATTGGCTATAAATCGCTTACCCAATTCATAATCGGGATGTAAAACTACGCGTATTGCATCAAACTTTTGGTCCCCAATACCGATCTTGGGTACGTTACCTTTTTTCAAATCATTTTGTAAAATAGTGGCTACATGCGCAGCCGTAAGCAACCAATTTTCTTTGATCAATGTGGCCTCGCCATCTGGTAAATGGCAAATTTGAGGGTATTTTTTGGCCAATTCAATATAACGCTGATTCGGCACATCATGCCTAACTACTAGGGCCATTTGCGCAAATGAAACAATTAAGACCGCCAGCAGACCACCGGTTCTTTTCATGCGTTGCTCCATGGAATATTCTCTTTTAATTTTTGGAATGGCTCTGCCAGATGATATTCATGATTTTCCATTGACCATTGACCTTGGCCAGATGAAAAAGGTCGATACCCCATTCAGCGGTCAACTTGCCCGTCGCAGTCTTGTCATTGACCTCATAAATCTCGATTTTCTTGGGCGAATCAACTGTTACCTGCTTACCGTCTTTGTTCCATTTACCGGCAAGATCATAAAGTTGTTGATAGGTCATCGGTAGGTTGTCTTTATACGTACCGGACTTTTCATCGTACCAATACCCGATTTTTCGCAAAGTGGTATCGACACTGCGTTCGATCAATTCGGGTTTGACATCGTATATCGCGTTTACGTAGTCTTCAAGGGCGGATTGTACCAGTGCCTTATCGCCCTGGGCAGAAGTTGAAAATAAACAAAGAAAGAACGATGCACAGAACAACAGTGTTAATTTTTTCATGATATTAGGTTTTTGATGATGAACGCTAAAAATACGACAATTAGTTCGGTAAATAAATCGAGGCCAAAATGAAGCTTTTATCTTATCTTTAAAACAATCTTCAAATCGATCAAACTATGAAAACAAAGCTTAGCATCTTGCTTATAGCGGTTATTCTTCTATTGGGGTTTCAGGGTAATGAATCTTGGGATCTTTCCGATGTTAAAAAGGGAATGGTCAAGGTGGCCATCTTTTATCCCAACGGGGAAGGCAATACTTTTGACATGGACTATTATTCGAACCAGCATATGCCCATGGCTGCCCGTCTTTTCGGAGATGATTTAAAGGCCATGGCCATCGATAAAGGTTTGGGCGGCGGCGCACCCGATACGATGGCCCCTTATGTGGCCATCGGCTATTTTTACTTTGCCGACATGGCTACATGTCAAAGTTTAATGGACACACATTCTGAGGCACTTCGGGCCGACGTACCTAACTATACGAATATTCGGCCTGTGCTGCAGATCAGTGAAGTGGTGACCTCCGATTAATAAGGTTTTAAGATTTGTTGCAGTGCGGTCGATTATACCAATGTAATTTTTAGGCCCACTAAGCACTTAACCGTTACCATTGGGATCAGCTATCGCCATTTTTTTAATATCTTTGAAAATCCAAAGACCGATCCCCATTCGCACTAAAGGCTGCAGGTACGGGTAGATCCATTCATAAGACCAATTCACAAGGGTATTTAGCGAACTCACCCCCAAGTAGTAGCGTGCGAACGAGCAGAGACTCAGCAAACCAATGAACACTAGTGCCGCGCCGATCCATTTTTCCCATTCGTTTTGTTTGATGAATGCCATTCCATAAAAAAAAGACCCTAGACCAAAACCATAGATTACCACAAAATACTTACTATCTGAAATACCATTGGCGGCTTTTATAAGGGTTTCGAACATGGTTTTGCCCAACGCATTCTCGGCCTCGATGTAACCTGGCCGCCATATTTGGTTCAAACTATCGATCAACAATGCCTGTTGGGATATTTCTGTAAACGTCCATAGCAACAAAAAGAACGTTCCCACGATTATTTGAAGGGGATACTTTCGCAATAACATAAAAGCGACTCCCAAAGAAGCCAAAAAATTTACTTGCGGATGGACGAATAGTATCCAAAGTTTGCTTATATAATGCTTGTTTTCATACAATAAGGTTTGTGATTCGAAATCGGTGGCGGCGGGATTTGGCAGAAAAATCAATAAAATAGTTGTCAACGCCCCTAGAAAAGAACAGATTGCGGCAAACCTTAAAAACGTTAGGCAATTACTATTGGTGTTCATGTTTTGCGCGTACTAATTTAAAGTTGTTCTGGAAAATAGAAATAGGGTTTTACAATATAATGAAATCGGACAAAAGTTATCTTTATGCCATCAAATAGCTTCATAGGTAATCGAGTTTCCTTCACATTAATTGAGCGATTGACGACATCACGAAGAAACATATTTAAAGCTTAGGTTTTCAATTACCTTTATCCAAGCGAAATTTTTGGACCTTGTTGTTCAATATATCCCCAACATAAATGCTGCCTTCGTCATCGACCAGCACATCGTGATATCTTGATTTGGGGCCGTCGTAGTGACCCGTTCTTCCAAATTGTATTTGCGGTTCAAAATCCGTATCAAATCGAAAGATATCCGAACCATTGACAATCAGGCCAAAAAGACTGGTCATGTAATCGATTGCGAAAAGATGGCTATTTTCATGGTCTATGGCAACGGAGTACAATTGATCTGATCTTTTATTTTGCCAAAGTGCTAGAAAGTTGCCTTGCGCATCGAACTTCTGGATTCTATTGTTCTCACGGTCGGCCACATAAACATTTCCGTGTTTGTCAAGGTCTATCCCGTGTGGTGTTTTAAATTCTGAATGCCCGTCTCCGAAAGTTCCCCATTCAAACAGATAGGTGCCATCTTTTGAGAACTTGACCACCCTGCTATTGCCATAACCATCACTGACATAAAAAGAGCCGTCGTCGGCTACCGCTATGTCCGTCGGAAGATTAAAGTGTCGGTCGTCATTGCCGGCGATTCGAGCCACGCCCAATGTCATTAAGAGGTTTCCTTCAGGGCTAAATTTAAAAACTTGATGTAGGGCAACGTCGGTGACCCAAATATTATCTTCTTTATCGATTTCAAGTCCATGCGGCATTACGAAAAGGTTCGCACCCCAATTTCTCCTTACCTCCCCGGTTTGTTTGTCGATTGTCAGAATGGTGTTCTCTTGAATTTTGTCTTCAGGCATCGGTTCTTTCCAGACCCTGCCGGCCCTGTGAAAAATAACAATGTTGTTCTCAGAATCAATTCCAAGCCCCGTGGGATTGCCCAATACCAATTCAGGGGGCAATTTTGGCCACTCATCGACCAATATGTAGGTGTCGGTATCCTTAAATTGAGTCGGCTTTCTTTCTGTACATCCGGATAAGCAAATAATCGTTAGAAAGTATACGAAGAATGTTCTTTTAAATTTCATTTCCTTAATCTACCATTTAAACCTTAATTGATAAGGCTCTTTTTGTTTCCTAGACTGTCGACATACTGAATTACCGGATTTCCATCGGGGTCTACATATATCGACAACTTCAATTTGTTTTCCTTGTCCAATAAGAAAAGTCCTGTATCCAAGTTTTCCAATCGACCAAGAAACAGGCGCTTTGGTGCTAGATGTTCAGGGTTGCTCCAAAAGTCATCCATTGCCTTTTGTCGTTCGACCGAATCTTTCATAGCGCGGATCGCATTATACTCTTTCATGATCTGCATATGCGGCTTCTCAGACCGTTCGCTGATCTCCAGACCATACTGTCTGAACCATTTTCCATTTTCTTCATATTCATCTTTGCGCAATACCATGATCTGATCGCTCTTGTTTTGATCAAAGGTCAACATTTGATAACCGCCTTCATCGTCCTTATCGAATACGAGTCCTCCGACTTCATCACCTTCACGATTGAAAAAGATAAGGCCCGGGGTATTTCGTTCGGTATTTGTCGGATTGGTAACCTCACCATTGGTAGTGGCCAAGGCTTGGTCTTTAGGGTTGCTAAGTACAATAAATTTATTCCCATCTTCACCAACGATATCGATGCGTTCCGCCGTCAACTTTTTAAAGTGCGCCGTTTCCTTCTTAAAATGATTGACACCTAGGTAACCGATAATAATCGATAGTAGAAAAAGGTTGATCAAAGGAATTTTTTTCATGAACTATAGTTTAAGTTTCGTTTATAAGATTGATTTGTCAATCGATTGTTACAGTTTTTAAATATTTAATGCACCCGTTCGACCCTTCGGTCAAAAATATCGTTCACCTAAGAACCAAGAAACATCTGTGTCACCTGAATAGCATTTTGAAGGGTCGGCACTGATTATATATAATAATGCGCCTCGAAATTCGTTATTAGCATCAGAAGACAAAGACTTACTTTTTTGTGCTTCAGTACAGACGCTTATATCTTACCTAAAATCTTCAATTAATATGGGAAAATTCGAAATTAAAAAAGACAAGGCGGGCAAGTTCAGATTCAATCTAAAGGCCGCAAACGGATTGGTTATCTTAAGCAGTGAAGCTTACAACACCAGAAAAGCCTGTGATAATGGAATCGAATCTGTTCGCAAGAACAGCAAGGACGATTCTAAATTTGATCGTACAAAAGCGAAAAACGGCAAATCACGATTCAATCTCAAGGCTGCCAACGGCCAAGTTATCGGCACCAGTCAAATGTACGCCGGTAACTCAAGTATGGAAAAAGGCATAGCTTCGGTAAAAAAGAATGCCTCAGACGCACAGGTCGTAGAAAGCCTATAACCTACAGCCTAAATTTACTGGCATATAAAAAAACGGCCTATATGGGCCGTTTTTTTATATATCATAGGTTTACTTCTCAACAGGTAGCAATGCAATGGGTATTGCGTATGGCCATCACATTAGGGTTTTTGTCATATGTGGATAGAAGAAAACCTATTGAAAGATCCGTCATCGTTGACGGGAACAAAGTGTCTTTTTATTCCAAAATAGCAGAGTCGATCCATCATTGGCCGATAGTAAGTAGACTGACTTTAGTAGAGGGTTACAAAGCAAGGCTTACAATAAGCTTTCTATTAAAGATACCTGGCCGAAAATCAATAGTCGTGGACTAGTAACAGCGGTTACCATAAGTCGCAAAAGTTTTGTTTGATATAAAGAAAAAGGCCCCCTTGCCGAAACAAAAAAGCCTTTTTGAATAAAATGGTTCGATTATCTAGCAGCCCATCAACCCGAAAGAGACGACCAATTCTTGCCCCACGGGTCTGCCAGCGGCATTTTTAGCGGGTATCCAAGACCCGGGAAGGTCGGAAATCAACTGAATCATTTTTTCATCGACCTCCGGATAACCTGAAGTCCTATCGAGTCTGATGACTTCAACTGTGCCCTGCTCGGTCACCCTAAAGAAAAGTTTTGCAGGCTGTAACTTCTCGGGGTCGACATTGGCCCATATTTCTTTGCTTTCTTCCTTAAGGTAGGTCATCAGCACTTCTTTGCCCTGCGCATATTCGGCCTGATTTTCTGGAACTATGGTCATATGCGGGGTGCTGTAATCGCTTACAAGTATGCCCGTATTTCCATTTTTTTTCCTATAATCCGCTCGGACTACAAAGTTGGTGGAATAGTCGAAAGACCGCAATAGTTGCAATTGCCTGTCCGTCAAGGCGGCCGTAGTTCCGCTTTCAAGCACTTCGGTTAGTTTTTCATTTTCGAAAAGTAAGATGCCGACGGACTGCACTGAGGCCATAGAGGCCACTACATCGGCATCCAAAAAATCGGAAACGGCCTTTGCGCCATCCACTTTCGTTTTCTTAATGGGGCTGAACCTTGGTCCCACATCATAGATAAAATCAGTAAAGATCTCTTTGTCTTTCGGCCCTAAAACGGGCTCGTTCATGGCGATTTCCTCATTTGAGGCCGCCTCGGCGCGATGGGCTTCCTGATCATTCCAGTTCATAACGCCAAATGCCGTTAGACCTAAGGCTGCAAGTAAAGTGCAAAAAATTAAAATACGTCGTTTCATATCCTATATATTTAAAATTGATTTCTTTCCAAAACTAACGCCGATGGTCGCTATGGTGTGTATTTAAAGTGTAAAATGATGTAAATTTTGTGTAAATGATTATCAATTTGGCCCAAATTCAAATAATTTTGTAGCATGCGGTCAAGACATCTTAAATTCACCCTTTCCTTTTTTATTTGCCTAACGCTGATATTCGTAAGTGGTAATGCCCAAGATTCCCCTGATGAAAAAAGTATTGAAGTCGCTCTTCGCATGATCGGGCATCAGGTACTTCTCAGCTCAAAGGATAGTACCTCCCGTGTCTTACCGATCATAGAGGAAGATGGGCGCTACAGCATTCAGTTTGAATCGGAATTTGAATTCGAGCCCACTAGGTTGGTTTCGATCATTGATAGCATTGCATCGGAAACCGATCTGGCAAGCAGCTATATCGTGGAGGTCGAACAATGCGAAACAGGAGCGGTGGTCTATAGTTTTAAAATGGACGATCTGGAGCAATCTGACATCATTCCCTGCATCGGAAGAATGCAGCCCAAAGCCTGTTATACCCTTGTGTTTACGCTTCTGGCGGGAAACAAGGTCGAGTCTTCGGTACTTCCTGTTATGGCTGAAAATGGTGCCATGGGTTATGGCATGCTGGCTGTGCTTTTCGCCATGTTATGCGGACTGTTGCTTTTTCTTTGGAATCGCAGAAAGACCACGCGAAACGACCCGAATTTGATTCCCTTGGGGGAATACCATTTTGACAAGCGGAATACCAAACTTTTGATCAATCAACAGAAAATAGAATTGACCAGCAAAGAGGCGGACTTACTACTGCTTTTATATACTATGGTCAATAAAACCGTGGAGCGCGAAGTTATTCTGAACAAGGTTTGGGGAGATCAAGGGGACTATGTCGGCAGAACTTTGGATGTATTCATCTCTAAATTGCGCAAGAAACTCGAAGCCGATTCAAACGTGAAAATAGCGAACATTAGAGGGGTAGGCTATAAGCTGATCATGGACGTGTAGTTTTTTCAGTCGGTTCAAACTATGATGATCATAGTTTTTGTTTGCCATTCTGCATAGATAATCGTTACGGGTTTAAAGTAGACCACAAACCTTAACACATAGCACTTTCTTCAACGTAACATATAAAAATCGTGTGTATTCGTTTTTGTATTTTAATTTTTCCTTTCACAAACCACTCTAAATCCGATTGAAAATCCCCATAAATTTGGTTCATGGGTTCGTCTGTGTGAGGATTTCGCATTTTCTGCTCCAAAATACCAACTACCGCCCCGTATTATCTTTTCTTTTCCTTCATAAGGTCCCGTTGGGTTTGTAACCTTACCGGACGAGTAGGGGGCATACCAGTCACTGACCCATTCCCACACATTCCCATGCATATCATGAAGCCCCCATTGATTGGCCGGGTAGCTGCCGATAGATGCGGGACGCTCCAGATAAATCCCTTTTATCGAATACTTTGATTGTATTTTGGGGTTATAGTTGGCCAAACTATCATCAAGTGCCGTTCCAAAGGAAAAGGGGGTTTTAGTTCCCGCCCTGCAGGCATATTCCCATTCAGCCTCTGTTGGAAGACGAAATCGGTATTCGGTCGATAAATCGTTGAATTTGTCAAGAAACAGTTCAACATCATAATACGAAATACTGACTACCGGAAAATCGGGATTGACATTACGAAATGGAGAGGGCTTTTGAGGATGTAGTTCTTTATTTCCCATGATCTTTTGCCATTGGGCCTGAGTCACTTCATACTTTCCAAGCCAATAATCATAGGTTATGTTCACTTCATGTAGGGTTTCCGAATCATTTAAATTCTCATGGTCTCCCATAAGAAAACTTCCTTTTTTTATTTTAACAAACTCCATCCCTAAGATAGGTTCCTTTAAAACAGTAGGGTTATCATCCTCGCAGCCTAACAGGACCAAAAGCAATAGTATACAAAGTAGAGGGTTCGTTCTATTCAATTTTATTCTTACTAATTGAATCTTGCAATAGGCATTCTTTCACTAGTGGTCTTGTATATGAAAGGTAGCGGATTTCAATCATTGTTTTTCGTATTATAACGGACTATAATTTACCTTTCTTTTAAGCAATAAACCGCTATTTTATATGTGATGTTGGCCGTCACTCTTTTAACCATTCGACGGCCCTATTCAATTGCAGATCATTTTCCAATGGAACATCGTGTTGAAATTCGAGATGTTCGTCCACCCCGACCTTCTGATCATAAATGTTGTTATTCCTGTCGGCGAATACATCCTGCGAAATTATGAGTACTATTTCATTATTTATAGGGTCAAAACCATTTCCGGTTGTATATCCTGCGGTCTCTTCCCCTATAAATCTTGTATGATCACGGCCTTTAAAGGCAACGGCTACCATTTCGCCCGAACTTATGGTATATCTGCTTAATAGTACCGCGACCTTCTCTGTTGTTTTTATCTTTGGTAAGTCGTCCATTTCGCAGGCAATTCTACCATTGTTGTTGAATTGCCCGTTTTCAATTTTGTATTGTCTGGTCATTTCATTCCGGTAGTTTGCGGCTCCCCCGATTTTACCTTCGCCGATCAATGGAGCCAAGCCCGAAATCATGGGTTCCATGTTTCCGCCACCATTGAACCTTAAATCGACGATCCATTTATCAACACCTTTTTCTTTTAAGTCCTTTAATCCATTTCGTATAAAATCCGATTGTTCCTTTACATTTCCCGGCCCTATGCCAACGACCTTTAAATAACCGATCTTATCGGGCAGTAACTTATATGTGAATTGTGCAGAAACATCGTTTATTACGGTATTGACAAAATTTGAATTTCTTTCTACGCCATTTTCCTCGGCAATTTCGCCTGTGTAGCTTACGACAATTGAATAATCTTTTGTTGAACGGACTTGTGCGTGCTTATCTCCCAAACTATTTATTAGGTATTGCAAGCCATCTTTGAGTTCATCGACACTTTGTTTGCCTTTGGTCAATTCCAAAAATCGTGCATTCACTTCCTCCCAACTGACCCGATCAGCATACAATGATGTTTCTTTGGCTTTTTGAACAATTGGGTGCAACGGTTCTGCATGCTGGGCATTACCCTTGCATGCGCCCAAACAGAGCATTGCACCAAAAATGACAATATTCAATTTTATCTTCATCGTATTTTTTTGAATTATCTATGACGGCTCTTACATGTAGCATAGCGGCGTTTAGCTAGTACGAACATACGGCCTGTTTTCTAGTTGTTTATTCTATTTGCGAAATCATCATTCCAAGTTTCATCTTCAATTAGAATTGTATTTGAATTTATGAACTTAAATAGTACTGGTTCATCTTCTAA
Source organism: Meishania litoralis (assembly GCF_042611095.1). Classification (NCBI taxonomy): domain Bacteria; kingdom Pseudomonadati; phylum Bacteroidota; class Flavobacteriia; order Flavobacteriales; family Flavobacteriaceae; genus Meishania; species Meishania litoralis. The sequence goes on from NZ_JBHFPV010000002.1 coordinate 204,036, forward strand.
GGTAAATTCATTATTTCCTTTATAAACCATCAATGATTCACCATAATTATCTTTCAAATAAAGTCGGTTCTCTTTCAGGTAAATTTCTAATTTCCCCCCACTTTCATATTCAAACCTCCCAATATAAAACTGAGGATTATCGGGCTTTAATGTTGTGTCCTTTTGTGGGTGCCGATAATCGTCAAAAAAGAAAAGACCAGCGATTTCTTGGGCAAGGCCCCAGTAATGGACTTCGTCAAATTCTCCTTGCCCCAAATTTGAGAGAATGATAATGTCCAATTCAACACTTGGAATACTTAATATTTCCGGGCCGGTTACCCCATTATGGTACCGATATGGAATTCCATTCCGTTCCGGCAACCACCAACCAAGTCCATAACGAAATGAAGCGCCATTGTTTAGTGTGATTCTCGTGAACATTTTTGCCTGCTGTTCTGGACTTAACAATGTATTGTTATTTATAGCGACGATCCATTTAATCATGTCTTCAAGATTAGAGTACAGCCCATCGCCCACACCTATATCTTCTTGTCCAACACGCCATATTTTTGCCAAATTTCCATTTTTTAGTGTATATCCCTCGGCTTGGTTCATGGTCACTTTGGTCTGATCTTCAAAAAAGGTGTTATGCATTTCAAGTGGCTCAAAAATTCTTTGTTTAAAGAATGCCCTATGGTCACCCTTTGTGATTTTCTCGATTACAAAAATGCACAATGAGTATCCAACATTGTGGTATCGAAACTGATTTCCCGCCCTATCAATTATTGTGTCTTTCTTTGCGGAATTCCATAACATCTCCCTTGTTACATGTTTTGGCCAACCCTTTTGCTTTAAACTTCTCCATTCTTCTTCCATTGAGGCCAATCCAGCAGTATGGGAAAGGAGTTGTTTTAAAGTCAAATGTTTCCATTTGTCGGGTAGGGAATCGATGTAATTTTCAATGGGTGCATCAATTTCGACCAAACCATCTTGTTCCAACAAAAGAATTCCAGCGGCAATAAATTGTTTCGTCAGCGAGGCTAAAGCATAGATCGTATTGTTATTGGCTGGTACTTGGTGTTCAACGACACTAAAGCCGTAAGAATTCTTGTGTATAATTTTTCCACTTTGAAAAATGGCGATTGATAACCCCGGAATTTTTCTTGTCACTAGTTCTTTTTCGACAAAAACATTGATAGAATCAATTGTTTGACCATAACTTCCCTGAACGAAGAAGACCAAAATGATCAAATTAATATAATTGAATTTCTTACTCATTTAGTGGAATACAACTAAAGTGTCAAACGCAATTCTGCTACGAGAAAGATAAGATAATAAATTCCATTGCAATTATTCGCTTTCCACATCTGGTCCAATTTTGACCGTAGCTGTTTTTAGGGAAACTTACAGTCGGTCAGGGGCTTGTGCAACGGTTACTCTTGTTGGCATTTCGTATTTTATTTTTTTCGTTTATAGTGTCTCTGTGATACTTGATTTAGAAATGTTTTTGTTCCAATGAGTTCAAATTTCATTTGGTTTGGCAATTCTCCAAACAATGAAGCGCCACCACCTAATAAAACAGGAATAGTTGTCAGTATCATTTCATCGATCAAGTCTGCTTTTAAAAAATTCCTGATTGTTGTTCCACCATCAATGTATAATCTTTGATACCCTTTCTCATGAATTTGCGCTAAAATTTCCGTTAATGTTCCTTTGACCAATAAAACTTTGTCTTTGTGAGAATCAGGGATTTCTTGCAGCTTGTTACTCAATACAAAAACAGGTTTGGTATATGGCCAAGGAACATCAAATCCGATTACAGTTTCAAATGTTGTTCGTCCCATAACAAGTGCATCAATTCCATTAGTGAATTCCACATATCCCATATCATTATTATCAGGATTTGGAATAGAATGTAACCAATCAAGTCCACCATTTTTGTCAGCTATATAGCCGTCTAAACTTGTCGCAATAAATACGCTATTCTTTTTATTCATTCTTTGTTCGTGTTTTTTGTCAATATGAATGCAAACTAAAGGGCTAAACGCAGTTCTGCTACGAGAAAGAAAAGATAATAAATTCCGTAGCAATGATTCGCTTTCCACATCTAGTCCAATTTTGACCGTAGCTGTTTATAGGGACACTTACAGTACCTGTCCGCCAAAACCACTTCAAGTGGTGTAGGAGGAGACTAGCGGGAGCAGGGGGGGGCTACCTGTTCATCATTCTATAAAACTCTTTCAATTCTTGTTTTCGCTCATTGTCAAGTCCGTGCCATCTAATTCCTTGAATTGCACCTTCAAGAGCATAAAGCATATTTATGCAAGCCCCACTATTTTCAATGGTTGCAATCTTTATTATTGCATTTTCACTTCCTAATTGTTTTAACTCTTGTTCGCTTTTAATACCAATTGAATTCAACTTATCTGCAAGAGTTTTTCCAATATTTGGCAATTCTGTAAGTGATTTCATCTCAATTAATTTTCATCAAAACTTTCCAAAACTAATGGCAAATATTTTGAAGCTGCTTTCATTCCAATTACAGATAGTCCCAATAGAACAGTAGTTTTTACTTCTTCTCTTGTTGCTCCTGCATTTTTCGCCATTGGAACGTGCATTTTAACTGCACTTTCATCATCTGCAATCATTTTCATTCCTATATAAATCAGTTGTTTGGTTTTATTATCTAAACCTTCATCTGCAATTAATGATTGGATAAAACCTGCATAAGCCTTTTGAATTTCTGGGGCTTCATCAACAAATGTTTGTAATGTGTTTTTCATATTTTTTCCTTTAAATGTTCTATTGCTTTTTCGAGTTGAGTGTCCTTTCCTTTAAACAAATCTTCTCGTTGTAATTCTACTTCAATGTCGGGTGTAATTCCATTGTTTTCTGGATTAAACCCATTCGGATATTCAAGTTTGTAAATTGGAATTGCTAAAGCAATACTGTCGTTTATTAGGTATCCGTTGCCCCATAACATCTGACCAGGAGTTTGATTTCCAATAATTTTTCCAATTCCTAAATATTGAATTATTCCTGCCATATTTTCCGCACCTGAAATACTCATTTCATCAACTAACAAAACAACTTTGCCTTGATAATTAGTACCAATAGGTTCAATATAATCTTCATTTCTTTCGTTCCTGTTGATATAAGTTCCGTATTTTTTCCTTTCTGAAACAAATCTTCCGAGCAACAATTTCATTCCTTCAATTGAACCACCGTCATTTCCTCTTAAATCAATGATTAAGCCCTTTGATTTATTTACTTTTTGTAAATCATTTAATACGTGTTCTAAATCAGCAGGATTAAAAGCATTAAAAGTTAAGTAAGCAATGTCTTCTGAAATAAAAAAACTCTGTGAATTTAGGTAAGCAAGAGGCATTACTCCACCTAATGATATTCCATTTAGTCGTTCTGTCCGTTTTAATATCTTAGAATGAGATTTATTATTCTCATCCCAAAAAACTATTTCAATATTTGTACCTGACTGTCCGTAGGTGTGCCTTAATACTTCCGCTGTAAGATGAAATTTTTTATTCCTGTCATTAAATGGTGGTTTATATTTTACAAGCTTCTCAATTTCCGATAATGTTAAATCATCAATTTTTTCGATTATGTAACCAGCCTTAATATTAGCATTATCTGCTGCGGAGTTCTTTATGACTTTAGTGATTACAATCTGATTTTCAATAATTCGGATATCAATTCCTATTTCGCCAGAACTAAAAATGTATGGTGAAACTGCTTTGTCTAAATCAGAGAGTAATCCAACGCCACAATGAGAACTGTTAAGTTCAAATAGCATTTTGTTTAGTAATGAGAAAAGAGTATCGTTATTATTACAATCTTCAATTTTGGTTTTGTATTCAATGTGCTTTTCATTCCAATCAATTCCATTGAAAATTGGGTCATAGAAATGCTGATTTACATTCCCCCAAACTTGTTCAAATATTTCAACTCTTTCACTCTTTTTCATTCCTTTCTCATGTGATTGACAAGAATTAAAAAAAAGAGAAATACTCAATACTATTATCAATTTTATTTTGCTCATGGTCTTTTCTTCAAATTGCCTCCATCTAAAGGGCTAAACGCAGTTCTGCGAATTTTACGGAAATATAGTGAAATCGGGCAACTATCGTTCTGGAATTTGTCTGTTAGCGCATTACCGTGTTCGGCACGCGGACCCGGTTCATGGGCCTGAGGAAGGTAAATACCATAGGGCTCGCACAGGCGAACAAGGTGATGCACCTCTCGGCGATCGCCTACAATACTTAGAATGCTCAGTACGGGCCTGAAGAAGTACCTGAAATTCGACCAAAAACGGGCAAAAAGCGGGGCGGGGAAACTTGCTTTGGAAACAACGTTCAAAAGCGTCCTTCAATACCTGTTCGGTCCTTCGATAGGGCCTCGAATATCGGACTACATCTTCTGAGCCGACAAGAAAAAAGCCCCGTAAAAGGGCTTATATCGAACTGTTCCATGGTCGGTCAGGGGCTTGTGCAACGGTTACCATTGTTGTGTGCAGTTTTTTTATTTCAGCCGTTTTTTAATATCCATTCGTTGGTGTAAAATTCTAACAATTTCCACGATATCATTTTCCACTTTTCTATAAAAAATCAAATGTGATTTTATTTTGGTCACACGATAATTTTTTCGAGTTTGTTCTGCTGATTTTCCTGTCATATAGTTATCAGCAATAAATTCAATTTCCGTAATTATCAGGTCGTAATATCTGTCAGCTTGTTCTTTAGACCATTTGTTAAGAGTATAAATCCAAATTTTATCTAAATCCTCAATCGCTTGTTGACTTATGCGATATTTATTTTTACTCATAAGTGTTTACGATGTAATTCTTTCAGATGCTGTTTTGGGTCAAAATTTTCAACAAATCCGCTATTTTCTCCAACTTCGAGCGCTTTAATCAGTTCTCTTTCTTTTTTTTCTTCACGTTCTAACAATCGTAATGCGGAACGAATTACTTCGCTAACCGAACCATATCTTCCAGATTTGACCTCTTCTCTGATAAAATCCTCAAAATGATTTCCGAGTGATATTGATGTGTTTTTTCCCATTTTGACTCTAAATTTATTCAAATATACCAAATCTTGGTAACGTAGGCAAATTGCACGCAACGTAGAAATATGATCATTAATCATATATCCATTATAAGATTCTTACAAATCTAATTCTTTTTAGTCCGTTGAAAAGCCTTACGCACAATCAGTTATTGCATACTTTTTAACAAAACCCATTGGCTCACATTATTAAAAAGCCAAACCCCATGCAACCCTTCATTTTTTCCATTGTCTCTAACAACGACAACAAATCAATCAAAAAATGGAGAAAAGCAATCCACCTATCTCAATTCGTTTTACAATCTGGCTTTTATGGGGCTTATTTTTTAGCTGTGCCGCAGGCATGGCCCAGACCAACTATACGATCAACGGCACCGTTACCGATAAAAGAAATGGCGAGACCCTTTTTGGGGCCTCCGTTTTTCTAAAGGGCACGACCATCGGGGTAGTGACCAATGAATATGGCTTTTATTCGATCACGGCCCCAGAGGGCACATATACCTTGAACATCTCGTATATGGGGTATGCCGAGATCGATCAAGACATCACCCTGAACACCAATCAAAAAATCGATTTCGAGATTTCGGAGTTCTCGACCCAACTCGAAGAGGTCATCGTCTCCGCCGACGAACCCGAACGGGCAAGTCTTAGAAAACCCGAGATGAGCGTGGCCAAGATGAACATTGCCACAGTTAAGCAAATGCCGGTGGTCTTGGGCGAGGTCGATGTGCTGAAATCGTTACAGATGCTCCCGGGCGTGACCAACAACGGCGAAGGTACGGGCGGTTTCCATGTGAGAGGAGGAGCAGGGGACCAAAACTTGGTCTTGCTCGACGAGGCCATTATCTACAACACCTCGCACATGTTCGGCTTCTTTTCGGTCTTCAACGCCGATGCCATCAAAGATGTGAAACTGTACAAGGGCGGTATTCCCGCACGCTTCGGGGGTCGGGTATCCTCCGTGTTGGATGTCCGCCAAAAAGACGGCAACAGCAAAAACCTGGCACTTACAGGGGGTATCGGGATCATCTCGAGCCGTTTGGCCGTTGAGGCCCCCTTGTTCAAGGAAAAAGGGTCCTTTTTGGTCGCAGGGAGACGCTCCTATGCCGATGTACTGTTAAAAGCGGCGGGCAAAGGAAAGAATACGGTAAGTTTCTATGACCTGAACCTTAAGACGAATTACAATCTCAATGCCAACAACCGCCTTTTTCTTTCGGGCTATTTTGGTAGGGATACCTTCAAGTTCGGCCAAAATTTCAATGCCAGCTACGGTAATACTTCTGGAAATTTGCGCTGGAACCATATTTTTAACGAAAAACTATTTTCGAACCTCTCGGTGATCGTCAGCAAATACGATTATGACCTTGGGCTTACTTCGGGGGAGTTCGATTGGCTTTCCTCCATCAACAATTACAATATTAAATACGACCTGAAATATTACCTGAGCGATAAATTCAAGCTTGACTTTGGCGCCAGCGGCATTTACTACGATTTTGACCCGGGGCAGATCAGGCCTACCTCTGAGACCTCTGCCGTCAACTCCATGAAATTGGACCGTAAAAAGGCTTTTGAAAGTGCGGCCTACGTCAATGCCGAACACAAGTTGACCGAAAAGCTGACCGTACAATACGGCCTGAGGTACAGTAGTTTCAACCGTCTTGGCGGGCAGGCTTTGCAAGAATATGCGAACGATCGCCCCGTGGTGTACAACGGCGGGCTTGGCATTTACCAGCGGGGTACCGCTATCGGGGAGACAGAATACGAAAAGGGCAAATCGATAATCCGTTATGGGAACCTGGAGCCAAGGGCATCTTTGGCGTACCAATTGAACGAGGCTTCATCGCTAAAGGCGGGATACTCACGGGTCGCCCAGTACATTCATTTGCTTTCGAACACCGCTTCGGCAACCCCTTTGGATGTTTGGACCCCCAGTGGAAAATTCGTCAAGCCGCAATTGTCGGACCAATATGCTTTGGGCTATTTTAAAGATTTCAAGGACCAGCGCTATTCCTTGGAAACCGAAGTGTACTACAAAACGGTCGATAACCGCATCGACTATATCGACGGATCCGACCTGATCGGACAGAATACGATCGAGACCGAAATCCTGAACGGGGAATCAAGGGCATACGGCCTCGAAGTGTTACTTCGAAAAAACGAAGGAAATTTGACCGGATGGCTCGCCTATACGCTTTCAAAATCGGAGCAGCGAACGCCCGGTGGCAAGGCCGGGGGATTGGGCATCAACAACGGCAAATGGTACAATACGCCCTATGACCGAACCCATGACATTTCGGTAAACGGGGCCTACAAGCTCAACGATAAATGGAGTTTTGGGGCCAACTTTGTATTTCAGACAGGGCGGCCGGTAACGTATCCGAACGGGCAATATGAATATGAGGGCATTTCGGTAGCCAGTTATGCCGATAGAAATTCAGATCGTTTGCCCCTGTACCATCGCCTTGATTTTTCCGTCAATTATATTCCCAACCGAAGGCCTGATAAACGATTGAAAGGCGAATGGGTGTTGGGCATCTACAATGTGTACAACCGGAAAAATGCCGCCTCGATTTCCTTCGGGCAGAATGTCGAAACTGGGGCCAATGAAGCGACCCGTACCGCAATTTTTGGAATCGTCCCTTCCATAACCTATAACTTTAAATTTTAAGCATATGGATAAGAATAATGAACACATCGCATGGTTTGACCGAATTTATGTTTTGAACAAAAGATCGAAATCCTTATCCTTTTCCTCCTGTCCTAAAGGATGGAATAAAGATTTCTCCAATTATCCCTTTAGGGAATGGGGAAGAATTGGAGAAATCCTAATAGGCATATTTGTTTTAGCACTGGCCCTTATTTCCTGTGAAGATGTCATCGATGTGCCCGTACAGACGGCGCCGACCAGATTGGTCATTGAAGCGTCGTTGGACTGGGAAAAAGGCACTACGGGAAACGAGCAGACCATTCGGTTGCGAACATCCACTCCCTTTTTCAACACCACCGAATACACCAATGTAACGGGTGCGTCGGTCAAGGTAACGAACGATTCGAACGGTACGGAATTCGTATTCGAAGACCAGAACAACGGCGAATACCATACGAGCGGATTTATTCCTGTACTGGGGCAGTCCTATACCTTAGAGGTTGTGCATAATGGCGAAACTTATAATGCTACCGAAACCCTGAATGCCGTCCCTGAGATTACGGATCTGTACCAAGACGTTGAAGATGGTTTTGATGACGAGGTGCTTGAATTGCATGTGGTATTTACCGACCCGCCCGAGGAAGGCAATAGTTATTTTTTTAAGTTTCAAAAGCAGGGGAAACGCCTACCGGATTTGGAAGTCGGTCACGACGAATTCGTCAACGGCAATGAAATCGATTGGTGGTACGAACTCGAGGAGGATGATGATACCGATGAAAAGGAGGCCCTAGCTCCCGGGGATGTTGTCGGCATTGAAATGTATGCAATCTCGGAAGCCTACAAGGACTATATGGAAATTCTCATCGAACAGATCGGTGGGGTCGGACTTTTTGAGACCACACCCGTATCGATCAAGGGAAATTGTATCAATTTGACGAATCCTGATAACTATGCCCATGGCTATTTCAGGCTTACGGAAGTCAATAAAACAAGCTATACGTTTGAATGAAAGACGAGATAAGAAGTATAAGATTAAGGAAACACGATGGACTGTGAACTTCTCAACCCGTACCGCTAATTTTTCTTGCGCATCGGGAAAACCTTGAAGAACGTAAGGCTTCTCCATAACCACTCCAGCGGACCGTAATGAAAGTATTGCAACCAAAGCTTGCTTATCCACACTTGCAGGATGATAACAACAATGGCGATCAAAAAGGTATACCTGTTTTGCAGTTCCCCGAGATAGCCCAGCCCCCAACCGAAGAGCAATGCGGTGCCCACGATGCTCTGCAGCACATAGTTGGTCAAGGCCATTCGACCATATGGTGCCAATTGGGCCAACCATTTTTCAGGCCTGGCCTTACGATACAGCATAACAAAAAGGGCAATATAGATCAGGGTCATGGCCAAATTGGCCATATCCATTCCCGAGAGTCCGACCATGGCGATGTAATTGTCCAATTGTGCTTCAGGGCCCAAACTCATAAAGGCCGCCGCTATAATTCCAATGGAAACGACCAATAGAACAGAGGCCCAGATCAGTATTCGCTTGGTCAGTTTTTTTTCTTCCCTAAAGCGACTGAAAAATCCGGACCGCCCAACGAACAATCCCACCAAAAAGAAAGCGAACGTAAAATAGCCCCTTCCGAAAACTCCGTATTGAGCGTTCATTTTGTCTAGGTGGCCTTCCCAGGCATTGGTCGCAAAGACATCCCAAAGACTACCATTTTTAAGGGTGTTGTAATATTCCAAAACACGCGGTGCATCTTGGTCCGTTGGGTCGACATCAAAAAACAGGTGATCGCCCCCAGTGAAATGGAATATGATATACCGGCCCAAACCAAGGAACAGTACGGCCGAAATGCCTAGTACCCACTTGTTGTCCATTTTATAGAATGGTATTAGAAAAATACCGAGCATCGCATAAATGGTCAAAATATCACCCCGATAAAAAAGGCTGTGCACATAGCCGATGAGCAATAGCAAGACCAAGCGCCAAAGGAATCTTCCGCCAAAAGCTACTCCTTTTTGTGCACCTCTGTCCATTTGAATGAAAAAACTGAGTCCGAATAAAAAGGAAAAGAGTGCTATAAATTTGCCGCGTAGAAAAATTCCGATAAAGGCATCGACCACCTGATCGGGCACTCCAGCGCTGACAGCCTCATAGAAACTGGCCGGAGCTGCCGCACCAATATACTGTTCTACCATATGGCAGATCAATATTCCGGCAAGTGCAAAGCCGCGAAGGGCATCGATGATTTCGATTCTCTCAGTTGAAGTTGACATATCCGTTGGTTCAAACTGTGGTTAATAGACCGCGACTTTGGCAATTATGTAACAGATTCTTTAAATAAAGATAGATCATATTTAGGTTGTACGCCGTTTTTAACACTTCATAACAGGCAGACCGTTAACTTTTCTTAAAAAGGCTTCGCATTTTATAGAATGTAGTATTTTTATGAGATGGCTATGATGACAAGAAAAGGGTTTCGGTTTTCGACCTACGAAGCTCCGGAACTGACCCCCTTCGATAAACTTTTCGATATTTTTCAAGAATTGATCACCCATACTTCGGGCGATTTCGATGAGGCCATCGACTGGTTGCGCGAACTCGACAAAGAATATGAACTGACCGATGACGACTATACCATTGACGATTTCATAGAGGATTTAAAGGCCAAAGGATATATTCGCGAAGAATTCGAGGATGGCGGAGGCCAAATGGGCGAGGAAGGTGAAGAAGGCGATGACGGCACCGGCAAGGGAGGAAAGATTTCTATTACCGCAAAGATGGAACGTATCATTCGGCAACGTGCCCTCGACCAAATTTTCGGAAAATTGAAGCGCAGCGGGGCCGGAAACCACAAGACCAAAAAATCAGGGATAGGCGACGAGCATACGGGCGATTTTCGTGAATACCGTTACGGCGATGGTCTTGAAAATATCTCTATGACAGAAAGTTTGAAAAATGCCCAGGTCAATCACGGTATCGGCAATTTTTCTTTGGACGAAAACGACCTTGTCGTTGAAGATACGGCACATAAGGCCCAGATGAGTACTGTGCTGATGATCGACATCAGCCATAGCATGATCTTATATGGCGAAGACCGGATCACGCCCGCCAAGAAAGTCGCTATGGCCTTGGCCGAGCTGATTACGACAAGATATCCAAAAGATACCTTGGACATTCTCGTCTTCGGGAACGATGCCTGGCCGATTCCCATCAAGGATCTGCCGTATCTGAAAGTCGGTCCCTATCACACGAATACCGTGGCCGGATTACAATTGGCGATGGATATGCTGCGAAGGAAACGCAATACCAACAAGCAGATTTTTATGATCACCGATGGCAAGCCCAGTTGCTTGAGGCTTCCCGACGGCAACTATTATAAGAATAGTGTGGGCCTTGACGACTATATCGTGGAGAAATGTTACAACATGGCGCGCCAGGCCCGAAAACTGCATATTCCCATTACGACTTTTATGATCGCCCAAGATCCGTATCTGATGCAGTTCATCCGCCATTTTACCGAAGCGAACAAGGGCAAGGCTTTTTTCACGGGATTGAAAGGATTGGGCGAAATGATTTTTGAGGATTACGAAAATAACAGAAGGAAAAGATTGAAGTAAGTAAGAATTTTTATTAAAAAGTACAAATCAAAGATGAAATGTCACGCTGAGCCAGTCGAAGCGAACTAGAATCTTAAAAAGTCTTCGACAAGTACAGACTGACGATGAATACAAAAAAGTATATGAAGTTAGATACCAACAAAATCTCCACGCTAGGAGAACTAAAAAGGGCCGGTTACCAAAGCAAGAGCATCAAAGATGAATTGCGGGATAATCTGCGAGACAAAATAAAAAACGGGGAAGAAACTTTTTCAGGCGTTCACGGCTATGAAAATTCAGTGATACCTGAATTGGAGCGGGCCATTCTATCGCGGCACAACATCAATTTGTTGGGACTTCGCGGACAGGCCAAAACGCGCTTGGCGCGTTTGATGGTCAATCTGCTGGATGAATATATTCCCGTGGTCGAGGGCTCCGAGATCAACGATGATCCCTTGGCGCCCATGTCGCGATATGCCAAGGAATTGATCAAGGAAAAAGGGGATGAAACTCCCGTTTCGTGGTTGCATCGTGACGAACGTTTTTATGAAAAGTTGGCTACGCCCGACGTGACCGTGGCCGATTTGATAGGCGATGTAGACCCCATAAAGGCGGCGAACCTGAAGTTGTCGTATGCCGATGACAGGGTCATCCATTTCGGGATGATCCCCCGTGCGAACCGTTGCATTTTCGTAATCAACGAACTGCCAGATCTGCAATCGAGAATCCAAGTGTCGTTGTTCAATATTTTGGAGGAAGGCGACATACAGATCCGCGGTTTCAAAATAAGGCTTCCGTTAGATCTGCAATTCGTCTTTACGGCGAATCCTGAAGACTACACCAATCGGGGAAGTATCGTCACGCCTTTAAAAGATAGGATAGGATCCCAAATTTTGACGCATTATCCCGATGACATCGAAACGGCTCGAAAGATTACCGAACAGGAATCCAATTTAGATAAAAGGCAGACCGACTCGGTATATGTCCCTGATATAGCAAAAGACCTGTTGGAACAGATTAGTTTCGAGGCCCGTAACAGTGAATATGTCGATGCGAAAAGTGGGGTGAGTGCCCGTACCAGTATTACCGCCTTCGAAAATCTCTTGAGTACGGCCGAACGTAGGTCTTTGTTGACCGGAGCGGATTCCACTTCGGTGCGTTTAAGCGATTTTTTGGGGGTAATCCCCGCGATTACCGGAAAAATCGAACTGGTGTATGAGGGCGAGCAGGAGGGAGCCGATGCCGTGGCCGAAATATTGATCGATGATGCGGTAAAATCGTTGTTTCCCGAATACTTTCCAAAGATCAATAAACTGGAACGCAAAGACGCGCAGACGCCTTATGACGATTTGTTGTCGTGGTTCTTTCAACAAAGCGAAGGTTTCGAATTGTTGGATGATTTCACCGATGAGGAATACAAACGAACGTTGGACCGTATTCCCGAATTGAATCGTTTGGTCAAGGAATACCAACCGGATTTCCCGAAGGAGGACACGTATTTCTTGAAGGAATTGTTGCTCTGGGGGCTCGTTTCCCATAAAAAATTGAGCAAACACCGTTTTTCGGAAGGCTATCAGTTCAAAGATCTCTATGGAAGCTTTATTAGTGGATTATAAGAAAACAAGAAACCCCGACATTCATGTCGGGGTTTCCCTTTCATAGCAATTATTTCCATCTAAACCTGATAAGCCGGTAAATTGAAAATAAAAGAGCTACCTTCTTTTGGCTTGCTCAATACCGTGATCGTCGTATCGTGCAATTCCATGATCTTTTTGACGATGGCCAACCCTAAGCCGTAGCCCTGTTTTTTGGTACTTTTATTTACCTGTTTGTAGCGGTCGAAGATAAAAGGCTGCTCATTTACGGGTATTCCTGTACCGGTATCCGTAATATTAATTTCGACGTTCTTATCTTTTCGTCGTATAAAAAGTGTAACCTTACCATTGGGCTCGGTATATTTTATGGCATTCTCGATCAGGTTTTGCAAGGCTCTTTCAACAAGGCTGACGTCGGCGAAGACCATACAGTTCTCATTGGGATTATCCAATTGAAGTTCGATTTTCTCCTTTTGGGCCAATACTTTGAATTTGGCGATCAAATCATGCGACAGTTCCGTAATCGAAAAAGGTTCTTTAACGGGAGTAACCTGTTCGGCCTCCAATTTTGAATATTCGAACAATTGGTCGATAAGTTTTGAAAGCTTGTCCACATTGTCATGGGTAATCTGCAGGTATTCCTCTTTTTCGGACTCCGAAAGCGTTTCCCGCTTAATCTGCAGGGTTTCGATATAGCCCTTTAAAACGGCCAAGGGCGTACGCAGATCATGGGAAACATTGGCGATAAGCTCTCTTCTCAAGAGGTCCACCGACTTCATCTTATCCATATTCCCAACAATGGTATCGGCCATTTCGTTGAAGGATTTCGCAAAAATGGCAATATCCGATTTATCGGGGTTTTCGATGCGCGCATTCAGATCGCCATCTTGAAATTTCCTCACCGTGCCCGTGATCAATCTAAGATTTTTGGTCAAGAACCAAATGGACAATAAACCGATCAGTGCCGAAAACAAGGTGGTCAACAGTGTGGCACCCAGACCAAGTTTGGCAAAATATTGGCCCATAAGCGTGCTACTTACCTCTTGGAATTTCTTTCCTGCAAGAATGATATAGATATAACCTTCGTGACCCGCAACCGAATAGGGGGCCGCCGAAAATATTTTTTGCTCCCCGGGATTTCTGGGATCGTCACCCAAAACGAACTTTTCGCCCTTGTTGGCAATAAAGGAATTGATCGGTGTCAGGGAAACGCTTTTGGTCGCGTCTTTGTCATTGGGATCGAGTACCACCGAATATAAGATCGTACCGTTGTTATCCAAGAGATAGACCTCGATGCCCTGGTTGACCGCCATCATATCATGCATCAGATCCCCGAACAAAGCTTTGTTGACACTTCCGTCTTCCAAAAACGGGGACGCATTTTGAAACTTTTCGGCAATTACATGATTGGCCACATCGGCGTTCAAACGCTGCGCGGTCTCTTGATGGTGTTTGTTTGCGAAATAACTGGTAATGAGCATATAAGAAGCACCCATCAATAGTACCAGCGCAATAAATGCCACCCAGAGTTTCTTTACCAATTTCGGGGTCAAGGCCTGTTCGGATCTGCTCATAAAAGTATGTCTTCGTTAAATTTATAACCAACCCCCCACGTGGTCAAGATATAGTTCGGGTTGGCCATGTCGGACTCTATTTTTGCACGCAAACGGTTGATATGTGAGTTTACCGTATGCTCGTAACCCTCAAAATTATAGCCCCATATCATGTTCAATAATTCAGTGCGCGTATAGTTTCGACCCGGATTTGAAGCCATTAGCACCAATAATTCAAATTCTTTCGGTGACAGCTCCACTTTTTTGTGCTCCAAAAGAACTTTGCGCTTGTCGACATCGATATGCAAACCTTCCACGGAAATGGTGGAAGAATCTTTCTGTTCATGGTTTTTGGTGCCCGTTCTTCGCATTACCGCCTTGATCCGGGCCAACAGTTCACGAATACTAAAAGGTTTCGTCATATAATCGTCCGCCCCGATTTCAAGGCCGAGTACCCTATCGATTTCCTCCGATTTGGCGGTGAGCATGATTATCGGGGTATTCTTTTTGGCGCGTAGTTTTTTGCATACTTCAACACCGTCCATCGAGGGTAGGGTAAGATCCAATATAATAAGGTCGTAGTCGTTTTCCAATGCCATTTTGAGTCCTAATGCTCCATCCATGGCCTTTGAAGTTGAGTATATCAGATCGGTAAGATGGATCTCGAGCAACCTGATGATTTCGGGATCATCTTCTATAATGAGTATTTTTTTCATAATTATCTGCTACGAAAGAAATTAAAAAATATCACACAGTTATCACAGTGCGTTTAAATGCCGTTCAAACCGACGAAACTTTCGATATACATAGGTAAAAGAATGGTTTTTCGAAAGCCTAAACTATTAGGATAGCCGAAATATTCACGAAATCCTTACAGCATGGTCCAAAAAGTTTATTTCTCCGTGATCACCCTGTTATATCGTAAGGTTTAGTTTGTACCGTAATCCTAAAAAACTTAAAAATGAAAAAAATTAGCATTATCGGTCTATTTGCATTAGGCCTACTATTGATGACAACATCATGTGACGAAGAAGAGACTGTACCGGTCGTTGCCCAGGTAGAACCCGAAGCCAAAAATGACGACGAGGAACCAATGGAGGAAGCCGAGGAAATGACCACATCGTTCAATGTTACCATAACCAACGTGGTCAACTATTTGAACGCGATCGTTTTCAACACGCACAACGCCGCTACCGAGCCTGGGCCAATTCCGGATGCGGGCTGCTTCTATTCCATCGATTTCAAAGCGTTACCCCCCGGAGGAAAATTAAGCTTTGCTACCATGTCGGTCGTTTCGAACGACTGGTTTTTCGCCCCAAGAGCAGAAGGAATTTCTCTTTTTGAGAATGGAATGCCCGTTACCGGTGACGTCACCGATCAGGTCTATCTTTGGGATGCAGGGGTAGAGGAGGAGGATCCGGCAACCCGTACATCGGAACCCGATGGTGCCACGGCAGGAGCACCTGATGATGATGATTCCGTAAGGATCGTTACCACCGAGGTTTCTAATTTCATCAAGGTATATCTATCCTATGACGAGGCTACTTCATACTTTACGCTCAAAATAGAGAATGTTAGGGGCAATAAAGTTGAAACCGACCCTATTGTTATCACGCCGGGCATCATTGTTATACACGCCCAAGATAATGCCCTATTTACTGAAGGAGAAAAAGATCGTGGTTTAGGCTTGGCCAAAATTGCGGTTCAAGGAAATCCTTCTGACCTACATGGGTGGTTTACCGAATCAGGCACCGATGGTACGCCCTTGCGTTTGTCCTCATCGTTTACCGTTCTCTCGCCAGGAATCGTTTATGCCTTTAATTCGGAAAGTGACCCCATATTTATGGAAGGTGAGCCCATGCTCGATGGAAGTGGTATCGAAGAACTTGCCGAAGATGGGAACAGTGGTGTTATGTACGACCATATTGCCAACGACCTAATGCTGCCGGTGGCAAAAAGCAATGAGATGATGCCTATAGGACCCGGAGGTAGCCTGACCTTCACCATCGAGGTTCCCGAAGGATATAAACTGGGATACAATACAATGTTCGTTTTCAGCAACGATTGGTTCTTGGCACACGGTAATTCAGGTTTTCCATTATTTTCTGAAGACGGTACGCCCATTAGTGGATATGGTGCAACGGAAAAGACCTACCTCTACGACGCGGGAACCGAAGTAGATCAAACTGTCGGTATGGGACCGGATCAAGCCCCATTTCAATCAGGGCCTAACACTGGTGCCGAAGATGACAATAATCTGATACGGCGCGTGATGGAGATCAATGACATGCAGTATGGCAAAGGAACCATAAGCTCACCAGCGGGCGTGGCCGGTCATGGAGACCCAAGAGGTGGTTACAACCTCGTAAAGGTTTTGGTCGAACCAAATTGAGATAGTGTTAGTTGTTATTTGTTTGAACAAAAAGACCTCGGAAAATTACCGAGGTCTTTTTTATGCCATAACAAGTAATATCATTCCCAAGAGTCGATATGTTGGTTCATATCATCGAAGTTATAACCTCCAACAAATTCTTTTCGGTATTTGAACGCCAAAAGGGTGAGTCCTAACAATAAAATTTGCAAGACCAATATCAGCATGCCCAATGGTAGAAAAGTACCCGGTATCACGTGGTTCTCGTATTGTGAATACGTGGTCAACACATAGAACGTATCGAAAACCTGGAATACGTAGACCAGAAAAATAACGTAAAGGGCGTACTCCAAATTTCGCATCTGGGGGTCGGCTATTTCTCCCTCTTTGATCTTAAACCATAGTACATATAAAAAGGCGAAATGTACAATGGTCAAAAAGGGGAATATATAGTTATCGAATTTAAAAAAGTAAAATTTATTGGTATAAAGACCATAAAAACTGAAAACGATCAACAGAACCAGTACACCGATGGATACGAACAAGTTGCGTTTCCAAGGCAATAGTTGTGTTATTAAATTCATGTCAAACAGGTTTCAAGGATTTGGGGGAACCCTAATTCGAGTTTAGAACGCCCCTGAATCCCCTTTATTTTAAAAATATCGATGAAGCGCATTGAATGTTGGGTATCCCTATAAATCTGTTGTGAAAAGATTGTGGCCGGGTCTGGTACTGCATTAGTTCAAAAAATAGAAACCTAAACCTACGTTAAGAAATCCAGTTCTTGGCAGCCGATGATCGTGCGAAAAGCCAAAGGGCGACACCAATGACCACTACCATAATCGGTAAGAACATTGCCCCTGAACCTACGACCTCAAAAGTATTCGACAAGAAAAAATTGTAAATCTGTTGCCCTACTATACCGATCAGGGAAATGAGAAAAACAGGTACCGCCCATTTTTTTCGCATCAACAGTGCAATGCATCCCAAGGCCCCGAACCACACGGCAATGGCATAGGCGGCAGTGGCCCATGCCGGGCGGCCTTCATAGAGCTCTCGCATTTCCTGAGACATTTCGCCGAGCGCTTCTACGCTCATAAAGGCATCGGCCAAATAGGCACCTACGCCCATTAAGTTCCACAATAGGGCAAGTACACTTACGATCCAAAACCAAGTTGGAGGTTTAATATTTGTCATAATTAGCTCATTTAGTTGGTTACTTCCGAAAAGTACAAAAAAATAATGTTCAGCAATCAATAGTTTGATCTGTGCTCATGAAAATATTCCTTAGCATTGAACATAACGAATTGTAGTATTTTTAACTTCAAGATGGGCAAACGAAGACAATATTATTTAGTACGAGTACAATATTTGGGGTTTCGATATAGCGGATGGCAGCACCAACCGGATCAAAAAACAATAGAGGGGATGTTGGCAAAGACCTTAAAATTTGTGCTTCCCGGCCGCACTTTTAAAATCTTGGGGGCAGGCCGCACCGACGCCAAGGTTTCTGCACTTGACGCCGCCTTCGAATTGTTCGTGGACGGAGACCCTTTGGAAGATAAAGTTACTTTTTTGAAAGAAATGAACCATAATCTTCCTCCAGATATCAGGGCGCTGACCATTACCGAGGCCAATGAGAATTTCAATATTATTCAAGATGCGAAAAGCAAAGAGTACATCTATCTCTTTTCGTTTGGGAGAAAAACCATCCGTTCTGTGCGCCCTTTATGGCGAATATCATGACGAATCTTGATATACATGCCATGAAACGGGCAACACCTCTATTTATCGGCACCCATGACTTTTCGTTGTACACGGCCCAACTGCAAATGAAAACCAATGTCGTTCGAACGGTATACCAATGTGAAATAGTTAAAAACGATATTATGGGCGCCAGTTTCTTTCCTGATGAAAGCTGGGCACTTATTGTCAGGGGCGAGGGATTCATGCGTTATCAAATTCGCATGATGATGGGTGCCTTGATACAAGTCGGGAAAGGTGAACTGGACCTTGCGGACATAGAAAGGTCGCTTAATCCAGACCTAAGCATGCAATTAGACTATATTGCGCCTGCTTCCGGTCTTTTTTTGAACAAGCTTGAATTCCGTTAAAAATCAATGGCACTTTCATATATTTAGCTAAATAATCTCTTCATGGCCAAGAAAAAGAAAATAGCAAAGCCCTATCTGCGAAAGCAATCAAAAAGGCATACCAAACTGGGGAAAGCACCCGGCACGATAACCTATATGGGCAATCGAGAGGGGCTTTCGAGTGAAGTCGCGATTCTCGAATACAATGAGGAGTCTTGCCAATTGCATAAGCCCGGTATTTTAGAACAGATCCAAGCCTATAAAGATTCGCCGAAAATCTCATGGGTAAATATAGTAGGGCTCAATGATGAGAAATTCGTTGAAAAGATAGGCAAACAGTTTGGTGTCAATACCTTGGTTCTAGAAGATATCGTGAATACCAATCAGCGCCCAAAAATCGATGAGTACGAAAATTACATTTTCGGGGTGTTCAAAATGCTATATATCAATGAGCAAGAAGAATTGGCCGGGGAACATGTCGCCATGATACTTTTAGAAAGGTGTGTTCTGGTTTTTCAAGAGGTGCAAGAGGATGTTTTTGAAGGCGTTCGCGACCGGGTGGCCAACAAACATGGCCGAATCAGGAGCAAAGATTCCGATTATTTGTTTTTTGCCCTTTTAGACGCCATAATCGATAATTATTTTGTGGTTTTGGAGCATTTTAATCATAAAATCGAAGTTTTGGAAGAAAGAGTTTACGACAATCCGACTTCCGAAATCGCACATGAGATCCAAAGTCTTAAAAAGGAGATTTTGAAAGTACGCAGATGGATTTTTCCTGTTCGCGAACTTGTAGGCCGCTTAATCGATTCTGAACACGAGCTGATCGGCAAAGATACCAAGCTTTTTCTGCGCGATGCATTGGATCATACCTTGGAGATTAATGAAAGCCTCCAGATTTACCGTGAGATGTCAATGAGCCTTATGGAGATGTACATGAGCAATATAAGCAACAAAATGAACGAGGTCATGAAAGTGCTCACCATTATGGCGTCAATATTCATACCCCTGACATTTATTGCAGGAATCTATGGAATGAATTTCGACAATATGCCTGAATTACATACACAATATGGCTACTTTGTTGTTTTGGGAGCTATGTTCCTCATGTTCGTAGGCATGCTGGTTTATTTCAAGACAAAGAAGTGGCTTTAACATTTTTTTATGTTAAATACCGGTAAAATCAGTTAAATCCTGTTAAATCACTTGACATATTTGTCTATGCCCTTATATTGTAAGTGTTGGATTTTTGTATTCGGTCAACGACAGCCTACTCCTTAACGTTTTCAATGCAATTTCAAATTGTATTCAAACATACCGGCAAAACTCCTCATCCAACGTTTACAAATTTATTTATTAATCCAAAAATCTAGAATAGAATGAATATTAAGAATCATGTATTTGCGTTATTGAGTATCTGTTTAATAGGTGGAGTTTCCATCGCCCAAGAGAGTCCCTCGGAAGGAGTAGAAACCACAAGTTCTAAATCCTACAAAATAGATATGGGAAACAAGATGGTCAGTAGAACGGTTGAAATTAGCACCGAGAAATCAAATACCATAAACCTCGATGAAGAAGACAAGGGAAAAGTAAATCAAGATCGTGCGGCCAACAATCTGGCGATGATTACCAAAACAGTGAGAATCGATAATGACGATGATGATGCTTTTGACGAAAAAATTGTTTTCACTTACAACTCTGTAGTGCCGGAAGATTTTGTATTGGTTTCCAATAACAAAGAACTGATGGTGGCAATTGAAGAGGGTGAAAACTTAAAAATCATTGAAGATATAAACTTGAAGTCAAAAGAAAAGACTGAGAATAGCAGTACCTATATTTTTACCGATTCACAAGGAAAGGAAATTGAGTTTTTGGTCGAGGAACATCAAGAAATTAAAAACGAAAAAATAGAGTCCAAGTGAAAAAATCGAAATAAACCGATTTAAAAAGGCCCGAAAGGGTCTTTTTGCATTTATTGAAGTGCTGCCAACCTAACCTCTAGGTCATTTAAAAATATCTGAGGAAAGGTAACGATCACCACGGTCACAAATGATACAGACAATCGTACCTTTTTCAATCGAACGCGCTAGTCGGATTGCCGCTGTAACGGCACCTCCGCTACTCATACCGGCAAAGATGCCTTCTTCTTTGGCGAGTCTTTTTGCCATTTCGGTCGCTTCGTTTTGACTGACTTCCATGGTCGCATCGACTTTATTGGCATCGAAAATTTTGGGTAAATACGCTTTCGGCCATTTACGTATTCCCGGAATGCTGGACTCATCGGTAGGTTGTACGCCCACAATCTGAATAGCATTGTTTCTCTCCTTTAAATATGTGGAAGTTCCCATAATGGTACCCGTTGTTCCCATTGCAGAGACAAAATGAGTGATTTCCCCATCGGTATCGTTCCATATTTCCGGTCCGGTAGTCTTATAATGCGCCTGCCAATTGTCATCGTTCGCAAATTGGTCGACCATTTTAAAACCTTCGTTAATGACCTTGGCCTCGGCATAGTCACGCGCGCCCTCGATTCCAACATCTGATGGCGTCAAAGTAACTTTCGCCCCGAAGGCACGCATGGTCTGAACCCTTTCCTTCGTGGCATTTTCGGGCATGACCAATTCAATGTCAAGACCATAAATTCCGGCAATCATTGCCAATGCGATGCCCGTATTGCCGCTGGTCGCTTCGATCAGTTGCGAATTTTTGTCAAAATCACCTCTTTCCAAGCCACTGCGAAGCATATTCAGTGCGGCCCGATCTTTGACACTCCCACCCGGATTATGGCCCTCAAGCTTGAACAATAATTTGACGTTCGCATTCGGGTTAAGGACCCTTGATCCGATCAAAGGTGTATTTCCGATAAGGTCTAATATCGACTTAGGCATTGGGCATGGTTTTTATTTTTATCTCGGGGGTATGAAAAACCGTTGAATTGGGCGGCACCGAACCGGTCAACCAGGCATTTCCACCGATGACACTATTTTCGCCTATGACCGTATTACCACCTAATATTGTAGCATTTGCATAAATGGTAACATTGTTCTCAATGGTCGGGTGGCGTTTTGTTTTTTGAAGGCTCTTTTTAACGTACAGCGCCCCAAGGGTCACACCCTGATATATTTTAACGTTATCTTTTATAATGGCCGTTTCTCCAATCACCACGCCTGTGGCGTGATCGATAAAAAAAGACTTTCCGATCTTGGCTCCTGGGTTGATATCGACACCTGTCTGCCTATGGGCATATTCAGTCATCAATCGTGGTACCAATGGAAATCCTATTTCATAAAGTTCATGGGCCAAACGATAAATCGCGATTGCGTAAAACCCTGGATAGGCCATATAAACCTCCTCGATCGATAGCGATGCCGGGTCACAGTCGACTATGGCCTCTGCATCAAGGTTGAGGCTTTCAAGAACCGTCGGTAGTTTTACGATATAGTTTTCCCATACTTTTTTGCATGGGCGTTCGACTTCCCAACAGGCCAAATCGACCAAGGTATCGAATTCGCGCTCGAGAGCATCCAAATTTTGCTCAACGGGGGTGTCGATATCGAAAAGCATGTTGAAAAGACGGTCGGTAAATGCCTCAACCTTTACCTTTAAAGCGTATCGTAAATTAGGTTGTTTCTTATGTTCTCGTATTTTTTCGACGACTAGTGAACGGTTCATTTACATTATTTTAAATCTAAAATTAGTCATTATTATCGCTTTGATTCTGGCTAAATCGTTAACTTTAACTTAAACTAACAAGATCTTTGTCGTATGTTAAATACTATGATTACGGATGAAACATTGCAATTTTTAAGGAAACTGGCCAAGAACAACAATAAGGATTGGTTCGAGAAGAACAAAAAAGAATTTAAAGTTCGTGAAGCCAATGTAAAACAGTTTTTTGCCGACATCATGGAGGGGTTGAAGAAAACCGATGATATCGAAATAATGAAGATGTTCCGTATTTACAGAGACGTACGCTTTTCTAACGACAAGACACCTTACAAGGCACATTTAGCAGGTTCGTTCTCAAGGGCGGGAGCAAAATTACGTGGGGGTTATTATATCCATTTAAAACCGGGTGAAAGTTTTATTGCAGCCGGTTTTTGGGAGCCGAAGAAAGATGATCTTTTGCGGATCAGAAAAGAACTTGAACTTGATGCATCGCCTTTTAGGAAGGTAATCAATGAAAAATCGTTCAAAAAGGTCTGGGGAGATTTGGTGGGTGATGAAGTGAAGACAGCTCCAAAAGGCTTTGACCGCGAACACCCTGACATCGATTTGATCAAAAAAAAGCAGTATATCTTCGTTCGAAAGTTTAGTGACAAAGAAGTGCTCTCTGAAAACTTTGGCCGAACCGTAGTTGATTCTTTCGTAGCTATCCGTCCCTATTTTGATTTAATGAGCGATATTCTGACGACCGATTTGAACGGGGTTTCCCTTCTAGACTAATGCATTTTCTTCAAAATACTGAATCTGGTCTTTAAGTCTTGCGATGACCATGCCCATCATTCGCTTGTTAAGAGCCGATGAACTTAAAATGTAACGTTCATATTCCGCTACCGTAAATTGGCCGATTATAATCCCCTTTAACGAGTTTCGAAATTTAATATCCTTTTGAACGGCATTTTCAATATAGATCATTCGTTTTTCCAGCGGCAGCTCGTAAAACCTGTTCTTGTGTTTGCCGATATAATTCTTGAAGACGGCCAGTAGCAAAACATTCTGAAATTTCAGAATTGGCCTCAATGTCTCATTTTGAAAATGTTGGTCAGAACTTGTTAGATTAACTATAGATGCCTGTAAAATTTGAGGGCGCATCTGAAGTAGACTATGGGATCGCTCGCTCATGGTATGGGTTTTTACAAATTTATGGCCATGACCTAAGGAAAATGATTCGAGATCGGTCAAGTTTTTAACCGGTTTATGAACAAAGAATATTACGTTTAGAAGTGCTTTGACCTTGAATTCTTCGTAATTTTAGATAGAAACGCGTCCTAGAGTATGAGAATTTCAATAAATCCGTATACCGGAAAAAGGTTGTTCGAATTCACACCCCTTACCTCTGAACAACTCAATAAAAAAATTTCGAACGCCGACCATACTTATCGCACATGGAAAAAGACCACGTTCGAACATCGTGCGGCGTTAATTCGTAATGTGGCGAAAATCCTTAAAGACAAAAAACATAAGTATGCCACAATAATTACCCAAGAGATGGGAAAGCCTATTTCACAGGCCGTTGCTGAAATTGAAAAATGTGCATGGGTCTGCGAATACTATGCCGAAAATGCAGCGCATCAATTGAAGGACGAGATTATTGAAACCGATGCCCTAAAAAGTTATGTGCGCTATGAACCCTTGGGGGGCATCTTGGCAATAATGCCCTGGAATTACCCTTTTTGGCAAGTATTTCGATTTGCCGTACCCAATTTGATGGCCGGGAACGTCGGGCTGCTAAAACATGCCTCGAACGTTATGAAATGTGGAGATTCGATCGATGCGATTTTTTTGGAAGCGGGTTTTCCCAAGGGTTGTTTTCAGAATTTGGTCATAGACAGTGAAAAGGTTAAATCGGTAATAGAAAATGATTTGGTCAAAGCCGTGACCCTGACGGGAAGCACACCTGCTGGAGCATCGGTAGCATCGCTTGCCGGTATGAAAATCAAAAAGTCAGTTCTTGAATTAGGGGGCAGTAATGCCTTGGTCGTATTCGATGACGCCGATTTGGAAGAAACCGTAAAGACTTGCGTACAGGCCCGTTTTCAGAACACCGGGCAGAGTTGTATTGCGGGCAAAAGACTTCTATTGCAACGTGGCATCGCCAAAGATTTTACCAATAGATTCATTTTGGAAGTCCAAAAACTAAAAGCTGGAGACCCGATGGACAAAAATACGTACATCGGTGTTCTTGCGCGCGAGGACTTGTCAAAAGACCTTGAAGCGCTCGTGGACAAATCTGTCAAAATGGGTGCGAAGCTGATTGCCGGCGGCCATCGTGAAAAGACTTTTTTCGAGCCTACGGTCTTGACCGGCGTGACCAAAGAAATGCCTATTTTCACCGAAGAAACCTTTGGTCCGGTTATCGGAATAACTATTTTTGATGATGAGCAAAGTGCCGTAGAACTAAGCAATGCCTCAGATTTCGGACTAGGTGCCTCCATTTTCACTTCCGATATGGATAGGGTCGAGCGGTTGGTTCCCCAATTTGACGAGGGAGCCGTTTTCGTCAATGAATTGGTCAAAAGCGATCCCAGACTTCCTTTTGGCGGTGTGAAAATATCAGGTTACGGTAGGGAATTGTCATACCACGGGATCAAAGAGTTTATGAATAGGAAAACGGTTTATATTAAAAAATGAAATTCGGCAAAGTAGATAATCCCGAACAAATAGACTTCACTATACCCGACGACCATTCGGGTACTGCGGTCATGTTGTCAAAATCAAAAAATGCAGAACCGTTAAGGGTTTATGTCGGATGTGCAAAATGGAACAAGACCGACCTTAAAAACTTCTACCCTAGGGGCACCAAAGACGAATTGGCCTATTATTCGACCCAGTTCAATTGTATCGAACTGAATGCTACCTTTTATCGCATATTCCCACCGGAGACTTACATAAAATGGTATGGCAAAACCCCTGATGGTTTTAAGTTTTTTCCGAAAATAGTTCAAAATGTAAGTCATTTGAGAAGGCTTAACGAGCAGGCCTATCCAATTTTGGATGAATATTTGAATGTAACCTCGAATCTACAGAACAAACTGGGCACCATTTTTTTACAGATGCACAATAATTTCAGTCCGAAAGATTGGGACAGGGTCGTGAAATTCGTTGAGAATTGGCCCAAGGAGTTCCGCTTGGCCATGGAATTTCGTCATACCGATTGGTTCAATGATGAAAAAGTAGCACAAGAGCTTTATCATTTATTGCAAGAAAATGGTATCGCCAATGTGTTGGTAGATACAGCTGGCAGAAGGGATTTGATGCATATGAGACTGACCAATAACGAGGCCTTCATACGCTATGTCGGTGCCAACCATAAGAGCGATTACACCCGATTGGATGAATGGGTGGAAAAGTTATCGGATTGGAAAGAAAAAGGGCTAAGAAATATTCATTTTTTCGTTCATCAGAACATGGAACTGGCATCTCCATTGTTATCCGCTCATTTTATTCCGAAATTGAACAAAAAATTAGGCTGTAATTTACAGATTCCCAAAACTTTAATCGCCCCCGGTACGACACTGTATTAGTCCTTTTTCTTCATTAATTTTGCCTAAAAATTTGTTTATGCGCTTTCACACAAGAAAATGGGTAAAGCCCGAAGATTTAAATGCCAACGGTACCTTGTTCGGGGGTAGGCTGTTGGCTTGGGTCGATGAAGAAGCTGCACTTTAAAGTATCGTACAGTTAGAGAACAAACGGGTAGTGACCAAATACATGTCAGAGATCAATTTTATGAGCAATGCCAAACAGGGCGATGTCATTGAAATCGGAATCGAGGTCATTAAATTCGGAAAATCTTCTTTGACCCTAAATTGCGAGGTTCGCAACAAGATGAGCCATGAAACCATCATTACGGTCGATAATATCATCATGGTCAACCTGGACGAAGATGGAAAACCCGCGCCTCATGGCAAGACCAAGGTCGAATACGTAAAAGATCGATTGGCCGCGAAATCCTAGGTTTTTGACAATTCAGATGCTTTGGCCTGAACTTCATCGAGTACCCTCAAAAGATTGCCGCCCCATAACTTGGCGATATCTTCCTCTGAGTAGCCTCTTTTGACCAATTCCAGGGTAACGTTAAAGGTTTCAGAGGCATCTGACCACCCTTCGATTCCGCCTCCGCCATCAAAATCAGAGCTGATACCTACATGATCGATACCGATCAAGTTGACCATGTAGTCAATATGGTCGACAAGATCACCGACACCAACGGCAGGCGGGGCATCATTTCTTGTTCTGACCCATTCAGCCGCGATTGCGGTTACTTTTGGGTAATTCTCTATAAAATTATCCTTCTGCTCATCCGTTAAATTTGGAAAGTCGCTAAAATCAAACCATTCGATATCCAATGAATCGGCGACCTTTTCATTGATTTCTTTCATATACGCCTCGCGCTTGTCGTTCTTTTCCGTATTCAGGTATGCTCCAAAGGCCACTGTCTGTACAACGCCCCCGTTCTCCTTCATTAAAAGCAATTGTTCATCGTCAAGGTTTCTGCTATGGTCACAAAGTGCCCTTGCCGATGAATGGGAAGCGATAATAGGCGCTTCGGAGAGTGCGATCATCTGTAACATGGCCTCTTTGGAAGGGTGCGACACATCTATCATAATACCCAATCTATTCATCTCTTTTACAGCCGCTTTGCCTAAATCACTTAAACCGTTATGTAACCATACTCCGTCCTTCTCACCGGTATTTGAATCGCTGAATTGACTGTGCCCATTGTGCGCCAGTGATATGTATCTCGCACCAAGATTATGATATTTCTCGAAATTGGAGAGATCCTCAGCCATTGGATAGGCATTCTCAACGCCGATCATGGCAACCTTTTTCCCAGAATTGGTTATTCTACGAACATCTTCAGATGTTAGGGCCAATTCTATTTGGTTAGGTGCAATGGTATCACAAAGTCTATGGATCGCTGCAAATTTGGCCATTGCATTTTCTTTGGCCTTTGTGTATGCCTCGGTATTCAATGAATCTTGCCCTGTATAGACAATAAACCAAGCTACGTCTAAACCGCCCTCTTGCATCTTCGGTAGGTTGACCTGGGTTTCTAGACGCTGGGTGTAGTTGATACTATCGGAGAAATTCTTCACATTGATATCATCATGGGTGTCGATGGTAATGACTTTTTCGTGAATCGCTTTGGCCATGTCAGTTTGGTCGTTCGCTGGTTTTTGCTCCTTTTCAGCGCATGAAAAGACCGCAACTAGACAGATTATTAAGGTAGTATATCTCATTTTGTAAGAATTTAAACCTACAAATAAAGCAATTTGACAACACATACGGGGGGTTAGGTAACATTTAATTGCAAATAAGGGATGAAATAGGGAGTTTTAAGGGCTTTTGAAAGATTGGCATGTTATAATAAAAAGCCTAATCATTTTGAAATTGTAAGATTTTTTTTAACCAAATCATATTTAGAATTGAATTCAAAGGACCTACTTGCCAAATTGTCCGTATTGGAAGCCTTGCTACACGATTTTTCATATGAAGAATTAAGCGGCCAAGAAGCGGCTTATCTCAAAAAATCTTTCGACAACTTCAAAAAAGACTTGGAAGCCCTTGTATATGAGCAAAGAGAACCTATTTCTCGAGCTGTTAAAGGGACTGAAGTAGTTGCTAATGAAACCTACGACTTGCCACCTGAAATAATAAAATCTGAAAGCAAACAAAAAACGAGTGTGATTCAAGGTGTTAGAATTTTGGTTTTCGAGGATAATTCGTTGAGCCAAAGACTTATAGAATTGCAGTTGGAACAATTGGGCTGTAAGGTTTTTGTAACCGACAATGCCACAATAGGACTTCAGACTTTAGAAGACAGGTTTATAGATTTGGTTTTGATGGATCTAAGAATGCCTTTGATGAGTGGATTTGAAGTCTCGGAACTCATTCGCGGAAGCAAAGAAGAAAGAATAGCAAATGTTCCTATCATAGCATTTTCAGCCGATATTTCATTCTTTGATCAGGAAAAATGCAAACAGGTCGGTATCAATGATTTCGTTTTGAAACCGTATAGCGTCGAAGAACTTAGTTTCAAAATTGCCAAAGCCACAGGTAGAGATCATGATCAATCAATCCCTGAAAAATCTGAGAGCAAATCATTGTTCGACGGGGCTCAAGAAGTAGATATAGCACCGCTTTTGACAGAATGCGAAGGTGATATTGGATTACTGAGAGACCTAGTGGATCTATTCAGACAGAACTCCACAGAGTTTGTAGAAGTCGCTAAAACCGCTATTATGAATCAAGATCTTCAAAAATTGAAGTTCGCCGCTCATAAAATCAAAAACGGACTTGCCATGGTAGGCGCCAAAAAGTTGAGGGAATTGGTGTTGCAAATCTACGCCGGCTGTGAATCCAAAACAAGCATTGAAAGTTTAAGCGCGCTTTATGATCAATACATAGATGATTATCAAATCGTAGATAATGAACTCGTTCGCCAACTTGACCTTTTGGGAAGAAAATAATAGAGAATGGGAGTGAAAAAGGTACTTCTTGCAGAAGATGATGAATTATTGGCCGCTTTGTTAAGGCACAAATTGACAAAGGTAGGGTACATGGTCGATTTATGTAAAGACGGCAAAGAAGTGAAGGAGTATCTACAAACGACACGGCCAGATATTATCGTTACGGATATCATGATGCCTTATTTTTCAGGCATTGAACTCATTGATTTTATCAGAAACGAGATGAATTCAAACCTGCCTATTATCATAATTTCATCAGCTGGTAACGAAGAAAATGTCTTGACAGCTTTTGAGATGGGTGCTAATGATTTTATTTCAAAACCCATTAGTCCGGCAGAACTGATCGTTCGAATCGAGCGCGAACTTATCAAGAACAAATTTGCATCTAGCTAAACAAACATATAAGATTCATTTTCTTATCGATGCCCCTCAGATCCACACAGATCTTTTGTGGGATCTATCATTGTTGTTCATTGCCTTGATCGTTACATATTTTGGGGCGGTCCTTTTTTTTAAAAGTCGAATAACGTCTACATCAAAAAAGGTCGCGATACGAAAAAAAGAACTTTCACCGATAATCGGTCAATTTTTGTTCTATGGCGACGATGATTCCAAAGAAGAAAAGACCGATTACATCAAATTAAAAATCGATATAAGGCAACTTCTAAAAGATGATTTCAATAGACAGGTGCTCGCCGAAATACTGTTAGACCTAAGAAAAGACGTCACCGGAGATACCCAACAACGACTTTTTGACCTGTACAAGAATCTCGAACTTCATAAAGATGCCTATCGAAAACTGAAAAGTTGGAAGTGGCATGTGATTTCCAAGGGGATATTGGAGCTTACACAGATGCAAGTCGAGGAGTCTTACAACCTCATAACCAAATTCGTCAATGACAAACGAACGACCATACGTAAACAGGCGGAGATTGCTACCGTTAGCCTGAAACATGAGGGAATAAACTTTTTCTTGGATACCACTCGTCATAGGATTTCGGAATGGCAACAATTAAAAATTTTAGATGTGCTGCGCAACCTGGAAGATTTTCAGCCACCGCGGTTCAAGTCTTGGTTGACATCATCTAACCGACATGTAGTATTGTTCGCCCTGCGCCTCATAAAGTATTACAATCAAAACGACGTAAAACCTTCATTGATCGAACTGGCCAAACATAAGAACAATCAGATAAAGTATGAAGCGATCAATTGTATCAAAGAATTTAATGTGCGCGAGGCGTTGGATACGCTACAAACGGTTTTTTGGAAGAGTACGCCACATATCAAGATTTCGATTTTGGATACGATCGCGGCAATCGGCGATGAAGACAATGTTAAGTTTTTACAATTGATTGAGAATAAAGAAGCAAATTTTTCAGTTCGCAGCAAAGCCATAAGTGCTATCAATTCCATTTTGCCCGAAAGCATTCTTCCTACCCAAGGAATACAAGATGTCTCGAACTATGTAATACCTGACGATATCACAAAAAAAGAAGAATTCGAAAAGCTATGGCCTTCGGAACCCGAACTTCCAATTATAGAACAAAATATTGATGAAGAAAATACAAATGCTGAAAATAATGCTATTGCCGATACCGTAATGCAGAAAGAAAATGTGTCCAAAATCGAAAATTATGACGAAACGGATGAATCCGTTCCTTTAAATCTTCAACCAGAATTCGAAATCGACCATTCTGAAGTCGGAGTTGACGAAAATTTGGAAATAAATGCCCCTGATGGGTCGGTCGAGGAGGTCGAACCGTCAATAATCCTTTCACAACAAAATAACGATTTGGACGACGTAGACCTACAGTTTCTGCCGATTGTTATCGATGCGGAGATAGATGAGGAACAAATGGAAGCTGTCAAAAACAACAAACCGATCGGTACCGGAGATTCTGAAGGGCACATCAATGAAATGGAAGTCGTATTTGATCAAATTTTGCCCCAAGCTGCAACAATAGAGGAGGAGACAACCGAGAATAGCGATGCGCTCAATATTTCCGAGATTAATTTTCTGCCCATTGTGGTAGATGAAAATGATCTAGATGACAAAATCTTAGAAGGGCCCAGATATCGGTATTCGATTTATGAAAAAGGTCCTAAAGCCAAAGCGAACGATAACGCCGGTGTGGCTTTTGACCAAGTATTTCAGCAAGAAGATTTTCAGCCAAGACCTTTGACCAAAAGGGTCACAACCTCAAAAAAGCCAATTTCGATTGCGGCCATAGACGAAGATTATGCGCATGGCTTAACAGTAGTTTTTGATCAAATACCGTACGAGAAAAGTGGGTTCCAAATCAAGACGATAGACAATGCAATTGAAGCGCTTGGGAATGGACATAGTGATTTGGAATTTGATCTTCCAACCCATAAGGTTTCCACAGAAAACAACCGGGCTATCCATAACGACTCCAGTAAAGAGCGGAACAAAAATTTCTTGAAATATATACCAGAAATACAACTATATGAACAAGATACGCTAAACATGTTAGCGCTTTTGAACGACATCGAAGAACTGGGCGATGAACGTGAAATTCCCCTTTTGTTGGCGTATCTCGATGAAGAAAATGTTCCAGTGGTGCGAGAAAGAATCCAAGAAATCCTTAAAAAATTCTCCACGCTTGAAATGCAAAAGCTGAAAGCTTCCGAAGGTAAATCAAAAAAAGGAAAACTAGATGAACACGTAAGTGTGGTCGCGAACTTTTTTGAGCATTGCGATACCGAGGGCAAATTGATCTTGTTAGACACCTTGATCGACGTTATGGATCAAAAAGATGTCCGTTTCATGGAAGAACTATTGGAAGACCCCAGTTTGGAAATCAGAGAAAAAGCCCAAGATCTTTTATATGAGTGGCATGAACGTCAGCAGCTAATAGGCAACTCTAATGGGCCAGAAAAAGATGGTGCCCACAAAAATGGTACTCCAAATGTTTCAGAAAAGCTTGATGACCACTATGATCTTCTTCTTGATGAGCTCGAAATTCAAAAATCAGGTTCGGGCAACATATTCAAAATCGATTTTGAACTAAGGCTTGACGATGAAGAAAATCATGATGTTGATGTCGGTCATTCGACATTGCCTGAAAAAAACGTATACGGACTTTTAAAATTGTTACCGATCAAAATATTCGAAAGATTAAATGGATAGCGAAGTTTTTAAGATCATATTAGACTACATAAACGTGGTCTTTTTCATGTTTACGACAGTACTTTTCATGCTGTTCAGTTTCATGGGCTATCTATCTACGCGCAATTCAATCCACTACAGAAACAAAAATAGCTTTGGCGATATGTCTAAAATTATGGCATCGCCTTTATCACCGGGCATAACGATCATCGCCCCGGCCTTTAACGAAGGCATGAACATTGTCGAAAATGTTAGGGCGCTGTTATCATTGAAATACGTTAATTATGAAGTGATGGTGGTCAATGATGGCAGCACTGACAATACCTTGGAAAAATTGATAAAGGCCTATGAACTTGAACTTGTAGAACAAGAAATCGACCCAGCTTGGCGTAGCAAACCCGTCAGGGGAATTTATAAGTCTACACGTCGTTCATTCTCTAAACTTACGGTCGTTGACAAGGTCAATGGAGGGAAATCAGACGCCTTAAATGCTGGGATGGCACTTTCGACGAATAAATATGTCGGTTGTATCGATGTTGACTGTCTTTTGTTGCCCGATGCGCTCTTGCATGTCGTGAAATCATTCTATCAAAGATCATCGAAAAGGGTCATCGCAGTTGGTGGGGTGATTCGGGTAGCCAATTCATGCCAGATCTCAGGCGGCCAATTGGAAAAAATACGTTTGCCGAAGAACTGGCTGGCTCGGTTTCAATTATTGGAATACACGCGCTCATTCATTCTTGGTAGAATGGCATGGGGCCGTATCGATAGTCTGCTGATCATTTCCGGGGCCTTTGGCTTTTTCGACAGGGAAGTAGCGCTCGCCGTAGGCGGTTATGACACCTATACCGTCGGCGAGGATATGGAAATTATTTTCAAAATGCGTCGATACATGCACGAACACAGAGTACCGTACACGATAGAGTACATTCCCGATTCGTTATGCTGGACCGAAGTGCCCGAAGATTTGACCACATTCGTGAACCAACGCGATCGTTGGGCCAGAGGTAATCTGGAGACCTTGTTCAAACATAAGGATATGCTCTTCAATTCGAAATTCGGCCGTCTGGGACTTTTAAGCTACCCTTACTGGTTCTTTTATGAATGGATGTCGCCCTTATTGGAGTTCTTTGGCTTTTTCTCGGTATTGCTCTTTGCCTATTTAGGAATTCTCAATTGGGAATTTTTTCTGGCCGTAACGGTCACGGTTTACACGTTCGCCGTAATGTTTTCGTTCTACGCCATTTTGTGGGATGTCTATTCTTATAACGAGTACAAACGAACCAAGGATATTTTCATCTTGATGGGGTGCGCGATTATCGAGCCCTTTGTTTTTCATCCCATCGTCGTATGGGCGGCGATAAAAGGCAATTACAAAAAGTTTTTAAGGATAAAATCCGGATGGGGCAAACAGACCAGGAAAGGTCTCGCCCGGGCTACTTAGTATAAAAGTTATGAATACAAGTCAGTTAGATCGTTACACGCTAAAACATTACACCCGATTGATGATTTCATTTTTCGGGTGCTTGGTCGTGCTTTCCATATTTCAGTATACCACGCTTTATTTTAAAGGAGTACTTGACAGCATTTTCAATGTAAGCTTTCTGATCGCCGTCGTGCATCAGATCGGGTTTACGTCGATAATGGGCATCGTATTGGTCTTTCCCTTTAATTTCTGGGAAAACCTCAGGCCTAGATATGGTTTTAACCTACTTTTCGTAACACTGATCCTGCTTCTGATCATTGAGGCCATGCTTATAGCCTATTACTGCACTACCTTGGTTCCCTTGGGGGCGGATCTTTTGGGCTACAGTTTTTCCGACATAAAGACAACTATTTCGAATTCAGGTAGTTGGACAATGTCTCTTTATCTATTGGCAGGAGTATTTTTTATCGTGGCACTGTTTTTTGCATTCTATAAAGTAACGTCAAGACTCTACCATAAGATTAGTAGAATGTATCCTTTTACGATCATTCTTTTCAGTCTCTTTGTTGCGACTTTGTTCACCGACGGTAAACCCATAAATCAGAATAAATCACAATACCTGGCCGTCAATCTCTATACCAGTACCACTGAAGACCATTCCTATTCGGCCGATGTTGAATATCCTTTGATCAAAAGACCCGGTAACGATGATGTCATCGGTAAATACTTTAAACTTAAAGAAGAAAAGCCGAACATCGTTTTTCTTATGGTCGAGGGATTAGGAAGGGACTTTGTCGGCGAAGGTGCCGAATATGAGGGCTTTACACCGTTTCTTGATTCATTAAGCACTAAGTCGCTGTATTGGGAGAATTGCTTGAGCAATACGGGAAGAACGTTTGGCGTCATACCCTCACTTTTTGGTTCGCTTCCCTTTGGCACAAGCGGATTTATGGAACTTGATGAGTACCCAAATAAGTTGACCCTGTTCAGTATCTTAAAGAACAATGGCTACCATACTTCCTTTTATCAGGGTACTACAGGTTCATTCGACAATGTGGAAAAATTTCTCCGTAGTGAGAACATAGACTTTATGCTCGACAAATCAGGGTTCGGAAAGAATTATGAGCTGGCGGAGGAAAATAGTGGTGGTTTTACCTGGGGCTATCCCGATAAGGAACTTTTCAGAAAAAGCATGTCCATTGAACGTTCGAAGGAGCAACCTCGATTGGAAGTCTACATGACCATCAGTACGCACGAGCCCTTTACACCACCGAACCAAGACCACTATGAAGAAATGGTAAAAAACATACTTTCTCGGCGAAGCTATGATTCAAAAACGGAAAAAGTCATTGAAAAGAACGACAATATTTTCGCCTCACTCTTATATACCGATGAGGCCCTTAAGTGGGTTATGGAAGCCTATAAGACGCATCCCAATTATGACAATACAATATTCGTCATTACTGGTGATCATAGGCTGATACCCATACCGATGCGAAACGAGATCAGTAGGTTTCATGTGCCGTTGATGATATATAGCCCCATGTTGAAAAATACCCGTAAAATGAGTGCCATTGCATCCCATTTTGATGTCACACCCACTATTTTGGCATTGCTGAACGGTAAATATGAGATGAAAATGCCAAAGAAAGTCGCATGGTTGGGCGGTACTCTTGACGATAGCCAAGAATTCAAGGGTACTAAGGACATTCCGTTGATGCGGAACAAAAACCAACTTGAAGACTTTGTAAGCGGCAATAAATTCTTCAGTAACGGCAATACCTTCGAAATCGATGAAAACATGGATCTGTCTTCTGCCTTCTCAGGCGGAAGTAAACTTGAAAGCAAACTTGAGGGTTTCACGGCCATGAATGCCTATGTGACCGCCAATAATAAGATTATACCGGACAGCCTGACCATTTTTACGGTTCAAAAAGAAAAATTTACCGACAGTGAAATTGTTTGGATCAACAGTGTCTACAATGGTAAGAATTCAGACAAGGCGTATATCACCGCCAGAGACCTGGCCTTCAAAAAAGAGTATGACAGATCTCTACTACTATGTCGATACATACTTTCTGAGGTTCCAGGTAATATTGATGCCCGAATACTTACCGGGCGGATCAACGGTTGGAGAGGCAATTACGACAAGTCGATTGAAATTCTAAAACAATGTATCAATGAAAACCCGGAATATATCGATTCTTATTCCGCCTTGTTCGATGTGTATTATTGGTCGGGCAAATATCGAGAGGCCCTAGACCTTATCGAGGTTGTTGAGCAGAACAGCTCGAGTGCAAATGAAATTAGCGATAAAATTTCGAGGGCAAGGGCACTTGCCAGTAAAAACGGTATAATTGCTTCAGTTCAACAATGAAATTTAAAAAGAACATATTTGTCATCGTAGTAGGACTGCTTTTTTACCTCGGCAACGCTCAAGATGTCGCGTACAACGATGCTGTGGAAAGTTCGTATTCAAGAGCGTTCGATTTGGCCTATGAAGGGGACAGCAAATCGGCTCAAGAAGTACTTTACAAAATGCTTGATAACGATTCGAACGACCTTGAAGTACGTTCCTTGTTGGCAAGCACGCTTAGTTGGAACGGTAAATACGATGAGGCGCGCCTACAGTTCAACCGTATAACCTCAAAAGACAGAAGTAACAGGGAAGTTTGGATTTCGGCCATTAAGAACGAGTTATATGCAAAAAACTATGCGACAGCTTTGGGGCTTTCGAACAAGGCTTTGCACCACTTAAAAAATGATTCCGAAGTCGAGCGACTTAAACAACTGGCCTTGAATTTTATTGCAGATCAAGAATATTCCGATTTGGCTTGGTTCAATCAAAAG
Organism: Meishania litoralis; assembly: GCF_042611095.1. Taxonomy (NCBI): domain Bacteria; kingdom Pseudomonadati; phylum Bacteroidota; class Flavobacteriia; order Flavobacteriales; family Flavobacteriaceae; genus Meishania; species Meishania litoralis. The sequence goes on from NZ_JBHFPV010000002.1 coordinate 240,566, forward strand.
AGTAGTTTAAAAACGGCTTTTACATCGGAAAAAAAGTCCAAAAAGACCAAAAGGCCCAAAAAGATCGATAATGAAAAAGGGAAGTCCAGATCGGGACAAAAAGAAAAACCCGAGGCGTCATCGGAAAAACCGACACCGAAAAATAGGTTTTCGGTAGGAAATTCATTCACGGTGTTCGACCAACGATATGATCCAGCGATAAATTCCTCGATTTCGTTAAAACATCAGACGAAATATGGCAGTATCATACCGAGCATTAATTACAGTAACCGCGTCGGGAAACAAGGATTGCAATACGACCTTTCGCTTTATCCCAAAATAGCGAAAAGAATGTATGCATACGTGAATTATGGGTATTCAAGCGCCATTATTTATCCAAAACATAGATTTGCCGGTGATGTTTATCTAGGACTTCCCGGAGCCATCGAATTTTCTGCCGGAGGTAGGTATATTATGACCAGAACCCAGAACGTAACCGCTATAACGAATTCTCTAGGGCACTACAGGGGCAATTATTATTTCTCGCTGAGATCCTACATTACTCCGCGACCGGATCGGCTGACACGCTTTTCGGGAAACCTGCTTATTCGCAAATATTTGAGGGATGGTGAAAACTATTTTGGGTTTACCTTCGGTATGGGCTTTTCGCCCGAATTAAGACAATTGTTCGCAGATGATGAATTACTTGCCGAGACTTTATTATATGTAGAGTCGCAACGCCTTGGACTAGCTTATCAGTTCACCCCTAGAAAAACACCGAATATCTATCGAACCAACATTAGCGTTCGGCGTCAGGAGTTTGCGTTCGATTCTGGAAATTTCTTCTGGGCCATTTCTGCAGGACTGACCTATAACGTTAAATTCTAACGATAAAATTATTTCGATAGCTTCTTTGGAGGCAAATCGAATGCCCATTTATCGGCATACATACCATAGACGATTCCGATTTCATTTTCCTGCACATATTTCTCATCTTTTCCTTCATCAAAGTTCACGTGATACACGTACACTTTAATTCCATGCTTCTTTAGTTCGAGCATCAGGTCTTTGTTCTTTTCGATGGCTCTTCGCGAAATGGCCGCATATTTCACATTGTTGACCTTCAAAAAATTGAGTTTGTCGCCTTTGATGCCAAAGAAGGGCTTATGTGAAATCATCGCGTTTATACCATGTTGAGTGGCCTTTTCTACGGCCATGACACTAAATAGTTCCATAATCAATCGATCTTTGTCCACAAACGCGTCCGCAAAAGCTATGGGGTCGTTCACCTTATCGGTTACCAGAGTAGCATCGGGATGTTCGGCAAACCATTTGTTGATTCCTTCCATATCAAGTGTTTCATAATCACCGTAGATATTTTCTTTTTTGAACTCCGCAAGGGTGGGAGGTAGCGTGCCTTTGTAATCGGTAAAGCGCGACCACATGTTCCAGTCATGCGCGGCCACCAGATGACCATCGGAGGTTTCTATTATGTCCAATTCGAAAAGGCGAAAACCTTTTTTATAGTTCTGGTCCAGGGCGGCTTTCGAATTGGTAGATTTATGACCGTCTACTTCACCACCTGCATGGGCGATATATCGATCGTTGCTAGGCTCGAAATCGTAAGTGATTTTAGGAAAATAGCTTGCACTATCGACAATGTTCTTTGGAAGGGCAGAAGTTAGAGAAACCGAAGTATCGCTTACCTGTTCAACTATCTTGCCATTAATATTATGCATGGCATAGGCTTGTCTGGTCTTTAAAAGGCTCAATTGTACAAACCCCATATTAGCAAGTTTGGCTTTTTGTTTCATTAAACTTTTGGCGGCGGAGTCATGGGCCAACATCGCAAAAACTGCATTGTTGTTTCGTAATTTTTCAAGAACCTGAACCAATTGTTCAGAGGCTTCCTCACTTTCGTGGGTATCAAAGGTCATAAACTCGAATTCATCCGATGTATTAAAATGGATGATGGTGAGCCCCCGTCTGATTTGCTCTTTTTTACCGTTAATTGTAAAACTGCTCCGTTTTTGGGCATTGAAACTATTGCTCGACAACTTGATTGTCGGAGTTTCCTTTATGTTTTTTTCAACGATAGGATTACACGAACCGACCATTGCCGACCCCATCAAAATTCCACCGAACATAAAATATAGCGCCATGATGGTCCAAAGTCTTTTCAAGGCCTTATTTATCATAATTGTTTTCATATTCATGCTTTGGTAATAAGGTAGCATATAAGTGGTTTTTGAATAAGGATAAATCTTAAGTATCAACGATTTAAAAGACATCTTATTGCGATAGGCCCAACCGTTCAATTTTGTCATCATCATAGGGTCAAACTACAGCATACGAACAAACCCATTAAGGGGTGGCAGGGCCGAAGTATGATTCTTTGTCAATAAATTGACCTACCGTGCCGTAACCGTCGTTTCAATTGCTCTTTGACCGCCCAAAGGTTAAATTTTTCGATGAACTGCATGCCCGCTGAAGTCAATAAAAATGGGTTCTCTACAGGTTTAACGTTCTATACAACAAAATCTGAAAGCTATACCACAATTTATTGCTCAATGGCGTCGTTATTAAGTATGTTTACCAAACAAATTCAGACCAAATCGAATATAAACCTTAACCCTCGAACCACCATGCTTTATGATACCTACGGAGAGGAATATATAGTGTTCCTTCAAGAATTGAACGAAATATTGAGTTTAAATGAATTGGTAGAATTGGATTACATGTAATCTGTTCGACCTTCATCTAAAAATCCCAAATTATGGCAAATCAGAATCCAGACAACGCATCTTATTTGAATTTCATTGAAAATTTGAATGAAATTTTGGTTGACGTGAACATCAACAAATTGAGTTATTCTTAAGTGAATCAGTGTTCAAAGAAAAATCCCCTTGGTTTTTAAAAACCAAGGGGATTTTTTTATTGTCACCTTATATTAACCCAAGTACGTCTTCAATAATTTGCTTCTTGAATTGTGTCGCAGTTTACGAATGGCCTTTTCACGTATCTGGCGCACTCTTTCACGTGTAAGGTCAAAAGTTTGCCCGATTTCGGCAAGGGTCATTGATTGCTGATCACCTATTCCGTAATATAGTTTGACAACATCGGCTTCCCTTGGGGACAATGTTTCCAAAGCACGGTTTATTTCGGTGTTTAACGACTGTTGCATTAATATGTTGTCCGGGCGAGGAGATTCTCCTGAGCGAAGTACGTCGTATAGGTTCGAATCTTCCCCTTCGCGCAGGGGCGCGTCCATAGATACGTGCCTACCCGAGTTTTTCAATGATTGCTTAACCTCGTTTACGGTCATTTCAAGTTCCTTCGCGATTTCCTCGGCCGAAGGCGGCCGTTCGTGCGCCTGCTCTAGATACGAAAACGTTTTCTTTATTTTATTGATCGATCCAATCTTGTTCAAGGGCAGTCGAACTACGCGCGATTGTTCTGCCAAGGCTTGTAAAATGGATTGTCGGATCCACCACACGGCATACGATATGAATTTAAACCCACGGGTTTCGTCAAAACGTTTGGCCGCTTTTACAAGTCCTAGGTTGCCCTCATTTATAAGATCCGGAAGTTTTAGACCTTGATTTTGATATTGTTTTGCCACCGAAACAACAAATCGCAAATTGGCAGTGGTCAGTTTTTCAAGTGCGGCTTGGTCTCCGGCACGAATACGCTGGGCCAATTCTACCTCTTCACTCGCATTGATCAAATCTATTTTACTGATATCTTGCAAGTACTTGTCCAACGATTTTGACTCACGATTGGTTACCTGCTTGATAATCTTAAGTTGCCTCATATGTATGTAATGGTTTTTGAATGTTCTACAAGAGTTCATAATACATTTTTCTGGCGTCTTTTCCAAAGGGATACGAAAATTCTTATACAGATTTTATGAGAACTTTAGTAATAATGCACCAATTGCGCCGATATTTTGGGTGCTTCCTGTATTTTTAGGTTTTAAAAGTTGTGAAATGAGCAAAAGGGGTTTAAAAAAATACCTGTCCGAATTAAAAAAAACCGAACTTGAAGCACAGCTTATGGACCTGTACGAACGTTTTCCCGTGGTAAAGGAGTATTATGATTTTGTCTTTAACCCTAAAGAGGACAAGCTGGTGCAAGAGGCCAAGTCTAAAATTTCCAATGAATATTTCCCGACCAAAAGAAAGCGTCCCAAAGCAAGACGGTCGGTAGCACAAAAATTTATTAAGCATTATTTGAAGTTGGGTGTCGAACCGCATTTGGTGGCCGATATCATGTTGTATAACCTAGAGGTAGCGCAGACTTTTTCTATGGAACGCAATCTCCCAGATGCTTTTTTCAAGAGTATGTCCAATTCATTTGCGCAGGCCGTGCACTATATTTCGGGCAACAGCATGTTGAACGATTTCAAGGAAAGGATCATGAAAATCTATACGCTTACACAGGATAGTAATTGGCCTTATAAGGAAAGTTTTACCAAGGCCCTTGATATAATCGATTGAAATGGCAATAGTAATCATACGACAAGACGGAAAGATACCTTTGTGGCAACGGGCATTGAAAAAGGTGGCCCCACAAGTACCGGTCTACAGCTACCTTGAACCACATCCGAAGGAAGAAATAACGATGGCGTTAGTCTGGAAGCACCCAAAAGGACAATTAATGGATTATCCTAACCTAAAATGTATTGCCTGCAGTGGGGCAGGAGTTGACTTCATTTTTCAAGATGAAAATAGACCGAAAGAGTTGCCCATTACAAGAGTAGTCGACACCATGCTTGCCCAGGACATGTCTGAGCACGTGGTCGCCGTAATCTTTAGTTACCTCAAGCACCTTGGGCATTATCGTATAGCTCAAACACGGAAAATCTGGAGACCGATGCAATATCACCGTATCAAAGACTTCAAAGTGGGCATTCTAGGACTCGGAGTTTTGGGAAGTGTGCTGGCCAAAGATCTCGTTCGGTTTGGTTTTCGGGTGCAAGGCTGGTCGAACTCAAAAAAATCATTGGGGCACGTCAAATCGTTCGCCGGTCAGGAACAACTATACCAATTCTTGCAAACGACCGAAATACTGGTTTGCCTTTTACCATTAACGGACAATACCACTGGTATTTTAAATGCAGCCCTTTTCAAACAATTACCTAGGGGAGCTTACTTGATCAATGTGGCCCGTGGCGGACATGTCATTGATGCCGACCTGATCGAATATCTTGACAACGATCATCTTTCGGGGGCTTGCCTTGATGTTTTTCACGAAGAGCCTTTGCCTGCCGACCATCCGTTTTGGGAGCATGACAGAATCCATATGACCCCTCACTACGCCAGTGTTTCGGATACCGAATCTGTCGTACCCCAAATCTTGGAAAACTTCCGAAGATTGCAAATGGGCGAACCCCTTTTGAACGTCGTATCAAAAGAAAGAGGGTATTGATTTGGCGATTGCCAAGTTCAAATAGTTCAAATTGATTCGAAGGAGTTCATATTTTCTTCCATAATTCCATTGGATATATTTCGACCAAGGACAAATTTCTGTTAATTTTGCAAAATTCAGGTGTCGCCAATAAAATTGCGGCATTGATTAAATGCGATATACCTTTTGAAGTTACAGAACGATACTGCCGAAAAGACACTCTACGATTACCAAGAAGACGACCTGAATTCGATTTTCCGGTATTTGGAAGACGATTCTGAGACCGGTAATCTTTTATACCAGCTCCCTACGGGAGGAGGCAAAACGGTCGTTTTTTCAGAAATTGCGCGCCGGTACATCGAAAAGACCAAGAAAAAAGTCGTCGTTCTTACCCACCGTATCGAATTGAGTCTTCAGACATCGAAAATGTTGACCGGTTTTGGCGTCAAAAACAAAATAATCAATAGCGAGGTAAAAGAACTCACCGACCAAGACGAATTCATGTGTTTCGTGGCCATGGTCGAGACCTTGAACAATAGGTTGCAAGAAGAAAAGGTCGAAATCAATAATATCGGTCTCGTCATTATTGATGAAGCGCATTATAATTCATTTCGAAAATTGTTCAAATATTTTGCCAAGTCCACGATTTTGGGCGTTACGGCAACCCCGTTGAGCTCGAATATCAAACTTCCCATGAAGGACAACTATAAAAAGTTGATCGTGGGCGAGTCCATTGAATCATTGATCAAGAAAAAATTCCTTGCGAAGGCGAACGTCTACAACTATGATGTCAGCTTGCAAAGCCTAAAGCTTGGGATCAGTGGTGACTATACCGTTAAGTCTTCCGACGAGCTGTACAGTAATCAAAGCATGCTGGGCAAATTGGTAAGCGCATACAACGAAATCGCCCTGGGTACCAAGACATTGATATTCAACAACGGGATCAGCACATCGCGATATGTCTATGAGACCTTTAAAAAAGCGGGTTATAACATACGACATCTCGACAATAAGAATACGGCCTCTGAACGTCGCGAAATATTGGATTGGTTCTCCAAGACTCCCGATGCCATTTTGACTTCGGTAAGTATTCTGACCACTGGTTTTGACGAACCGACGGTCGAATCCATCATCTTGAATCGGGCCACCAGATCCTTGACACTATACTTTCAGATGATAGGAAGGGGGTCTAGGGTGTTGGCCGATAAAGAAGAATTCAATGTAATCGATATGGGGAACAACGTTGCCCGTTTCGGTATGTGGGACGCCCCCATAGATTGGCAGGAAATATTCCATTTCCCCGATTTCTATTTGGAAAACATCAAGAACGACGAGGAAATCGAACGCGAATTTGTGTACGAGATGCCCAAAGACCTAAGGGCCAAGTTCTCGAAATCATCGAATATCGAGTATGATGTGAAAGAAGAGTACAAAAAAATATTCGCGCAAGGGTTGAAATCAAAGATCGTTCTGGAAAAAAGTATCGAGCAGCACGCACAAATATGTGTCGAAAATGCCGATGATGTATTTGATGCCCGTATCTTGGCCAAAGAATTGAAAGAAGAAATCGCCTATCGTGTCCGTCAGTATTCCTATTGTATCATGAACAACACAAAAAACTATAAGGAATGGCTGGAAGAGGATTATGAACGAAAACTTCGGTCGGCCATATCGCACAAATTTGCGCAAAAAATGTAAGTTTTGCCGGCCATGTCAGAATGGGCCCACTTTTTCACTCGAACTTGACACTTGAAAAAACTCCTTATCATATCGACCGATTGGCCTGCTCCCCATTATTCGGCGGCCGGGGTACGCCTAATGCAGCTCGTTGGTTTTTTCCAGGCTGAAAAGTACCGAATAACTATTGCAAGTACTGCGGATAAGTCTGGTGTCAATGCTTCCGATTTTGTCGGAATCGAACTGGTTTCCATACTTCTGAACGATGCATCATTCGATGCTTTCCTATCCGATTTAAGTCCAGATGTTGTGCTTTTCGACCGTTTTATGGCCGAGGAACAGTTCGGGTGGCGTGTCGCGGAACATGTGCCGAATGCCCTTAGAATCTTGGATACGGAAGATTTGCATTCCCTGCGCAAGGTGAGGGAACAGGCCTTGAAGCAAAACATTGAATTTACCAAATCATCATGGCTGCAAAATGATCTGACGAAAAGGGAAGTCGCCAGTATCTATCGTTGCGACTTCTCGTTGATTATTTCATCCTTTGAAATGGAACTGTTGAAACCAATAGTTACCAACCACGAATCATTATTGTTGCATCTACCCTTTATGATGAATGCCTTGGATGATCTGACAACAAAATGGAATCCTTTTGAGAAACGAAAGGATTTCATTTTCATAGGTTTTGGTGGACATGCGCCCAATATCGATGCCATTGGGCAATTAAAAAATGAGATTTGGCCTTTGATCAAATTGGCACTTCCTGAATCGACCTTGCATATTTATGGCAGTAATTTTCCACAAAGCATTACGCAGTTGCACGATGTCAAAGCCGGGTTTCTGATCAAGGGATGGGCCGAAAATGCCGAGAAGGTCATTGCCAATGCCAGAATTATGTTGGCCCCATTACGTTTTGGTGCCGGCCTAAAAGGTAAACTGACCGATGCCATGCGATGTGGCACCCCATCGATAACCACCTCTATTGGGGCAGAAGGTCTGCATGGCGGCATACCATGGAACGGAAAGATATGTGACGATCCAAAAATTTTTGCTCAAGAAGCAATTGCCCTATATGGCAATAAAAAAGAGTGGGAACAGTGCCAAAGAAATGGTATTGCCATCGTAAACGCATGCTTCGATAAAAAAGGACTTGAGGCACAGCTCAAATCAAAACTTGCATCGGTTCAAACGAATTTGGACTTACATCGCTCAAATAACTTTTTAGGGGAAATGCTACGTCACCAAACCATGGCGAGCACCAAATACATGTCAAAATGGATCGAGGAGAAAAATCGGGATTAAAAAAACGAAAGGTTCCCAATTCATACAAATAGTCAGTTGCTTGTAATTTTCATATCCTCCTCAAGTAAACAAGGTTGTTTTTTATATCAAAAATCCAGTTGAACTTGCTGATAATTGCCGTTCCGATAACGCTCATTTTTTGCTTTCCAATACTTCCTGAAAAAAATGAAATTTCACATTTTTCGATACAATTATTGCCAAGTATAAATTGATTTAGAGTGCCATTGTATGTTTTTAGAATGTTGCCATAGGAATCCTTTAAATCTTGCTCATTGGTTATTTCAATTTTCTGGGCAATATTATTTTTGGAAGAAAATTCATCATCAAGAAGAATGCCTCCTGCGTATCCCGAATGAATTAGATATTTATTCGCAATCGTATCACTTCCAATCAATAGACCACCTTCCACAAAGTATAAATCGTTTTGGGCGTAGAGTTTAACCGTTCTATTGTCTTTGGAAATCTTGTCCGTTACATTTTTTAGAACCACTATTTGTTTTTCAAAATTTATTTCGACCACTTTGTCGGCAAATAAGTTGAGACCAATTTTTCCGTCCGTGGTCTTTCCCGAGTAATCATTTTGCCAAATGTGTAGCGAATCGAATGAAATTTCATCCGTCAATTTCAAAGTATTGTTTTTACTGAATACGGTTTCGTTGTTTCCTCCCCAACTGTCAATACTGTCCTTGTTTTCAAAACGCACACTTTTAATGCGTAATGCAGATTCTTTTGTAATCGTAAAAACATTCGCCGCGGTATGAAGCATCAGGTCAAGACTGTCAACATCATTAACAACCCCTTTTATAATAATATTGTTATCGCTGTTCAGGCTGAACGGAATGGTATCTTGTCCTACAACCCGACCGAAGGAAATAATCGATAGAAAAAGAGCAATATGGCCAAACATTGTTGTTTTTGATAATTTCAATTGCTTTTTCAATTAATGGGCCATATCGTTGAATAGACGAAGTTAAACGAATTCTTGCTCAGTTTCAAGGGTTTTGGTCAACGAACTTACATGTACTGCAGAGCGCCGCTCTTTTTGTCAAAATGCGTTACTTTGTAAGCATCAAAAGATATGACCATGCAAAAACCCAATTGGCAGACCGCAAAAGAATTTGAAGATATTACCTATAAAAAAAGTAACGGGGTAGCCCGCATTGCTTTTAACCGACCTGAAGTGCGCAATGCTTTTCGGCCCAAGACCACCAGTGAACTTTATCAGGCCTTTTACGATGCGCAAGAAGATACTTCGATAGGAGTTGTACTACTTTCCGCGGAAGGACCTTCGCCAAAAGATGGTGTTTACTCATTCTGTAGTGGGGGCGACCAAAAATCAAGGGGACACCAAGGTTATGTAGGTGAAGACGGTATGCACCGCCTCAATATATTAGAAGTACAGCGGCAGATCAGGTTCATGCCAAAAGTCGTCATTGCCGTTGTGCCGGGTTGGGCCGTCGGCGGAGGGCATAGCCTGCACGTTGTCTGTGATATGACCTTGGCCAGTAAGGAACATGCCATATTCAAACAGACCGATGCCGATGTCACTAGTTTTGACGGGGGTTATGGCTCTGCCTATCTCGCCAAAATGGTAGGGCAAAAAAAGGCGCGTGAAATCTTCTTTCTAGGCCGTAACTATTCGGCGCAAGAAGCCTATGAAATGGGCATGGTAAATGCCGTGGTGCCCCATGATGAATTGGAAGATACGGCCTACCAATGGGCTCAAGAGGTCTTGCAAAAATCGCCGACATCGATCAAGATGCTCAAATTCGCCATGAACCTAACCGATGACGGTATGGTAGGCCAACAGGTCTTTGCAGGTGAGGCCACAAGACTAGCCTACATGACCGACGAGGCCGAAGAAGGTCGTAATGCCTTTTTGGAAAAACGAAGACCCGATTTCGGAAAGAACAATTGGATTCCCTAGGTTCGAACTAAAAACCAGGATTTGTTACTTCAAAAGTTATTGACTCCCTTTTTTTTGGAGAGGCTAGGGGAGGCTGTAACTAAAAAGAGCCCCGTCTTTACGATCAGGACTCTTTTACGAGAACACTATATGAAAATGAAAAAATTATTCGCTAACTAATTACATGGTAAACTTAGGGGCTGCATACCGAAAAAAGAAACTATTGTTGTGAGCACCTGCAATTCTGTTGTGAAATGTATGATTTCTGATATTTGACCCAGAAATGATTTTTAAATAGTTATGTCAAGCCATGGTTTTAAATTTACAGGCCCGGTGCCATCTTTCAATCAATAGCCGCAAGAACTTCTTTTAGAAAACCGTTGACATCAAAATCAGGCGACTCGGCAAGACCCGTGCGTACGACGACCAGGTCTTTTGAGGGGACGATAAAAACATACTGGCCTTGATATCCATTGGCCGAATACAGATCTTTAGGAACATCGGGATATTTTCCGTTGGCGTTCAACCAAAAGTGGGCGCCATAAGTGCCGTTGGACAAAGGTGTGGGCCTAGTTACATAATCGACCCATTGCGAATCGAACAACCGCTCGCCGTTCCAATTGCCTTTGTTCAGGTACAATAGTCCGAATTTGGCCCAGTCACGTGTGCTTGCCCACCCGTATGACGAACCCACAAAGTTGCCGGCCATGTCGGTTTCGACCAACATGGAGTACATTCCTATTTTATCGATAAGTGCCGAATAAGGAAAATCGAGATATTCTTGATGGTTTTTGAACTGTTTTCTAAGAATTCCGGAAAGTAGATTGGAAGTTCCTGATGAATAATTCCATACTTTTCCATGGTCTTTCGGATTAAAATCGGTCTCTTGCTGCGCTTGTGTCATGTCCTCGTCCAAAAAGAGCATTTTCGTTACGTCTGAAATCTGGGTGTAGTCTTCGTTCCATGCCAATCCGCTTGACATTCGCAAAAGATCGTCAAGCGTAATGATTTCCCGTGGGTCAGTACCGGTCGAATCGACCAAAGCGAGCTCCTTGAATGGCCGGTAGTTCATATTTAATCTGCCCTGATATTCCAATATGCCATATAAAGTGGCCAAAACGCTCTTGGTCATGCTCCACCCTAAAATCGGGGTTTCAGGGGTAAATCCATCCGCATACCTTTCCGTGAGCAGTTTATTTTTGTAAGCGACCAATACCGTTCGTGTCTTTTGTACCTCCGCATTGGCAAACGCGCCATCAACGGCCTTTTCCAATAGGTCATAATCGACATTGTCAAAGAAGACATTATCGGTGACACGATTTTCGAAGGGATAGTAAGCAAGACTGTCTACTGTATTTCTATTGGGTCTTAAAATATTCTTCTTCGGATCATAATTATTGTTGATCAAAACGCACCCCAGTCCGTCCCTACAGATCGTTCTGCGTTCCATCAATCCGAATACCGTAGCGCTAGCCGTGTTTTCCCGCATTTCAACATCCGCCAGTTTGATCAAGGGTACATTATTGTCGTTTTCTTCGATTGAACCAGCACTTCGCTCCGCTACGAAAACACTTGAAGCCATATTCTTGGATGCATAACCCGAAATGATGTTCAATTTCGGATAGTTGTAGGCGATTACAATAATCAATATGAAGAACACCGCAAGAAGAAAACGTTTTTTACTTTTCATCAATGTATACAAATGTTAGGGTCTGCTATTAATTTGCTAATATAGCGATATGAAATACGATACGTATTCTTGAGAACATATAGGGCAACAACTTTTGACTTTTAAAACAATCATACTATTGGGAGTGCTGTCTTTTTTCTCTGCTTGTAAGGAGGAAAAGGAAAAATACATTTGGAAACCGCTCGAGGTAACGGTTTCGGCCTACAATTCGGTTTCTTGGCAGACCTCGGGAAATCCGAACATAGCGGCCTGGGGAGATACTTTGAAACCTGGAATGAAAAGCGTTGCGGTTTCCCGCGATCTCTTGCAATTAGGGTTAACGCACAATACACAGATAAAAATCGAAGGATTGGACAGTATTTATCTTGTGAAGGACAAAATGCATTCAAGATGGAGCAACCGCATCGACCTGTATATGGGCAAGGACGTAAAAAAGGCCAGGGAGTGGGGGAGAAAAAAACTCACCATTCTATATGCGGTTTTGAATGACAGTTTACAAATAGATGCAAATGAATAAAACGGTAACCCTTATCTTTTTGGTTTTCATTGCGGGCTGTACATCTACAAGAGAGGTCATTGACAGACCGATTACCTTTAACGACCAACGAAAAGAACTTTCACTAAGGTATTTAGAGGATCACTACGGAATTAAAAAGGACGCGCCTAGCATAATTCCGAAAATGATCGTACTGCATTGGACGGTCATTCCCACACTTGAAGAGTCGTTCAAGACTTTTGACCCCCCGACCCTAGAGAACTCAAGGCCGGACCTTAATTCCGCAGGAGACCTGAACGTTTCTTCGCAATTCATGGTAGATCGCGATGGCGCGATTTACCAACTACTACCTGAAACCACTATGGCCCGCCATGTTATCGGTCTCAACCATTGCGCCATAGGAATCGAGAACATTGGAGGTACGGAAGACCTTCCTCTGACCAACGCGCAATTGAAATCCAACATTTGGCTGGTGAAATATTTGGCCAAAAAATACGATATCGAATACTTGATCGGCCACTATGAATACACTAACTTTGAAGGGCATCAGCTTTGGCTTGAAAAAGATTCGGGCTACCGTACCAAGAAGACCGATCCAGGCGAAGATTTTATGCAAAAAGTGCGCAATGCGACCAAAAATTTAAATTTCAAACCCGTACCTGAAAAAAAGGATATCGATGTCAATTAATAAATACTGCCTTCCAATACTATTATTTATATGTTTCATTGCTCAAGCCCAAGAAAAGGATATTACTAGTTCCCTTTACGAAACCTATTCCAAATACAAAGAGCCGAGTCTTGACAAACGTCGCATCAAACATCATGAGATACAAGCATTAATTGCGAAGTATCAAATAAATCCTGATTTTACGGTCAAAAAGGTCGGTAGGTCGATCGAAGGCAGAAGCCTAAATCTTATAAGTGTCGGTTCGGGCAAAACCGATGTCTTTCTTTGGTCACAGATGCATGGCGATGAACCGACGGCAACGCAAGCTATTTTTGATATTTTCAATTTTCTGGATAGCGACGATTTCATGGAAGAGAAGCAAGCGATACTTGGTAACCTGACGTTACATTTTCTACCCATGTTGAATCCTGATGGTGCAGAACGTTTTCAGAGAAGGAATCTTTTGGGAATCGATATCAACCGTGATGCCCTGCGATTACAGTCCCCAGAAGGCCAAACCTTAAAAAAGGTGCGTGACAGTCTTGAGGCCGATTTCGGCTTCAACCTGCACGACCAAAGCAGATATTATAATGCGGAAAGAACCGAAAAACCGGCGACGGTTTCCTATTTGGCCCCGGCATATAATTATGAAAAAGAAATAAACGAAGTCAGGGGCGATGCCATGAAAATCATTGTTTTTATGAACAACATCATCCAAAAATACGCCCCCGGTCAAGTAGGGCGATATAATGATGATTTCGAACCACGGGCCTTCGGCGATAACATACAAAAATGGGGTACGAGTACCATTTTAATCGAATCGGGCGGCTATGCGAACGATATCGAGAAACAAGAGATCCGCAAATTGAACTATGTTTCCATTCTTTCGGCCATTTACACCATTGCCAATGGCAGTTATAAAAATATTGCTTTGGAAGATTATGAAAAGATTCCAGAGAATGACAGAAAGATGTTCGATCTGAAAATCGAGAATGCCACCTATGCATTGATGGGAAAGGATTATGTTCTCGATTTAGGTATTAACCATTTAGAAGTCGATAAAGAAGGAAATAACGACTTTTGGTACAGTAGCCGAATTTTGGACCAAGGAGACCTTTCGACCTATTACGGCTATGAAACCTTTGATGCCACGGGCTTCAAGTTGCTGCAAGGCAGGGTTTATCCTGAACTTGTAAATTCGGTAAAAGACCTAGAAACATTGAATATGGATTCGCTTTTGAAATCCGGATATACTTATATCAGGGTCAAGAATATTCCCAGCGAATTATTGGAATCTCCATATCCCATTCATATTATCAGTGAAAAATACGAGATTCCAAATTTTCATTTAGAAGTTGGCATAAACCCGACATTTCTTTTGGAACGAAACGGCACCTTTGAATACGCCGTTATCAATGGTTTTTTAATAAATGTAAGAACGGGCAAGGGTGGTTCTGGCAATGCAATGATCTATAGGCGGTAAGTCGATCTCTTACGATCAAGACCGCTCATCGAAATATGCCGCAAACTTTCTAGTAACCAAATCTAATTACCATCGCCGGACCATGTATCAACAAAATGACCAGCATGGTCATTAGCATGGTCACAATAGCGGAAAATAACAATAAGGTAGCCGCCTTGTAAGGCCTAGACATGATTCCGAGGGCACTTTTTTGAATAATTTCGCTGAATACATCCATGATTTCTTCGTTTTGTGCCAGTCTTTCGACCGACAAGATTATACAACATCATAGTCTTTAGGATGTAGGTGGTAATAAAAGTTGGGGGCGGTTAGTTGTGTAAGAAACAATTATTGCCTTAAAGACCCGACCCCATATTGTAATTTTTTGATGAAATGCGCTTTTTATTGGATGAGATGTCATCATTTGTTACACAGAAGGCCCATAAACACCATGGCTGGCAATGAGTATTATGTGGAGTCCAAGCAAAAAAAGAGCGCCATCAGGCGCTCTTTTAATCATTTTAATGCAACTTCCGTTGTTATAAGGTTTCGGCGTCCAAAAGGGCGAAAAACTTGTCAAGGTTAGGTATGATCACAATTTTTGTGCGCCTGTTTTTGGCCATATTCTCCTTAGAATCGTTCTCGACCAAGGGCAAGTAGCTGCTTCTTCCCGCCGCAATTAGTTTTGTAGGATCCACATTGTAGTCATTTTGAAGTTTTCTCACAATAGAAGTGGCCCGTTTGACACTTAGGTCCCAGTTGTCTTGCAATACTGCCGTATTGATGGTACGTGAATCGGTATGTCCTTCAACCATTACCTCCATACTTGGCTCAGAGTTGATTACCTCGGCCAACTTGCCCAAAATGGAAGATGCCTTGTTACTTATCCTATAACTACCGCTATTGAACAAAAGCTTGTCCGAAATATTGATCATAACGACCGTCTTGTCGATACTAACATCTACATCATCCTCTTCATCTGAAATGGATTTTTTAAGATTGTATGAAATTGCTAGATTCATGGAATCTTGCAATGTTTTTGCTTCGGCAAGTTTGGCTGGATCCACCTTTGCCAAGGTAGCGCGCATTTTATCCTTGGTATTATTGCTCATTACGGCAACATCGTCTACCGAGGTATATTGGCTATCATTGATATCTTTCAGGGAATTTATCTTGTCATTGTATTCTGCAACCCTTGCTTCGATCTTTGTCATTTTGGTTTCCAATTCTTCTTTCTCGACTTGGGTCTTGGCAAGTACACTTTTGGTATTCGATAGGTCATCTTCCAGAGCAACGTATTTCTTTTTCGAAACACATGATGCCAAAAAAACTACGGCCAATGAACTTACTAAAATCGATTTTTTCATTTTTATGGTGTTTTAATTATTTATACCCCTAGATACGCGCCAGCTGAAAGAATAGATGTTAAAGAAGACCAAAAACATATGGGTATATGATGTAACCAATCTGTAATCAATTGATTATGAACACATAGATATGCAAATAAAAAAAGGTGCCATCAAGCACCTTTTTTTATTTGCATATGAAACTGTCAATGTCATTCACAGCCGCCAGTAAATCCGGTTGCGTTGAACTTGGTCTGTACGGCACCTTGTCGATTGCCGTCCCTAACTTGTATGGCCAAGTTGTTTTCACCGCTGCCATCGCGTTTTGGACTACAATATTCGAAAAGATAGAAACTATTGGCCCTTTCTGATACTCTGAACGAAATATCGTTGAAAGTGTTCTCAAGCTCCTCTTTGTTCCCAGCGAACACACTAAAGGTCTTTCCGATATCGGTAAGGACCTGGGTATCGATTTCACCGCCCAGCCCGATGGTAAAAAATGAAATGTTCGGGTCGGCATTGTCGACTTTTTGTTGTGCGGCATCCTTCGTATACCGTGAAGCCTGATCGGTACCATCTGTAAAAATAACCACCGAAGCGGCCCCGATCTTTCCACCCTGGGTGCTGGTGGCGAGTAATTCACTGGCAATGTCGGTCGAGCGTATTACGGCACCATAAAGATCTGTAGAAGGGTCGTTGCTAATGTCATCGGTAATACCTTCAATGGCAGCTATAAGTTCTTGTTTTGAAGTTGTCAAAGGATTCAACAGATGCAGTTCATTTTCACCATCGAACCAATAAATTGCCATTTTGAACGATTCTTCTTCAGTGGTCGGCATAAAGTTGTCTATAAAACTGATGCTGGCCGATTGAAGTTCTGCAAGACTGCTACTCAATACACTATTGCTCAAATCGAGCACCAACAAGGTATTATTGTTGAATATTTGTGCATTCGAAGAGATACGTGCCAACGATTCCGAGGCGGATATGGTGTTGAAACAGGCATCATTTCTGCCCTGCTCATAAATTGTAAATTGGTCGGCCGTGAGTCCGGGTACCGGGTCTCCATCCGAATCGGATACTTTAAAGAAAATCGATACTTTTCCGGGTAAGGTGGTGTATTGTTCCTGAATCGAAAGTACTAAATCGCCTTCTCCCAGTCCAAGGCAATCATCGACAGGTTTTCCCTTGCCAAGGCCATCGCCCAAGTTAAGATTGAAGTTGACATCGTCATCGGCATTTCCACAAGAAAGTGCCAAAACAGCACTGAAGAAAAGTATAAAAAACTTGGTATATGGTTTCATTTTCACAAAATTTAACGTTCAACCATCAGAACGGGTAAAATCGATTTAAATTATAGGCGTAGAAAAAATATAATGTTAAAGATTGTTAATGAAAACTGCTTTATTTCGTAGATTTCACGTTGCCAAAGAGAACCGACCATTAATACGAAAAAGGAAAAGCCTTTTGCATACTTTTCAATAATTTGGTGCCTACTCTTTACGGCACCATGAGCCTATGTACATTAATTTTCAAAAGACCTAAATAGATTGAAATACTTAATTGCCCTTATTTTTTTGATGTTTACCGTATCAACGGTTTTATCACAAAAAAAGAACGAATCCTTTCGGTTGCATATCAGAGAGGCAACCGGCCCTATCACAGTTGATGGAATAGGTGATGATCAAGCTTGGCAAGATACCGATGTCGCCAAAAACTTTTTTATGGTTCTTCCTATGGATGATGGTCCGGCGAACGAACAGACCGAAATCCGAATGGCCTACGACGATAAAAACCTTTATCTGCTGGCGACTTTTTACCATAGCAAAAAGGGTGCGTATTTTGTGGAGTCTCTGCGCCGTGATTTTTCGTTCGGTAAGAACGACAACTTCTTACTCTTTATGGACCCCTTCAACAATCAGACTACCGGATTTTCATTCGGGGCCAATGCCTATGGGGCCCAATGGGACGGCACCATGTACAATGGGGGCAGGGTAGACTTGAATTGGGACAGCAAATGGATTTCGAAAACAACCCGGGATGATAATAAATGGGTGTTTGAAATGGCACTTCCCTTTAAATCGATCCGATATGAAGAGGGCGTTACCGAATGGGGCATCAACTTCAGCCGGCTAGATCTTAAGTCAACCGAAAAGTCTAGCTGGACACCCGTTCCCAGACAATTTCCGACCGCTTCATTGGCCTATACCGGCACCCTGGTCTGGGATACCCCGCCGCCAGCGCCAGGGGTTAACTTCTCGATTATCCCCTATGTATTGGGTAACGTTAGCCGCGATATCGTAAACAATGGTGATACCGATTACGATGCCAAAATCGGGGGCGACATAAAGTTCAGCATTACCTCATCGCTCAATCTTGACCTGACAGTGAACCCAGATTTTTCGCAGGTCGAAGTTGACCGACAGGTAACAAATTTGGACCGTTTCGAACTTTTCTTCCCAGAGCGCAGACAGTTCTTTCTTGAGAACAGTGATCTTTTTGCAAATTTCGGTTATGAGACCATTCGTCCGTTCTTTTCAAGAAGAATCGGTTTGGGCGTTCCCATTCAAGCAGGCGCGAGGGTAAGCGGCAACCTTAACGAAAAGTGGCGCTTGGGCATTATGGATATGCAGACGGCCAAAGTCGATGAAACGGGACTGCCAAGTCAGAATTTCGCAGTGGTATCCCTTCAACGCAAAGTGTTCAGCAGATCTAGCATAGGTATGATGTTCGTAAACAAGCAATCACTCAATTACTCACAAGAAACCGACTCGCTTAAAACGGTATACCCCGAATACAACCGAAATATAGGAGTCGAGTACAATTTGGCATCCTCCGACAATCTATATAATGGAAAGATGTTTTTCCTCAAGTCTTTTGCGCCCGATGATAACAATAGTGGTATAACGCAGGCGGCGCATCTTGAATACAATAGTCGAAAATGGAACTGGCGCGTACAGGAAGAATGGGTGGGCAAAGATTATACGGCCGAGGTCGGTTATGTGCCAAGAAACGGGTATATCAACCTTACCGGATCGGTTGGGCACTTATTTTTTCCAAAAGGAGGAAAGATACTCAGCCATGGGCCAGAATTGAACGGTATA
Organism: Meishania litoralis; assembly: GCF_042611095.1. Taxonomy (NCBI): domain Bacteria; kingdom Pseudomonadati; phylum Bacteroidota; class Flavobacteriia; order Flavobacteriales; family Flavobacteriaceae; genus Meishania; species Meishania litoralis. The sequence continues at coordinate 259,604 of NZ_JBHFPV010000002.1, forward strand.
TATTATTTTGACGAAAGCCTTAAACATACCGATCATACGGCCTATTTATTGTATTCTTTTGCGCTTCGGGATCGCAGCAATCTTAGTTTTTTTATTTCGGATGATTATGTGGAATTGCTATCGCCATTTGATCCAACGGGATTGCGAATGAATGAATTGCCCGTGGGTTCGAAACATAATTGGAATGCCTTTGGATGGATGTACGAATCAAAACCGCAAAGCCTCTTTACCTATACCTTCGACGCCCGTTTCGGTGGATATTACGCCGATGGCAATCGCACCAGCCTCACCTCTGAATTGGGTTATCGTTTTCAGCCCTATGTCAGTTTGAGCGCCAATTTGAATTACAATCATATCAGGCTGCCCGACCCATGGAACACCAATGAATTTTGGCTGATCGGGTCTGAAATAGACATAACCTTTACCAATAAACTGTTTTTTGCCAATCTTTTTCAGTACAACGAACAGTCAGGCAATTTCAACCTGAACTCAAGGCTGCAATGGCGATATGCACCCGCTTCCGACCTTTTCTTGGTGTACACCAATAATCAAATGATAGATCCTTTTATGCCGAGGGATTGGGCGTTGACCTTAAAGTTTACGTATTGGTTCAATAAGTGAGTTTATTATTCAGGCACTATGGATTTTCATTATTGTTCAGACTATGACGAGATGAGCTTACAAGCGACGGATTATCTAATTTCGGAATTGAAGAAAAAATCCGGACAATTATTAGGTGTCGCTACGGGAAATTCACCACTTGGTGTTTACCGGAAATTAAGATCTGAAATAAATCAACATCCTAAATACTTTGAAAAACTAAGGATCCTGAAATTGGATGAGTGGGTCGGTTTGAAGATGAGTGATCCAAGTTCATGCGAGTCATATATACAAAACAATATTCTAGAACCATTAAAAATCCCTTCGCAACGTTATACCGGTTTTCAGAGCGATCCTGAAGACTTAAAAGCGGAATGTGACCGGGTACAGGCTACAATCGAGCGCCAAGGCCCTATCGACCTCTGTATTCTAGGGCTCGGAAGAAATGGGCATATCGGTTTTATAGAACCTGCAGAAAGTTTCATGCCACATTGCCAAATTGCAGAGCTTTCTAAAATTTCCCGTGAACATGCAATGGTCGATACTTTAAAAAAAAAGCCGACTCATGGACTAACCTTGGGGATGGGCGACGTGCTTGCTTCGAAAAAAATAATATTACTTGTTACCGGAACCGGTAAGGAATCCGTCGTGCAAGCGCTGTTAAAAGGCCATATCAGCACTCGAATGCCCGCTTCGTTCTTATGGCTACACCCCAATGTGCAGTGCTATCTTGACAAATCAAGCTTTTCAGCAACCAAATAAGAAAGCGGTTTTTGAATAGTGAAGAAGACAAATTTTTGATAACTTGTAGGCATGACCCATGAATTGAAAAATATCATAAATGCTTTCAAGATTGCCCAAGAAGAGGGTTTGAAGACCATTTTGGCTACGGTCGTCGCGCTGAACGGTTCTTCGTACCGCGAACCCGGTGTGCGCATGTTGATCCGTGAGGATGGTAAAATGATCGGGGCGGTCAGTGGGGGCTGTGTCGAAAAAGAAGTGTTACGTCAGGCGCAATCCGTTTTTCAAGATGGCACGGCCAAAGTCATGACCTATGACGGCAGGTATCGTTTAGGCTGCGAGGGAATTCTATATATTTTATTGGAGCCCTTTGACCCTTCGCAAAGGTTCATTGCAAACTTTGAATCGGTCTTAAAAAAACGAATAAATTTCGAGGTGATATCCTATTTCTTATCCGAGGATGCATCCAATTCAGATTTTGGCTCGGTAATTAAATTGGACGGACAGCCCTTTTATTTACGAGATGGTTTTAAGGAAAATTCCGCTTTGCAACTTTTTAAAGAGGAAATGCCCCCGCTATTTAAATTAATGATCATCGGTTCGGAGCATGACGCGGTTCAACTATGCGGTTACGCCGCTTTGACCGGATGGGAAGTTACCATAGCGACCGTAGCGTCAGAGGAAAAAACCGTTTCGGACTTCCCAGGTGCCGTAGATTTCATTTCTGGTTTGCCCGAAGAACTTGATGTTACCGCTGTAGATGACCAAACGGCGGTAATCTTGATGACGCATAGCTATGTTAAAGATTTGAAGTATCTATTGCGGCTCAAGGGTACAAATGCCGTTTATCTTGGCATTCTAGGGCCATCGGCGCGACGTGAAAAATTATTGAACGAGTTTTTGGAAAGGTGCCCTGAAGTTTCCGATACTTTTTTTGATAGAATACATGGCCCATCGGGCCTCAACATCGGAGCTGAAACACCTCAAGAAATAGCAATTTCGATCATTTCCGAAATACTGGCGGTTACTAGGGGGCAAGATCCCATGCCGCTCAAAGACAAATCAGGGACCATTCATAGTACATGAAGTCAAATGTTGCCATTCTCATTCTTGCCGCCGGAGAATCTTCCCGAATGGGTAGTGCGAAACAATTATTACCCTGGAACAATACCACACTGCTAGGGCACGCCATGGAAACGGCAAAAAAAACCGCTTCGAAAGACGTTTTTGTAGTGCTGGGAGCCAATTCCGAAGAAATTCGAAATACCATTTCAAATGCAGATGTCCACATTCTTGAAAACAAGAATTGGGCCAAGGGAATGGGCGTTTCAGTGGCTACAGGGATTGCGTATATCTTGAAAGAGCATGAATCTTTGGACGGCGTTTTGATCATGCTTTGCGACCAACCCCTTATTTCATCGGATTATTTAAACCGGCTTCTTAAAATTTTCGAAGTGGGGAACTACGGCATCATTGCAACCAAGTACGGCAAAAAGAACGGAGTACCTGCAATTTTTGACAAGAAGTATTTTTCGATGCTATCAAGATTGAATGGAGACACCGGTGCAAAACATGTTCTAGATTGGTACAGGGGCGATACAAGGGTCATGGATCCCGGTGGTAAGGAACAAGATTTGGATACACCGGAAGACTACGAAAAACTATTTCAAGCTGATTGAGGGAGAGTGTTGACAAGCATTTGACCCCTTTGAATAATTTTAAAAAGCTTTTGGGAAGTGGATATAGGAAATTTTGGTATTTTCAGCCAATACTTCAAAAGTAAACGCCTTATGCCAAAAAAATGTCTTTTCCTTTTATCGTTTGTAGGTTTGATTTCATGGACAATGGAATCCCAAGAAATGGGATTTGAGGAATACAATCCCGCTTCCACACTGGTCGTACCGACAAACGAGGTCAAGAAAGCGAAATTCCCTTTTATAGATATCCATAGTCATCAAAGGGATATGTCTCCCGATGCCTTAAAACAAATGATCCAAGATATGGATGCCCTCAATGAAGGTTTAATGGTCAACCTAAGCGGCGGTTCGGGTGAAAGGATTAAATCGATGATAACAAGTATCAACGCGAACTATCCGAATCGTTTTGCCGTATTCGCCAATGTCGATTTTGATGGTGTGGGCAAGGCTGATTGGGCGGATAGAGCCGCCAAGCAGCTGGAAGAAGATGTAAAAGCAGGTGCCAAAGGTCTGAAGATCTATAAGAGCTTGGGATTGCGCTATAAAGATACCGATGGCAAGCGCCTGGCCATAGATGACCCTCGTTTAGACCCCATTTGGGCCAAATGCGGGGAGTTGGGAATACCTGTTTTGATACACGCCGCGGACCCGAAGTCCTTTTGGGATCCTATGGACAGTAATAATGAACGTTGGCTGGAATTGAAGACACATTCCCGTAGAAAACGTTCAGATACCGATCCTGCCCCGTGGCAACAGATAATAGATGAACAGCATCGCATGTTCAAAAAACATCCGAATACGAATTTCATCAATGCGCACATGGGTTGGTACGCCAATAATCTGGGTAGGTTAGGGGAGTTGATGGATGAAATGCCCAATATGTATGTGGGTATCGGAGCGGTCATTGCCGAATTGGGCCGGCAACCCAAGAATGCCGCAAAGTTCTTTGAAAAGTACCAAGACCGTATCCTCTTCGGTAAGGATAGTTGGAAACCTGAGGAATTCCCAACGTATTTCAGGGTACTTGAAACTGATGACGAGTACTTTCCCTATTATAAAAAATATCATGCCTTTTGGTCAATGTACGGTTTGGGGCTTTCTGATGAAATACTAAAAAAAGTGTATTACAAAAATGCGCTCAAGCTTCTGCCCAATGTCGACAAAAGTATTTTTCCCGCTGATTGATATTGCATGAACCAAAAATAGCTTCAAAGCATTTTTGACCCCTTCGATGTAAATTTCGTTGGCGCATCTTTGGTCAGTCGCCAGTACCTGGGCCAAGCCCAGTTTATAAGGCTTCTGGTCACGCTTTTTTGTCCCCTGAACAAAAAACCTCTCAAGAACTGTGATTTTTGAAGTCCGTTGGTTACTAATGCCATAAACCAATCCAAATTATGGACAAGGAATCGGAATTCGTCCGAATCATAAAAGAACATCAAGGAGTTATATTCAAGATAACCACTTTTTACACCGACAATAAAGTGGATCAGCAAGATCTATATCAAGACATCGTGTGCCAACTTTGGAAATCGTTCGATTCTTTTCGAAGAGAGGCCAAAATCAGCACTTGGATGTATCGTGTCGCAATGAATACGGCGCTTACCAAGCTCAAAAAAAATAAAAAAAGAGGGTACTCGGTTTCTATGGACAAAATTATTGTCGAAGAGACCGGCAATCACGATGCTGAATTTGAAGAGCGGTTGAAAATGTTATATGAACAGATCGGACAATTAAATATTCTTGAAAAAGGAATCATGTTATTGCTCTTGGAAGGCAAAAAATATGAGGAAATAGCAGAAATAACAGGACTTACACCGAGCAATGTCGGAACCCGGATCTCTCGAATAAAAGGAAAATTAAAATCACGTCTTAAAGCATGAAGCTATGGAAATAGAACAACTACAGGCCGCTTGGTCACAGATGAGCAATGAATTGGAACAACAAAAAAAACTAACTGATAAGATTATTATGGAAATGACGCAACAGCGCTATTCGAACAAGTTCAGAACCATTTCATTTTATGAAACCATCGGGGCTGCCATCTGCTTTTTGAATGCCATTTATATTCTTGTCAATTTTTTTAAACTAGATACTTGGTATTTAATTACTTGCGGCATATTTACATTGGCTTTTTTGATCGTAATGCCTATTCTAGTATTGAGGTCATTAAAAAAAGTTAGGAATCTGAATATTTTGAACAGGACATATAAAGAAACGCTTGTATCCTATACAAAGGAAAAGAAAGTTTTGTTAAAAATTCAACAATTCGGAACCTACTCAAGTTTCATCTTAATGTTTACCACCGCCGCCGTATTCTCAAAGCTATTCAATAACAAGGATTTTTTTCTGGTCGACCGAAATATTTGGTACTACGGGGGCATCGGGCTGGCCGTAACTTTCATTTTTTTCTTCACCAAATGGGGATATAAAAGCTATAAAAATATTACCGATTCGGCTGAGGAAATTCTAAAGGAATTGGATGATTAGCCAAATCTTCAACGTTGTAAAACCAATTGTTTATCTACGTAGTCCAAGATCAACATCCAGTTCATTTTTAGAATAAGGGCAGCGGTAGGCACGTTATCGTCTTCGATGGCCGAAATAATACCATCATGCTGGTTGTCCGACTTATCGTAAATGGACTCATCTGACATCAGGGCCATTTCGTAAAAGAAAACGCGGGTTTTCAAATCGGCAAGTATTTGCTGGGCAAGAGCATTTTCATAATGACGGGTAAGCAAGCGATGAAATTCAAGTTTTGCGGTAATACGACCCAAAGTATCGTTGGCCGATTTGAATGCCGTTTGTGCCTTGCGAAGTCCTTCGACACAGGTAGGGAAGAAGACCGAATTTTCAATGGCCATAACTTCAAGGTCAGCTACCAATTCGTATAGGTCCTTGGCCTCATTACGATTGGGTTCGGCAATAATAAACCCCCGATTAGGCACGGCTTCGATAATTCTTGATTGTTCCAACTGCGTCAGCGCCTCGCGTATAGGGGTAACACTTACATTCAGTTGACGCGACAATGCCGCTAAATTGATTGTCTTGCCACCTTTTAATTTACCGCTCATCATCTGTTGAAGCAGATGTTCACGTACTTGGTCCCTCAAAATTTTCTTGCCGGCCATTGTCACAAAGATAATGAATCGTATACGATTTACTTAGTATTCTAACGTCAACGACCAAGTTTTATTAAATGCTTTGAGAGAAAAAAGCCTTTGCATACCTTTATACTTATGACAGTAATTGGATATTCAGGTACTCCGTTAGTGAAAAAATTGGGCATTAAAGCGGGGTTTTATGTTATTTTCTCAAATGAACCTTCTCACTATCAAAAATTACTGGTCGGTTGTCCCGAGGTTTGTCCCATACTGGAAGAAAAACCCGAAACGGCCGACTTTATTCACCTTTTTTGTGTGGAAATGACCCAATTTTATGAAGATTCCTTTCGACTAAAACCTTTGCTCAAGAAAGATGGTATGTTATGGGTCAGTTGGCCAAAAGGCAGTTCTAAGATAAAAACCGACCTCTCACGCGATGGCATACGCAATTTTCTTCTAAAGAACGGATTGGTAGATGTGAAAGTATGTGCGATCGATAACGATTGGAGCGGTCTGAAATTTGTTTATAGGGTAAAAGACCGTAAATAGCGATTTGTACCGATTTTATCGCAAAGTATTTGCATCGAATTGAATACAAAGCTATCTTTGAAATATTACCCCTTAGATAAGGCAAAGAGTATTTTGCCTTGTGGTAACTGTTATTGTTCCGCTGAATAAATTGCTTAGGCTTACGATCGTAAAGTTTTCCTTTTCCTTGCACGTTAATTTAGTATTTCAATGGCAACCGCCCCCTTGGTGCGTAAATCATTATTAACAAAATTTAGAGTAAATGGCGAGAGCACAAGAAACCTTTGGAAAAAAAGAACGCGAAAAAAAGCGCCTGAAGAAGCGTGAAGAGAAGCAGAAAAGAAAAGAGGCGCGAAAATCCAATGCTACAGGTGGGGGACTGGAGAATATGTTGGTATATGTCGATGAGAACGGTCATTTTACAGATACTCCCCCAGACCCCGCCAAGAAGGTAAAGATCGATGCGGAAAGTATTGTTTTAGGAATTCCTAAAAAAGAAGAACAGGAGCCTGAAGATCCCGTTAGAAATGGCAAAGTTTCCTTTTTTGACCACTCCAAAGGGTTTGGGTTTATCATCGATAGCGAGAACTCGGAGAAATATTTCGTACATGTAAGTGGTCTGATCGACGAGATTGATGAAAACGATAAGGTTTCTTTTGAATTGGAAAAAGGCATGAAGGGCCTCAATGCGGTTCGGGTCAAAAAAACATAAAAAGACCTAAATTCATCGATAATATATTAATAGTCGGGCTATTGGTTTAACTTCTACAAAATCACGTTATATCCTGCGTGATTTTTTTATTTATCTTTAGAAAGTTTCATTTAGTTTATGCGATCCCATACTTACCAATGTTAATGTAACCTTTTGAAATTACCACTATCGGATTTTAATGAAGGTGTAGGTTTTCTGAAAAAGCACTTTATGTTGGGCAATACTCTATTCCGCAAGATTCTTAATTTATTGACCATCCTGATTGGAGTGGTCGAGGGTTACGGACAAATATCTACGTGTGCCGAACTCACCTTTCCTATCGATGGCGCTGTTGGAGTTTCGATAACAACAGATTTGGAATGGCAACAAGTGACGGAAGCTTCAGGTTACCTATTATCCGTGGGAACATCTCCTGGTGGCACCGAGATCCTAAATGCCGTTGATGTTGGCAACGTCGACACTTATGATCTAGCCAACGAGCTTCCATCACTTCAAATGATTTATGTGACCATAACTCCTTATGACGGTGTTGGCAATTTTGGCGACTGCCCTGAAGAAGTATTTACCACAGGCGGAGCGGTACCACCCCTATGTACCGAGATAATCAACCCTACCAATGGCGATCAATTGGTTTCGGTTACTGCCAATATCACATGGATTCGCGACTTCGGCGCATCGGGCTACCGCATGACCATTCGTGAGAACGACCCAAATGGAATCGTTGTATTGAATAACGAAGATGTGGGCAACGGCACCAATTTTAAACCACCCGATTTTAAACCTCGAACACAATATTTCGTCACAATTATACCCTACAATGATTTTGGTCCGGCGTCGGGGTGCGATCCAATTTCATTCACAACAGGAGATGGTCTTCCATTGCCTTTTTGTACAGAATTACTTTCTCCTGAGGATGGCTCTGTCGATGTTCCCGTAGATACAGATTTACAATGGGCCGCAGTATCCAATGTAGACGGGTATTATGTTTCCTTGGGCACCACCCCCCGAGGTACTGATATCGTAAACCAAGAAGACGTTGGCAATGTCACGACCTATGAGTTGTCTGGAAACCTGCCCATAGGCCAACGCATTTATGCCCTGATAATACCATATAAAGGGCAATTGCGCGCAGAAAATTGTATAGTTACTTCCTTCACGATCGAGGGGCCATCATCAGATGATTTGATAGAAATTGCACCTAATTTCTTCACGCCCAACAATGATAGCTTTAACGACGAATGGATCGTGCGATCTTCCCAGAACATTACGGTTCTGAATATTTACATATTCGACCGTTTCGGAAAGTTATTGAAACAATTGGCTCCCGACCAGCCATGGGACGGTACCGTAAATGGCCGACAGCTTCCTGCCAATACTTATTGGTTTGCCATTGATGTATTGAACGCCCCTCCTCTCCAAGGTTACATGATGCTAAAGCGTTGACCTAAGAAATTATAAACTCCATAATTCATTTTTTCTTTAAGAATCCATGTTTAGGCACTACATACCTATCCTTTAATGTTAAACTATGTCTCCTACGTCGATCGGTACCGCGAACAACACACTAAAAACTCGAATATTTACGTTAGTAGCCTATAACCCACAAATATTTATGAAATGAAACAATTTAGTAGAATTGTGAAATTAACGGTTTTCCTAAGTATAGGTTCACTATTTATAATAGGATGTAGCAAGGATGAAACGACCTATACAGAGGGCCAGGAACTCTCGAACACCGAATTGAAAACTATCCTTGAAACCGATGATCTCTCCAGTATAGCAGACAACGCACTTTCTGAGCTTTACATGAATAGGGGCAATAGCGCAAAATCGGCAAAAGCCGTGGAATGCTATTCGGCCGTATATTCCGAGACAGGCTTTACCGCTACTTTTGAGAATTGTAATCTAAATGGTACGGATAATATTAATGGTACCTTATCGGTCGTTTATGAAACATCTGAGGGGTCGGCGGCCTTTACGGCCACCTATACCGATTTTTATGTAGGTGCCACCAAATTAAGCGGAACGAGAAGTTACGTGGTTACCAGTAATAATGAGCAGGGAAGCATCTCTTTGGCAATAACAAGCAACATGACCATTACTATGGAAGACGAGTCGACCATTGCCGAAAGTGGCACAAGAACTTTCGGACTTCACTTAGGCGATAGTTTTGAAACCACAACCTATACCATAGAAGGCAATTGGACCTTGGAAACCAATGGCAATATATACAAAGTGGCCATTGGTTCCGCATTGTCGGGTAACTGGGCATGTGCCTATGTCAATGAAGGCACTATGACCGTCGAGAAGAACGGTTTGGTAGTAACCGTTAATTTTGGTGATGGTACATGTGATGATATGGCGCAATTAACCTATCCCAATGGAGCAACAGAAGACATTTCATTAAAAGATTAGCAATTTAAATAGCTATAAGAAAAGCCCCACCGTAATCGGATGGGGCTTTTTCTTTGGTTTCCATTTGATAAATAAAATAGTTAAGAAAAAGGACGAGGCGCAAGCGTAAATCTGTGTATTTTTAAAGAATATCAACAAACTTTAAAATTTACCGGTTTATGAAAAATGTGGCTAAAACCTGTATTGGTCTTTTATTTCTATTTGTCATTGTCCCTAATGTCGAGGGTCAAGAAGATGTTTTAAAACAACTTCAGGAAATTGCGGTCGTGGACCAGAAAGTAATGATGCCCATGCGCGATGGCATTCGTTTGTCCACAGATATATATAGACCCAAAGCACCTGGCAAATATCCGATCATATTTTCCAGGACTCCATATAATTTCAATTCATGGGGAGATGGCGAACAAAGAACAAGGACCGCACAAAGAGCTTATGAAGCGGTAAAAAGAGGTTATGCCTATGTTGTACAGAATGAGAGGGGACGCTATTATTCGGAAGGGGAGTGGGATATTTTAGGCACGCCCCTGACCGATGGATACGATGCCTTTAGTTGGATGAAAGATCAACCATGGTCCAATGGCAAAATAGGCACTTTGGGGTGTTCATCAACCGCAGAATGGCAGATGGCAGTGGCGGCTCTTGACCATCCTTCGCATGCGGCTATGGTACCACAGGGGTTTGGAGCCGGTGTCGGACGGGTCGGGGATTATTTTGAACAAGGCAACTGGTATCGGGGCGGGGCGGAACAAATGTTGTTTATTGCATGGTTGTACGGGGTGGAACATGACAAATTTAAACCGAGGATTCCAGAAGGTGCGACTCAAGAAGATTTGATCCGTATATCGCGTTTCTATGATCTTGCCCCTGAAAATCCCCCGGTAGACATGAAAGAAGCACTGGCACATCTTCCTATTCAGGATATTCTCAAGAACATTAATGGCAAAAGGGAAATTTTCGATAAAATGGTACGCAGAACACCAAATCATGAAGATTGGTACAAGGGCGGACTTTACCATGACAATATGGATTTTGGAGTGCCAAGTTTTTGGTTCGCCTCTTGGTACGATGTTTCTATTAGTCCGAATCTAGCCCTGTTCAACCACGTTCGTTCGAATGCAAAGAATCCCGAAGTACGTGATAATCAATATTTGGTTATCGCACCAACTTTACATTGCGCATATACCCGGGCTACCGAAAATACGATAGTGGGAGAACGTAACGTTGGAGATGCCCGACTGAACTACGATGAACAAATCTATGACTGGTTCGATCTATGGCTCAAAGATGAAAAAAACAATTTTAAGAAGAACACCCCAAGGGTGCAGTATTATACCATGGGGAGCAATAAATGGCAAGCGTCGGAAACTTGGCCCCCTGCAACTGCAAAACTGACCACCTACTACTTGAATAGTGAAGAGGGCGCCAACAGTATTTTTGGTGATGGTATCTTGTCAACCGATGAACCTGCCGAGAGCGAGTCATACGATGCCTTTGTCTACGACCCGATGAATCCCGTGAATTCATATGGTGGAAACGTTTGCTGTACGGGCAATGCCGTAAAAGGAGGTTCTTTTGATCAACGTGTAATGGAAACTCGGAACGACATTTTGGTATTTACGACGGAGCCTTTAGAAGAAGGTACGGAGGTTTCCGGGTTTATCGAATCGACACTTTATGTGTCTTCCGATGCCAAGGATACCGACTTTACCATCAAATTGATCGATGTTTATCCCGATGGAAGGGCATACAATTTAGATGAAACGATTCAAAGGGCACGTTATCGTGAAGGATACGATAAAGAGGTGTTTATGGAAAAAGAAAAGGTCTACAAAATTGACCTGACTCCAATGTCGACAAGCAATTATTTTGAAAAGGGACATCGTATTCGGGTCGAAATTTCAAGTAGCAATTTTCCACGTTTTGCCCGAAATCTGAATACTGGGGGTAAGAATTATGATGAAAAGGATGGTGTTGTTGCCCATAACCGGGTATATCACTCCAAAAAATATCCCTCACAGATTCGATTGCCGATGGTAAGGTAAGCTTGGCACAAGACTTGTGGCTTTTCAAGCAAAACCGGTTTAGGATGAATAATCTCAAAATACTAATATTTTTTGCCTTGGCGTTCAATTTGGCACATGGTCAAACGAAATCGGAGATAAAAGAAGCTCAGTATGCCAAAATAAAAGAATTGATCGCTTCAGGTGAGTTTGTTTTTGTAGCGGATCGGGCCATACCAAGGGGAGGGTCAAGCATAAGTTTGGTAACCAACCCCAATTATCTAAAGGTCGTCAAAGATTCCACCACGGCCTATATGCCTTTCTTTGGTGAACGGTTCGCTGGTGGTGGTTTCGGAGAACCAGGGGCAATTACCTTCGAAACCATTATCGAGGATCTAGTGGTTCACTATAATGACAAGAAGGACAAAATTACTTTTAAATTCAGTGCCAATAACGATTATGACCGCTTTGGGCTGGTCTTGGAAATAGGTCGGTCGGGTTGGGCCAATTTACGTATTAGAAGTATTGATAGAAGTACGATAGGTTATTACGGCCGTGTTATGAAGGTGGAAAATAATCCGGCGAACCCTTAATCTTTTTCCAGAACTTCCAATAGGGCCTCATAGCTGGTGATTTGCGTAAACAATTTGCCCCCGATATTTAAGATCGGCGTAGTTAGCGAATCAATGGGATTGGTACTGCCCAAAGCGCCTTGAAGCTGCGATTGCATATCGGGCCTGGCTTCCAAATTATGTTGCGAAAAATGGTATTTTCCATTTTGAAGCGGGTTTATCAAACTGTCGCAAGAAGTACAGTTTTTAGGTAAATACACAATAATCGGCTTCTTAGGTTTGATTTTGACTTTTTCAAACTCTTTTTTCAAGGCACGGTTCGAGAGACTATCATTTATCTCAAGTTCATAAGAATATGATGGTTTCTTACCACGAACCAGCACTATTGTTTTCAAATGTACTTTTGATGTTGCAGGAACCCGAATTGGTCTTGGACGGGCCCTACTTTGTCTAAAGTTATTTCCTGTAATCGTAATCGTTACATCAAAGTCCTGATCGTTTTCATTAATGGCATAAAAAGCCAATCGATTCGGTATTTCTTCAGTGACCACTTTTATAGGTCTTTCCTGTCCCATGGCCGGCATTGTCAGAATCAGGAACAACATTGGTAAGTATATTTTCATCTTCCCTAAATTAAAAGCACCAAATCAATCAGCTTAATTTGCGCCTATTGTGTTATCGATTCCTCAAGATATAAAAATAATCGAGTACCGTTCAATTGTTGCATGCAATTTGGGCCTTATGGATCTTTTTATCCATAAACTACATTTTTCGTATCGATACGCTCGTTAAATTGACAGTTATTCTTAATATTGACTTGCAATAACCTACCATCTTGATCAGTATGGACCGACCCACAAATCCGACCTTGATAATATTGGCCTTCTTCGCGATTTATGTCATTTGGGGTTCTACGTATTTGCTCAATAAGATAGCCGTTACCGAGCTTCCCGCTTTCATGTTGGCGGGATTGCGATTTGTTGTCGCCGGAATTCTTATTCTCATTATCGCCAAGATTATGCGACTGCATATATTGATCAATTGGCGGCAATTCTTCAACACGATAATAGCGGGTTTTTTATTCCTCAGTTTTGGAAATGGGGTAGTGGTCTGGGCATTGAAGTTTGTCGACAGTGGTTTTGCCGCTTTGGAGATTTCCGCGCAACCGCTCTTGATACTGCTCCTTATGAGAGTGTTGCAGGGCAAAAAAATTCAATTGATGTCCGTGGTAGGGGTCGTATTGGGTTTCATCGGAATTTATCTATTGGTCAGTCAAAAAGAAATCATTCGTCAAGAAGGCTCAGTTTTGGGAATGTTTCTGATTTTTCTGGCGATGCTCAGTTGGGGCTATGGCAGTTTGTTCGTGTCCAAGGCCGATCTACCTAAAAACTATCTGGTCAACACCGGTTATCAAATGCTCACCGGAGGTGGTTTGATGCTGTTATTCAGTCCCATCATTGGTGAAAAATGGACATCTCCCGTATCTTGGAGTACCGAAGTGCAATTGTCAATGCTATTATTGATTCTTTTCGGCAGTATCGTAGCCTTTACCGCCTTTAATTATCTGCTGCAGGTAGTATCTCCCGAAAAAGTAGCTACATCGACCTATGTAAATCCGATCATTGCACTTATTCTGGGATGGTATTTTTTGGATGAACAAATCACCTTGCAATCCATTATTGCGGCAATCGTTTTATTGACCGGAGTCTACTTTATAAACACAAGAAAAAAATTAGTACTTTTTTCAAGATTTTCAGGCAAACTATCTGAAAATAAATAATGGACCCCTATATTACTTAAAACAGCACAAAATGAAAAAAACGGTTTTATTGACAATATTCATTTTAACGATTATGGGGTGCAAGTCGCAAAACACCGTATCTCTGTTTAATGGAAAAGACTTGACTGGCTGGCATATCGATGTGCCTAAAATGGATAGCATTCCCGATGCGAGAAACCCCTTTATTGTCAGAAATGGTATGTTGGTAAGCCTCGGCACCCCACAGGGTCATGTTATTACCGACAAGGTTTATCGTGATTTTCGCCTACAAATCGAATACCGTTTTGCCGGGGAACCCGGTAATTGCGGCGCCCTTGTTTTCGCTTCAACGCCAAGGTCTTTGTATAAAATGTTTCCCAAATCGATCGAAGTACAAATGATGCATGAAAATGCCGGGGATTTTTGGTGTATTGTCGAAGATATTACCGTCGACAATATGCTCGCTCGAAGAGGCCCAAAAGAGGAATGGGGAATTACGGAAGGCAAAAAAAGAAGAATATTGAACCTCACCGACGACTCCGAAAATCCCGTAGGGGAGTGGAACTATATGACCATCGAATGCTTGAATAGCGAGGTCAAGGTTTGGCTAAACGGAGATTTGGTGAATCACGGTTACAATGCCACCGCGAGTGAAGGCCAAATTGCTTTACAAGCTGAAGGTTCAGAAGTAGAATTTCGAAAAGTGGCACTTACGCCCATAAGTACGTTGAGCGATTCAGAGCCTGAATAATATGTATTGAACAAATCAAAAAAGGGGCGCTATCATACGATAACGCCCCTTTTAATTCAATTGACGGCCAGAACCGACTAACGGTTAAAATTTCTGGATTGACTCCATAATGCCCTTTTGCTGTTGCTCAAGGTAGAAAAGTATTGTCCGGTTCTCGATTCTGTTACCGTTTGTGTGAATGATGCTTTCATGACTTTTGTTTTTAGATTGATGATTGATGATGAAATCGGTATTAGCGATTAAAATTTCTGAACTGTGACCACTGAGCCCTTTTACTGTTGCTCAAAGTTGAAAAATATTGTCCGGTTCTTGATTCTGTTACTGTTTTTGTGATAGAAGCTTTCATAATTTTTAGTTTTTAAGATTGTTGTTAATTCCGTTGTTCTTGTTCTTTTGGCTGTACCAATGATCGGTCGCCCAGCCAAGGTCCATTGTATAATATATCTTAGGACGTAATTGATGTTGATATAAAGTTTCCATGATGTTTGTTTTTGATTGACTTACAACTAGAAGACGACGGAAGGATAATTTTGTTACAGTACTATGTTATAAAAGGTACTATATTAATTAAACTTTAACATATTGAAATAAGATATATTCACTTACTAAATTGATTATCAATTACTTATTGTTTTTTACATTTTTAACGTTCTTTTCATGATTTTGTACTTATCTTAGAAAAATGAGATGCTTAAACCTATTTTTGCCGTTCATATTTCTGCTTGTCGGAGCAGTTCAAGCGAAGGCCCAATACAATGAATCGGACTGGAAAGATCGTGACACATGGATGAAGGTGCCACAACTTTTTGAATTGGCCGGAATAGGAGAGGGGGCCACCGTTGCGGATATTGGATGCCATGATGGATATTTAAGTTTTCACCTCGCCAAAGCCGTTGGAAAAGATGGTAAAGTATATGCCGTTGATGTTCAGGAGTATCGTCTTGATAAACTAAAGGAGCATATTGAGCAACGGAACACGACCAATATAAAGGTCGTTTTGGGCGATTATGACAATCCGAAACTTCCTGAGGGCATGTTGGATATTGTATTTGTTGTGGACACCTATCATGAGATGGATGATTACATGAAAATCCTTTCCCATATTAAAAAAGCTTTGAAGCCTGATGGTCGTATCGTTCTACTTGAAAAGCTGAAAGACCCCCAAAGGGGTAAAAGTAGGGAAGCCCAGGCAAATGCCCATACGCTGGCGGCCAAGTATGTGAAGAAAGAATTAGAGGAAGCAGGCTTTGCAATTTTAAAGGAAGTCCCGGATTTTGGAATCTGGAACCATGAATCGGAGAAACACATGTGGATTTTGGTAGCCGAAAAGTCTTCTGTAGAGTAGGTAGGAAAGGCTCTTAATCAAAAGCAGGCCAATATTCCCTTATTTTTTTTCGTAAAAAAGCGACACTTCGCTCCAATTGCTCCATCCCATCCACACCATCTTCAATACTGACCCATCCATCAAAACCGACACGTTTCAATTCTTTGAAAATTGCATCGTAATCATTAAGTCCCTTTCCAATTTCACCGTGACTCAATCTTTTTGCATACCCAATGGAGCCCCCTTCTTCCTTTCTTAGGTCTTCGATAGTGCCTTCGGTCAGGTAGCGATCGCTCGCATGCATTGTGACCACACGATCCGACACACGGTACAAAAGTTCCAAAGGGTCTTCCCCGGCCAAAAACGTATTGCTAGGATCGTAGTTGACGCCAAAATTTTGGTGTTCGATACTATTGACCAACTGACAAAAAACATCCATTTTTTGCGCGAATTCAGGATATTCCCAAAAATCGTCCTTATAATGGTTCTCCAAAATTAATGTAATTCCATACCGCTCGGCCAACGGTAGGCACGCTTCGATACATTCTTTCGCCAAGCCAACTCCTTCGTCTATCGATAAATCAGGGCGGCGCTGACCGGATAGCACCCTACAATATTTTCCGCCAAGAACATGGGTCATCTCGATCCAATTCTTTTGCTTTTGTATTTCCTTTTCCCTGAAAGATGCTTCCGGATGTGTAAAATCGGGCGAACAACACAACATCGGTATTGTCTTGTTGTACGATTCGACTTCCTTTCGAAAACGATTCCAATTCGATATATCGGCCATTTCCAAGAAACCGGCATACCATTCCAAACCGTGTACGTTCAGCTTGCCGGCCAGATCGATCCATTCGGAAACTTTCATGGTTCCGTCCTTACAAAGCTCCTGCATGAACGCTTTTGGAAATACTGCTAGTCTTGGCAAAATATTGGTTTTTTTGATTAAGGATTATTATTTTTTAGGAGGGTTTCGCCCTATCATAGGAAACTGTTCCACCTCGATTACCTGTCCACTAATAGGTCCTGACTCGTCCGCCATCAAATAAATGGCCGCTGTCGCCAGCTCTTCAGGTTTAAACAGGCGTTTTGCAGGTGCAAAGACATCGGGAAGTTTTTTATACCAATCTTCAGGCATACCTTGTTCGCGTTGGTTTATGAGTTCGTGCTCGGTCAAGATCCACCCGGGATTGATTTGGTTCACCCGCACACCATGCTCACGAAAAAGACTATCGCCCAAATTCCGGCTCATGGTCATCAATGCGCCTTTTGAAATACTATAGGCCAATAAGTTGGGCTCCCCGCTCCACGAATTTATAGATCCGATATTGACCACACAGCCCTTGGTTTTTATCAAATAGGGGAGTGCGGCCTGAATAATTGCAAATGGAGCTATCGTGTTTACCGCCAACATACGCTCCAAATAGGGTACCGTAGTGGTTTTCATGTTCGATGAAGCGACGATTGCCGCATTGTTTACCACGGCGTCGAGCTTGCCAAACGCTTCGATCGCCTTCTGAACCAGATATTCGGGCGCATCGGCTTCGGTGATATCAATGGTATGGTGCACTGCGTTTGAAGCGCCCAATTCTTCGAGTAAAGGTTCTGACAGTTCTTCGCGCAATCCGTTAAGTACTACTTTGGCCCCTTCGGCGACACATCGCCTTGCAATGGCCCTGCCAATACCGGTATAGCTCCCGGTAATCAGAACTATCTTATCTTTTAAACGCATTTTTAAACTGGTTTTAATACACTTTTTACGACTTTGCCCGAGTGCATTTGTTCAAAGGCTTCATGCCAGTCCGTAAGGCTCCAAACGCCTCCGATTATGGGTCTGACATCCAAAATTCCTGAGGATAACAAAGAGATTACCTTTTCCCAAATGGGCCAATTATGGCTAAAACTACCCTGTAGGCGCACATTTTTTTGTACAAGCGGGTCAAGTGAAAAATCCAGAGGTTTGGGTCCCCATCCCACTTTGGTAATCTGTCCATTCGGTCGAACCCACTGTAAAGCCATCTTTAAAGTAGCACTGACCCCAGCGGCATCGATTACGCAATCAACACCTAGACCGTCATATTTCATTGCCCATTCGTAGGCGTCACCGACGAGGGCCTCGCAGCCGAATTGTTTCGCTATTTCCAAACGTGTATTATCGGTTTCCAACCCAACAATTGCTACTTCCGCTCCACATAACCGGGCAATGGCCGCACACAGTATGCCTATGGTGCCGGGACCAATGACGAGCACCCTATCACCTGGATTGATGTTCGAGTTCATGACAACGGCATTATAGGCTACTGAACAAGGCTCTGTTAGACAAGCTTGTTCAAAAGAAAGGTTTTTCGGCACCGCATGTAGGCATCGCGCAGGTACTTTTACAAATCGGGTCATGGCCCCGTTCACCCCATAGCCAAAACCTTTTCGCGTCGGGTCCAAGTTATAAAGTCCTTGTCGCGACATGGGGTTGTTCATATCGATTACCGCAGCGGTTTCGCTAACTACCCTGTCTCCCTCGTTCCAACCTTCTACCCGTTTTCCAAGTTCGACGATATGGCCTCCGAATTCGTGTCCGAGTACCACGGGATAATTAACGGGCCAACTATGGTCGCATGTCCACTGGTGCAAATCGCTCCCGCAGACACCGACATTAGCGACCTCAAGCAAAATATCGTCTTCGCCGATTTCGGGTCTTGGTATTTCCCGAATTTCTACACTTCCTTTTTTTGGGGCAAAATTGACAACTGCTATTGAATTCATTTAGTTGATTTTAAACATCGGAATAGGCGTGGATCTTTTGGCAGATCAATCGCAACGAACTTTCGAGGTCGCCGTCAGCGGTACGAAAAGCATCCGCATCTATGGTAAGGGGAGCACCTAGCACAACCAAGGGCGCACCATATTCAGGACAGCGAATGGCCTGTTCCAAGGACAGGCCTCCCACTGCTTGTACGGGAATCTTGACCGCATCCACGACTTCTTTTAATTGATCCAACGGACTCGGCATTGGCTTTCCTTGGGCCGCAATACCCCTCCGCTCGTCATACCCAATATGGTGGACGATGAAATCACATCCTAGTTTTTCGAGCATCTTGGCACCTTCTATCATGTCAGGGCAACCTAAATTATCGCCCATTACCTTGACATTGAAATCTTTTCCCGCTTGCACTACGACTTTTATAGTCTCTTCATGGGCCCTGGCCATGACCACGACATGGGTAGCGCCAGCCTTGGCCATCATTTCCACTTCCAAATAACCGCCATCCATGGTCTTCAAATCGGCTACAATCGGTGTTTGTGGGAAAGCTTCCCGTAATTTGCGCACCCCGTGAAGTCCTTCTGCCAAAATAAGTGGCGTACCGGCCTCCAACCAGTCGACACCGGCACGAAGGGCCATTTCCGCAGTTTTAAGGGCTTCATCGATATTGGTAAGGTCCAGGGAAATCTGTACGATTGGGTTCATTTGATAAATATACCATTTTGTACAATTGAAACCGCATGGGTACACATCGTATTTGGTAACTTTAGAAGCCAATAATACATTTTACATAATGAAAACTCGAAAGTTGGGATATAGCGATTTGAATCTAACAACCTTAGGCCTTGGCACATGGGCCATGGGCGGCGGCGATTGGAAATTTGGTTGGGGCCCTCAAGATGATCAAGCCTCCATAAACGCGATCCATGCGGCGCTTGACCAAGGCATCAATTGGATCGATACCGCTGCGATTTACGGACATGGAAAGTCTGAAGAGGTAGTCGGCAAGGCCATAAATGGAATTAGGGATTCGGTCATCATTGCTACCAAATGTGGCCGTATTTGGGAAGGCAATAGCAAAGAAATAGGGAAATCGTTAAAAACGGATAGCATCCGTAGGGAAGTGGAAGCGAGCCTCAAAAGGTTGAATATTGATGTAATCGACCTATATCAAATTCATTGGCCCGAGCCCGATGCGGAAATCGAAGAAGGGTGGCACACAATTTCAAATCTTATTAAAGAAGGCAAAATTCGTTACGGCGGGGTCTCGAATTTCAACCTAGATCAGTTGAAAAGGGCCCAGGCCATTCATCCTATTGCTTCGTTACAGCCACCATACAATATGCTTCGACGTGAAATCGAAACCGATATTATCGACTATTGTCGGGAGAATCAGATTGGCATCGTTGCTTATAGCCCTATGCAGGCGGGCCTATTGACGGGTAAATTTACAGAAGATAGGGCCAGGAGCCTGCCCGATTCCGATTGGCGAAGCAGACATCCGTTTTTTAACGGGCGCCAATTGGAAATCAATCTTCAAATGGTCGAAGAGCTGCGCGAAATAGCCAATGCGGCAAAGATTTCACTGGCACAACTTTCATTGGCTTGGGTACTTCGTCATAAAGAAATGACTTCGGCCATAGTCGGGGCCAGAAACCCGGCACAAATAGAAGAGACGGCTAAGGCGGCCGCTATAGAATTGGATTCGGCACAAATAGACCGAATAGAGAAAATATTGGCCAATAGGGAGCAACTATTGACCAATGATCAATGAGGCCAAATAAGCTTTAATACGCCAAAGTTGAAGGTATATATTTCAATATTCTTTATATTTAAGCAAAATACTGGTCGACCAATTTATAGCACGGTCAATATCGAAGGAAATAAATATTTAAGTACATGAAGAGTATCAAAAAAAATGAGGAAGCGAATTCGGGAAGAAGGGATTTCTTAAAAAAATCGGGTATGGCCATAGTAGGGGGATCGTTGGTTTATCCCTCTCCGATTTTTGCGACTGGCAGCCCCTCCGTTGACAATGTGCTGAAAGTCGGTCTTATCGGCTGTGGAGGCCGTGGTACCGGAGCGGCATCACAAGCCTTGATGGCGGATCCCAATGTTATTTTGACTGCCATGGGCGATATTTTTGAAGACCGCCTGGAAAGTTCGCTTATGGAACTCAACAAGATCAAACCAGAACAAATAAAATTGGAGGCTGCCAATAAGTTCATTGGTTTTGATGCCTATAAAAAAGTGATTGATTCAGGTGTCGACATTGTACTCTTGACCACACCACCGGCATTTCGTCCGGATCATCTTATCGCGGCCATTGAGGCCGGAAAACACGTTTTTTGCGAAAAACCGGTTGCCGTCGATATGCCGGGCGTTCGAAAAGTGATTGCGGCCGCCAAGGAGGCCAAGAACAAAAACTTGAACATTGTTTCAGGTTTCTGTTTTAGATATGACAACGCCAAGCGCGCACTTTTTGGTAAAGTATTGAATGGCGATGTAGGCGAAATCAGATCGATTTCGACTTTTCGCTACGGTTGGGGGGCCTGGTACAAAGAGCGCCAACCCGATTGGACCGATATGACCTATAAAATGCGCAACTGGTATTATTACAATTGGCTTTCCGGCGATTTCAATGTCGAGCAGGCCATACATAGTATTGACATGATGTCTTGGGCCATGGGCGATGTCATGCCCATAAAGGCAATAGGTTCCGGGGGGCGACAAGAACGCACCGACAAAAAATATGGCAACATTTATGATCATTTTGCTGTGGAATTCGAATATGAGAACGGTGCCAAAGGATATCATTTTACAAGACAGCAAAACGATACTGCCCGTAGAAACAGTGTTGATATTTTTGGCAGCGATGGCAATGCAATGATCCAAGTGGGAAGACAGTATGAGCTAAAAGGAAAGGAAAATTGGAACTACCGTGGCGAGAAGAACAACATGTACCAAACCCAGCACGACGAACTCGTTGCCGCCATTAGAAATGGTAAGTCTATCAATGATGGTGAATTTATGGCGAAAAGTACCATGTTGGCTATTTGGGGCCGTATGGCCGGTTATACCGGTCAAGAAATCACCTACGACCAAGCCTTTAATTCGACCGAATCCCTCGGGCCCGAGATCGATCAATATGCCTGGGACTTCGAATGGCCCACACCTCCTATTGCCATACCGGGCAAGACCGAGTTAATTTAAAATAACCGACTATGACAAAGCCATATTTACTTATTGCCTTAGTATGCTGCGTTCAGGTTTCAATTGGTCAGAACGAGCCGATTACATTTGGTTCGGAAACCTCGTTGAACAGCTTGGCAAACAAAGATGACAGTGAACGACCGATCCAATGGGTAAACGTGAATACCGATCCGGACACGTGGCGTACCGAAGATGAGCTTCTGATCTGCAAAGGGCTTCCAATAGGTGTAATGCGGTCGGAAAAACAATATGAAAACTTTATTCTTCAAGTGGAATGGAGACACATGGAGGCCGGCGGTAATTCAGGTGTTTTTGTATGGAGCGATGCGAATCCCGATCCCAAATCGCGCTTACCGGGCGGTGTCGAGGTTCAGATGTTGGAACTCGACTGGGTCAATTTAAACATGAGGGACGGAAAAAAGCCACCCATTGCCTATGTACATGGGGAACTTTTTGGGGTTGGCGGTGTAAACACCATTCCTGATAATCCCAGGGGAGAACGTAGCAAGTCTGTGGAAAATCGGGCAAAAGGCAAAGGCGAATGGAACTCGTACACCGTAGTTTGCATTGACGGCACGATCAAGCTTTCAGTAAATGGGAAGTTTGTAAACGGCATAAGCCAATCGACCATAAAAAAAGGATATCTGTGTTTGGAATCGGAAGGTGCCGAGATCCACTTTAGAAATTTCAGGTTGATCGAACTGGAGCCCGGGGTCACCACAAAAGCCCAAACAGTCAAAGAACTGACCTCCAAACCGTAACGATCGTCGAATTTGTATTATGGTTGGTTTTGGCATAAAACCCAGATTCCCGCTTCCGCAAGATTTGTAAATGGCCCTATATCCAAAGAAAGTTTACCTCAATGGAACGATCGTAGATCGCGAAAACGCCCAGATTTCAGTCTTCGACAGGGGCTTTATTTTCGGTGACGGCATCTACGAGGTAATGGTCCAAATAAATGGACGTTTCTTTTATGAAGCGGTACACCTTGCGCGTCTTGATGCATGTTTAAAAAAAATAAATATTGAATTCGAGGTTGAACGCTTGAAAAATGCAATTCCGAAATTGCTCGAGGCTTCAGAACTGACCGATAAAGACTGTCTATTATATATTCAGGTGACAAGGGGCGTGGCACCAAGACAGCATTCCTTTCCCAAGAATATTGAGCCCACGGTCATGATGTACGCGCAGGCCAAAAAACTCCCCGATATCAATACGGTAAACGCCTCGGTGCTGACATTGAAAGACTTCCGGTGGTCACGTTGCGATATTAAGATGACCTCGTTGTTGGGCAATGTCATGGCGAACGAGCAGGCGATGCAAAATGATCGTTATGAGGCGTTGTTGGTAAGGAACGGCATAATCACTGAAGCTTCGCATTGCAACGTATTCTTTGTAAAGGATAAGGTAGTTTATACCCATCCGGCCAATGAATTCATACTTGACGGCATTACCCGCCAAATCGTTTTGGAAATATGTCGTGCGTTGAATCTGGAAGTAAGGGAAGAAGGTATTCCCTTGAATCGTATCAGCGAAATGGATGAAGCTTTTTTGACCGGTACGAGCACACAGATTGCATCGATTCGTCAGATCGACGATCATTACTTCTATGATGGCTCAAATATCGGAGAACTTACAAAAAAACTCCAGTCAGAGTTTTTTAAACTCAAAAACTTGAACGACCAAGAGTTCAATCGGCACTGATCTTTATTTCAGAGAAGCATTCAATTAGGCCTGTACAATTCGCTACAAAGACCGGCCAACTCATTACATTTTATTTTTTGGAAAGTGCAGTGTGCCCCATCTTTGCCCTATCATCAATCAAAAAACGAACAATCATGATCAATTTATCAAAACTCCTTTTAGGAATGTTTTTAAAACTATTATTACTTTTTATCAGTTTGAATTCGATAGATGCGGAAGCTCAAAACCGCAATTCTGTCAGTATAAACTCGAACAATGGAAAAACGACCATATCTATTGAAAATGGCAAGAAGAACAGTTTCTCCTTGGAATATGAAGGCGAGATTACCCTAGCCGATGATGACAAGGATATCAAAGCGATATCCAGAGGTGGTTATGTAGAAATCAAAAAATCGGCCTTCGGAAACCGAAGGCGTATTTTTATAGAGCCGGGCACCAACGGACAGCTCATCAAAAAGTACTATGTCGGCAGTAGGGAGGAAAACTTTAATTCAGAAGGAAAAAAGTGGCTGGCCGAAATTCTCCCAGAAGTAGTAAGATCCTCGACTTTGGGGGCCGAGCAGCGTGTCGATCGGTTTTATAAAAAAGGAGGGGCCTATGCCGTGGTACAGGAAGTCAAGCAAATGGAAAGCGATTTCGTTCAGGCGGCCTATCTAAAACTTTTGCTCGATAAAAACCCTAAAACCACCGATTTACCCGCTATTTTAAAAGTAGTTGGAGAAGATATTCAGTCGGATCACCATCAGGCACAGGTCTTGAAGTATAAGACCAAGGCATTTTTAGCTTCCGATGCCTCTACGGACGCATATATCAAAGCTGCGGGGCATATAAATTCGGACCATCATAAGGCCGATGTGCTCAAGACATCGATTCGTGATGGGGGCATTTCTTCATCGCAGATGAAATCACTTTTCGCAATTACCGAAAATATTAATTCCGATCACCACAAGGCCGATGTATTGCTTACCGTTTTAAAAAACAGGTCATTGAACAATGACAACATTGATTTGTTGGTCGCCACCTCACGCAATATCGATTCAGATCACCATAAAGCAACTGTATTAAGGGCTGCACTCGACGCTCCAGGACTTTCTGAAAGTGGCTACCACAATGTATTGCGGTCCATGTCGAATCTTAATTCGGACCACCATGCCGCAAGTGTACTGACCGATTTGTTGGATAAAAAACTCGACAAGCCTTCCTTGACGGAGCTATTGGAATTGGCCGATCAAAATATCAATTCAGACCATCATAAGGCTCGGGTACTCGTAAAGGTAATCCAAAAACAATCTTTGGACGGCGCAAATCTAGACGCACTGCTCACCGCTTTGAAACGCATGAGTTCGGACGCTCACCAAGCGAATGTATTCAAACAATTGGCGAATGAAAGCTTTAGCACCGACCAATTGGTAAAAATATTGGACGCCACCAAAAGCATGAGCTCCGATTATCATCAAGCTTCTGCCTTATTGGCCTTTGCATCTGCGGTCAAGGCGAAGGGCGATGTTGCGAAAGAAGCGTATAGAAATGCCTGTCGTGGCATTTCATCGGAAACGCATTATGGAAAGGCCTTACGCGGCATCGAATAATCCCACCTTTCGGCACTCCCACCAAGATACTCGTATGGCCTTAATGTTATATTGAGTATTTTGGTAAAATGAAATGGCTATCGAATAACATTGTAGACCGACCTATTGTGAGAAAGCACCTTAGCCTTCTTTTTATTGGATTTCTATTAGGGATTTTGACCTATGGCTTTGTTCATTTTAATGGGTTCCAGAACATAACGGAATCAGTATTGAGCGGGCTATTGGGCATCCTCTTGGCTTATTCTATTCATTTAAGCAACAAGTACCTGAACATGGTGATTCCCTGGAAAAAACTGCCTGGGTTGCGCCTATTGGCCGGCATTTCGCTTCACATGAGTATAGGCTTGTTGCTGGTTTTCGGAATGCTATGGGGTTATCATCGGTCGCTTGGTCAACCCCACCTTTTTGTCGAAGATCCCGATGACGTTTTGATGAAGATCGGAATCCTCCTTTTCTGTACCGTTTTGATCTATGACATCATTTATTTTGCGTTCTACTCTTATTTTGAATATTCGAAAGGACAGGTGATGCAAGTGAAGCTGCAGCGAAAACAGGCACAGTTACAGCTTGGCGCCTTAAAATCGCAGTTAAGTCCCCATTTTCTTTTTAATGGAATGAACACTCTTTCTTCCTTGTTTTTGACCGATACCGAAAAGGCGGAAGACTTTATACGTTCGTTGGCCAGTTCGTATGAATACGTGCTGGGAAATTACGGGTCGGCATTGGTTACCGTTGCCAAAGAGTTGACCTTCGTCGATGCCTATTCCTTTTTGATGCGCACCCGTTTTGGAGAATATTTAAATCTAGATGTGCAGTTGGATGCCGCCACACTCAAAACCAAAATACCTCCGTTGACCTTACAGATGTTGGTCGAGAATGCCGTAAAACATAACGTGATAGGGCCTTCCCAGATTTTGAATGTAAAGATGGCCACAAAAGGGGAGAAGCTTATTGTTTCCAACAATAAGACGAACGAACGGCCCAATGTGGAATCCCTGAAAATTGGATTACGCAACATTGCCTCACGCTATAATCTAGTGGCCGACAAATCCATTGAAATAATCGATGGGAACGAATTTACGGTTGTTTTACCCTTGATTCCATGAAAAAATTATTTGTACACCATCCATTATTTAGATTGCTGAGCCCTCTGTTCAGTGGCACCCTAGTGTATTTGCTCATTTTGCTCATCAATAACAATATCGGGCAATTGAAAGAAGCCTTTCTCGGACTGGAGCTTTATGTCTGCATAGGCCTGGCCTATCTCATTCAAGAGTATGCCCGCCTCTCCCTCATTTGGTTCGCACGTTTCGAATGGCCCCGATCGTTTTTATTGAAATTGCCCGTGCAATTGGTAAGTTCGGTCGTCATCGGTATCGGTTTGGTCAGTTTGGCCATGTACCTCTATTTCAACAATGTTTTGGGGTATACCCCCAATACGCGCGAACTTTTCATCTTCAACAGTATCTTTTCGCTTATTACCGTGATTTATCTGGTATTGTACCTAAGCCATCAGTTCTTATACCGGGTGAACACCGACCGAATCGCCAAGGAAATAGAGGCAAAGGAAGAAGTTGAGGCGGATTTTCTCAGGTTCAGAAGCGAGGTCAATCCCAATCTTCTTTTCGAAAGTTTGGAATCGCTTTTGGTATTGATGAAAAAAGACCCAAAAGCCGCGGAGAAGCTTTCGGACCATTTTTCGGGCGTATACCGATATATGCTTGGCAAAAAGAACAGGGAATTGGTACCGATTTCCGAAGAATTTGAGGTATTGCAAGAGCTTACGCGCCTTTTTGCCTACTTTCCTTATAGAAAAATAAGTCTTAAAAGGGTAGGGGACTTGAGTACTTGGGTGGTCCCCGGCAGTATTCTTAACATAGTCGAACGGATAATTCGAAGTACGATTGTCTCGGCCGAGGTGCAATTGGATCTGGCCATTTATGAAGATAAGGAATCCTTTTCATTGCGATATATCCCGGAAGAAACATTACGGGGTAAATTCGACCAGCAAGCCCTTGCCGATATTGAAAAGAGCTATAAATTCTATTCAGATCGGGCTGTCCGTGTTTTTTTCGAAAATCCCTATAAAATCGTTGAAATACCAAAATTGAGCATTGATGCAAGTAGTCATAGTTGAGGACGAACCTCTGGCAGCGGAGAAACTGGAACGCTATCTTTTAAAGTATAGTGAAGCCGTTGAAGTGCTGACCATTTTATCATCGCTGGAAAAGGCCATTCCGTGGATCGTTGAGAATCAAGAATCCGTCGATGTTTTTTTCATGGATATTCAATTGTCAGACGGTCTGAGCTTCGAAATATTCTCTAAGGTTTCGGTAAAAAAGCCCGTAATCTTTACCACGGCTTTTGATGAATTCGCTATTGATGCCTTCAAGGTCAACAGCATTGACTACCTTCTTAAGCCCATTACTTTTACTGACATATCAAGGGCATTAAAGAAATTAAGTCTGATGAAAGAACAGTTTTCTACGGGCCGCGAAATACATGAGGCCATACGCCAATTAGGCAAGAAAACGCATAAAGACCGTTTTTTGGTTCGAATGGGCAACCATATACGGTCAATCACCAGCGAATCTATTCGTTATTTCTATGCGGAAGGGCGCGATGTGTTTTTAATGGATGACAACGGACGGAAATATCTCATCGAGTATACTTTGGAATCACTTGAAGAATTGTTGGATCCTAAACTTTTTTTTAGAACGAACCGAAGTTCTATCGTTAATATCAATGCAATCATAGATGTGGTCGTATATGCCAACCGCCGTTTAAAACTTACCCTCGACCCCAAAACTGAAAACGAACTGGTCGTGAGCCGCGAGAAGGTCGCCCGTTTCAAGCAATGGTTCGAAGGGTTGCAATAGCTATTTCTATTCTCCTCATAAGACCGACCATGACCACATCGCTACGGTTGTTTAAATTTTACTTCGACATGCCAAAGCAGATGTTTATATTTAGCGAACCAACCGAAAAATAAATTATGAACCCACGTCGAAAGTTTTTAAAAACTACGTCCTTAGCCGCGGTTTCCACACCGTTTCTATCCTTTGATTCCGAAAAAAATTGGTCTTTAAATTCGCTTCAAAAAGCGTATAATAACCCCGAGGATTATTGGCGAATGATCCGCAAACAATTTCCGCTTAAAGAGGGCCAAACCTATTTCAACAATGGTACCATGGGGCCGACCCCGGGTTACGTAATTGACCAAATCATGCACCACATGATGCATTACAACAAAGAAGCGGCCACAATCGACTATAAAAATGGTTCTGGCCCCGAACTTTTGAGTGGGTACTTTCCCTATGAGGATTTAAGAACTAAATTATCCAAAATCGTCAATTGCGATTTTAAGGAGCTTTCGTTGGTACAGAACGCCACCTTCGGAATGAACTATGTAGGCATGGGACTCGATTTAAAGTCAGGAGACGAGCTTCTCAATACCGATCAAGAACATGGCGGTGGTTTTGCGGCTTGGCAGCTTCTGGCCAAACGAAAAGGATGTATTTACAAACAGGCCAAGATGCCGGTACCGGCCAATGATCCGCAAGAAATCGTGGATGTCATATTTAGGGAAGTGACCCCTAAGACCAAGGTAATCGCCATCCCGCATATCGTTTCGGGTTATGGAACGGTCATGCCTGTCAAGGCAATTTGCTCCGAGGCCAGAAAACGTGGAATATTTACCGTTTTGGATGGCGCACAGTGCGTGGGCCACGTCAAGGTAGATGTAAAGGAAATCGGTTGCGACGCCTATTATTCGAGTTTGCATAAATGGTTGTTGGCCCCAGCCGGAAGCGGACTTCTGTACCTTAATAAAGATGTGTCACCGGGTATTTGGTCCACTATTGCCAGTTATCAATGGGACAATCAAGAAGACCATGGTTTTCGTCTGATGCAAAACGGCACTGGTAATGCGGCCCTATTGGCCGGCTATGATGCCGCTGTCGATTTTTTCAATACCGTTGGGCAAGAAAGATGGTTGGGACGTATCAAGGAACTCGGCAGTTATTTACGGTCCGGACTAAGGGAAATGCCCCATGTGACCATCGAATCTTCGACCAATGAAGAAATGGCCGCTGGGATAACTACCTACGGTGTCGCCGGAATTTCTGGTCCGGATTTGCAAAAAACCATGTGGGAAAAAGAAAAGCTGCAACCGCGTTCGGTCGGCGACAAAAACATACGTCATTCGGTGCATATCTACAATTCCAAAGAAGAAATAGACAAGGCGTTAGATGTTATCAAAGGGCTTGGGTAATCTGAGGTACCAATTAGTCCAATATGTAGGCCGATACCAACGGCCGCTAAAACGTGGGGAGATCATAACCTATTTGGTCTTCAAAGCATAAACTTTCCATAGTAAGATAGAAATCGACCAAATTTTCTTTAATTTTTAGAGAAAGTAGGGAGAAATAGTGCAGTTCATCGAAAAGTCAAAACTTTTTTTAGGGTCTAACCGTATACAATTGTTACCTATCGATAGTAAAAGCCCCAATTACCAGTTTAACAATTGTAAAAATCTAAGTTTATGAAAATCAAAACCTTAAAATTAGCACTGTTTTTATTTAGCTTAATCTTAATGGCATGTTCAGATAATGACGATAATCAAGCTTATGGCCGTTTATCGGTTCATTTAACCGATGCTCCTTTTCCCTACGACTTGGTTGCAGAGGCCAATGTTACCATTTTCAAGATTGATGCGCGCTTAAAAGGCGGAAACGAAGAAAACACGGAGAACGAAGAAAGTACAGAAATTGAAGAAAGTACTGAAGAAGATATAATAAACGAAGACAACGGGTCTTTTGTGGTATTAATGGAGGGAGAAATAACTGTGAATTTGTTGGATCTTACCAACGGCGTTACCCAACAACTGGTTGACACCGAAGTACCCGTAGGCTCCTATGATTTGATCCGCGTTCATGTAGAAGGCGTCAATGTCGTTTTGACCAGCGGTCAAACCTATGATTTAAAAGTGCCAAGCGGTTCGCAATCGGGAATTAAAATATTCCTAAAACCCGATTTGACAATCACGGGCGGCCTGAGTTCCGACCTTTTGCTGGATTTTGATGTTAGCAAATCATTTGTTCCAAAAGGTGGTACTGATATCGAGTCGATTACAGGTTTTAATTTTAAACCGGTAATAAAAGCGAGCCATTTATCAACGGTAGGTACGCTGACGGGTACCGTGTCAGAGCTGGTAGAAGAAGTTGCCACCGGAATAGAAGGTGCCCAAGTAGCGATATATGATGGTGATGCCCAGATCACCTCCACATTCACCGATGAAAGTGGCGCGTATATGGTTATGGGACTAGAGGCGGGTACGTATACCCTCATCATCGAAAAAGAGGGTTATTTAACCCAAACTATTGAAGAGATTAACATTACCCCCGCCAATAAAACCACTTTGGACGTCGAACTTGAACTTAGCGAATAAGTTCCAATAATAAAGGTCAACAAAACGAGATGAACACCATCTCGTTTTTTTATGCCTTTATTTCTGAAATGCCTCAGTATGGCCTAGCACAGAAATGGCAACATCATGGACACCGCAAAAAATATTGTCACCTGTCTTTTTTAAATTAGACCCATTTACCTTGACCAAAGTAGTATTCAACATATCGTTGATTTTGAAATCGTGAATGGCCAAACGATGGTCCAAAGCGCATGGCTGTCAAAAGGTTCCGATATTTTTTCAATCCTTAACCCAAGAAAAAATGTATTTATCGTAAATTCATGCGAATATTAATGCCGTTATTAAGATGAAAAAGTTCCGGATTATCCTCACCTTGTTTCTTATCGCTTCTTTTGCCTGCAACTCCGATAACAAAGAGAAAGAAAAACCAAAACCCTTGAAGCAAGCAAAGAACGCCCCAAAAGTGGTCACGGCGGATATCGAAGCGGGAATCAAAGCCAATATCGACAAAAAGGTTGAGGAAGGTGGAGGGTATTTTTATATGGAGGATGCAGCTGGACAGGAACTTCGCCTACAATTGGTTCGTGTACATACCGAATATCTTTCAAACTTAGGGCCTCAAAGACATTTTGCCTGTGTCGACCTGGCCGATGTAAGTGGTGATGTGTACGATGTGGATTTTTTTCTTGAAGGAGATCCGGGCAATATGAAGGTTACCGAGACTACACTTCATAAGTTGAACGGCAAGCCTTTTTATACTTGGAAACGGCGAAAAAAAGACAAGACCTGGTATAGGGTGCCGATGCAAAATGCCTCAAATGACTTGCTAGGCGTCATCGAAGGGCAAGACAGGTTCGAATTTCGCTATGAGGTTACCATACCCGAACTAAAGAAAGCTGCACAAATATGGATTCCCATTGCGCAAAGTGATCGTTTTCAAGCGGTCGAATTAACGTCTTTGGCAGCGCCCGTCGAACATCGAATACTCGATGAGAAAACCAATGGCAATTCTGTGCTCTATATGGAGCTCGCCCCCGGTCAAAGTGGAGAAAAAATAGAACTTGTTTACAATGTGGAGCGACAAGAGAAAAATCCCTATGAGGAAAAATCCTTCCCGTCAAGATACCTTAACGCCAGTGCTTTGATGCCCGTCGGCGATCGGTTTCAGATGTTAGCGGATTCGATAATAGGCAATAAGGCTAAAGATGGCACTATCATGCAGGCAAGAGCATTGTATGATTATGTGACCGAGACCGTAAAATACATCAAGGCCGGCAAGTACGGCACCGGTGATACTGTTTACGCCTGTGACTCTAAAAGCGGCAATTGCACCGAGTTCCATTCCCTCTTCATTTCTTTGGCCCGTTCGGCCGGCATCCCCGCGCGTTTTGCGGTCGGCGCCTCGATTCCGTCAGAGAGAAATGATGGCGGTATCGACGGTTACCATTGCTGGGCCGAGTTTTATGCTGAAGGAAAATGGTGGCCGGTAGATATTAGCGAGGCCAATAAATACTCTGCGCTCGCCACCTATTACTTTGGCCGCCATCCTGCAAATCGCATCGAGTTCTCCAGAGGTCGTGATTTGGTCGTGGAACCGGGACCTCGGTCCGGCCCGATAAACTTTCTCGCATACCCGGTTATGGAGGAAGGGGGCGATCCTATATTTCCAAAAACATTTTTTTCGTTTCAAAGAACGCCCAAGAACGAAACTTCGGATAAGTTGGTCGCCTTACCCTGACACGGAATCCTTGGCCGGATGCTCCCCGCCTTCAGGATGTTCCCCGCCTTCAGGATGTTCCCCGCCTTCAGGATGCTCCCCGCCTTCTGGATGTTCACCACCTTCGGGATGTTCTTCACCTTCAGAATGTTCATCCGCCTGGGCTTCGGTGTTTTCTTCTTTTTTCTGCTCCCTACAAGAGCTTACCGTTCCGGCAATAACGAAGCAGAATAATAACATGATCAGGGTAAAAAGCTTAAGTTCTTTTAATCGGTTCATAATAGCAGTTGTTTAATTTTTTTTGGCACTAGTTTAATTATTAATACCCTTAAATATACCAAATTTTGTTCGAAAGAAATATATCCGCTCAATTTTAGCCTTTAAATGGAGTATGCTTTAGAAAAGCGTGAAATCACTGTAGCTCGGAGCTTGGATACTTAAATTTCAAAACTTCGAAAAAACTAAGTCCGGATCCCGAAATACAACGGATCAATGTACATCGGTGTGGTATGGTTAAAGGCTATGTGGCTGACGTATATCATTGTGGGTAAGAGTTTTTCGTTCCTATTGAATGAATTAACGTATTGGACTCAACTCTACCAAGAAGTTAATTTGTTGAAAAAGACTACCTTAGCATAAACCTCCAATGTTGTTTGCGAGAATGCTGCGTGATACTCCGGCTGAAGCCGGATAAATGCTGAAATGAAGTAAATGTTCATCTCCGATTTATGAAATATAGCATACTTATATTTTTTGCCTTATTGATCATAATATCTTGTGCCAAGTCTTCAAATACGGACTTTGATCGAGAACCTGTTGCCAATCTGATTATCGAAAACGATAAGGTTATTTGCGAATTCTGTGATGGTTTCGGCTCCATTATCGAAACTTACGAAAACCAAATATTTGTTGGGGGCGAAAAAAAAATCTGGGTTTTTGAAAGAAATGGTCAGACAACATCCCTTTTTCAGGAAATTGATTTGGCTAATGTCGGTTCCTTGAACAGTATAAAGGCGGCGGACGGATCGCTGTTTTTAGGCCTAATTGACGATGAGGGAACGGGCAGGGTACGTCAGTATACTTTAAACAATACCGAGTGGCAATTCACCAAGGACTTCCAAGTTGGAAGGAATCAAGACAATTTCGGTAATGACATCGCAATCAAGGACACTTTGATGATTATTGGGGCTTCCGCCATATGGGACGAATCGTTCAGCATCCCGAATAAGGACGAAGGTTCATTTTATATCTTTGGCAATAAGGGTGGCGATTGGATCCAAACCCAAGAATTTTATAGTGAGAATCGTTCACCTGATGATCATTTCGGCAAGGACGTGATTATAGCGGATAATTTTGTCGTTGTTACTGGCTTATCGATTCCGATGCACGTTTACGAATTTGAGAATACGGAATGGAATTTGGCAAGTGTTGAGAATAATATCGTTCCCGCTGATATTGATAATAACGG
This sequence comes from Meishania litoralis, assembly GCF_042611095.1. NCBI lineage: Bacteria > Pseudomonadati > Bacteroidota > Flavobacteriia > Flavobacteriales > Flavobacteriaceae > Meishania > Meishania litoralis. The sequence continues at coordinate 293,684 of NZ_JBHFPV010000002.1, forward strand.
CAATACTTTTCTTTATTATTCCGAAATGTTGGGTTTGCAGTCGTTTTCGATGAATCCTAATGGTTCAATTAGCCCGATAACCATTAATGCAAATTTAGATTTAGGCCTTGGTCTTCAATTTTATGGAGATAGTATGAGTATGACCCAAGACCATGCTTTGATTGCTACTCTAGGTGGGCATGAGGTGTACCTACTACAGTTGGTGGGCAATGAATGGGTTTTGAAAAAAACTTTAGCTCCGGGTAACGAGCCACAATCTAAGTATTCGGGATTGAAACTTACCCCGGAACAGGCCTTGATCGGCGGCATCTCTTCGGATGGGGTTTCTTATCTTTTCTTTGAGAATTTTTGATATAGTAACCAACCTGCGAATGGGTTATGTAATTATTTGAATATCAATAAATTTATAATTAAAAACTTATGGTTGCATTCTATGAATAATCTTTGGAATGCACCTTTCTACTGGTTCAGCAACATCGGCTTACAACTATGGTAAATAGGGGTATAAACCCTTTAAAATATGGGTTGAATACAGGTTGACCTAGACTGGTTATCCACTTAACTTCGATGATTATGAACCAAAAAAACAGTACCATTGAAAAAGTAGGCTTAAAAGATCCGTATACCAAAGAGGATGCTGACAGCAAGAAGCAAACATCGATCGTAGAACTTCTTAAAAGAAAACCTGCGGTGTACGAGGTTTGAAAATGGAAAATTGATCCGATTACCGGAAAACCCAAAAAAGAGTGTTGGATCGAAGAACCGGTCAATGCCCTTGTATTGAAATAAGGGTAAAAAAGTTGCAGGAACGGAATGGGCTATTGGTGCATTCCGTTCTTGAAATTTATCGGCAATGTTCGCGCGACTTGATTTTTAGATAAAAGCCCAGGCAATAGTGCCGCTCAAAAAATTTCTTCCAAAGAAAATCTTTCTGAGGTCATGGAACACTGACCTAGTTCAAATATTCATCTGTAGCTTGAAAAGCTGGTTTTATGAACAAAACGGCCCGTCTTTTAGGTTGCGATTGTCAGCAGGCCCGCTGTGCTAATAATGGACCAAAACCCGGGTTGAAATATATCGTTACCCTTGATAATGGCATAAATTTTGACGTTATAGCAGGGTACCAAAACCAATCGGATGATACAGATTTTCAAAAGGCCAGTGCTGTTAATTATTCTTTTTTTGGGGCTTTACTCTATGAACGCACAAAAAAAAGCCTTCAATAAGGGATACCTTGTAAAACAATCCGGTGATACGATACAAGGCCTCGTCAAAGACCGGTCCACAGGAACATTTGTTTCCCTATACACGAAGATCCGTTTTAAAGAAGCTGGTTCTTCGCGCACCAAAAAGTACGGCCCTGACGATATCTTGGGATATGGCTACCATGGCCAAAATTTTGTTTCCATGCCATTTAGGGAGGAAATTGATTTTTTTAAGTTCCGGTATTATACCGATTCACGGGCACCGCGGGTGTTTTTAAAAGTAGTACGAAAATCGGAGCAGCTTATCTATTTCGAACAGCTTTTTGTGCATGAGGATAGTTCTTACCTTGATTCCACTCCGTTTTTTTACCGGCCCGATACAAGTGAATTGGTCCGTGTCACACAGGGCATTTTGGGGTTTAAGCGAAAGCGTCTTGCCGAGTATTTTTCAGATTGTCCGGCATTGGCCCAAGAACTTTATGGCGATGACCGTACAATTGGGAGTATTTCCGACTTGTACGAATTTTGCCTTGAGCGGTGTATTGCAAATCAGTGACAAATTACTTGGCCATGTTTGGCGCCTCTTGATGGCGATAACATTACAAAAATCGATTTGCACGATTACCAGGCACTTAAGATATCGATTGCATGAAAAATCATTGTGATGTCTAGCCATTATTGTTACTTTAGGCATCCTGTACAACTTACTGGCCATACAGCATAATAGATTGAGGTGTAGATCTTTGATATTGACCGGTACCACTACGTAAAAAAATGAATCGAGCTTCCTCCTTTATGATGGTCCTGATACTACTTATCGTGGTATCGTGTAAGACCGAAGAAAAAAAGAAATTCCGAATTGAGCGCTCCAAGGCGTTGTCCATGAAGAACAAGGTACACAATCAACTGCTCGATATCGAAAGGGAGCAGGGGTGGCAACTGCTTTTCGATGGAAAGACCCTCGACGGATGGCACCTGTACAATAAGCCTGACTCTACCCAGTTTTCGGCTTGGGAAGTCAAGGATGGCACTATTTACTGTAACGCGACCGATGAAAGCAGGTTATTTGGGGACTTGGTGACCGATACCGAGTTTGAAAACTACGAACTTGTGTTTGAATGGCAAATGGGATTACGGGGAAACGGAGGCGTCTTTATCAATGTTCAAGAATCCCCTGAATTTGGTGCAACCTACGAAACCGGACCCGAATATCAACTTTTGGATCCCGAACATATGGATACGAACACCCCTATGAAAAGACCAGGTTGCCTTTGGGGACTGTTTCCCCAAGTTAATGAGGCCAAGGCCCATGCCACCGGGCAGTGGAACACCGCCAAAATCATACAACAAGATGGCAACATTCAGTTCTACTTAAATGATATTCTCACGGCCGAGGCAGATTTAACTTCATCTGAATGGGCAAATACTGTTGCAGCTTCCAACTTTAAGGGCCGGCCCGCTTTTGGCAAAACCACCAGAGGAAAAATAGCGCTTCAAAACTGGTACTTCGAATCTTGGTTCCGTGATATAAAGATCCGTGAATTGTAGTAGTAGGAATTTTGAGCACCGATTTATTCCGAATAGCAAAGCTAACTATGAATGGCCAAAAAATATATTGAAATGATAATGTTCTAATTTACCTGCGTGGCCCGTAGGCAGATGTAACTTAGCTTTGTGCGAGATGGTACGCTGACTAATTTTACACCGCACTTCCTGAAAAATTTCGCATATAAATCTTCTTTAATAAAGTAAAGGCATTCTTTGAATGATACCCGACGAGCCTGCCCTGAGCGGAGTCGAAGGATAGGAGGGGAGGCAATGTGTGGTATGAGATTAACTGACTAAAGTTTTCTATCTTGCTACAAGACCAGAGTGGAATTTTTGTTCCCTCTTTATATTTTTGGCTTTACGTGTACACCTAAATTTTTGGTTATGAACCTAAATACCAAATCAAAACAACAGCACACATACGATGCCATCGTCGTAGGTACCGGTATAAGTGGAGGTTGGGCGGCCAAGGAGCTTTCTGAAAAGGGTTTGAAGACATTGGTGCTGGAAAGGGGCAGAATGGTAAAGCACCTTACCGATTATCCTACAATGAATCTAAACCCTTGGGAACAACCCTATGGCAATCGGTTGACGCCCAAGGAAAGTCGAGAGATCTACCCGGTTCAAAGTAGGACATCCTATGCTATCGATCAATCTACGAAGCATTTCTTTGTCAAGGATAATGAAAATCCATACGAGCAAAAGAAACCTTTTCTTTGGACCCGGGGATATCAGGTAGGCGGACGGTCGCTCATCTGGGGCCGATGGGCATATCGAAGAGGAGATCTGGAATTTGGCGCCAACGCCCGGGATGGCGTCGGATTGGATTGGCCGATTCGATACAAGGATATCGAACCTTGGTATGACTATGTGGAGTCATACATCGGTGTAAGTGGGTCGAATGATGGATTGCCCCAGGTGCCCGATGGAAAGTTTCTACCACCATGGGAAATGAGCTGTTTGGAAAAGCACGTGGCCGGTAAAATTGAAGAACATTTTGATGGCCGTAAATTGACAATAGGCAGAACGGTCAACCTCACCAGGCCCCATGGGGGCCGCGGCAAGTGCATGGCGCGCAACAAATGCCGAAGAGGATGCCCCTATGGCGCTTACTTCAGTAGTAATTCGGTTACTCTTGTTGCTGCTGAAAAGAGCGGTAATATGACCTTGCGACCCAATTCGATAGTGCACACCATCCTCTACGATAAGCAGACTAAAAAGGCTTCAGGGGTACAAATAATCGATGCCGAGACAAAAGAGACGATCGAGTACAAGGCCAAGATCATCTTTCTATGTGCTTCGACCTTGGGCAGTACCAGTATTCTGCTCAATTCGGTTGCCCATAGTTTTCCAGATGGTTTGGCGAACTCGAGTGGAGAATTAGGGCATAATCTCATGGACAATCATTTTCAGGTCGGTGCCTATGGTACGTATGACGGCTTTGAAGATCAATATCACAAAGGCAGGCGTCCCGTAGATGTGTTGGTCCCGCGATTTCAAAACCTTGATGCCAAGACGAAACGAAAAGACTATTTACGAGGTTTCAGCACTTATGGCTGGTCAGGTCGCGAGGGGTGGGACAGAGGCTTTGGAGGCAATGAGTTCGGGGCCGAATGGAAGGATGGCTTAACCAAGCCTGGCCCTTGGACCTTTACATTTCTTGCCTTTGGCGAATGTTTGCCCGATCATAAGAACAGAATATACTTGGACCATAACAAGAAAGACCCCTGGGGATTGCCGATGTTGGTCACCGACATGGAATTTGGTGAAAATGAATCGGCCATGCGCAAGGAAATGATGACTTCAAGTGCAGAAATGCTCGATGCCTCTGGATTCAAAGACATTGGCACCTACGATGAACCCAGTGAGCCGGGTTTGAGCATACACGAAATGGGCACGGCGAGAATGGGTGCCGACCCCAAGACCTCTGTTCTCAATAAGTGGAATCAAGTGCACGATATCCCGAACATTTTTGTGACAGATGGCTCATGTATGAACTCCAACGGGTGGGGCAATCCTTCACTAACGTATATGGCACTAACGGCTAGGGCATGTGACTATGCGGTAGATCAACTTAAAAAAGGAAACCTATGAACTCTGACAAGATAAATAGAAGAAAGGCCTTGGAAAAGACTTCGCTATTGCTGGGCGGGGTGTTGACCACTTCTATTTGGACAGGCGTACTCCATGGCTGTGGAGCACCAAAAGAACTTGACTGGTCCCCAAAATTCATGACCAACGAAGAGGCCATGTTAACCGAAATGCTGGTTGATGTTCTCATTCCGCGTACAGAGACTCCTGGTGCGTCCGACGCAATGGCACATCGTTTTATCGACGAAATGTTGCACGGGTATTTTGATCCGAGCGAACAAAAGACGGTAAGAAATGGCTTGAAAGAACTGCAAGAGACGGGCTTTTCAGATTTAAGCCATGCAGAAAGAATCGAGGTCTTACAAGATTTGTCCGATAAGGCCGGACAAGAAAGCGAAACGTCTTTTTTTCAGATTATGCGCAGCATGACCTTATTGGGCTACTTCACCTCTGAGGCAGGGGCTACACAAGCCTTAACCCATGACCCCGTTCCAGGAACCTATGAAGGATGCATTCCAATACAAAAATACGGCGGTAAATGCTGGTCTGAGAGTTAGGCGCACTAATTGTTGTCCAATATTTTAAAGGTACCCTCCCCGGCGTACAATTCCCTGCCAAAAAGTAAATGGTTGTGTACTTTTCCTTTCTTAAAATCCAACACCTGACTTACACCCGTACCACTTTCCTCGCCCCAGGTGATAAAAAGTTTATCGCCGGATATCCATTCGGCGATATAAACTTCATTCCCTTTAAGTCCCGTTTCATCACCTTTCATTGCTTGCCAGTGTAATGTAGAATCGGTATCAAAAGTGAGATGGTATACATTTTCATCATATCGATATTCCAAAGTCCGATGGATCAACTCCACAGTATCATCCTTTACCGGGGTGCAATGCATAAGCGCCAGTGGTAGAAGACACAAAATAAAGGGCTTTAAACTTTGATTCAGCATAGTATCATTTGTAAAAGATTAAAATAATTATAAGCTATAAAATGAACAAGCGCTTGCACAAGAAAAGTAATGAAAGAGGGTAATCTAACAGTAGTGATCGAACAACTATGAGCACTTCATACCTAAAACGTATCAATTTACAGTGCGAGCGTTGGCTTTTCTAGGAATAATGCGATTTGCCAGCCGCATCAACTCGCTAAATTTTAAAAGATTTTCAATCTTTAAAAATATTCCGTACATAATAGAATTATGACTTACAGCCGTTAAGTACCATTCCAGTAAAACGGCTTTTACATACGCGATAAAAAATGATTACCCAGTGGGTGATTATTTTTTTCGGCGAGTTGGCGCGCTGGATGTCATTGCAGAATTTCTTTTTACATAATACCTGCCGATATGGTTCTAAAGAAGCCATATCTGGTATTATGCAAAACAGCAAGCTGTACAGAAATACTGCGCCGTTTTACACATTATACGAATCTGCATCATAATGTTTTGCGTTATGTAACTTGAGCTTTGGTAAAAGCGAAAGTTGGTACCGCACTTCCTGAAAAATTTCTTCTAAAAATTTCCTTATAAAATATAATGGAATACTGTTTTGCCGAACCCGCAGAGTGGGGGAGGTGAAAGTGTATGGAATGGGTTAAAATTGGAAATATTCCAAAAAAAGTTGGAATATTCCACAACTGTCCGTAGTTTTGTCCGTGTCCGTAAAAAAGCCCGTGATATTCTATGGCAACTATTAACTTCTATCTTGATTCTACCAGAAAAAGTGGATATGCCCCAATTGATTTAAGAATTAACTGTAATTCTAAGCGTGTAAAAATATCAACAAAAGAGAAAATTAAACCTGTTGATTTCGACAAAGAAAATCAATTAGTGAAAGACACCTCAGAACGAGCTATTGAACTTAATCATTACTTATCATATTTAAAAGATAGGGCAGAGGAGTTAGTTAATAACTCACCCAAGAAGAAGTATACACTTGAAGAAATCAAATGTAAGCTAACTGATTTTGTTGAAGCATATAAAGATGGGCATGATTTCAATATTGTAAAAGAACAGGTTCCTTTATATGGTAAAGCATTCACATTTATTGATTTGTTTGCCGGAGCAGGTGGCTTTAGTGAAGGTTTTTTGCAAGCGGAACATAACAATAAGTTTTTTGATTTTCTATTAGCCAATGATATAAATGAAAATTCTGAACTAACCCATTTAGTAAGATATAATTATCAGTTAGGCTTAGATGCTGAATTCTTATGTCAAGATATCACTGAACCTGATTTTTTAGATAATTTATTGGAAAAGCTTGAGGGTAAAAAAGTGGATGTGGTTTGTGGTGGTCCGCCATGTCAAAGTTTTAGTTTGGCAGGAAAGAGGAAGAAATTTGACAAAAAAGACGACCTTTTTGCTCATTATTTAGAAGTTATTAAAGTCTTGCAACCCAAGTACTTTATTATGGAAAATGTTAAGGGAATACTGACTAAAGAAAGGGGAAAGATTAAAGAATTGATTTTAACCGAAATTAATTCAATTGTTGACATTAAAGAAATTCCCAAATTATCAGCGTTTGTAAAATCTCTGAAAAAGACAAATCCAGAAAGTGAGTTTATTTTAGATTGTCTGGTAAAAAGAATTGAAATTGAGCAATTCACTGACATTCAAGCTACTGGAGCTAAAGAAAATTACATAAAAGCTATTGATTCACAATTTAAGAAGATTACCCCTAAAATTGCTGACTATAAAACCAGTAAAACCGATTCAAGAATTAGCACCATACGACATGGTTTCAATATTCTGATTAGAGATAAAGTATGGGAAAAATTAAAACGGGATTTAATAAAGGAAAAAGATTATTGCAACATTGACAATGACTATTTTGTCGATTCATTTACACAATTCATAACAGATTTAGACTCTAGGGAGATTATCAATAAGATTGAAAGTGCATTCCAGAAATTAGAAGTAAGAAAAGAGTTTTTGAAACAATGTGAAGATATAGTTGAAGCACTTAAAATTTATATTTTAAACATAGATGAATGTTTGAACTTTATCTCTAATTACTGCAATGAAGAACAAAATCAAGAATTAAAAGAGATTGTAGATAGTATAAGACTTTACAAAATTAAGTCCCCTTTCGTTGCAAATTCTTCGAACTACGGAGTACCTCAAAATCGAGAACGTGTTTTGTTTATTGGATGTAGGAAAGACCAAAAATTTATTTCGGAGATTCCGGCAACTGTAAATGAAGAAGAAAAAGTATCAGTTTTTGAAGCGTTGTATGATTTAGATTTTATTGGCAACAATCAAGAAGCACACCATTACCAAACCGTTGATATTACCAAACAGTATAATGGCACGGCCAAAAAGATGAAAAATCTTTTAAAGACACGTTCAATTGATGGAAAGCCATTGAGTGGAAAAGGGAAAACTTTTTCTGATTGGAGCAAATCTGGTCGCCTAAACGGTCGATTTGAAAACACAACAAAACCCTTCTATGTAAGAAATTCGGAAGCCTTGAATAATAATCAGAAAGATTATGCTGTCTTGCACAACCATAAAACTAGTAACCAAGGTGATGATGTATTGAGAAGACTTGAGTTGATTTTGGAAGCAGGAAATTATAAAAAGGCTCAGAAAAAACTTGACAAATGTGGTCTTTCTTCAAACAAAAGAAATTATAATGTTCTTAAACCCGAGGGGCAGAGTCCAACAGTCATGACAATTCCAGACGATTATATCCACTATAGCACACCAAGGGCCCTTACAGTTAGAGAAATGGCTCGACTGCAATCCTTCGATGATTCTTTCGTTTTTCAGGGCAAGCGTTCCACAGGAGGTAACAATCGAAAATCCGAACTACCGCAGTATACTTTGGTAGGAAATGCTGTGCCTCCCTTAATGGCAAGGGCTGTTGCTTTGGAAATATTGAAAAATATTAGATGATGTCAAAGTAAGAAAGATTACCCGAAAACTCTTCAAGTGCGGCTCTAATTTCAGTTCTAATATTGTTCGGATAACCAGCTTGAAAATTGTTGGTGAAAATTTCCTTTAATGAACGGGCGACATGTTGTTCTGTTGGTTTACCCCAATAATTACCCCCTGACAGATTAGTTACTCTTTTAACGGCAACTGAATCAGAATTATAATTTGCCCTTTGATTTGAAGGTACAGTAACAAAAGAGTAGGTGAAATTATTTGTATCGTGAATATTAAAACCGTCTCTGCCAATTGTTATGTTTCGTCCCCTAAATCCATTAGCTGAATATATCATGTCCCAGAGCATAGGAATTTGGGCATTATCATTCCAATTTGTTTTGCATTGAATCACACCAATCTCATAATTGTCGAAATCTTGTGATGCTAGAAAATTAGTAATCTCTCTATTAAACTTATTTCTTCTAAAATTATCGAACCTAATTCCGTTGTTTCCAACATTTAGTTCATCTAATTCAACACCATAATTCGGTAAATCAGGAAAAGTTATTACAGTTATGTCAGATTCTGTATTACAAGCAAAATTGCCATAGTTTACAGTGATTGCATCCTGAATTGGTTTGGGAACTAAACTCATCTTTCTGATAGCAACAGTTCTACTTCCAACGGTACATAAATTTATATACCAACATACCAGAGATTCCCAAGCTGTACCCCCACCTGATAATTGGCCTTGACCACGACCTTCGCCACCGGTAGATTTAAATATATCTGAAAGGTGGTCTCCCAGATTTATAATATCCGTTTCATTATAGTTTTCGCCTAAGATTTGATGTATTCTCGCTTTCCAAGTCGGCCAACATCTCCTTAAAGTTGCAGTTCCAAAAAGGCTATTAACAGATATTTGTCTGAAATATTCTGGTATGGTCATAAAAGTGCTTATAAATTATAATATATAGTTCCTAATTTACTTTAACATTGAATATTACTAAATTATTTACCATGGACAAAATTTTGGAAATAATTGATCTCAGTTGGACTCAGGTTATGTGGTTTTTCAATTGAGTAGTAGAATGTTGAAGAACAGCGAATTTAATGCTACCGAGCAAATTCGTAATTTTTTATTGACCGAAGGAATTTTTGATTATAATGCACTTGAAGATGGAACCAAGAAATATATTGAAGGGGTGATTCTTGCCAAGAGTGAATCAAAAAAAAAACTAGGATTAGACTTGGTTTTCCGCCTGTGATGCGAGAAGCAAGGATTTGGATTTTTGGTTTAAACGATTTTGTAGCGCCTGATGACAAGGTGTTAATAGGTTTAATAGAGGGCAACATAGTCATCATACCGATGAATCAATCTAATGATTCTTATCCAAACTTAAAAACACTAGTAAGGACCAGCAAACTTGATAAAAAGTCAAAAAAAAGACTTAAAAACAGGAAAAGAGAGAAGGAATATAAGGCATTTAAAAAGGACTATTTGAAACAGGCTATGGAAAATACCAAACTGGGGCTTGAGGGTGAATTATTTGTGTTTTTTTTCGAAAGACAAAGGTTAATTAAGGCAGAAAGGGAAGATTTAGCGGAAAAGGTTGAACACACATCAGTGGTAAAAGGAGATGGCCTTGGTTATGATATTCTTTCCTATGATATCAATGGCACAAAGAAATTCATAGAGGTGAAAACGACAGCAGGTAGGTGTAATTCTAGACTTTTTTTAAGTATAAATGAGATAGAATTTAGTTGTAAGAACCCTAATAATTTCTTTCTGTTTAGGATTTATAAGTTCAACAATGTCCGAAAATCAGGTAAAATAAAATCATTAAAAGGATGTTTATCTGATAACATCCATATAGAACCTACAAGTTTTTCAGCGGTGGTTGAAGAATAGAATTTATGAAGAAACTGGCGCCGGCTAGAAGAAAATGCGGGCGAGTAGGGGAGTGAATTTATGGCTTGGCACAAAGAGCCATTGCCCTCGACTTTGTGTTTACACGTTTACGCCCAAGTAGCGAAGCTACAAGTCACAAAGGGAGCGTGGAAGCATATTTTACTCATTGTATTTTATTGTCTTTAAAGGTATTCGTGAATGCTTCGCATTTCTTCTTGATTTCAATGGGAAAGACGATCTTTTTACGCAGTATAGACGAAGTTTTCGTTAAGAATTTTCGAAACCTTGGAGAAAATTTAGAAAACTGAGACGGTTTTAGCTATGCTAAAAATACCTCGTAAAAAGGGTCTTTTCTTTTGGTTCGTTTTCTTTGGACAAGCAAAGAAAATGAACAGTATTAATCTTCAAAAGGAACAGTTAGTAGTTTCATTTCTATTTGACATAATATTTAAACATCCGAAAAAGGAGTCTCAATCAGGGGAGTATGCGAGCAAGTGCTTAGAAATTTACGCTCCTCTGCCAACGCTACCATCTGGCCCGTTTTTTGAAACGTCTACTAGACCTTCCAAAAAATCGTCCTAAGCTTTTGCGGCAAGCTGACGAAAAGCCTCTGAAATTTTTCTTCTCCAAATTTTCAATTGAACCAAAGGATTCAACAAAGACCAAAAGCTGATCTTTTAATGGTCCTTCGACTTCGCTCAGCATAAACTATGGCAAGCGGCTGGAAAATGCGAAGCATTCACGAATACAGATTTATTAAAATATAAACTGCATGAGTAATTGTGTTTGAAATACCAAGCGTTGGCTTTTCTAGGAATAATGTGATTTGCCAGCAGGATCAACTCTCTAAATTTTAAAAGATTTTCAATCTTTTAAAATATTCCGTACATAATAGAATTATGACTTACGAATATAAACAAGGCTTTCAGTAAAACGGCTTTGACATACGCGATTAAAAGTGATTACCCTGTGGGTGATTACTTTTTTCGGCGAGATGGCGCGCTGGAGGTCATTGCAGAATTTCTTTTTACATAATACCTGCCGATATGGTTCTAAAGAAGCCATATCTGGTATTATGCAAAACAGCAAGCTATACAGAAATGCTGCGCCGTTTTACACAATAGACATATTTGTATCATAATGTTCTGCGTTATGTAACTTGAGCTTTGGTTAAAAGCGAAAGTTGTTACTACAGTTTCTTTAAAAAATTTATTCTAAAAAGTTTCTTCTACAATGTGAATGGAACACTTTTTATGCGACGACGTAGGAGGGAAGCATAATGTGTGTGGAATGGAATTTTAACAACTCATTTCAATAAAGTTTGATTACGTTTATAAATAGCTAAATCTTCGCGACCATGAGCTTCTGTTTGTAATTCACCAATATATCTTAACAAGGCTGGCCTTTCTTTTTTAATAATTTCCAAGAGTTTGGCAGAATTATCAGTATTTAAAAAATCCTTTTCAAGATTGATTGATTCATAAAAGACATTCATAAAAATTGTTTCAAAGTGAATATTTACACCTTTTCTATTCCATGCATCTTTAAGATAGGTGCAAAATGTCATTAGAGAATATAGTAAACGAATAGCTGGATGTGGATGAGAACGTTCTCTATAATAAAGATTTTCAATATCATTAACAAAGGTTAATAAATACTGACAAATTACTGTTCCAGAAAGAATAGTTAAAGCTTCAATTACTTCTTTATCTAAATCATCTTTAAAAAGACGCTCGTAATAATCTACAGTATGATTTGCAAGACATAGTGAACTGTAACAATCAGCGTCATACTCAAGTATATGTTTTTCAATATTAAAACCACCTTGATTATTCAATGACCTTTCTTGAATGCCTTCATTGAGGAAATCGGACTGTTGAATCAAGTGACCTAGTTCATGGTAAAAAGTAAAATGAGATGCCAACTGATAATAAAATTCATTAATACTAATATCTAATTTCTTGTTAAGCTTATCCAAAGCCTCTAAATCGGCATTTAAGTTAATTGGAGTACCTAATTGGAATTTAGAAATTAACCAGTTTATCAAACCTACATTTAATTTTATTACATATTTTTCATCTATGGTGCCAGCAGAAGCATTTTTGGTAGTATTCGAAGAAATTAAAATATAATGTTGAGCAATTCCATAATGTGCACTTTCGGTTGCCAATGTTTTATAATAAAAGTCAAAAGACTTTAAAATTTCGACAAGCATTGGGCTTCCTTCGGGATTGAAGATATCTGCTTCTGTAAGTGGTAAATCAGCAATTGTGGTTACTTGAATTGCATTGTATTGTTCTAAAGTCATAGTTTCTTCTACTGAAATAGAAAGATATTAAAACAAAACGTTTTTCTTTCAATGTAATTAGATTAAATAAAATATTGTTGATAATTAACATCATATTGTTAATATAAAATATCTCATAGTATGAGATATTAAAACACTAAATATTAAATTTGTATCTGTAAATCAATTCATTATAATGAATCGCATAAAGGAAGTTTTAGAAAGAAAAGGTATTAAGCAAACTTGGTTGGCTGAAAGGTTAGAAAAGAGTTACAATATGGTTAACTCTTATGTGCAAAATAGGAGACAACCAAGTCTTGAAGATTTGTTCAAGATTGCAAACATATTAGATGTTGCAGTTGCTGAATTGTTAGAAAGTCGTACCTCTAAAAAGAAATATGATTCAATGCAGCCAACTATTCTGAAAGTTGCTGAAGATGAAGAAGAGTATGAAAAAATGGTAAGCATACCAGTATTAGGAAATGTTGCATGTGGATTTCCTCTTTTTGCTGAAGAAAATATAGAAAAAGAGATTTCTGTTTCAACAAAGCTTATTAGAAAGGATAAAAAGTATTTTATTCTACGAGCTTCTGGTGACTCAATGAACAATGCTAATATAGATGATGGAGATTTAGTATTAATAAGAAAGGAACTTACCGCAGAAGATGGTGATAGAGTAGTGGCCTTAATTGATGATGAAGCTACAATAAAGGAATTTAAAAATAATGGAGACCATATTGTACTGTTGCCAAAATCAACAACTAAAGAGCATCAGCCAATTATATTAACAAGAGATTTTAAGATACAAGGAATTGTAGAAAGTGTAATAAAAATTTAAATAATGAAAAAGAATCAACATGTAGTGCCACATAGCAGTGGTTGGGCAGTTAAAGGAGCTGGAAATAAAAAGGCAACAAAAGTTACTGCTACTCAAAAGGAGGCAATTAATGTAGCTAGAAATATTGCGAAAAATCAAAAATCTGAACTTTTAGTTCATAACCAAAAAGGCCAAATTAGGCAGAAAGATAGTTTTGGTAACGACAACTTTCCGCCAAAAGGCTAATTCTATATACATATGTTGAGATTCATATTAAAAATATTTGTTGCATTAATTTTAATTTTCATAGGGTATAACATTGAAGAATCGCTTCGTCCTGAATTCATTGGAGGCGGATTTATTTTACTTATCACTATTTTGATTATTGACGGTTTTAATTTTTTTTACAAAAACTGGAAAAGGTTAAAATTAGCATTGCATTGTTTTTGGATTAGCCTTTCTGGAAAATACATAAGGTTTTCCATGTCTTATCAGTATTTAATTAAGGTTAATGACAAATACCTTTTAGTACAAAATGCAAACCCAAATTGGAATTGGTATCAACACGTAGGAGGGAAGTATAAAAGATTACCTGAAACACAAAGTGTTTTAAAGGAAATGAATGCCACTGACGATTTAAAAATGAAGACAGCTGGATTAAAAAAAGATGATTTAGCGGTTTTTGTTCCTGCTAGAAATGCAATGAAGTTTCTTGATTGGTTTAATAGTGAAAAAAATCGTGAAATTTCTCATTGGAGAGAATTTTACGAAGAGTTGTTGGGAGGAAAGGCAGATAATCGAATTCTTAAAAAAAAGAATTTTCCATATGTTAATTACAGATTTATAAAATCAGTTCAAACTCCATTAAAAAGAGCTCCAATTGAATCCGGCTGGGATTGTTGGGAGATTTTACAATATGATGTTTTAGAATTGATACCAAATGAATCACAACAAAAGGAGTTAGAAGAATTATTGATAAAAGGAGATAGTGAATATATAAAATGGGCTAGTACTCAAATGATTAATAAACTAGGTTATGATGAGGGAGAGTTAAGTACTAAATACAATATTGGACCACACGCAAAGTGGGTTTTAAATTTAAAATGGAGTAAAGCATGATATTATTTAAAAATAAAAATACGCAGTTAGACGATTTATTAGCCAGAATCGCAGAACAAATTCAATTAGACGATACGCGTAAAGAAAGAATGGAAACAGCCTACAGAGCAATTGAGAGTTTGCTTAATGAAGATACTGGCTTTTTTAAAGACGCCGTTTTTGAAATATATCCTCAAGGTTCTGTTAGGATTGGCACAACTGTTAAGCCGACTGGAAAAAATGAGTTCGATTTAGATATAGTTGTACATATTGTTATGGATTGGGAGAAACATTCTCCACAATATATTTACAATCAATTGAAAAGAGTTCTACAAAACAGTGACAGATATAAAGATAAAGTTGAATTAAAGAATAGATGTATTCGCCTAAACTATGCTGGGGACTTTCATATGGATATTTTACCTGGTTGTCAAGAAACAAGTTATGACGAAGACAAATTAGTTATACCAGATAGAGAATTAGGAGATTGGACTTCAAGTAACCCTAGAGGCTATGGTAATTGGTTTGTTGACAAGTCAAATTTGGTAAAAATGACCTTACTAGAAAAGGCGTATGCAATGGAAAATTTGCCAGCAGATGAATTTTCTAAAAAGAAGCCTTTACAAAGAGCAGTTCAGTTAATCAAAATGTATCGCGATGAATATTTTAAGTCGAATCCTAAAATGGCCACATCCAGCATAATTTTAACAACTATTGCAGGTGAGTTTTATGATGGTGAAGAATCAATATTTGATACTATTGAAAACATAATACTTAAAATAAAGCAAAATTTTGGCATTGTAGGTCTAGTTGGTAATCGCTTAAAAATATTAAACCCTGTTAACTCTCAAGAAGATTTTAGTGATAAATGGGATGATGATAAAGAACCTGAATTATATGAACATTTTAAGAAATTTATACTTCATTTAGATAAGCAATGGCAAATTTTAAAAGAAGAAAATGGTGTTATTGAGGAAGCAAATACGATAAAGGGACTATTTGGCGAAAAAGCATTCTTACGTGCACAAGAATCACAAGTAAACCAACTTGAAAACGCAAGGAAGTTGAAAAGTATTGGTATAAATACTACGACTGGCGTTATATCTGAATCACTAGTTGCTAATACGAAACCGATAAAAAACAATACTTTTTTCGGAAGTGAATAAACAAAAAACATATACTTTGTCAGAGCAATTTATTGCTCTAAAAAGAAGCTATCCTGAATTCAATGTTAAGCTCTTAAAGGATAGTGTTATATGTACTGGATTAATAAGACCTACTTCAAGAAGTGTTAATTATTCTTTTAAGTTAAAATATAGAATAGGCAAACGTCCGAAAGTGAATATTTTGAATCCAGAATTAAAGAGGAATTTTAATAATGATAAAATCCCTCATGTATATCCATTAAATGAATTGTGCTTATACTATCCTAAATATCAAGAATTTAATTCAAAAATGTTAATTTCTGACTGTATTATTCCTTGGACAATTTTATGGTTATATCATTATGAAAATTGGCATATTACTGGCGAATGGAAAGGAGGTGGAATTCACCCAAATTCTAGTGGTATACGCAAAAAGGCCTCATAAAATTTTGGTTAAAACAATAGGTGAAGTGAGCGTCTATATTTTAGGGGTTTAGTAATATAGCTTCTTAATAGTTTCAATTATACAAAGGATTTCATAGTAATGTTAACCAGTTACAATGTTTCCTAAAATATAGCGAATGAGCCGTTAATTGTTTCCAAAATTATATGCAGCCTTGAATTTTTGTTTCTTTTGTTTCAAGACAAAAGATAATGAAACAAAAAAAAGATTAATTGAAGTTCTAAATATAACAAGTGCATAGAAATTATCTCGCAGAGTAATTTTATGCTCTTGTGGCAAGCTTACGAGAATCGTCTAAAATTTTTTATTACGGATATTTTATCGAATACTCGATTTTTAATAATAGCAAAAAGGCTAGCTTTTATTTTGGCGTTGGCAAGCGATGGATAATTGTGTGTAAAATAAATTGCCAGAGCAATTTGATTTTATAAAACAATCGAGCGCTTGGTAGCGGCTATTTTACATAACGGCTAATTATAGATACAAATTAATTAACGCAGCGAAGCGTTCCTATTAAATAAGTTTAATGACCCAAGTTCCAATTATTCTTATGAAAACGAATGCTTCTGGGATATTTTACATAATACTACATTATAGCTTACAAATGGATAAACCACTCTTAATAACTAAACAATACATTTGTACTATAATTTATATTATGTAAAATACAATTTGAGATTGCTTTAGCACAAACTTTACTGCTCGCCCCCCGAATATGTAGTTCTATCTGAAGGCCGTCTATTAAAACAAAGGAATAAAATTAGTTGGGTTCGAAATATAAGCCGCAGCGATTAGTTTACTACAGCACGTTCTTTATCACAGTCACTTCGCTCAGCATACGCTTTAGAATGCGTAGTCATTTCAAAAATAGTATTAGTTTCATCCATCGGTGTCTTTGTTTTATCCTGATCAGCATCAAAAACTATTAATATCAGGAGAATACCTGTTAACCAAAGGCTGTAAAAAACCAAGAAATTGCGATGCTTTTTCATACCGATACAAGAATAACCTTATATCCGACAGCTTCGTATATTAAAAATGATAATCTTTTCCTAAATTAAGCGGACTTTAACATCTTTTATCGAACAGGATACTAAAACCCAACATATTCCATCTGAAGCTTCCCTTGAATTTTTGGGATTAGCGTACTTCAAAAGGAATACGGAATACGGCTTTTGGAGTTCTTTGATTTGGGTCTTTCTTTACCTCCGTGTCAAATAATCGATTTAAATTATTACCCGCCAAATCTTCCAACCGTGATTCAATGCGTACTTCAATCTTGGGCGTTGACCATTCTTCATCAGGCACAAAGCGTAATACGCTTTCATTTTCCAAGAGATTGAATTTTCCCTGGATCTGCCTATCGCCTGTATTATAGACGCGGATCGTTTCCTTGGCCAAAAATGCATCCATAGGTTCTCCAAAGTCCATTAACAGAATTTTTACCGAATCTTCAATTTGCATGCACAACTGCCATTCTTTGGTTTTTGGCATTGTATCATCACGCGGACCCACATAGAATTTCTTGGTATACTTTTTTAGTAAGGGCGTGCCTTGAATTGATTTCCAGCTGCTATCAATTGCCATGGTATACCTTTTGCCAGCGGTCAAGGGCAATCCCTTTTCCTTATTGGGAATCAAATCGGTCTTGATGCGGCCGGGATCCAACCAAAGGGTCAGTACCGTTCGTTCTTTGTTCCAAAGTTCGGATTCAAGTCGTAAGAAAGGTTTTATTTCGATTCCGTCGGTTTCATTGACCACCGAAATGAAATCCAGGGCATTCTGTACTTCCTGCATGGGTTGTGCAAACTCAAAGTACATTTTTAGGAGATTCTCGGGCACGGTATCCACTTTGGGATGAATCGCTATCAGTTCAGCTCCACCCGTATTTTCCCTCTTTGGAATGGTAAACGATGCCATTACCTCGGTATTGTTTTTACGGAACGTGTACGTCAGTCCCTCGGTAAAAGGAACTACGGGTGCAAAATGATGTTTGCCCTTGTCACCGACGATAACCCCGATTACCGAAGTTTGTGATTCTTCGCCAACGAATACCCGCAGTTTTTCAATATCCATATTCGTTGAAAATGTGATGCCAACGGGCCTTTCACTTTCATAATCGACCTGTTCGATGGTAACGCTTTCTTCATGGCATCCGGCAAGAAGAATCGAACAAAAAAAGATCAAGTACCACTTGATCTTTTTGATCTTTTTAAATGTGTTATGTGCGCATACTACATCCATTCCGTAGTGCGAACACGTAACCTTAAATCTCCATCAGATTGCCGCTGGAGGTATATGACATGGGTGGCATCGAGATTGTCCATTTGCAAAACGTACGGAAATGGCAAGTTGTCATACGGTACACCCTCGGTCTCGGCAAAGACTGGTACGGGATCGGTCAGGGATTCCTTGAAATCGGCAATATCGTCGTATTTGATACGCATTACGGGTCTGTTGCTGTTCGACATCAAAAAGTAGGTGCTCCCCTCCCTTTCATATGAAATCATATCCAAGGGCGAATTACCGGCACCCAATTCGGCCACGGTACGGCCTTTGGTATGCTTTCCTTCTTTGAGTTCATCCAACGGAAACAATACCAGCGGAGTACAGGTATAGCTTGCCATAAGGTGGTCAACACCGTCCAATTTTATAACGTCGAAGGTCTTGATGGGCGCATGTGTTTCATACTCGCCATGTGCCGCATGCCAAATTTCCAAGGAGGCATACTCTTGGCCATCTTTAAAGGGAAACGGTATCTTTCTAAAGGTAGAACCGAATTCTTTATTCGACAGGCCGGAAACCAAAACCTGTCCATCGTGAAACTTTAGGTCCGAAATCGCCCAGGTACGTAGTGGTCTTTCCCATTTATCTTTGGCATCTGCAGGTATCGGATCGGTCAATTCGATTTTTGAATAACTTACATCCTTCAAGGAAATGTTTTCGAACCCCTCTCCTTTCAATTTGAGCAAAACCGGAGTTCCGTCCGCTGCTTGAACCGAAAAATAGACGTTTCTGGAAATTGGGTTCACGGCCATGTCCGTTATCTTTATATTCTCAACTGTGGTGCCCAACGCCGATGCCACTTTCTTGTCAAACCCATTTATATTGATTTCGGTAGCTGGTGCTGCGGTCTTCACATCTTTGGTATTCAGCGCATAAATGGCCGCACTTTTTGAATCCCCTAAGAATAAGATGCCTTCAGGGCCAAAGCTTATATGATTGATCGAGGCTATCCCAGGGTTTCCGGTTACGAAATTTTCAGTCAGATTTGAATCTGATTCGATAGCGGTCGTGGCGGATAAGGTCAACAAGACCATTGCGATCAGTGCGAAAGCAGGTACGATTTTTTTCATTTCTCAAGTGGAATTAGTTCCCCATTAAAGTATTAAATCCTCAATTTTAATGTAGAACCTATTCGCCAATTAACTCAATTTTAACACGTTAACCCTACTAAGACAGGGAGTTGATTTATCAAGGCTATTCCTGAACAAGGTCTTGAAGTGTGACTACACGATAATCAGGAGAAGATCGGGATACAAAATTCAGTATCGGTAGATGACCGGCCCCAATGAGCAGGAAGACTTTGTCCTTTCCAGGATCCGTGATTCCTACAATATTGGCGAAGATCCTCAAATTACGGGTGTACCACCATATCGCACCGTCCGCCCCAAAATAATCATCGCCCGCGTTCATTTTGAAATTTCCTATCAAATAATGACCGTGACCGATGCGCATTCCTTCCGGGTCATTTTCGTTCAACAATTGTTCCAGTAGTGTCAATTGCATTTTTTGCTCATCTTCCTTGGCGTACATGGCCATAAACTTATTATGTAACATCTCGTCGCGTGCAACGATTTCCTCCCCCAATTTCTTAGTGAAATATGCCTCCTTTTCTTTGTAGGCCTCCTCAGTCTTATAGTCGTCAAAATTCCGGGCTGGGGCATCTACCGCATATAATTTCTTATGGCCGAGCTCCTTCCCCATCCGGAATCCTATTTGGTATATCTCATTGGACTTCAATTCAAAACGCCCCGCGAGATATTCATTATATAAAGAATCAAGGCTTGATTGTCGGGACTTTTTCCATTCCACCGCGATCTTGTTGGGTTTGAACTTACGTATTTGGTCGAGCACGTCCTGTAGCTCCCCTTGCCTTTTGGGGGAAAGAATATCAACGTCGTGTTTTGGTTTGTAGCCATCGAGTCCGGCATCCTTGAAATGGAAAGTCCCCAATAAAAATAGGTCTGATGTATCGACATCCGAAAAATGGCCTTCATGGGGCTTTTCGAGGTCTTGGCCTGAAATGACCGTTGCGGAGAAAAATCCAATAATTAGAAGTGCGAGGTGTCTCATGATGGTTGGTTTATTTGATTTAAAAGACAATTCACAACCCGAATTGTTACACCTCGCATACCTTCTATTTTTTCTCGCTCAATGTTTTTGCCTTTGCAAAGGCTCCATCGGCCTCTTTGTCTTTGCCCATTCCCTTGAACGCCTTGCCAAGGCCTTCCCACATTTCGGGGTCTTTGGGATAGTATTCGGAAAACATTCCGTAAAGAAATACCGCACCTTCAAATTGCTCTTGAAACAATAGATTCCTTCCGACCTGTTTGAATTCCTTATCAAAGGGAATATGTGCGTACACGGGATCTTTTACGATACGGGTGGCATCCGTTTTGAGCTGCTCCATCTTGCCTGCGATGAACAATTTGGTAAAATGGTCCATTGGGTTGACCAAAAAGGAATCGAAATCGTAGTTCATCGCCATTTCCAGCACTGGGTCTTGATTGGTGCTATATTCCGCAAAGGTAGGTTCTATAAAAACTTGGGGAGTCGTGGCATCGGCATTCTCCCAAGGGGCCTTATCCTGCCACCAGGCAAACGAAAGGTAGGCATTGAGTTTAGAATTGGGCAGTGTTGTTTTTTTGGTGTCACCATAAAAATTCTTGTTTTCCGCGGTAGGTTCGCCTACCATAATGGCATTCGTATAATTCTCTATCTCATTGGTCAGGTTTTGACAGGCCGAAAAAGTTTGTCGACCAATAATGTAAATGAACTTACCCTTTTTATTGAGTTCCGGGCGCGCCATTATCCCTTGAATGAGCGGTTTGTTATTGTAGTTATTGCCGCCCCCGTTCAAGCGCACATCATAGATAAGCTTCTGTACATCGTTGGTGTCGATAAAATCAAAGAGCCGTTTGTAAAACTCAGCCAAGCTTTCGGTTTCATGATTGAAAACGGAGCTCTGTCTGACATATAGTGTTTTCGAATCGGACAAATACTCATAATGATAATACTTTTCAAAAAGATGCTTGAGATAGAACGGGGGCTCCCCTGCTCCCCTAGCGCTGACCCATAATTCGTTGGGTAGCGTTAAATTGTAGTCACGTGAAAGTTCATTGTATGCGATACTTGGTAGTTCATACGTGATGACCTTGCCTTCTTTTTCAAGTGTCAGCGATACGTTCTTGCCGTTATCGGGAATCACTCCTTGAGCGTGTAAAACGGCGGGTACGGTCAAAAATCGGAGCCCGTAGGCTTTGAAATAGCTATTGTTTTCGACCGGCACTACGGGTCGTATCATTTTTAGGGCCTCATCGATTGGGTACTCCCCTACTTTGATCACTTTCGCGGCCAGTATCTTCGTGTGTTCCTTTAGAGCCCCTTCCACAAAAATCCCGTCTTTGAAATGGTAAAGGTTTATGGGCAACACCCCATCTTTGGCAATGGTACTGAAGGGTATTTGCGTGTGTCCATATTCAAACAGCGATACGATTCTCGAAAGGCCGACCCTGATTTCGTGTTCCTCCAGATTCGGAATTTCGACATACAAGTTCTCTACTTCAGCATCCCAAACTTTCTTTTCCACTTTTTTGAATAGGAAGGGAAAATCGGCATGTACGGTTTTCTGCAAAAAACGGAGGTCTTCTTGCCATTGTGCGGCCGTTAATACTTCTTGACCAAAAGCACTTCCTGATAATGTCAGGAAGATTACTATCAAAATAAATTGTTTGAAGGAATTTGTTCGCATGGTTTTTCGTTTGATTATTTATATCCAGTGCAAAGAAGCATTATAATCAACTAAACTCAATGGATTATTTTACCGAAACGTTGAAAAAAGCGAGTGGATTGTGTATTAAGGTGTTCAGACAAACAAAATAGAGATTACAATTGAACAACCTATTCAATCCTCAAGCGCTACCACATTCCCCGAATAACGGATTCGATTGCGGTGTGAGCTCCAGATATCGGCCCAGACCGATAAATTCGGAAACAGTTTGAGTCTTACGAAAAAAGTTTCGGAGGACTCATTAATCGTGAAATTCACATCATAACTATTATCGCGTTCGTTCTTGGTCACCTCAATCTCTCTCGGAACCCCATCAAATTCGATACCGGTTTTGTTATTGTAACCCCCACCCATTTGACGTTCCCCGAAATAAGGTAAATTCGATGATACGGAATCCCTTTGCATACGTACGAAGTGATTCGCACTGGTCAGGTCGATGCGGTTTATCGTATTGCCGGGCTGGATCAATCCGCTATTCGCGATTTGGTTCAAGGCCCGGGTCGGCAGCGGTTGCATGCTGTTCATCTCGATTTTGAACCCAAGGTTTTGTATCATCGAATCCAACTTTGGATTGCTTTCAGAAACCGTTCGCGAGGCCCCACAAGCCGCCAATAAAAACATTGAAATGATGAGTAGTGTTGTTTTATATTTCATAATAATTTCATTTAATCCTTCTCACGGGTAAACGGCACAAAACGTACCGGCATAAGATTCCTTTTGCAGATCTTGTTTTTCCTTTTCGTAACCAGAACCAATTGACGAACAGCATTATGCGGCCCCACGGGAATAATCATGCGACCACCATGTTCCAATTGTTCTACCAATGCCATGGGAATTTCTTCAGCTCCTGCCGTTACCATGACGGCATTGAAAGGTGCCTTTTCGGGCCAACCGTAATAACCATCCCCAGTCATGACAATTACGTTGTCATAACCTAGGTTCGATAACCGTTTTTTAGCTTTTAGCGCTAGTTCCTCAATAATTTCAATGGTGTATACCGAGTCTACGATTTTACCTAACACTGCTGCCTGAAAACCTGAACCTGTTCCTATTTCGAGTACCCTGTCCGACTTTTTCAGCTGCAAGGCTTCTGTCATAAAAGCTACGATTTAAGGCTGTGAAATGGTTTGCCCGCTTCCGATGGGCAATGGCCTATCCAGATACGACAAATGTCGAATATCTTCGGGGACAAATTTATGTCGTGGTACGTTCAGCATGGCGGTCAACGTCCGTAAGTCTGAAACCCCTCTGGCTTGAATTTGGTTTTCGACCATGGCACGTCGGAGCGAAGTATAGCTATCTTGGGCCAAAAGCATTCCTATACTTGACCAAATACTTATTGCATATACCGTAATACGTTTCATTGACAATAATTAAGTTACCAAAAATGCAATAAGATGTCAATCGGCTACTTTCGCAGGTAGTCGTCGCTACCATCAAGCCAATCTTCGCGTATGGGCGACCAAGTATCGATACCTTCGACATCGCCGATCATTAAAGCGGCATGCGGTACGTTGGCAGGAATGACAACGGTTTCCCCAGCATGTAGATCCATCACCTCTTCTTTATCCTTGCCGAACCAAAATCGTACCGTTCCCGATAGCACCTGACTGATCTGCTCGCTCTCATGGTGATGCAACGGCACTTCAAAACCGTCTTTGAATTTCATTCTGGCGATCATTATCTTTTCCCCGTAGACCAGTTTACGCTCCATTTGCGGGGTCACATTCTCTACGGGCACTTCGTTCCAATGTATCTTATTCAGTTTCATGGTTTCCATTTTTGATCAGCTAAAAATATTGTTTTAACACATAGGCTGTTCGTACCTTACTTTTTTCTTCGGTAATATGCGTCCATGCGAAGTAAATTTTATCGCCGACCATTTCCATTTGCGGAAATCCGGTTTTTCGCGAGGCGTCCAGCGGCGCAATTGCATGTATTTTTCCCTTTGTGCCATTGCGATTGACCTTTGCCGCGTTCAGCACGGCCCCATTTTCATCGGCCTCCATCCAACTAACGAAGGCGTTTTCTTCGTCCAACATCAGTACATCGACCCGGCCAATGGCATTGATAGCGCTGATCTGTATCGGGGCATCGAAGGTCGCACCACCATCTTCCGAAAAAATCAAGTTCACTGCTGGCCGATCATTGGCCGCCGTAAACCAGGCAACGGCAAGGCGATTCCCCAACGCAGCCGCCTTGGGTCCGTTTACGGGGCATCCCTTTATTTGCCAACCATCCTCATGAATACTTTTCGGGGCCGACCACTGCCCTTTCACTTGCCTTACAATACTGATATCCCTAATCTCGTCTTCCGAACGATCTCTATAAATAACAACCGGACCATTATGTGTAATCGCAGCAGTAGTTTGGCAACAATCACAAGTTCTGGCATCGAGTTCCTGCTCGTCTATAAGGGTACCGTCAACGTCAATTTTAGCAGCTCGAACGGCCATGGCTCCCCGCTTCCCTACTTCATTTTCAATGGTGTTTCTACCGTCCAACCAGGTTATGAAAAATCCGTTTTCATAGGGCAATGAACTAACGAAGCCGTGCTCGGTCGGGGTATTGTCGGTGTGCAATGGCAAATCGGTTGTCCATTGCCCCTCGTCCGTTTTTTTCAGGTTCAGTTTAACGTCGTAGGAATACGTTCCCTCCGAGGATTTTTTAAGGATATGGCTCAACAAATGTCCTTGGTTTTCGCTGATGGCCGGAAAGTCGGCCCAATTGACGAACCAATCCCCTCCCGCGACCACTACTTGGGGTGCTGACCATGTTTGCCCTTCCAATCGGCTATATTTCAATGCCATCAAACTGTCGTCGGCAGGTTCCACCCACGACAATAAAGCGCTTTTGCCGTCGGAAAAAAGAAAAGGAAGGGCACTACCCATCCCTGCCGGATTGTCCATCTGATGTGTTAATGGTTCTTCGCTCTTTGGCTGTTCATTGCAGCTTTGTAGGCAAAGCATGACACCTAAAACCAAACAGCCCCATTTTCTCATTGAACCGCCTTGAATTTATCGATGACCCCATCACTGGCCCAATCGGTCTGTCCCTCTATTTTAAGTACCTGTTCCCCGGCCGTGTTGTATATAAAGGTTGTAGGCAAGGCGTTGACACCTCTTTGGGCGAAGGCTTCTTTTAAGCGTATGAACGTAAGATCGAACTTTCGTTCATCGACAAATGCCCTGATTTTTTCAAGGGACTGATCCGAGGCCAGTAAAAAAACGTAGTTTTCATTTTTCAAAAGTTCTTGGGCGCGCACCAGGTCGGGCATTTCTTCAATACAGGGCCTGCACCATGTCGCCCAGTAGTTGAGCACTACCCATTTTCCTTTAAAATCAGTGAGCGAAACAGGATTCCCGTTTAAATCCTCGAACGAGGATGTTTGCACCTTGTATGGTAATTCTTCGGGATGACCTTCAAAGGCCATCGCCTGACTTTTCGCCAAATCCCGACATGCCGTAACAAGTACCGTCAACACCAATAAAAGGCCAATTCGTAATACCATGTTTCCATTCCTAGAAGTGGTA
Source organism: Meishania litoralis (assembly GCF_042611095.1). Lineage (NCBI taxonomy): Bacteria > Pseudomonadati > Bacteroidota > Flavobacteriia > Flavobacteriales > Flavobacteriaceae > Meishania > Meishania litoralis. The sequence continues at coordinate 319,727 of NZ_JBHFPV010000002.1, forward strand.
TGCAAATTAATGAAAATATGGATGGAGTTATCGTGTTAATCAGGTAAATCAATCGATAAACCAGTAATCTACTGGAATTTATCGGGTTTTAGACGTTGCGCACACCACGAACATAGTCGTGCACACCCTGCTGCAATTCATGGAACTCGGAAAGCTGTTGCCTTATATTTTCCAAATGGTCCCCCACCGACTTTTTTCGTTCCTTAAGTGCCTGTAAGATTTCGCGATTGGAAATGCTTAGCCTATCGAGACCCGTTTTCAAGGTTTCGATACGTTCGAAAAGTGAATACGTCTTGGGTTCGCAAACGTACGAATTGAGCTTGTTTTTCAATTGCCCTACCTCGCGTTGATTTCGCTCCAATCGCAATACCAAGTTGTTTCTTTCGATATAAGTATCCTGCTCGAGCACCATGATTTTTAAATTTAAGGGTTACACAATTATGTGCAGCTAATTAATCTACGTAAAATTAACGCCGTTCAGATGTGGTAAAGTATCTACGAACGAGATTTTAACGTTTATTTATTGTTCCGATAAACTTGCGTTAAGATCATTGATAACCGCTCCGAAAATATGTGGTCATTTACTTGCAAATAAGACCGCCTATCTATAATTTCATATAAAGCGAAAAATATGGATATAAACTTTGAATATGACGATGTTAGGGCAAGTGCCAGATTAGAGATAATGACAGGGGAAAAGCTGAACAAGCTTCTTGACAAGTTCGATTTTATCGTACGTGCCGATGTATTCTTTAAAACCGAAAATACCTCGGCCCAGAACAAAGGAAGGATCTGCAATATTCGATTGAGCCTGCCAGGTCCCCGATTATTTGCCGAAGCAAACCATGGCTCGTTCGAAGCTTCCATAGCCGAGGCCTGTAATGACCTCGAAATACAACTTCGAAAGCGAAAGGCAAAAATGAAATCTTTCTGATGTAAGGCACTATTCGTTGTCTTCCAAGGTGTTCTCTGCAACTACTTTGTTCAGGCGTTCGGTAAAAATGGGGCTGCGCCGAAGGTCGCGCATCAGTTTTCGTTTTTTGCGTTTTGAGATACTCAAGGTATCCAACAATTCTTTGGTGCGTCTGAATTCGACGATCCTATCTTTTTTCAACTGAATACGATCTTCGACGGGTAGGACCAAATTTGGATCGAAACGCTCCATAACCGTATATTGCTGTACCTTGATCTGTTTTTTCTCCAGATTCCCGGCCGTGGTCTGACCAAGCGCAACAGAGGCATACAAAAACAAGAGGTATAAAGTTATTTTGATATTTCCAGGTTTCATTTTCAAAAAGTGAATCTCGATAACAAAGTAGAAAAAAAAAGGCAAAGAGTCCCAATCTGTTGGTCTTGACAACGTTTGGGCCGTTGAAAAAAGACTTTCATCGATAAAACATTATCGATAAATTTGGCATGGACCTTGAACTTACTAGCTTATGAAACCAATTTTATTATTCACGATGCTCTTAACAGTTTCGGCCAATGTCTTTTCGCAAGACCTGGCGCGAATCGGTTCGGCGGCAATAAGCTTCGTTTTTGAAGATAATGATGTCAATGGGACTATTTCGGGATTTAGCTCCTCCTCCAATATCGACTTGCAAAATTTTGAAAACTCCACATTCGAAGGTTCGGTAGCAGTGACAACGATCAAGACCGGAAACTTTTTAAGGGATTGGTCGCTAAAAAGTGGCAAATATTTTGACGAAGACGAACACCCGCGATTGTTTTTTAAAAGCAGCTCGGTCGTTTCCAATGAAAATGGTTTTTTGGTAAATGGTGATCTTACCCTAAAAGGAACGACCAAACCGATTACCTTCGATTTTCGAAAAAATGGCGATCGATTGATCGGTACCACTACCCTATTTGTATCGGATTATGGTATACATATCAAAAAAGAACGCGAACAGAACAAGGTAACCGTAAAGCTTGATCTTCAATTGCGATGATCGTCTACAATCTCCGCGATTTCCACTACAATTTTTCGAAATGATGCTTAACTTCGCATCTTAAATTTTCCGCTAATGTGGGTATGGGTAATTTTTATTGCGCTGATCATTGTTTTCTTGGCCCTTGACCTGGGTGTATTCCATAAAGAGGAACATGTCATAAAAAGTAAAGAGGCTGGTATTTGGACCGGCATTTGGGTGACCATAGCATTTTCGTTCAGCATGGTCATTTATTGGTTGTTCTCAAGCGGTATTATAGACAACCCTACCCAACTTACCCCGAACGATGCCGTTCTAAAATATATTACCGGATATCTGATCGAACTTTCATTGAGCGTCGATAATGTATTTGTTATCGCCGTTATATTCTCCGCATTCAAAATACCCCCCATTTACCAACATCGTGTGCTTTTTTGGGGCATATTGGGCGCCATCGTCTTTCGTGCATTGATGATCTTGTTCGGTGTGGCCCTTATAACCCGTTTCGATTGGATCATCTATGTATTCGGGGTCTTCTTGTTATACACCGCCTTTAAGATGTTGAAAGGCGATGAGCATGAATTTAATCCGAAAAACTCATGGGTATTTCGACAGGTAAAAAAGCTTTATCCAATAACTAGTACAATACAGGGACATGACTTTTTCGTGAAACGAATGGGGGTCAAGGCGGCTACCCCCCTATTTGTGGCACTGATCATTATCGAATTGACCGATATACTTTTTGCGCTCGACTCCATTCCTGCGATTTTGGCCATTACGGCAGACCCCTTCATAGTTTTCAGTTCGAACATCTTGGCCATACTGGGGCTTCGATCTATGTATTTTTTGATCTCAAGGATGTTGGACAAGTTTCGATTTATCAATTACAGTCTTGTCGTAATACTTGCATTTGTAGGTCTTAAGATGCTGTTTTCCCATTATGTACATCTTCCGGAATGGGTCTCGTTGACCGTGATTTCGGTTGCTCTGGTAGGTGGTATAGTGGCCTCATTGGCAATTCCGGAGAAGCACCATGAACAGATCGAATAAAGAATTTCTTGAAACGAACTATCCCCCACGCAGGGTATTGCGGAATCCATTTCGATGAAAAATAACTAATCGACTTTTTTTGGGAAGATAAGCCGATATAACCTGTCCACACCCCAGTTTCCCAACGGGAAATAGAGCGCGAAGAACAAGGCCATGGCAAGACCAAAGGAGCGCTGGCCCACAATGGATTCAAGTATGTTTCCCGGATAGGCATAGGAAGTCTCGAGTGCGTAGCCCCCAAACTCAAGAAGGCACATGGCAATCAATCCGTATGCATATTGCTTGTGAAAAGGAAAACCACGAAGCAGCAATGAAATAGGCACCATGTACAAAATGTAACAGGTGATTACCTGCCACCAATAGGTAAATTTGGCGATCTCCATTTGGGTACCGAACCAATTCATACCCAAACCCCACAAAAAATAGACAACACAGTATAGCAACAGTAGGCGTTTGTCGACCAAAAGCTTATTTTTCGCCCATTGCAAAAATTCGGTCATCCTATTTATTGATTTTAAGGTCAATGATCCGCAACGCATCCTTAACGGTCTGCATTTGGTCCATATCATCATTTTCCAAAGTAATATCGAAGGCGTCTTCAACGTCGAGCACAATATCGACCAAATGGGCCGAGTTGATATTGAGTTCTTCCGTGAAATGACTTTCTTCGGATATTTGTTCTATTGAAACATCTTCCGGAAGATATATCTTAATGATGTCGCGTAATTTTTGATAGCGTTCGTCTTTGCCCATAAATAGTTTACTCAGAGATAAAATCGACTCTTTTGCCTAATCGGCCTCCCGACCAATGACGGGTCTAAGCATCAGTCGTTGCATTTTCCAAAAATAACACAAGCATTGACATCACCAAAACCAAAACTGGCCTTGGCAATGAATTTGGGGTCGTATGAAAACGTCTTTGTCGGTATTCTTGAAACATCGATCCGTTCGGCTATTTCCGGATGGACATCTTCACAGTTCACGTTTCCAAAGAGTTGTCCGTGCCCAAACTGTAAAATGGTGGCCACACTTTCAATACTTCCGGCAGCGGCCAGACAATGACCGAACAGGCCTTTAAAGGAATTTACATAGGGAAAATCGCCCCCCGAGCGTTCTAAGGCCCTGCACCAATTTTCAATCTCCTGTGCGTCTTTGGCCGTTGCCGTGAGGTGGCCGTTAATGGCATCGATATCCGATGGCGAAATGCCCGCATTTTGAACGGCTTCAATAATGCAACGTTGCACCGCTTCATTATTTGGGGCGGTCATGCTGCCTTCGGCCCGTTGCCCGCCGCTATTGATCGCTCCACCTAGAACTTCGGCATATATTTTCGCTCCCCTTGCCTTGGCACTCTCCAAGGACTCCAACACCAAGGCGCCCGCACCGCTGCCCGGAACAAATCCCGATGCTGTGGCGCTCATCGGGCGGCTGGCCGCCGTAGGGTTGTCATTATGATTCCGTGGCAGAATGCGCATGGCATCGAAACCGCCCCATACGTAAGGTCCGCTATCACTACAACTGCCCGCCAGCATACGCTCCGATTTTCCGCTGGCGATGCGATCATAGGCCATCAAGATGGCTTCCGTGCCCGTTGTGCATGCCGAAGAGTTTGTTGTTACTTGATTGCCACAACCGATCAATCCACCCAAATAGGCGCTGATACCGCTGGCCATGGTCTGTAAAACGGTGGTACTACCCAAGCGCCTAACGTTCTTTTCGTCGACCAAGTGAATGGATTCCCTGAACTTATCCACACCCAAAATTCCCGTACCGAAGACAAGTCCTGCATCCCAATCCGGTGTATCGTTATCCGCTAGCGGCAAGCCGGCATCCTTCCAGGCATCCAAACCGGCGATTACCCCATAAACGATACCGCTGGCATTCAATCCACGCAATTGCAACGGAGTGAAGTATCGATTTACCAAATTATCCTTCACCAACGGTTCACCGGCAATTTGGCAACCAAAATTGAGTTCTTCCAGTTTGGGCTGAAAACGTATCCCACTTTTACCGTTTTGCATGGCGTAAGTGAAATCCGCGATCCCAACGCCGTTCGGGGCGCAGACCCCAAGACCCGTAACCACTACTCTTCTAGACATTTGAATTTGCTTTGATCATCCCGGCGATGGTTCCCCTGCATACCATTTTATGGTCCGAATTGTACATTTTTACCTTGCATTTAAGTTTGTTGAACCTAAAATATAATTTTTCGGAGCGCACGGTTACGGTTTCCCCCGGAAATACAGGTAACAAAAATTCCATTTCGGAAGAACTCAGTCCGATTTGGGGTTGAGCGACTTCCCCTTTGCCGTTGTCACCAAGTAGATATATGCCCAAACAGACCAATCCGATCTGCGCGCAGCATTCGGTAAGTAAAACTCCGGGGGTAACCGGATTGTTACGAAAATGACCTTTGTAGAAATCCGAAGCCTTTAAAAAGGTAAATCTGCCCTCTGCACCGTTTTCATCGACCGCGATAAGCTCATCGACAAACAAAAAAGGCTCGGAATAGGGTAATTTATTCAGTATCGATGTTCTCATTCCCATCTTTTCGGGCATCTTTCAACATTGTTTTAAGCTATCGCAAACTCTCACCACCGTCAACCTTGATTACGGTACCCGTAATCCATTTCGCTTCGTCCAAAGTAAGGAGGTAAACCACGTTCGCGACATCTTCAGGAGTGGTCAATCGACCATTGGGATTACGACGTAGCGCACTTTTCTTAAGTTTTTCGTTCCCCGGAATCATTTTAAAGGCAGGAGTTTCGGTAGTTCCCGCTTGTATGCAGTTGGCCTTGATTCCCATACCTGCATATTCCAAGGCGATGTTTCGCGTAATTGCCTCCAAGGTGACCTTGGCCGCCGAAACCGCGGCATAGCCCGGCCAAGCCTTGGTATTCCCTTCGCTGGTGAAAGAGACGATGCGGCTATCGCCTGCGAACCATCCAGCTTCGAAAATTGACTTTGTCCAATCAAAAAGACTCAAGGCCATGGCGTTCAGCGTAATGCCGAAATCTTCGTGGTTCAAACCTGTTCCGTTTTCCTCGTACATGGGCTTAAGGCTCCCTTTCGCGATACTATGCACCAAAACACTTATTTTTTCACTCTTTTTTAGCAAGGTATTCAATTCTTTAAGAACGCTTTCACGTTTCTCTTTTTTGGCGGCATCACAGTTGAAATGTTTTAAAACGATTCTGTTGCCCTCCTCAATTTGCTTGAAATCTTTTTCGATTTCGGGCATGTTTACCCTTGCATCTCGGTGAATGATAATCAAATTGTAACCGTATAAAGCCAATTTTTTTGCCGTTGCCAAACCAAGACCGCTACTACCGCCCAAGATTAAAGCCCATGCCCCCTTTGCCTTCGGCATTTCCCCCGAAAGGGGGATATTATTTTCCTTTTTTGTATCCATAAAATTCAATTTTTTAAAGTCCCCTCGCCCTTCTGGGAGGGGATTTAGGGGTGGGGCTTTTTTACCATTCCAACAATACCCGCTGTGCGGAAAATCCGGGGCCAAAACTCAAAATCAGGCCCTGTTCCCCACCTTGAATCTCCCGGTTCAAGAAACGTTCTAAAACGTATAATACGGTCGCACTGCTCATATTACCATACTTTCGCAATACCTCTCGGGTATCATCGATATTTTTTCCTGAACTGCCGAAAAGCTTTTCGACCGTTTGTACGATCTTTCTCCCTCCGGGATGAAAAATCAAATGATCGACTTTTTCAATGGCACTGCCATTTTTTTCTAAAAACGGATATACAATTTGAGGGAAATGCGCAGCTATGGTTTCCGGTACACTTGGGTCAAGTATCATTTTCAATCCGTGGTCGGTCAGGTCAAACCCCATTAAATGTGTGGCGTTTTTGAAATGGTACATCTCTTCCCCGATAATTCTTGGGCCCGTGGCTTCTTCTTCCGATGACAACAATACACAGGCCGCGCCATCACCAAAAATTGCCGCACTGACCATATTGGCCATGGAAAAGTCGTTCAATTGAAAGGTGGCGGTGGGACTTTCTACGGCCACGACCGCCACCCGTTTTTCTGGATTCGATTTCAGAAAATTACTGGCATAAATGAGGCCCGAAACCCCTGCGGCACAGCCCATTTCGGTTACCGGAAGACGCACGATATCTTGACGTAACCCCAATTCGTTGACCAAATATGCATCCAACGAAGGAATCATTATTCCGGTGCAACTGACAGTAATGATGTAATCTAAGGAATCGGCCGTCCATTGGGCATTTGTCAAAGCTTTTTTCAAGGACTTGCTGCCCAATTTCTTTACCTCGCGTACATAAATATTGTTTTTTGCCTCGAAGGAAGTGGCGGTGAATACCTCTTCGATATCCATAATACCATAACGCACATCAACGCCCGCACCTTCGAAGATCTTGACCACCTTGCGACGAAAACGCGCATCTTGATCGGCCAGCCAAAGCTCGACAAAAGGTAGAATATCCGCTGTTTTTCTCGAATAGGATGGCAGCTCTTTCTCCACACTCACAATTCGTACATTGCCCATATAGTTACTTTAGTCGATTCGGACGCATTACCCATACAAAGCGAAAAGCCCATTTCCAACGAATTGTATGGTCCATATCGGGTAGATGCTTTGAATATCCAATCAAATCGGGCCTTACAAAAGCTCTTTTAACGGACAGTGCACCATCATTTTTTGCAACCTTGGTCCTGATAAAAATACGACTAAAGGCCTTAAATAGGTAATAGGCAAAAGGACTTCTATGCAAGTCATTGATTATAACCCCGATACGGGACAATTCACCAAGCTTTTTAAGGTATAACGGAATTTGACCGTCCGTAAAATGGTGCATAGTGAGCGTACTAATGATAACATCGCACTTAAAATCGGCCGAATTCAATTGTAAAATATCGGCCTGCAAATATTGTATCGCATCAAAACCTTTCGAGGCTTCCTTTGCCAAGGAAAGGGCTTCTTCGCTCAAGTCGATCCCGATAAATGCCACCTTCGAATCCCGTTTTTTGAAATAATGGGCCAAAGTGCGCAGCATTGCCCCATCGCCACATCCCATATCGGCAATTATATAATCCTCCTTCGGATTTTCCCCAATTAGTTTTGTGATTGCCCTAATGGTATTGGAGTCACCTCCCAGAAGACGGTTTGCGCGATTGATATCGTCAAAAACCTTGCGCAAAACACCGGGTTCGCCCTGAAAGTCATCCATTATCTCCAACTGTGTACTGCGTTTTGACCAATCCATCATCTATACAATAGGTTGTCCGTGCGTAGCTCGGATTACTCGCGACAATAGTCCCGGTGCCCCAACGATAAGTGACATGCCCAGTTTTGAAACCCCTTTGTTCAGCAATAATGATTGCAATTGTCTACCGGCCCATAAACGCTTCTTGAAGGCTTCGTTCCATTGTAGGGTATACATTTTTTCAAACTTTTGACGGTCATATCCATTTTCATTGATATACTTATCGATTAGTTCGGAAGCGATCTTGGCACTGTGAACGGCCATTGCCATGCCGTTGCCACAAAGCGGGTGGATGAGTCCCGCCGAATCACCGCACATGATAACATGGTCTTCCGCCGCTTTCTTTTGTTCAAAGGAAATCTGGGCAATACTCAATGGTTCATCGAAAATCGGTTTTGCCTTTTTCAAAAACGTATTTAAAACTGGGTTTTGGGCAACTACTTTTTCATTGAACGATGTGATGTTCCTTTCCTTTTGAAAACTCTTATACGAGGTCAGATAGCAAAAGTTCACGGCGCCCGTTTCCGTCTTTGAAAGTCCTGCATATCCCCCATTGAAATTATGCAAAGCCACCTCGTTTTCTGGAAACCCCTGATAATCATAATGGGCCTTGACGCCAAGCCACGGTGATTTTTTGGCAATGAAGGCCCTTTTCATGTTTTTATCAAGATTGCTGCGCTTACCGAAGGCGCCAATAACAAATGGCGCCCTATAAATTTGCCCTTTTAGCGTTGTTATCTCGAAAAACGAATCTTCAAAGGCTATGGCATCCACAGCTTGAAAGATAAATGCAACGCCCGATGCCAAGGCTTTTTCATAGAGCAGGTTATCAAGGGCATACCGACTGATCCCAAAACCACCTAAAGGCAATCGCGTCGTAATCGTCTTTCCGTTGATCGTGGAGAGTGTAAACGTATCGATGTTCGCTGAACTATGCGGAATGCCCACGCCTAACGATTCTAGATAGGGTCTTACTTCATTTGAAACGTATTCGCCACAGACCTTGTGATTTGGGAAAGTGTTTTTTTCAAACACAAGAACGCGGTGGTTTTTTTTCCTCAGATCAATTGCCGCGGTCAATCCGGCCAAACCGGCACCTATAATAATAATATCATAGTGTTCCACTATCGAAAGATAACGATTAAAAAAGAAGAATCCCGATACAAAATGTATCGGGATTCAAAATCAAATCAAGAAGGATAGGGAATTTAGTTTTGCGTTTCGCGTATCGCTTCTTCCTTAAGCTCTTGACTAGCCACAATGGCCAATTCGACCCTTCTGTTCTTGGCTTTTCCTTCACTGGTCTCATTACTTTCCCTAGGTTGGTTCTCACCGTACCATTTTGTGGTAAAACGACCTGCGTCGATGCCCTTGGCCACCAGGTACTCGGTAACCGATTCGGCCCTTTGCTGCGAAAGCTTCATATTATAGTCTTCGGGCCCCGCACTATCGGTATGGCCTTCGACCAAAATGTATGATTTCGGATATTCTTTGAAGATTCCGGCCAATTTGTCCAAAGTAGTGGCGGAAGTACCTTTGACCCCAGATTTATTGGTATCGAAATAAACCCCTGCATCTTCATTGAAAATGACATTGATTCCTTCACCGACACGGGTAACTTCGGCGCCGGGTATTTCTTCCTCGATACGTTCTGCCTGACGATCCATTCGATCGCCGATATATCCACCGGCGACACCACCTACAACGGCTCCTATAATTGCACCAAGTGCCGTATTATCGCCCTTTCCGACGTTATTGCCCAACACACCGCCGATTACCGCGCCACTGGCGGCACCTACGGTCGCGCCCCTTTGTTTATGGTTCGAATTCTTAACAGCATTGCATCCAACGATCATGGACATCGCCATTACTATATATACACCTTTAATACCTAGTTTTTTCATGGGGAATCTTTTTATGATTTTTTAGTGAATGAATAAACGACATTGACGACTTTGCCATCAACGGTTGCATTTGATTTTAAGGTCATTTCATTTTCGGTGAGATTACTAATGTTCAATCGGTAACCCAGTCCTCCTGAGATATCCTTGTTCTTTTCATCGATCAACTTGAACTGCAATTGACTGGTGTAATTCTCTTCTCGCTCCACGACCGACCACCGAATGTAACGGTCACCCCCGTTGCACAATGTAGATGGGGCAATGGTATAGCGACCTGTACTGTTGTTGTCACGAAAATACCACTCGCTACCCTCAAAACAGATATCATCGGCATCATTGAATATAACGGATTTAAAGTTTCCCGAGGCGTTTTCATATGATATGTCGTTCAACGTCCAAGTACCACTGAGCAAATTGCGCTTGGCACGGGCATCTTTCGATACCGAACATGAGACAATTAGCATTGCAGCAACGACAAAGGTTAATACGTGTTTCTTCATTATATATTTATTAGGGTTTAGACTATATACGAAACGAATACAAGTTTCGACGTCTTAGATAACGTTAAGAAGCCTTTAATATGATGCAAGAAACCTATTGATCGACAAAAAGGTGTGTTCAAAAAGGATGATTATTGTTGCAAAAGCTAGTATCGCAATAAATCAAGCAATGCTTCCGTAAATCTTTCCTTAGGCAAGTAATTGTTTTCCAAGTTCTTGGCAAACGGAATAGGTGTTTCCAAACTTGCCACGCGCTTGACCGGTGCATCCAGATATTCGAAACAGTTTTCCATGACCAGTGCTGAAATATCACTCGCGACACCACCAAAAAGACTATCTTCTTGAAGGATTATGAGCTTGCCCGTTTTTTTTACCGAGGTATAGATACTGTCAATATCCAAAGGTGCCAAGGTGCGCAAATCTAGCAAATCGGCCTCTATTTCGGGGTTTTTTTCCAAGGTTTCCAGGGCCCAATGTACCCCGGCACCGTATGTGGCGATAGTAATGGATTTGCCTTCTCGCAAAAGGTTTGCCTTACCAAAGGGAAGCGTGTAGTAATCTTTCGGTACTTCTTGATAAATACTTCGGTATAAGGCTTTGTGCTCAAAAAATAATACCGGGTTCGGGTCATTGATCGCCGTGGCCAGCAACCCTTTTGCATCATACGGAAAGGCCGGATAGACGACCTTTAGTCCCGGGGTTTTTGTAAACCACGCCTCATTGGTCTGTGAATGAAAAGGACCGGCACCTACACCGCCACCACAGGGCATTCGAATGACGACATCGGCCTTTTCGCCCCATCGATAATGTGATTTTGCCAAATAATTGACAATCGGGTTGAAACCGGTACTAACGAAATCGGCAAATTGCATTTCGACAACGGCTTTCATGCCGTTAATACAAAGGCCCATACCCGCTGAGACCACGGCAGATTCACAAATCGGCGTATTTCTTACCCTTTCTATTCCAAAAGCTTCGACAAAGCCCTCGGTAATCTTGAACACTCCCCCATAATCGGCTATGTCTTGCCCCATGACGACCAAATTGTCATGCTTTTCCATACTTAGCCTCAGTCCGCTTGAAATAGCATCAACAAGCCTAATGTTCTCTTTTTCACCGTTTGGGGAAGTTTCCTCATAATCAAAGGGGCAATACACATCGGATAGCTCTTTGCTTATATTCGACGAAACCGCAGGTTCATCAAAAGCTATTTGAAGATTTTCATCGATTTCTTTTATGATCTCTTTTTTGATCTGTACTTCCTGTTCCTCTGAAAGTATGTTTTCATTGTGTAAAAACTCCAAATAGTTCTCCAGGGGATCTTTGGCCGCCCATCGGTCCATCAATTCCTGCGGTACATATTTCGTGCCACTCGCTTCCTCATGACCTCGCATGCGAAACGTATCGAAAACCAACAAGACCGGTGCAGGTTTTTGACGGATACGCTTACAGATGGCATCTACCGTGGTAAAGACCTCGAGAATATTATTGCCGTCAATCGTATACGATTCTATTCCATAGCCAATACCTTTATCCGCCAGGTTTTTACATCTAAATTGTTCTTTGGTCGGGGTAGATAGGCCATACCCATTGTTCTCGACACAGAACAGAACGGGCAGATCCCATACCGCGGCAATATTCAGCGCTTCATGAAAATCACCTTCACTCGTCCCCCCCTCTCCTGTGAAAACGGCGGTTACTTTTTTCTCCTTTTTAAGCACATTGGCCAGTGCAATTCCATCGGCCACGCCCAATTGAGGTCCCAAATGGGAAATCATACCAACAATTTTATAATCCTGGGTGCCAAAATGAAAACTACGGTCCCTGCCCTGGGTGAAGCCGTTCGCCTTTCCCTGCCATTGCGAAAAAAGTCGGTCCAAGGGTACCTCCCTGGTCGTAAAGACCCCTAAATTGCGATGCATGGGCAAAATATATTCCTCATTCTCAAGGGCACTGGCTACACCGACCGAAATCGCTTCTTGACCAATGCCACTGAACCACTTTGAAATCTTGCCCTGACGTAGAAGAATCAGCATTTTTTCCTCGATCATTCGAGGTTTGAGCATCCTTCGGTATAACTGAATCTGCCTTTCGACACTAAGGCCTTTATTGGTATATTGCATGGAATAGTCGTAAAAACAGGTTCAAAAGTAACAAAAAAGACACCAATTAACATGTAGTTTGATTCTTTGTCAAGACCATATTATGTAAATTTGACAATTATAAAAATTAACGACCATGAGTGCCATACCCAGTGTAGATCTATCGGATTTTCTTTCGGGCGACCCGACGCGAAAAGAAAAATTTATCAAAGAAATCGGCCAAGCATTTGAAGAAATCGGATTTGTGGCCTTGGGCGGACATTTTCTCTCAGAAGAACTGGTCGAAAATCTGTACTCGGAAATAAAGAAGTTTTTCGATTTGCCCCAAAAAACCAAGGATAAATATGAAATCGAGGGCATTGGCGGCCAAAGGGGCTATACCTCTTTCGGAAAAGAACATGCCAAAGGAAGAAAAGAGGGTGACTTGAAAGAGTTTTGGCATTTTGGCCAATATGTGGCGAACGACCCAAAACTTGAGGCGCAATATCCGGCCAACGTAACGGTGGAAGAATTGCCAAAGTTCAATGAGGTGGGCAAGGAAACCTATAAGATGCTTGAAAAAACGGCCAAATATGTACTTCGGGCCCTGGCACTGCATTTGAATCTTGACGAAAATTATTTTGACGAATTTATAAAAAACGGAAACTCCATTTTACGTCCGATCCATTACCCGCCCATCACCTCTGAACCCAAGAATGCGGTGAGGGCAGCGGCACATGGTGATATCAATTTGATTACCTTGCTAATGGGTGCCCATGGCAAAGGGCTTCAGGTAAAAAACCATGATGGTGAATGGGTCGATGCCATCGCCAGACCCGATCAGCTTATGATCAATGTAGGAGATATGCTCTCCAGGCTTTCGAACAACAGGTTAAAATCTACCATCCACCAAGTGGTGAATCCACCAAAAGCGCTTTGGGGCACGTCGCGATATTCCATCCCCTTCTTTATGCACCCGATCAGTGAAATGCCGCTGAACTGCCTTGAAAACTGCATCGATTCGGAGAATCCGAAGGAATACGAAGATATCACGGCCGGTGCGTTTTTGCACGAGCGATTGATAGAGCTTGGTCTTATCAAAGCTTAAAGCTTATTAGTACTTCTTTTGATTCCGTCCTTGTGGATAGGCAATAATACCATAGTTCTATTTGGTTTCAATGGAAGCGTCTGTTTTGACATGGAATCTAAGTATAATGGCAAAATAAGCCTTGAAGCAAGATATATTTCAGAACGCGAGATATTCTGCAATGCTGCTTTTGCCACCTATTTTTCTGACTACAACGGTTTTTCACTTATATTTGGCAATTCCCTTTTAAAAAAAATGGATTTAAAGGACCAACTTAAAAATTTATTTCCCGATCATGTTCCCGAAGAACCGGAAGTCTCAAAGCCCAAAAACGATATTTGGTTGCAGGACGAACCGATTATATGCAAGTATGAAAAACGAAAGGGCAAGCCGATAACTATTTTGGAAGGTTATAACGGTGCCGTTTCCGATTTCAAGAAACTGGCCAAAGAACTGAAGACGACCTTAAGTGTCGGGGGCACTTTTAAAGATGACAAGATCATAATTCAAGGTGATTATCGCGATCGAATAATGTCGGTTCTAAAAGAAAAAGGTTTTAGCGTCAAACGTGTTGGAGGATAGCACCTGGCGAAAACGATGGGGATCCTTAAAAAGGGTTGCGCACATTTGTGTTAATTTTTTTTGTTTTTTTCGATTAAATGTTACTTTTAGTAGCTAAAATGTAAACGATTTGCTTATGAGTTCCCTTTTGCATATCACCAATGGAGACAGTTTTACAGAAAGACTCAAAGGCCTTAAATTAAAAGGGGATATCATCACCTGGCGGGAAATGTTGTGCGAGGGCAAGACAGAGACCAATGTGGGCAGCGAATCTTTCTGGAAGACCCGTTTTGAGTTTTTGCACAAGAACTATAAGGTCACAAAATCGAGTTTCATCGAAAAAACGCTCAAAGAGTACCGATCGCTCTGTAACCATAAGCAACAAGACCATATCGTTTTGTGGTTCGAATACGACCTTTTCTGCCAAGTCAATATGTTGGCCGTACTGAGTTGGTTGAAAGCAAATCGAAAGTATGCCGAGATAGCACTGGTCTGCAGTGGAAAAGAAGATCAAACGGACAAGCTATACGGCTTAAATGAGCTAAGCGATGAAAAACTACTAGATCTTTACGAAAGCAGAACGATCCTTTCACAAGATGACATCGAGTACGCCGACTATGTTTGGCAGCTATACTGCAGTGACAATCCCATTAGGCTTGAGAATCTGCGCGATTTCGGTGAATTTCAATTTGAATATCTTGCCGATGCGCTACATTCGCACCTTCAACGCTTCCCGAGCATCAAAAACGGCTTGAATGCATTGGAAAACCGTGTGTTGGACCTCTCCGCGACCACCAAGCCAAAATCACGGCGCCAACTTTTGGGCACCATCTTGAAGAATCAGGGCAATTATGGCTTCGGAGACACCCAGTTCGATAGAATATTGACCACATTAAAACCTTTATATTCTTCATTCAACCCGGTCAGGTTGACCAAAAAAGGCAAAGAAATATTGGAAGGAAAAACAAGCTACTATTCTTGCATTAGGGATAATGATGATTATCTTGGCGGAGCCTTGAAATACAACTACCTTTACAATACAGATTCAGACAGAATATTAAAATTGTAGCATGCGGCTAGAGCCTTCCGAGCTTATCCTCAATGCCGACAGTAGCATTTATCACCTCAATTTACAGCCAGAAGACATTGCCCATACCATAATAACCGTGGGCGATCCCGACCGCGTTGGTGCGGTTTCCAAATATTTTGATTCCATCGAAATTAAAAAAGGCAAAAGGGAGTTCAGAACCCATACGGGTCTCTTGAACGGAAAACGCTTAACGGTCATCTCAACAGGTATAGGAACGGATAACATTGATATTGTTTTGAACGAGCTCGATGCCTTGGCAAATATCGATTTTGACCAAAAAACGAAAAACGAAAATCATATACGATTACAAATAATACGAATAGGGACTTCAGGGGCCATTCAACCCGAAATTCCGGTTGATTCTTTCCTATTGAGTGAATATGCCATCGGATTTGACGGCCTAC
This sequence comes from Meishania litoralis, assembly GCF_042611095.1. Taxonomy (NCBI): domain Bacteria; kingdom Pseudomonadati; phylum Bacteroidota; class Flavobacteriia; order Flavobacteriales; family Flavobacteriaceae; genus Meishania; species Meishania litoralis. The sequence goes on from NZ_JBHFPV010000002.1 coordinate 335,576, forward strand.
TCCACTTTTATGACAGCGAGCCCGTTCTTGAAAAAAAAATTGCGGAGGCGTTTATGCGGCATTCGGACTGGAACCATGAAAAAGCCCATCCGTACGCTGCTCAATGTGACCCTGAAATGGCCCGTATTTTCGTATCAAATCATATACGATTAGGCGTAACTGCTACAATTCCGGGATTTTATGGCCCACAAGGGCGAAAACTGAGATTGACGCCCAAAGATGGTGGATTGAATTCAAAATTGGCATCTTTCAGGCACGAAAACCTAAAGATTACCAATTTGGAAATGGAAACGGCGGGTATTTATGGACTTTCAAAACTATTGGGACACCAAGCGATCTCATTAAATTGTATTTTGGCCAATCGCGTTACCGGTACATTCTCAAAAAACCCTGAAAAATCCATGGACACATTGATAAAAAGTACACTGGAAAAATTGACCCAATGAAGAAAGTGCGATTGATCGGCGTGCCCGAGCATTTCAATATGCCCTGGCATATGGCCATTGAAGAAGGTGCGTTCGAAGAACGTGGTATCGACCTACAATGGACCGACATTCCTGAAGGTACGGGCCGCATGTGCCAAATGTTGCAGAATAATGAGACCGATCTCGCCATAATACTGACCGAGGGACTGGTGAAAAGCATTTCCGAAGGCAATCCCGTCAAAATCGTACAGGAATATATCGCCTCGCCCCTACTTTGGGGAATACACGTAGGCGCCCAAAGTAACTTCAAGTCCATTTCAGATCTTAAAGGTTCCCGCGCCGCCATAAGCCGATTCGGGAGTGGAAGTCATCTCATGGCCTTCGTAAATGCCCGAACCGAAGGATGGGAAACTGAAGGCTTAAAATTCGAAGTAATTGACAACCTTCAAGGCGCCGTTGACGCACTGACCAACGGTGGTGCCGACTATTTTATGTGGGAACACTTTACGACGAAACCTTTGGTCGACCAAGCTGTTTTTAGAAGGTTGGGCGACTGCCCTACCCCGTGGCCCTGTTTTGTAATCGCGGCAACGGCCAAATTCATTGACGAAAATAAAGGAACTTTGAACCATATTTTGGAAATCATCAATTTGTACACCCTTGAATTCAAGCAAATACCAAGCATTGACCGTACATTGGCAAATCGCTACGGCCAGAAGTTGGAAGATATCAAAGAATGGCTCGCCCTAACAAGATGGAGTCAATCACAAATGGATTCACAAGTGCTTGATAAAGTGCAGGACACGTTATTGGATCTCAAGCTGATCGACCAAAAGGAAGTATCGGTAAAAATTTTGGAAAATCTTAATAATTAGGGTCTTGACAAAAAAAGGTGGTTTTGTTATTTTTCGGTAGTAAACCTTTAATATCAGTTTGTTATGAAGACCAAAAGCTTTTTGACAAAAACGGTATTAGCGCTGTTCATTGCTGTTTTTGTTAGCGAATTTGCGATCTCACAAACCTTCTACGCCTTAAAAATAGATCGTAGCATACGGGCCAAGGCCATTGATATTACGGCCGCTTACCAGCCCCGTTTGGTCATGGGGCCAGAGCAGGCATTGGAATTTCAAGGCACGGTGGCCAAATTCTTGGTAAAAAGAAAGGCCATAGAAGAAGACGATTCCCTATCTCCAAAGGCAAAGTACGAACTGCTAAAACAGCTTTCGAGTAGAGAAACATCGGCTATGGCCGATGTTTTGGAATCGTATCGTTGGCAGGAATACATGCGGATCAAGCGGAAAATTCAACCTATTCCAAAACCGATGGACCAGCGAGAGGATTTGATCGCTGTAGACCCCCGTTACCATTGAATGGGAGACTGCCCTCGATCGACCAGTATTTTGTTCACGGTGCTGAAATGCCGATTGCCGAACCAAAGGCCCCTATTCGCGCTCAAGGGTGAAGGATGCCCCGATCTTAAGATGTGATGTTTGTTCGCTTCTACCAATGCAGCTTTCTTTTTGGCAAATCCGCCCCACAGCAAAAAAATAAGTCCTTCTTTTTCTTGCGACAATTTTTTGATGACCGCATCGGTAAACACTTCCCAACCTTTGTTCTGATGGCTTCCGGCCTGTTGCGCCCTTACAGTCAGTGTGGCATTGAGAAGAAGCACCCCCTGTTCGGCCCAACGTTCCAAATTGCCACTTTTTGGATAAGGCAATCCCATGTCCGTTTCTATTTCCTTGAAAATGTTGATCAAAGAAGGCGGATGCTGAATACCGTCATTGACCGAAAAGCAAAGGCCGTTGGCCTGACCGGGACCATGATAGGGGTCCTGCCCTATAATGATTACCCGGGTTTTATCAAATGGGGAGTGATCAAAAGCGGCGAAAATATGTTTCCCCTTTGGGTAGCAGGTATATTTGGTGTACTCCTCTTTAACAAAATGTATCAAAGGCCGAAAGTAGGGCTTTTCAAATTCTTCGTTCAAATGTTGTTTCCAACTTTCCGCGATTCGTACCTCCATGCCAGACTTTTCCTTTTAAAACTAGAAACAAAAATAAGGATTATCGACAATGCCTTGCCGCAGCTGACTTTTTTGATGGCGAAACATTATCCTAAAGAAAATTATAAGTTTATTGACTTATAGTTATTTATTATAAGCTTTTAAACTTATAATTGTATTTTATAAGCTTTTTAGCTTATATTTTTATATATTTGACTGTTCATTTGTACCAATTTTATGAAAAAAGGAGTGATTTCTGGGGATATTGTAGCGTTTACCAGTCTTTCCAATAAAGACAAAGAGTCGGTAGAAGCCCACATTAAAGCGCTTTTTAAAGAACTCACGGCCGCTTTTGGCTGTTACGCCCGTTTGGTCAAAGGTGATTACTTGGAATGTGTCGTGCCAAAACCCGAAGATGCCCTAAAAGTGGCGCTCTTGATCAAAAGCAGTATCAAATCGATTCTTATAACAAAGGATTCCAGAAGCGACCATAGAACCTCCTATTTCGAAAACTATGGCATCCGATTGGCCATTGGTTTCGGAAGCTTGCAACGTTTTGACACCGAAAAAGGCATCATAGATGGGGAGGCCATATACATGTCAGGGCGAAAAATCAATGAAGAGGACACCCATACCATGGATCGCATAAGCATTAAAAATACCCTGTTCTTTGTTTCAAAAGACGAAGATTTGAACAATCGATTCGAACCTTTACTGCTCTTGCTCGATTTTTTGATGAACAAGGCCACAGCCAGACAATCGCAGGTATTATACTATAAGCTAATGGGAAACAATGAAGATGCCATTGCCAAAAAATTGGGTATATCACAGCCGGCGGTGAACCAACATGCGAACGGTATTGGGTGGAATGCCATTGAAAAGGCCGTACAGTATTTTAACAACACCCTAAAAAGTCAATGACCATGGATGTTTACCAACTACTTCTACTTCAGTTATTGGCCCACATAATAACGGATTATACCTTTCAGACCGACAAACAGGCCGCCGACAAGAACAAAAAAGGATTCAAAAGCAAATACTTGAAGTGGCACATTCTGGTCATGTTCATAAGCTCGTGGTTATTTTCATTTCAACTGGTCTTTGTTTTTGGGGCTTTGATTATCGCATCTACCCATTGGGTTATCGACGGATTCAAACCCAGAATCGATAAGAGCAAGTTATTGGGAAGGTATTCGTTCTTTATCGACCAAGGGTTGCACATAGCAATAATATGCTTGGTTGTTTGGATGTACACTTCTAATTTTCAAATGAATACGTTTATTCATTTAAATATAAACACGAAATATTTGCTGCTGGGATTAGGTTATCTTTTCTGTGGAAAACCGGCGAATGTCTTTATCAAGGAAATCTTCAAGGCCTCACAGATCGAATTCGATGGAATGGACAAGGATGATTTACCTAATGCGGGAAGGCTTATCGGTGTTGTGGAACGATGGCTCGTACTTACCTTTATCTTGATCGATCAGTTCAGTGCCGTAGGTTTCCTGATTGCCGCGAAGTCTATTTTGCGTTATAAAGAGGAAACCAAAGGGTTCAATAAGACGGAATATGTGCTTATTGGAACGCTGTTAAGTTTTGGCTTGGCCATCGGGGTCGGAATCCTGGTAAGAACCTTTTGATTCTTTTTATTTCGCGAAATCCAGTTGTGCCATTTGATTCATAAGCAGGCCCTTATCTTCAAGACGCTTCTCGAGAATGCCCATATAATCCTGTTCTTTTTCATCCCGACTATTTTCGTAGGCTTTGGAAGCCCATTGAAAAGCGATTTCCAAATTATCATTTTTTTCGTTGAGCACTGCCAGATTATGACAACTTCTTCCCCTGATTTTAGTATCCTCATGATCGACATCGATGGCCCAAAGCTGGCCGGCCCCTTCCCAATCACCTTGTGAAATCAATTTATCGGCCAATACGAGATTCTCAGAGCCCTTACTGAAATACTCCCTGGTAATTGTCCGCTCGAACGGTAAAAGCCTTTGTCCGTAGTTGATGCCCGACGTTTTGCTTTGCTGGATCAACGTCTCTTTTCTATCGCCAATGGCCTGATAGGCCGCAAAAGTATCGGTGCCCTTGCCGCTTGAAACGAACTGGTCGTTGAACACGATTTCGTCGATGACCTGTCTGCTTTTGGGGGAATAGATCCGCCAACCATTCTCAATAAGTGTTTCCATGGTCAGTTCTTGTGCGGGCACCTTTTCTTTGACCCGCATCAAATTGGGCTGAAGCATCGAGCTTTTTTTTATGGAGATTTTGGTATCCGTCTCATAGAACGCCAAAGCGAAAATCGCATCTACATTATGGGTTTCGCACAATTGGGCAATTGACGACCACGGAATGGAGTTTTCTGCAGAACCGTGCCCTTCGAGTTGAACGGAATCCAACAATTTAACGTCATCAAAACGCTTATCCTTGAGCAATTCGTCAAAAAGTCCCTCAATGGCGGCATCCTTGCCCTTCTCGGTAAGCCATTTTTCTTGAGCGACCAACAGGTTGCCCATTCCTTTGGTCTCACCTTCCACACCGGTCGAAACCTCACTGCTATTGACAATGCCTATTTTTTTTATCTGACCGGAGAGCATTACCGGTGAAGGAGCGGTCGTCTGTAACAACACTTGTTTGGTATTACTGCAAGATATTGCTAGTAGGCTACAAATGCCCAGTGCAAGATTTAAACAGATTTTCTTCATGGCGGTCGGTATAGGTGTGCCCCGATCAATTGACGGGGAACAAGTTTTACCTAGCTAAAACACGCGTTAAGGCCTATTTATTGTGCAAACATCAGAATTTACAGGCTTTTGAAACTAAAAACCGTAGGTCGTCACGCTTACAATATTATCCCTAATCGCTACCTTTGCCCGCGATTTCTTGTTAATATGGGCGGTATATCAAAAAAAACACTTCAAGACCTGGAGTTTCCTACTGTATTGCAGCAACTTCAGGCACGCTGCAATACCGAATTGGGAAAAACGCACGTTTTGGATATTTGCCCCCTCCCCAATGAAGATGAAATAATCAGGGCATTGGGGCAGACCTCGGAATATCTTTCTTCTTTGGTGAGCGAAAACCGTATCCCCAATCATGGTTTCGACCCGATAACAGGTGATGTTAAGCTGCTCCGGATCGAGAACACTACATTGGAAATTGCCGGGTTCAAAAGAATCTCTGCAATTTGTGGCACCATGGCCGAACACAAGAAATTCTTCAAAAAATTCAAGGAATACTACCCCTTGTTGTTCGTGGTCACTGAAAAAATCGAATCGAATACTGAAATTTCCAAGCAAATAGACAGGATCATTGACCGATTCGGTGAAGTAAGGGACAAGGCTTCCGACGCCCTTTTCGATATACGAAGACAAATGAGCCATGTCAAGGGAAAAATCGGGCAGAGTTTCGCCGCCGCCCTGAACACGTATAACGGTTCGGACTACTTGGACGACATTCGGGAGTCGGTCGTCGAGAACCGTCGCGTTTTGGCGGTCAAGGCCATGTACCGTAAAAAAGTGCGGGGGGCGGTCATGGGCACTTCAAAAACGGGCAGTATTGTCTACATTGAGCCTGAGGCCGCTTTGAAATTCAGTAGGGAATTGAACAACCTGGAATTTGATGAAAAGGAAGAAATACAACGGATACTGAATCAATTGACAAATCAAATAAGGCCATTAAGGGGCCTTCTAAGCGATTATCAGGATTATTTGGCCCATATAGACGTTACGGCCGCAAAAGCGCGTTACGCACATGATATTAACGGTTTAATGCCGAAATTGAATACCAAAAGAAGGTCATACTTGCGCGATGCCTATCATCCGCTACTATTCTTGAGCAATTTAAGAAAGGGCGAAAAAACATTTCCTCAGACTATAGAACTTCACCCGGAAAACCGAATTATCGTTATCTCAGGACCTAATGCCGGGGGTAAAAGCATCACGCTAAAGACCATTGGTTTGTTGCAAGTAATGCTGCAGAGCGGACTTTTAATTCCAGTTCACGAACGCAGTGAGGTCTGTTTTTTCAAAACGATTTTAACGGATATTGGAGACAATCAATCTATTGAAAATCATTTAAGTACGTATAGTTATCGGCTCAAAAACATGAACCAGTTCTTAAAACGCTGCAATGATAAAACTTTGTTCTTGATCGATGAATTTGGAACCGGTAGCGACCCAGAACTGGGCGGTGCCTTGGCAGAGACCTTTTTGGAAGTCTTCTACGAGCGAGGCTCCTACGGGGTAATCACGACTCACTATGCCAATCTGAAGGCCTTGGCCAACGAATTGCCCCATGCCACCAATGCCAATATGCTTTTTGATGGCAAAACCTTGGAACCGACGTTTCAATTGATTCTAGGGCAGGCTGGCAGCTCCTTTACTTTTGAGGTAGCCCAAAAGAACGGTATTCCCTATTCGCTCATCAACAAGGCCAAAAAGAAGATTAAACGAGGCAAGGTTCGGTTCGATGCCACCATTGCCAAACTGCAGAAGGAACGAAGTAAAATGGCCGAAACGAGTTCCAAGCTCAAAGAAGAAGAAGCCAAGGCGCGCGAAGAAGCGGAACGATTGGAGAAACTGAATGCCAAGATAAAGACCAAATTGGAAAACTATCAAGAACTCTACGACCATGACCAGCGGATGATTCAGTTGGGCAACAAGGTGAACGTGGCCGCTGACAAGTATTTTCAGAACAACAAGAAGCGACCTTTAATTTCTGAATTACTTCGGATTGTAGAGACCGAAAACAGTAAACGAAAAAAGAAATCGGCCGCCGAAGCCAAAAAAGAACGCGATAAAAAAGCCCAAGTAGCCCATGAAGTACAAAAAGAGGTCAAGGTCATACGTGAGAAAAAGAAGGTAGCAAAGAAAAAGGCCATTCAAAAAGAGAAAAACAAACCTCGTCCCGTTTTTAATGTAGGCGATCGCGTGCGTATGTTGGATGGAAAGGCCGTCGGCACCATTGATTTCCTCGAAAAAGGAAAGGCCATTGTCAATTACGGAATGTTCACCACGAATGTCAGTGTGGACCAACTGAATTTGGTCGAAAGCAAAAAATAATTGCCAATTGTGGCATTTATACTTCTGGGTACTATTAAAATGTAGTTGATTATCAATAAATTATGATAAATCGTATATGATTTTATGTGATTACTAAAAGGAAACAGCCGACCACAGGTTGTTGAACCCACAACCTGGGTGGCCGACTGATTGTCCCAAATCTTACAATTCTTTCACGGAAACCTCGGTACACACCCCTAATACCCTCTTCGAACAGTAGGCTTCATAATATTCGTTACTATTGACATAACCAACGTTGAATTCCCCAAGTGTTTTCCAGACAATGTCCCACACCTGAAATTGAACCCTTACATTGTATGCCCCATCTTCTGGACTTAAGGAGTAATTGACGTTCTTGTCATCTAGTTTTACCCAATCTGAATATTTTTGTACATCGTCATTTTGCTCGAAATATGAAAAGCGATACCGAAAACTGTTATTGGCGGTCCTTTTTGCATAAATACTCTTATGTTCATACGGAAAACTGCCGCACGTGGTAACACTGTAATCGGTATTATAGCCCATTTTAGCTATTTGGTTGTCACGCAAATATTTTACCGTATAGCCAATAGGCGCGCCAGGATTGTCCCTGCTGTACAATGCTCCTTCGGCAATAACATAATGCAGTCCGCCTTTGCCCTCTTCTACCTCGCTTCCCGTGATGACCTCGGTCGCTACTTGGGCATTACCGCCGATGGTCACAATATTGATGGTAGACTCTTTTATGACCTTTTCAAAATCGGCGTCTATTTCGATTGTAGCTCCCTTTTTTGCCGTTTTGTATTCCAAGACAGCTTCAAGGTTTACATCGGTTTCGGTATCGGTAGTCTCTAACCGCATCATGATTATTCTTCCGTATTGTACGGAGCTTACATAGGCCGGCGGGCTTTCGTTCGAAATGGCCGATTGCGCCATTGCCAAGCTCACGTCGCTGCCAAAAACCGCAGCGGGACTTTCAGGTGTTTCCATGGTAACATCATAAAATACTTGGCGATATAACAGTGTGGCGACTCTTTTTTCGGTCGTTTTGGTATAGTTGAATTGCGATTCGAAGGATGAGCCTTTCGACCATTCGGCACTGACACCTAAATCAAGGCTCATTTGCTCACTGCTATATACATTGGTCTTTTCGAAATAGGTATCTGAATCGATTTCATATCCTTGCGGCTGGATGTCCGAATTCCAATATTCAAGCGCTTCGTCGATACCGGCCTGCGTATTCTGATAATTTGGTTCGGAAATGGTAATATTGCCCCCCTCGCCGATACCCGGAAGCTCCACCCGTAGTTTGGTCGGGGCCTTGGAGATTTGTAAAGGCAACGGAGACCCTTCCGATAATTGACGATTTGCGATAACAAGAGCACCGGGATAGATAACACCGGCCGTGGGATCGAACATCACTACATCTTCGAAATTCGACCTGATATTATAGTCGACCGTTCTACATTCGGTAACCTCACCTTTTACAACATTGCGGTCTAGATCGGTATTCGTTTCATCTGTACCCGTGCTACCCTGCACATTCAGAATTTGGTCCTGATCGTAATTCAAGTTCGAAATATGTGCATTAATGGCTTCAAGGTCTTGACTTGCTTCTTCAGGATCCTTGTCGCCATCATTGTCCCCACCGTTTTCTATTGGCGGATCAACAGGGTTATCTTCTTTGCTACAAGAGACTGCCGTGAGAAGCGACACGCTCAAAATTAGGAGAAAGGTTCTCTGTACTACATGATCGATTGTTTTCATAATTATTTGGTTTTAAGAGATTCAACACCCCAAACCTAGCATAGAAAACAGGCCTACCCTAATTTTTGACATGGACAAAGTATGGACAGCAAGCATGGATTTTGCCAAAAAAGGGCATGGACATTCCAAATTTAACCGTTGGAGAAAAACATCAGAAATCCCAATAAATACAACGCCTAACACAACATGATTCAATATAGATCTATTTTATTTTTATGGACTTTCTATGGACAACAAGAAAATGAATGCTTGCTTGTAGTCATAATCGCTTGTAATATTTGTTTACCTTGGCAATAAATCCATTCAAGTATGAAAACATCGATTTTTACCAGTTTAATCATTTTCTTTTGCCTTCAGATTACAATCGCTCAAGACAGGGTTGTAGTTGACAGTTTGCATCAAGTCTTGTCGAACCACCCGAACAGAGATTCAATTCGAGTCGATATACTTACCGAATTGCATGAAGAATTAATGTTTTCTCAGCCGCTATTAGCGAAAAAATATGCTCAGGAAGAGCTAAGTATTTCCAAAGAAATTGATTATAAAATGGGGATTGGCAAAGGCTATATGCATTTGGCCGATTTTTTTGTTAATAGAAACAGTACCGATTCGGCACTCTACTACTATAATAACGCAAAGCAACTTTTTACTTCTATCAATAAGGCCAGAGGTCTAATTTTCGTAAACTACTCTATTGCCGATATTGAAAGAAGCAATGGAAATTTTGATAAGGCGATCGATATCCTGCAACAAAATTTGGTGCTAATTGCAGAAAATGAAACCCATCCAGATTTTGTCGCGAAATTGAATGCAGCGCAGCATAATACACTTGCCACTGTATACATGGACAAAGGAGACTATAAAATAGCTGTTATAGAAGCTCTCAAGGCATTGGATTTATTTACTAGGATAAATAATGAAGTTAGAAAAGCAGATGCACTGAAGTTACTAGGAGATTTGGAATATGCATTAGAGAATTATGAAAAATCAATAGAATATTTCAAAGAAGCTATTGCAACTTATCAAACTAACAATGATGATTTTTATCTAGCATATGCCAATGGTGCCATTGGTTTGGCATTCAAAGAACTAGACCAACTACAAGAAGCAAAAAAATACCAATTGGAGGCGATAAAATTAGCAAGAAAGAATGACGCGAATTTGTCTTTGTCAGAATCTCTAAACAACTTGGGCGAATTACTGATTCTAGAAGGCAATATTAAAGAAGCTAAAGCCAATTTTATGGAAGCTAGGTCAATTGCTATAAATGAAGATTTAAAGCTACCATTGATAGATGCCAACTTAGGTTTGTCTATGGCCACCATAAAAAATCCTGTAGAATCCATTGGGTATGCGACCGCCGGTCTAGAAATGGCCAAAGATATTGGCGCTATGAAAAGTGTACAGCGCGCGTTAAGCATTAGATCAAATATCTATGAGGAATTAGGTCGACTTAATTTGGCTATTAAAGATCAAAAAGGTGCTCAACATATTAATGATAGCCTTTTTACACTAAAAAAAGCACAACAAATCGAGGAATTAAAAACAATTCATGAAACCGAAAAAAAAGAAGCCGAAATCGCCCTACAGCAGGAAGAAATCAAAACTTTAAATGAAAAAGCGAAAGTCGACAAGCTCACCAAAGGACTCTATGCCGGGGGTATGGCCTCTGCCTTAGCATTGTTTGGTCTTTCTGTTTTTGGTTACCGTCAGCGTATCAAAAAGAACCGCATTGCCCGCAAAAAACAGGAAGAAATCTATAAACAGGAAATAGCACATAAAAAGAAAGAACTGGCCAGCCAGACCCTGCATCTAGTACAGAAAAACACTTTTTTGGAAGAGTTGAAAGAAAATCTAGAAAACCTTAAGAACTCCCCCGATAAATTCAAAATGGAGTTTCGGCGCATTGCCATGCTGCTCAAAAAGGAAAAGGCCTCCGATCGTGACTGGGAGACTTTCAAGACCTATTTCTCTGAGGTGCACAATGATTTTGACCAAAAACTGAAAACACTTTCCTCCGACATTACTGAAAAAGAGATTCGATTGGCAGCCTTTTTGCGCATGAATTTGACGACCAAGGAAATCGCGGCCACAATGAACGTATTGCCAGACAGCATTTTAAAATCGAAGTATCGATTGAAAAAGAAACTGGGACTTGATAAAAATACAGATCTCGTAGAATTTTTATCTTCAATATAAGTGAGTGCAGTTCGTCGAATTGTTGAAAAATACTACAGAATTCTTTTCTCGTCCCATTTATTCCTTTAACAATTCTTTTATATTTAACGTTGAATTTTTAACACTATGTTTAACCATTGTGCAGTTCATAACAATTTTTACTGCATAAACAACACTAATCATTTATGATGAAATTAAAGTTCCCCCTTAGGGTAGGTCTTTTGGCCCTATCAGCAATGGTGCTTTTCTCATGCACCAAAGACGAAATGACCACCGATTCCGAAGTTCTTGAATCCACGGCATTGAAAGTCGCTTCCCCATCCTCAGATGTCATTCCCAACCAGTACATCGTAATGCTTAAAAAAGATGCTACTGTAGACTTCAATGAAACAAAAATCCGAGGAAAGGCACTTGGGCTCCTTAGAAAAACAGGTATGGACGCGGAGGTTCGCAACGTTTACAGCCATGTTTTTTCCGGATTTGCCATGAAATTGAACAAAGGACAACTCAAAAAATTGGAGGATGACCCAGCCGTACTACGTGTCATGCCCGATGTCAAGGTGAGCCTACCTCCCATTATTGCGGCAAAAAAACCCGATAACCCCGGCAACGGCGGAGGTGGCGGAGGTACCACGGGCCAGACCACTCCCTGGGGCATTACCCGTGTGGGCGGAGCTGCTGACGGCACTGGTAAAACCGCCTGGATCATTGATTCCGGTATCGACTTGGACCACCCAGACCTGAATGGCGATGCGGGTAGAAGTGTTTCCTTTGTAGCGGGCGATGCCTCTCCCGAAGATGCCAACGGTCATGGAACGCACGTGGCAGGTACCGTTGCCGCACTTGACAATAACGAAGGTGTTGTGGGTGTTGCCGCCGGTGCCAGCGTAGTTTCCTTACGGGTACTGGGGTCTGATGGAACGGGAGATTTCTCTTGGACAATCGATGCTTTGGACCATGTGGTACAAAACGGAAGCAACGGCGATGTGGTGAACATGAGTCTAGGGCCAAAAACGCCCTATACTGATGCAGCAGTTGTTACCGCCACGCAGGCCGTTGGGCAAGCAGGCATCAAAGTGGCCATTGCCGCCGGTAATTCGTATGACGATGCCGCATTGTATTCCCCTGCAAATGCCAATGGCAATAACATATACACCATTTCGGCCATGGCTGAGGGCGATTACTTTGCCTATTTCTCAAACTACGGCTCACCAGTTGATTATATCGCCCCTGGATATCAAGTGGAATCTACTTGGTTGAACGGTGGCTACAATACCATCAGCGGAACCTCCATGGCATCGCCGCATGCCGCGGGAGTGCTTTTGTTGGGCAATCCTTCTTCTGACGGAACGGCCTCTGACGCTTATTGGGAAGTAAAAGGGCAATCGGCTACCGGCAATTACAGTGGCACCGATATTTTTAGAAGATCTGCTTTCAGACCTGATCCCGACAATGTAGACGAACCCATCATTGTTCGTTAGATACTAAAAATCTTTGTTTGATAAAAAGGTCACTTTAAAGTGGCCTTTTTTGTTTCCCAAAACGAGTAAGGCGTATCTTTGCACAATGGAAAGTAGCAAAAAAATCATTCTTTTTGACGGAGTCTGTAACCTTTGTAACCGCTCTGTTCAGTTTGTCATCAAAAGAGACAAAAAGGATGTGTTCCGCTATGCTCCGTTACAGGGAGAGTTTGGCCAAACGTTCATTTCGGAACGAAATATCGATACCTCAAAGATTGATTCCATCATTTTGGCGGAACCCGGAAAGGCGTATTACGTAAAATCCACCGCCGCCTTGGAAATCGCCAAACATTTGGGAGGCGCATGGCCGCTAATTTCAGTATTTACTTGGATTCCCGAAGGAATTAGAAATATCGTATACGATTTTGTTGCCCGAAAACGCTACAAATGGTTCGGCAAAAAGGATCAATGTATGGTGCCTACTCCAGCCTTAAAGGCCAAGTTTTTGGATTAATTGTTAGTATGGAACAACTATCACACAAAGTATATGATTATCTTGTCGAATCAGGACTATCGGACGAATGGGCCTCATACATCAATCTGGCAATACTTCTTGTCGGGTTGCTCATTGTATTGTTTGCAATCGATTTTGTATTGCGCAAAGTCTTGATAGGTATCTTTGCTCGTCTATCGGCCAGCTCAAAAACCCATTTTGATGACCTTTTGGTCAAAAACAAGGCGCCGAGAAACATTGCGCATATTATTCCCCTGATCATACTGTTCAAGGCCGTTCCCATTGTTTTCAGGGATTTTCCCGCAACGGAATCTTTTCTTTTGAAAACTATTGAGGTATTTGGCATTTTCCTCTTTTTGTGGATTGTCAAGAGCCTGTTGCACACCATTAGGGATTTTCTCAAAACCTTGTCAAATTTAAAAGACAAGCCAATTGACAGCTACATTCAGGTGTTCATGATTTTCGCTTGGGCCGTAGGTATCTTTTTTGCATTTTCAATAATTACAGGGATAGAACTATGGAAGTTTCTGACGGCCTTGGGCACGGCTTCGGCGGTTATCATATTGGTTTTCAGGGATACCATTTTAGGGTTTGTTGCCAGTATACAGGTTTCGATCAACGATATGGTGCGTATCGGCGATTGGATCACCTTTGATAAATATGGCGCCGACGGTGATGTAATCGAAATCAATCTCGCAACGGTAAAAGTCCAGAATTTTGACAAAACCATTACGACCATACCGACGTATGCCCTCATTTCAGATTCATTCAAAAATTGGCGCGGTATGGCCAATTCGGATGGGAGACGGATAAAAAGGGCGCTGATCATCAAACAGGAAAGCATTCGATTTCTTACTGAATCAGATATTGACAAGCTCTCAAAAATAACCTTGATCACCGACTATGTTCAAAAAAAGGATAAGGAGATAAAGGAATACAATACGAAGAAGAACATAGACAAATCGATATTGATAAATGGTAGAAACTTGACTAATATCGGTGTCTTTCGCAAATATATAGACACATATCTCAACAATGCTTCAGGAATAAACAAGGATATGATTATCATGGTGCGACAGTTGGAACCAACTTCACAAGGACTGCCCTTAGAAATATATGCCTTTAGTGCGGACAAACGCTGGCAAAACTATGAGTACATCATGGCAGATATCTTCGACCACCTTCTGGCGGCGATTTCCTTCTTTGACCTAGAAGGATTTGAACTGCCCAATACCTCTGATTTCAAGAATCGGCCCAATTCATTTGAAAAGCTCGTCTAAGGCATTAAAATAGGAGTCTTTGAAGTTATGTAGATCGTTATGGCCTCCGCTGTCGATAGCGAACAATTTCTTGGTTTGGGCCTGAGAAAGCGTATATAACTGTTGTCCGTGTTCAAATGGAACCAATTGATCATCGGTGCCATGAATAATGTAGGTCGGCATTTTGATGTCAGTTATATTACCTTCATTTTGAAACTTGAACTTTAACAACTGCTTTGATGGTAAAAACGGATATTCCCTTTTCGCAATGTTCAATAAACTGGTCGGCGTCGATTCGAGTATCAGCTGTGATGCTTTTGATGCCAAAGCAATGTGTGTTGCGAAAAATCCGCCCAATGACCTTCCGAAAACCGTTATTTTATCCTCTGGAAATTGTGACTTACAATAATTATAGAACAAATAACCATCATCGAGCATTAGGTTTTGCCGTCTTTTTCCGGTGCTTTTACCATATCCGCGATAATCCCAGATGACGACATCGTAATGGTAGCGTTCCGAAAGTTCTTGTGCCCAAGCACCCCAATCGTCCAATTCACCGGCATTGCCATGGCAGTATAGTATAACGCCATTCGGGTTCGGTTGCTTGAAATGGAGTCCGTTCAACACGGCTCCATCAGCAGCGGTAAGGAATAGTTCATCGAATTCCGTAGCGAATTGATAAACATGGTCTTGTGGAATTCGGGTGCTGTGGAAAATCAATTTTTCTTGAAAAAAGTACAACATGGTCAATAATGCGATTAACGAAAATAAGGCAAGCTTGAAAAAACGTTTAATAATTCTCATCTCACGTTTTTTCTTCTAAAATTAAGGCTGCTGGTTTTTGGGTCGATTTCCTTGGGAAGCTTGGCATGCAAAATCTCTTCCAAAAATCGATGGTATTGCGGAAAGGTGTGCAAATTATTGTGTCCGCCATCGATAACCGGATATAATCGGGTATACTTGGCATTTATCTTCGATAACTTAATGCTGGTCTTAAAGCGGATCAACTTGTCGTTCGTGCCATGAATTATTTTTATCGGACATTTTACATGCTCGATCCATTTGTATGTCTTGATAGGAAAGCGAAGCAAAATCGACATGGGCATGATCGGAAGGTATTTCTTGGCAATATGGCCCATACTGTAATACGGTGCATCTAGAATCAACATTCTGGGATTGTTTCTTGAAGCCAATTTTGTCGCAAATCCCGAACCTAAAGACCTTCCGTAAAGTACAATGTATTTTTCGTCGACCTGTTTTTTGAGTTCGTCATAAACATATTGCAGATCTCTTTTGATTCCCGCCTCTGTGCGCATACCCGTGCTTTTTCCAAACCCCCGGTAATCGACCATCAAGACATCAAAACCGTGTCGTGTGAAATCGATGGCAAACTTTCCCCATCCTTTCAAACTCCTTGAATTTCCTTTAAGGTATAAGACGATTCCTTTCGGTTTCCTGACCTTAAAATGTACTCCGTTCAGGTTTACGCCATCGGTAATTTCGATATTGTATTCATCAAAAACCTGGTTCTCGTATTTGAATTCAAAATCCTTCGGAAGTTTTTCAGGCTTGAAAATAAGGCGTTCCTGTAAAAAATACGCGATAATATTGAGAATCACGAACAGGCCGACAGCAATAGTTATGATGAGGCCCCAATTCACTATTTGAGGTTTTTAAGGATGAAATCAAGGGTCTTGTCCCTATTCAAACAACGGTCATAGGCATTGTTTCGATACGTAATCTTACGTGCCAACCCCACATTATAAAGTTCTTTGATGGCATCTTCATAATCCAATGAAACCTTACCTGTCAAAAGGTTGTCCATAGACACCTCTTTCCTATAACGGTTATAGATCTTTCGAAGCCCGCTCAGGTAGAGTCTGTCTTTCGTAAACCCACCTCCCCTGTGCGCCCGTAAGGTAATCGAAAAGGCATCGTCACGGTTCAATTTGTATTGATTGTGAATGAGGTCGAACGTGTCTGAAAAACTATAACCTTTTATTAAACTATCGGAAGCTAAAACCCTGTAAGCCAATTCTTTTAACCTTTTTAAACTTAATGCCCCGCACATGTATTCGCTGAAAACGGCCAAGCCTTCTTGGGTTTCCACGTTATTCGGCAAACCGTTGGAAAATATTTTCAAGGGTTGCAACAATCCGTTAAAAGTGGTCACCAGATGTACCCCGATCTCGTGGTTCGTCAAAGTCAGGATTTGATTCTTGCTGAACTTCGCATTTTTCTTTATCAACAGGCTTTGGGTGGCATTGCTGACCATCGCATCTGCCGCAATATGGGTTGAAAACTTAATGTTCAGCGGAAAATCATATTGTCTTGCAAAATCCTCAAAATAGATTTTGGCCTCTTCGGCCCCCAAGGTTTTTTCCATATCAACAGAGGCCGGTGCATTCTTGAAATGTAAAATGAACTTGGCGTTTTGTACATCTTTTTCCGTAGGCGTACCGTAGACCCGCAACGAATTGTAATGGAACTTTCGCTTGTCCCCTATCGATTCGATGCACTGTATCATGTTGGAATAGTAGTAAATGGTGTCTTGATACAATTTTCTTATCCCATCGTCTTCGATGCGCTCCAAACGTTGCGAAAAGAACAAACGGTGTAATTTATAGGGGTCGAACCTTAGCTTAGGATAGCGAAATTGTGGCTCCTCGGTATATTTTGAGGCAAAAAACCGATGCTTTTCTTTTTCGATATTCTGAGGGTTCACATAGTTGAGAAGCTCAATACGCCTGACCAACCTATCAAGATTGGCATCTATTTCAAAAACATCGGCATATTCATGCCTTATTTCAGTCTTACTTATCATAGCCTTGTTCTTTCAAACGCTGCGACCTGTAAAGGTATGATTTCCTTAAGTTGTTCCTCGACCGATCGTACCACTTCAGGATAAATTATGCCCGAAAGCTCATCACAATACACTTTTGAAATTTCCGTGGCGAGAACCAAGGTATTTGCGAAATTCTTGGTGATGTATTTCAAGAAATAACCGTTGCCTTGAAAAGTATCGTTGATTTTTGAGGTAGATTCAATATTATTGGGCAATTGCATTCCGCCTAATTTTTGGCTCCAAGCCATAGCAAGTTCTCCAAAACGGCCATTGTCGATATTTGCCGTGCCCAAATTCCAAACGGGAACGCTCCTCTCCCATCGTTTCCAGTTGTAGCTATGCATATCGAAAACGAGTGCCTTACCATATTTGTGCTCGATCTTTCGCAGAAGGGCATGAACTATTTTGTAAAAATTGGCATGTTTTGAAAGACTCTGTTCCATTTCATTTTTAGATAACGGATTTTTCCAAAGTCGCTTGCCCCATGCATCCTCATAAATAGCGGTTTCGGGCGGCCTGTTCAAATCGTATTCGAAACGGCTGTCGCACCCTGCGATAACGATAGGGTGCGACCGCACCATTTCTTTTGTGCAAGGGTCTTCTTCATACCATCGTTCATAATCGGTATGGGTACAGTTACCCCAAAGTGATTTTCGAAATTGGTGTCCGTCATGTACCGCACCACAGATGTACGGAGCATAGTGCTCGATCTTCAAAGTAAGCGAATAATCGTTCGAAACGGCTTCAAACGGAATTTCGTTCTCGATATTCGAGATAATATTTTCTATGGATAGTCTATGCATTTTCGACCTCATCGCGTAATCGGGCGCGTCTTTGAAAAGCCTTTAATTTGTCCATCACCTTACTTTCCACAAAATCAATGACCTTTGCCTGGATCTTTGTTTTGTACACCTTGTTCATATAGGTTATTCCGCCAGGGGACATTACATTGACTTCGACCAGTTTGCCGCCGATAACGTCGATACCGACGAAAAAGAGTCCGTCCTTGACCAATTTAGGACCTATCTGTTTACATAAGGCCTTTTCGCCCTTGGTCATATTGTGCCTGGCTATCGACCCTCCGGCCGAAACATTGGAACGATGGTCCTCGGTACCGGGGATCCTTCTCATGGCGCCTATCGGCTCACCGTTTAGCAGAAGTATCCGAACGTCGCCTTGGTCAGCGCCCGCTATATATTCTTGAAGTATAACATAGTTCGACGTTCCATCGGAATTGGTGACATAAAAATCGAGCAAGGATTTTATACTGCTCATCGCGGATTTTTCGATCAGTATCACCCCTGAACCCCCAAAACCGTTCAAAGGCTTCAAAATCATCTTATCGGATTTCGATTCCTTTATCTGCCGAATGAGATAATCCTTGTTTTTCGAAACATGGGTCTTGGGTATAATATTGCTATGCGAATCACCAAAAGCAGCGGTATATAGCTTGTTATTGGCCTCACGAAGTCCTTGAAGCGAGTTCATGATAAAGACATCATCTTTGACCGAATCCAAAAAGTTCAACATTATGGGGTCCAAAGGCGGATTTGCCCTCATGAAAATCACATCAAAACCCGCAAGGGGCAGCATTTCTTCGCGCAGGGTCGCCTGTTTATAAAATGACTTCAAACTTCCTGGCACCTTATCCATTCGGTTGATTACGGTGCAAAATGCATTTGTCACACTATTTCGTATCGTCAAATTCGCAGGGCTGCAAATGGCGACACCATGTCCACGTCTCACACATTCATGGATCAAGGCCAAGCTCGTGTCATTCTCGGCATCGATTTCGCTCCATGGGTACATCAAAAAACAAATGTTCATCGGCTTCTATTTAAGGATATTGCCAAGAATATGGAAATTCGTTCAATTTCATAGTGTTATCTGACAATCAAGGTTATTCGTTGGAAAACTTTACCGCCCACACCTGTCGCGGTTATCTTACCTCGTCCAAATGGTCGTCCCATTCCTGCGGATGGGGTTCTCCCAATTTTCCAACAGACTTTGCCACAATTGTGGCTACCGTGGCGTCTCCCGTAATGTTGATTACAGTTCTCAGCATATCCAGTGGCCTGTCCACCGCAAATATCAAGGCCAAACCAATGGCATATTTGTCCGCGGGAAATCCTACGGATTCCAAAACGATGACCAGCATGACCATACCGGCGCCGGGAACGGCGGCGGTGCCTATCGAGGCCAATAGTGCCGTCAATACAATCGTAAGCTGTGCAGTCAACGGAAGGTCAAAACTCAATGCCTGTGCAATGAAAACAGCTGCAACACCCTGATATAGACTGGTGCCGTCCATATTGATCGTCGCACCGACCGGAAGCACGAAACTCGATACTTCTTTGTCCACTCCAATATGCTCTTCGACCCTTTCCATGGTTACGGGCAATGTGGCCGCACTTGAGCTGGTCGAAAAAGCCAATAATTGCGCCGGACTCAACTGCTTTAAGAACCAAAAAGGGTTCTTTTTCGCAAAAACCGAAACCAGCACACAATAAAAGACGACCATCAAAAACAGGCCAAGCACAACAACACCCGCATATTTGAGCAAGGCCAACAAGATTTCAGGGTCACTGGAGGATACCACTACATTGGCCAATAACGCAAATACGGCCAAAGGTGCCGTCAACATGATCAAATCGACCATTTTAAGAACCACATCGTTCAGCGCATCAAAAAAATTCTTTAAGGGCCTTGCCTTTTCCTCGCCTATCAATAACATCGAAATACCCATAAAAATGGTAAAGAAAATGACCTGTAGCATCAATTGATTATTGCCGAGCGCCGCAACGGCATTATCGGGCACCATGTCTTCCAAAAACTTCAGCGGACCGCTTTCTTTTTGTCTAGTAGCTTCCTCCAATTTCGAAACTACGCCACTATCGGAAGCATATGTCGCCGTCAGCTTATCAATGGTTTCATCTGAGATACCATTACCCGGCTGTAATATGTTGACGAGCATAAGCCCCAGGATTATGGCAACCGTAGTAGTACCGATATAAATGCCAATAGTGCGAAGCCCGATATTCCTGAATTTTGAAATATCCTTTAAATCGGATATTCCCTTGATCAAAGATGCTAGAATAAGGGGTATTGCTATAAGCTTTAGAAGTTTGATAAAGATCGTTCCGAAAGGGCTTATCCAATCGACCACAAAATCCTTTCCCCATTCGGGATAGGTCATGGCAAAGCCGAACACTAATCCCAATACCATACCGATCAGAATCTTCCAGTGTAATTCGAGTTTTCGCATTTAAGTCTGGTTTAGATGGGTAATATACCAATTTGAGGTGAAAACGCCTACAATTTTGAGGTTCGCCCCAGTAATTTGAAATCTGCCAATACCAAGGCCGTCATAGCCTCGACGATCGGCACTGCCCTGGGAACCACGCAAGGATCGTGGCGGCCTTTACCTTGTGTTTGTACCTTATTGCCCTTTTTGTCGATAGTCTCATAGGGCTGTATGATCGTGGCGACAGGTTTAAATGCAGTATTAAAGTATATATCCATTCCATTGCTTATACCTCCCTGAATACCACCACTATAATTCGTAATAGTGCTTCCATCGGAATTGAATTTATCATTGTGCGCGCTACCTTTCATTTTCACCCCTTCGAAACCGCTGCCATACTCAAATCCCTTGACGGCATTGATCGACAGCATCGCCTTACCGAGTTCGGCATGCAGCTTGTCGAAAACAGGTTCGCCCAAACCAACAGGAACATTTTGCGCTACGCAAGTGATAATACCGCCAATGGTGTCGCCTTCTTTCTTGATCGCTTTGATATAGGCTTCCATTTTCGAGGCCATTTCAAGATCTGGGCAACGAACGGGGTTGGATTCCGTCAACGACAAATCGAGCTCGGTATATTTTTTTCCCAGCTTCATATCGCCCACCTGAGAAACGAAGGCGTTGATCTTAATATCTTTTAAAAACTGTTTGGCGATAGCGCCTGCCACCACCCTACTTGCCGTTTCTCGGGCCGAACTTCTACCTCCACCGCGATAATCCCTGAAACCATATTTTTTGTCATACACAAAATCGGCGTGCGAAGGGCGGTACGAATCTTTGATATGCGAATAGTCCCTTGATTTTTGATTGGTATTGTGAATCGCGAAACCGATGGGCGTACCTGTAGTTTTTCCTTCGAATATCCCCGAGTAGAATTCAACCGTATCGGGTTCCTTTCGTTGGGTAACGATGGCCGACTGTCCAGGTTTTCTTCTATCCAATTCTTTTTGAATGGCATCCAGGTCTATCTCCACACCGGCAGGGCATCCGTCCACAACTCCACCAATGGCAACCCCGTGCGATTCGCCAAAAGTTGTCAATTTAAAAAGATTACCAAAAATGTTTCCGGGCATTCGTAAAAGCTAAAGGGTTAGAAGACAAACGGGCAGTCTACAAATCCATTGAAACAACCGCCCCTTACCTCTTTTAAATATTTTCAAAATGTTCCCTCAAAGGTAAATCTTAAAAGAGAGATAGAAAAATTTACCCCGTGCTTAATGATGTCTTAACAAAGACAGCGATTATTAATACAGAATTAACCATACCGTCATGAAATCATGATTTTGCACAATCGTTCAATTATACCGAAGGGTTTAGTTTTGTGAAAACTATTTTGATTGAAAAAACGAAGGATCGATATTGCCGTTATATCAGATGTTCACCTAGGAACCTATGGTTGCCATGCCGACGAACTCATTATATACCTGAACAGCATTCAGCCCAAACGATTGGTTTTGAACGGCGACATTATCGATATGTGGCAATTCAACAAACGCTACTTTCCTACTACCCACATGAAAGTACTTCGAAGACTGATCGAAATGGCATCGAAAGGCACCGAGGTGTACTACATTACCGGAAATCATGACGAGACCCTTAGAAAATTCAGCGACACCTCAATGGGCAACTTACACATCGTGGACAAATTGGTCCTAAACCTGGACGGCAAAAAGGCTTGGTTCTTTCACGGGGACATTTTTGATATTTCGATTCAAAACGCAAAGTGGCTTGCCAAACTGGGCGGCTATGGGTACAACCTGCTTATTGTTCTGAACAGGGTCGTAAACTGGGCGTTGCAAAAAATGGGAAGTGAACGCTACTCCTTGTCAAAAAGAATAAAGAACAGCGTCAAGGGTGCATTAAAATACGTGTCCGATTTTGAAAAATCGGCGATTGAATTGGCAATCGAAAATGAATATGACTATGTCATATGTGGTCACATTCACCAACCGAAAAAAGAAATAAGAACCACAAAAAAGGGAGGTTGCATGTATTTGAACTCCGGCGATTGGGTAGAAAACCTGACCGCACTTGAATATTCCTTCAAACGGTGGAAAATATACCAATATAGTCATGACAAGCTTTCACCATTCTTTGCCGATGTCGAATTGAAGGATATGGACATGCAAGAATTGCTGGCCTCGATAATGGCTGAAAAAATGCAAAACGAAATGAAGGGCGAATCCCTATTGGACTAAGGCGTTCTTAAGGATCGATATCGGGTGCTTGGCCTTTCTTTTTGTGCCGTCGAAAATTTGATGCCTGCAACTCGTTCCATTTGCGGCGATCAATACATCACCGTCGGTTTTGTCGATGGCCGGGAATAATTTTAAACCGCCAATACGCATGCTCGTTAGGTAGTGTTCCTTTTCGTAACCGAAGGAACCGGCCATTCCGCAACATCCCGAGGCAATAATGGAAACCTCATAGTTCACGGGCAGGTTCAATATATCAAAGGTAACCTTTTGATTGCTCAAGGCCTTTTGGTGACAATGATTGTGAATCTTGACTTTTTGGGACTTTGAAGTGAATAGATCCGGTGTAATCTCCCCGACTTCGATTTGCTGCGCTATGAATTCCTCGATCAGAAAACAATTTTTTTCCATGTCGTCCGTGACATTTTCGGGCGACAAACGCCTATACTCATCCCTGAAGGTCAAAATGGCGGAAGGTTCCAATCCGATTACGGGTATTTTTTCATCCGCAAATTTCTTTAGCATGGGAATATTCGACTGGGCGAGTTTTTGGGCCTGCCTTAAAAAACCTTTCGAAAGGTGGGCGCGCCCGCTTTCGGCATAAAAAAGCTGCACGTCGTATCCCAAGCCCACAAGCACCTCAATGGCGTCCTTGCCGACCTCAACATCCAAATACCGGGTAAACTCATCAATATATAATATTATTGATTTTCTTGTATTAACTTTTTCATTTTTAATCGATAAGAGATGTTTATCGAAATCAAAGCTGTAAATTTTTGGGAAACTGCGTTCCGCAGCCACTCCCGCCAATTTCTTCACAAGCCGCCCTATTATCTTTGAAGAATAGACGGCGTTTACAATGCCAGGGGCCTTACTTGCCCATTTGTTCAATCTATGGTTATTGGCAAACAACTTCGCCCGCATTGAATAGCCATTGGTTTCTTGATATTGGTATTGGAACTCCGCTTTCAGGGCGGCGACATCGACATTGCTGGGGCATTCACTCGAACAGGCTTTGCAACTCAGGCAAAGGTCGAAAACCTCTTTTAGTTCTTTCTGGTCAAATTTGTTCGGCCGTTCAGAAGTTGTCAAAAATTCACGCAAGGCGTTTGCCCGACCCCGAGTTGTATCCTTTTCGTTTTTCGTGGCGTGATAGCTCGGGCACATGGCCCCGGCCATGTGGTGGGTTTTTCTACAATCACCGCTTCCGTTGCATTTTTCAGCCGCTTTGAGTATGCCCTGGCTATCTGAAAAATCAAGCAACGTCCCGATATTTGGCTCATTGCGGTCTACCTCGTAACGCAACGAACGGTCCATGGGATAAGCGTCAACGATCTTACCGGGATTAAAGATATTTTTCGGGTCAAAATAGGACTTTATCCGCTTTAATAGTTCATAATTCTCCTCGCCTATCATCATCGGGATGAACTCGGCCCTTACAATGCCATCGCCATGCTCCCCGCTAAAGGACCCCTGATATTTCTTGGTCAGCTTCGCAACGTCGGTCGTAATCGACCTGAACAAGGCAACATCGTTTGATTTTTTCAGGTTCAGAATCGGTCTCAAGTGCAGTTCCCCCGCACCGGCATGGGCATAATAGACCGCTTCTTGTCCGTAATCTTTCATTATGTTTGTGAACTCACCTATGAAATCTTCAAGGTCTTCTAGAGCGACCGCGGTATCTTCGATACAGGCAACCGCTTTTTTATCGCCCACGATATTTCCTAATAGGCCCAGACCCGCCTTTCGAAGCTCCACGGCCTTGTTGATATCTGCATCGCGTAAAATCGGACTGGCATAACTGCGACCTGATTTATCGATGGTCTCCAAGAGGTTTTGCAGTTGGCCGTCAAGTCCTTCTGGCGAAGAGTCCCGAACCTCCAACATCAATAAAGCCGCAGGATCCCCTTCGACAAAAAAGCGGTTTTTCAATTGCTCCCGATTATTTTTGGTACAATCGAGAATAACCTTGTCCATCATTTCGCAAGTATGCAGGTCATGCCCCATTACAGGGGCGACATCTGCCAGGCAATGCTCCAAGGTTTCGTAATGCGTGACCACCATCGCCGACAAATTAGGCGGCAAATCATCTAATTGTACAGTGATTTCGGTCGTAAAGGCCAATGTTCCCTCACTGCCGCAGAGCAGTTCACAAAGATTGATTTCAGGTTCATCACCTCCAAACCGTTCGTATTTTAAGAGGGCGTCGACCGCATAACCTGTATTTCTACGATGTATTTCCGTTTTTGGAAATTCTCTTAAAATGTTTGATTGTATTTCTTTGTTTGTTAATTCATTAAATACATTTCTATAAATAGATGCTTCAAATGTATTGTCGTACTGTTTTCGATTGAAACCATCATCGGAAAGCTTCTTGAACTCGACCAGGTTTCCGTCCGAAAGTATGGTTCGCATAGATACCACTTTGTCTCGGGTCACCCCATATTGTATCGATGTAGTCCCCGAAGAGTTATTACCCACCATGCCGCCGATCATACAACGATTGGATGTAGAGGTATTCGGCCCAAAAAAAAGTCCGAACGGCTTTAAATACTGATTGAGTTCGTCACGAATGACACCGGGTTGCACGGTAACCTGTTTTTTTTGTTCATCGAGATGGATTATGCGCGTAAAATAGCGCGATACGTCCACTACGATTCCCTCTCCTACACATTGCCCTGCCAAAGAAGTACCCGCTGTTCTCGGTATAAGTCCCACATTATTCTTTTGGGCGAACCGAACCAGTTTCTTGATGTCTTCAATTGTTTTTGGAAATGCCACTGCCAAAGGAATCTTACGGTAGACTGAGGCATCTGTGGCATAAAGCGCCGTAGTCAACGCATCCGTTTGAAGTTCACCTTCTAGTTCATTCTTTAATTCTTTGAGTAAATATTTGGTCACCGTTGAACAATTTTAAAGGCTAAAGTAAGTTTTTACTCTTGAACCCTATGTTTTAAAATTAAACTTAATTCTAGACTATATGAAAATCACGAAAATCATTCCATTAGTTATTTTCTTTATCGCTTTGAGCGTCAGAGGCCAAGAGATTTCAGATCACGCCATAGGACTGCGCTTGGGCGATAGCGACGGCTTCGGTGCCGAAATTTCATATCAAAAATCACTTTTTAGGTACAACCGGTTGGAACTTGATCTTGGATGGCGCGACCATCGTCAATACGACGCCATAAAACTTGCCGGTGTTTTTCAATGGATCCATAGTATCGATGGCAATTTCAATTGGTATTACGGTGTCGGAGGCGGTGCCGGAAGCGTCAACTTCGATCCCGTTGCCGCCAACCTTGGTCCTGCGGTCGAACCCGAAGGAGGATTGTTCGTATTTGCTGCCGGAGATATAGGAATCGAATATAATTTCGATTTTCCGCTTTTATTGTCGTTGGATATCAGACCTGAAATCGGGGTTGTGGGGTATGGAAATTTTTCCGATCGTTTCGATTTTGACGTTGCCCTCGGCGTTAGGTATCAGTTTTAAGAGTCACATACTTCATCGAAAGTCCTGAGGATTTAATTTCAGGACTTTTTTTATATCCGCTTATATCGCTATTTTTGTCGCTTAAAACGCATTAGATGAAAAAACCAATATTGGTCACGGCAATTGCCTTATTACTTTTGGCCTGTAGTCAAAAACCTCAAGGATATACCATAACCGGAAATCTCACGGGTGAAGTTGAAAACGGCACCCAGGTCTTTTTGAGGAAAATGGGCGAAAATATGGTTCCCGTAGATGTAGACACCACTACCGTTGAAAATGGTATGTATGTCTTTAGCGGAGAGCCCGTTGACGCACCTGAAGTACACTATGTCTTTATCGACAAACTCCTGGGCTATTCTCCGGTAATCCTCGAAAACAGTGAGGTAATGGTCACCGCACATAAAGATAGCCTGGGGCTGCCTAAACTGGCGGGCGGGCCACAAAACGGCTTTTTTGCCGATTATATGGAAAATTCCCAGGCCATATCAAGTAAGGTAAGGTCGATCCAAGAAGATTATCAAAAGGCCGCCTTGGCAAAGGATGAAGCCACAACGGTAGCGTTGAACGATGAAATGAACGACCTTCAAGATGAAGCCCGGGAGTTTGATGTCAACTTCATTAAAGAAAATCCTGATGCCTTGATATCTGTTTTGCTATTGGAACGGGTAATCGCTTCAAGGATGTTCCCCATGGATGAGGTTCAAACCCTTTATGATGGACTTTCCGAGAATATGCGGAAAACGGGAACGGCAAAAAAGGTATTGGACCAACTCGAAGAAATGAAGTTGATGGTAGAACGAGAGAAAAGTACTGAAATCGGCGCTAAAGCCCCACTCTTCTCAGGCCCAACGCCAGACGGTAAGGAATTGGCCCTTGCAGATGCCATGGGCAAGGTCACCCTTGTTGATTTTTGGGCGGCATGGTGCAAACCTTGTCGGGCCGAGAATCCTAATGTACTGAAGGTTTACAATAAATATCATAATAAAGGACTTAATATCGTAGGTGTTTCGCTGGACAGAAAGGCAGAGGATTGGAACAAGGCAATAGCCGATGACGGATTGGTCTGGAGCCAGATTTCTAATTTGGCTTATTTCAACGATCCCATTGCCAAACTCTATAATGTAGACGCCATACCCGCAGCATTTCTTTTGGATGAGAACGGGGTCATCGTCGGCAAGAATTTACGGGGTGCCGCCCTTGAAGAAAAGGTAGCGGAGCTATTGAATTAGGGCCGAAGCCCCAAGAACGGAAAATGCCCCGACCAAAATTGGTCGGGGCATTTTGTTTTGAATCTTATCTACTGTTTTAGAATTTATTACGCACGTCAAGAAATTGGCCTTTGACCGTTACATTACCTGATTTCTTTACACTACCAAAAATGTTTGCCTCTGAACTTCCACCTAAAAATTCAATGGTGGAACCATCTTCCAAAATCAAGTCCCCGTAGATATTCAGATTGCCTTCTACCCTTAAAGTGGCATTTTTACCTAAGGTAATGTTCTTTCGCTTGTTATTACGACCTACCGACAAAACTCCGTTCATTTCGAACAATCCGTTTTCGTTTATGAAATTACTGTTGTTGGTTGTCCATGATCCGCAAAGCAGCAGAGAACCGTCGACCGTTATACTGTTGAACCTTTTCGCACCACGGTACTCTTGGGTTTCTCCTTGCGCGACGACCAAATTGGAACTTCCACTATAAGCGGGCAGTGATGCGCACCGGGTCACAAGGCTTTCATTGGGCCTGTTCAATTTGATGACCTGCAGACCTTCCTTGCCTGAAGCGGCAAAAATATAGTCATCTTTGGAGGCCACAAAATTGATCGATCCATTAAGTTCGATGATACCTACCAAATCGGTATTGTTGCCTTGGTCTTCCGATAAACTTAGACCGGCACCACCGTTCGCCATCAGCAATACTTCCTGGTTCAACGCTACCGCATTCGTAACAATATCGCTTTCTGCAACTCCCTCTGGGTTTACCAAAATGGGCACGTATTCTATCAATGAACCTGTATTCGGGTCGTATATACCGGCACCGTTAGACCCCTCGGACACCACGATCCTGTCACTTGAAAAGTCCAAGGTTCGTTTTGAAGCGCTGCCAAAGTCTGAATCTATGGTAATTTCACGAACGGTCTGTAGGTTGGCATCCAATAGGTCGACACCTTTACTGGCATCTAAAACGGCAATGGAACTTCCGTTTAAAGCGACAGAACGTAGATCTGCAAAGGGCGCCGAGTTCTGAACGGTCATATCAGCCTTGTTATAAACGGTTAAAAAACCATCTCTTCCACTGGTGACAAGTACCGAATTTGAGGTAACCCTAACATCGTTTGCGTTAAAACCCTCTTGAAATCCATAGACGATATTACTTGTGTCCAAATATCCATATGAAGCCCTTATCTTGGCAACAAACGAATTACTCGTGGCCCTTACCGATTTCTCTGAATCAACACCCCCGACCGCATAAACATATCCGTCGTTATAGGTAATCGAGTTAATGTCGGCATTTACGTAGTACAGGCGAGACCTTACCCTTGGCCGGTTCGGATCCCTTACATCGATGATATCGATGCCACCGACATAGGCATCTTCGACCGTATTGTAGGAAACATAGGCATAGTCGCCTTCCACAAATACATGTGAGGCCGTTAAGTTCTCCCCACCGTTGAACGATGGCGGTGTTATTTGGGCCACAAGGGTCAACGGATAATCACCGGCCTGCCCGTTTTTTGCCGTTGGCGAAAACTTGCCCGTCAGGCTATTTTCCTCAAAGATATCGAGTACTCCAGAATTATCGAAGACGACACTGTTTTCAAGCACCGTTTCGCTATTTTCCATCAAAGTATCTTCGGTGGGGTCGCTATAGACCGTAGTTTCGTCACTACAAGAAAGAATAATAAAAACTGCTGCTATTGCCGCTATGGAAATTTTTTTCATCACTAAGTAGGTTTACTAGTTAGATTTGGGTTCTAACGTAACGTCAAAAATATCAATAAGGTATATTTTAATGCATACTTTTCGCTGAAATGCAATAAAATTGGAACAAGCTTGGCCCAAAACGGACCAAATTCACGAAAATACCAGTGAAATACAGGGAGACGGCCTATAGCTTCCCCATCTTTTCAAGCGCAAAAAGTATCACAATCGGTATGGCCAATAGTACCACCATCAAAGTTTCCGTGAACAAGAGATTGGGTTCAAAAAGCAATGTTGTGGCGAAACCTCCTATCGCGCCCCCAAAGTGGGCCGTATGGCCTATATTGCCCAATCGGTTCTTCATGCCGTATATGGAATACAACAAATACCCGATACCCAATACATAGGCCGGTATGGGAATAGGTATGAACATTAAATACAGGTTCATGCCCGGATCTAATAAAATGGCCGCGTACAAAATGCCCGTTACGGCCCCACTCGCCCCTACTGCACTATAATAAGGCTCATCTTTATGAAAAAACAGGGCCAATAGGCTCCCTGCCACCAGACTTACAAAATAGATGATCAGAAATTTACCGGCACCGAACCAATTGATGACCCTATCGGCAAAGAAATAGAGCGTGATCATGTTGAACAACAAATGGGTAAGGTCGACATGCAGAAATCCCGAAGTGACCATACGATCTTTCTGGCCCGCACGTATGGGGCCTATTCCGAATTTATAGCGTTCGAAAAAAGCGGAATCGTTGAATCCCTTCATTGATACCAGCACATTGGCGGCAATAATGGCAATGGTCACTAAATGGAGGTCGTACATAAGCGGTCCGATGTTATTTAGTGCCAAATATAGCTATATTTGCACATTGATAAGCCATTGCATGCAGCTCTTCGTTTTTATACTGGTGTACCCCTTAATCTGGTGCATCTCCATACTACCCCATAAGCTTTTCTACGGCTTTTCAGACATCGTCTATTTTTTGGTCTATCGTGTTTTTGGATACCGAAAGAAGGTAGTTGCCCAAAATCTTGAACTGGCATTTCCCACCAAATCGAAGGGCGAGCGCAAAACCATCGAAAAAAAATTCTATAGGCACATGTGCGACATGTTCCTCGAAATGGTAAAGACCATGAACCTTTCAAAAAAAGAGGTCAAAAAAAGATATCATATCACCAATGTCGAACTGGTTCAAAGAATTGAAACGGAAAAGAGTATTTTGGTACCCTGCGCGCACTATGCGAATTGGGAGTGGAACGTTAGTCTAAACCTTTATGTAACTAGCAAGGGGTATGCCGTTTATCAAAAGATAGCGAACAAGTATTTCGACAAACTGGCCAAGAAGCTCCGTTCACGTTGGAATACCACACTGATTACCACCCAAGAAACGGTCAAAACGGTGGTCAGAAATGAAAAAAACGGCGTAAGGGGCATCTATGGCATGGTCAGCGACCAGTCTCCGATGGTATCGCAAGCCCATTACTGGCACCCATTCATGGGCGTTACCGTGCCGGTATTCATGGGCACTGAGACCATGGCCCGAAAATTCGATCTCGCCGTCGTTTTTCTCAAGGTTTCCAAGGTCAAAAGAGGTTATTATCAAGCGGAGTTCATTCCGATCACGTTATCGGGCAAGCAAACCGAACCCTACGAAATAACCAAAAAGTTTTTGGCACTTACCGAACAACAGATACGGGAACGCCCAGAGCATTATTTATGGACGCACAAACGTTGGAAACATCGCGACAAAGTGCCAGAGGCATTTAAATAGGCTCTTATTACATTGCTTGACAGCACTTTCCGTTTGTTCAAGCAAGTCATTTATCGAATTGTTTTCTTTTTAATTTTAAGGAGGTATATTTTCGAACACCAAAACCAACAACCACCAAATGATATGGAAATACTCGAAACACTATTCAACGAAATCATCGGCTTTTTGGGAATATCCCAAGCTTTGGAAATATTACGGGCGGGCGACTATAGCGTATTCCGCACCTATGACGGTATCGTCTCGCTCATCTACCCGATCATTCCCTTGCTCTTATTGCTTGAGCTGATTTTAGGATTTATTTACAAAAAGCCTCAGGCCAAGGTATATAAGGTCAATTTCTTGATCTATATCTTCAATAGGTTTGTCGGTCGGTTTATCGCGATTGCGATGGTCACCTACATCATTGGCCTATTACAGCCCATAGCTCCTTTTCAGACCAGCCTGACCTGGTATTGGTTTATTTATGGGTACATCGTTTGGGAATTCGGCCATTTTCTTTACCACTATTGGGGCCATAAGGTACGGTTGTTCTGGTGCCTGCATTCCACGCACCATGCTCCCGAGGATATGAATTTATCGGTTACACATGCGCACTTTTTTTTGGAGGCGCCCTATGCCGATGCCATTCGCACCACGGTCTGCATCTTATTGGGTGTACAGCCTGAAATGCTGTTCTTGATCATGTTCATCGATGGCACTTGGGGGGCTTTCATACATATTGGCGAAAATTTATTGAAAGACGGCAGGCTTGGTTTTCTCAACAATATCATATTGACACCGTCGCACCATCGGGTGCACCACGCGCGAAACCCGTTGTACATGGATACCAATTTCTGCAACCTATTGAACATCTGGGACAAGGTCTTTAATACCTATCAAGATGAAGACCGAAACGTACAGATCGAATACGGAATCACCCGTGAAATGAATTCAGGTGATTTTTTGGATGTATACTTTGGTGAGATCGTAGCCTTGGCCAAGGATGTCTGGAGCGCACCCGGACTTATGAACAAACTCCGATACATCGTCATGCCTCCCGGGTGGAGCCATACCGGCGACCATAAAACAGCCAAACGGGTCCGCAACGCTTATTTGCAAGAACAGAAGGCTGCGTTTTAGTTATTTTATTCCCTCTAATAAGGGCCAAAGTTCTGCTTCGCAGAACAGGGGCATGTATTTACGCGGTGAGCGCATTCGTGTCAAGTCACATCCCTGCCCCGAATACTCGGGGCTGTTCCTACGAAGGGACAATTTTGTGCAATGGAATTCCCCCTTTGAAGGGGGAAGTTGGTAAAGCCAACAGGGGGATGTCTTTTTAAGCAACAAAGTTGACTTCATCAACACGGCAGTGTATCTTACACCCCATGGGAAACAAAATTCTACCTTACAACCCAAAGCTGAAGGAATACGCCAGAGAATTGAGAAAAAACAGCACGTTATCGGAAGTCTTGCTCTGGCAAAAAATCAAAAAGAAGGCTTATGGGGTCGAGTTTCACAGACAAGTACCTATTCTGGATTACATCGTTGATTTTTATTGCCATGAACTGATGCTCGCCATAGAAATTGTTGGCTGCAGCCACGATTTCAAATACGAATATGATACTAGAAGACAAGGCCGGTTGGAAAAAGAAGGCGTTCGGTTTTTGCGGTTTTCCGACAGAGAAGTAAAACAGCAAATGTTCAGTGTGTTGCTGAAACTTGAACAGACCGTTGTAGAATTAAGAAACTCATTATAATTATACATTCAGGACATCCCTGCCAAAACTTTGTTTTGGCTGTCCCTTCGAAGGGACAATTTAAATTCCCCCTTGGAAGGGGGAAGTTGGCAAAGCCAACAGGGGGATGTTCAAAACCCCTAAAATTTTCAATAGTACGCTCTTACGTAATTATTAACCAAAGAATTTCCTACATTTAGGTGCTACAAGGCACAAACCTCCCCCGATTATTTGATTGAACAATGGTATCCCTCTTCAATTAACAGGAATACTAATAGTACATATCATAATAACATGAACAATCGAGCACATTAAAAACAAAGCCGTATGAAAAACTCAATTTTGTTATTTTTTGGCATTCTACTGACAACAAATCTGGGCATAGCACAATTTCCAGAAGGAAAAGTAGTAGTAAAAAAACTATATTCAGAACTATTGGAAAATCCAGGCGGAGAAAATCCTACCCGTAGATTGACAATCTACCTCCCTCCCGGGTATGATGAAAACGAGCAAAGTTATCCCGTAATCTATTATTTACATGGTTTTACATGGAGTGACAGCCTTATGGTTTCTGAAGATAAGTTTGACAAACTACTGGATAAGGCCATTGCACTCAAAAAGATAAAACCGGTCATTGTTGTGATGCCTGACCAACATACTCTATATAGAGGAAGTTGGTATACGAATTCGGAATTGACCGGTAAATGGGCCGATTTTACCGGAAAAGACCTCGTAGCATTTATTGACAAAAATTTTCGAACCATAGCCAATAAAGATGGTCGAGGGGTGGCAGGCCATTCCATGGGTGGGCAAG
Source organism: Meishania litoralis (assembly GCF_042611095.1). Classification (NCBI taxonomy): domain Bacteria; kingdom Pseudomonadati; phylum Bacteroidota; class Flavobacteriia; order Flavobacteriales; family Flavobacteriaceae; genus Meishania; species Meishania litoralis. The sequence continues at coordinate 369,301 of NZ_JBHFPV010000002.1, forward strand.
GTGCCCTAAAAATGGGCATGTTGTTTCCTGATGTGTTTTCAACCGTCTATGCTTTGTCACCAGCTACTCTTGGAATAACGGAGAGCTTGGGAATACATGGTTCGGCGTACAGAAGAATTAATGAAATAACACCTGAACAAGTTGTTACGGGATGGAATGAATTCGAAGCTAATGTGATAGTAGCTATGGGTAGGGCATATTCACCTAATCTTGATAATCCACCCTATTTTGCAGATTTTCCATACGAATACATTAACGATGAAATTGTTGTCAATCATAAAATCTTAGAAATCTGGCAAAATAAATCCGCAATTGGAATGGTAGACGATTATATAGGGAATCTAAAGAAACTTAAAGCATTAAAATTGGATTGGGGAAGGAACGAAGAACACGAATTGATACCCGTAACTTGTGAATTGTTTAGCAAGAAATTAGAAAACCTAGGAATTAACCATTATGCAGAAGAATACATCGGAACACATGGAAATAAACTATGGACCGACGATGGTCGTGCATTAAATGATATGCTTCCCTTTTTTGATACGTATCTAAAATCTAGCGAAGAAAACTGAAAGCTTTAAACGCTTTCCTACCCCAACCCCGCAATTTTCTTGATCTCGGCAATGATCTTTTCGCCAAGGTCATCGGCCTCGTCTTGACTTTTGGCCTCGGTATAAATACGTATGATCGGTTCGGTATTCGATTTTCGAAGGTGCACCCAGTTGTCGGGAAAATCGATTTTTACACCATCAATGGTTGAAATGTCCTCGTTTTTATATTTTTCGGCCATGGCCTTTAAAATTCCGTCCACATCCAATTCGGGCGTCAACTGAATTTTTTTCTTCCCCATAAAATAGGCGGGGTAGCTGGCCCGAAGTTCGGCGACCGTTCCTCCCCTTTCGGCCATTAGCATTAAGAACAGGGCCGTACCGACCAACGAATCACGGCCATAATGGCTTTCAGGATAAATGATGCCCCCATTGCCCTCGCCACCGATTATGGCATTGTTGGCCTTCATTTTGGTGACCACGTTCACCTCGCCCACGGCCGCGGCCTCATAGGTTCCGCCGTGTTTTTCGGTAATATCGCGCAATGCCCTTGAAGAGGAAAGGTTCGAGACCGTATTTCCCTTCGTTTTGCCCAGCACATAATCCGCGCAGGCGACCAGGGTATATTCTTCACCGAACATTTCACCATCGTTGCTGATAAAGGCGAGGCGGTCAACATCGGGATCCACGACAATGCCAAAGTTCGCCTTTTCTTTGACGACCAAATCGCAAATATCGCCCAGATGTTCTTTCAACGGCTCAGGATTATGCGGAAAATGCCCCGTAGGATCGCAATACAATTTGACTACTTCTACGCCCAAGGCCTCCAAAAGTTTGGGTATCGCAATGCCCCCGGTGGAATTCACACCGTCTACCACTACCTTAAAACCGGCCTTTCTAATGGTCTCGGCATCCACCAGCGACAGGTTCAATACTTCGTCGATATGAATATCGAAATAGGCATCGTTCTTTGTGATGGCACCCAGATCATCCACTTCGCTGAAGTTAAAATCCTCTTTTTCGGCGATCGCCAATATTTTGGCACCCTGAACGGCATCTAAAAACTCGCCTCTTTCGTTCAGGAGCTTTAAAGCGTTCCACTGTTTGGGGTTATGGCTGGCGGTCAAAATAATGCCGCCATCGGCATTTTCCAAGGGCACCGCAATTTCAACGGTCGGTGTGGTCGAAAAGTCAAGATCGACCACATCGATCCCTAATCCGATCAAGGTAGACACAACCAAATTCTGGATCATCTCGCCAGAGAGTCTCGCATCACGGCCAATGACGACCTTTAAGTCGCTTTTTTGCGATTGGTCTTTGAGCCACACGCCATAAGCGGCCGCAAATTTGACGGCGTCGATGGGGGTAAGATTGTCTCCGGGGCCGCCTCCTATGGTACCCCGTATTCCAGAAATTGATTTGATTAAGGTCATGGTGTTTATAAAGTTTGTGCAAATATAAACGGTTGGGCAGTATTACTATTGCGCTTCTTTGTAATTTATGCCGATGAATTTTTTAGCGCATATCTATCTTTCCTTTGGAGATGATGAAGTGACACTCGGCAATTTTATCGCCGACAGTATTCGGGGCAATAAGTACCAACACTTGCCCGAGCGGGTTCAAAAGGGTGTTCTTTTGCATCGCGCTATCGACACGTACACCGATGCCCATGACATTCCCAAAAAAAGCAGTAAAAGGCTGCATAAAAATTATAGTCATTACAGCCGTGTCATCGTCGATATTTTTTATGACCATTTTTTGGCCAAGAATTGGAGCGCCTATTCGAACACCCCGCTCGATGTTTTTGTTGAGCATTTTTATGACCTTTTGGAGGATAACTATGTCATTCTTCCGCAAGGCGTAAAACGGATGATGCCCTACATGATCGCCGATAACTGGATCTACAACTATTCAAAAATGGAAGGTATCGGCAAGGTATTGAACGGTATGAACCGCAGAACGCAGAACAAATCGAAAATGAATTTTGCGATTCTTGACCTTGAGGAACACTATGAGGCTTTCGAGGTCGAGTTCACTTCCTTTTTTGATGAATTGATTATCTTTTCAAAGCAGAAATACATATCACTATGAAGAAACTTTTTTTCGCCAGTCTTTTATTGCTCCTTTTTGTCCATTGCAAGAAACAACCCGCGGCGCCTACGGGGCTGGTCACCGAAAAGGCAATGGTCGTCTCGGCAAGGGTCGAGGCCTCGAAAATCGGATCCGATATTCTCGAAAAGGGCGGCAACGCCTTTGATGCCATGGTAGCTACCGAGTTGGCGCTGGCCGTTGCCTATCCGTTTGCGGGAAATTTAGGTGGCGGAGGCTTTATGGTCTACCGACGCAATAATGGTGATGTGGGCGGAATTGACTACAGGGAAAAAGCACCTTTGTCCGCCTATAAGGATATGTACCTCGATTCTCTCGGAAATGTCATCCCGGGAATGAGCACCCAAGGGGCAACCGCGGTCGGTGTACCGGGCACGGTTGCGGGAATTTTCGAAGTGCACCAAAAGTTCGGCTCCATGCCGTGGGAGGAAATTTTGGCCCCGGTAATCGCCCTTGCCGAAAAAGGGGTGGTAGTGACCGAGAAACAAGCCGGTCGCTTTGAAAATTTCAAGGCGTCCATTCTAGAGGTCAATGGCGGAATTACCAGTTTTCCGATAGGCTGCAAGGCAGGCGATACCATCAAATACCCGGTATTGGCCAATACTTTGAAAAGAATTGCCGAAAATGGCCGCGACGGATTTTACAAAGGTGAAACGGCCAAGACCTTGGCCCGGTTCATTCAGGAAAAAGGAGGGTATATTACTGAGGAGGACTTGGAAAAATATGAGGCCAAATGGAGGCAGCCAATCATTTTCACCTATAAAGACCTTCGCATTATCTCGATGAGTCCGCCGAGTAGCGGCGGGGTGACGATCAATCAGATCTTCAAGATGATCGAACCCTATGACATCGCCGAATTTGGCCATAATTCGGCCAAAACGGTCCAATTGTTTACCGAAGCGTCCCGAAGGGCCTATGCCGATCGCAACTACTTTTTGGGGGATCCCGATTTTGTTGAAATTCCCTTAGATGTGCTTTTAAGTTCCTCCTATTTAAAAGAGCGCATGGAAAACTTTTCGTTCGAGGCCGCCACAAAATCCGAAGATGTGCGGCATGGTGAAATTGAGATCGTCGAAAGTATGGAAACGACCCACTACTCCATCGTCGATGCCGAGGGCAATGCGGTCTCGGTGACGACTACCTTGAACGGTGCCTACGGTTCCAAGCTTTATAGCGATGAACTTGGTTTCTTCTTGAACAATGAAATGGACGATTTTAGTGCCAAACCCGGCGTGCCCAATATGTTCGGACTCATCGGGGCCGAAGCGAACAGCATCGCGCCTGAGAAAAGAATGCTCAGCAGCATGACCCCGACCATTGTTGAAAAAGACGGACAATTATATATGGTGGTGGGCACACCGGGAGGTTCGACGATCATTACCGCGGTCGCACAGACTATCTTGAATACCTATGAGTTCGATATGAGTATGCAAGATGCGGTCAACGCACCCCGTTTTCACCATCAATGGCTGCCCGATATGGTCATTTTTGAACCCGATGGTTTTTCCGAGACCCTCAAATCGGAACTGGAATCAAAAGGATATATCATCAATCAAGATAGAACACCGATTATCGGCAAGGTCGATGCCATTCGTGTTTTGCCCGATGGGCGACTTGAAGGGGGTGCCGATAAACGTGGGGACGATACGGCCGTAGGGTTTTAGAGTTCGGTCAATCCATACTCATTGAGTACGACTTGCCATTCATTGGTCTCCGTTATTTCAAGGATACGTTGTGAAATCGTGCTTTCCAACAGCGGTCGCGCTTTTGCCACTCCGAAAGCATAGAATTGGACATCGAATTTTATGGGCAAAATCGATATTTTTTGCAGTATAGAATCCTGCGCTATACGGTATTTTAGAATGGGCTCATCGTAAATAAAGGCCTCGACTTGGTTATTGTTCAAAGCCGCCAGGCCTTCTTGCACTCCGTCAAATTCTTTTAAATTTTTAAAAAAATGGGATTTTAAAAAGCCCAGAGTGCTCGAATTTTTTATCGTGCCGACTTCACGTTCCTTGAACGCATTGAAGCCATCGGGATTATTGTTCAGTTGGTTTACTGTAAGGCTCGACGCGATACTCGCCGTAAGTCCGGAAATAAAGAGCAGCCCCCCGAACATCAATACCAACGCCGCCACCTTGCCCCATCTGGTCCGCGGGGCCTTATCGCCATAGCCTACGGTGGTCAGGGTAACGGCGGACCACCAGAGTCCGTCCCAGATTCCCTTGCGACCGGTCCGAAACTGTTCAGGATTCTTCTTGCGCTCGAAATACCATCCAACCAATCCGAACAAAAATATGATCAACAAAAGCACCATCATGCCCTTGATGAAATTGGCGCTGAAAAAACCTCTGATAAAACTGATAAATTTCTGAAACGAGGAAATTTCGGCCACTGCAATGGTGGAGTTCGATGCATAGAACGAATCGGTAAAGTCCATTCTCTTATGCCGTTCACTGGTAATGGTCAAAGGGTTGATGCTTATGTCAATAGCGCCATTTTTCAGAGAATCGAGCATTTCGGTAAATTCCATTTCTACCAAACGATAGTTCAATTTCAAATCTTTGGCAACACGGTTCCAAAGCCAAATATTGATGCCTTCAAGATTTTCACCATTCTGAACGATAAAAGGTGGTGCGGTCGTATAACCGACCACAAGGGTATCGTTTATGGCCTGAGAACTGGCTTTTTCGGCAAAAAGAAAGAATAGGGTAAAAAGCAGGATTATTTTTTTCATCTATTGAAGGGTCAGCTTTTAAATATACGATAAATGCCAATTTTTTGGAATCTTCTTTCGAATGGCGCGCATCTTCATAACTTTGATATGAGCTCGATTTAAAATTTGGCATCATATGATCAGAGGTCAATAAATCGGCATATGTCTCCTCGAGCGCAGTCGAGAGGTTGGCAAAATTCATTATTTTCAATGAGGTCTCGACTGCGCTCGACCGGACATGTGTTTATAAAATGATTAAAAACTAGAATAACATATTAGCCGGTTATTCGAGCTCAGGTGAACTTTATAAAAAAGTATTCTTTATGACCATTAGCATTTTAACAAAAGACCAAGTTGACGAATCGCTTCAAACAAGCATTACAGCATTGTACAATCAATTGAATTCCAATTTAAAACAACTCCCTTTAAAACAATTGGTCGAAGATGGTGACAGCTTGGTTTTTGCCATTTGCAAATCGGAAGGTCAAGTGGCCGGAATCGCATTGATGGCGACGTACAAAGTCATTTCAGGCCATAAGGGCATGATCGAGGATGTCGTAGTGGATGTAAAACACAGGGGGCAGGGAATTGGTAGAAAACTCATGGAAAAACTGCTGGAATCGGCCAAGAACAAAAAACTGGACGAAGTATTGTTATTCTCGGGCCATCATCGAACACCGGCCATCAATCTGTACAAAAGCTTAGGATTTCAATTAAAAGATAGCGGACTTTATCGATTGATTTTAAACTAACTTGCCTGTTGTTTGTTAAACTGTTTCTTTAACTCGTCCATAGACTCTTGAAGTTGCTTCAACAACCCTTTTTCTGTGGTCGCGTCTTCCCCGAAAGTAATCTTGCTACTGACCTGCCATATTTCCTGAATCTGGAAGGGTTTTATTTCATAGGGAGGATAGGTTTCGTTCAAGGAGACCAAGGTGATATTGTTCGAATTCGGGCGTTTTTCGATTTTCTTGACGAGTACCGCATCCTGTAAGACCACGACATACATTTTATTGGGGTTTACATCGTCGATATGTTCGACCGCCCGCGCCAATACCCATTCCCCTGGCCTTAAATTGGGAAGCATACTGTCGCCTTCAACCTGAAAACCTCGATATGTGGCATTTCGAAACTCGGGTATGGGCAGGTCAAAGGCCGGCAGTTGTTTGTACCAACTGGCATCTTGTATGTTCTGCGGATAACCCGCCGCAGCTTTCGCATTGACGAGTACCATATTGTCCTGGTCCGAAGAATCGACCGTGACCACCTTGGGTATAACACTCGTTTTTGAAGTTTCCAAATATTGTTCCTCACTTTCACCGAACAACCATAACGGATTGATCTTAAACTGCCTCAAAAGTTCCGCAACGACCTTGCCCGATAATTTTGTGCGCCCCCTTTCGATATCGGCAGTGGTATTCGAGATACCCAATAATTTGGCGAATTCGGCCTGGGTATATCCCAGTTCGCGCCGTATGTCGGTAAAACGCTTGAGCGTCAATTCATTTTCCATACTTCAAATATACAAATTATGGATTATTTCCAAAATATTATTTGGAATATTTCCATAATTAGGAATTATTCCATAATTTTGGATTAATTACAAAATATAAAATGTCCTTCGAGAGAATAAAAGAAAAATTGAACATCTTGGCCGACGCCGCCAAATACGATGTTTCATGTTCCAGCAGCGGGAGCAAACGAACGAATACGAACAAGGGGCTTGGCGATAGCTCGGGCGTGGGCATCTGCCATAGTTATACCGAAGATGGGCGCTGCGTATCGCTTTTAAAGATCTTGATGACCAATTATTGCATTTTCGACTGTGCCTATTGTGTTACACGAAAAAGTAATGATATCAAAAGGGCGGCCTTCAAAATTCAGGAAGTCGTCGACCTGACCATCAATTTTTACCGCAGAAATTATATCGAAGGGCTTTTTTTGAGTTCGGGCATCTTTAAAAGTGCCGACTATACTATGGAGCGATTGGTAGCGGTCGCCAAAAAGCTGCGTACCGAGGAGCATTTTAATGGGTATATCCATTTAAAATCGATTCCAGGGGCGAGTGATGAATTAATGTATAAGGCCGGATTATATGCCGATCGGTTATCGATCAATATTGAAATCCCCACTATTTCCGGCCTTAAATTATTGGCGCCCGACAAAAAGCATGAAGATTTTATAAGGCCGATGGCGAAGGTCAAGAACGAGATCGTTCAATTCAAGGCCGAACGAAAGATTATCAAAAGCACACCCAAATTCGCCCCTGCGGGGCAAAGCACCCAAATGATAATCGGTGCTACGGGCGAATCGGATAAGGAAATCATGTACTCGGCAACACATTACTATAAAAAGTACCAAATGAAGCGGGTATATTATTCGGGTTACGTGCCCATTGCCGATGATGAGCGATTGCCCGCCTTGGGTAGCCAGGTGCCCATGCTTCGTGAAAACCGGTTGTACCAAACGGATTGGTTGCTAAGGTTCTACGGGTTTCAAGTGAAGGAATTATTGAATGACCGTCACCCCAATCTTGATATCGATGTGGATCCCAAACTCGGTTGGGCATTGCGCAATCTCGATTTCTTTCCTATCGATGTCAATACGGCCGATAAGGCCATGCTGGCCAGAGTACCGGGATTAGGAATACAGTCCGTTCACAAAATTGTAAGCGCAAGGCGTTTTCGTAAACTGAGCTGGGAGCACCTTAAAAAAATCGGTGTTGCCCTTAACAGAGCCAAATACTTTATGGTCTGCGATTCGGCACGATGTGAACATCGTGACTTGGAGGCATCAACGATAAAGGGAAAGATTTTAGGGAATTCCGTTGGGAAGTTTAGAAAGGAACACAGCACACAACTTAAATTATTCGCCTGATTATGAGCAATTCAAAGATTCTGATTTATGATGGAAGTTTCAATGGCTTTTTAACGGCCATTTTCGTCGCTTTCGAAGAAAAAATCCAAGTCTCCGACATTCAAAAGAACTCCGTGAGCCAAAACGGACTGTTTTCGGACACGGAAACCATTTTTACCAATATCGAAAAGGCAAAACGGGTCTGGAACGGTATTCAGGCCAAAAGCAGTTCGGCGATCAAGAACATCTACTTCGCCTATATGAGCGAAAGCAAGGGGGTAGAGCTCCTACTCTATCGCTACATTAGAAAATTGTTCGCCGGGCCATCCTCCGGACATTCCGATTATTCCGATGGCATTGTCCTGAAAGTTGGTCAACTGGCCAAAAGTGTAGGTCGTGAAAAACATAGAATGGAAGCCTTTGTGCGGTTTCAATTGACAAAAGACGATGTTTATTTTGCCACTATCGAGCCTGATTTTGATGTACTGCCGTTGATTTCAAAACATTTTCGTTCGCGTTACGCCGACCAACAATGGATCATCTATGACGTAAAGCGCAAATACGGATTGTTTTACGATCTGGAACGTGTGGAGATTATTTCATTGGACCTTCAAGAGGTATATTCGAACAGTCTCAAAAGAAGTTCGGCTTTCGGCGCGCAAGAATATGATTATCAAGATTTATGGAACAACTATTTTAAAAGCACCCATATCAAATCGCGTATCAACAAAAAGCTTCATACGCAACATGTTCCAAAACGTTATTGGAAGTATTTGAGCGAGAAGAAGGAAGCGGTATGATTTTAAAACCCAATAGATGGAAGGTACCATCCTATTGTGGCAATGTTGCTACCTAATGTCGGAATATATAAATAACTGCCAGTTCCATTTTACTCGTCAAAATCGTACTTTTGCATCCTTGCTTTGAAAAATGATAGACTACGAGGAAAATATTGAGGTACGAGGGGCTCGCGTTCATAATCTCAAAAATATCGATGTTACGATTCCAAGGGAGAAACTGGTGGTCATCACCGGCCTTTCCGGAAGCGGAAAATCGTCCCTTGCTTTCGATACCATTTATGCCGAAGGCCAACGTAGGTATATCGAAACTTTTTCGGCCTATGCCCGTCAGTTTTTAGGCGGACTGGAACGTCCTGACGTTGATAAGATCGATGGCCTCTCACCAGTGATCGCCATTGAACAAAAAACGACTTCGAAATCCCCGCGATCGACCGTGGGCACCATCACCGAAATCTATGATTTTCTAAGACTGTTGTTCGCGCGGGCGGGCGATGCCTACAGTTTTAATACGGGCGAGAAAATGGTCAGTTATAATGATGAACAGATCAAAGAACTTATCAAGGCCGACTACGCCGACAAGAAGATCAATGTGCTGGCACCTGTCATCAAATCGAGAAAAGGACATTATCGCGAGCTTTTCGAGCAAATCGGCAAACAAGGTTTTGTAAAAGTCCGTATCGACGGCGAGATCAAGGATATCGTAAAAGGCATGAAAGTCGACCGATACAAGACCCATGATATCGAAATCGTTATCGACCGCTTGAAAATAGGGGCCTCGGAAGAGTTGGACAAACGTTTGACCGAAACCATCAATACGGCCATGTACAGCGGCAACAATGTACTCATGGTCTTGGAAGAGGGCGCTACAGAACCACGCTATTTCAGTCGCGACCTGATGTGCCCCACTACGGGCATTTCGTATCCTGCGCCCGAACCCAATACCTTTTCGTTCAATTCACCCAAGGGCATGTGTCCGCATTGCAACGGTCTTGGCCATGTGTACGAGGTCAATGAAAACAAAATTTTTCCCAACAAAAAACTTTCCATAAAGTCTGGGGGAATCGCCCCTTTAGGCGAATACAAAAAATCATGGGCCTTCAAGCAGATCGAGACCATCGCCCAACGTTATGGTTTTGAACTCACCGACCCTATTTCAAAAATTCCCGATGAGGCGATCCAAGTTCTTTTAAACGGGGGGCACGATACTTTTGAGGTCGAATCGAAGACTTTGGGTGTAAAACGCAACTATAAAATCGATTATGAAGGTATCGCGAACTTTATAAAGAGCCAGTTCGAGGAAGCGGATTCTACTTCGATAAAACGATGGGCCAAAGAATACATGGACAAGATTGTGTGCCCGGCCTGCGAAGGGTCTCGTCTTCGAAAAGAATCGTTGAATTTCAAGATCAATGAAAAGAACATTGCAGAACTGGCGCATCTTGACATTGCCGATTTGGCCCTGTTCTTTAAAGGTCTCGACCAGAACCTTGAGGGAAATCAAAAACTGATCGCCGAGGAAATTATCAAGGAAATTTCAGCACGCATTCAATTTTTGTTGGATGTGGGGCTCGATTATCTCTCTTTGAACCGAAGTTCGAAGTCACTTTCCGGGGGTGAGGCGCAACGCATCAGGCTGGCGACCCAAATCGGTTCACAATTGGTCGGTGTACTCTATATTCTCGACGAACCCAGCATCGGACTTCACCAGCGTGACAACAATCGTTTGATCGCTTCATTGGAAGCACTGAGAAATATCGGCAATTCAGTTATCGTGGTCGAACATGACCGCGATATGATAGAACGTGCCGACCACGTGATAGATATCGGCCCCAAAGCTGGTCGTCATGGTGGTGAAATTATCTCGGAAGGGCCTCCGGAGAGGTTAAAAGAACATCGTACGCTTACCGCAGATTATATCACGGGTAAAAAGGAGATTCCCACGCCCATTGAACGAAGAAAGGGCAATGGCCACAAAATTACCTTATCGGGTTGTACGGGAAACAACTTAAAGAATATTACCGTTGATTTTCCATTGGGACAAATGATCGGGGTCACCGGGGTTTCCGGCAGTGGCAAATCCACCCTCATAAACGAGACCCTCTACCCTATCATGAACGCCCATTATTTTAACGGCGTAAAAAAACCAATGCCCTACAAAAAAATATCGGGATTGGACCATATCGACAAGGTCATCGATATCAATCAATCGCCCATCGGGCGAACACCTAGATCGAACCCCGCAACCTACACCGGCGTTTTCAGTGAAATACGTGCGCTGTTCACCAAGACGCCCGAAGCGGCCATAAGGGGCTATAAACCCGGGCGCTTTAGCTTTAACGTGAAAGGCGGGCGCTGTGAAACGTGTCAAGGAGGAGGACTCCGGGTAATAGAAATGAACTTTCTACCCGACGTATATGTTGAATGTGAAACCTGTAATGGCAAACGTTTCAATCGGGAAACACTGGAAATAAGGTATAAGGGCAAATCGATTGCCGACGTTTTGGAAATGACGATCAATGAAGCCGTCGATTTTTTTGAGGCCATCCCTAAAATCCATCGTAAGTTAAAGACGATCCAAGATGTCGGCCTCGGCTATATATCATTGGGACAACAATCGACGACGCTATCGGGTGGTGAGGCCCAACGCATTAAATTGGCGACCGAGCTATCAAAACGGGATACAGGAAATACATTCTATATTCTCGATGAACCTACAACGGGGCTTCATTTTGAGGACATTAGGGTACTAATGGAAGTTTTGAACCGTTTGGTAGACAAAGGCAATACAGTCCTGGTGATCGAGCACAATATGGATGTCATCAAAATGATGGATTATATTATCGATATCGGCTACGAGGGAGGCCGTGGCGGGGGCATGGTCGTGGCCAAGGGCACGCCCGAGGTCGTGGCCAAAGACAAGAAGAGTTACACGGCGGCATTTTTGAAGAAAGAACTTGGGTCCATATCATCCAAGAACACCTTACAGGCTGCGACCAATTAACAATATCAACGAATCAATTAAATGAGAAAAGAACAGCATCATAAAGGTTGGAACGAGATCAAGACCAATGACTCATGGGCGATATTCAAAATCATGGGCGAATTCGTCAATGGTTATGAGCGTTTGAGCGCCATCGGGCCCTGTGTTTCGATTTTTGGCTCGGCGCGAACCCAAGAAAACCAAAAATACTACGAATTGGCGGTCAGTATCGCCAAAACGATTTCCGAAGCAGGATACGGAGTAATTACAGGGGGCGGCCCCGGTATTATGGAGGCAGGTAACAGAGGGGCACATTTGGCCGGAGGAACTTCGGTCGGATTGAACATAGACCTTCCTTTCGAACAACACGACAACCCATACATAGATCCCGATAAGAGCCTTGACTTTGATTACTTTTTTGTGAGAAAGGTGATGTTCGTGAAATACTCTCAGGGCTTCGTGGTCATGCCGGGCGGCTTTGGTACCCTTGATGAGCTTTTTGAGGCGATTACCCTGATTCAGACCAACAAGATCGAAAAATTTCCCATCATACTGGTCGGCACCGATTTTTGGAAAGGACTTTTTGATTGGGTGAAAAATACCATGCTTGAAGCCGGAAACATCAGTCCGCATGACCTTGACCTAGTCAAACTTGTAGATACTGAGGATGAAGTTCTCGAAATAATAGATTCTTTCTATAAAGGGCGCTCGCTGAGCCCGAATTTTTAACCGATATTGTGCGAATGAAGAAGGTGTTTTTGAACGATGTCGCCCGAATTCTGTTCTTCTTGTTCGGTCTACTGTCCGTAACGGCGCAACACAAGAATATTATTAATGCCTCTTTGGATGGCGAAACAAAGGAAATAAGTATTCAGCAAGAATTCGAATACTTGAACAATACCGACGACATTCTTGAAACCCTGTATTTCAATGATTGGGCAAATGCCTATTCGGACAAAAACACGGGGCTTGCAAAACGATTTGGACAAGAATTTAAGAAAAGTCTGCACCTGGCAAGAGACCATGAGCGCGGCCATACCGAGATTTTAAGTGCGGTCGATGATGATTACAGGGGCCTTAAACTGACCCGGGTCACAGACAAGGACATTATAAAAATCGATTTGAACAAGCCCCTACAGCCTAGAGGTTCGGCTAAATTCTTTATAACCTACACGGTAAAGCTTCCATCAAATAAATTTACTCCATTTGGTTATGGCAATAATAATGAGTATTACTTAAAAGATTGGTATCTAACCCCGGCCGTATATGACGGTGTCTGGCATCTTTACTCGAACAAGAATTTGGAAGATCTTTATACCGACATTACCAATACGACCATAAACCTGACCTATCCCCAAGAACTCTTTTTGGCATCCAATTATCGGGTTCTTTCCAATGTCGCCCTACCGAATGCCAAAGAGGTTCAATTAGAGGGCGTCAAACAAAAGAATTGTGAGATAATAATCCAACCGATTCAAAATTTCACAACACATATTACACCCGATATTACCGTTATCACGAATATTCAAGCGGCCAAATATGACTTGATCTCAAAAGACATCTCGATCAACCGCGTCACGGCGTTTATTAGCGAACACCTAGGCGCTTATCCGCATCAACAGCTTTTGGTAAGCGAATTGGACTATAACAAAAATCCGCTTTACGGAATCAATCAATTGCCCTCTTTCATACGGCCTTATGAAGAGCGGTTTCAATTTGAGATGAAATTTCTGAAAACCGCGCTGATCAATATTCTGGAAGAAAGCATTTATCTGGACCCGAGAAAGGAACAATGGGTAAACGATGCCATTGCCAATTACTTGATGATCGCCTTCGTCGAAAAATATTATCCCGATCAAAAACTCTTGGGAAAACTATCTAAAATATGGGGAATAAGGGGCTTTAACCTCGCTAAAATGGATTTTAACGAACAATATCCGTTTTTATACATGCTAATGGCAAGAAAAAATCTTGACCAGCCATTGACCACTTCGAACGACTCTTTGGTATGGTTCAACCAAAAAATTGCCAATAAATATAAGGCCGGGCTAGGGCTTTCTTATTTGGCAAGCTATATCGGCAAGGAAAAAGTGGACGAGGGCATCAAGACCTTTTATGAATTTTACAAGCTAAGCCGTGTTAAAGTAATTGATTTCGAATCGATTATAAAACGGTCGTCAAATCAGAACCTTGATTGGTATTTCAACAATTACGTATTTACGGATCGAAAAATAGATTATAAGATCAAGAAAGTCGAAAAATCAGAGGATTCACTTGCCGTTACCCTTAAAAATAAAGAGGGTACGGTCGTACCGATTTCTCTGTTCGGCCTCAAAAACGATACCGTTATTTCAAAATATTGGTTCACAAATGTGGATGGGGAGAAGACTTTTACCATTCCTCGCAATGGTGAAGATCGTCTGGTTCTCAATTATGACCAAAAGATTCCGGAGTTCAATCAAAGGGACAATTGGAAATCTTTGGGCGGTTTTCTTTCGAGCAACAAGAAATTGAAATTCACTTTTTTTAGGGACTCTGAAAACCCGTATTACAATCAAATATTCTATGTGCCCGTCATAAACTTCAATATCTATGATGGATGGGCACCAGGTATGCGCCTATATAATAAGACTTTTCTTGAACGACCGTTCATATACGATTTGGCCCCTTCATATTCATTCAGGGAAAGGTCTTTCGTCGGGTACGGAAAAATTACGTATCGCAAATATTTGAGCAAATCAGGTCTCTACCTTGCCGATTATGGCATTCGCGGGTCGACATCTCATTTTGACATCAATTCGCGCTATTCGACCATTACCCCGTCGGTCAGTTTTGCCTGGCGGCCTGAAGACCTTATTTCGAACAAGCGTCAGATACTATCGTTCCGCTACATAAATATCTTCAGAAATTTGGATGAAAGCCTAAAGGCGGCGGGCAGGGCACCCGAAAGTCCTGATTACAGTGTTTTTGACGCCAGGTATTACAATGTTCACAACCATATTCTGGACTACAGCTCTTGGTTTGTCGACTTTCAGTACGCCTCCAAATTCTCCAAACTGATTTTCGAGTACGAATACCGCAAACTGTTCGAAAATAACCGTCAGTTCAATTTAAGGTTCTATGCCGGTAAGTTTTTGCGCAACAAGACACAGGACGACTTTTTTAGCTTTGCCTTGGATAGACCGACCGATTACCTCTTCGATTACAATTATCTCGGTCGTTCGGAAGATTCAGGACTCTATAGTCAACAGATCATAATTGCCGAAGGTGGTTTCAAATCGTTCATGGATGAGCGCTACCGATTCTCAAATGATTGGTTGACAACGGTCAACACAAGTGTCAATTTATGGAAGTGGATTGAGTTGTACGGTGATGCGGGGTATGTAAAAAATCGGGGCGAAAATGGCAAATTCGTCTATGACTCGGGCGTACGTTTGAACCTTGTTACCGATTATTTCGAGTTATACTTTCCCCTTTATTCGAATAATGGTTGGGAGGTAGCTCAGCCAGACTATGGTGAAAAAATAAGGTTTATCGTAACGGTAAGTCCAAAAACCTTAATAGGGCTTTTTACCAGAAAATGGTTTTAAGCGATTGTTGTATTCGTAAAAAAATAAGCTATTTAGGTTATTTTTATATGAAAAAATGAATCGAATAAGGTTTATTTTAACGATTTTATAATAAGTATATTGGTTTTGACGTTGTAAAAATCCTATTGATTCGGTACTTTTGCAGAAACCCAAAAATGTAAATGAACGTATCTTCCAAAACCAGCAACGACATTTCGTTTGATGATTTCAAATCGCAGATTCTAAAAGATTACGAAATTGTGGTAATCAGTCGAACCTGCAGTCTCCTTGGAAGAAAAGAAGTACTTACCGGAAAGGCTAAATTTGGGATTTTTGGTGATGGAAAGGAGCTGCCCCAATTGGCGATGGCCCGCTGTTTCAAAAATGGCGACTTTAGAAGTGGCTATTATAGGGACCAGACTTTCATGATGGCTCTTGGGCTGTTGACTCCAAAGAATTTTTTCCATGGCCTTTATGCCACTACCGATATGGAAAAAGAACCCATGAGCGGCGGCAGGCAAATGGGCGGCCATTTCTTGACCTACAGCCTTGATGATGATGGTAATTGGAAAGATCTTACCAAACAAAAAAACAGTAGTGCCGATATTTCTTGTACAGCAGGTCAAATGCCAAGACTATTAGGATTGGCGCAGGCTTCGAAAATCTACCGTCACGTTAAAGGCATCGACGCCACCAATTTTTCACGTAATGGAAACGAGGTAGCTTGGGGCACTATCGGAAATGGCAGTACAAGTGAGGGCATGTTCCTCGAAACCGTGAATGCCGGTGGGGTGCTTCAAGTACCAATGGTCATTAGTATCTGGGACGATGAATATGGTATTTCCGTCCCTGCTAAATACCATACGACCAAAGAGGATATTTCAAAGATTCTCAGTGGTTTTCAACGAGATGCGAATGATAAGGGATACGAGTTGTTAAGGGTAAACGGATGGGACTACACCGCATTAATGCATACCTATGAAAATGCCTCGGATATTGCCCGCGAAGAACATGTTCCGGTCATTGTTCATGTTCGCGAATTGACCCAACCTCAGGGACATTCTACTTCAGGGTCCCACGAGCGTTACAAAAGTGATAAGCGCCTTGAGTGGGAACGTGAAAATGATTGCAACAAGCGTTTTAGGGACTGGATATTGGAATCGGGAATTTCTAACGAAGAGGAGCTTGCGGCAATTGAAAAAAATATTAGCAAGGAAGTACGGTTGGCCAAAAAGGAGGCTTGGTCAGAATTTTTGGAAAATCACAAACTTCTAAAGAAAGAACTTGTCACGATACTTGACAAGGCGGCGCATAAATCGGCAAACAAGGGTATTGTTCTTCAGATAAAGAATGATTTGATCGCTATTGAAGAACCGTTAAAAAAAGATCTGGCAAAATCTGCAAGAACGGCATTGAGGTATCTTCTTGGCCAAGAAATGGCAGAGAAAGAAGAACTGAAAAAATGGGTGGAATCCTTTCTAGCTGAAATGCAACCCAAATTCAGTGCCGACCTCTACAGCGAGCAACCCAACAGGGCGGTTAATATTGAGGAAATAAAACCCACATACAATGCTGGCGCCGAAAAGGTGGACGGCCGGATCGTTTTGCGCGATAATTTTGACAAACTCTTTGAAGACCACCCGAACCTTATGGTTTTCGGTGAAGATACCGGAGCCATCGGAGATGTCAATCAAGGTCTTGAAGGACTACAAAAAAAGTATGGTGAACTCCGTGTTTCTGATACCGGCATTCGTGAAACGACAATAATAGGTCAAGGCATAGGCCTCGCCTTACGTGGACTTAGGCCAATTGCCGAAATTCAATACCTTGATTACATATTTTATGCCATGGCGACACTGACCGATGACTTGGCAACATTACGGTATAGAACCTGCGGAAAACAAAAAGCCCCGCTCATAATTCGTACACGGGGCCACCGACTGGAAGGCATTTGGCATTCGGGTTCCCAAATGGGAGGGCTCATCCATTTGCTAAGGGGCATATATATTCTGGCGCCTCGAAACATGACGCAAGCCGCTGGTTTCTACAATACCCTGCTCAAAAGTGATGAACCCGCACTGGTTATTGAAAGTTTGAACGGTTACCGTCTAAAGGAAAAAAGGCCGGACAATCTAGGTGCTTTTCGTACCCCTATAGGTGTAGTGGAAAAGTTGATTGACGGTACCGACATTACTTTACTTTCTTATGGGTCGACATTGAGAATTGTTATGAAAGTGTCAAAACAGTTGAGGGAAGTAGGTATTGAAGCAGAAGTCATTGATGCACAAACTTTATTGCCTTTTGACCTGAAACATGATGTCGTAAAGAGTGTTCAAAAAACGAACCGCTTATTGATTATCGATGAGGATGTGCCTGGTGGCTGCTCAGCCTACCTAATGCACGAAATTCTTGAAAATCAAGGGGCGTATCAATTTCTCGATAGTGCTCCTCAAACACTTACAGCAAAGCCACATAGGCCGGCATATGGCTCGGATGGCGATTATTTTTCGAAGCCCAATGAAGAAGATATCTTTGAAAAAGTCTACGGTATGATGCACGAATCGAATCCTGACGATTATCCGAAACTCAGATAAAAATAGAACTAAAAAGCCCCGCTCAATGCGGGGCTTTTATTTTTGCTATTAGTTTTTGATATCGGTATCGGGTTGCTTTATGGCCGGAACCTTTGGATTGCCATCGGCATCGATTTCGATAATATTGTCAAAACCAAGCCCGTCAAGTTTCTCCGCAATTTTTGCGCGATCCCCGACCATGAACCAATTGACGGCATCAGGTTTGACCACTTCTTTACTAACTTCTTGAACATCTTTTAATGAAAGGTTTCTAACATTGCTATCATAACTTTGATAATAGTCATCGGGAAGATTGTAATTAACTATGTTAGACAGCGAACTATTGACCGAGCTATTGGTTTCCCACTGGCCCGGAAGGCTCAATATCTGATTGGTCTTTACCTTATCGAGTTCTTCTTGGGTCACGGGTCGCGAAGTTATGAATTCCGATATTTCCTTACGTAGCTCGGTTACCGATTCGGCCGATTTATCGGTTTGAACAGGGGCATACATAATAAACGGTCTTTCGGCCTTCGCACCCATAACAAATCCGCCTGCGCCATACGCCCAATGCTTATCCTCGCGCAGATTCATATTGATTCTTGAGGTAAAATCACCGCCCAAGATACTTACCATTTGCTCCAAGGCCACTTGATTTACGTCACCATACTTTTTTGTCAAATGGCCCGCCAAGATCACCGATTGTTCCGATTCTGGCCGATCCATCAAGTATAGCGTGTTTTTAGAATTAACCTGCGGTTTGGTAAACGCTATTGTGGGTACATCTCCTTTTTTCCATTTACCAAAAGCTTTTTCAAGTTTATTCTTTAAATCGTTCATTTCGATATCACCGGTAACCACAAGGGTTGCATTATTGGGTTTGATCCAAGTGTTATAGAAATTCTCGATGTCCTTCTTTGACAGTTTTTCAACGGTTTCCTCATAACCACTTCCTGTATATGGATTACTATAAGGGTGACCTTCACCATAAAGGTATTTGTTCATCACCCGAAGTGCCATCGATATCGGTTGCGCCTTTTCTTGCTTTATCGAATTGACCTGTTCATTTTTTAAGCGATCAAACTCTTTTTCGGGAAAGGAAGGGTTCAACACCACATCGGCGAATAAATCAATGCTCGCATCAAGGCTGGGTTTTAAGGTATTGAGATATACGTTGGAATTGTCTAGGCTTGAAAAGGTTGAAAGACTGGCCCCGAGCAACTGTAACCTTTCATTGATCTGCAAAGAGGTAAGCTCCTTTGTGCCTTCATCCAATAAATTCATGGCCAACTTCGCCGTTCCTGGGGCCGCAATATGATCGGTCTTGTAGCCCGCATCGAACATTAGGTTCATTACGACCGTGGGCACTCCCGTTCGTCTTGCCAAAACAATATCCAGCCCATTGGATAGCTTGGCGCGCTCCAATTCCGGGAATTTCGAAGTCTTGGTCTGGCCCAATTCAGGTAATTTCGAGCGATCGACCGTACTTGCTTCTACGCTGTACTCAGGAAAGGGCCTGCACAATAAAACGTGTTTGCCTTTGGAAAGCCATTTTTTGGCAGTTGCCTGCACATCGCCTATTGTCGCATCTTCAACATATTTCAATACGGTCTTGTAATAAGAGGCATCTTCAAAATAAGTTTCGTTCGAGGCCAAAATATCGGATACCCCGCCAAAACCACCGATACGCTCCAATCCTTTAATGAAGGAGGAAAAATAGGCGGCCTTTACCCTTTTGAGTTCATCTTGTGTTGGCCCTTCATTAATAAGTTTTTGGATTTCTTCCTCCAAAATGGTCCGTACCCTTTCGACATCTTCGCCCGGCTTTACGTTCGCCCAAGTGACAAAATTGCTGGCAATTTCGCTGGATGCCTGAAAGGAAACCACCGAACTGGCGATCTGGTCTTCATAGACCAGTCTCTTATATAACCTTGAGTTTTTTCCGCTGGTCAAAATTGAGGAAATCAAATCAAAGTGTATATCTTCCCTATTCCCGAATTCAGGGGTATTGTAGGCAAACAATATTCGCGCCTCTGGAACCCTGTCCTCATAGACCTGATAAGTGTCCCCATTATGTACGGGAACATTCACCTCATGTCTTGAGACCGTAGGCCCTGAAGGAATGTCACCGAAATACTTGAGCACCTTTTGGTAAACTTCTTGAGGATTGATATCTCCGGCCACGGCGACCACGGCATTCGCGGCACCATAATACGACTTGAACCAGTCTTGCACATCTTCAAGCGAAGCAGCATTGAGGTCTTCCATTTCACCAATGACCGTCCAAGAATACGGGTGGCCTTTAGGGTACATGGCGTAAGTCAGATAATCCCATTGTTTACCATAAGGTTGATTATCTCCTTGTCGTTTTTCATTTTGTACGACCCCTCGTTGCTCATCAAGTTTTGCTTGATCGATGGCACCCAATAAATGCCCCATGCGATCGGACTCCAAAAACAAAACTTGATCCAATGCAGAAACGGGTACGTTCTGAAAGTAATTGGTACGGTCAGAATTGGTCGTTCCGTTTAAATCGGTGCCCCCAATACGTTCAAGGGCCTGAAAATAATCATCATTGAAATTTTCGCTACCGTTGAACATCAAGTGTTCGAACAAATGTGCAAAACCGCTCTTACCCGGCTTTTCATTTTTTGAACCTACATGGTACCAGACGTTTACCGCAACAATAGGCGCCTTATGGTCTTCATGTACCAAAAGTTTAAGGCCGTTGGGCAAAACGAATCTTTCATATGGAATATCAATCTGGTCGGCTTTGAACTCAAAGGATTGCGCCCGAGTCAATTGAATCGACATTAAAAGTAAAAAGTAAAAGAATAGTAATTTTTTCATGATCGATGACTTTAGTTTTTTTTTATTTCAATAATGCATAAATATAAGACATTAAGTGCTTTTAGAACAATTATTTTACCGCTTCGGGGATCGCTTACCAAGTTAGGCCTTATAAGCAAAGTCAACATATCAATTTCAAATTCAAATAAAAATTGAATACTTTAGGGCTTTAAAAAAATCCCCCCATGAAAAATACACTTCTAAAAGATATTGGGCTGGCATTGCTGAGGGTCGGCGCATCGGCAATGTTGCTTACCCATGGCATCCCTAAATTTCAAAAACTTGTTGGCGGTGGAGAAATTGAGTTTGGCGATCCAATCGGCATTGGACCGGCTCCCTCTTTGTTTCTAGCGGTATTGGGCGAATTCATTTGCCCCATCTTAATCATCATAGGCTTCAAAACGCGATGGGCCGCTATTCCATCGGCGATAACCATGGCCACGGCCGCTTTTATCGTTCACAAGGCGGATCCTTTTGGAACGAAGGAAAAAGCCCTTTTATTTCTTTTGATGTTTATCGTGATCTTGCTTTTAGGCCCAGGGCGCTATAGTATCGACAAAAAATAGCGTTAGATTATCTTGACCAAGAGTTCTTTCAACAAGTCTTCATGCGAAGCGGCTTGTGCCCCTACCCCTTTGCCCTTTAAATCCATTTGGCGCAAGTGCGAGATAATTTGACTGACCCTTTTCATGGGATAGTTTTTGGCGGCGGTTTGAAACTCACCAACAAAATATGGATTGATCCGAAGTGCGCCGGCGACATTCTTTGGCGAATGGTCGTTCAATCCATGATATTGCAAAAGTTGCGCAAAAAAAGAATGCAACAAGGTAACGGTCAGTACAAAGGGGTTGTCTTTGGGGTTTTGCGCAAAGTAGTTGATGATTTTAGCGGCCTTCAAAACATTTTTTTCGCCAACGGCCTTTTTAAGCTCGAAGTTGTTATAGTCTTTGCTGATCCCGATATGCTCTTCGATGTCAGACGGTACGATCTCATGGCCCGATGGAAGTACAAGCATCAACTTTTCAAGTTCTTTGTCGATCTTACCTAAATCAGTACCAAGAAATTCTACCAAAAGCACCGCAGCCTTATGGGATATCTGGTAGCCCTTTTGAAGCAAGTTTTTGCGGATCCAATCCGAAACCTGGTTCTCATATAGTTTTTTTCCTTCGTAGATCAATCCTTTGGTCAAAATGGATTTGTACAATTTTTTTCGTTTGTCCAGCTTTTTGTATTTATAGCAAATCACCAGTACCGTTGTCGGCTGCGGGTTCTTTGCGTACGAAGTCAATTGTTCGATAGTGCGCGATAAGTGTTGTGCCTCTTTCACGATGATGACCTGTCTTTCGGCCATCATGGGATAGCGCTTGGCATTCGAAATAATTTCGTCTATCGATGTATCTTTACCATACAAGGTCATTTGATTGAACCCCTGTTCTTCTTCGGTAAGTACTTTTTTCGAAATGAAATCGGCGATCTTATCCAGATAATAAACTTCCTCGCCATGCAGAAAATAAATCGGCTTTATTTTTCCATCGCGTATTTCATTGACTATCTGTCTTGCTTCTTCCATCAAAAAAAATCATCAAATTTGCCCTATGCAGGCATTAGACTTTCCAAAATATGGCTTCCGCTTCAAAAGTAGCGAAAATAAAATCTGGATTTTTGACATAATACGTAAAAAATTCGTGGTCTTGCAACCTGAAGAATGGGTGCGGCAACACGTCGTGCACTTTCTTATCGAGGATAAAAAATATCCCCCAAGTCATATCAATGTTGAAAAACAGTTGACTGTTAACGGTCTTAAAAAAAGATACGATGTAGTAGTCTTTAATAGCGATGGAAGCATTAAGGTCTTGGTCGAGTGCAAATCGCCCCAGACAACGATATTACAGGCTACTTTTGATCAGATCGCTCGGTACAATATGCAAATGAACGCCGAGTATTTAATGGTCAGTAACGGACTGCAACACTTCTATTGTCAAATGGATCTTGAGAATCAAAAATATACGTTTTTAGAGCATATTCCTGATTTTAGCCGTTAATTTGCCTCTGTTTTGAAAATAGCCATAGTCATACTCAACTGGAACGGTGAAGTGCTTTTAGAGCGTTTTCTGCCCTCTGTGGTACGCCACTCCGAAGAAGCTGATATTTATGTTGCCGACAACGCGTCTACCGATTTGTCGGTGCAATTTATTAACGAGAACTACCCGATGGTAAAAGTCATTCAAAACAGGGTCAACGGCGGTTTTGCAAAAGGGTATAACGATGCCCTTCAACAGGTTGAGGCCGATATTTTTTGCCTATTGAATTCAGATGTTGAGGTAACCGAGGGCTGGCTTACCGCTATAATCGATTTATTCGCCAACAATCTCCAAGCGGCAATCGTACAACCTAAAGTATTGGATCTTCTTCACAAGAATTATTTTGAATATGCCGGGGCGGCCGGGGGATTTCTTGATCAACTGGGGTATCCGTTCTGCCGTGGGCGTATTTTTCAGTCTTTGGAAAAAGACAATGGGCAATATGACGATGTTCGCGAAATATTTTGGGCGACCGGTGCCTGCATGTTCATCAAAAAGGAAGTTTTCGACGCCTTGGGCGGTTTCGACGAAGATTATTTTGCGCATCAAGAGGAAGTCGACCTTTGCTGGCGCGCAAAAAATGCCGGGCATAAAGTTTTTTATGTAGGTGCCTCAAAGGTGTATCACCTCGGTGGATCTACCCTAAGCAATATGAACCCGAAGAAAACCTATCTCAATTTTAGGAACTCACTGTTTTCGATTGTCAAAAACCTGCCCCGTAAAAAAACTTTCGTTATCATAATCTTTCGATTGCTTCTCGACGGTGTCGCCGCCATACGTTTCATATTCCAATTCAAATGGAACCACTGCTTTGCCATACTTAGGGCGCATTTGAGTTTTTATAGGCAATTCCCGAAAATGTACCGAAAACGTGAAAAAGCCAATTTTATCCTAAAATATTATGTGACAAAATCCATAGTATGGTCACATTTCGTACATCAGGTAAAGAATTTTAACGTATTAGTAAAAGATTAACTAATTTCGCGAAAGGTGACATAACGTTTTATCTAATTTTGTCAACGAATCGAACCAATTTGAACGAATAACTATCATTTTAATTTAAGTAACATAACTATGAAAAAAATCATTCTAGGCTGTTTGGGAGCTGCAGTATTATTGTCTTCTTGTGTTTCGCAAAAGAAGTATGCCGAACTTGAGGCCAAGCATAAAGAAGCTCAGGACCTACTTAATTCTGCAACGGTAAAACTGAACAGTTGTCTCGAAGAAAAAGCAACGGCCACATCAAGACTGCAAACGTTGGAAGATCAAAACGCGTTTCTTAAGGCGAACAACCAAGAATTGATCAACAACATGGGCAACTTGACCACTTTGACCACCAAAGGTGCGGAAAACCTTGAAAAGTCTTTGGAAAGTCTTCAGGAGAAAGACCTGACCATTCGTAAACTACAAGATGCCATTACCCGAAGAGATTCGGTCAACCTTGCTTTGGTACAAAGCTTAAAGGGCGTATTGGGCAACCTTGATGACGAAGATATCGAAATCAGTGTCGAAAAGGGTGTGGTATTCGTTTCCATTTCAGACAAACTTTTATTCAGCAGTGGTAGCTACAACGTTACAAGCCGTGCCAAAGAGGTATTGGGCAAAGTTGCACAAGTCGTGAACAACAAGCCTGATTTTGAATTCATGGTCGAAGGCCATACCGATGATGTGCCTTATAATAGACCCCCACTATATGACAACTGGGATTTGAGCGTGAAACGTGCTACGGCCGTTGTTAGGATTCTTCAAAAGGATTACGGAGTGGACCCCAAGCGTATGACCGCAGCAGGGCGTGCAGAATACGTGCCGGTATCCGCGACTGAAAAGTCAAAGAATAGAAGAACAAGAATCGTTGTACTTCCAAAAATCGACCAATTCTACAGCATGATCGAGGAAGGTATGAAAGACCCTTCTATCAATAACTAAATTCGATCATCAGAATACAAAAGACCGCAGCCAATAAAACTGCGGTCTTTTGATTTAAACCAGATCCTTGTTCACGGTCTTTAATTTATAGTATATTTGAACGACCGAGCCGATTATTCCACAGAATACTATTTGCATAATAAAAGCGTTTTCCTAGCATGAGGATATTATTCGGATCGATTTGCCTGCTCTTCCTGCTAAACGGCTGTGGCCTGCTAAATAAGGCCAATGCCCCCGGTACTGCTGATGCACCCATAAGCACAAAACGCGCTTCATCGAAAGCCAAAGCGCATGGCTACGAATCATTTATTACAAAAGAGGCCATAAGCCAAAAAGGACTTTTGGACGTTCATCAAGTGGGCACTAAATATTATTTTGAAATTGCCGACAGTATCTTGAACCGTGAAATTTTGGTCGTTACCCGATTCGCAAAAACACCTGCCGGTTCTGGAAATTATGGAGGCGAGGAAATAGGAAAGAAAACCATAACGTTTGAAAAAGGGCCTCAAAACAATATTTTTCTACGGATAGGAACCTTGGTGAGCATCGTTGATGAAGACGATTCCATTTCCCGGGCCGTCAATAATTCGAACATAACCCCCATTCTTGAGGCTTTTGATGTTAAGGCCCGTAACGATAAAAAGAAAACCAGTCTTATCGAGGTTACCGATTTCATTAACGGCGAAAGCACATTGTTATCTTTGAATGAAGGTCAGAAGGAATCATACAGGCTTTCTTCACTTGAAAAAGACAAATCTTATATTCAAAAGATTACCACCTTCCCCATCAATACCGAAGTTAGAACCGTAAAGACCTATAAGGCCAAAACTACCGGAAAAAAAAAGAAGGAACTTCCCGCGGCAATCTTATCGGGTGTTGTGACCCTTGAACTGAACAGTTCGTTCATACTGCTTCCAAAAGTTCCGATGGGCAAAAGGTACTACGATGAAAGGGTGGGTTATTTTGCCAGTTCATACTTGGAGTATGGCGACGATCAGCAAAAAGTAGACCGCAATACCTTTATACATCGATGGCGCCTTGAACCAAAAACGGAGGATATCGAAAAATGGAAAAATGGGGAATTGGTCGAGCCCAAAAAACCTATAATCTTCTATATCGACCCGGCCACACCCAAGAAATGGCGGCCCTATTTGATCAAGGGCATCAATGATTGGCAAAGTGCTTTCGAGCAGGCAGGTTTCAAAAACGCCATAGTAGGCAAGGAATGGCCTATCGACAACTCTTCGATAAGCCTTGAAGATGCCCGATTTTCAGTACTTCGCTATTTTGCCTCGCCAAAAAAGAACGCCTATGGACCCAATATCACCGATCCACGTAGCGGTGAAATTCTTGAAAGTCATATCGGGTGGTACCACAACCTGATGAGCTTGTTGCACAATTGGTATACCATTCAGGCCGGTGCTGTTGACGAAAGGGCGCGGAGTATGGAGTTCGAGCCTGAGCTTATGGGCGAATTGATCCGTTTCGTCTCATCACATGAAGTGGGCCATACCTTGGGCCTTCGACACAATATGGGAGCAAGTCACGCAACCCCTGTAGAAAAACTGAGAGATGCGGAATGGCTGAAAAAAAATGGACATACCAGTTCAATAATGGATTATGCACGTTTCAATTATGTTGCACAACCTGAAGATAGCATACCGCCAAAAGAACTAATGCCCAGAATAGGTGACTACGATAAATGGGCTATACAGTGGGGTTACGGAAAACTACCCGATATTGAAGGCCTGGATGACGAAAGGGAAATTCTAAATCGCTGGGTGGTCGATAGTATCGCATCAAATCCGAGATTATGGTTCGGGGGCGAGGGACGTGATTTTGACCCGAGATCTCAAACCGAAGATTTGGGCGACAACGCTATGGTTGCCAGTACCTACGGAATAATGAACCTACAACGGATCGTGCCTCGTTTGACCGATTGGACCAAAGCTAGAAACAGTGATGACTATTCCAATCTCGACGAAATTTACGAGAGCCTCGTGAAGCAATATGAGAACTACCTGTTTCATGTGGCCAAAAATATAGGCGGAATCTATGTAACCCCAAGGACCATGGGCGAATCTGGGGAAGTTTATTGTCCTGTTCCAAAAAGTCAGCAAAAAGAAGCCCTTGTCTTTTTGAACAACCACATCTTCAAGGAACCGAAATGGTTGATCAACAACGAGATTTTGAACAAAACCGCTTCCCCGCAATCAAAGGAATCGATTACCAAAACGATGGAAACCGTTTTGTTGAACCTTATGGGCGGAAGCCGTATGAGCCGTATGACATTTATAAGTGAGCGCTACCAAGATGAGGACGTTTATACCCCAGAACAATATATCGACGACCTCAATCAGCTTATATGGGGTGAGATGAACGTTTTTTACAAAACCACTGCCTATAGAAGAAAATTACAAAAAGCTTACGTTTCGAATATGATAGCGCTTTACAAACCCAATGAGGCCGAGGGTGTCGTCGAGGGAATTTTGGCGAAGCTGTCTGAAGGCTACACGGCCAATACCGACGTTCGTTCGCTGGCACTTCACAACCTTACCACGCTTCAACGTAAAATTAAGGGCACACTTTCTGTGATAAACCATCGCATGACAAAAGCGCACCTGCTTTATCTTCAAAAAGAAATCGAAGAGGTAATCGGGGAAACCCAAGATCCCGGAAACTTTTTCATTCCTGCAAATCCCGATCTATCGATCGAAGAGGGAGAAGGTGAAGATTAAGCGTTTCAAAATATATCAAGGCCCCCTTTGCCCTCACGGATTATCTCCGGTTCATTGCTCGATAGGTCGATTACCGTAGAGGCCACATTGCCACCATAGCCACCATCGACCACAACATCTACCAAATTCTTCCATTTTTCAAAAATCAGTTCCGGGTCGGTCGTGTATTCAAGTAATTCATCCTCATCACGTATCGATGTAGAGACTATTGGATTGCCAAGACCTTCCACCAGAGCCTTCGCAATGGCGTTGTCGGGCACCCGAATACCGACGGTCTTTTTCTTTTTAAAATCTTTCGGCAGGTTATTGTTTCCTGGAAGGATAAAAGTATAGGGCCCGGGCAAAGCACGTTTCAAAATTTTGAAAGTAGGTGTATCGATTTGCCTGATATAATCTGAAAGGTTACTTAGATCGGCGCAAATAAAAGACCAATTAGCCTTGGCGAGCTTGATTCCTTTGATCCTCGCAATACGCTCCAAAGCCTTGGTATTCGTAATATCGCAGCCCAAGCCATATACGGTATCGGTGGGATAAATGATTAAACCGCCCTTTTGAAGTATCTTAACAACACGCATAACCTCTTTTGGGTTAGGGTTCTCTTCATATATCTTAATGAAATCGGCCATTACAATCAACTATTCACAGCTAAATTAATTTATTGTTCGGTTATTATTAATACATTTGAATATTAGATTCTCTTTATAACATACACATCAGGAAGTTTTCGACTTCCCTTCCAAGGCATCACGACTTCTTATGATGCCGAATTTTCAGTACAATGGTTTTATAAAGAGAAAGATGAAAGATACTACAAAAATTGCCGTTGTCGGCGGTACAGGAAAATCAGGTCGCTACCTCGTACAAGAATTATTAAAACGGAAATTCCGTTTTAAAATCCTGATCAGAAATCCAGACAATTTTAAAATAGAAAGTCCATTAGTAGAAGCCATCGTAGGAGATGTTTCAAACCTTGAAACGGTACGGTCGCTGATCCAGGGTTGTGATGCCGCAATCAGTTGTTTGGGTTGGGGTACGCCCCCAAGTCCGAACACCATTTTTGGTACAGCAACACAGAACATACTTCAAGCGATGCTTGATTACAGTAAAAGACGTTACATTGTGCTTTCCGGTCTGCATGTAGACACTCCTTACGATCAAAAATCGGTAAAGACCGGCATGGCGACACAATGGATGTACGAAAACTATCCAGATTTCACCAAAGACAGGCAGTTGGAGTATGAGACACTGGTAAAAAGTGATTCTGATTGGACATTGATAAGACTTCCCGTAATCGAATTGACGGAAGAAAGACGCGGTATAATAACCAGTCTCGAGGATTGTTTGGGCGACAGGATCAGTACAACTGATCTTGCTGATTTTCTTATCGAACAATTGAAACAATCAACCTTTATTCAAAAGGCCCCTTTTTTGGCTAATATTTAATTTTTTACAAAGCCCCTAAATCTTCAAACGATTTCGGGGCTTTGTCAATTTTTTGAAATTCGAACAGCTTCTTCGATTAAAGCTACCAAAATCTTGTCATCGGGCAAGTCCGATAATTTCGTAATCCCTTTTATCCCTTTCATCATTGACTTTTCGCCAATATTCTCAAGAACTCCTTTGGGATCCTTTAATGATTTGCCTTGGTAGAACATAAAATTCACATGTTTTTTAAACGCCATGATACTGCACACGTTTTTTTCGCCGTACTCAAAATTAGGGGCGTTCCATTTTATGTTTTCTACAATCTCTGGTAAAGCTTTTTGAACGAGGGCCCGTAAATGGATAATTATCGGCTGTGTGCCGACCGAAGCCCTCTTTATGTAATTATCAACCGCTTCATTCATAAAAGCAAAGTTTAAATTTCATTACAGGTCGTTTTAAGATTGATTGATAAACTCCTTATTTTAAAGAATGCAATCCGAACATATTTCCTTCGGTATCATTACATAGACTAATAAAACCATACTCGCCAATGGACATTTTAGGGGTAATAATTCTTCCGCCGGCATTTGAGACCCTGCTTTCCTCAATCGAACAATCTTCGGACATGAAATAAACGATGACGCTATTGGCGCCGGCCTTTACGTCATTCATATGAACCAACGCACCCGATGAACCGTGTTGCTCCATATCTGCGGGAAAAGCCAACATAAGTAACTCATCTTTGGTGGGGTTTTGTAATTCGGTCAACTGCACGTCAAGCACTTTTTCATAAAATTTTTGGGCCCTATTGAGATCATCCACATAAATCTCGAACCAACCGACAGGATTTTTCATTTGCTATAAACTTTAAATTAGTGCTTCAATTTACTAAGCCATCATTAAAGTAAACTTGACCTATGGCAAGAAATGGAGGCTATGTTCGTGCGGTTGCTTTGCGGATACGGCTTAATGAAGAATCGGTAATTCCCAAATAGGAAGCAATATGTTTAAGAGGTGCGTTTTGAATGACCAATGGTTTTTCTTCCAACAATTTATGGTATCGTTTCATGGCCGAATCGGTAATCATCGAAATTGCCCGCTGCTTTGACTCAAAAAGGCTTTGCGACATCCAAGCACGGCCCCATTCGCTAAAGCCTGCTATGGAATGGTATATATTCTGAAAATCATCGAAATCGATTTTCCAACAAATGCAATCTGTCAAGACCTGAATATTTTCCTTAGAGGGAATGCGTTGGAAAAGCGACGATACTTCAATGATGATTTCATTCTGGGCAAAAAAATTGGTGGTAATATCGTTACCGTTATAATCATAAACGAAAGAACGCGCAAGGCCTTCTTCAAGTATAAGATATTCGTCAGCGACCAGCCCCTCTTTGAGCACAAAATCACCTTTTCTGAAGTATACTTTTTTATGTAAGGCGCATATGGTACCTATTTCCTCCCTAGATAGAAGGGGATGTTCATAAACTTGTAACAATAGGCCATTGTCCATAAATACTTCTATTTGACCTGGTAGACCCTGACATAATCAACTTCCATAACGGCCGGAAAAATGGAGTCGTCCACACCCTCCATACCGCCCCAGTTGCCGCCTACTGCAATATTCATCAAAAAGTAAAAAGGCTGGTTGAAAGGCCAGTTATCGACATTGGAAACGGCAGAACGCAAAAAATTTAGTTTCACATTTCCTGGATCGTCAATATAGAATTTCAGGTATTTGTCCGTCCAAAGTAGTCCATAGACGTGAAATTCTTCTTCAATGGACGCAAGTTCGACCGCTCCTGAAGTGACCTGTGTACCGCTAATATGGTTGTTCGCGGTACTGTGAATGGTAAAATGTACCTTGTTCGGGTCAAAACTCACATATTCCATTATATCGATTTCCCCACATGCGGGCCATCCAGCGGTTTCAATGTTCGAACCCAACATCCACAATGCCGACCAGATACCGTTACCGCGATGATCGGGTATTTTTGCCCGAATTTCCATTTTTCCATACCGGAACGATTTCTTACTGTTCAATCGCGCAGAGGTATAATTGGCCGATCCGCTGGCCTCTTTTTTAGCAATGATCTTAAGGGTGCCATCGCCGACTTCCACATTATTATCGGCCACATAATCCTGTAGTTCATTATTGCCCCATCCGTGTGATCCGGTCTCAAAAACCCAATTTTCTGAAGAAAGCTCCGTACCATCGAATTCATCGCTCCATACCAATTCGGCATCGTTCCAATAGTCGGCCGCAAAAACATCGTCGATTTCAACAGTTGTTGCGTCGTCGTCTTCATTTTGAACTGGAATTTCCTGTCCTTGGGCACCATCGTTGCCACATCCTAATGAAAATAGCGCGGCCAATAGCACGAACAAAGGTTTTCTTGACATAAATGAACTTATTTAATGGTTAATTCAACACTTCCAATTTAGCAAAACGCAACAACAGTTTCTTAACCTCTCCTTTCTCAAATTTGATCTCTGCTTTTTTGTCGTTACCGATGCCTTCGATCTTCAATACCTTACCTCTACCGAACCGTGTATGGTTTACCAGTGAACCTTCTGCAAGGTTCGGGTCAACGGTATTGCCGTTGCCGATGGGCTGTGCCAATTGCGGCTTGAGTTTTCTAAGTTTGCGCAATTGACTCTCGTTGGGCTTTCGAATACTGGGCGGATTTGTATTTTTAGGCTTCGTCTGGCGTAATCTACTTTTGTCGACCTCGCCAAAAATATCGGTATCGATCAACGATTTGTATCGGTAGGTGTTTTCGATCGGGGTCAGGTTCTCGACATATTGTTCATCGATTTCTTCCAAAAATCTACTGGGTTCGGCATCGATAAGCTTGCCCCATCGATAGCGGTTCTGCGTATAGGTCAAATAAGCTTCTTTTTCAGCTCTAGTCAGCGCTACATAGAACAACCTTCGTTCTTCTTCCAACTCACTGCGGGTATTCATGCTCATTGCGGACGGAAATAGATCTTCCTCCATTCCGACAATATACACATAAGGGAACTCAAGGCCTTTCGCAAGATGAATGGTCATAAGGGCCACGCGGTCTTCATCTCCGGTTTCCTTATCGAGATCTGTTGCCAACGCGACATCCTCTAAAAACTCCCCGATATCGCCTGTCGCATCTGCCAACTCTTTTTGTCCTTCCACAAAATCCTTTATTCCATTCAAAAGTTCCTCAATATTTTCCATCCGGGCAATACCTTCGGGAGTGCCATCTTTTTTGAACTCCAATAGAATGCCTGTTTTTTTGGCAACATGTTCGGCAAGTACAAAGGCATCGGCACCTTCGTTCATTATCTGAAAGCTTTTGATCATGGTAACGAAATCGTGCAGCCTGTTTTTGGTTCCGGCGTTGATTTTCAGGTCGATCTTATCAAGATTTTCCATAACCTCGAAAATGGATCTTCCATAATGGTTTGCCGCGACAACCAATCTATCGACGGTTGTTTGCCCTATTCCTCTTGCAGGGAAATTAATCACCCGTTTCAGGGCTTCCTCGTCTTTAGGGTTGACGACCAATCGCAGATACGACAAAACGTCCTTTATTTCTTTGCGCTGGTAAAACGATAACCCCCCGTAAATGCGATACGGAATATCTCTTTTACGCAGGGCATCTTCAATGGCCCTTGACTGCGAATTGGTACGGTACAATACGGCAAAGTTTCCATTTGGCAATTGCCGTTGCATCTTGTTCTCAAAAATGGAACCGGCCACGAAACGACCTTCTTCGGCGTCGGTAATGCTTCGGTGTATTTTAATGGCGGCACCTGCTTCATTGGCCGTCCAAACGACCTTCTCCAATTGGTTCTTGTTCTTGGAAATAATCGAGTTGGCCGCATTCACGATATTTTTGGTAGATCGGTAGTTTTGCTCCAAACGATAGACGCCGACATCGTTATAATCTCTTTGAAAATTCAGGATGTTGCTGATATTCGCCCCCCGAAAGGAATAGATGCTCTGGGCGTCATCACCGACGACACAGATATTCTGATATCGGTCAGACAATGCCTTTACGATCAAATACTGAGAGTGGTTCGTATCTTGGTACTCATCGACAAGAATATATTTGAAACGCTCTTGATATTTCATCAATACCTCGGGAAAGCGATTGAGCAGTTCGTTGGTCCGCAATAGCAGATCATCAAAATCCATGGCCCCGGCCTTAAAGCAGCGGTCGACATATTCTTGGTAAATCTCTCCTGTACGTGGCCGTTTGGCCATGGCATCTGCCTCGACCAATTCAGGATTGTTGAAATAGGCCTTGACCGTTATCAAACTGTTCTTATAGGAAGAAATGCGGTTTTGAATCTGTTTGTACTTATAAACATCTTTATCAAGTCCCATCTCCCTAATTATCGAGGCGATCAATCGTTGCGAATCTTGCGTATCGTAAATTGTGAAGTTGCTGGGAAAACCCAACTTGTCCCCATCGAAACGCAGAAGTTTGGCAAACACTGAATGAAAGGTTCCCATCCAAAGATTCTTTGCTTCCGAATTGCCAACGATATCCGCGATTCTTTTTTTCATTTCTCGGGCGGCCTTATTGGTAAAGGTCAAAGCGAGGATATTGAAGGAATCTACCCCCTGCTCCATCAAATGGGCAATACGATAGGTCAGAACCCTGGTCTTACCGGATCCGGCGCCCGCAATTACCATAAGAGGTCCGTCTTTATGTAAAACCGGGGCTCTCTGGGCCTCGTTCAATTCATCTAAAAAAGTACTCAAAAGCTATCGGTATTTAGATCCGTGAATTTAGCCATAATTACCCTGTTCGAAAAATCTGATTTCGACAATTATGTGCAACCAAAAGGTATTTCTTTTGAATTTGAATATATTTAGGGAGTTAATTCAAATCAATGACAAAAGTTGTACGTTATCCCATATTTCTATTCCTGTTTTTTTTGACAACCGCGTCATTTTCCCAAAAGAAATCCGACGGTCCTATAATATCAGGGTTTGGAGAAGTTTTTATGATCGAAAACCCCGATTTCAAGGTTGATCCTACCCAAGAATACAAAGCTGTGTTCGACATTATGAATTCGCCAGAATCGCATGACGCCCTGAATCGAAGTATCGAAACCGCCGCTCGTTTTTTGAACATGCATGCGCAGGCCGGGGTACCCAAAGACAAGTTGAGAGCTGCTATTGTTGTACATAATGCCGCATCGAAAGACATTATCACCAACGAAGCCTATCAAAAAAGATATGGCAGTGACAATCCGAATTCAGGATTGATCCAGGCCCTATTGGATGCCGATGTACAGGTTATATTTTGTGGCCAATCGTCAGCGGCAAGAAACTTTCCGAAAGAAGAACTTATTGAAGGGGTACAATTGGCCCTATCGGCCATGACCGTTTTAATAGACTTACAAAACCAAGGTTACAGACTAATTAAATTTTAAACGCAGATATGAAAAAGTTTATGTTTTTATGGGCACTCTTTTTTGCCTTTTCAGGTTTTTCGCAACACTCAAAATTCGATAAGGATTATTCGGACATCGAACCTCAAGTGATAGAATGGCGAAGGTACTTTCATCAAAATCCGGAGCTTTCGAACCGTGAGTTCAAGACCGCCGAGAAAATTGCGGAGCATTTGAAGTCTTTGGGCATTGAAGTCGAAACGGAAATAGCCCATACCGGCGTTGTGGGAATATTGAAAGGGAAAAAACCGGGCAAGGTGGTGGCACTAAGGGCCGATATTGATGCCCTTCCCGTTCTCGAACGCAATGAACTACCGTTCAAATCCACGGCCAAAGGGGAGTTTATGGGCGAAGAAGTTCCCGTAATGCACGCATGCGGACATGATACCCATACCGCTATTCTAATGGGTGTGGCCGAAGTGCTTTCAAAAAACAAGGATAAAATCAAGGGTACGGTCAAGTTTATCTTTCAACCTGCCGAGGAAGGGCCGCCACCGGGCGAAGAAGGTGGGGCATTGCTGATGGTCAAGGAAGGCGTTTTGAAAAACCCCGACGTAGATGCTATCTTCGGACTCCATATCAATTCACAAACACCCGTAGGCGTAATTCGTTACAAGTCAGGAGGTACCATGGCCGCTGCTCAAAGTTTTACCATCAAAGTAAAGGGAAAGCAAAGCCATGGCTCTCAACCTTGGTCAGGGGTGGATCCCATTTTGATCAGTGCCAAAATTATCGATGGCCTACAGACCATCATTAGTCGTGAAACAAATTTGACAAACGAAGCGGCAGTAATAACGGTGGGCAAAATCACTAGTGGCGTGCGCTTTAATATCATACCTGAAAGTGCAGAAATGATCGGTACCATCAGAACTTTGGATTATGATATGAAAGACCATATCAACAAACGAATGAAAGAAATGGTCGCGACCATTGCCAAGGCCTACGGCGGTGAGGCAACCTGTGAAATCAACGATGCTACCGATATCACCTTTAACAACCCCGAGTTAGTAGAACAGATGTTACCGACTTTGAAGCGCGTTGCCGGAGATGAAAATATTGTGACCCAGAAGGCCATAACCGGAGCCGAGGACTTCTCTTATTTTCAACGTGAGGTGCCAGGTTTCTTTTTCTTCTTGGGAGGAATGACTCCTGGGAATACCGAGTCTTTTCCGCATCACACTCCAGATTTTCTTATCGATGACAGCGGTTTGATCCTTGGCGTTAAGGCCCTGACAGAAATGAGCCTTGATTATTTGAATAGTCCCAAAACCCCAACATTGCCCGCAAACGTCAAAGGTTAGTACTGATTGTAATGGAACGACTTCTTGAAATATTGGGAAATATTCCTTGGTGGATATGGATTCTGATTTTTTTGGCCCTAGTTGCCATTCGCGATATATTCTTTCAACGGGCGCACACGATCAGTCACAATTTTCCGGTCGTAGGTCATTTGCGGTATTGGTTGGAAAGCATCGGTCCTGAAATGCGGCAATATTTCGTTGCGAACAATCGCGAAGAACTTCCGTTTAACCGCATCGAAAGAAGTTGGATCTATGCGTCGGCAAAAAAAGAGAACAATTACGAAGGCTTCGGAACGGACCGTGACATCTATGCCCACCAGCACATCTTTATCAAAAATCAGATGATGGCCTTCAAGGTTCCGGAAAACCATCCGAATACGGTGGATAAATCTTTTCTGCCCTGCGCCAAGATCATCGGCGAATACAATAAAAGAAAAAGGCCATATCGCCCAGCCTCGATCATCAATGTTTCGGCCATGAGTTTTGGTTCGCTGTCAGCAGCAGCCGTTTCAGCCATGAACAAAGGGGTCGCAAAGGCCGGGGCTTACCACAATACGGGAGAAGGAGGGCTTTCCCCCTATCATAAACAAGGTGGCGATGTTATTTTTCATTTTGGAACGGGCTACTTTGGAGTACGTTCTTCCGATGGCAACCTTTCCATGGAAAAATTGAAACAATTGGTCAATGACAATCCGTGTATCAAGGCAATTGAAATTAAATTATCTCAAGGAGCAAAACCTGGGAAAGGCGGCGTGTTGCCCGGTACCAAAATCACTCCCGAATTGGCTGAAATCCGTGGTGTCGAAGTCGGCAAAGATGTGCTTTCGCCTGCCACCCACAAGGCTTTTGACAATGTTCCCGAATTATTGCAGTTGATAGAGAAAATTGCCGATGAAACGGGCTTGCCCGTAGGTATCAAAAGTGCCATCGGCAAATTGGACCAATGGGAAGAACTGGCCGAGTTGATGGTAGCGACCGGTAAAGGTCCTGATTTCATTACCGTTGATGGCGGCGAAGGAGGCACTGGGGCAGCACCCCCATCATTCGCAGATCACGTCTCTTTGCCATGGGTATATGGCTTCTCAAGCTTGTACAAGGTATTTCAAAGAAAGGATTTGACGCAAAGAATCGTTTTCATAGGCAGCGGCAAACTCGGATTTCCGGCCAAGGCAGCTATGGCATTTGCCATGGGCGCCGATTGTATCAATGTCGCCAGAGAGGCCATGATGAGCATCGGTTGCATACAGGCCCAAATCTGTCATACGAATCGCTGCCCGTCGGGGGTGGCCACACAGAATAAATGGTTGCAAAATGGTATCGATATTCCTTTAAAGTCGGATCGCTTGGCCCAATATTTCAAGACCTTTCGAAAAGAGTTGGTCGAAATAACGCACGCCGCCGGATACGAGCACCCCTGTCAGTTCACCATGAACGATGTTCAAGTCAATGTCGACGATGATGAGCTCTATAGAACCCTTCGCTCTTCCTACGGATACAATAAGAATCCTGTCCCCTTTTCCTCAATGCAGAAATTGTACGATTGCGATTATTTGGGAGGGAAAGATTCCCATAAATAAACCGATTACTATATTTTTGCATCGATAATCAAGTAAAAAATCCATAATTGTTATCATTCATGAAGAAAATTATACTCTCGCTAAGTTTTGTTCTGCTACTCACTGCCATTGGCTCGGCGCAAAAGAAAAGTGAGCTGATCGCTCAAATAAACGGATTGGAAAAAGAGCGCGATTCACTTAAATCTTTGGTGACCCTGGCCCAAAAAAATGAAAAAGTAAGCACGGCAAGGGCCGAGTCTTTTGAAGCACAGGTAAGTGAACTTCAAGACGCCAATGCCACGCTGCTAAAAAACCTGAACAGTTTTGCCGAGGTTTCGAATAAAAACTCGAACATTGTCAACAGTGCAATGGCCAGCCTTGAAGCCAAGGAAAAACAATTGAAAGACATTAAAGATGCGATCAGTTCGAATGATTCAACCGCTATCGTGGTCTTGACCAATGCCAAACAGACTTTGGGGGAGAATGCCAACATTTCGGTATCGAACGGCGCGGTAGTGATTTCAGAAAGTCTGAACGCATTATTCGGTAGTGATACGGGCACCGCGGTCACCGAAAAGGCCGAAACTTTTTTGGGTCAATTGGCACAAATATTGAGCGTCAATCCCGAGATCGCCCTGACCGTAGAAGGACTTAGTATGACCGGGAATCTTGATTTGCCGGCAAAACAGGCCGCTTCTGTGGCAAGCGTGCTGCAAACCAAGTTTTCAGTTGATTCCAGTAGAATAAATACCTTGGGAAGAGATGGCAATCTGAAAGAGGGGGTTCTGTTAAAATTGCACCCAAAGTACGATGCTTTTTATCTTATGGTAAGGGAAAGTATGAAGAATGGTGGTTAGCGACTAACACCTAACAAGCACACATAATTTTTATTATTTTCCTGCGTTCTAGTTCCGTAACCAATAACCAAAACAATGTCAGGAGAACAAATATTACAAATGTTCGGTTTTCTTTTACCGGCCGTCGTAACCGGTGTCGTTGCCTTTTACTTTTTCAAGATGCACACCAAGAACGAAGAGGGGCGTCGCCGTTACCTGTTGCACAAAGACTCTCAAAAAAACACGCTTCCTATACGCTTACAGGCCTATGAGCGCATGGCCTTGTTCTTGGAGCGCATTTCAATTCCGAGTCTAGTGGTTCGCGTGGCCCCAAAATCGTCAAACAAGAACGAATATGAAAACTTGCTCATAAAAAGTATAGAAAACGAATTTGACCACAATCTTTCGCAACAGATTTATCTTTCAGACGAGTGTTGGAACATTATCAAGGCTGCCAAAAGCGCCACCATTCAAATGATCCGTAGGGCAGGTATGAGCGAGACCGATTCTGCGGATAAACTTCGTGAAGATGTGCTAACCGAAACCATGGACAAACAATCTCCGTCGGCGACGGCGCTCTCTTTTGTAAAAAAAGAGATAGGTGAACTTTGGTGATAACCCGAAACTACTCTAGGTCTGGTTCGATTTGATTGAGTTCGGTGTTCTTGAACTTGGCAAAGTTAAATCCGCTTTCCCACCACACCGTCATTTTTTCCTTGTTAAAAATCAAAGAGTTCGTAGTCAAAACTGTCGGTGTATAGTAAAAGTTTATAATGGCATCATTATGGCCTGCCACAAATTTTCCTATCCGTATGTTTTGATGTTCTATGCGATCCAGCATAAATCCGAACATCGTGGTCAACAATGAGAAGGCATTTTTTGATGGCATTCGATTGAACATTGTCGTTTCGGTCTGTAGAATGATCGCATCGACTTGGGTCGCCCCCCTTTTTATGGCTTCCTCTATGGGAACCATATTGCCCAATCCTCCGTCGGCATATTCACATCCGTTTTTAAGAGCTAGTGACATAAATGGTGTATAGTTACATGAAATCCATACCCATTCACAGAACTCATCATAGCTACAGTCGTTTATCGATTTATATTCGACCTGGTTCAACGAAAGGTTCGAGACCGTAACGATTATTTCTTTAGGCCCATTTTTTAAATTCTCGAATTCGTCAATTGTAAGTGTATTCTTGATAAGTTCCAATAGATTGTGGCTCTCTCCGAAAGTTTTGCTGCCCTTATAAAAATTTTTGAAGACGTTCCAGTGGTTGATCGCTATGTTATCGACACCATGTTTTTTCTGGATAATGAACGGGCAGTTACTAAAAATACTGTCTTGGTCTACAGAGGTATATACTTCTCTTATCTTATCGATTTTTTGAAGTGCCAAATGTGATATCAAGAGGCTACCGGTTGATGTGCCCAAAAAAAGATCGTATTTATGGCCGAGTCCCTGCATGAGGTATTGGGCTACACCTCCTGCAAAGGCACCTTTGCTTCCTCCTCCTGATATGACCAAGGCTCTCATTCCAAACTCAGTTTTGTACTTAGGTAACGGGTTTCTTTGACACTTAATTCTTGGGCCAGCTTTTTGATTCTGGTTCTATAGTCGTCATCCTCTAGCAGGCCGTTCAATAAATCTCGTGTATATTTTCGAAATTGCCAAACATGATGGTCTGTGGCACCAATGAGATTTATCAAACTCGTATCGTTAAAGCCAAAGGCTTCTTTCAGATAAAAAAATGCTCCCTGTCGAACCTCAAAGGGATATTCGGGATTTGTGTACGAACTCAATTCATCAAAATAGCTCTTGGTCTTTACCGATTCAAAACCCTCGGTCAAAATGGCCAAGGTCAACCACATTAAACGAATGTTCTTATTTGGGAGGCCGACAACATTTCTGGTACGGTCCAAATAGTTTGCCCTTTCTTCGGGATAGGCCTGCCATAGGCTAAAAAGCGCATTTTCTTTGGTTATATAACTTTTGTCGTTCAATAACGACTCCAATTTTTCCTTATCGAGAAACTTGGGCAAATCGCGTCCGGAAAAAAGTGCCTGCCTGACCGGAATCGTATCGGAGTCGAACGCCTTGGCATAGATTGCATCGGGAAGTGAGGTACGATAATAGTTCAGCATATATTTTTTGAGGTGGACGGAGTTCGTAGCTTCCCAATACTTCAAATAATCAATGTCATCACTTTGCGACTGATTTAAATCCATTTCCAAATCGAACGATAATTTCAAGGACGGGGATTTTTCGGCCAATTTCGCTTTGGCCTTTTCAAATGGAAATTCTTTATTGTTCAACCATTCTTCCTGGAAGTCAGTCAAGTCTCTGCCGATTGAAATTTCCATTTCCTCCAAAAAATCATCGACGGTAACATTTTTGAATCCATATCTGTTCAGATAGGACCGTATTCCCTTTTTGAAAGCATCGTCACCGATTTCATCTCGTAACATGAAAAGTGCCCAGGCCCCTTTTTCGTAAAACGTCAAACTGCTGGCCTTGGGGTCGAGCAGACTTTGCCCTCCCCCCTTTTCGGCAACCTCTCGAAGCTCTTGCGCCGTGTGATAAAGCTTCCAATAAAAATGGTCGTCACCAAAAAGGTGTTGTTCCGCCAAATAGGCATAATAGGTCGCAAAACCTTCATGCAGCCAATGGTGTTCACCATCTTTTTCGGTAACCAAGTTGCCGAACCACTGATGCGCCATTTCATGGGCATTGACATTGACATAGTTCTTATCGACAAAAGCCGTGGAATCGATAACATACTGATCCGAGAATATCGTAACGGTAGTATTCTCCATTCCTGCATAGAGAAAATCATGTACGGGAACTTGCTTGTAGTCTTGCCACGGATACGGTACGCCTATTTCTTTTTCTAAAAAATCAAAAATCTGTTTTGTATATCGATAGGTCGGTTCTGCCCGTAAACTATCAGACGGGTAATAATAATTTTCTATGGGGATGCCACTTGCCGATTTCAATTCTTGTTTTTTGTAATCTCCGATGGCAAAAGCCAACAAATAGCTGCTCATGGGGTTGCGCATGCCGAAGATCCAAGAATGTTTACCATGGTAGGGAAATTCACTTTCTGTTATCAATTTACCGTTGGTTAAGACGGTTAAATCTTTATTGGTTGTAACTGTAATGTCAAATTCTACCTTCTCTTCCATATCGTCGAAACTCGGTAGCCAATAGCTAGTATATTTGCCCTGGCCTTGGGTCCATACCTGTTCATTTCCCTCGATTTCATCGTCCCAACCCGAAAAGTAAACCGTTTGTGTCGGTCTTACCGAGTAATCGATTGATAGTTCGTGTGATTTTCCTTTTTTGAAATTCGTATAAATTGAAATGGTTTTTCCGTTGTTCGAAAACTTCACTTTTTTATCATCCAACTCGATGTTCTTCAATTCGATATTTTGGGCATCCAAAAAGACGGAATCCACATTTTCAAGTATCTCAAAAGAATAGGTGACCTGACCAACAATTTTTTTTTCATCTGGTTTTGGAACAACCATGATTTCTCCTCTTATAAAATCGACCTTATCCTGATGTTGGCTCAATCCCAAAAAGGCAACGAAAAGAAAAAAAAGCGATAAGAATCGTTTCATGTTGTGATAAGTACAAAGTCAAGACCAAATTTAGCGTTTTAGTCATT
Source organism: Meishania litoralis (assembly GCF_042611095.1). Classification (NCBI taxonomy): domain Bacteria; kingdom Pseudomonadati; phylum Bacteroidota; class Flavobacteriia; order Flavobacteriales; family Flavobacteriaceae; genus Meishania; species Meishania litoralis. The sequence goes on from NZ_JBHFPV010000002.1 coordinate 411,281, forward strand.
TCGATGGATGAACAACTGAGAAATCGCATCCTTATGACATTAAAACATGTAGTTTCTCTGAAAAAAAGTATGGGATTTCTCCCTGTGGTCGAAATGACTGTCGGCGTCATTTCGAGAAAGCGAAGCGACCGAGAAATCACATCAAGTGAAGTCAAATCGATACTGATTATTTTAGAAATGGATTATGGGATTTCTCCCTTCGGTCGAAATGACTGTCGGTGTCATTTCGAGAAAGCGAAGCGACCGAGAAATCACATCAAGTCTAGACGGTAATCAAAAAGTCTAGCCGAATATGGGTTATGGGATTTCCCCTTACCCTTGAAATGATCTATATTGACAGATGCTTTCCAATTACTTTGTTTACATAATGACCAACGAATATCGGACTACCCTTTATATCGGAATGACCAACAATATTCAAAGAAGAATCGCCCAGCATTATTTTGACAGTCAAAATGCAAGAAAATCGTTTGCAGGTAAGTATAATTGTATTTATCTGGTCTACTATGAATGTTTTGATGCTCCCAAAGACGCCATCGCTCGCGAAAAAGAACTAAAAAAGTGGCGGCGGGAGAAGAAAAACAGGTTGATCTCAACCTTTAATCCCAAATGGGAAACCTTGAATAATCAGGTCATCTAGTCATTTCGAAGAAGGCACGACCGAGAAATCGCATCAAGTGGATTAAATTGATAATGATTGTTTTAGAAATGGATTATGGGATTTCTCCCTTCGGTCGAAATGACTATCGGTGGTATTTTGAGAAAGCGAAGCGACCGATAAATCGCATCGAGTGAAGTCAAATCGATACTGATTAATTTGGAAATAGGCTATGGGATTCCTCCTACGTCGGAATGACAAAGGTGAATTTGCATGCTTGGGGGTTAAGGGGCTTATTCCTAATTTAGCCCTATGAGTGTCAATTTACAGACCCCGATCGTCTATTTAAAAGGTGTTGGCCCAAATCGTGCCGAAACACTGCAATCGGAACTGGGCATTCAGACTTTTCAGGATTTGTTGAATCTCTTCCCGAACCGATATATCGATAAGACCCAGTATTATAAAATCGGACAATTGCAGCGAAGCAATGCCGACGTACAGGTTGTTGGAAAAATCATCCACATAAAGACCGTCGAACAAAAAAAGGGGAAACGTTTGGTCGCCTCTTTTGTAGATGAAACGGGCGAAATGGAATTGGTATGGTTTCGCTCACAAAAATGGATCCGTGAAAACCTCAAAATCAACGAACCCTATGTGGTCTTTGGAAAATGCAATTGGTTCAACGGTAAGTTTTCGATGCCCCACCCCGAAATGGAGTTGTTGAAGGACCATCAAGCAGGACTCAAAATCGCAATGCAACCCATTTATCCCTCAACAGAAAAATTGGGCAACAAAGGCATTACGAATCGGGTCATCAGTAAATTGTTGCAACATCTTTTTTTGGAAACAAAGGGAATGTTTTTGGAAACCCTTTCTCCTAAACTTTTGCATGAACTGAATTTACTGCCCAAAAACAAGGCCCTCTTTAATATTCATTTTCCGAAGAACCAAGACTTGTTGGCAAAAGCACAATTTCGATTAAAGTTCGAAGAACTGTTCTACATTCAATTGCAGTTGATTTCGAAGAAAATGTCACGCAAGCAAAAAATCAAGGGCCTTAACTTTGACCAAGTCGGGGATCTCTTCAATGATTTTTATCAAAACCATCTGCCCTTTGAATTGACCAATGCCCAAAAAAATGTCATCAAAGAAATTCGGGCAGACTTGGGAAGCAACGCTCAAATGAACCGATTGTTGCAAGGCGATGTGGGATCCGGAAAGACCATCGTTGCCGTAATGACCATGCTTCTCGCCATCGATAACGGATTTCAGGCATGTCTTATGGCACCCACCGAAATACTGGCGAACCAACATTACAATGGCATAAAAGAATTGTTGAAAGGCACCGATATAACATGTGCCCTGTTGACCGGTTCGATAAAAAAATCGGCCAGAAAACCGATTCATGAACAACTTGAAAACGGCGAATTACAGATCTTGATCGGCACCCACGCCCTACTCGAAGATAAGGTTCAATTTAACAATTTGGGATTAGCGATCGTCGATGAGCAACATCGATTCGGAGTGGCACAACGGAGCAAACTTTGGCATAAGGGAAGCACAACAACCGGGGAGATTCGAGGGGCTATTCCGCCCCATGTCCTGGTCATGACCGCAACGCCAATTCCACGTACTTTGGCCATGAGTCTTTATGGTGATCTGGACATTTCGGTAATCGATGAGCTTCCGCCGGGCAGAAAACCGATCAAAACGGTTCATCGCTTTGATTCAAATCGCTTAAAGGTTTTCAGATTTATTCGGGATGAAATCAAAAAAGGAAGGCAAATCTATATCGTCTATCCGTTGATACAAGAGTCCGAGGCTTTAGACTACAAAGATTTAATGGATGGCTATGAGAGTATCGTTCGCGATTTTCCACTTCCCGATTATCAAATTTCAATCGTACACGGTAAAATGAAGCCAGCCGATAAGGACTATGAAATGGAACGCTTTGTAAAGGGAGAGACCCAAATAATGGTCGCCACTACGGTCATCGAAGTCGGAGTGAACGTACCCAATGCCTCGGTCATGATAATCGAAAGCGCCGAACGTTTTGGCCTATCTCAGTTGCATCAATTACGGGGGCGTGTCGGTCGAGGTGCCGACCAGAGTTTCTGTATTTTGATGACGGGTCATAAATTATCCTCTGAGGCCAAAACTCGCTTGGAGACCATGGTCAAGACCAATGATGGTTTCGAAATCGCCGAGGTAGATCTCAAGCTACGCGGCCCCGGCGATTTAATGGGCACTCAGCAAAGTGGTATTCTCAACCTAAAGATCGCAGATATCGTAAAAGATAATGCTATCTTAAAAAGTGCCCGATATTATGCCATTCAAATCCTGAAAGACGACCCGATGCTGGAAAAGCCTGAAAACAGGGCAATTCGCCACGCCTATACCCAATTGCTCAAACATAAGAACATCTGGAACTATATAAGCTAGATTAAAAAAAGCCCATCGATCGATGGGCTTTTTTTTTACAGGATTCAATCCACTTTAATTGATATCCTCATTGTTTTGAAGCTTTATCAGATAACCGGCAATTGCATCTTTATTGGGTTGGTCAGGTGCGCGCCCGGCAGCAATTTTCAAATGCTTTAGAGCAGTTTTGTATTCGCCGTTTGCCGCATACCCCCTGGCTAGTCCAAAGTCTACGGGCCATTGTCCTTTATTCATTTTCGCGTTTTTCTTAAACACCTCGAGAGCCTTATCCTTTTGGCCTTGCGCAATGAGTTGTCTTCCATATCCATGTATTTCGAAAACATTGCCCATGGCCATTGCCTCTTCCATTATTTTGTCAGCTTCGCCCGATCGACCCATTTTTGAAAGAATCTGCGCCTTGGTACTCAAATTGGCAAAACTTTTTTGACTGTAAAACTGACCCGCTATGGCATTGTCGATCCAACCCAAGGCTTCGTTAAGATCACCCCCATTGTTCAAGGCATATCCCGCAGCTTGCTCCCAGGTCTGCCGATTAAATCCCGGAGAGTCTTGCAATTTTTTTCTGATATCGGCCAAAACTACATTGGCCACATCAACTTCGATTTTAAAGGGAATCTGTTTTTTCTCCCATTTCAAGACGGCGACGGTAGAATTTGAGGAAACCTGATCAAAAGTAAAGGTGAGTTGCTCGGTATGGGAAACTTCACCGGTCTCAACTTCAACTTTCAGTACATCCTCGGAAGGTTCATAGAAATAACTTCCCCATGCCGAGCTATTCTTTGAAAAGATGATATCTGCCTTTCCATTCTCATAAATGACCATATGTAAGCCATATTTACCTGCAGGTAGGTCCTCCCCCTCAATTTTTACATCATCCGTAAACTTGATTGTCGTATTTTCGTTAGCTCCGGCCCGCCATGGCGACTCCTTGGCCGTTCCAAAACCTAAATTATTCATCCCATAGGGGACTAAACTACCCCAAACTTGCCTTTCATTGACACTTGGCCTGGAATATACTATCGAGATATCGGTAATACCGATGCGCTGCGATACCTTTGCCATTTGACTACCTCTTGGTAAATCGAGCTGAGCTGTAACGTTCGCGCTCAGCAAAAGCATTCCTAACATTGTCAAAATGCCGCATTTCATGTAAAATTGTTTCATAAGTTCGTTTTTTGTTGATTTAACGTTGATTTAATTGTTCTTTGACAAGGTATTTATACAAAGAAGTCAAAATAGTTAGTGTTCTGTTAAAGTAAAGAGGTGTGCTGTTAAAAAACTATATGAACAAATGTGGCCAAGCGTTGAACATCGTAATTTGTTAATGGAAAAATTTCCAAAAACTACTGTTTTCATTAGCTTTGTTGGCTTAGAATTTTTAGAAAATGAGTACGAGAAAAACACTTTTTGATAAGGTATGGGATTCACACGTTGTGAAGCATATTGAAAACGGCCCTGATGTTTTGTTCATCGACCGTCACATGGTTCATGAGGTAACCAGTCCTGTTGCTTTTTTAGGTTTAAAAAATAGGAATATTCGGGTCATGCACCCCGAAAAGACCTTCGCAACGGCCGACCACAATACCCCGACCATTAACCAACACTTGCCAGTTACCGATCCGCTTTCGGCGAATCAATTGAAAATGCTTGAGGAAAATGCCACTGAATATGGTATTTCGTATTGGGGATTGGGCCATGAAAAAAACGGGATAGTGCATGTTGTAGGTCCCGAATACGGCATTACCCTGCCCGGTGCCACTATCGTATGCGGAGATTCGCATACCTCTACGCACGGGGCGTTTGGTGCCATCGCCTTCGGCATCGGCACCTCTGAGGTCGAAATGGTCTTGGCCTCGCAATGCATTATGCAGCCAAAGCCCAAAAGTATGCGCATCAACATTACAGGCGAATTACAGTATGGCGTAACCCCTAAAGATGTTGCATTGTTCATTATCTCACAATTGACCACCTCGGGCGCTACGGGCTATTTCGTAGAATATGCCGGAGACGTCTTCAGTAACATGACGATGGAAGGTCGTATGACCGTTTGCAATCTAAGCATCGAAATGGGTGCCCGTGGCGGTATGATCGCACCCGATGAAACTACTTTTCACTATATCAAAGACCGTGAGTTCACACCCAAGGGAGAGGCTTGGAACAAGGCAATGGATTACTGGCAAACACTTTATACCGATGAAGGGGCCGAGTTCGATAAGGAACTGACGTTTGACGGTTCTCAAATCGAACCTATGATAACCTACGGCACCAACCCTGGTATGGGCATGGGTATCTCCAATGATATTCCTAATTCCGATACCATTCAAGGAGGAGTAGCTTCCTATAAAAAATCATTGCAATACATGGCCTTTGATGAAGGTGACACCATGATCGGGAAGCCTATCGATTTCGTTTTCCTTGGAAGTTGTACCAACGGAAGAATCGAGGACTTCAGGGCATTTGCATCCATAGTTAAAGGAAGGAGAAAAGCGGAGAATGTGACGGCGTGGTTGGTTCCCGGAAGCCATAAAGTAGAAGCGGCCATAAAGGATGAAGGTATCTTGGATATTCTTACCGAAGCCGGTTTTGAACTGCGCGAACCCGGTTGCTCGGCCTGCTTGGCCATGAACGATGACAAGGTTCCCGCAGGTAAATATGCCGTAAGCACATCGAATAGAAACTTTGAAGGTAGACAGGGGCCCGGCTCGAGAACCTTATTGGCAAGTCCGTTGGTTGCGGCGGCGGCGGCAGTCACCGGAAAAGTGACCGATCCACGAGAATTAATGGAAAAAGAATTCGCATAACGAATTCGGCTATTGGCGGTCGGCCTTTAGCAAAACAAAATAATTATTTGGGCTAGCAGCTAACGGCCAATAGCGAACAGCCATCAACGAACAACAAATTATTATGGCATACGATAAATTCAACATACTAAAAACGTCCGCGGTACCGCTTCCAATAGAAAATGTGGATACCGATCAAATCATTCCGGCCCGATTTTTAAAGGCCACTGAACGAAAAGGTTTTGGTGATAACCTATTTAGGGATTGGCGGTATAATTCCGATGATTCCCCAAAGCAGGATTTTATCCTGAACAATCCCATATACAGCGGGAAAATTCTGGTGGGAGGCAAAAACTTTGGTTCCGGCTCCTCCCGAGAACATGCGGCTTGGGCCATTTATGATTACGGATTTCGATGTGTGGTCTCAAGCTTTTTTGCCGATATCTTTCGTAACAACTGCCTCAATATCGGTGTATTGCCGGTTCAGGTAAGTCCGGAGTTTTTGGACAGGATATTTCAGTCCATCGAAGCCGATCCGAATACGCTGTTCGAAGTCAACCTACCGGATCAATCGATTACCATTTTATCAACGGGCGAGCAAGAACTTTTCGATATCAATGATTACAAGAAAGAAAATCTGCTCAATGGCTTTGATGATATCGATTATCTGTTGAATATCAAAGAAGACATTCGTGAATTCGCCAAGAGCAGACCGCTCTAAAAACGCTTATTTCTTCAAAAACTACCGAAACACATAACAACGGGAACGGCAAAAAATGAAAAAGCGAACTATCGAGATAATGGACACGACCCTTCGCGACGGGGAACAAACGTCGGGAGTGTCATTTTCCGCCTCGGAAAAATTGACCTTGGCCAAACTATTGCTCGATGAACTGAAGGTCGATCGCATCGAAGTGGCGTCCGCAAGAGTATCTGAAGGAGAATTGGAAGCCGTAAAACAGATTACCCATTGGGCATCAGAAAACGGTCATCTTGAAAATATCGAGGTGTTGACATTTACCGACGGCGGGGTATCACTTAAATGGATGGAAAAAGCAGGTGCCAAAGTGCAGAACCTTTTGACCAAGGGCTCTCTGAACCATTTGACCCATCAACTTAAGAAAACGCCCGAACAGCATTTTTCGGAGATCGGAAAAGTATTCTCCAAAGCCGAAAAACAGGGAATAATCAATAATATTTATCTGGAGGATTGGAGCAACGGAATGCGCAATTCCCCGGAATATGTTTTTCAATTCCTAGATTTCTTGGCTACCCAACCGGTCAAGCGTATTTTATTGCCCGATACCTTGGGCATTCTTACGCATACCGAGGTATTTGAGTTTGTTTCACAGATTATCGAACGATACCCCGATCAGCATTTTGATTTTCACGGGCACAATGATTATGATTTGGGCGTGGCCAATATCATGGAAGCCGTCAAGGCGGGCTGCCACGGTCTGCACCTGACCGTTAACGGAATGGGCGAACGCGCGGGCAATGCACCGATGGCCAGTGCCATTGCCGTTATCAATGATTTCTTGCCGGGGGCCAAGATTTCGGTAAACGAAAAAGCGCTTTATAAAGTAAGTAAGTTGGTCTCCGCTTTTACCGGAATAAGCATTCCGTCGAACAAGCCCATTGTGGGCGATAGTGTTTTTACACAAACTGCTGGCATTCACGCCGATGGAGACAACAAAAACAATCTTTACTTCAGTGATCTGATGCCCGAGCGTTTTGGCCGAAAGCGAAAATATGCGCTGGGCAAAATGTCGGGCAAGGCCAATATTCAAAAGAACTTACAAGAACTCGGTCTGACCCTTAATGACGACGAACTCAAAAAGGTTACGGCCCGCATCATAGAACTGGGCGACAAGAAAGAGCGGGTGACCAAAGATGATCTGCCCTATATTATTTCGGATGTGTTGGATACCGATTACCAACAAAAGGTATTTGTAAAATCGTATGTGCTGACGCATTCAAAAGGACTCAAACCATCCACTACCCTTTTGCTGGAAATCGATGGAAAGACTTTTGAGGAGAGTGCCCAGGGCGACGGACAATATGATGCCTTTATCAATGCATTACGAAATATTTACAAATCGCAGAAAAAGGATTTTCCAAAATTGACCGATTATGCCGTTCGAATTCCTCCGGGAAGTAATTCCGATGCTTTATGCGAAACCGTAATTACCTGGCAATTATTCGAAAAAGAATTTACGACCCGTGGTTTGGATTCAGATCAGACAGTAAGTGCCATCAAGGCGACGGAGAAGATGTTGAATATCATATAGAATTTCAGCATTTAGACGTGAGTAGTGAGAAAATTTCCGTCCTAAATCGAATTTCCTTTTTCAGGATAATTAAACTAAGTTGCCGTTCATTTTAAAGCCCAAAATCCAAACAAATCAAAAAAAAATTCTCAATACTGAAATCTTATATCTCAATACTAATTAAATGAAACTAAATATTGCCCTTTTGGCCGGTGATGGAATCGGCCCTGAAGTAATCGACCAAGCCGTTAAAGTATGTGATGCCATAGCAACAAAATATGACCACGAAATTACATGGAAACCCGCCTTGACCGGTGCGGCCGCCATCGATGCCGTTGGTGAGCCTTATCCCGATGAGACGCATTACGTCTGTGCCAATGCCGATGCGGTGTTGTTCGGCGCAATCGGACATCCTAGATTTGACAATGATCCTTCGGCCAAAGTCAGACCAGAACAAGGGTTATTGAAAATGCGCCAAAAATTAGGCTTGTTCGCCAATGTGCGTCCAACTTTTACTTTTCCTTCCTTGATCGACAAATCACCCTTGAAGCGTGAACGCATCGAAGGAACCGATTTGATTATTTTACGTGAATTGACCGGAGGTATCTATTTTGGCGAACGAGGCAGAAAAGACAATGGCGATACCGCCTTCGACACCATGACCTACCAACGCTTTGAAATCGAGCGCTTGGCAAAAAAAGGTTTTGAAATGGCGATGAAACGTTCGAAAAAATTGTGCTGTGTCGATAAGGCCAATGTTTTGGAATCATCGCGATTATGGCGAGAAACCGTGCAAGGCATGGAAAAGGACTATCCTGAAGTAGTGGTCTCCTACGAATTCATCGATGCTGTGGCCATGCGATTAATACAATGGCCCAAAGATTATGACGTAATCATTACGGCCAATCTGTTCGGTGATATCTTGACCGACGAAGCTTCGGTGATTTCGGGTTCTATGGGCTTGATGCCTTCTTCATCCGTGGGCAGTAAAGTATCGCTATATGAACCTATTCACGGATCGTACCCGCAAGCGGCAGGCAAGGATATTGCCAATCCGTTGGCGACCGTACTTTCGGCGGCCATGCTGTTCGAAGACATGGATCTTACCGATGAGGTAGAGGCGATTCGCAATGTCGTGAACAAATCGTTGGCAGAAGGGTTCGTCACCGAAGACCTTGCAGACGGAGGAAAATCATATAAGACCAGCGAGGTCGGTGATTGGTTGGCGGAGAACATTTGATAGCAATAGCTTCGGAAAATGTGTAAGAGGCTGTCTAAAAAGTTTTGCCGAATGTCATATTGAGCTTGTCGAAATACTCTAACTTGTTGAAAATCAAAAATCGGTTTCGACAGGCCCAACCTGACAACAAGGCCAAATATAACTTTTTAGACAGCCTCTTATTTTTCTACTATTCATAAGATTGGCGTTAGCACGATTATTATATGCAGGTTTTTATAAATTGCATGGTTACTAGAACATCGTGTTGTGAAAAAAAACTTGATATTATCACTGATCATTGTTCTCGTTCTATCTTGTAATTCCGAAAAAAGAACGCAGAACTTTCCGAAGACCCAAGTGTTGGTCTCCTCACCGCCGGATCAAGAAGAAATCTCGGTCTATATCATGGCGGGACAATCGAATATGGCCGGTCGCGGTCTGGTTGCACCGAAAGATACGATACCGCATGAACGATTATTAACGACCAATGCCAAGGAACAACTGATCTTGGCCAAAGAGCCATTGCATTGGTACGAGCCGCCCAGAACAGGACTGGATTGTGGTCTCTCTTTTGGCCGTTCTTTGCTTGATGGGAATCCGAATGAATATATATTGGTACTCCCGACTGCAATCGGCGGGAGTTCAATACAGCAATGGATAAACGACCTTGAGCATCATGATGTACCCTTGCTGAGCAACTTCAAAAACATGGTACGGTTCGGTAAAAAATATGGTACCATAAAAGGAATCATATGGCATCAAGGTGAAAGTGATACCTTAAAGGATGAGGATTTGGAAAAATACCCGGAACGGCTTTCCGTTCTTTTCCAAAAATTCAGAACTATCATTGGCAACGACTCTTTGCCCATCGTACTAGGGGAACTGGGAAGTTTCAACAAGCATAATGCAAGATGGCAGCAAATCAACAAAGCCATTCATGATTACACGAAAACAGATCCGTTTTCTGCCTATATCAAGACCCAAGACTTGCAGCACAAGGGCGATAGCATCCATTTTGATGCCAATGGCCAAAGGGAAATGGGAAAAAGGTTTGCCAAAAAAATAATGGCATTACAACAATAAGTTCCCGCTTGGTCTAGGCCAGCCTATCGATAATTTCTATAAAATATAATCCGTACTCACAAAATTGGAGAGTTTGGTTTCCAACAATTGTTCGACGGTTTCACGGTTCAGTTCGTTATCCTTAAAGGCCAAAAACGTGCGAATAGAAAAAGAGCGCAGTGCATCATACACGCTCAAGGTCGCCACGGCAGAATCTTTTCTTCCCGTAAACGGATAGACATCCGGTCCTCGCTGACATGAACTGTTAAGGTTCACCCGACATACAATATTGGCCAAAGTATCGATCAGGGGTGCTAGGGCATAGACATCTTTTCCGAACAAGCTTACCTGTTGACCATAATTGCTCTCCGCCATATCGTTCAACGGTTCCTCGATATCCTCAAAATCAAGAATCGGTATTACCGGTCCGAATTGTTCTTCTTCATAGACTCGCATATTCTTGGTCACCGGGTACAGCACCGCTGGCCAGATAAAATTATCATAACGTTTTCCACCTTTCTTGTTGAGTATCTTGGCTCCTTTGGACAAAGCATCGTCAATTAGTTCCTGAATATAATCCGGTTTATCCGGTTCGGGAAGCGGGGTGAGTTGTGCGCCCTCATCCCAAGGATTCCCGAATTGCAATGCATCGACCTTTTCGGCAAATTTCTCACGAAACTCTTTACTGATCTCTTTATGGGCATACAAAACTTTTAAAGCCGTACAACGTTGGCCATTGTACGACAGGGTTCCGCTCAAGCATTCGTTGATGGTAAGTTCCATATCGGCATCGGGTAGAATAATCGCAGGATTTTTTGCTTCAAGCCCCAGTACCAGACGTAAACGATTGGCTTTAGGGTGTTGGGTCTGCAAGGCATTGGCCGATTTGCTGTTGCCAATAAGGGCCAAAACGTTCACCTTTCCCGTTTTCATTATGGGGCCTGCAATGGCCCTGCCCCTACCAAATAGAATATTCACCACGCCTTTTGGAAAACTACTTTGAAATGCTTCGAGCAACGGGGCGATCAGCAGCACCCCGAATTTTGCCGGTTTGAATATGGTCGTATTGCCCATGATGATCGCGGGGATCAATAAGGTAAAGGTCTCGTTCAATGGATAGTTATAGGGTCCAAGGCATAATACAACGCCCAATGGGCCACGACGTATTTGAGCATAGACACCGCTTTCCTTTTGTAATTGAATGGCCTTACGGTCTATTTTTTTGTAGGCTTCTATGGTATCCTTGATATAATCGATCGTTCGATCGAATTCTTTTTCTGAATCCGATAGGTTCTTGCCGATTTCCCACATGAGCAATTTCACTACTATTTCACGTTTCTCGGCCATTCTTTCCACAAACTGCTCCATACAGGCAATGCGGTCGCGAGAATGCATCGTAGGCCAAACCCCTTGCCCATTGCCATAGGCCTCATTTGCCGCATCTAAAGCATGTAGGGCCTCGGTTTCTCCCATATCGGGAATGCTACCGAGCAATGTGGGCTTATAGGCATCGGTCGATGAAATGGTGGAATAAACCTCGGAAGTACTTCCTTCCCAATTTTTTAGCTCTCCGTTTACCAAATATTGCCTTTGGTGGATCTGTTCCTTTATCTGGAACCGTTCAGGTATTGTCGGCATCTTATCCATTTGTGTATTCTTGCAATTAAAAATCCCCGATGGCTCGGGGATATGTACGTTAAACGATAGGTTTCATAGCGGTCATCGACTCACGTAGTCGGGCACCGACCCGCTCTACCGGGTGTTCACGCAACACTTTGTTGACGGCTATCAACTTGGCGTTGTCCACCCCCGTATTTTTTCCTTCGCCGTAATGCTTACCGATCACATCGGCATCTATCTTTTTCATAAAATCGGCCAACAGGGGTTTGCAGGCATGGTCGAAAAGATAACATCCGTATTCCGCGGTATCGGAAATAACACGGTTCATTTCGAACAATTTCTTGCGTGCAATGGTGTTCGCTATCAATGGGGTTTCGTGCAGCGATTCATAATAGGCCGATTCGCCGATAATACCTGACTCGACCATACTTTCATAGGCCAGCTCTACACCCGCCCTCACAAAGGCGACCATTAACACACCGTTATCATAATATTCCTGTTCTGAAATCTCATCATCTCCGGCAGGCGTTTTTTCAAAGGCGGTTTCGCCCGTGGCGGCCCTCCATGTCAACAAATTTTTGTCATCATTGGCCCAGTCTTCCATCATGGTCTTCGAGAAATGTCCGGTCATGATATCGTCCATGTGTTTATGGAACAATGGCCTCATAATTTCTTTCAACTCTTCCGATAGTTCAAAAGCTTTGATCTTCGCAGGATTCGAAAGACGATCCATCATATTGGTTATACCGCCATATTTCATACCCTCGGTAATGGTTTCCCATCCATATTGGATCAGTTTGGAAGCATATCCGGGATCGATACCCTTCTCGACCATCTTATCAAAGCACAGAATGCTCCCCGTCTGCAATAATCCGCATAAAATAGTCTGTTCGCCCATTAAATCGGACTTTACTTCAGCAACGAAAGAAGATTCCAAAACTCCCGCCCGGTGTCCACCCGTGGCGGCAGCATATGCCTTGGCCTGTTCAAGGCCTTTCCCTTGGGGGTCATTGTCAGGATGCACCGCAATTAAGGTAGGAACGCCAAACCCTCTCTTATATTCCTCGCGCACCTCTGAACCCGGACATTTTGGCGCCACCATTATGACGGTCAGATCTTCACGGATCTGCATGCCTTCCTCTACGATGTTGAACCCGTGGGAATACGACAACGTGGCACCTTGCTTCATTAAGGGCATTATCGTACCGACGACATTTGTATGTTGTTTATCGGGTGTCAAATTAATGACCAGATCGGCACCGGGAACCAATTCTTCATAAGTTCCGACGGTAAAACCGTTTTCGGTCGCATTTAGGTATGATTGGCGCTTTTCATTTATTGCCGCCTCGCGTAATGTGTACGAAATGTCCAAGCCGGAATCACGCATGTTCAAGCCCTGGTTCAAACCTTGGGCACCACACCCTACGATTACGATTTTCTTTCCCTTCAATGCTTCTACACCATCGGAGAATTCGTTTGCTTCCATGAACCTACATTTTCCCAATTGGGTCAATTGATCTCGTAGCGATAGTGTATTAAAATAATTTGCCATAATTAATGCTCTCTTTGTTATTATTCCCCAAAGGGGAAATCGATTGTTTATTTATTTGATGTTATTTATGAATTCCGTTCAATAAGGCCGTGATCTGCATGGCTTCTTTAGAAACGGCAATTCTACCCGACCGTACGAACTGCATGATTCCATAGGGTTCCAATTGATCATGCATTTCATCGATTTCATGTTTTCTGCCAGTCTTGGCCAACACGAAAAAATCTCTCGAAACCGTAACGATCTGCGAATTGCTTTCCTTGATTATATTTTGAATCTGACGTTCATCGAACAGTAAGTGCGATGCTATTTTAAACAACGCCGACTCTTGATAGATGGTTTCGTCATCGGTATGGTAGAAAGCCTTGATGACCTCGATCTGTTTCTCGACCTGACCCACTATGTTATGTACCCAGTCTTCGGTCGTATGGACAACTATTGTAAATTTAGAAACATTTTCTATTTCTGATTTTGAAACATTTAAGCTCTCTATATTAATGTGTCGCTTTAAGAATATTCCTGATATTCTGTTAAGCAGGCCGACGTTGTTTTCGGAATAGACCGAAATTGTAAACCATTGTTTTTTCTCACTCATAACCCTGTTAAACTAATATTTTCGCACTGCTATTACTACTCCCGTTGACCAATTCATTTTGGTCAAGGTAAAATCATTTCTACTTTCTAAATAAGCCATCAAACCTTCCACATTTTTTTCATGCCCTTCGGGCCAATTGGGTTGTGCGGCCATGTCGTCAATGACATAAAACCCGCCAATCTTTATCAAATCCAACAGCTCTTCAATTTCACTATATTTTCCGGGCCAAGCATCGGCAAAAATCAAATCGAACTTTTCTTCCCGATAATGCTTGATCCACTCGGAACCATCTTGACAGATGATTTCCACCCTTGGGTCTTGTCCGAAATATTGTTTCGCTATCTCCGTCAATTCCGGGTCATTATCAATGGTACTCAATTTGGATTTTTCGCCCATTCCATCGATCATCCAAGAAAGACTTAGCCCTATACCCGTGCCCAATTCCAAAAACCTTCCTTCTGGCTTCGAGGAAACCAAGGTTTTCAATAGTGTTCCAATATATAAATCCGAGGGCATCGGAAATCCGATTTCTTCCGACTTCTTCTGGATTACTCCATGGATTTTAGGAACATCATGTATATTGGAATCGATCATAGTCTCGAATAATTCTTCACAAACCGAAAGACTTTTTCAGTTTTTCATTATTATTTCAATCGAATATCGGATACTGAAGCCCCGGAAGGAATCATCGGAAAAACGTTATCTTCTTTCTCGACCTTGACCTCAAGAAAATAGGGTTTATCTGAAGCGATCATTTCTTGTATCGTACTTTTCAAATCTTCTCTTTTGGTCACCCGTTTCGCCTCGATATGATATCCTTCGGCGATTTTTACAAAATCGGGATTGGTCATTACCGTCGATGCGTAACGGCTGTCGAAGAACAATTCTTGCCATTGTCGTACCATACCCAAATGATCATTGTTCAAAACGACGATCTTTACAGGAACCTGATGTTGAAAGATAACGCCCAATTCTTGAATGGTCATTTGATAACCGCCATCACCGATTATTGCTACAACTTCCCTGTCCATCGCGCCCATCTTGGCACCGATTGCGGCCGGTAATGCAAAACCCATAGTACCCAAGCCACCAGAGGTGATATTGCTCTTCGATTCTTCAAATTTTGCGTAGCGACAGGCAATCATTTGATGTTGACCAACATCAGTAACAATAACGGCTTTGTTCTTAGAGGCCAAATTGATCTCTTCAATGACCTCTCCCATCGTAAGTCCTTTCTTGGTCGGATGAATGTCATTTTTAATGATCGTATCGTATTCGATCTCATGCTTTTTCTTAAACTCGCCATGCCATGTTTCATGCCTGTTTTCTTTGACCATAGGAAGCAAGATCTCTAAGGTTTCCTTAGAATTGCCCAATACGGCAAGGTCGACTTTTACATTTTTATTGACCTCGGCCGGGTCTATTTCGAAATGAACGATTTTAGCCTGCTTCGCATAGGTATCAAGATTGCCAGTGACCCGGTCGTCAAATCGCATACCGATGGCCAATAATAGATCGCATTCGTTCGTCAAGATGTTAGGCCCGTAATTACCATGCATACCCACCATTCCGACATTCAGTGGATGGCTCGATGAAAGTGCCGATTCTCCCATTATTGTCCATGCCGCGGGAATGCCGGCCTTTTCGACCAATGCCTTTAGTTGTTCCTCGGCCTCGCCCAAGATAACCCCTTGCCCAAAAACGATATAAGGTTTTTTGGCCCTGTTGATCAATTCGGCAGCGGCTTCTATTGCTGCAATATCAGGACTTGGCACAGGTTTATAGCTACGTATGCCGGTACACTTTTCGTATGTAAAATCAAGTTCGTCGATCTGCGCATTTTTCGTAATATCGATCAATACCGGACCTGGCCTACCCGATTTGGCAATATAAAAAGCCTTTGCCATCACCTCAGGAATCTCCGAAGCTTTGGTAATCTGATAGTTCCATTTGGTTACCGGGGTCGAGATACCGACAATGTCGGTTTCTTGAAAAGCATCCGACCCAAGCAAATGCCTAGCTACCTGTCCTGTTATGCAGACAATGGGAGTCGAATCAATTTGGGCATCTGCCAGGCCAGTGACCAAATTTGTGGCACCGGGACCTGAAGTGGCCATCGCCACACCGACTTTTCCGGAAACGCGTGCATATCCTTGGGCGGCATGTGTCGCACCCTGTTCGTGACGCGTCAATATATGAGTCAGCTTATCTTGAAACTTGTAGAGTTCATCGTATACGGGCATAATGGCACCACCTGGATAACCATATAGCAAATCGACACCTTCCTCCAATAAACAATGGATTATTGCTTCGGCACCACTGATACGAATGCTTTTTGGAGACTTTGTCTCGACCTTTTTTTCTTTTATTGTTTCCATAGGCCTCCCCCCGACCCCCTTCAAAAAAGGGGGAGTATCGGGAACTTATTTAATGTTACTATATTTCATCGGTTACACAACCTTTTGAGGCCGAAGAAACCGTTTTTGCATATTTGTATAGACTACCCCTTTTGACCTTTAAGGGCGGCTGTTTCCAACTAGCCCGCCTCTTATCGATCTCTTCATCGGTCAAATCGACTGAAATGCTATTCTTTTCGGCATCGATGGTAATAATGTCGCCATCTTGCAACAGACCAATCGTGCCGCCTTCCTGTGCTTCAGGGCAGACATGCCCAACAACAAAACCATGCGTACCCCCTGAAAATCTACCATCAGTTATCAAAGCAACATCCTTTCCAAGTCCGGCACCCATAATGGCGGCTGTCGGTTTTAGCATTTCAGGCATTCCCGGGCCTCCTTTTGGTCCTTCATAACGGATGACGACCACATCGCCTTTTTTGACTTCACCGGCACCGATACCGGCATTCGCCTTGAACTCGTCATCGAAAACCTTCGCCGGGCCCGTGAAGTGCAATCCTTCTTTTCCGGTTATTTTTGCAACGGCCCCGTGTTCAGCAAGATTACCATAAAGAATACGGAGATGCCCTGTTTCCTTAATCGGATTGTCCAAACCATGTATGACCTGTTGACCCTGTTGCAGACCGGGAAGGTCAGCGAGGTTTTCGGCAATCGTTTTGCCCGTAACGGTCATGCAATCGCCGTGAAGCATTCCATTTTCCAACATAAATTTCATCACAGCGGGCGTACCGCCGGCACGATGCAGGTCTTCCATCAAGAATTTCCCGCTCGGTTTTAAGTCGGCCAAAAAAGGAGTCGTATCACTTATTTTCTGAAAATCGTCAATGGTAAAATCAACCTCGGCCGCTTTTGCAATGGCCAAAAAGTGTAGCACGGCATTTGTAGACCCCCCCAAAAGGGTCAAAAGACGAACAGCGTTCTCGAACGACTTTCTGGTAATTATATCGCTAGGTTTGATATCGTTCTCCAACAAATGCCACAATGCTTTGCCCGATTTATAGGCATCTTGTTGTTTTTCTTTACCTATTGCCGGATTTGATGAATTGTAGGGCATTGCCATACCAAGTGCCTCAATTGCCGAAGCCATGGTATTCGCCGTGTACATACCACCGCATGCACCAGCACCCGGACAAGCGTTTTGAATTACGCTTTTATAATCAGCTTCATTCATGGTGCCGGCCACTTTCTCGCCCCAGGCCTCAAAGGCCGAAACGATATCCAGTTTTTTATCCTTAAAACAACCAGAAGCTATCGTTCCACCATAGACCAATACCGAAGGCCTGTTCAACCGGATCATTGCCATTAGTGCCCCGGGCATGTTCTTATCACATCCCACGACCGTGACGAGCCCATCATAGTTCATGGCCTGCACGACCGTTTCCATAGAATCGGCAATAATATCACGGGAAGGCAAGGAATAACGCATACCATAAGTGCCCATGGAGATACCATCGCTGACACCAATGGTATTAAAGACCAATCCGACCGCTCCACCATCATTGATACCCTTTTTTACTTCTTGGGCAAGGTCATTGAGGTGCATGTTGCACGGATTGCCTTCATAGCCAGTGCTTCCAATACCTACTAAGGGCTTTTTCAAATCTTCTTCTCCAAGACCAATGGCGTATAGCATGGCCTGGGCGGCAGGTTGGGTCGGGTCTTGGGTAACGTTCTTACTGTATTTGTTCAATTCCATTCAAAAGTGTTCTGTTGCGTTGCAAATACATTGTATCTACTCTGATCATCAAAGATAAGTGTTTCATATGCCGCGCTCTATTGACAATTAGAATCGATTTAAATCCAATTTTGAAGATATTTCTCCAAATTATTGTAAATCAAATATATAGCATCAATATTTTATCATATTCAATAGCAATTCCAATTACGGTCATGCATGCAGATTCAAATAGTACCTAAAGCCAGGAAATTACTTTTTGGTGGGTAGGAGGCAACCTTTTCAAAGGAATAATTTAAAGCGCAATGCCCCTGCCCCGACAAATGATCCGTGCTCATTCATTAAAAAATCATTGGCCAACTACAACAGTTGCAAATATTTCTTAAATTGATAATATTTGATTTCGTAAATGAATTTTAAGCAATTTCTACAGCAAGATTTCCCTTATCTGGATTCTACCAGAAACAAATTGATACTTATCGGTGCCATCGGGCTATACTCGTCATTTTTTTTAATAGTCTACTCTCCCTTCAACATTGATCAATGGAAAAATGATGCGTACTGGAAATATGTATTGCTGGGGATCTTGGTCATTTTTGTTACCCAGTTCGTTCTAAGACCGCTGTTCGGAATAAAGACCTTTAACTATCGAAGCCTTATTTTCTGGTGTCTATTTGAACTTTTTCTAATGGCGACCGCCCTTCATGTAATTTTTGCCGCCCCACATGTAACGCTAAGTGAAAAAATCTTTGACTACCTAAATACGCTATGGATTGTTACCTTAATTGCGGCCATACCCTATTTTATGGTTTTGGTTTATCTCGTATTAAGGGAAAGATTGTCCGCCCAAAAGGAAATCGAAAATAAAATTTTGAAAAATTCATCAAATACAGCGGAAAAACTTCTTACCATTACCGGAGAAAACGAAAAAATAAAATTAGCCATTAAGTACAATCAGCTCTTACTTGTCAAATCTGCTGGAAATTACCTTGAGCTTTTTTATCTACAGGGTGAATCGGTAAAAAAAGAATTGGTCCGCTCCAGTTTGAAGGAGTTCGAGGAAAAAACTATAGACACCGGTATAATAAAGGCCCATCGATCATATTTGGTCAACATAAACCACATCGCATCCTTGAAAAAGACGAAAAAAAGTTACGAGCTTATCGTACAACACCTTCCTGACACAACGATTCCCGTTTCAACAAGTTACAAGGATTCTTTTGAGAAAATACTGAAAAGAAAATCTCCCCGTTCGTCACAACATAGGGTTGTTTCATAACAAATCAAGCCAAAACTTCCCACTCGATTCCCAATTATATTTATTTCGTGCCCAGCAAGAAATTCTTGTGTTGTTAGGTTAGTTATCCAGTAATAAGGCCATTGGGGCAATGAGCGAGAAAAATATCATCTTGAAATCAAGCATTTCCGGAATCCTTCTGGCCTTTCTACTGTTGTTTTTTCTTCCCGAAAGTCGTACGGCCGGTTATGAGAATGTACCCAGATTGAACCCTAATTGTCCACCAGGTTTTAAGCGAAATGCCGATAATGAGTGTATTGCACAAAGTTTATACATGCAGTACGACTCGCCGAACAACAAAGGTGTCGGGGGACTTCAAACCGGACTTCCAGAAATACGTGATGGTTTTTCCCCCCAAGAAATCGATTTGGGCCGATATTTATTCTTCGACCCGGTGCTATCGGGTAGCGGAACCATTTCATGTGCCACCTGCCACGATCCGAAAAAAGGCTTTTCGGATGGCCTTCCCACAAGTATTGGACATAACGGACAGCAACTTAAACGGGCCGCCCCATCGTTGTGGAACGTGGCTTTCTTAAAAAAACTTTTCTGGGACGGTCGCGCATCCACTTTGGAAGAACAATTGAAAGGCCCATTGTTCTCGGAAGAGGAAATGAACAATACTCCAGAAAGCCTTTTGAAAACACTTAACGAGATACAGGAATATAGGGCGTTTTTCGCCGAGGCATTTCCGAAAAGACGGGCGGAAGACCGGATCGAACTCAATGAGGTCTATAGGGCGATCGCCGCCTTTCAATCGTCATTGCTATCGTTGAACAGTAAGTACGACCGATATGCCCATGGTTATCATGAGGCTTTGAACGAGAAAGAAATTGAGGGCATGAACGTTTTCCGTTCCTTTATTGCCCGCTGTGCCGAATGCCATACACCACCTCTTTTTACGAACCAACAGTTTGCAGTGATCGGTACTCCCGAACCTGATGGCCTACCCCTGGACCCGGGGGCCGAAATACCTTTTAACGACAAGACGCTTAGGGGTGCCTTTAAGGTGCCCAGTCTAAGGAATATTGCAAAAACAGCCCCTTATATGCACTCGGGTAATTTCAGTACGCTTAGAGAAACCGTCGAATTCTATACAAAAGGGCGTGGTCATGCCGTACCCGAAGATGAGGACATTATTTTACATTGGCACATTTGGGATCCCCAGTTGAGTGATTACGAATTGGACCGTCTTGTTGATTTTTTGAACACCTTGACCGACGAGACGTTTATGCCAAGAATACCCGAAAGGTTGCCTTCGGGACTAAAACCATCTATATAATCCTTTTGAATATACTATTATGAAATCAACGCTGTTCAAAATCATTGCCGCCATCGTGTTACTGGTAGCCGGGATCTTTTTGGGAAAATCAATGTTCTCGTCACCCAAAGTCAGCACCGTTCCCATGCCTTCTGGCATCGGGTTGCGCACCACAGGTAACTCAAACGACACACTCTATGCCAACACGATTACCTATGATGGTGAAATTATCGAGGTCAAAAGTGGCGCCTCCATTCAAGAGGCGGTCAAAAAGGCCAATCCCGGGGATCTGATCCGCGTATACCCTGGCACCTACTCCGAAAATGTCTATATCGATAAAGACAATATCGGGCTCCAAGGTGTGGTCATCGAAGGCGAATGGCCTACGTTGGACGGAAAGAAGGAAATCAACGATGCATTTCTGTATTCCGGTAACGGCATTTTGATCGAGAATTTCAAGATCGTCAATTACAAGGGTAACGGTATCATGGGACAGGCCGGAAACAACTTTGTTATTCGTAATAACTGGATAATCGATACCGGGGTATACGGTATCTTCCCGCAGTACGGCAAAAATGGTCTCATCGAACATAACGTTTGCAGCAAGATTGAAGATGCTGCCATTTATGTGGGCATGTGCGATAACGTAGATGTTCTCCACAATGAGGTATTCGATAATGTGGCGGGTATTGAAATCGAGAATTCACGTCACTGTTTGGTGGAGAACAATTATGCCCACGACAATACGGGCGGCCTTTTGGCCTTCGTAACGCCAGGGCTTCCCATAAAGACCACTTTCGACGTCATTATGCGTAACAATTTCGTGGTCAACAACAACACGGCGAATTTCGGTGCCCCGGGGTCTACCGTGGCGGGAATTCCTGCCGGAACGGGCATTCTCATTATGGCCGCTGACGATGTGGTCGTCGAGAACAATATCATTACCGGAAACAACAATACGGGCATTACCATAGTCGACTTGGCGACGGGCGCCCCAAAAGCGAATGACCCAAATTCGGAGGGTAATCCGGATCGAGTTGTCATCCTCGATAATATAATGTATGAAAATGGCAATGACCCAACTGGTGAAATCAAAGCCATCATGCTAAGCCAAATGGATACGAAAGGGCCGGACATTTTTGCCTATGGCGGGGGTACCGGAAGTTCCATAAGGGATAAAAACAGATACCGCACCTTTGGTCTCGATGGTTATGGAACCGCACCGATAAACGACACCAAGGGAATACGCACTATGATGACCCCTTCACCGGTTCCGGCAAGATCGGTCTCTAAAGAAGAACTGGGCGAACTTACTTACTATGGGGTCTGTGCGGGATGCCATGCTTTCGGCACACGCCTGATCGGGCCTCCTACCGAAATTCTTCAGGCCATTCACAATGGTAATCCACAGGGTATCGTAGACTATATCAATAATCCGAAAAACCTACGCGAAGACTATCCTGAAATGCCTCCGCAAGATTACCTGTCTGACGAAGCCAAATTGGCGGTGGCCGAATACATTCTGAACATGAAACACGAAACAGTGACAAACTCAAATCAATAACTGACTATTTAACTAAACATCTAATTTTGTATGAAAAACCTTTTAACAGTGATAGGCCTAATGGTATTTTCCATTATGGGCACGGCACAGACCTCGGTTTCAGGTACGGTATTGGAAAAGAATACCGATATACCCTTACTTGGCGTGAGCGTTTTGGTAAAAGGAACCACAATCGGAACCACGACCGATTTTGACGGTAAGTATTCGATCGACAACGTTTCCGATGGGGCCGTTTTGGAATTCTCCTTCTTAGGGTTCAAGACCGTTGAAATAACGATGACCGGGCAGACCACCATCGATTTGGCACTTGAGGAAGACGGCGAGCAACTTGATGAAGTGGTTGTAACGGCACTCAATATTCAAAGGGACAAGGAGTCGTTAGGGTACTCCATTTCTCAGGTTACTGCCGACCAAGTCAATGTGGCCCGTGAAAACAATGTAATGAATTCCCTTTCCGGAAAGGTTTCCGGATTACAGATCACGCAATCGAATACCGGGGTCGATGGTTCGAGCCGCGTACTTTTAAGGGGCATAACCACGATCAGTGGCAACAACAGACCTTTGGTCGTTGTCGATGGAATACCTATTAATAATGGTTCGGGAGGTGCCGGCGGCGGCGGTGGTATCGACCGCGGGGATGCCCTTTCAGATATTAACCCAGACGATGTCGCATCGATAAGCGTACTTAAGGGAGCAGGAGCCGCAGCAGCTTATGGTTCGCTTGGCATGAACGGTGTAATTCTGATCACTACCAAGTCGGGTACCAAAAAGAAGGGAGTGGGTATTGGGTTGAACTCCTCCTTCTTGTTTACCGATATTGCCCTGACCCCCGATTTTCAAAATGAATACGGCTCAGGTGCGTTCGGCGATTTTGCCCCCATCAACGCAGATGGAAGACCAGTTCTCGACTACCCTTTTTCATGGAGCTGGGGACCTAAAATGGAAGGGCAGGCCTACACGAATTGGCTGGGCCGGCAAGATGTTTACGCACCGAACCCCAATCGTAATCCCTATAATGAATTCTACCAGACCGGCTTTACCATGTCAAACACATTGTCGTTTGAAGGGAGAAATGACAAAGGTTCTTTTCGATTGGCCATAACCGACGAAGATGGTCAAGGAATCGTTAGCAACAATACCCTATCGAAACAGACTTTTAATATGAGGGGGTCTTCGAACTTAACCGATAAGTTAAAGATCGATGGAAAGATGACCTATATCACTTCTAAAGTAAAAAACCGACCTGAATTGGCCGAGGGGAGTGGAAATACGGCCTTACAACTTTCGCTCATGCCGCGCGATATCCGCTTACAAGATGTAGCCAACAATACGATCAATGTGAACGGGGAAGAAATCAAGTGGAATTTGGACAATACGTTCAATAACCCCTATTGGGCTTTGGAAAATGCGGGCAACGTTGACGAAAAAGATCGCTTTCAAGGCTTTATTTCGACAAATTGGGATTTAAACGAAAGGTTCAACATTACTGCCAAATCGGGTATCGACTATATCGTTTATGATTTTACAAGTTTTGGCGCACGGGGTGCCAATGCCATTTCGAACGGTTTGGGATCTTACAACCACCAAACGGGAAAAAGTAGTATCTGGAACTCCGACATATTGGGAACTTATACAACGAACATTTCCGATTTCAATGTTACGTTAAGCTTGGGCGCGAACTATCGCAATGAATTCAGTAGTGCGTTGAACGTTTCGGGCAACGATGCGAAAGTCGACGGGTTTTATCAGATCAGTAACTACAAAAATTCGTTCAGCAACGAAAACACGACAAAGAAGGGAATCTACTCTTTCTACGGCTTGGGGCAGTTCAACTATGGCGGCTATCTATACTTCGACGTTACCCTGAGAAACGATAATTCGTCTGCACTGCCTAAAACGAACAACTCATATTGGTACCATTCGGAAAATATGAGCTTATTGTTCTCGAAATTGCTAGGCCTGAATTCAAGAATATTGAGCCAAGGCAAATTGCGGGGCTCGTTCGCCAAGGTCGGTAACGACACCAGTCCGTACCGAACACAGGCCGTTTACAATGTCGACCAAACCGTTACCTTGCCATATACGGTCGCGTCGATTTCAGGAAGCCTACCATCTTTTGACCTACGACCAGAAACTTCAGAATCTTGGGAAATCGGTACTGAGCTAGGATTCTTGGACAATCGAATTCTATTGGACGCCACGTATTACCAGACCAATACCACCGACCAGATCATGGCAGTACCCATTTCGGGCACTTCGGGCTTCGATTCGAAAGTGGTCAACGCGGGCGAAATTCAAAATAAAGGTATTGAGGCCCAATTAAACCTGATACCTTTTGATTCTGAAAGTTTTACATGGAACCTAGGATTCAACTTTACGAAAAGTAACTCTAAGGTCGTTTCACTCAACGAAGGGCTGCAGAATATTGTTTTGGGAACCCTTTGGACCGCTTCGGTCGAGGCAAGGCCAGGCCAAGAATTCGGTACCATCTATGGCAATGATTTTCTAAGGGATAATTTCGGAAGGAAGATTATCGGTAATGACGGCCTTGCCCAAAGAGGAGAGCGTGTCGCCCTCGGAAATATCAACCCAGATTGGTACGGCGGCTTCACTAACCAAATACGATTTAAGAATTTCACTTTAAGTTCGTTGATCACAGCACAGGTCGGTGGGGAATATTATTCGTATGGTCGCGGTTACCGGTTGTTCTTCGGAACGGATCAGCGAAGCCTCGTAGGAAGGGAAACTGGCATCATCGAAGACGGTATCAACGAGTTTACCGGCTTTGAAAATGATGTGCCGGCCAATGCCATGCTCAAACAGTTTACTGATATATTCGCAAATGAGGTAGCTACAGACCTGATACTCGACGCAACTAACGTAAAACTCAGGGAAGTAGCGCTGACCTTTGATTTTCCGGAAACCATGTTGCGAAACACCTTTATTCAGTCGGCTACTTTATCGGCCGTTGGTAGAAACTTGCTCTTTCTATACAATGCCAGTGGTGACATAGATCCCGAGGCGACCTATAGTAGCGGCCCTGCCAGTACTGCCTTTGAACATTCCTCCTTACCTTCGACCCGAAGCTATGGCCTTAACCTAAAAATCAACTTTTAACAGCGATGACCATGAAAAATACACAAAACAACATACGTAAAATAGTAGTTGTCGCATTGTTCGGAATACTATTTTCATCATGCGAAAAACATTTGGAAAACCTTTATGACAACCCGAACGCGGTAACGACGATTGACGATTCCGCACTCTTTACAAAGGCGGTCAGAAGTTTGTTTCAAGGCACCACCGATCAAGCATCAGCCCGGTTTGCCGGACAATACGCGCATTATTTCGTCGCAGGAAGTACTTGGAGGGCCCCTGATCAATATGGCGATGGTTTTGATGGCGACTATAACAGCATGTTAAAGGAAGGCTATAGTGGTACTATCCGTCATATCGAAGAAGTATTGCTAATAACATCTACCGCTGGAACACAGAACAATGTTCGCCATGCGATGGCCGATATCATTGCGGTACTGGGCTATGCCAAAATGACCGATGCTTTTGGCGATGTTCCGTATAATGAAGGCGGAAAGGGCAAGTCGGAAAACATTATACAGCCCAGATATGATTCACAACAAAGTATTTATACCGACCTGATCGCCCGTTTAGCTTCAAGTATAGCCGTTCTTAAAACCGCAAATCCAGAATTGGGCTATCCAGGTTCCGATCCGATTTTTGACAATAATCTCGACAAATGGGTCCGATTGGCGAATAGTGTCCGCCTACGCTTGGCCATGCGGTTACGGTATGCCGACCCAGGGTTATCACAATCAACCGTCGTGCAATGTTTATCGGAGCCTTTGATGGAAACTCCCGAACACGATGCATTTATGATAGAGACCGAAGGCACCGGAAATGCTTGGTTTACAAGACGTACCGGCTTTCCCTCCATAAAAATGTCAACATTTTTGATCGACCAATTACAGAATACCTCGGATCCGAGATTATCGATATTCGTAAGTCAAGACGGTAGCGGCCAATATTCGGGAATCACGAACGGATTGACCGATCAAGCGTTCGGAAATTCCAATTTTGCCAACTTGTCAGACATGGGACTGGCACTATCATCACCGGAAAGCAAACTATTTGTGATGACCGCAGCGGAAACATGGTTGTTAAGGGCAGAGGCCGCCTTGGCGTATGACAACGACCCGACCGCGGCAAATTCTTTTTTTAGAAATGGTATCGAAGCTTCATTGAACCAATGGGGAGTAGAAGCTGCCGAAATATCGGATTTCATGGCATCGCCCATCGCTACGCTCTCAGGGAACAACGATGAAGAGCAGATCGGCGTTCAATTGTGGTTGGCACTAACCCCGAATTACTTTGAGTCGTGGTCGCATATACGCCGTACAGGATTTCCGGTGCTTCCCGTGAGAACAGATCCAGGGCTGCATCAGGGCGCGACGAACGGCATTATGCCGAAAAGGTTCAATTACCCATCGTTCGAACAAAGTTCAAACGCCACCAACCTTCAAGAAGCTATTTCTAGGCAAGGCGCTAACAAAATTGATACCCCCATCTGGTGGGACAAAAATTAAACGTTAAAAAATTATCACATGAAAATTACATACATTAAGATAATCGGTCTTTTGTTACTTTTTGTGTTTTTTGTCAACTGTAGCAATGATGAAGATCCAAGATTGCCTTTGGCTGATTTCCAATTTTTGGTCGAGGGTTCGGTAGTAACTTTTAACGGAACGGTCGAAAACGCAAATTCCATTTCATGGGATTTCGGCGATGGTTCCACCAGCACTGAAGAAGACCCCCAATATGCATTTGCCAGCCCGGGTACATATACCGTGGTTCTATCGGTAAGTGGTGAGAACGGTACATTTTCGGAAACAAAGGAAGTTACAATCTTGCCCTCTCTTGAGATATTATTGACTGGAGGCCCGGCGCGGCCCGAAGGCAAGACTTGGCGATTGAAAAAAGCGTATACCGCAGGTAAGGAAGGTGCAGGTCTGATCGAAAACGACCTAGGACTTTTGATCGCATCGTTCGACAATCTATTGGAAGCCGTTGGCCTCGGAGCCTCCTATGAAGATTCATTTACCTTTGTTCATGATGGCACCTATAAAGTCGATAATGTCGATGGGCAGAGCCTTATGGGCCTGATTCATGCCAGTGCCTTTTTTCCGACCGAGATAACGGGTGTTTCGGCAGATATAAACAATGTACCCTTGGCACATGCGCTTTATGAACCAAAGACCGCTGCCACGTGGTCTGTAAGTGAAGAAGATTTCTCCGTTGACACCTTATTTCCGCAAGTTGGCCCTGAAACCGTTGAATTTACAGGAAAACAACGGCTTATTTTAGACGAATATCTAGGCTATAAGGAAACCAGTAATATCGTCATCATCAAGGAGCTTACGGAAACGACGATGAACGTGGCTATGGGCATCCATACCGAACCCGATTTTTATGATACGCCCACTTTGTTTTTTCATTTAACGTTCGAATCCCTTTGATCTTAATAATTCCCCGATGGCCCTGCCTCGGGGTTTTCTATTTATCTCTCCATTGGAGAGGCCAGAACTGCCCTTTTTGAAGTTCTGGCTTAGGTTAAATACAAAAGTTCGGTTTAGTGCCAAGGTCAAAATGAAATTAACGGAATACCGCTATGGCCTGTCTTGTGGATATTCGATTGCAAGAATTATATATTCGAGAGAAATTGAGGGCCCGAAAATTACATTATTCGATAAGCTTGGTTTAGATTAGCTGTGTTCTTAGCAGTGAAATCGCCAAATGCATGATACATTTGGTTTTTTTGTTAAAATGATGCCTATGGAATTATTAAAGAAACAGCGTGATTTTTTTACAACACAGCGTACAAAGAACATCGCCTTTCGAAAAAAGGCGCTAAAGCGATTACAGAAAGAAATCATCGAGCGTGAGGATGATATCGCGGAAGCCATCTATAAAGATTTTAAAAAACCAAAGTTCGAAACCTTGGCGGCCGAAACACAGTTCGTTTTGGCAGAGTTGAAATTGGCGCTAAGGAATATCGATATATGGGCCAGGCCCGAAAGAAAGGCGGCCACCTTGATGAATTGGCCGTCATCTGATTGGATCTATAAAGAACCCTATGGTGCCGTATTGATCATTGCGCCCTGGAATTATCCGTTTCAATTGGCGTTCGCACCGTTGGTCGGAGCCGTAGCTGCTGGAAATACGGTCGTTGTCAAGCCCTCTGAGGTAACCCCGAACACCGCAATGATCATATCTGAAATCGTGAACGCCGTTTTTGAACCTGAGCATGTTGCCGTAGTGGATGGTGGCGTGGAAGTTTCGCAAGAACTCCTCGCCGAACGCTGGGATTACATTTTTTTTACGGGAAGCACAAGGGTCGGGCAAATCGTTTATGAAAGTGCAGCGAAACATCTGACCCCGGTTACCTTGGAACTGGGTGGCAAGAACCCAACCATTGTCGACGAAACGGCATCCATTGATTTGGCGGCGAAGCGAATCACTTGGGGCAAATTCTTGAACGCCGGCCAAACCTGCATCGCCACCGACTATATCTTAGTGCACAAAAGCGTAAAGGACAAACTCGTAAAGGCCTTAAAACGATATATCACAAAAAGTTATGGAGAAAACATTGAAGATTCTCCCGATTTTTCTCGCACTGTAAGCCAAAGGCATTTTGAAGGATTAAAGGCCATGCTCGAAGGGGAAGAGGTACTTTTTGGCGGCGATTCGAATGAGGATGACAATTACCTCTCACCTACCTTGGTCAACGAGCCCAAGCTGGAGAGTAAATTGATGCAGGGCGAAATTTTTGGGCCGATACTTCCCGTAATCGCCTATGAAACCGAAGCCGATATCGAACGCCATATCATGAATTACGGCAAACCCTTGGCGACCTATATATTTTCAAACCGAAAATCCTTCCAAAAGAAAATTATCGATAGATACAGTTTTGGCGGTGGTGCAATCAACGATACCGTAATACAGATTACGAACGAAAAACTACCGTTCGGCGGAGTAGGTTCAAGTGGTATCGGTGCCTATCATGGCAAGACATCTTTTGACATCTTTTCGCACCAAAAAGCGATTATCAAAAAAGCGAATTGGTTCGATGCCCCGCTTCGATATCCGCCCTACAATCTTTCAATGAAATTGGTCAAAAAAATAAAACACCTTTTCTAGGGTGCGATCAATCTGAACGAAATAACGTCTCCCAGCTTTTTTTGGGCAAGTATTGAAATCGCATCTTCGGTCAGCTGTAAAATTCTAGGATAGCCCCCGGTGGTTTGGCCATCTTTCATCAAAACTATCAATTTACCTGCGGGGGTAAGTTGTACCGTTCCCGGAAGGGTCGCCGAAGTAAGCATCGACCTGTTATGACCAGCAATGGTTTCCTTTAATTGATATGCCATTCGATTGTTTTCCTTCGATACCGAAAAATTACTGCCGAATACTTTTTCGAGCTGCCGGTTCTCAAGCATTTCAAATTCAGGGCCTTTTGCGACTTCCAAAATTTCCTTATCAAAATATGGATTTATCTTGATCTCGGGAATTTTAGGAACGAAGGTATCACAGGGCTCATATCGAATTGTACTTCTATCTCTTAAATAGGTGCTGTCGGTTATCGATTTGGTCTGCGAACGGCTACCCAAAACCTTCTCCGTTTTAAATCCATTCTTTATGGCCAAATAACTACGGAATCCGTTTTCGAGCCTACCATATGATAAAATATCGCCAGGTACAATCTTAAGAACTTTATAATTATCGACCGGGCTATTGTTCAGCGTAACGCTCATGGAGGCTCCGGTCAAAACGATAAAGGTGTTCTTCTCGAACTCAAACGTTGGCCCCGTCATGGTTATTTCGAGAACCGCATCGTTTTCATCGTTCTCTAAAAGCGCGTTCGCCGTTTCAAAGGCCTGGTTGTCCATTGCCCCTGAGACCGGCACTCCTTTATCGCGATAGCCGAACCTACCGCGATCTTGAACGGAAGTATAAAAACCGGACTTCAAAAGTTTAAGCATCGATTTTTAGTTTTTCAATTTTATAAATACCGACTTCGCCTTCGATCTTGTGCAAATCATATTCGGCCCTTGAAATGGAATAAAACTGAATCTGATCGCCAACGCTCACCAAACATGGGTGATCTTCTTTTGCATTAAAAATGGAAACCGGGCAATTACCGATAATATTCCACCCCCCGGGCGATTCTTGGGGGTAAATTCCGGTCTGCTTCCCGGCAAGTCCGACAGCGCCTTTTGCAACCTTCAACCTTGGGGTCTCCTTTCGAGTGATTTCCAGTGACTCGGGCAACCCTCCCAAATACATGAACCCGGGCAAGAACCCAATTCCGTATACACGATAAACATGTGCCGTGTGCTGTTCGATAATTTCAGGGACCGACAATCGCAGTTTTTCAGAAGCTAGTTCTAGGTCGATGCCAAAATCAAGGTCATAGCACACAGGAAGCCGCCATAGGTATCGTTGTTCAGGTATGGTGCCTGACTTTTCGGCGTACCATTTTTTCAGTTTTGCGCTAAAATTCTTGAAATCGACCAATTTGTAGTTTTGAACGAGGGTCAATGAGTTATAGGCAGGTATCATTTCCCAACCGGTATCCTTTAGGCATTTGGTTTTCAGATACCGATAAAAACACAAAATATCTTCAAGAATGGCCTCATCGACCGTACTTGGCCACTCCACCAAAACGGCTCGCAATCCATAAGGGCGTATTGATAATGGGTAAGGCTTCATTTTTTGATTCGAATGCCTGCTTTTGGCAATTCTTGGGTAAGGTAGTCTAAAATTTCTAAAGCGAATGGGGTGTCGCCATGAATGCAATATGTGTCTGCCAAAATTTCAATTTTTTCCCCTTTTAGGGTCGTCACTTTATTTGACCTTACCATGTCCAATAAATGCTGCAAAACCTTTTCGGGTTCATGGATCACAGAACCCGGTAGCTTGCGCGGTACCAAACTCAAATCATCGTTATAGCTGCGGTCGGCAAAGGCTTCTCTTTTTAGTTTAAATCCCTTTTCATGCGCCTCTTGTTCTATAACAGATTTATATGGTACATAAAGTATCGCCAATTTTTTAAACTCCTCAATGGCCGATAGCAATACTTGAGCCAGTCCCTTATTCTTGGCAACATCATTATATAAAGCTCCGTGGGGCTTTATATGGTGCAATTCGATTTTTTCATTTTTCAAGACTCTCGCAAAACTGGCCAATTGGCCGCGAATACTGGCTATCAATTCCTTTTCGGAAATATCCAATGAAACCCGACCAAAATTGATTCTATCCGGGTAAGAAGGGTGCGCCCCGACCTTAACTCCATTTTCGTGTGCCATCCTGGCAATTTTGAACATGGACTCTTGATTTCCCGCATGGCCCCCGCACGCGATATTACAGCTAGATATCAAAGGAAGTAAAAGAGCCTCGTTGCCCACTCCCTCACCCACATCACAGTTGATATCAATATAAAATTCATTCATTTCAAAAAAGTCCGAATACCTTGAAGACACTTTTAACTCCAAGAAAAATGGCCAAGGCGATGATCAAGATGCCCAGAATATTCTGGACAAGGGTGTTCTTATATTTTCCCATCACAGAAGACCTGTTTACAATCCAAAGTAGAAATACAGCGACGAAGGGAAGTAAAATTCCGTTGGCAACCTGTGCAAACTTGATAATTTCAATGGGTTTCAGGTCGAAAGAAAGAAAAAAGACTCCAAGTGCAAGAATTAACATCCAGACACTCTTGAACCTGATATCCTTCAAATTGGCCTTCCACCCAAAGCAACTATTGGCGACATAGGCGGCGGCCAACGGTGCAGTAATTGCAGAAGTGATTCCCGCGGCAAATAGACCGATGCCCATAAAGTACTTGGCGCTTTCGCCGTAAAGCGGTTTTAATCCCATGGCAAGATCCATTACCCCTTTCACCTTTTCCCCTGGTATGGCCGAAGCCGCAATGATAATTGACATTGAAACCAACCCTCCAAGGGCTATGGAAACAAAGGTGTCACGTCTCGCATGCTTCAGGTCGCCCTTTGACTTCCATTTTTCACTGACCAAAGAAGTGTGTAAAAATAGGTTGTACGGTACTACCGTCGTACCCACCAAAGCGATAACGGTCAACAGACTTTCTGAAGGCATCGAAGGAATAAAAAGTCCTTTAAAAACCTCAACAATATTCGGGCGCGTAATAATTGCGGTCAATAAAAAGGAAATACTCATGACCATGACCAACGATACGAATACCTTTTCAAGTGTCTTATAGCTGCCCAAATATAAAAGTAAAAAGGCAAGGCCACCGATTACCAAGGGGTATAGATTTTTATATTGTTGGCCGAAAATGGCCTCCATTCCTAAAACGGCACCACCAATATTTCCTGCCTCATAGGCCGCATTGCCGACGACAATGGCTCCGAGAATAATCGTTAGGGCCAACATGCGTATCCATGGTGTATGTGCTTCTTTTTTAATAACATCGGCCAGTCCACTTTGGGTAATAATACCCAATCGCGCCGACATTTCTTGCAGAACCAAGGTCGCCATGACCGATAACAACATTGCCCAGAGCAAGGAGTACCCGAACCCGACCCCGGCCAATGTACAGGCGGTAACGGTACCCGGACCAATAAATGCCGCCGCTATCAAAACACCAGGTCCAATCTTTCTGAACATACGATGATAAATCTATTTGGTCGTAAATAAAATTGGTAATGCCTTCATTGGCTTACAAAATAGCAACTTTTAAAATTAAAATGGCCAGAAGACCGTTCGGTCGAATTACACCACAGTTTTAACATTTTTGGATGCATTTCATCTAAAATTTTGCAGTTCGTCTAAAATCAGGGTGCAAAACGTCGAGCAATTATACGAATCGAAAAAACATCAGGTTATTATTATCCCAGATCAAACCAAAAGAAACGTTACCCGTAAACAATCGGGTGCTTAAATTAACCTACGTGAATGAACTGTTTAGAATGCAATAAAGCACTTGATTACCTAGATCATAAAAACTCGATGGATAATGTCGGGGTCGAATTATGCGGACAACATTTTGTACGTATGAAAAAATTGGTCGAACAGCATGGAACCCCGATCGAGGCCATACAGCTCTATTATGGGCTTAAGGATGCCGGAGTCAATGCCATGCTGGAATGGTGGGACGGTAAAAAGTCGGTCGATATTGCCATTTCAAGGGTAAAGCTCAATATCGAAATAGACACCAAGTATCATATGCTTACCCATGAACAGGCCATCAATGATCTCGAAGAGGCCATGCATTCGTTCAAGAACGGATTTACCACAATTCGAATACCCCATGTATTGATCAAGCACTATCTGAAAGAAACAGTGCACAATATTTTGGGAATCATGGAAGGTCTTCGGGCCAATATCAAAGTAATCTAACAATCTTATGACTGCAGTAAAGAAGGTTTTGAAAACACCGCTACGAATTTCACTGGCCGTGTTGCTCATAGGCATGATGGCCAAAATCTTGCAATGGCCTTTTGCCAAGGAGACAATGCTCATAGGCTTTTTTGCCGTCGGCATTCTTTACGCCATAAGGTTCTATAAAAAGACAGAGAAACAATATATTGATTACGTCAAATTGATACTCGTTCTTTTTTGGACGACCAATGGACTGCTAAGAATACTCCACTTTCCGTATACCCTATTTTTTCAGATCGTAACCGCGATTACCTTCGTAATCTGGTTTATTATGGAGGGAACGGCCTATTTTATGGATGAGGACAGAAGATCCAAAAACACCCTGTCGCACATTTTATGGAATTGCACCTTGGTTCTAGGAACATTAGGGGTAATATGCGGAAGCCTGCTTAAAATATTGCATTGGGAATATTCAGTGCATTTATTGTCTCTAGGAATAACCATGGTCGCAGCCTATATTCTTAAAGATGTCTTATTACCGGGTTCAGCCAATGATGAAGAAGGCAACAACGAAGAATTTCAGTTGTAGAAATTCGTTTTAGAGGAAAGAAACACCGAAATCCATACCGTTTTTCAAAGGTTTTAGGCACCATTTCTTTTCCATTTATGCGATTACTTTTCACTTGATAGAAAGCTTATACAATTAATACGTATCTTATTTCTCGAAACAATACTTCAAAAATGAGAAATATAGATCGTAGAAATTGGCTGAGAACGGTCGGCCTTTCTGGAGGGTTTGCCTTGTTGGGAGGTTTCGAAAGCCTTGCCCTTGAGATTCCACAAAAAAGCGCAAAAGAAAAAGGTCCTGTTCGATTGAGTTCGAACGAGAACCCATATGGCCCTTCAAAACGTGTGCGTGAAGTCATTGCCAAAACCTTCGATGATGCCTGCCGATATCCCTTTGGGGCATTGTCAGATTTGGTTCCGTTGATTGCCGAAAAAGAAGGGGTCACAAAAGACCATATCGTCGTTACGGGAGGATCGACCGAAGGCTTGAAAGCCGTGGGATTGACCTATGGCCTGAATGGCGGTGAACTTATCGCAGCCGACCCTACCTTTCAAAGTATGCTCCGTTATGGGGAAACCTTCGGCGCCCATGTCCACCGCGTTCCCGTTGACGATAAAATGCAACATGACCTTGAAGCCATGTCGCGAAGAGTGAATAATAAGACCAGCCTTATTTTCATCTGCAATCCGAACAACCCTACAGGTACTTTATTGAACAAAGATGAATTGAAAGATTT
Source organism: Meishania litoralis (assembly GCF_042611095.1). Classification (NCBI taxonomy): domain Bacteria; kingdom Pseudomonadati; phylum Bacteroidota; class Flavobacteriia; order Flavobacteriales; family Flavobacteriaceae; genus Meishania; species Meishania litoralis. The sequence continues at coordinate 446,367 of NZ_JBHFPV010000002.1, forward strand.
CTGTACCTCTCATGACAATAAGGCCATGATATTCAGTGATGAGGCCTATTACGATTTCATTACGGAGCCCGATTATCCATCGATGGTCGAATTGGTCAAACAAGGGCGTAATGTTATCGTTTCGAAGACCTTTTCAAAGGTCTATGGCCTGGCAGGTATGCGAATCGGATATTTAGTGGCACGGCCCGACATTGCGACACGCTTAAAGGCCATTGTTATGGCCAACACCAACATATTGGCCATCGAGGCAGCCAAGGAAGCATTGCGTGACGATGAATTTTACAAATTCAGCATTCTTAAGAACAAGGAGGCAAAAGACATTATCTATGCTACTTTGGACAATTTGGAGCTTCCGTATATCCCTTCACACACTAATTTTGTATTCTTTAAAACAGGTAGGCCGATACAGGAAATAATCAAAGCCATGCAAAAAGAGGGGGTTCTTATTGGTAGGCCTTTTCCCCCATTATTGGATTGGGCACGTATCAGCACTGGAACTATCGAACAGGTGCGACAATTCTCCAATGCCTTGAAAAAAGTAATGGCCTAGGTGTTGATGACCAAACCGATTTTTGAGCGGTAAAACTGCATTTTAAGGGCCCTATCGCTTTGAAAAAGACATGTCATTTATCGATAAAGTGCCTTTTTTAAAGGTTTTGCGGATTTTCATATTTTTCACTTCACGGAGGATTCGGGGCACTTTGACCGACACAATGACAACATATCGAATTTTTGCCCCATACATGGGCATGAAAATCCTTTTGGGCACTTTTCAGGGTTTTATATATATGACATAAACCCATTTTTATGAAGGAAAAAACTACAATAAACGATTATTTGGTATATGCATTTTGCATATTCTGCTTTTTATGGGCACTGTATATTCTTTTTGTCGATTAGTCCCATGCTTAATTGGATACTGATAGGTGCACATTAGTTGATTTATTCGGATTCTTATCGTAATTTCTCTCCTTAATCCATATTAAAATGAGAAATCATCGTCGGGAATTCATCCTAAAAGCGGGCATTATCGCCACAACAACTGCATTTGCTCCAAATACTCTTTTTTGCGGTTCAAGGCCGCAAAAAGAAAAATTGGGGATTGCCCTGGTCGGACTCGGTTATTACAGCGCAGACCTACTGGCACCTGCCCTACTTTTGACACAGCACTGCGAATTAAAGGGTATTGTTACGGGAAGTCCGGAAAAAATCCCTGTTTGGAAAACTAAGTATGGTATTGCAGATAAAAACATCTACAACTATCAAAATTTTGACGAAATAGCCAACAACGTGGATATCGATGTGGTATACGTGGTACTTCCTCCATCGATGCATGCCGAGTACTCCATTCGGGCGGCAAAGGCCGGCAAACATGTATGGTGTGAAAAGCCTATGGCGCCTTCTGTCTCCGAGTGCGAGGCCATGATCAAGGCCTGTAACGACAACAAGGTAAAACTATCGATCGGCTACCGTTGTCAGCACGACCCCAATATTCAGGCATACATGAACGTTGTAAAGGAACAAAAGTTCGGAAAAGTAAGAATGGTAACCTCTGCCGCAGGTTATTTTGATGGTCGAACCACACACTGGAAGCAAAAAAAGGCCATGGGTGGCGGTGTTATGGGCGATATGGGGGTTTATGCCATTCAAGGGGCCCGATTGGCCACGGGGGAAGAACCCATTTCCGTGCTTGCCCAAACTTCTACAACGCGGCCTGAAATCTACCATGAGGTCGAAGAAACCGCCATGTTTCAATTAGAATTCCCTAGCGGCGCCCGTGCGGCCTGCCACACAAGCTATGGCATGCAAATGAATTATCTGAAGGTAACATACGAAAAAGGGTCACTTCAAATGGAACCCCATTCCTCTTACGGCGGCAACAACGGAAGCATGTCGGATGGTACCATTATCAATATTCCGCTCGAAAACCAACAGGCCAGACAAATGGACGACGATGCGCTGGCACTCAAAAACGGCGAGCCTATGATGGTACCTGGTGAAGAAGGTTTAAGGGATATTCGAGTGGTCGAGGCAATTTATAAGTCCGCGGCGCAGAACTGTCAAGTAAAAATCTAAATCAAATTGCAATTTCATAAGAAAAGGCCCATGCGATTGGTGCAGATAACCCATAAAGCAAAAGGTAGAAAAGTCGCGCTGGTTGAAGAGCCTGACCTAAGGTTGATTTCCGAATATGGCTCGGTGTACGAATTGGTAATCGAAGCCTTACGAATTGGTGGTGGCTTGAAGCAACTCATACTGAAAAATCTTTCCGAAGAGCTGCTTAACTATGATTCTATTTATGGGGGCCAATCAAATTGGAAGCTTCTGCCCGCCTTCGACCATCCTACCGACCCGACCAAATTGATGCTGTCGGGTACGGGTCTAACCCATAAGACAAGTGCTGAAAATCGACAAAAAATGCACCAGGCGGAAGCAGAACAAGAACTTACCGATAGTATGAAAATGTATTTATGGGGCGTGGAAGGCGGACAGGCCAAAAAAGGTGAGGTCGGTGCACAGCCCGAGTGGTTCTATAAAGGCAATGGAACGATTTTAAAGGCACACGGCGAGGTTTTGAGCATCCCCCATTTCGGGAATGATGGCGGCGAAGAACCCGAGGTTGCCGGAATCTATATCAACGATCTTAAGGGAAATCCTTGGCGAATCGGTTTTGCCACGGCCAATGAATTTTCGGATCATGTAATGGAGCGAAAGAACTACCTCTATTTGGCACCTTCGAAAATACGCAATTGTTCTTTGGGGCCAGAACTGGTATTGACCGACAGCTTCAAGGAAATCTCAGGGACGGTCAGTATCATCAGGGACAACAAGGTTTTGTGGGAGCAAGCTATCAATACCGGCGAAGCGAACATGTCGCACAACCTTGATAACCTCGAGTACCACCATTTCAAGTATGAAAACCATCGTATTTCAGGTTTGGGGCATATCCATTTCTTTGGTGCCGATGCGTTTAGCTTTGGGGAAAAGATCATACTTCAAGAAAATGATGTCATGACCGTTGAATGGAACGGAATGGGCAGGCCTTTGAAAAACATACTGAAAAGGCAAGAAAGGAGTGATTTTCAAATAAACACCTTCTTCTAAATTTTATACTACATTGGGCCGTTTTACGTTCTAATACTGTCATGCGAAGATTGCATTTTCTTTTTAAGGTTGTTCTGTTCGTTCTGTTGGTGCCAATCCACACAAATGGAAATACTTTAGGTTACAATGAAGCCTTTAACACGAACGAAACGATAGCCAAAACTGAAATAACCATTACTTATCCTAAAAACGGAACCGAATGGGAAGCTCCTGGTTTGGTTAAACTGGAATGGACGACCAAGAACATACCTGCCAACAAGACCATTATGTTCTATTTGTCAAAAGACGATATGGTCATTCAAGAACTGGGCATTTTCAAGAACAGTGGTTATGCCGAAAGTATAAAACTGGAACATTATCTTCAGCCTAGTGCGAACTACCGGGTTTTTGGCATCGAACTTTTTCCTGATGACAAGAACAACGTCGCGAAGAATGCCACCCCTTTATTTACGATTACCAAAAAACAACGGCAACCTAAACCCATCGCATCCGAAGAATCCAAAACACCTCCAACGGTTAGGGAAACCTTTGACGGACGAAAATTGAATTATGTGGAAGAAATGGAGGTACATAGCCCCAATATACATATCAATCTTTGGGATCACAGCAGAAAAGACGGTGATATCGTCTCTATTTATCTAAATGGTGAAGCCATAGTCTCCAAGTACACCTTACAATATCATAAAAAGAAAGTAGCGATTTCGTTAGACCCTTCCAAACCGAACGACCTCTTTCTTTATGCACATAACCTAGGTAAATTTCCACCCAATACGGTGTCGATTGAAATCGTTGATGGCAATAATGCGGAAAACGTTGTCTTAAACTCCGATCTCAAGAGCTGCGAGGCCGTGTTGATCAATGTAAAATAAGCGTGCTCCCAAACCGATGTTTTATTTTAGGTATGAAACGGAGCTGCTCTAAAATAATATTGGTACAATTGAAAGCCGTATTATTATAACGGACACCTCTTCAAACTGAAGATAAATTAGCATCACATTCTTCCAATTTTAACAAAAAATAGATCATAGGGCCAAAAACCTATTAATTTTTGTTAGGTAATCAATCGAAGCATTGCGTGAACTTTGTCGATGATTATTAACCCTTTATCGATCTATTATGAAAAATACTTTATCCTACAACCATATATTCGGATGTATTTTCGCCATTCTATCCTTTTCAATATATGGGCAATCCGCGCAGACAAGCAAGTTCGACAATTCTACTATTGCCTTGGCCCAGGCCACTGACAAACGCTTGAACAACTATTTAGAGCTTAAAAGGCTGGGCTATGAAAACAAAGCGATTTTCGAAGACCTCGGAAATGCCAGTTTTTTGGCTGAGAATTATGACGATGCCATTTTTTGGTACAAGAAGTTAAAAGCAATCAGTAAAGATGGAGAATTACCCGAAAGCTACCTCAAAAGATTCAAGTATGCTTCCCGAAAGTCGGATCCCGAATCGTCATCAACAGTTAACCTCGGTCATGACGAAATGGTCGCCATGGTCAAGGCCGATTATCAAATCGAAAAGAAAAGGCAAAGTAGGTTTAGAGATTTCGAGTTCACCCCTTCAGGCGAACTTATTACCGATGCCGTAAGGCCCATAGACCGCGGTCTAGAACCCTTAATGGAAGAGATTATGACCACCGAAAACGCTTATGTAGCACCTATCGCTGTTACCGACAATGGCAATACCGCCTACTTCAGCAAGGCCGTTTACCTAAAGCCTTTGTACGGTATTTTTTCGAAAAAGGAATTGGTGCATAAAATATTCAGGGCCGAAAAGGTAAACGGACAATGGCAAAATATAAAACAGCTCTCTCTTTGCCCCAAATATGCTTCGGCGAAACATCCAACAATTTCCAGTGATGGCAAGCGCTTGTTCTTTGCCTCCAACATGCCCGGAACATTTGGCAATTACGATATCTATGTCTCACACATCAAAAAAGACGGCACGGTCGGCGTCGCCATGAACTTGGGAGAAAAGATAAACACCAAAAAGAATGACCTTTATCCGAATCTTATGGCAAACAACACTTTATTCTTTGCCTCGGATGGTCATAAGGGATTCGGAGGCCTTGATGTGTACATGGCCCAAGTCGGTTCGAGCAGCGTTGATTGGTCGGTCAATCTTGGAAGCGATATCAATAGTAAGGATGATGATTTTTCAATTATCATTCAAAAAGGAGATAGAATAGGCTATGTAATGTCTAACCGAGGAAACGATAGAAACTCCGTGCAACATGTTGCCTTTTACTTCAACAATGAATACGACAGGCCTGTACGGAAAAAGGAGTACGACCTCTTTGATATTCTCAACAATACGGACAAAATCGATTATTCGACCACTGTTTTCGAAAATGAATAGAAGGCGACTTAACCAAAGAGGATTAAATGATCGAGCAAGTTTCTTCGACGGTAGTAAACGGGTTTTATCGACCACTATCCAACAAGAAATCTATATGAGGGGCACCGGAAAAAGAACAATGCTAATACCCCACTAAGATGAACACCAATAATACATTAATAATCAAGTCATGTCTCATGATCCTATTTTTTGGATTAACGGGCGCATATACCGTCCACGGACAGGAAGACAACACCGATTTAGATACCAAAGGCGCGTATCACAACCAATTGTTTTTCAATAGGTTCTTGATAAACCCGACATTTTCGCTGGTACGGGAAAATAAATCATATATCAATATTCTTCATAGAAATCAATATGCCACTTTCGAGGACAACAGTCAAAACTATTTTCTAGGTTTCAGCAACAAACTCAACGAACGCACCGCTCTAGGAATCAGCGTATATAGCCAATGGCTTGGGGTCGTTCAAGAATTTGGCTTTAATGCGAACTACGCCACTTCGGTTCAGTTGGGTTCGAACAGCAAACTCAGTTTTGGCACCAATGTTACCTATTTCAATGAAGGCCTTGACAAGAATCGTGTTATTGCAAATGAAGGAGACCAGGAAATCAATACCGCAAGAAAAGAGAGCAAATTGGCCATTCAACCCGGTATTACCCTCTCCTTGGGAAACTTTGATTTCGGACTATATGCCAAAGAGCTTTTGAAATACAATCAAACAACGAATGATTTTCTAACGAGCTTGAACGACAAAAGCATCAAGGCTTCCTTACAGTACACGCATTATTTCACTGCCCAAAGAGGCTTGTTCACCGATGCCCGGCTAATGCCTTTGGTACAACTGGGTAAAAATCCGGATGGAAGTGTGGATTATATGGGCTCGATATTGCTCGATCTGCCAAAATACGGTTGGCTGCAAAGCAATATCGATGACACCTATGGTATATCTATGGGCTTTGGGGTCAACCTTAACAAAAGAATGTCACTAGGGTATCTAATGGAAAAAGATATCAAAAAAGAAAACTCCGATCTAGGCTGGAACCATGAAGTATCCCTGGCTTATACCTTTCAGGACCGTAATGCCGAATTTGGTGTCTTGGCCGAAAATTCGGTTGACAACAAAATAGATGGTATAGTAAGAAATTATGAGGAGCAGATATTGAAACTTACCTCAGAGAATAAAAAATTGGCGGAAAACAACAACAGGTCTTCTTCTAAACGCCTAGAATCAAGGAAAAAGAATCGCTCGAACAAAGAGGTTTCGCCAGTAATTTCAGTTGCAGAAGATGCTTCTGGTTCAATAGCCCATGAGAATCGTTTGATCTTGGACGAGTTGATCTTACGACAAGACTCCGTCGAATCGGCCCTCACAGCGGCGTTTGAAAAACGCTTCGAAACGATAGTACGGTTATTAAGAAACGATCTCAAACAGAGTATCGATACGAAATCCAATAAATCAAATGCTTTTAAACATACCGTCATGGTCGCCGAAACAAAACCTGAACGGGCGAAAGCAGAGAGTACCAAAAAGAACGATAAGTTTTTGGACCTGCCCATAAAAGTGTTGGATCAATCACAAATTGTTGGCGTACCATCAGGTTATTATGTTATCGCGAACGTATACAAGACCAAAAAATACCTTACCGCCTTTATGGATGACTTGAGAAAACAAGGTTTGAACGCAAAGCAATTCTACAATAAAGAAAATGGACTGTATTATGTTTATTTGGCCGATTTCAATGCCAAAGAAGACGCTAGAATAGCATCGGTTACCGATCTAAACGGAAAATATCACGATGAAAAATGGATCATGGAGGTCAGTGACAACACGGCCATAGTCAATAATACATATCTTGATTGAAGGTTTCATCAATACTATTAAAAGTTAACAGTGGGTCCTGGTTTTTGTGGTTGGAAACTGGGTTAATTAATAGCGGGGCAATGCCCCGCTATTTAAATTTAAGATTGTTCTTTGAACATCTAAAACAAATCACAAGCATGCATTTGAACGAAAATACTTACTTTTGGTTCGGATGTGAATTTTTTTTTTCTATGTTTGGAAAAGATAAAAGCATAAAGAACTATTGTCGAACCCCCAAAACCCCACTACATGGAAACTTACCTACCCCACAACCACAACCATGAAAACAGTGCTATTTCCGTAGCAAAATTTCCCAGTATCGAAAAGGTCAAATACCGGCACTCTTTCTAAAGCTATTTGTACCTAGACCAATTTTTCTACATCGACATTTTCGGACAGCGCTAAAAAAGTTGTTTCATTATCGGGTAGACTAATACCCCATTGAATAAACTCCTTTTCAAGTTTTTCCGAATAACATTTTTAAAACCTGCACTCTATGGGCGTTGTAGCCCAAGGCTGCATGTCAAGTGTCATGTATTGATACAATTCAACTGAGACCTAAGAAGTCTGCAGTAAAAACCTACTTGTTACAACCAAGGTTGCCAAAGACCGTTTTGTCCTACTAGGCACCATCAAACCCAAATTAAAATGAACCATAATACCCCACTGAAGTTTATCGTAATCGATAATGATAGAAAACTACATGAAATCTATAGAAATTACTTTGAAAGCTATTTAGAGTATTCGTTAACAGCTATTTATACGACAGCTCAAGAGGCCTTATATGATTATGAACGAACATTCCCGGACGTTATTTTTTGCGAGGTGACACTTCCCGGCGTTGCCGGAATCGAGGCGATCAAACTTTTTAGAAAAAAAGACTCCGATGTAAAAGTCATAATGATGAGTACGAACAATGCATTTGAACTTGTAAAGAAAACGTTCAAAAATGGCGCCAACGGATTTATCACCAAGCCCATAAGTGAAAGAAGCCTGTACAATGCCCTCGATTCGATAAAAATCGAAGGAACTACGATCAGTAATGATATTGCAAGCAAAATAATCGCGAAGTTTCAAAGGAAATCACGCCATTTTTTTTCGGAAAGGGAAAATCAGGTTATCGATTATCTATGCCAAGGGGCCACTTATAAGACCATCGCCGAAAAATTATTCGTTACGGCCAGCGCAGTTAACTTTCATGTTCAGAATATCTATCTGAAGCTAGATGTAAACTCAAAATCGGAAGCCTTGACAAAGTTGCAAGAACTGGAACGAATATAACCCCTAGGATAAGATTCTTGACAATGACTAGAGTAGTTTGGGTCGGTATAAACCCATTGAACACCTAATTCACAAAATAATTTGTGTACATTGTGGCGCTTGAAATTGAAACGTGGTCATAAATCGTTCAATTTTATTGCCAACACCGAACTAAGTCATTATCCATTACCGAAATGAAAAAACTCATCTATACGATATTGGCCATTTTTGCAATATTGGCCATTGTTCTCGTATTCAATACGCTTATGCTGACATCAAGGCAAATAGCGCCGGAACCTCTTAAAAAACTTGATATTCCGGATAAGGTCTTGCAAAACCTGTCCAAATCAATTCAGTTCAAAACGATTTCCTATAACGAAGATGCCATACCCGATTCAACGGCTTTCAATGGTTTTCATGATTTTTTGATCGAGACGTTCCCGTTGACCCATGCATCTCTTTCTCTGGAAAAAATCAGCGGGTATAGTTTACTCTACAAATGGGAAGGAACGGATTCCGATAAAAAACCGATCATTTTGATGTCGCATCAAGACGTTGTCCCTGTGGACGAACCTACGCTGAAGGATTGGGAAGCAGGGCCGTTTACCGGAAAAATAACCGCGACGGATATTGTCGGTCGGGGAACCATGGATGATAAAAGCTCCCTAATGGGTGTAATGGAATCGGTCGAAAGACTTTTGAGCGAATCATTCGCACCGTCCCGAACAATTTATCTTGCATTTGGCCATGACGAAGAGGTCGGCGGTAAAAACGGTGCCGGTCAAATAGCGGAATACCTTGAGAAAAAAGGAGTCAAGGCCGCCATGACCTTGGATGAGGGAGGTTTTCTCGCGGAAGGCCTGGTACCCGGTGTCGATAACCCCGTTGCCATGGTCAATTTGGCCGAAAAAGGATTTGCCTCGTTCCGACTGATCGTCGAAACTACCGGAGGGCATAGTTCACAACCGCCGCGTGAGAACACCATCGGCATGTTGGCACAGGCGATCGTAGATCTTGAGAACAACCAATTACCCTACAAACTGGTGGAACCGATCAACTATCAATTCGAATATTTGGGTGCCGAACTACCCTTTTTCAAAAGGTTGGCCTTTGCCAATCCTTGGTTGTTGAAAACGCCTATTTTGGAAGCATTAAATGCCCACACGACTACGGCACCGACTATAGTGGAAGGCGGCGTAAAGAACAATGTTATTCCCACAGTGGCCGAGGCGACCATAAACTTTAGAATATTGCCCGGGGAAACCATTGAATCGGTGCAAAAACATATCGAAAAGACGATCAACGATAAAATCCGTGTGGAGCCCGTCGGGTTTTTGACCAATCCCTCGCCCGTTTCAAGTATCGACTCTGAAAACTTCAAAAATCTCGAAAAGACCATACGATCTGTTTTTCCAGATGCCATAGTAGTACCAGGACTAGTGGGCGGGGGTACCGATGCCCGATATTTTTATGGAATTTCTGATGATGTCTATCGGTTTTACCCTTTGCGGATCAATGAAGGTAATATGACAGGATTTCATGGTATCGATGAAAAAATCAATAAGGAAAACTATAAGGAAATCATTGCCTTTACCTACCACTTGATAAAAGCGTTCAACTAAACGCCACTATATTATCGGCTAAAATCCCGAACGGCCCTGACCAAAAATCTTCGGCCCTCGACCGCTTTATTGTAATGGTATGAGGCATTGCCATCACGAAACCGTAATAAGCGGGCCTGGTATTCATCATAATCCGTGGCGCTCCAATAAAGTCCACCATCGAATCTCCCGCTGTTGTCCGCCCCCGGTCCGATAGTTCGATACATGATCTGCAATTCTTCTAAGGTAGGCAACCGCCATCCTTCACCTAACTGCATATCGATTTTCATGGCATCTTGCCATGGCATCGGGCCGGCATCTTCTTGATGCGCTATCTTACCCGTTTTTCCGGAAGGAGCAATTTCGAACACGATTCCGCCATCATACGAATCCCCAATAGCCAATTTCGCAGTGGAACCTTCGTCGTCGGGGACAATCGTTTCGGCGGATGGCGAACCGACAGAATCTTGAGTGGCTATGGTATCGGAATTTATAACGGGCGGAGTCTCTTCTTTTGGGCCATTTCCAGATTTTGAGAAAAATAGAATAGCTGCAATACCAAGTGCCACAATTAACAAGCCGATGAAAATTCGTTTCCGTGGGGTACGGTTTTCTTCAATCAATACTCCACCATTATCATCAATGGAATTTCTAACAGATTCTTGTTCAAAATTAGTTCTTCGCTCCTCCTCTACTCCTTTTTGATATTCCGCTTCTTTTTTCGACCGTTCTTCGGTCGCCATACGTTGCGCCTCGATTTCTTGCCTTATTCTTTTCTCTTCCTCAACTTTTTTTGCTGCTTCGGCCTCCTGTTTTAATTTATGTTCCGCCGCTTCCATTCTAACCTTTTCATCACGGATACGCCGCTCCTCGGCCAATCGTTTGGCTTCCGCTTCCTTTTTAAAATCCATGGCCAACTGATCTTCTTTCTTTATAGTCGGAGGCTCTTTTTCTTGATTTCGGACCGAACTTGGCCCAGTTGTAATTCCGCCACCGAATTCAACAAAATGTTCAATATGTGATGCGACGTTTTTAAACACCTTATCCAAAGAATCCCAACTTTTAACGGGCTTCCCTCCTTCCGGCAAAACATGCAGTTCCTTAAAGCTAAAGTTGTATTCGTCGGACTCAAAATTGGTGTCCCACGGACAATCATCAAGAATTATAGGAATAATCTTTGCTTCGCCCGCTTTATAACGGTCTATCACCTGTTTGAATTCCAATTGCTTTACAAACTCTGAATGCATGAACGCATTGCTCAGCATCAAAAGAAAGACGTTCGTCTGGTCGATCCGTGATGCTTCGCGAGGTTGCCAAAGTTGATCGCAATGAATAGGGTCATCGTACCAAGTATGCACATTTTGGTCCTTTTCAAGAGATTTCAGACGATGTAAAAGCTGAAATACCAACGCCTCGTCCACTGAAGCGTAGATTGTATAAATATTTGATTTTTCGGCCATTGCAGTTACAATTTAGTAAATATCGAGGAAACTATAAACTACATAAAACCGTTTGAATTGCTAATCCTTAATTCGTAGTATGAACCATGGACTTGTACTTAAAATTTTGGACTTCGTACCTCAAGTTACCCCAACCACCCCTCGCGATCCAGACTGCGATACTGAATGGCCTCACCGATATGGTTGCCATTGACCTCATCAGAATTTTCTAGATCGGCGATCGTTCGCGCCACTTTTAAAATACGATCATAGGCCCGTGCCGAAAGGTTTAGGCGTTCCATGGCATTTTTGAGCATGGTTTTAGAGGCTTCGTCCAACCTGCAATATTCCCGTATCTGTTTGGTGTTCATTTGGGCGTTGTAATGCACGTTTTCCAGTTCGGCGAAGCGTTCGCTCTGTACGGCCCTTGCGGCACTCACCCGTTTTCTGATTTCAACACTGGATTCGCCTTTTCGATCATCGGATAGTTTCTCAAAAGGCACAGGGGTTACCTCGATATGAATGTCGATGCGATCCAACAAAGGCCCTGAGATCTTGCTCAGATACCGCTGCATCTCGGCCGGGGAAGAAGTTACAGGGGCATCGGGGTCGTTAAAATACCCCCCAGGACTGGGGTTCATACTCGCCACCAACATAAAACTACTGGGGTACGTAACTGTAAATCGTGCCCGCGAAATGGTAACTTCGCGGTCTTCCAAAGGTTGGCGCATCACTTCGAGCACCCCGCGTTTGAACTCGGGAAGTTCGTCCAAAAACAATACTCCATTATGCGAAAGTGAAATCTCCCCCGGTTGGGGATAGGCACCACCGCCGACCAAGGCGACATCTGAAATCGTATGATGCGGACTTCTAAAAGGTCTTTGGGTCATAAGCCCCATATTCTTTATTTTTCCGACCACACTATGGATTTTGGTGGTTTCCAAAGCCTCTTGCATGGTCATTGGAGGCAATATTGACGGCAAACGTTTGGCCAGCATCGTCTTTCCCGCACCCGGTGGGCCTATCAGAATGATATTATGTCCGCCTGCGGCCGCAATTTCCATACAACGTTTTATACTTTCCTGCCCCTTGACATCGGAAAAATCAAATTCGGGGAAATCAAGATTTTTGTAAAACTCCTTTTCGATATCAACTTCGGTAAGTTCCAAAGGTTCCCCTTTGTCAAAAAATGAAATCACTTCAGCTATGTTTTCTATTCCATAGACCTCAAGTCCGTCGACAATCGCGGCTTCCATGGCATTTTCCTTCGGAAGAATGAATCCCTTAAAACCTTCTTCTTTCGCCCTAATGGCGATCGGAAGGGCACCTTTGATAGGTTGCAGGCTCCCGTCCAACGAAAGCTCGCCCATAATGATGTACTTTTCGATGTTCTCGGATCGTATCTGCCCTGAGGCCGCCAAGATACCCAAGGCCAAGGTCAGGTCATACGCAGATCCTTCTTTTCTTAGATCGGCCGGTGCAAGGTTCAAAGTAATTTTCTTGCCTGGAATTCTGTATCCGTTGTTCAATAGGGCCGCCGCAATTCTGTAATTGCTCTCTTTTATGGCGTTATCGGGCAAGCCCACCAAATGATAGCCGACCCCGGTATCTACGTTCACCTCGACGGTAATGGTCGTTGCCTCGACACCGAAAACGGCGCTTCCGTAAACTTTTGTAAGCATTCTTGTTAGTGTTCTGTAGGCCTAAATGTAATCGTTTCGAAGAACTTTTAGAAATCCTACTCCACCATTATGGTTTCGCGCACCGAAATAGGCTTGCCATAGGTGGTAAATCCCTCAAGAACGATCTCATATTCCCCTGGCACATCCGAAGTGTAGAATTCATAGGATACAACATCATTTTGAATTACCAAATTCGGCTCCCAGAACAATTGATATCTGAAATCAGGAACACGTTCAAAGTTTTTGTCGCCCTCGGCGCCATATCGTTGTTGATAATAATTCTTTTTGGCCGCAGGTAGTTTCAATTCTTTTCGGGCCATATTCGCGTCTTCCGTTCGTTCCAAGTAATCGCCGTCATTGGTTTCTATGACCACCATACCATGGTATTTGTTGGATCCCATCATCAACGGGTCTCTCAAAATATTCAACCTTTTGATCGTTCTAGCATTGTAATCCAATAATTTTCCATGATCTGGCACGAATACCCCGTCGACCAAAACCAACGGGGGGTCGCTCGCGTATTGTTCGTCATATGGTTCCAAATCTTCTTTCACCCAAAAGGTATATTCGCCATTATCCAATTTGGTCACCCAAACATTGGGCACTACCTCGACCAATGTCTCACGCAACGTATTGAAGCGTGTAAACTCATCCAAATTTACCACAACGGGCACCCCGCCATCAAACGGATCTTTTTCATCGATTGCCAAAATGGAATCTGGCTTTACGCCATAATACGCATTTTCAATCTGATTGTACACACTACGGCTGACAATGGCATCGCTCATTTCTTTTGAAATGCTAAAATTTCCGAAGTTCAATCCTTTATATTCTATGCCGGGTTTATCGAGAAATTGAACGACATAATTTTCAGGGCTATTGTCTATTAGTTGTGCGACCATGGTATCAATGTCGTATTCTTTACGGATGTAGGTATAAAAATTGCCATCATCATCGGTAATCGCCGATCGCAGTTGAAAATCCGTTCCGGGAATGGATATGACGACCGTTTTACCAGCGACAGGAAGTCCACCCTCCCTCGTTCTGACATTTCCGTAGAAAAGCTCGCCACGCTGTTCAGGAAGAGCAATGGAATCGTTCACCGCCTTTGTAATCGACTTGGCCGCTGACAAAAAGGTATTTGAAAAATCATAGGCATCCAATCGCCCATTTTTGTCAAATTCATCGATCCGTCGAACACTTATCGAATAATTTCCGTAACCCAGAGGCCCCTTGAAATTACGAGGTGTAAGGGAGACTTTTTTTCGCTGTCCATACTTTTGGTTGTCCGTAATCAACACCAAGGTGCCGTCATCCTTCTTTCCTTTGTTTACGGTTTCAGGCCCTTTTTGCCCGATTTCCAAATCTTGGCCTTCTTGCAAATCTTCTTTACCCGATGTTATCGCCTCTTGATCCGACCGATACGGATTGATTATCGTTATATCATCTTGAAACAACTGATCTTGACCCGCATTTTTCATCCACTGCGTATAGGCTATCAACTTATAATTTCCGGAAGGAATCGATACGGGAATGAAAAAATCACCTTGCGCCCGACCTGCCTCCAACCTGACCTTTTGGGTAATTCGCGTAGTTAGGTCAGAGTCCACTAGCTCGATATACGCCATTCGACTTATGTTGCTAAGCCGATTGGTCTGGGCATTTATACAATAGACGCTGTAATAAACGTATTCACCCGGAAACAACAGATTGGTGTTATAATGAACGTATATCTTTTCCAATGGCAACTGTTGTAATTGTTCCAATTCTGTTTGGTTCTTTACCACATATTGCGCATTCACGAACGCTACATGCACACAGAACAACAGACCGATAATCGCTATGCTATTTTTCATTTTCATCTATATTTTATTCTATCCAAAAATCCGGCACTTCACTCTCGCCCAATTCAGTACAATCACCACAGGCCCTATAGGTTACCAAATAGGGACCGGGACAAGCACCAATATTTTCATCATTCAGGCCATAGTACGCTATCAAACCACCCGCATTTACCGCCTCGACAATCGACAAAGGACAAGGGTTGGCAACCTCTCCTGTAAAGCAATAAGAAACGTGCTCCAAAGGAGCAGAGGTAACAAAACATGCCACCGGATAATCGGGCAAAGGCTCGTTCGGAAAAAAATCCTCATAGTTGAAGAAAATTCTTTTTTCGTCGACCGATGCCACCTCAAAATACCCCAAAACTTTTTTTTCATCATCTCCTACAATGCTAATATTTCCATCAAGGAACCCTGGCTGCACATCTGAAAATATGCTTTCAGAAGCCGAGAAATCATTCAGGGCCTGATAATAACCATATGCCTCTTGTGTCTGAACATACTGCCTTACCAATATGCTATACCGATGGGTGATGATAAAGTTGTTTCTATCTATAAATCGAATCGGGAAATGCGCAATGGAATTTTCTCGAAACTCGACCGTAGAACCCTGAATAATATCGGTAGAACCGACGGTATTGTAGCAAACCTTGCCTTCGCTTTCATCGCGTTCTATAATTTCAAGGTCATAGGTGATCTGAGGTAAGGCACAGGGGTCATAATTAGTTAGTTTAAAGTCTTCAGGTTTCCATTCAGGGGCAATGATTTTATAGGTTTCGTCATAGGTGTACCGATAGTACTTGGCATCGGTATCATTTCCACGGCCATCGACATAAAGCGTAAGGCCTTCAACTCCCTCAGCATTGCGATTGCGTTCAGCGCGCACGTCTTCGAGAACTGCGGTCGATGTAAAACGTTCGGGGCGCGAGCGATAATTGGTCCCATCTTGGGTATCGATATTCAGTGTATACTCGATACCGTTTTGAGCTGCAAAATCGCTTGTCGATATATAAAGTCCGGGCTGGGCTTCTGAAAATGGATAGTTGTTACCTAGATTATCGACAATACTTACACTTGCGTTTTGCTCGTAGGTAATAAGGGTATCGATCGGCCGCATTGGGGTGTTGGGGTCATAAGGGGGTATGCCCAGTTTGTTGACACTTTCAAGGTCCAACGAACGGGTGATCAAAATCTGATGCCGCTTCAATTCATCGGTCAATGTTGCCTGTACGACCAGAATATTCTGTGAGTCGCCGACTTCTTGACCTATATCAAATGGCTCAATGCAGGCTGACATTAAAAAAAGTAAAAAAATTAAATAATGATTCTTTTTCATAATACTATTTATTCCGTCCAAAAATCGGGTACTATATTACTTCCCAGCTTTGTACAATCACCACAAGGACTCGGCAATGTAAAATAGGGTCCGGGCTGATCGGCCGACCCGTTTTCATTTACCGAATGAAAAACGACATTACCGGCCAAAATGGCCTCGATCAAGGGTGATTCACATGCCCCGTCACATACCCTAAAATCAGCACAGTGGTACCCAAAGGAGTACAATTGAGGATTGCCCGGAGTTGCACAATTCACAACATAGGGCGGCAATTCTTCACCGGGAAACAGATCGTCATAGTTAAAATATTCTCTCCTTTCTTCTACCGCCGCAACTTCAAAATAGCCCAGCACCTTTTCGCTCTCATCGCTAATCGAACGTACATTACCTTCTAAAAAACCGGGTTGTATCTGTGAAAAAATATTGTCAGAGGAAGAAAAATCACCCAATCGCTCATAATAAGAATGCGCATCTTGTGTTTGCGAAAACTGTCTAACCAAAATACTATACCGATGAGACATGATATAATTATCCCGTCCAATAAAACGGATATTGAAATCATTCACCTTGTTTTCGGTCAATCCCACCGTCGAGGTTTGTATCACGGCATTTGAAGTTGCCGAACCATAACAGACCTTTCTTTCTTCGGTCTGTACCTTGATATCGACTTGATAGGGAATCGTATCGCAAGGAATGTAATGTACCACTTCAAACTCGAAGGGATCCCAGTTAGGGGCAACGATCTTATAGGTTTCCTCGTATTCGAATCGAAAATAATTGGGTGTCTCCGAAGGCAAAGCGTTGTCCAACAAAATACTAACGCCCTCTTCCCCCTTATCGTTAAATAGTCTTTTTGCTTCAATATTGTCAATTGGTACGTTTTCGGGTGTCGTCACGGTAGCCGAACGATACGCCTTGCCATCTGCGGTCTGAACATCAAGGGTATAGTCGGTCCCCTGTCGTGCCGCAAATGGGGTTTCGGATAAATATATACCCGGTTCGGTTTCCTCAAAACGGTACGAAGTACCCGAATTATCGGTAATTGATACAAGTGCACCTTGCTCTGCTTCAGGTCCATCAGCTTCAAAGGGGTATGTTCGAAATAAAGAAACGCGGTGCCGATCGAACTCCGTGGTCAGCAAGGCATCGACCACCAGGGCATTGCCAAAGGACTCCGTTTTGGCATCGAAGGGTTCGACACACCCAACATAACAACCTACGACCACAAAAAAGGCCAAGACCCGTCTTATTATTTTATGTGATACAAGCACCTTTTTATTTGATATTAAAACTTGAAGTTATAGGTTATCGAAGGTATCGGAACGGCGAATATTGAGCTCTTCAAGGCCTTGACCTCGCCATTATCGGTAACAAAAAAAACGGAGTACGGATTGTTTCTGCCCAGAACATTATATACGGAAATCGTCCAGAAACTATGCGCGAACTTTTTGATCCTATGATTGCCTTCTATATTGATGCCCAAATCAAGCCTGTAATAATCGGGAATGCGGAACTCGTTTCGATTACTGTAATAAACGTACTCCGCATTGTTGAACTGATACGAACCAATGGGATAGGTTACCGGACGCCCAGTTTGGTAAACGAAGTTCGCCGAGACACTATAGCGTCTGGTAAATTTGTAGTTGGCGATCAAACTAATATCATGGGGCTTATCGTAATTGGATGGAAAGTACTTGCCATTATTGATTCTTTCCTCACCGAACTGGCTATCGAATTTTATGAGGGACCTTGAATAAGTATACCCCAACCATCCGTTCAGCCTCCCCCTGTTCTTGCGCAACAAAAGCTCAACACCATACGATTGTCCCTCGCCCTGCAATACCTCGGTTTCTATGGTCTCGTTCAATAAAAGCTGTGCCCCGGTCTTAAAATCGAGTACATCTTTTGAAGTCTTGAAATAACCTTCGAGACTGAGTTCATATTCGTTCTCTTTCAAATTTTGATATAACCCCAGAGAATATTGATTGCCCTGCTGGGGTCTGATATTGGTATCGGAAAGCTTCCAGGTATCGATGGGCGATACCGTGGTATTGTTTGACAATGTATGGATGAACTGATACCCATTGTTGAAACTTGCCTTCAACGAAAGGTCCGGCAGCAAGAAATATCGCGCCGAAACCCTAACTTCTGGTCCTCCGTAAGTTTTGATGATTTCATAATCTCCATATTGCACCGAATCGATTCTCGACCCCTCATTTCTGGGAACATCTTGTTCGTAAATCCGTTGTTCAGATTCGCCCAGTGCCGCATAGAATGAGTATCTCAGGCCCAAATCGACCAAGAATCTATCGCTTACCTTGAACTCGTCCGAAACAAAAATACCCGATTCGAAAGCCCTTTCTTTTGGAATCGAAATGCGCTGGACTATCGATTCACCGCCTTCGGGCGAAATTTTACCCGGATTGGCTCCATAAATTTTTCCCGACAACCCATAGGTGAGCGTGTGCCTATCGTTCAAAAAGTAATTCAACTTTAGTTTTAAACCGGTCTCATTGATATCGTAGCCTAGGTTAAAATCATTGTTGGACTCCCCATCATAGTCGATTCCGAATTCATAGCGACTGTTGGCAACGATCAAACTGCCTGTATTTCTATCGTTGAACTTTTTGTCCCATCGCAACGAAAATCCACGATTACTATAATTATAAAGCGAATCTGAAGTTATACTGAAACCGTCATGACTATAATACCCGGTAACACGCAGGTCGTTGCGCTCGTTGAACTTATGATTATATTTCACGATACCGTCATAGAACGAGGCCGAACTATTCCTTAGCGATTCTTCATCGAGTGATCTCAATATCCAATCTGAATAGGCCCCACGGCCGCCTACTATCAATGACGACTTTTCTTTTACAATCGGAATCTCTAAGGCAAGATTTGCGGTCACAGGCCCTATCGAGGCTTCCCCCGAGAACTTCTCGACATTGCCGTCTTTCGTCTCGATATCGAAAACCGACGACAACCTTCCACCGTACTCGGCAGGTATGTTACCTTTAAAAATTTCTACCCCTTTTGTGGTAAAAGGATTCAAGGCCTGAAAAATACCGAAGAAATGTGAAGGGTTATAGATTACCGCATTATCCAAAAGAATCAGATTCTGATCGGTCTTACCGCCCCTTACGTTGAAACCCACGGCACCTTCTCCGGCCGATGTAATTCCCGGTAGTGATTTTGCCACTTGAAGAATGTCCCTTTCTCCTAGAACTAGGGGAATATTCTTAGATTCTTCTGATTCTATTTGGGTGGTACCTGTGGTGGCCTCCTCGACATTTCTTGCGGCATCTGCCTGAACTACAACTTCTTCAAGCATTTCCAAGCTTTCCGAAAGTTCAAAATCGAGCGTACCGTCATTGTAAATAATAACTTCACGTTCAGCTCCTTGAATACCCATTGCCCTGGCCTGGATCAAATTTTGACCGGGTGCGAGCTCAAGTCTATAATAGCCGTTTTCGTCAGTTACCGTGCCGGTACCCTTGCCTTTTACCAGCAACGACAGGTCGGGTATGGGTTCTCCGTTTTGTTTGCGAACATAACCTTGTAAAGTGAACCGATTCTTATTGGTGCCTGCATCGGCCTTGCCAATGCGAACGGTCTCTAAGGAAGCTGGCCTTGCCGTATTGCCCAAATCATAAAAAACGGGGGTTATTACCTGAGTTGTAATTTCATTGCCCTCTACAATTGTATCTTCTTTATCCTCATTGAAAAAACCATTGGGAAGTTCATCATAAATGATATTATTCTTTGTCAGGATGATTTTTTTATCATTGAGTATATAAAAATTAAGGGCAGTATCATCAAAAGCATTCTCTAATATGGTCTTTACGGATTCATTTTCATACGATCCCGAAACCAGTCCATCGCCCAACCATGCTTCGGCGAAGTAAAATCTATAGTCCGTCAACCCCTCGATTTGCACCAATACATCCTTTATCGTACTATTTTCAAAGGTTAAGGAGATTTGCTGTACGGATGACGGAATCGAGTCGTTCTGCGCAAATGTTTGTTTTATGCAAAAGGTAATCAAAGCCAATACAAGCGCGACTGTCAAGTAGTTTTTCTTCATGAGTATGTCCATAAGATTATTCATTCAGCCCATAAAGCTGAATACCAAATGAATACCGACAACGATAATCGGGCTACTTTAAAATCGAGCAATACAAAGAATATTTGACTAGCTATCAATATCTCTTTTGGTTTCTAAAGCTACGCAATTTTCATAATCCGCCAACTATCGTAACAAGCCAGATATAAAATTGACTTTAATCATTATGTTATAAATATTGGTTTTTACGTCAAAAAATGTTTGTTTTATAACCCAATTCAAATGATTTTTGTACTTTCTGCTACTTTAACAAAAAACCTAATGAACATTATTATGAAAAAAAGCATTTTTAAAAGTACCCTCCCCATTTTGATGACCGCACTTGTTTTTGTCTCCTGTTCGAAAGAGTCAGATCTTGAAGGCAGTACTGAACAGGTGGTCGGGGTAAGTGCCAAGGCCTCGGTTAAAAAAAGCCACCAAGAAGCCGTCAAGTTGACTTCGAAAATTTCAAAGAGTACCTTTTCCCACGATTTTAATCCGGCCAAAGCGAAACTGGTTCAACCAAGCGAATGTGGGCTAACAGAATTTGATTATGCCGTATTTGAGGCGTTTAATAATCTAGACCCTTTGGCAAGGGAATGGTTCGATTTTTATGCCGCCGTAAACTTTGGAACTACAATAATCGATGACGATGCCCAGTACTTTGGCGATAGGGGGCAGTATACGAACCTTGTAAACAAGATTACCCGTAATCTTGAAAATTTCTGGAATATGCCCAATGAGGTCACCGTTAGGGGCGAGCACAACATGACCTTGACGGATCCCGATAAAATTGCCGAATCATTAATCGTAATCTATGGCCTCGACCCCTCATTGGCTGTAGCCTATGCCGATTTTTTGGTCAATTACGTGAATTTGGAAAGCAATATTCTTGAAAATCCACTTATTTCTGCGGACGGATTCGCGATAGCCTTGGACGGCATACTTGGACAAGGCGATTTAATCGTGATCGGGGACGGAATCATCGATCTGGCATCGTCGGCGGGTATCGACGCCAAGATTGCTTGGAACGGAATCATGGCACATGAATGGGGACATCAGCTACAATTTAACAAACGTGGCGCTTGGGAGTATCCGGGAGTGGATCTTAGCGATGAAGCCGAGGATACCAGGTCGACCGAATTGGAAGCCGATTTTATTACTGGGTACTTTTTGACCCATAAAAGAGGGGGTACGTACAACTGGTGGAGAGCCGAGGAATTTCTTAACCTATTTTTTGGAATTGGGGACTGTGCATTCACAAACCCGGGTCACCATGGCACTCCCATTCAACGCGAGGCTGCCGCTTATCAAGGATATCTACTTGCTAAAAGTGCTCAAGAAAATGGTAAGATTCTCAGTGCAGATGAAGTACATAATGCCTTTATTCAAAAACTAGGCACCATTATTGAAAGTGGCCCGGTAATCGAGCCCGAAACGAATTTTCAATAAATTTTTCAATAACAATATCTTGAAAAGTAAGACCGTCACTTGACGGTCTTATTTTTTTTACCAGTTCTATTTTGTGCCAAGTCTTGATACTTCAAAAGTCCGGCACTCAACCAGGTACGGTATGTATCAGCGTCAACTTGTTGGATGGGACCGTTCAAAACTTCTAGATCTGGAGATAACAGCACATAGTAGGGCTGAGAGGCCGAATTGAAGTTCAATGTCTGAAAAGTGCCCCACTTCTGCCCTACGGTCTCAATGGTCTTCACCCTGCCCGATTCGAATTTAAAGTCAAATTGTTCCTCTTGGGGCAATTCCTTGCGATCGTCGATGTAAAGTGAAATCAATATATAATCATTTTTCAGGATGGGGTAAATAGCGGGCTCGCTCCACACGTTTTCCTCCATCTTTCTGCAGTTCACGCATGCCCATCCGGTAAAGTCCAACAAAATGGGTTTATTGACCGATTTGGCATGGGCCACCCCGCTATCGAAGTCCTTAAAACAATCGATTCCCAAAGGGCAGTCGCTTTCGGTTTCCTTGATGCTATAGAAATCCGGGGGTGGAAACCCGCTCAACAACTTTAAATTGGTCATGTTCATCATTCCCAATATCAAATAAACAGCGAAGGCCCCGCTGATTACTCCCGTTATTTTTCTTCCGAACGAAAGCTTTTGTTTCGGTCCGTCGTGGGAAAATCCAAAAATTCCGAAAAGATATAGGGTCAATAGAACGGCAAGGATTATCCATAACGCAAGAAAAATTTCCCGTTTTAAAAGTCCCCAATTACCGACAAGATCGGCATTGGACAAGAACTTTAGGGCAAGCCCCAGTTCAAGAAAGCCCAAAACGACTTTTACCGTAGTCATCCATCCGCCCGACTTCGGCAATGAATTCAACCAAGTCGGAAACAATGCAAAAAGGGCGAACGGAAGCGCCAGGGCCACCCCGAAACCTGTCATTCCGGCGGATAGGTTCGTAGCAACATCGCCCTGTGCCAGGGTCGTACTTCCCAAAAGTCCGCCTAGAATGGGTCCCGTACACGAAAATGATACGATCGCCAAGGTAACCGCCATAAAAAAGATGCCGATCACTCCGCCAACGTTGCTCGATGCGGCATCCATTTTATTGGCCCAAGAACTGGGCAAGGTCAATTCATAATAGCCAAAAAAAGAAAAAGCGAAAAAGACGAAAATCAAGAAGAAAGCGACGTTCAACCAAACATTGGTCGCAATGGTATTCAATATCTGCGAGTCTACCGAATCGAAAAGGTGAAATGGCAAGCTCAGTAGAAAATAGATCAGTACGATGAAAAAACCATATAACAATGCATTGGCGACACCTTTGGATCTCTTTGCCGAATGTTTTGTAAAAAAAGAGACCGTCAAAGGAATCATGGGAAACACACAGGGCGTCAAGAGGGCTATCAAACCGCCTAAAAAGCCCAGACCGAAAATAGTCCAAAGACCGGATTTCGACTCCAGGGCCTTATCGACCGAATTGGTCAATAATTCGTTATTCTTTAGATTAAGTTTTAATGCGGATGATAAGGCCAAGCTCCGTTCGTCGACCGTTTTTTCTTCTTTTACGACCGCGGTACCATTCAAGGGAAAATTGAAATCCTTTTCAACCATAATACACACCTCCTTGCACACTTGGTAAGAAAGGTTCACATCAATTTGTTGAACTTCTGAATTTAAGAGTTTTACCTTCTGGGTGAAAATGGCCTCTTTCTTAAAAAACACCTCTTCCAACTCAAAAGCTTCTACATATTCAGATTGGGTTTCACTCTCCTTTGTTTTGCCTATCAATTCGTAATCAATACCCGCTCTCGGATACGAAAATACGCTTGGCAAGGATCCACCTTCAGGCGTGTTTTGTGAATATACATGCCAATCATTGGCAATTTTACCAACCATGAGAAGTTCGTATTCCGTATCAGAAATTTTGTTCAGCTCTTGGGACCAAACAACCGGATTGTCATCGTCTTGCGCGTTACTTGTCCATACAATGTTCAGAACCAGTAATAGAAATAGAACCAAGTTGTTTATTTTGTCCATGTAACCTTGACTATTTTGTTGGTGGCCTCGGTAATTTTGAAACGCTCGTCAGGTCTCCGCCCGATCACCCACACAATTTTGTCATCGGAGCACAAAAGCCATTGTCGTTGTTTTGAAATCACATCTACCTTTTCGTCCTTAAAGAATTTGGAGAGTTTTTTCTTGCCCTGCATGCCCAAGGGATAAAAGTAGTCGCCTTTTTTCCATTTCCTTAAACTCAACGGATACTTTAACGTTTCTTTATCTACAAATAGTACATTTTTGCCCTGCCCATCGATTTTCGGTACTTCTTGGAAATTTAGCGCTATGGGATGCTCTATTTCGGTTTTGTTTTCATCGATGGTAAAAACCCCTTCATCGCGGGACAATAGCTTCGATAACAGCAAAAACTCACGATCTTTTACCAGCCGGTGGGTCTTGGAATGAATTTCCTTGCCACTGGAAGCCGACAACAAGTGCGCAACGTCATTCCACTCGGTAAAGCCGTAATCATTGAAAAGACCATATAAATAGGCTTTTAAGGGATGTAAACGTTTCAAAGCGCTAACGTCGATTTTGACTACCTCACCTTCATTGGAAAAAATGTCCGCTTGAATCTTTTGAATATGTTGGGCCGCTATTTTCGAAGTTCCTACCAATCGTTCTTGAGTGGCCTTGAAGTTGTGCAGAAAGGTAGGGTGCAATTCTTTCAATAAGGGAACGATATTATGGCGGATTTTGTTGCGCAAATACTTGGTCTCACTATTACTACCATCCTCTCTCCATTGAATACCTTCAGCAATGGCATAGGCTTTTATATCGTCTCTCGAAAAGGGCAATAACGGTCTTGAAATGGTTGGTGTTTTCTCGGGAATTCCGGTAAGCCCCTCGATTCCGGTTCCCCGAGAAAGATTGATCAAAAAAGTTTCCAGATTATCATCGGCGTGATGTGCGGTCATCAGGGTAGCCAGGTCATTTTCTTCCATGATTTTAGCGAACCAATGATAGCGCAGTTCTCGTGTTGCCACCTGAACCGATAATTTATTATTATTCATATAACCAACTGTATCAAAATGGGTTACATAAATATTCTTATTCAATTTTTCGGCCAAGTACATTACCGATTGTTCATCTTGGTCGCTTTCGCTTCCGCGTAATTGAAAATTACAATGGGCCAAAGAAAAATGTAATCCCGCGGCGTGGCATAAATGGGTCAGCACAACACTGTCCAATCCTCCGCTACAGGCCAATAAAGAATGTTGGACAAAGAGGTGTGGGAATTTGTTTTCGATATGTTCCTTAAAATCTTGGAGCATGCCACAAAAGTAGTTAAAGTAGCCTGCGCAACCAATTGCCAATGGTCTGCAGCATGGTTGCACTGCAAATATCATGGTGAAGTTCGTGATACCCGCCTTCAAACAAATTCAAGGTTGTTTTGTTCGAGTTATTATGAAATGCCTCGGTGCCCTTATGATCGATAATCGGATCGCCCGTTCCATGCAATAACAATGTCGGTACTTTCAATCTGTAGGCATTTTTAATGGCCCACTCACCTGCATCCATAATGGGGAACGAAAACATGGGGCTCACCAAGTCATGGATCAAGGGATCCTTAACATATTTGACGACTTCTTCGGGAATTCTTGAGATACCCTTGGGGTCAAGCCCCGAAGGCAAGGTGACCGAAGGGAGCACATGCAATAGAAACTTCCCAATGAACATTTTCCATTTAGGTGGTTCAAATGCCAATCGGAGATACGGACTACTGGCTATAACGCCTTTGATCTCATTTTCAAACCGAAGTACATGGTTCAAAACCAAATTTCCGCCCATACTGTGGCCATACAGAAATATAGGAAGTGTAGCAAATTCACTTCGCGCTTTTTCAATAATGCTTTCAAGAAGATCCATTAAAGCTTCGTAATTCGGGCAATGCCCTCTTTTTCCGCCCGATCTGCCATGTCCGAAGTTGTCATATAGATAGACCGCCAGACCATTTTCGGTCAGCATGGGAACGACATTTTCAAAATAACGGCCCGAATGTTCGCCAAAACCGTGCACCAAAACTATCGCCCCCTTGATTTCGGCCGGCACTATCTTCAATCCGTAAATCTTGGTACCATGTGATGTTATTTCAAATTCGGTTTTTTGCACTTTACAATATGATGTGTTGAAACTCGGCTAATTCTGTTTTGGCTTGTTGCGGCAAAGATACGTTTTAAAGCAAGTAACTGTTCGAACGCTAAAGCTACCCCTCAAGGACCTCGCGCATCGCCTTGGCCTTCAGCAGGCATTCCTCATACTCCTTATCAGGAATTGCCTTGGCCGTTATCGCACCTCCCACCGCATAAGAAACATAGTTTTTCGAACTGTTGTAGAGAATACTTCGAATGACCACGTTGAAATCGAAATTACCGGAGGGTTCAAAATAGCCCACGGCACCACTATAAAGCCCTCGCCTGAATGCCTCCAATTCTTCAATGATTTTCATGGCCGAGATCTTGGGCGCACCGGTCATACTGCCCATCGGAAAGGTTTCCCTTATCAATTCCACCGGGTTCTTGCCCTTTTCGACCACTGCGCTGACCGTTGAGATCATTTGGTGCACTTGTTCGAAAGTATATACCTTGCAAAGTTCAACGACATGAACGCTTCCCTTTACGGCACTTTTCGACAGGTCATTGCGAACCAGGTCAACGATCATGATATTCTCCGCTCTTTCCTTTGGGTCATTGGCCAATCTGTGCTTTGAAGCCCTATCTTTGACCGGATCCCGAAATCTTTTGGCGGTACCCTTTATCGGTTGCGAGATCAGTTTTGTGCCGATCTTCTTCAAATAGCGCTCGGGAGAGGCCGATATGAGGTATTTGTCATTCAATTTCAAAAACGTGGCAAAGGGCGCCCTTGAAACGGCATTCAATTTGGCAAACAGTTTTATGGGGTCGACCTGGATGTCCTCGGCATAGAATTCTTGGCAAAAATTGGCTTCGTAGATATCCCCACGGTGTATATGTTCCAACATTTTTTGCACTTGTCGGTAATATTCATCCTTGAAAATCCGCATTTTGATGCGAATATTCTTTTCTTCGGATATTTCGTCTTTTTTACAGATGTTTTGGCAAAGCAATGCAAAATCAGAATCGATTTCATCATCGACCATTTTCAGATAATGGAATTCGACCTGATTACCAATAATCCGGATCATCTTTTTTGGCTGGAAGAAAAACAAATCAGGAAAATGCAGGCCATCGAAGTTATTGGATCCCAGACTTTCTATATCGTTCTTTAAGTCATAGGCCAAATAGCCGAATATCCAATCTTGGGCCAGGTGCTGATATTCTTGTAGCCCGTCGAAGGCCTCTTGGGTATCGGTCAAAATCGAGGTCAATGCATCGACGGCCAACAAGGCATCGAATGAACCGTACCTGTCTTGAACTCCGTTACCTTCGAACCAAACGACCTCTTCGAATTGTCGTGCCCAATGCAAAAGCGCTTCCTTGAATTTTGGAATATCGGAAACTACAAAAGCAACTATTTTCCGCAAGAGATTAATTTATAAGGCGTTCAAGAATTCGTCAAGTGCTTTCCGATGCGATTCGGCCAAATCTTCATCTAAAATTCCTTTGGCAACATCGAAATTCTCATTGAAAGAGGGCAAGGAAAAAGTTGCGACCACCTCGGCTCCAAAACGAGGAAGCATATTTTTTACCACTTCAAGCGAACTCATACCACCTCTTTTGCCACCCGAGGTCGACATTAATAAGACCTTGGTACTTTCTAAAAACTTACGGTCTACCCTTGACAACCAATCCAACAGGTTCTTGAAATATGCCGACGGGTTGCCATTGTGCTCATTGACCGAAAGTATGAGTGCATCAACATTTTGAATATCGTTCTTAAGTTCGACCAACGAATTTGAATAACCGTTTTCCCGTTCATAATCTTCACTGAACATCGGAAAGGGGTAATCGACCATGTTCAATGTTCGAATCTCATGCCCCGAAACCAACGCTATTGTATGGTGGACCAATTTAAGATTGATCGATGTGGAGGAGTTACTTCCGGCAAATGCCAATATAGCCGCCATATTTGCGTTTTTAGTTTTGTCGCTAAAATACCCCAAATGCAATCGATTTGCACAAATTTTGTCTAATTTTGCCCGGTAAAACAACCGAATAGCCTATTATACAGGTATATAGGGGTGTGCAAAGAAAAATAAAGTTTAAGTGGAAAAGAAAAAGGCGAGACTTTACTTTATAGATGCCATGCGAGCATGGGCCATCCTTATGATGTTGCAGGGGCATTTTATAGACGGATTGCTCGATAATGCCTTTCGCGACAATTTGAGTGCCGTGTATGGCATTTGGAAATATTTCAGGGGTATTACCGCACCTGTTTTCTTTACCGTTTCCGGATTTATCTTTACCTATCTTTTGATTCGTGTCCCTCAAACGGGCTTGGAAAATCCGCGGGTCAAAAAAGGCCTAAAACGCGGACTCCAACTTCTGTTGATAGGATACCTGCTTCGCTTGAACCTTTTTGGACTCCTTAAAGGTCAAATCTACAATGCTTTTTACTTGGTAGACGTGTTGCATTGTATCGGCCTTTCGATATTAGGAATCATCGGGATCTATTTGTTGACACAGCAGCGAGGGAAATTTTTGTTTCCGTTCACTTTGGTCAGTGTCACGCTATTGCTGTTTCTTTTCGAACCTGTCTACAAGACTTTCTCGTACAGCCTTTTGCCCGATGCTATGGCCAATTATTTCACAAGGGCCAACGGTTCTGTATTTACCATTATACCTTGGTTCGGTTATGCCACTTTGGGCGGCTTTTTATCCGTTTTATTCAAACGCTTTGGACATTTCAAATATTTATATCCCGTTGCCATCACATTGACCGTTTTGGCGGGAAGCGGATTGATTTTCTATTCCTCAAGCCTTTTCGTTACCTTGTCAAAGGTTACCGGTATTCAGCTTTTCACCGATATTTACTCGAATAACTATCTGTTCATACGGCTGGGGGACGTTTTTCTGGTATTCGCCGTTTTTATGCTTTTCAGAGGTTTGATGACCAACAAAATCCTGTTAAAGATAGGTTCGAGCACCCTTTCCATCTACGTGGTGCATTTTATTATTCTTTATGGCAGTTTTACGGGATTAGGACTCTATCGTTTCTTCAATCATTCGCTTTCGCCGATGGTAGTTATTCCTACGGCCATTCTTTTTATGGCCGTCTGTACGATAACCGCATTGAAATATGAAAAATATAAGACGGATATCAAATCGGCCGTCGGCAAAAGACTTCGATATGTAACGGATAAGTTAGAACCTATTTTGCTTCTCTTACAAAAAAGTCTCAAAACAGGAACTGCCCGACTGCTAAGAGTTTTAGGACTGGCCAAAAACTAGTTGCCCCTATTCACCGATCTATCAAATGGATGTAGCGAGTTTTCCGATATGCCGCTCTAATTTTCCACGGACTTAAACATGTAACGCACGGTCGTCAGTTGCTGCCAACGCCGCTTCCTTTACAGCTTCTGCATAGGTCGGGTGTGCATGGCTCATTCTGGCGATATCTTCAGCGGCGGCCCTAAATTCCATAGCGGTCACACCTTCGGTAATCAAATCGGCACATCGCGCACCGATCATGTGTACCCCCAAGACTTCGTCGGTTTTTTTGTCGGCCAGAATTTTGACGAATCCATCAATATCCATACTGGCGCGGGCACGGCCCAAGGCCCTCATCGGGAACTGCCCCACCTTGTATTCTACACCTGCCTCTTTCAATTCTTCCTCGGTCTTGCCTACGGCCGCTACCTCTGGCCAAGTATAGACCACGCCCGGAATCAAATTGTAATCGATATGTGGTTTTTGACCCGCCAGTTGCTCCGCGACCAATGTACCTTCCTCTTCGGCTTTGTGGGCCAGCATGGCACCACGTATTACGTCACCGATCGCATAGATATTCGAAACATTGGTCTGTAGATGGTCATTGACGGCTACCCTACCCCGGTCATCAAGTTTAACCCCTGCGGCTTCAAGGTTCAATCCTTCGGTATATGGCCTTCTGCCCACTGAAACCAAACAGTAATCGCCTTTAAATATGACTTCTTGGCCTTTTTTGTCATCTGCTTTTACGATTACCTCTTTTCCCTTGCGCTCGACCGATTTCACTTTGTGCGACAAATTGAACTTTACCTTTTGCTTTTTGAGCACTTTCATAAGCTCTTTTGACAAGGCGCCGTCCATTCCTGATATGATCCTATCCATAAATTCCACTACGGTCACCTCGGCACCCAATCTCTTATAGACCTGCCCTAGTTCCAAACCGATAACCCCGCCACCAATAACGATCATGTGCTTGGGAACTTCTTTAAGCTTTAACGCTTCCGTGGAGGTAATGATACGCTCTTTGTCCAGTTTGATAAACGGTAAAGTCGATGGTTTCGAACCAGTTGCGATAATGGTATTTTTGGCTTCTATGGTCTCGGTCTTTCCATCATTTTTTTTGATATTGACATGTGTGGCATCCTTAAAACTTCCCAGACCTTCGAAAACATCGATCTTATTTTTGTCCATTAAAAACTTAACACCGGCACAAGTCTGGTCTACAACGGCTTGCTTTCGGCCGATCATCTTTTCCAGATTGACCTTTACTTCCCCGGGGATCTCGATTCCATGTTCTTCAAAGTGCTTGACCGCATCTTCATAATGGTGCGAAGAATCCAACAAAGCCTTTGAAGGAATACATCCTACATTAAGACAAGTTCCTCCCAAAGTGCTGTATTTTTCGATTATCGCAGTCTTCATTCCGAGTTGGGCACATCGTATCGCCGCAACATATCCGCCGGGTCCGGAGCCAATAATGGCCACATCGTATTGAGTCATAGAAAATTAATTTCCGACAAAATTAGTACTAATTTTTGGTTTAACAGGTGTTAAAGACTGATAGCTGTGGTGTGCTTGACCTCGCCAATGATAAAAGAACTTTGAGTACTCCCGATATGCTTGATCACAGTCAATTTTGAAACCATAAAGCTGCGATACTCCTGCATGTCGCCAACGTATATTTTGAGCATGTAATCGTAATCACCGCTAATATGGTAGCACTCGACAACTTCTTCCAACTTCAGTACCTCTCTTTCGAATTGGGTCAAAAACTCCTTTGAATGCTGAATTAACTTCACATGGCAAAGAACAACGAAAGCCTTGCCCACTTTTTGCTTATCGACCAAGGCCGCATAGCCGGTGATCACCCCTGTTCTTTCCAATCGTTTGATGCGTTCATAGATTGCGGTGACCGAAAGACCGAGAACGTTGGCGTACTCTTTGGTCGTTTTCTTGCTATCGGCTTGCAGCATCCTTAAAAGTTGCTTATCTATTTCATCAAGTCTGATCATGATTATATTTCCATTATGTCCTTAGTTAGATCATAAATATAGTTTTTTATTAACTATAAAATCGATATCATAGTTTTATTTTCTATTATAATGAATATTTATTGATAATTAATCACATAGGCTCTAATTTTAATATTCAAAAAATCATTTTATGGACTACCAAGCATCAGATCATTTGCAAGACCTCCAGTATTTTGGTGAGTACGGCGGTGTAAATCCATCGATATCAGACTCTTCCACCTATACCTTTTTATCTGCCAAGACCATGTTCGATACTTTTGAGGGCAATACCGAAGGTTGTTATTTGTACAGTAGGCACTCATCACCCTCAAATCTCTACCTTGGCGAGGCCTTGGCCGCTATGGAAGGTACCGAAACGGCCAACGTTACGGCGAGTGGCATGGGGGCGATTACCGCAGTCATAATGCAATTGTGCGCTGCCGGTGACCACATAATAAGTAGCCGTACCATTTATGGCGGCACTTATGCCTTTATGAAGAACTTCCTGCTCAAATTCGATATA
Organism: Meishania litoralis; assembly: GCF_042611095.1. Lineage (NCBI taxonomy): Bacteria > Pseudomonadati > Bacteroidota > Flavobacteriia > Flavobacteriales > Flavobacteriaceae > Meishania > Meishania litoralis. The sequence continues at coordinate 478,378 of NZ_JBHFPV010000002.1, forward strand.
AAAGTGTCCTTTGTCGACATAACTGACATTGGTGCCGTCGAAGAAGCCATAACGCCCAAAACCAAATTGATCTATTGCGAAAGTGTAAGCAATCCGTTATTGGAGGTCGCCGATATCAGGGCCCTTTCAAAATTGACCAAAAAACATAATTTGCCGTTGGTTGTTGACAATACCTTTTCGCCCCTAACCGTAACCCCTGTAAAACTAGGCGCAGATATCGTAATTCATAGCCTGACCAAATTCATCAACGGCACCAGTGATGCTGTTGCCGGCGTGGTGTGCGGCAGCAAAGAATTATGTTTGGGACTAAAAGATGTAAACAATGGCGCGGGAATGCTATTGGGAAGCACTTTGGACAGTCTTCGTGCAGCTTCCATCTTAAAAAACATGCGCACGCTGCATATCAGAATGAAAAAGCACAGTGAAAATGCCATGTATCTTGCTCAAAATTTTGAAAAAGACGGTTTGCGCGTCGTTTACCCCGGTCTTAAATCACATACGGGCCATGAGATCATAAAAAGTCAAATGAACCTTGAATATGGATTTGGAGGTTTGATGACGATCGATGTCGGCTCTCTTGAAAAAGCCAATGCCCTTATGGAAATGATGCAAGCCCAAAAACTAGGCTACCTGGCCGTAAGTCTCGGTTTTTATAAAACATTGTTCAGTGCCCCGGGCAGCTCCACATCATCGGAAATTCCCTTGGAAGAACAAAAAACGATGGGGCTTGGCGACGGGCTCATTCGCTTTTCAATAGGGCTTGACAATGACATTCGGCGAACGTACGGTATGATGAGAACGTGTATGGAAAAATTGGGCGTTCTGGCGAAGGACACGGTAAACCCTTGATCATCAATATACTTTTCGAATTTGCAGAACCGTTGCCAAAGTCGTAATATTACGGGGTAACCAAACAATGCCATGAAAGACCGCGAGTCCAAAAAATTCCGCCAGAACGAAAATATTGTTGAAAATCGCGAACTGAACATTTGGGAGGCCTTGATTCCTGTTTTTGCATTAATCGGTATGTTGGCCTACAACGTATATGTCTTCGGTGACGATGCCATAAGCGGTTCAAATCAATTCATTTTACTTTTGGGCGGGGCGGTGGCCGCAATCGTCGGTTTCTCGAATAAAGTTTCCTACAAGCAGATGTTGGCCGAAGTGGCCGAAAATGTGAAATCGACCACTGGTGCCCTGCTTATTTTATTGATGGTCGGGGCCTTGGCAGGAACTTGGTTGGTCAGCGGCATCATTCCGGCAATGATATATTATGGCCTTCAAATCTTGAATCCCACGATCTTTCTTGCGGCGTGCGTTGTTATCTGTGCGATTATTTCGATCGCTACCGGAAGCAGTTGGACGACCGCGGCGACCGTTGGCATTGCCCTGATCGGAATCGGCGATGCCTTGGGAATATCTTTGGGAATGACAGCCGGAGCAGTTCTTTCGGGTGCATATTTCGGAGATAAAATGTCGCCGTTGAGCGATACTACGAATCTGGCGCCCGCCATGGCCGGGGGTGAATTGTTCGATCATATCAAGTATATGACTTTCACAACCATACCAACCATCGCGGTAACTCTCGCGGTGTTCATTATAATGGGATTTGCGATCGACACATCGGGTTCTGCCGATACCGATGCAATATTGGCTTCTATCGACGCCACTTTCAACATCAACGGATGGTTGTTCTTGGTTCCAGTGGCGGTAATAGTGTTGATCGTCAAGAAAACCCCTCCACTGGCCGCCTTACTTATCGGTACATTGTTGGGCGCGGTTTTCGCCCTAATATTCCAGCCGGGCGTCGTTGCAGGGGTCACCGGCGTTTCAGAGTTGACTTTTGAGTCGGGCTACAAAGGCATTCTCAAGGCCATAACAACAAAAACGTCGATTCCTACCGACAATGAAGCTTTGAACGAATTGTTCTCCGCTAAGGGCATGGAAGGTATGTTGGGCACCATTTGGCTGATCGTATGCGCCATGGTATTCGGTGGTGTAATGGATGGTATTGGGGCACTTTCGCGCATTACGAAGGCTTTATTGTCCATGGCCAAGACGACCTTCGGACTTTTTGCCAGTACGGTAGGAAGTTGTTTGGCCCTGAACGTTACGGCATCCGATCAATATCTGGCTATCGTTGTTCCCGGAAAAATGTTCGCCAAGGCATACGAAGACCGCGGATTGGCACCGGAAAATTTGAGCCGTACTTTAGAAGATTCAGGCACCGTGACCTCGGTATTGATCCCGTGGAATACCTGTGGCGCTTATCATAGCGGTGTACTAGGGGTCGGTGTGGGCGAGTATTTCCTTTATGCCATATTCAACTGGTTGAGTCCGATGATGACCTTGCTTTTTGCCGCCTTACAGATCAAGATCAAAAAGTTGGCCTCGATCGAATAAAGGTCAAAACACCGTCGTCGTAGTTTTCTTGCCCAATGTTTTCCATTTTAGGGTAATATTTCTAATTTCACGCCAAATTTAAAATACTTGATATGGCAACCGTAACGCTCAAAGGAAACGCGATCCATACAATAGGCGATTTGCCTGCTGTTGGTAGCCAAGCCCCTGAATTTCAATTGACCAAAAATGACCTCTCCGCAACCTCCTTGGCCGACTACAAAGGGCAAAAGGTAATTTTGAACATCTTTCCGAGTGTCGATACCGGCACCTGCGCCCAATCGGTACGTGAATTCAATAAAGAGGCCACAAGTCTGAGCAATACGGTGGTACTATGTATTTCAAAGGACCTCCCATTTGCACAGGCCCGATTTTGTGGAGCCGAGGGAATCGATAAGGTCGAAATGCTTTCCGATTTCAGAAACGGTAATTTTGGCGAGGCATATCAGGTGACGTTTATAGATGGACCTTTGGAGGCACTTCATTCAAGGAGCATTGTCGTTTTGGATGAAAAGGGAGAAGTCATCCATACCGAACAGGTTGCTGAAACCGTCGATGAACCTGACTACGCATCTGCACTAAAGGCATTAAGGGATGCCTAAGGAATCCTTTCTAGTAAACCGGCTAAAAGCGGTGCGGTACGCGGTTCGGGGCGCATTATTGTTGATTCGCACCGAGGCGAGCATAAAGGTGCAGGTAGTGCTTGGTTTGATCGTAACGGCCCTTGGGTTTTACTTCGAAATATCCAATACCGAATGGATCCTGCAAATTTTGGCGATTGCATTGGTACTTGGTGTCGAAGGGTTGAATACGGCCATTGAAAAATTGGCTGATTTCTGCCAGCCCGAGTTCGATGAACGAATCGGTTTCTTGAAAGATGTATCGGCCGGGGCGGTCATGCTCGTATCGGTAGCGGCGGCAGTGGTCGGTTTGATCATATATATCCCGAAGTTTTTTTAAGCGCATGAAATGCCTATTTGCCAACTTCGGTTCTGTTTTTTTTGGATAACAAGGGGCCAATTTTTTGAAATATTATCACAGTTTTCAAAATTAGAAGGTATAGGCCGTCAAGTATTGACAAGAAAACAAATCAGGATATTTCAAAATAGTCTCGCAGTCAGTAAATTTGTATTTTTACCCCCAGAATCGATGATTTAATGGCAAAGAAGGGAAGAAAGTCCAAGCCTAATACCACCAAAAAGGGCAGTACTTTTAGATTATCCAAACAAAATAAGATCATATTGGGAAGCCTCTTGATGCTTTTCAGTATCGCTTTGTTCTTTTCATTTATCTCGTTTTATTTCACTTGGCAGGAGGATCAAAGTTTATTGACCGAATTCGCGGATCGCAACAAGGAGGCCGAAAACTTATTGAACAAGTTCGGCGCAAGTGTCAGCCACTTTTTTATGTACAGAGGCTTTGGTCTTGCCTCGCTCATACTCCCATTTCTTCTATTCGTCACGGGCCTATATATGTTCTTGAGTCTTGAGAAGAAAGGACTTCTTGAAAAATGGATATGGGGGTCGATATTTGTCATTTGGATTTCTATCGCATTGGGTTTCTTTGCAATCGAAAAACCTTTACTAGGTGGACTTGTAGGTTATGAGATGAATGATTTTTTGCAAGACTACACCGGCAAGATCGGCGTGTTTCTTTTATTGCTGTTCGGCCTTGTCTTTATTTTGGTGCGCTTGTTCAAATTCACACCAGAAGGTGTAGCGAAATACTTGCAAAAGAAATCCGACACGATTGCCTCTGAGTTCAAAAAACCCAGAAAGAAGGAAGATTCTACAGAAAACAATCTAATCGATGAGGACGAAACCCCTGTAATCATCGACACTTATACCCATAAGGAAGATATTCCCCCCTTAAATAAGAAAGATTCCGAGACCGCTCTCGAAATTTCAAGACCGGCCAAAACGGACATTGAAGATGATCTGTCAATACATGTCGAAAAAATTGTCGAGGAAAAAGAAGAAAAGGACAATATCGCGGACAAGCTTGTAGAAGATTTCGGGGAGTTCGACCCGACCCTTGAACTCGGCAATTATAAATTTCCCACAATCGAATTATTGGATCAACATGGTGTTTCGGGTGGAATAACGATCAATCAGGAAGAACTTGAAGAAAACAAGAACAAAATTGTAGAAACGCTTCGAAACTATAAAATAGGTATCGCACAGATCAAGGCGACAATAGGCCCGACGGTTACCTTATATGAAATTGTGCCCGAGGCCGGGGTGCGCATTTCAAAAATCAAGAACCTTGAAGACGATATCGCGCTATCTTTGGCGGCATTGGGCATACGGATCATTGCACCTATTCCCGGTAAGGGAACCATCGGTATCGAGGTGCCCAACAAAAATGCGACCATCGTTTCGATGCGTTCGGTCATCGCTTCCACCAAGTTTCAAAAAGCTGAAATGCAGCTACCGATCGCATTCGGAAAAACGATCAGCAACGAAACCTTTGTCGTCGATCTGGCGAAAATGCCGCACCTTCTCATGGCCGGAGCCACGGGGCAGGGTAAATCTGTGGGACTCAATGCGGTGCTTACCTCACTACTTTATAAAAAACATCCGGCCGAAGTTAAGTTCATACTTGTCGATCCGAAAAAGGTAGAATTGACGCTTTACAATAAAATAGAGCGGCATTTTTTGGCAAAACTTCCCGATGTAGAGGAGGCCATCATTACGGATAATACGAAGGTCATACACACCTTGAATTCCCTTTGTATTGAAATGGACAATCGTTACGAGCTGTTGAAATTGGCCATGGTGCGCAATATCAAAGAATATAACACCAAGTTCAAGTCACGCAAGTTGAACCCGAACGATGGGCATAAATTCCTCCCGTACATCATTTTGGTCATCGATGAGTTCGCCGATCTGATCATGACGGCGGGCAAGGAAGTTGAAACGCCCATAGCACGCTTGGCGCAGTTGGCCCGAGCTATAGGTATTCACTTGATTATCGCCACACAGCGACCGTCGGTGAATGTCATTACCGGTATTATCAAGGCCAATTTCCCTGCGAGAATCGCTTTTCGGGTAACTTCAAAGATAGATTCAAGAACGATCTTGGATACCCAAGGGGCCGACCAGCTCATCGGTCGGGGCGATATGCTGTTTACACAAGGTAACGACGTTACGCGTTTACAATGTGCTTTTGTTGACACTCCCGAGGTCTCTAAAATTACCGAATATATCGGGGCACAAAGAGCATACCCTGAAGCCTATGAGCTACCTGAGTATGTCGGAGAGGATTCTGGCACAAGTATTGATTATAACATTTCCGATAGGGATACCATGTTCCGTGAAGCCGCCGAAGTCATCGTGACCGCCCAACAAGGTTCGGCCTCTTTGATCCAGCGCAAGTTGAAATTGGGGTACAATCGCGCAGGCCGCATCGTAGATCAGTTGGAGGCTGCAGGAATAGTGGGACCTTTTGAGGGCAGCAAGGCAAGGCAGGTACTAGTACCCGATCTTGTTTCATTGGAGCAACTTTTGAACAACGAAACCCATAACGGGCAATAATATCGAAACCTGAATTCATGAAAAAAATAATGCTTTTACTGACCGTCACGATGGCAACGAACTTTGTGATGGCCCAAAATTCCGATAAAGCCAAAGCCTTGTTGGACGATGTTTACAACAAGGTAAAGAGCTATGACAATATTGTGGTCGATTTTAAATATGTGCTGCACAATGCCGAGGCCGATATCAATCAAGAGACGCGTGGTGATGTAACCATGCAGGGCGATAAGTATTTGGGCAATTTTTTTGGTGCCAAACAGCTATACGACGGAAAAAAAGTATATACCGTGGTACCTGAGAACGAAGAGGTGACCATTGAGGATAAATCGGATGACGCCAGTGCAATTACACCCTCGAAAATGCTTACTTTTTATCGTGAAGGACACAATTATGAATGGGACATCCTGCAAAACGTACAGGGTCGTAAGATACAGTACGTAAAGCTCACCCCTATAGATTCGAATTCTGAAGTCAAATCAATTCTATTAGGAATCGATGCCGAGACCAAGCATATTTATAAGTTGATAGAAACAGGGCAAAACGGCACCACGACGACGATAACTGTTAATTCTTTTAAAACGAACCAACCTTTGTCGAATACCTTATTTACTTTTGACGAAGGCAAGTACAAAGATCAAGGGTACTATATTATAAGAAATTAAATCAGTTCATTAACCGACATTCATTGAAACTTCTCGACCGGTATATCTTATCGCGATTTCTGTTCAATTTTTTTAGTGCCTTTATAATATTGATGTTCATCTTCATATTTCAGGCTATCTGGCTTTTCATGGATGACTTGGCCGGTAGGGGGCTTGATATGTTGGTAATCGGCAAATTTTTCTTTTATAAAATGCCCGAGCTCACCGAAAAGGTATTACCGCTCACGGTAATTCTATCGTCAATATTGACCTTTGGCACCTTTGCCGAAAATTATGAGTTCGCCGCAATGAAAGCCTCTGGAATATCATTGCGAAGGGCCATGATGAGCGTTATCGCATTTGTTATATTGTTGGGTGGCGTCACCTTTTATTTCGCCAATAGTGTTATTCCCGTATCAGAGCAGAAAATCTTCAACATGCGACGCAACATTGCCCAACTTAAGCCTGCAGCGGCTATTGAAGAAGGTGTTTTTAGCGATTTTGAGGGCATGAGCATCAAAGTGGACGAAAAATATGGCGAAAAAGACCGTTTTTTGCGAAACGTCACGATACATCAGAAAACCACGCTAAAAATAAATAATACCGTAATCAAGGCAAAATCGGGTGAATTGGTGAGCAGTGAGGATTCGGAAGTAATACAGCTGATCTTGAAGGATGGAAATTATTATGAGGACATAGAGACCAAACGGAACAAAGACAGGCTAAAAAGTCCGTTTGCCAATGCAAATTTTGAAATCTATCGGATGAACATCGAAATTCCCGAGATGGATCTCGACCTTGAAGAAGACCGTAACATCAGCACCGATAAGATGAAGAACGTTTCGCGATTGAACAAGGACATCGATTCTTTAAAAAATGACAATCTAAGGGTTGTGGGCGCTTTCTCAAAGAACATAAATAATCGCATAGGAGCTTTCGTACCGGTTGTTGAGATCGACACTTTTATGGCGAGAAAACAAAGGGAAATGATGCGCGATAGTTCGGCTTTGGATACCGTTGGCACCAAGGCCGGCGGCATAAAAGACTCTTTGGCCACAATCGAAGACCTTCTTGGTTTTTTCAAAGACTGGCAACGTATACAGCTCATGACCTCGGCCAAGAATTCGGCCACGAACATCTTGACCTCCGTAAAGGCCAAAAAAGATGAGATCGACCGGCGTTATAAGATTTACAATCTCCATATCTACTCACTGCATGCCAAATTTGCATTGGCGTTATCATGCGTAATACTGTTTTTTGTCGGGGCTCCGTTGGGCGCTATCATTCGAAAAGGAGGTATCGGACTTCCAATGGTAATCGCCATTATTTTGTTCCTGATCTACTATTTCGTTGGCGTTTTTGCCAAAAACTATGCCATGGAGAATAACATTCACCCTATATTTGGGGCATGGCTCCCTACGTTGATCATGTTGCCCTTGGGCATAATACTGACAAAAAGGGCCACTGCCGATAAGGGATTGATGAGTATTGGAAACGCCCTTGATCGCTTCAAGGATTTTTTCAGGAAGAAAGACAAAGTAGCCGTATGATGATCGTGAACATGGAAAAGAAAATCAAACTGAACACCATTGAAGAGGCCATTGAAGATGTACGCCAAGGCAAGGTCATTATTGTCGTTGACGATGAAAATCGGGAGAATGAAGGCGATTTTCTGGCCGCTGCCGAATTGGCGACCCCTGAAACGGTAAATTTCATGGCCATGCACGGTCGCGGACTTATCTGTACGCCATTGACCGAAGGCAGGTGTCGCGATCTTGGCCTGCACATGATGGTCGATCACAATACAGACCCCTTGGAAACCGCTTTTACGGTTTCGGTAGATTTGCGGGGGAATGGAGTGACAACAGGTATTTCGGCTTCTGATAGGGCCAAAACCGTATGTGCCCTAACCAATCCTGAAACCAAACCGCATGATTTAGTGCGTCCTGGGCATATTTTCCCTTTGATCGCCAAAGAAGGAGGTGTACTAAGAAGAACCGGGCATACCGAAGCGGCAATCGATTTTGCGCGATTGGCCGGATTGCGGCCCGCAGGAATCATCGTTGAAATCATGAACGAAGATGGAAGTATGGCGCGCTTACCTGAATTAATGGAAGTTGCCAAAAAATTTGATCTAAAGATCGTTTCCATTGAAGCTTTGGTAGCCTATCGTATGGAACATGACAGCCTTATCGAAAAAAAGGAAGATTTTCAGATCAACACAAGATTCGGGGAATATAGACTCAGGGCCTATAAGCAGACCACGAACAATCACATTCATATCGCACTTACCAAAGGTAGCTGGAAAAAAGACGAAAAGGTCTTGACGCGCATCAACTCGACCTTGGTCAACAATGATATTTTGGGAACATTGACCAATAACCCCGATCAAAAATTGGAAGATATGTTCACCGCCATCAATTCAGAGGGCAAGGGGGCCATCGTCTTCATCAACCAAGACTCGGAATCGCTGAACCTTTTGTCGCGACTGACCGAACTTAAAGAGCTTCAGAAAAAAGGAATCAATAAAGCCCCAAAAATCGATATGGATGCAAAGGATTTTGGAATCGGGGCACAAATTCTTCACGACCTTGACATCAGCAAATTGAGATTGTTAAGCAATAGCGAGCAAACAAAAAGGGTCGGCATCGTTGGTTATGGCCTTGAGATCGTTGAATACGTTGCGTATTAACCAAAAGTTGAAACAACTTCGCTTATTATTTTTTTCATTTTAGCGGCTCTTCCGGCGACTTCTTCCTCAGTCCACGAAAGTTTGACGAGACAAGAGATATTACGGCCGACCCAATGATCGGATGCCGAAAAATCGGTGGTCGAAAAATCTTGAAGTCCTGCCAAAACTTCTTTTGAAAGCTTTCCCAGCGACTTGCGTTCGGTCAAATGCTCCCATTTTCTATAATAGTGCCAGTTGTTGTCAAACCAATAAAAACAACCATCGATTCCCGCGCTGGCCAATTCCTTATGCGTTTTTTTGGCGAGTGCCTTAGTTGGCAGAAAGAAACTTAGAAACGAATAGTTTTCCTCGCCACCTTCGGGCACGTTCCGAAAAGTTATTCCCGAAACGGTTTCGAGCGCTTCCCTTAAAATGGAATAATTTTTCTTTTGTATGGCCAAAAACTCATCCAAACGTGCCAATTGTGCCAGACCAACGGCGGCATTCAACTCTGAAATACGGTAGTTGTACCCTAAAAAAGGATGGCCTTCCGCCCCCCTATCGTTGTCGATATGGTCGTGCCCGTGGTCGGAATAATGGTCCGCGTTTTTATGAAAGGCGGCATTGTTGGTGATAATGGCACCGCCTTCACCGCAAGTAATCGTTTTTACGTAATCGAAGGAAAAGCATCCCAAGTGCCCGTAACTTCCCAAGGGTTTTCCATCATACGTGCCCCCGATCGCCTGACAGGCATCTTCCAACAACAACAATCCGTTTGTATCACAGATGGCTTTCAAGGCTCCTAAATCGGCCATTGAACCACACATATGTACGGGCATCACAACCCTTGTTTTTTCAGTAATGGCGTTTTTGACCGCTACCGGGCTCAACGTCAAGGTATCATCGATATCGACCAAGATCGGAACGGCCCCAATGGCCAAAATAGCCTCGAAACTGGCCACAAAGGTGAATGTCGGCATAATGACCTCGTCACCCGCCCCTACTCCCGCGCTGGCCAACGCAATGGTCAGGGCAGCCGTACCACTACTGACCACCTGTGCATGTTTTACCTGCATTCTAGCCGCCAATGCATTTTCAAGTTCAAGGGCCTTCCAATGGTCCTGACGCATTCCATCAAAACCATAGCGCATAAGCACGCCCGTTTCAAGCACCTCGTTCACTTGTTTTCTTTCCTGATTTCCAAAAAGTTCGAATCCCGGCATTGGTTCTTTGTAAATTGTTTGATCAATGAATATCGATAATACTATCCTCTATATTCCTACGGACCTTTTTAAAGGTCGAAAATACGTCATCTTTCGCACGATAGCCCACGGGCATCACCAAAACGGAGCGAAGTCCCTTTTCCTCCAGCTTTAAGAGTTGGTCATAGCCTTCTGGGGAAAAGCCTTCCATCGGGCAAGAATCGATTTCTTCCATTGCACAGACGGTCAATAAGTTACCCATTGCCAAATAGGCCTGATTCTTTGACCATTCCTGAATTTCTGAGGCCTCTTTTTTTGAAAAACTCGAAACCATGCTTTCCTTGAAAGGCCGCAGTATCTCATCGCTCGTGCCCCGCACACTTCTGACTTTTTCAAAATATTCGGTTATGTATTTAGGGTCTATCTTATTTTCGATGCACAAAACAAGTACATGGGATGCTTGCGCAACTTGCTGCTGCTGCATGGAAAAGGGCACCAATTCGGCCTGCAGAACCTTATTTTGAACGACTACCATTTTAATCGGCTGAAGGCCATACGAAGTAGCCGTAAGATTAAAGGCTTTTTTTAGCCGTATCACCTTTTTTTCAGATAATATCTTATCGGAATCGAATTTCTTTACGGCATAGCGCCATTTCATTTGTTCGAGTACATCCATTTTTTGAACTGTTATACGCATTTCCTTCTATGCGGAAACGACCTCAACATTGAATCTAATTGAAAAACCAAAGTTTAATTGACATTGCAACGACCATAATCACCAAAAATGACTTGATAAAACCGTCTCCCCTATCGACCGAAACCCGACTGGCCACCCATGCACCGGTACCATTGCCAATGGCGAGAATTAGTCCCACTTGCCAAATGACCTTATCGTTTAATACAAAGACGGTCAACGCGGCCAAGGTGTAAATAAGAACCACCATCACTTTAGTCGCGTTTGAGCGCACCAAGGTCATCTGGTTCGCGTAATGCAAAAATAGTATAATTATAAACCCTAGTCCCGCATTTATAAATCCGCCATAAATGCCAAAAAAGAAGAATGCAATGATACCGATCCACAGATGCTTGCCCGTAATCCGTTCGTGAAGGTCCTCAAGTTTGAGCTTGGGTTTGAAAAGAATGATCAGAACGACGATTATCATAATAATGGCCAGAATTCTATTGAATGTCTCGCCCTTGATATCGACTGCTATATAAGCGCCCAAGATTGCCCCGAACAATGCCGAAATACCCAAATAGATATCGAAAGGAAAGGTGGTCACGCCCTTGCTCTTAAAACCGGCCACCCCCATAATATTTTGGATCACTACGGCCACTCGATTGGTGCCATTTGCCACACTGGGCGGCAGTCCCAAAAAAATAAGTACTGGAAGGGAAATCAAAGAGCCGCCTCCGGCCACGGTATTGATAAAGCCAACCACAAAACCCACGGCAATTAGTAGTGCGTAATGGTACCATTCTTCCATTGAACAAAAATAAGGGCTTGAAGGTGATAAACTAAGAATAACATAAAAATATAATTGCAGTTCTTTTAATGAATTGAAAAAGGTTGCTATATTTGCAACCGCTTAGGAGGAATGGCAGAGTGGTCGAATGCGGCAGTCTTGAAAACTGTTGAGGGTCACACCTCCGGGGGTTCGAATCCCTCTTCCTCCGCAATCAAGCGCAACTTTGGTTCAGCTTGAAAAGATAAATCCCGTCAAGTTTACTTGAACGGGATTTTGCTTTTTTAAGATGTGGATTCCAAGGGAATTCAAAGTTGCATTTGCACAATACGGTATTAGGGATGCACGGAGTGAATTCCTTTTCCTCCGGAAAAGAAATCCGGCGATAACCGTCGGTTTTTTTCATTGACAAGCATTTTCTGCGCGCGTATGAAAACATAGTACAGAAAACGAAGTTTGTCAAGGTTTTATGCTTTACCAGAAATAAAGGGCTGGTGATAATGCCGTTGGCCGGTAGCTTTGTAAAGTGCGTTCGCCAAGGCCGCAAATATTGGAGGAAATGACGGTTCTCCCAATCCCGTTGGGTCTATGCCGTTATCAACAAAATGTACTTCGATTTCCTTTGGGGCCTCGTTCATTCGAATCATTCGGTAACTATCAAAGTTGTTATTATCAGGTACTCCATTCGTAAAGGTCAACCCCCCGTGCATGGCATTTCCGATACCATCGACGATACCTCCTTCAACAAGGTTCGTGGCCGCGTCGGGATTTATAACAATCCCACAATCAATGGCGCTGGTTACCTTTTGTACGACGGGTTTCCCGTTTTCGATTGTCAAATCCAATACTTGCGCAGCATAGGAATTGTGGCAAAAATATGCGGAAACCCCTCGGTGGGTGTTTTCGGAGACACTGTTCCAATCACATTTGTCCCTTACCAATTTTAAAACTCCAGCATAGCGCGCCGCATCATAATCGTTGTTTTCGCCAACGGGATTCTTCATTGCCCTATCCAAAAGTTCCAATCGAAACTCGATCGGGTCTTTCCCGGCGGCTTCTGCCACCTCATCCAAAAAGGATTGTTCAGCACTGGCCATGAAGTTGGAGCTAGGCGCTCTAAAAGATCCTACGGTAATATTGGAATCGATGGTCCAATCTTCGGCCAAATAATTGTCAACCACCCCTGCAGGAAAACGGTTTTCATGCAACGGACTTTGCGGAACGCCTCCGGCATTTACATGAAAAGCGATCAACTTATTGTTTTCATCCAGGCCTGCACGAAATTTGGCATGATACGCTGGGCGATAAATTCCATCGGTCATATCGTCTTCACGCGTATAGAGCAATTGAACCGGAGCCTTCATTCGTTGACTAATAATAGCCGCCTCGACCATCCAATGGGCGTAGGAACGCCGCCCGTATCCCCCGCCCAAACGGGTCATTTTGACATCAATGTTCTCGACGGGCATTCCGAGACGGGCCGAAAGGGTCTGTTCCGTCAGCTCCGGTTTTTGAAGGGGTCCGATAAGTTCTGCCTTTTCTTCGGTCACATCGGCAAAAAAGTTCATGGGCTCCATACAATTATGCGCCAAAAAAGGAGCCGTATAAGATGCCTCTATAATTTTAGCCGCCTTCTTTAAAGCTCCTTCGGGATCTCCATCTTTTCTTTTGACGGTCCCGCCTTTTTTTATCATGGCTTCCATTTCAGCAGCATGATCGGTGGAGTTCTCTAATCCCGATGGTGTATGTTCTTCCCATTTCCGTCCAAAACGGTCTCGGGTGTCCGTACTGCTTTCAATAGGTTCGCATTCTATTTTCAAGACCTTTTTCGCATTAATTACCTCCCAAGTTGAATTTCCTACAATGACGGCAACTTCGTTAAAAGTCCTCGTATCAAAAAATGCTTTTTCATAGCCCTCATTGAAAACCTTTATCGGAAAGATATCTTTGATTCCGGGCATCTTTCTTGCCTCGTTATCATCGATGGATTTTAATTTCAACCCGAACGCCGGCGGATGTACGATCATGGCGATGAGCATACCTTCTCGTTGGGTATCTACCCCAAAAAGTGGCTGTCCGGTCACTATTTTTTTGCCATCCACATTCTTTTGCGAAGTGCCGACAATTTTAAAATCCTTATTATCCTTAAGTAGAACTTCTTTGGGTACCTCAAGTTTCGCGGCGGCCAAGGCCATTTCTCCATATCCGGCAGTATTTCTTGAAGCCTCGTGGCTCAACGTACCGTTCGACGTTTCGATTTCATCAATAGGAACTTGCCAAGCTTCGGCCGCCGCCATTTTCAGCATGTGCCGCGCCGTCGCCCCTGCCATCCGTAGCCCTGGCCACCCTCTTCGAATGGCCTGACTTCCACCAATGAACTGAAAGTTGAAGGCATCGGTGTCCAACGGTGCCTGTTCAACGATTACATCCTTCCAGTCAACCCCGAGTTCATCGGCAATGATCATGGGCATTGAGGTCTTAACGTTCTGTCCGCCTTCGGGATTGGGCGACATAATGGTGACCTGACCGTTATGGGCAATTTTCAGATACCCATTGATCTTGGACCATTCTTTGGGTAATTGTTTTTCTTCCTCGGCAGTCAGTTTACAGGATGCCAGCCAATTAAAGCCCAATACAAGACCTCCTCCGGCCATGGCCGAACTTTTGATAAAAAACCGTCGATTGATCTTTACTGTTTCCTTCTGCACTGTTTCTTGCGATGGATTATTTTAATTAAATACTATCCTATAATCTGCGGTTTGTTAGAACCAAAGGGCTGGTGGTAATGCCGTTGGCCCGTCGCTTTATACAAAGCGTTGGCATATGCCCCGAAAATTGGAGGAAACGGAGGCTCTCCCATTCCCGTTGGGGCGATTTCGTTCTTGACAAAATGCACTTCGATGTTCTTTGGAGCTTCCCCCATTCGTATCATACGGTAATCATTGAAGTTCGATTTATCTGGCCTGCCCTCACTAAAGGTCATTTCCCCGAACATCGCATTGCCGATTCCATCTATAATGGCTCCCTCAGCCATATTGGCGGCCGCATCGGGATTGACCACGATACCGCAATCTATGGCACAAGAAACATTTGCGACTTTCGGCGTACCATTTTCCATTTTTAGGTCCAATACATGGGCCACATAAGAATTATGGCAGAAATAAGCGGAAACCCCACGATTCAATCCTGAATCGTTGATGCCCCAGTTCGATTTTTCCTTTACCAACTTCAACACCCCGGCATAGCGTTCCGCTTCATAGTCATTGTTCTCGCCCACAGGATCTTTTGTCGCCCGATCCAATAATTCCAGACGGAATTCAATGGGGTCTTTCCCCATTTCGGATGCCAACTCATCCAGAAAAGACTGTTCGGCACCTGCGATAAAATTCGATCGTGGTGCCCGGAACGCCCCAATTGTGATGTTCGAAGGGATTTCCCATGTTTCGGCCAGATAATTGTCGATAGCCCCTGCCGGGAAACGATTGGCAGCCAATGGATGTTCTGGAATTCCCCCAGCCTTTACATGAAAGGCCAACAAATTGTTGTTTTCGTCCAGTGCAGCCTTATAGGTTGCGTAATAGGCAGGCCTATAGATTCCGAAGGTCATATCATCTTCGCGGGAATACATCAGTTGTACAGGCGCATTGACCTTTTTCGAGACCAAAGCCGCTTCAACAGCGTAATGGCAATAGGCCCTTCTACCGAATCCACCGCCCATGCGCGTCATGTGAATATCAATTTTTTCAATAGGAAGTCCCAAACGAGTGGCAAGCGTGCCCTCTATAAACTCGGGAGCCTGTAGCGGACCCGCAAGTTCGGCCTTATCATCGGTGACATGGGCAAAGAAGTTTATGGGCTCCATACAATTATGGGCAAGAAACGGACAGGAATAACTGCGTTCAATAACCTTTGCGGCTTTTTTAAAGGCAGCTTCGGGATTACCATCCCTGCGGACTACCCGACCCGGCTTGGCATCCATTTCTTGCATTTTGGCCATATGTGCACTGGATCTTTCCAATCCCGAGGGAACGGTAACGGTCTGGGCCCCGCCCCTACCCATCATGGGAAAGGAATAGTCCTCAAAAGGTTCCCATTGGGCACGAATAGCCTTTTTGGCTTGCATCACCTCCCAATTGGAATCGCCGACAATGATGATGGGCTCGGTAAACGTTGTGGTATCAAATCCATTTCGTTGATAGTCTTCTTCATGGGTCCTTATTTTGAAAACATCACGTATTCCGGGCATACTCTGTACACTCGCCATATCAAAGTCCTTCAATTTCATTCCGAACGCGGGGGGGAATACCGGCATGGCGTATAGCATTCCCCCCTTCATATAGTCCACACCGAAGAGTGGTTTTCCGGTCACGATTTCCTTTCCTTTCACGTTCTTTTTGGAGTGTCCTATAATCTTAAAATCGGACACCTCCTTGAGCTGCACTTCCTCTGGTACGGACAGCTGTGCGGCGGCGGCAGCGAATTCGCCGTAGCTTCCGGTTTTGTCAGAACCTGTATGCTTTAAGATTCCTGATTCTGTGTTAATTTCCGAAACGGGCACCTGCCAAGCCTGGGCAGCGGCCTCCTTCAACATTTGCCGTGCAGTTGCCCCGGCCAATCGAAGGCCTTCCCAACCCCTTCGAATACCTTGGCTCCCTCCGGTGAATTGTCGTCCGAAAAGTTCGGCGTTAAAGGGTGCCTGCTCTACAAGTACATTTTTCCAGGCAATATCAAGTTCTTCGGCCACGATCATCGGCATCGAGGTAATCACTCCTTGTCCAAATTCAGGGTTTGGCGATAAAATGGTGGCAATTCCATTGTCACCGATCTTTAGATAGGCATTGATATCGAACCATTCCTTTGGCATTTCAATGGCCGCTATTTTGGTCGCTTGTTCAGGTTTGCAAGAGTTCAGCCAACTGAATCCAAGTACCAGGCCTCCACTGGCCATTCCTGTATTTTTAATAAATGCCCTTCTGCCTATTTTTGTCTGAACGAGTGTCATCGTACGATGGTTTTAGTATGAAATGGATATTATGATTCCGAAGCCAGTTTTATGGCCTTTTTGATACGTGTATAAGTACCGCACCGGCAAATGTTGCCGTTCATGGCACCTTCGATCTCTTCGTCGGTAGGTGAAGGATTGTTGTTCAACAGGGCCGTTGCCGTCATAATCTGGCCCGATTGGCAATAGCCGCACTGGGCGACATCGACCTCCAGCCATGCTTTTTGAACCGGATGGTCCCCATGTTCCGAGAGTCCTTCGATGGTGGTTATTTCCTGATTTCCCACTGCCGAAACCGGCAACATGCAGGATCGTGTGGCCACCCCGTTCAAATGAACGGTACATGAACCACATTGTGCTATGCCGCAACCGTATTTGGTGCCGACCAATTTCAGATGATTTCGCAATACCCATAAAATGGGAGTTTCCGCCGAAACCTCTACTTCCTGTTTTTTTCCGTTGATGTTAAGTGTATATTTTGCCATGACGTTGAATGTTCGCTTTAAATTATGGATTTATTTGGAATAAACTCCGCAATTCATATCGGTATATTATTAAAATTTATGTTCGTTATGATGGCCATTTATCAATGGCTCTTCTTTAATTTGGAAAATTGTACACCAATGAAACGTTCCAGGTAAAATGCTTTTCGGGTAAAATTTCCGTATCGAGCGCCTTGTTCAAAATGGCCGAAAGTGACAGGGGAAACCCTTCTTTGACCAATGATATAAAACCTACGGCATAATAGCCTTGAAGGTCGTCCATACGCAAATAATATACCTGAGGGGAAAGGTTCACGTGCCAATCCTTCGATATGCCGAGCTTGGAAAAACTCGAATTGAACACCAAAAAATGCGTCCTCTTGACTCCTTCGTCGAAACCATGCCCGATAAGGTAGTACATGCCGACCCCGACCTTGTCGGAAACCTTATAGTTGGGCGCAAGTTCAGCGGCCACATAGCGGCGTGATTCCAAAATATCCTCTTCCCGGCCATCACGAATTATATTGACCGTTCGGAAGTTGAGCGCAGGATGCGCGCCAACCCTAAGTGAAAAGCGCTCCTTTTGAATGGCCTTGTACCTAAACCAAAACAAAAACGACCAAGGTTTCCCTTCAAGGGCAAAACGCATATCGGGCTCAAAGCTCAAGCGACCGGCAGTGAATTTAAGGTCGAAGATCAAGGCCGGGTCGCCCAATGAAAATGAAGGAACAAGCGAAATACCATTATGCGTGACACTGGCCGTTCCCCTGAAATCATCGAGGAACTTTTTCTCTTCCTCTTGAGATTGGCAAAATGTCTTGAATCCGACCAATAAAAAAATGGTCAAAGTAATTTTCATGTTTGCTTTGAATTGTTGGATACACTCAACGAAGTGCTTTTAACAGTTACCTAGTTTAGCTTTTTTGCCACACTATCGTAATATTCCTGGGTCAAGACTTCAGTCCAAGTCGTAGGATTTCCTCCTCCATACAAAGCCAAGTAGGTCACATCGTTTTCTTTGGAAGACGAATGCCAATGTTCAATGTCTTTTTCGCATCGTATCACATCACCCTCTTTAAGTAATATAGGTTCTTTGCCCCTTTCTTGATAGTAACATTCACCGTCAACGATAATCAGCACTTGAACCGATTCATGCTTGTGCCAATCTAAGGTAGAATTTGCCTTGAACGTTGCTTTGGTAATATTGTAATTCAAATCATCATCTGATTGTAAAATGTGATTCAACCATGCCTCGCCAATGTAATGCGTGTTTGGCGCCTTAAAGCCTTCTACCAAGTATGAAGAGACCGCGTAACCGGAATCTTGGGCAGAAATGCCGACAGATACCGTGAACAATAGAAAACAAATCATTTTTTTCATGAAAATGTATTTTTGTCAGGATTAACGTAATGCCAAAAATATTCAACCATACATTAGTAAGTAATACCCAGATTACGGATGTTCATACCATTATTACTTATTTGAGGATTATAGTTTGAAGTTTTGGGAATCAGTGCCCTATCTTTAGATAAAGTTACTATAATAAATGGAAATGGTATACCACATAAAAACCGTAGCCGATTACTTTAGATGGCGAAGTTCCAAACCTTCCCATCCCTTGGTGGGTATTTTGGATTACGAAAGCACTGAGGCGCTTCCAGATTATTCATACGATGGATTGCATTTTGATTGTTATGCCGTTTTACTGAAGGATGCCAAGAACTGCAAATTGAAATATGGTGGCGGGGAATATGACTTTGATGAGGGTTCCATGGTCTTTATGGGGCCGGGACAGCAGGTGGAAATTAGTTATGATCCTGATTATGTACCCAAAGGATATGCCTTGATTTTCCATCCTGATCTGCTATTGGGAAGTACGTTGGGACGCAAAATGAATACCTATAACTTCTTTTCCTATTCCGTAAAGGAAGCTCTACATCTATCGCCACGGGAACGCGAATTGATATTGAGCGTATTGGACAAGATTCAATACGAATTGGAGCAAAACCTAGACAAGCACAGTAAAAACCTAATTGTCAGCAACATAGAGTTGCTATTGGATTACTGTTTGCGTTTTTACGATCGGCAGTTCTTGACAAGGGAAATTGCGCACCAAGGCTCGTTGGAACGTTTTGAAACCTTGTTGTCCGACTATTTTACCTCGGGCAAGCCCCAAGAATATGGGCTGCCATGCGTTGGATACTTTGCTGATAAGCTCAACCTTTCCCCAAACTATTTTGGTGACTTGGTCAAAAAGGAAACAGGGTATTCTGCCCAAGAATATATTCAGAACCGACTGATCGATGTAGCCAAGGAAAAGGTGTTCGATCCCCAAAAATCGGTCAGCGAGATTGCCTACGAGCTTGGGTTTAAATATCCCCAACATTTTAGCAGGCTCTTTAAAAAGCGTGTGGGCCACTCACCCAATGAGTTCAGGATGCTGAATTAATTCTACAAATAAAACCAAATAAACGCTATTTACTTTTGCCGGCCATCCACTCCATTACGGTAACCTCTTGTCCATCGATTACTTTTGAGGCGTGGTTGCGATGGCTGTACACCCAAGAAAAATGTCCGTTCAGATGATAATCGTTTCCGCCGTAGACTCCATATAAATCGACAACATGGTCATATAACGATAAGTGCACATCCTTAGCGCCCGCTTTCATTAATAAGTCAAATGTCGGAATCACCGTTACATCTGCTTTGGTCACGGGGTCATCTTTTGAATGCATGTACCAGATAGATTGTTTTGCCAGCGATCTTATATCATCTTCCGATAAAAATTCCGCAAAAAATGCCAGTGCCGAAGGATACGCGGCCGCAAAATAATCAGGATTGTTCAAAAGTAATTCCTGGGTCATATAACCCCCATTGGAGCAACCGCCAACGTATATTCTGTTACTGTCAATATCAGGATGTTTCGAAACAAAATCCTTAATTAAATCCATTAATGTTTCACTATAAATATCGGGTTCATTACCTCTAGTAGTTTCCCCGCTAATGCCGTGCATCCAACGGGTCGGGGTCTGTGGCGTCAATACATAGGCACCTCCAAATATTTTTTGAATTTCATTTGAGGCATAATTTGCGGCGCGATTGGCCAAGAGAACGATACTGGGGTCGGTGCCACCCTCGCCACCACCGTGCAGCCATATAATCAAGGGCTTTTTACCTTCTCCCATTTTTGGTGAGAACGAAGCGTACGTAAGATCCACGTTATTTGAACTGAATTTACCCGATAAATCGAACTCATCGACAAGTGGCATGATTCGGTCGCTTTCTTTGTTCCAAATACTCTTATTTTTCGAATTTGTGATGGTCAGTTGGTAATTCGTCCATTGGTTTCCGCGGCAACCTTCGGTAAAGAAGTATACGATGGGAGACCCGATTTGAATATGTGGGCCGACCCCGACATGTAGTGTTATGTTCTTGCCGGTTTCCATTTTATTCCCTTCGGCATCTGAAACATATGCGGTAACGACTTGCAATGTACCCTTCGAACGAGGTGAATTTGCATCAAGGCAATCTGATTCGCGCAGAACGTCTATCGAATAATTGGCGCCCTCTGCCACTGAAGTGGTGTCGCTAAGATGTAAAATCACCTTGCTCGTTGCGGGGCCCCAATCGTAACCTTCGACTACTAAGGTATAAGATTGGTCAGCGTTTGATTCTTGGGCTTCGGCCAATTGCATGCCATTAAAGGCGAGTACAACAAGCATGAAATTCTTAATCATGGATAATTTTTTCATTTTTTTCTTTCGTATTATGGTTCGAGTCGGTCTGTTTCAAGTTTTTCGTAACTAATATAATCTATTAGTTCGGGATTAAAATAATCCGCTATGCATTTTAAAATCAATACCGATCCATTTTCTGACAACCTCCAGAACCAAATTTTTCCGTATTTCCTAACTTGCGCCCATGCAACAACCGTTGGTCAGTATTTTAATCCCTTTTAAAAACACCGCGCAATATTTGCCCGAATGTATTGCGTCAATATTGGACCAGACCTATACGCATTGGGAAATATTGGCCGTCAATGACCATTCTACCGACAAAAGTCTTGAGATTTTACAAGAATATGCCAAGAACGATAAACGCATCAAAATCTTCGGCAACGATGGATCGGGAATCATATGCGCTTTGCGAAAAGCCTACAAGGAAAGTAACGGTAATTTGATTACCCGAATGGACTCCGACGATATCATGACGTCCAACAAATTGGAGGTCATGGTCGATTCGTTGGCCAAAGCCGGAAAAGGCCACCTTGCCGTGGGCCAGGTAAAATACTTTTCGCATAGAGGTATCAGTGATGGTTATGACCGCTATGAAAAATGGCTCAACCGCCTCACCGAAAAAGGCGAGAATTATTCAGAAATCTACAAAGAATGTGTTATCCCCTCCCCTTGTTGGATGGCCTTTCGGGATGATTTTGATACTTCTGGCGCATTTATTCCCGACAGTTATCCCGAGGATTACGACCTTACCTTTCGGTTCTATGAAAATGGATTGAAATGCATTCCCTGCAATCAGGTCTTGCACTTATGGCGGGATTACGACACACGAACGTCGCGAACGAGCGAGCACTATGCACAGAATTATTTTTTGGAAATCAAGCTCCGCTATTTCCTAAAATTGGAATATGACAAAACCCGACCATTGACCATTTGGGGCGCAGGAAACAAAGGCAAGGAAATTGCAAAAGGACTTTTGGACCGCGATATCGATTTCTATTGGCTGTGCGACAATCCGAAGAAAATAGGCAAAAAAATATACGGAAAGCCGATGATGCACTTCTCAAAACTTAACGAACTCGATAATACCCAAAGCATAGTTACCGTGGCCAATGAAGAGGCCCAAGCAATGATCCGCAGCTATTTTTCCGGGTTGGGGCAAAAACATATGTTGGATTATTTCTTCTTTTGTTAAGCGGTCACAAACTCTAAATAAAACCTAAACTTTGAACTTTAAGCCCTGAATTAACTATCTTTGCCCAATCTTATATAGGAATGCAGTTTAGACATCCAGAACTTCTTTGGGCCCTTTTATTACTGTTGATTCCCATTTTTATCCATCTTTTTCAGCTTCGTAGATTCAAGAAAACGCCTTTTACGAACGTTAAGGTACTGAAGCGCGTACAATCGGAATCACGCAAAAGCAGCACCCTGAAAAAATGGTTGTTGTTGCTGAGCCGGCTATTGCTGTTGGCGGCGTTGATATTCGCTTTTGCGCGACCGTTTTTTGCCGCAAAGACCGCTTTAAAAAAGAAAGAGACCGTAATATACCTTGATGATTCGTTCAGCACACAGGCCAAATCGGAAAATGCCACCCTTTTTGAAAATGCCGTTCAAGATTTGATGAAATCGATACCGGTGGGAGAAAACTTCTCGCTTTTCACGAATGAGAAAACCTATAGCGCCGTTACCGTACAAGATATTCAGAACGACCTTTTGACGCTTGAACACAGTGCTAAACAATTAAGGCTTGACGAAATCTTGTTGAAGGCCAATACATTTTTCGGTACCGATGAAAGCACTGAAAAAAACCTGATCCTTGTTTCCGATTTTCAGCAACGAATGGCCGCAACGGAAATCGACACATCGAATGCCGTAAGAAAACACCTGGTACAACTAAGGGAACCCGACCTTGTCAATGTCGCCGTCGATTCGGTTTTTTTGGAAGATGTAGCTTCTGAAAACATCGAATTAACAGCCTTGCTCTCGTCGAAAGGGCGTATAGAAAATATTCCTGTTTCGCTGTTCAATACAGATAAACTCATAGCAAAAACATCTGCCACCTTTGATGAAAACGGAAATGCCAGTGTTCGGTTCACGGTTCCGGCAAATGAAAGAATAGAGGGTATCGTGGAAATTTCGGATACGGGATTGCCCTACGACAATAAGCTCTACTTCAATATTGACAAAAAGGAAAAAATAAAGGTCATGTCCATTGGGCCGGCAGATGCCAATTTTCTAGAACGGATTTTTAATCCCGACGAGTTTATCTACGGTAATTTCGGTCTTCAAAATTTGGATTACGCCCGAATCGCCGACCAGCATACCATTCTTTTGAACGAATTGCCCTCTATTCCGAACGCGTTGACGACCAGTTTAAAATCCTTTTCGGATGAGGGCGGCAGCGTCATCGTAATTCCTTCGACCGATAGCGACTTTGATTCGTATAATACATTCTTGATGAACGTTATGGGCACATCGTTTACCCAAAAAATAGAACTCGAGCGAAATATTACGAACATCAATTTTGATCACTCTCTCTACCGTGATGTATTTGAAAAAAATGTGACCAATTTTCAGTATCCAAAGGTCTCACGGCACTATCGCATCAAGACCTCGTTGCCGCAAGCCCTTACATTGCAAGACAATTCTCCTTTATTGGTCGGTTCGGGCGGCAAATATCTCTTTACGGCAGCTTTGAATACCGATAACTCCAATTTCAAGAATTCTCCTTTGATCGTTCCGACGTTATATAATATGGCGGCCTCTAGCCTTAAATTGCCCGAATTGTATAGGCAAATAGGGTCCGATAGCGGCATCGATATCCCTATCAAGCTGTCGAAGGACGAAATTGTCAAAGTATCAAAATCCGGTTACGAATTCATTCCGCTTCAGCGTTCATTGGCCAATAAGGTGAATCTATCGTTTCAGGAAAATGACATTCCCGATGGCATCTATCAAATCTTGAACGACGAAAAACCCGTAATGAACATCAGCTTTAACTATCCGCGCGATGAAAGCCAGTTGAATTATTTAGATCTGGCGACGATACATGCCCAAAGTAACCAGACCTCTTTGGTTTCACTGTTTGACGATATGCAAAAAGACAATGCGATAAACGAGCTTTGGAAATGGTTTGTTATTTTAGCGTTGTTGTTTCTGCTGGTCGAAATACTCATTCAAAAATACCTTTGATGAACATACTGCTAAAGTCCGCCAAAATTATAGACGCCAGTAGCGAATTCCATTTAAAAAAGAGGGACATTCTCATTGTCAATGGAAAAATCGAAAAAATAGCCGGTAAAATAGATGCGCCCAACAAGACGACCAAAGTCATCGCGCTAAAAAATCTCCATGTATCGGTAGGATGGTTCGATAGCGGTGTCTGTTTCGGTGAACCGGGTTATGAAGAAAGGGAAACCATTGCAAATGGATTGTTGACCGCTGCCAAGAGCGGATATACCGATGTGGTCTTAAACCCCGATACCAACCCCGTGCCCGATAGCAGTTCTGATATTGTATTTCTCAAGAATGCGTCACGTGGCCATGCAACTAATCTGCACCCGCTGGGAACACTTACCGCCAAGGCCGAGGGAAGTGACCTTGCCGAGCTTTTTGACATGAAAAATGCCGGTGCGATCGGATTCTATGATTTTAAAGGCCCAGTGGAAAATCCGAACCTGCTGAAAATCGCCTTGCAATACGCCCAGAACTTCGATGGTCTGGTGTATTCTTTTCCCTTGGATAAAAATATTGCCGGAAAAGGCATCGTCAACGAAGGGCATGTTTCAACAAAGTTGGGTTTAAAGGGAATTCCTGCCTTTGCCGAGGAAATACAAATTGCCAGAGATCTTTTCGTCCTCGAATATACCGGGGGCAAATTGCATATTCCGAACATTTCTACCGCCGGTTCGGTCAAACTGATCGCCGAGGCCAAGAAAAAAGGGTTTGACGTTAGCTGCAGCGTGGCCGTACATAACCTACGGTTTACCGATACGGTTTTAGAAGAATACGATTCGAAATACAAGGTAATACCTCCCCTACGGACCAACAACGACATCAAGGCTTTGATAAAAGGAGTCAAAGACGGCACGGTCGACTTTGTAACTACGGACCATAGGCCCATGAACATCGAAACAAAGGCAGTGGAGTTCGATAATTCGGCTAACGGAACCATCGGACTTGAAAGTGCCTTCGGAACATTGAACCAATTTTTTGATTTGGAAACCACGATTCGCGTAGTGACTTATGGCCGAGAACGATATGGCCTTCCTTCCGAATCTTTAGAAGAAGGTTCGAGGGCCTGTCTTACACTGTTTGACCCGACAACTGAATATGTTTTCGAAGAGTCGCATATCGCTTCCGCTTCGAAGAACAGCATGTTTTTGGGGAATCGCCTAAAGGGAAGGGCATTGGGAATAATCAACAACGGCCAAGCAGTTCTATAAATGGAAAACGGCAACCAAGGAAAGACGACCGCAATCATAGCCTATCTGACCATGGTCGGTGCGCTTATCGCCATCACCATGAATATCGAACCTAAGAACGATTTTGCACGTTTTCATACACGGCAGGCTTTTGGGCTTCACCTGTTTTTTTTAGGATTCGCCATCTTTCTCAGTCAATGGTTCAACGAATATGCCTGGTACGGACTCTACATTTCCTATATCGTTTTATGGGGATACGGTTTTATCGGTGCACTTCAGTATAAGAAACAATCAGTGCCGGTATTAGGCCCCTATTTTCAAAAATGGTTTACTTTTATTCCATAGCAAATGACCACCGCCCCTTTATCTTTAGAACATCTTATCAAACCTTCATCGTTGACTTCGGGAAAAATACCCGTCGCTTTTCTGTTCCACGGATATGGCAGTAATGAGGAAGACCTCTTTTCATTCGCCCCCGAGCTGCCGCCAGAATTATGTATTATTTCGGCCCGGGCACCTTATCGTCTAGAACCCTTCGGTTTTGCTTGGTACGCCATAAATTTTGATGCACAGCAAGGCAAATGGAGCGATAACGAACAAGCTATCGCTTCACGTGAAAAAATCATAACCTTTATTGACGAAGCTTGCGCCGCCTATGGTCTCGATGACGAACAGATTACTTTGATCGGCTTTAGCCAAGGTACCATTCTAAGCTATGCCGTTGCACTATCGTATCCGGAGAAGATAAAGAATGTTGTTGCCTTGAGCGGATACATCAATGAAGATATTCTTGCCAAAGGTTATCAGGACAAAGACCACTCGACCCTTCAAATTTACGCATCGCACGGACAGGTCGATCAGGTAATACCCCCTGAATGGGCCCAGCGAGCGCCCGATTTTCTAAAAAATCTTAAGGTAGAACATGTTTATGAAGAATTTCCGGTCGGTCACGGTGTAGCTCCCCAGAATTTTCATTCCTTCAAAAAATGGCTTGAAGATCGCATTTAGTTACTTCGGGAGTATAACAGGTGATCCAACATGGTAAAATCGATTCCCATATCGTCTTTCAGTTCGTATTTGATCAATAACTCGCCCCAATACTTTCCATCTGAAAAATCGGTCAAAATCCACTTATGGTTCAAGACCTTTATCTTATTGATCTTGAAGTCGCTTTCCATTCCCTCATAGGGTACCAAAGGGTTATCACCTTTTTGCTCATTGGTTTCCAAGAGTTTATCGGCAATATAGCGCGAAGGGTCCTTTAGCCCCAAATGATCATAATAGGCCAAAGCATCATCATTGTTCTCGAGAGAGAAATATTGCATGTCCAATACCTTCAATTGGGTACTTTGAACCGAATCTTCCAATTGAACGATCTGTTTTTCAAGCTTATCGATTTTAGCATCCTTGGCGGTGCTCATCTTATTGTTGCTCACAAAAAGATAAAGGCAGATCAGTGCCGTAAATACAAATAGATACATAAAAATTCTGCTCTTCATAAACTTTTGATTTAAAGATTGAGTATTAAGTTGTCATAGGCTAAATGCACGTTATCGGGCAGGGATTCTTCTACATCGGCATGAAACCCCATATGATGGCTGATATGGGTAAAATAGGCTTTTTCTGGTTTTACCGAATCGACAAAAGTCAAAGCTTCCTCCAAATTGAAATGCGAATGATGGGCTTCTTTTCGCAATGCATTGACGACCAAAATCTTAGACCCCTCGATCTTAGTCTTTTCGCTTTCAGAGATGGACTTCACATCGGTCAGATAGGTAAAGTCCTTGATACGAAAACCAAAGACTTTTAATCGATTGTGATTTGCCTCGATCGGAACAATCGTTTGTCCGCATACCTCGAAATTTCGATTTTTTTCGATTTCGTTGACGGCTACTGCAGGGGCACCGGGGTATCTGTTCTCATCGGTAAAAATGTAGTCAAAACGTTTACGCAATGCCGTAACCACCCTTTCGTGGGCATATATCGGAATATCACCTTGTCTAAAAAAATAAGGTCTTATATCATCTAACCCCGCAATATGATCAGAATGCTCATGCGTGAATAGAATTCCGTCAAGCTTGGTAACTCGATGGGTCAACATCTGCTGCCTAAAATCAGGGCCGCAATCGATGACAAGATTATGGCCGTTCCATGAAAGTAGTACCGATACGCGCAATCTTTTGTCCTTCGGGTCCGAACTTAGGCAAACCGGATGTTCGCTGCCTATAACAGGGATTCCTTGCGACGTTCCCGTACCCAAAAAAACAATTTTCAACTTCTCGCCTATTTATTTCAAAATTATAACTTATTTATTTAAAAGATTAAGCTATCTTTTTAACTTTGCTTCTTAGCAAAACCATTAAAAATGGCTTCAGTTCTAGATAAGGATACCTCATTTGAGAATATTCCCTCCATCAAGTCAAAAACGCTTAGAATCAACCTTAATCCTGATATCTACGGAACCTTTGCCGAGATAGGTGCAGGCCAGGAGACTGCCCGCCACTTTTTTAGGTCTGGGGGCGCCTCGGGCACGATAGCGAAGGCCATGAGCGCCTATGACAAGGATTTCAGCGATGCCATATATGGGGTCGAAGAAGACGGCCGTTATGTAACCCAGCCGCGACTCAAGAAAATGCTCGCCCATGAAATGAAGTTAATGGAAGAGCGTATTACCCGTGATAGACACCCTGATAGATTATTCTTTTCATACGCAAATACGGTTGCGACCATCGATTTTTCGAAACGTTACAAGGGCCATGGTTGGGTCGGAATTCGTTTTCAATTGGATCCAAAGCAAAAAGAATACGATGAGATTATTCTACATATCAGGTTCAAGCAGAACGAGGCCAGATTGCAGCAAGAAACCTTGGGCACTGTCGGTGTAAACCTTATTTATGGCGCTTTTTACAAGTACCACAAACCTAGAAAGCTTCTTAAATATCTATATGACCACATTGACAAGGACACTATCGAAATCGATATGATCAATTTTTCAGGGCCGAACTTTAAGGGTGTCGACAACCGATTGATGAGTCTGCAGTTGATCAGAAACGATATGACCGATGCCGTTATGTTCGGTTCCGATGGAAACAATTTGTTACCGGCCACGGTACTTTACAAAAAGAATATTCTGGCCTTGCGCGGAAGTTTTAGACCGGTGACCAAGGTCAATATGGATATGTTCGAAAAATCACTCGATATCTTCATTCGCGACCCATCGGTAGAACAAGAAAACACGATTGTTATTTTTGAGATTACGCTCTCAAACCTAAAAGCTTCGGGTGAGATTGACGAGCAAGACTTTATGGATCGGGCCAAATTGCTTTGTTCACTGGGCCACACGGTAATGATCTCTAAGTTTCAAGAGTATTATAAATTGGTCGAATACTTCAACAATTACACCAAGGCCAAGATCGGCCTGACCATGGGCGTCAATAACCTCGTCGATATTTTTGATGAAAAATACTACCGCCATTTAAGTGGTGGAATACTTGAGGCCTTTGGCAAGCTCTTTTTCAAAGACTTACAGGTATACCTGTATCCCATGAAGAATGCAGAGACCGGGCAAATCATGACCAGCAACAATATCAAGGTACACCCAAGAATGAAGGAATTATACAAATTCTTCAAGTACAATGGTAAAGTAATGGATATTATAGATTACGATCCTGAGATCATGCATATTTTCTCGCGCGACGTATTAAAGAAATTGATAAACGATGAAGAAGGTTGGGAAGAAATGCTTCCAGAAGGCCTTGCCGAAATGATCAAAGAAAACCATTTGTTCACTAGAAAACTAGTCAAAGACACTGAGGATAAAGTGTGAGCCCCATAAAAAATGAAGGGCCCTGTGACCATTTGGTGGTTCAGGGCCTTTTTCTTTTAGGTAGTCATTAAAAAGCTATTCCAATAATTGGGCGGCGTGATCTTTTGTTTTTACCTTATCTATAACCTTGACGACTACACCATTTTCATCGATTACAAAGGTCTTTCTATGAATGCCGTCAAAGGTGCGCCCCATGAATTTTTTCGGCCCCCAAACCCCAAAAGCATTGATTACGGTATGCTCGGTATCGGCCAATAACGGAAACGGAAAATCAAACTTCTTCTTAAAACCATGTTGTTTCCGCTGCGTGTCGGCGCTGACCCCCAATAGGTTATAGCCTTGCGCCTTAAGTTCGGCATAGTTATCCCTTAAATTGCAGGCCTCTGCCGTACAGCCTGGCGTATTCGCACGCGGATAAAAAAATACTATCAATTTCTTTCCCACGAAATCAGCGAGTCTCACTGCGTTGCCATCTTGATCTTCTACCGTAAAATCGGGTACTTTATCTCCCACCTTCAATGTATTCATAATTGAAATTTGATTATTTTCGGACATTAAAATTTTGAGCGAAACTAAGGAATAATGACCAAAGCCGAAAAAGTAGATTTTACGATAAAGACCTTGTATAGACTTTATCCTGAGATTCCGGTTCCGCTAGCCCATAAAGATCCGTATACACTTTTGATCGCAGTACTATTATCGGCACAGAGTACCGACGTTCGCGTAAATCAGATTACGCCCCTGCTATTCGCCAAGGCCGATAATCCTAATGATATGATAAAACTGTCGGTGGATGAAATACGGGAGATTATTAAACCGGTCGGGCTCTCGCCAATGAAATCAAAGGGCATTTACGGGCTGTCTAAAATATTGATAGAAAAATATAATGGTACCGTGCCCAAACAACTTGAGCTGCTGGAAGAACTCCCTGCCGTAGGTCATAAGACGGCAAGCGTTGTGGTCTCACAGGCATTCGGTATACCAGCCTTTCCGGTTGACACGCACATTCACCGGCTCATGTACCGTTGGGGATTAAGCAATGGCAAAAATGTAGTACAGACTGAAAGGGATGCCAAACGATTGTTCCCAAAAAAGCTATGGAACGACCTTCATTTACAAATTATTTGGTATGGACGCGAATACTCACCTGCCCGGGGCTGGGACCTTGAAAAAGATATTATTACAAAAACCATCGGTAGAACGACGGTATTGAAAGAATACCATAAAAATAAAAAGACCCGCATTTAGCGGGTCTTTTTATCAGTTCATAACATTTTCAAACTTGAATTGCTTATGCTCTAAAATGTACAGCGACTTCGAGTAATCGAGTAAAAAGCGTACTGTTTCAGGGCCAACTTTGAAAAGTCTGTTCTTTCCTAACTGTTCAGCGTAAATTTTTTCCATATTAGTAATCGTATAGTTATGTTAAGATAACGCAACTAATATGGAAATATTGTTTCTATCTCATTTAACGAAATCTTAATTGGTAAGAACGATATTGTGTTTTTCGATTATTTTTCTGAGGTTGATCAGTGCATATCGCATCCGACCTAAGGCAGTATTTATGCTAACCCCTGTGTTTTCTGAAATTTCCTTAAAGCTCATATCCTTATAGATACGCATTAACAAAACTTCCTTTTGATCATCAGGCAATTCTTCGATTAGTTCTCTCAAATCAGAATCGATTTGATCCTTGATAATTTGTTTCTCTATATTTAATTTATCGTCACCAATTACTGAAAAAATATTAAAGTCGTCGTTTCCTTCGAACATCGGCATTCTTTTATTCTTTCTAAAATGATCGATGATAAGGTTATGTGCAATGCGCATTACCCATGGCAAGAATTTTCCTTCTTCGCTATAAGATCCTTTCTTCAGCGTTTTGATGACTTTGATAAAGGTGTCTTGAAATATGTCTTCGGTAATGTCGCGATCTAAAACTTTCGAGTAAATAAAGCTAGAGATTCTTTGATTGTGACGGTTGATTAAGATTTCAAGGGCTTTTTCATCACCGCTGATATAATCCCTTACTAGTTCTGAGTCTTCGATTTGCAATTCCATACAAACTACTTTTGGTTAAAATTGGCTTTCAATTAGGAAAGCACGGTTAGTGTTTTTTTTTGAGCTTTATTCAACAAAGGCCTTTTAATAAAGACTTTCATCGCTTTTGAATTATGATATAAAACTAGATAAAAGGGCCAGTGTGTAAAAAACTATGTTGTCAAACCGTCGGTTTTTGATGTGAAACAGGCAATTCCAATTGCAAGCCCATTTTGACTGACCGATTCGATCATTAGTTTTGAAAAAAAATTAGCGTATGATTACGAGAACGATTCCTTTTCTCAGCGGTTTTGAAAAAATACTTTATAGTACCCTAAGAAAATATCAATCATATGGTAGGGATAAAGAAGTACGGTATGGGCAAGAAAAAACCCTCATAATCCGTAAATCATGAGGGTATAAAAATTAGCGATCAATTTTAGTTGATGTTCCCTTCGAACTTGATTCCCTGAATCTCGGTTATTCTCAAAGATTTTGAATAATCCAATAAGAACTTCACAGTTTGAGGTTTGGCCTTAATAAGCTTACATCGATCTTGATCTTTAGCGTAAATTTTCTCCATATTTATTTCAGAATTGTTTCACTAGGATAACGCTACTTGAAATAAATATAATGGATCTGTTCGACCTGACGTTGAATAATTCGTTTATTAGACCTAAGGTTCGATTAGTTCGTTAAAATTATATTGTTCTCTTCAATAATTTTTCTAAGATTGATCAATGCATAACGCATTCTGCCCAGAGCCGTGTTGATACTGACACCGGTATTTTCAGAAATCTCCTTAAAACTCATATCTCGGTACATGCGCATAATAAGCACTTCTTTTTGGTCTTCGGGAAGTTCATTGATCAACAGGGTCAAATCTGAATCTATCTGATCTTTGATGATTTGCCCTTCGACATTAAGTTTTTCATCGCCGATGACCGAAAAGATGTTAAAACTATCGGCACCGCCGTACATAGGCATTCTACTATTCTTTCTAAAATGGTCGATTATCAGGTTGTGGGCTATACGCATGACCCAAGGCAGAAACTTGCCCTCTTCGCTGTAACTGCCTTTTTTAAGGGTTCTGATTACCTTAATAAAGGTATCTTGAAAAATATCTTCGGTTATACCTCGATCATTTACCTTGGAATAAATAAAACTGCTTATTCGTTGGTTATGTCTATTGATGAGAATTTCAAGGGACTTCTCGTCTCCAGAGATGTAATTTTTTATGAGTAAGGAATCGTCAACTTGTAGGTCCATAACAATTACTTTTTTATAGGTTAAAACTAGGGGGCCTCTCAAGCAAGAGGTCGTTTTCGTTCGTAAACTAGATTTAAAAAAGTAATGTTGCGCTATAGGCGTGTGACGTTAAAGTAAGTTCAAATATAGAAAAAATTATATACTCCCGTAAATTTTATGTTCTGAACCACAGAATTTTGATTGCCGGCCATGCAATATTGGGTAGTGAAAAAGGCTTGCCGTATCTTTACGCAATCAAAGTAAACAATGTCAACAATCTTAGATGTAAACCCTAAACAGAACATCATTATCAAGGGTGCGAAGTTGCATAACTTGAAGAATATAGATGTCGTTATACCTAGAAACAAGCTGGTGGTCATTACCGGTCTGTCGGGATCGGGAAAGTCAAGTCTGGCTTTCGACACCTTATACGCCGAGGGACAACGCCGCTATGTTGAAAGTCTTTCTTCTTACGCAAGACAGTTTTTGGGGAAATTGGACAAACCGAAAGTAGATTACATCAAAGGAATCGCACCTGCAATAGCCATTGAACAAAAGGTCAATTCGACGAACCCCAGGTCTACCGTAGGAACGACGACCGAGATATATGATTATCTTAAGTTGTTGTATGCCCGCATCGGCAAGACCATCTCGCCGATTTCGGGTCAAGAGGTCAAAAAGAATACCGTTACCGACGTTGTAAACCATGTGAGGGATTTCTATTCAGGGTCAAAATTACTTCTATTGGCCCCAATATCAGTTAAGCAGAATAAGGATACACTTAAATCGTTACAGCTTTTATCGAAACAGGGCTATGCGCGAATAAAGTATAAAGGGGAAGTGATTCGAATCGATGCCGCTCCAAAGCATATCGGCAAAGACTTCGAGCTTGTGGTAGATCGTATCGTAAAGGCCGATGATGAAGCCTTTTATAATCGCTTGGCCAATGCCGTCGACACCGCTTTTTTTGAAGGCAAGGGCGAATGCATAATCGAAGAATTGTCAACTTTGAGACAGACTGTGTTCAACAATAAGTTTGAACTTGATGGCATGTCGTTCATGGAACCGAATGTGCATCTGTTCAGTTTCAATAATCCATATGGGGCGTGCCCAAAATGCGAAGGGTATGGAGATGTCATCGGAATCGACGAAGATCTCGTAATTCCGAATACGGCCCTATCGGTATACGAGAACGCCATATTTCCATGGAGGGGCGAAAGTATGGGCCAGTATCGCGACCAACTGGTAAATTCGGCCTACAAATTCGATTTTCCAATTCACAAACCATGGTTCGAACTGGCCGAAGAGCAAAAACAATTGGTCTGGGATGGCAATTCACATTTTACCGGACTCCATGATTTCTTTGGAATGTTGGAGGAAAAAAGTTACAAAATACAGAATCGGGTCATGCTTTCGCGCTATCGCGGAAAAACCAAGTGCAATGTTTGCCAAGGAAAACGACTTAGAAAAGAAACCGACTATGTAAAAGTGGGCGGCAAATCGATTTCGGATCTGGTCGAGCTTCCCATAAAAAAATTAATCGCGTACTTCGGCGAAATTTCCCTGAATGACCATGATAATAAAATAGCCTCCCGATTATTAAAGGAAATAAACACTAGGCTTGAATTCCTCGATAAGGTCGGATTGAACTATCTCACCCTTAACCGAAAGTCGAATACCCTGTCAGGAGGTGAAAGCCAGCGAATAAACCTGGCCACTTCGCTGGGCAGTAGTCTGGTCGGATCCATGTACATTTTGGACGAACCCAGTATTGGCCTGCACCCAAAGGACACCGAGAACCTTATAGAAGTTCTGAAATCACTGCGCGATTTGGGCAATACCGTCATTGTGGTCGAACATGACGAAGATATCATGAAAGCGGCCGATGAAGTTATCGATATAGGTCCAGAGGCGGGCACCCATGGTGGCGAAGTGGTCGCACACGGAACTTTGGAAAAGGTATTACGATCCACATCGTTGACCGCAAGTTATTTGAACGGCACGATGGAAATTTCGGTTCCGGAAGTGCGGAGAACCTCCAAGAACCATATAACGATCAATGGTGCCCGAGAGAACAACCTAAAAAACATCAATGTTACGTTTCCATTGAATATGTTGACGATTGTCACCGGCGTTTCCGGTAGTGGCAAAAGTACCTTGGTAAAGAAGTTGCTATACCCGTTAATTTTAAAGGAAATCGGGGGGTACGGCGAAAAACCGGGACAATTTACT
The DNA here is from genome assembly GCF_042611095.1 of Meishania litoralis. NCBI lineage: Bacteria > Pseudomonadati > Bacteroidota > Flavobacteriia > Flavobacteriales > Flavobacteriaceae > Meishania > Meishania litoralis. Next base: position 513,285 of record NZ_JBHFPV010000002.1, read on the forward strand.
TCGATCGACGGAAAATACCAGTTTCTAAAACACGTGGAATTCGTTGACCAAAACCCGATCGGAAGGTCTTCAAGGTCAAACCCAGTAACGTACATTAAGGCCTATGACGATATCAGAAATCTTTTCGCGTCGCAAAAATTGAGCAAGATAAGGGCATATCAGGCAAAGCATTTCTCTTTCAATGTAGATGGCGGCAGATGCGAAAAATGCAAGGGAGAGGGTGAGATTACCGTAGAAATGCAATTTATGGCCGATGTACATCTTGAATGTGACGCTTGTGAAGGAAAACGCTTCAAGAAAGAAGTCCTTGAAGTTAAATTTGAGGATGTCTCCATCGATGATGTTCTTAACATGACGATCGATGATGCTATCGCTTTTTTCGAAAAACACAAACAGACTAAACTGACCGCAAAGCTCAAACCGCTTCAAGATGTGGGGCTGGGCTACGTAACGCTAGGGCAATCTTCTTCCACCCTATCGGGCGGAGAGGCACAACGTATCAAATTAGCTTCTTTTCTAGTCAAAGGGAATACAAAAGACAAGGCACTCTTCATTTTTGACGAACCTACTACGGGCCTTCACTTTCATGATATCAGAAAACTGCTCAGGTCGTTCAACGCTTTGATCGCCCGCGGGCATTCAATAGTGGTGATCGAACATAATATCGAACTGATCAAGTGCGCGGATTATATTATTGACCTTGGACCGGAAGGCGGGGAAAATGGCGGACACTTAATCGCGGAAGGAACACCTGAGGAAATTGTCCAAAATATCGATTCGGTAACGGCTAATTACCTGAAAGAAAAATTATAAGCCTAAAACCTCGAAGATAGGCCAATTCAGAAAATGACCGTTGCATATACCATTCTTGAATTGGGCAAGATTACTTCATTGAAAACATTGGAAAAAGCTCTCACAAGTTGACCTTTATCGATGGTCAACCAAATTTACCATTGTACAATATGGATTTTAAATATCTGATTTTCAGATATTTAATTGTATTTTATCTTTTTTGGCACGCTGTTTGGTATATACCTATCGAATGTAAATAGTTGCATTCAGGAACTTAAAACCTTATATCATGAGAAATCTAGTACTTTTATTTACGGCCCTCATTTTAGGCACCTCGGGTGTCATGGCCTCCGGTACAACAAACGAAGATAAGGTTGCAACACGCAATGCTTATAGATACAACAATTCGTTCATCTTTGTTGAAAGTGGCATTACGTTTTCGGTATATCCTGATGGCGAGTTCGACTTTTACATTGACAACTATGTAAACGGAAGAAGAAACAAAATTACATTCAATTCAGGTTTTGATTATAGTCCTTATGCCCAATATGATGACTATGGCGCCGTAATTCAAGTAGAAAACGTTCCCATCTATTACGACTACTATGGCCGCGTGAACCAAATCGGAAACGTCGATATTGCCTACCGAAACGGAAGGGTCTTTAGAATGGGAGGCATGTACGTATACTATAACAATAGAGGGTTCTACGATTATCATACGGGCTATATCAATGTTTACAACAGGTACTATGTATATCGACCATTTCACAGGTGGTTTGTTAGACCCGCTATAGGCTTCTGTTTGGTCTTCGACCACCCCTATAGAAGGTATTACAATCCTTTCCGATACACTTATTATAGGCCTTACTTGAACAACCGTAGATGGGCTTACGCCAAAATCGGAAGAGAATATAGATATAATAAAGTTCGACGTGAAAGAGCAACGGTCTATCGCAATGACAAGAGGGTCGCAGTTCGTGAAAACAATACCAGAAGAGGAGCTGTTGCGCGAAGCAATAGAACGGTAGAAAGTAGAAGCAACACGGCAAGAAACTCCAATATCTCAAGAAATAGCCAGAGTGTGGAAAGAAATGTAGCGGTCAGATCAAATCGTTCAAGGTCAAAAATTGCCGGAAGAACCGCGGTGGATCGTTCTCAAAGAATAGAAAGTAGAAGTAACGACAAAGGTAATGTTCGATCCAACTCTAGGAAAACCGTGACAAAACGTTCAACGGCCGTGAATACGCCAAGACGTAGCGCGGTTGGCAAAAGAACAGTGGTCAGAACCCCAACAAGTCGTGAGGTCACAAGAAATGCCAATACGTATAGAAAGCCTCAAAGTAGTTCGCGAAGCCAATCTGTTGGCAAAGCACCTGCTAGAAGTAGAAGTACGGTAGCAAGAAGTACGGGTTCAAGAAGTCGAACAAGCAAGGCCATTAGTTCAAGAAGTGGCGGTAAAAATGCAAGGTCGGCAACCGTAAGAAGTAGTAGAAGGCAATAAAAATAGTTTTTAGGTTGGTTAGTTGTTTGGCCCCGTAATGGATTCGTTCATTGCGGGGCCTTTTTTTTTGAACTATCAATATTCACAACTACCATTATCCTCATGCACATAATACGACTTATAGTTCTTTGCCTTCTTGTCCATACAGCCGGTAAGATCCAATAACTCTATCGATTTGAAGTCTATAGGATGTGTTTCGGCCTGAATCGAAATATACCCTTCCTTTAGCGGTGCACCTTCGATATAGGCACTTTCTTTGTAACCACTAATGGCCCCACCGCCAATTGTTGGGTTTCGGTATTCCATAACCACTTGGTCATTCAAAATATGTTGGATAAGTGAATCGCCCAAAACCAATGCTTCGACTTCTACCCATTGGTCTCCATGATAGGTTTCAGAGGTCGAATTGACGCAATGTGGCGTGAACAACGAGTCGTTCATGACTACATTGGTTCCGGGCGTACAAAGGTTGGCATTGGTACGCTCGTTTACGCCATCTCCACCAAGCAACTGTAGTTCCAACGAAATCGGAAAGTCTTGATCTAGGCCAATGGTGGAAGGTTCTTGACAATGAAGCATCAGTCCGTTATTACGTATGGCCCACCCTGGTCCCCCGGTCATTTGGTCACCCACAAAACGATATTTGACCCTTAAGCGATAATGCGAAAACTTTTCCTTGAAATATAGATGCCCGAAATTACCTTTAAAGGTGTCCTTTACATCATACCGAACACTCAACAGACTATCTTTTAGAATGAAGGTGTCATGATAATTTACGCCTAGATCGTAACCGGCAAATTTTGGAGTCCAATCGTTCATCGACCCACCGTCGAACAAGGCAATCCATTCTTCACCATCAGGGTTTTCGTTAACCGGGCCACAAGCACTTAAAAGAAGGGTCGTAACCAGAATTTGAAAACTTCGGCTTATATAAAATTTAGCATTTGAAAAGTACATAGATTTTGGTTTTATCAATATTGTAAAAAGATATAAAAATAGTCATTAACCCCAATGGCCATTATTATCCTGTATCTGCTATTTCCTCAAAAATTTGGAAAGCACACCGAATACATCCTCGGAAATCTTGAACCGATAGAGAACACCAAGATACATGGCAATCATCAAAAGACTTTTTAGAATTATGTTCAAAATCGGGTGAAAAGAAAATTGTAAAGAATAGAACAAAATGGCAATCATCGCTAATAGGCCAAAGACCTTAAAAGTCTCGCTGGTAAAGGGGCTAATATCAAATTTTTTTTGAACATAAATCAGTTTGATCGTATTGTAAATAAAAAAGGCTGAAAAACTGGCGATGGCGGCACCGTTCAGTCCGTATTTGGGAATAAGCCATAAATTGAAAAGTACGGCCATTATTGCCAACAATACACCAAAGGTTAGAACAGACAGGTAGAAGTTCGAATTATATAGAATTGAATTATTGTTGCCCAAAAGAGAATCATATACCTTGGCCAGTCCGATCCAAAAGACGATCATGAAACCTCCACGGTAATCATCGGGAAGCATAACGTACAAATCGTTCAGGTTCAATAGAATGAGTAAGAACAAAATTCCGGCAACGATAAAAAGAGTCAAGGAACTTTTTTCATAGAGCCTTTTTAGCGAGGCCCTGTCATTTTTGTTCAAATATTCCGCTGTCAACGGATAGGTAATTTGATGCATCGACCGAGAGGGTACCGCAATTACCATAGCGATAAACCCTGCTACACTGTAATAGGCCACGTTTTCTATTTTGATGAAATTATTGATCATGACCTTGTCTATTTCCAAAAGAATGATTGCCGTAGAGCCTCCTACAATGATCAAAGCACTATACTTGAGAATATCCTTGACATTTTTGGGAAAGTCAAACGACAACTTGGGCATTCGTAAACTATAGGCATATAGTTTCATGATCAACATACGAATAACGTAGAAGCCCATTAGTGCCATTATGAAAAAATCGACGGTTATGATTTCAAGCATAAGTAAAATCAATAGAACCGTCTGCCCTACCCTGCAAAATATTTCCTTCATGAAATTGCCGAAAACCGATTTCATCTTGATACGTGCCCAAGCGTAAAAAACCTCAAAATAGGCCATGGCCATTCCGATAATGAAAATATGCCAAACATAATCTTTGACGATGGGGTTTTCCCTTGACAGCAAATTACCGATGGTGTCATTGGCCAGGTAGCTTATTAGCGCCACGGGTAAAATCAACATAAATGGAAGTAAAAGCATCAGGGTCAAAAAACCGTCTTGCCCATCATTCTTTTCAAAGCTACTATAAAATTTGACCAAGGTATTTGGAACACCAAAGGCCAGCAGTGGCATTAATACGGCTGAAGCAGACAATATGACCTGAATGAGTCCATAATATTTGGGATCCATAAAATTCGTGTACAAAAACAACGTATTCACCGCACCGATGGCAAAGCCAATATAGGTAATCAATGTATTTTGAAAAGATTGTTTTAGTACGATTCCCATTAGAGGTGATTGACAAGTTGCTTGGTGAGTGCCCTGCGACTGTACTTTTCAATATCTTTTGACACAACGTGCAAGGTTCCTTCCTTAAACGCTTTGAACCAACTTAAAATTACTTCTTTAAGCTCATCGCCCGAAGCATAATCAAAAACTTTTCCGGTATCGGTCTCTTCAATAATGGCGCCGGCATCCCATTTTTTGGGTCCGACCGCCAGAATAGGGCGACGGGCGGCCATGTACTCGAATAACTTTCCAGGTATGATGCCTTGGGTCTCTCTCGAATCGATTTCCAACAAAAGCAAAAGTTGTGCACGTTGCTGCCTTCTAAGTGCCTCTGCGTGCGAAACATAACCTTTGATCTTAACATAAGGCCCAAGTTCAAAACGGTACATCGTATCAAGTACATCTTGTGCGACCACACCTATAAACTCCAATCGCAGGTCAGTTCTAAAAACTTCGTTCTCACGGGCAATATCCGATATTGCCTTCCATAGATTTTTCGGATTTCTGCCCGTGAGCAATGAACCGATATGTGATATGGTAAACTGGCTGTCCACATTTGCGCCACCTTCATAATCGGAGTCATATCCATTGGTGATTACTGCAATCGGTTTGTCAGTCAATTGTTCGAACTCTTTTTTCGTCGTTGGGCTGGTCACAATGATTTTATCAGCATTTTGCAAAACCATTCTTTCCAGTTCTTCGTGTTTCCTCTGTGATGCTTTGGTTAACCGTAATTTTTGGTGGTATCCGATCGAGGTCCATGGATCCCTAAAGTCCGCCAACCAAGTTAGGTCATGCCGTTGTTTTAACCGGTTTCCGATAAGATGGACGCTATGCGGCGGCCCTGTGGTTATGATCGTATTTATGTTTTCTTTATCCAAAATATCCGAGAGAAAGTTTACCGAAGGTCTTACCCAGCTTTTTCGCGCATCGGGAATGAAAAAATTTCCCCGGATCCAAAGCATCGACTTTTCTAGAATTGTTTGGTTCTTGGTCTGAATGATCCCCGAACTGATCCGGTTAGTTTTTTTGGGGAATAACAATCCGGGCAGACCGTAGGGTTCTTTTATGGGGTATCGGTAAATTTTAAGGCCTTCGGGTACTTCATTTAGAAACGATGAATCCTGTATCGGATAATGTGGGTTTTCAGGCACATACAAAACAGGGTCAACGTCAAAATCATGAAGGTACTTCACAAATTTCAGCCATCGCTGTACCCCCGGACCACCGGCCGGTGGCCAGTAATACGTAATGATAAGTACCTTTTTCATACGATCAAATACTAGGTTAGACATTGGGGATGTCTTTTGAGCAATGGTTCATCTCTAGGATGCTGGCGATTTCGCAGTCTCTTCTTCCCTTTTACGGACATGCCAAAAATTGTACGCCAGACCACCCAAAACGACCAATCCTAAAAGAATTGAACTTGCCATTGCTATTTTGCTTCCTTTTTCGACGACCGGTGGTTCGAACTTGAATTCTATAGCATGTTTGCCGGCAGGTATTTTTAAGGCACGCAGTACGTAGTTCGCCTTAAAGTGTTCGACCTGTTTTCCATCGATATAGGCATTCCACCCTGGTTGGTAATACATCTCGGAAAACACTCCAACGCCCATTCGTGAATTACGCGATTCATAGGTCAAATGATTCGGTTTATATGTGATAAGTTGAATGGTGGCCGCGGAATCGACCTGAAAATTAAACTGGTTCACCGTTGGAAACTTTTCGGTGTTGACAATCGCCTCGTTCTTCTCGTCAAAATCTTTGAGCCCCAAAAGCTCATCGTTGGCATTTTTAACTTCCACCATTTTTTTTATGAACCAAGCATTTCCGTTCGCATCGGTGTTTACGGCCGGATATCGCTGTCCATCTTGATCCTGTTGAATTACATATTTAACATTGAGCATATTCAGAACCTTGATATTGCCCTGGGCAATATGAAAATAAAAGAGATCTTCCATGCCTGCAGGCTTTGCGGCATGATACCCTGAAATAGCCTGATGAAAATAAGAGGTTTCAGCCCCTTCGAATCCCTGAGTTTGATCGAAGACCCTGAAAATACTGTCATCTTTTAAAATTTCTTGATGCACAGGTGTTTCCTGAAAAGGCTGTGTCATCCTTCTTTTTGCTACAAAATCTTCTTTATTGACGTAGCGGAGGTTTACCCCGACCAAATCGAAAACGATTAGCGCGCCCAATGTGATGATCAGTACATTTTCCTTGATTTTTTCCTTTAGATAAACCCATAGGACCGCAGCCGCAAGCAATACGAAAAGTAGGGATCGGAAAAGGTCGCTATTGTAAACAGCTTTTCGGTCAAGTTGGATCACGTCGGGCAATCCCTCAAGTCCTGTCATTTTCAAACTTTCATCTCCCGGAGCGATAAAATCGAACATTCCCTTTGCCAAAAACAACAAAATACCGATACCTAAAACAGTGAAAAATGAGATTTTGAGCGCCTTTACTTTCCGGCTTTTGGAAACGAACTCGTTGAGGAGCACGCTCAAGCCCAGTATGGCAAGTATCGGTGCACAAAGCTCCAAAATCACCTGTATTGACGATACGGCGCGAAACTTGTCGTATAGTGGAAAATAGTCGATCATGAAATCGGTCACCAGACTAAAATTCTTGCCCCATGACAGTACCAAAGACATCAGGGTGCCACCCAAAAGCCACCACTTGGCACGACCCTTGACCAAAATCAACCCCAAAATGAAAAGGAAGAAGACAATCGCGCCAATATAGGCTGGGCCTGAGGTTCCTGGTTGGTCGCCCCAATAAAGGGGCAAGGTGCTAAAATATTTTAGTGCCGTACTTCTTGGGATTTCCTTGTCAATCACATAGGCAAACGTCTTGGAATTCTCTCCCAATTCTTCACCACTGGCCCCTCCGAATAGTCGGGGGACGAACAGATTCAATGATTCGGCAATTCCGTAACTCCATTGCGTAATGTATTCCTTGCTCAGCCCACCCGTGCTCTCTTTGGGGGAACCATCGGGATTGATGGTTATATCGGATTTCCCTCTTGTACTCCAATCGGCATATTCCTTGGTGGCCATTAAACTCGTGGCGTTCGATGCGATTCCTAGGGCAACGGCACCCAATAGTATTGCTATCGAGATGAAGTAATGTTTTAATTTCTTTTTACGAACGGCATCGATTAAATAAGCAATTCCTAAAATCAGAGCCAGCAACATAAAATAATAGGTCATCTGGTAATGATTGGCCCCGATTTCCAAAGCCATGGCTACGGCGGTCAGAACGAATCCCCACAGGTATTTCTTTCTGAAGACGAGAACAATGCCGGCCAGTACCAAAGGCAGATAACCGATCGCATGGGCCTTTGCATTATGGCCTGCGCCAAAAATGATAATCAAATACGTGGAAAAGCCAAATGCCAAAGCTCCCACGACCGCCAGGCGATAATCCACCTTAAGACAGCATAGAAGAATGTAAAAGCCGATAAAATACAAAAAAAGATAGTCGGCGGGCCTGGGCAAGAAACGAACAAGGTTATCGAGCTTCTTTACATAATTGTGCGGGTAATAGGCCCCAAGCTGATAGGTGGGCATTCCGCCAAATGCACCGTTCGTCCAATAGGGCTCCTCTCCTGTTCGCTTCCTGAAATCGTTCTGCTCTTTGGCCATGCCGGTATACAGAATAATATCGGATTGTTCGATGACCTTTCCCTGAAGTACGGGGTAAAAATAGGCCAAGGCGGCAATGACGAAAAATACGGCAACAAAAAAATGGACAAAAAGGGCTTTTAAACCGGTTTGCATGAAGTAGACTAACGGATTGAAGCTGCTAATTTAATCAATCTACCTCCTCAAAATCAATATACTCACCAACTTTTTGCGAAGAACTGTCCTTTCGCTGCGGTTTTTTATTGATTATCACGTCGTCGACCTGCTGCTCTCTATGTTGATTCTGGTTCACGAACTCGCCGAATTTTTCCTGAAAATGTGCCTCGGTCTTCTTGGCCGCATAACTGAATAGTTTCGGGGCCAATAAACGCAACACCATTTTCAGTAGGTAGTATACCAGAAAGATTGTCAATATCGTCTTTAAAAAAGCCATTTTATTTAAATAGTATATATCAAAAATACAATTCTCACGTTGTAATAGCAGGGCCAAAGTCATAAAATAATAATAAAATCACCATTATGGGGCATAACTTCGAAATGAAAAGAATACGGCAATTGATACGCATTCTTCCTCTATTTTTGCCTTTTTTTGGAATCTCGCAGTACACGGATGTCATTAATTCTAACCGCCCCGGACTATCGGTCAGCGCCTATGCGGTAGGAAAAAATGTGATTCAAGCCGAGTTGGGTGCTTTCTATGAGCAGAGCGACCATAGCCTATTGAATACCCAATCAAATATCTGGGGCACCGATCTTTCTTTGCGTTACGGATTGTTGTTCGAACAATTGGAGATCAACTACGAAGGTACTTTTCAGAATCGCAAAACAACCTTCGCGAACATCGGCGTGGAGCAATCGTTTACCGATTTCTCGCGAAACCGATTGGGACTGAAGTTTCTTATTTATGATCGTTATAAAGATCCCGAACGAAACAAACCCAACCTCTATAGTTGGAGAAAGAACAACCTCTTTCAACTCAAAAACCTGATTCCCTCGGTATCGATCTATGGCGGCGCTACCTTCAATATCGGTGACAATCCTTTTCATATTGGTGACCCGACGGTTTCATATCGCGGCATGGTGGCCACTCAAAGTAGATTGACGCCTCGCTTCGTGTTGATCACCAATTTTGCGTATGACCGTATTTCTACCGACTTTCCTGAAATGAGCTATCTAGTCTCTATATCGCACGCCTTTCGCAATCCTAAATGGAGTGCCTTCATCGAAAATCAGGGGATAAAAAGCGATAGATATTCCGACGTACTTTTACGGGGAGGCGTTGCACATTTGTTAAGCGAAGATCTTCAATTTGATGTGAATATGGGTGCCAGTTTTAAGAACACACCCTCTCGTGTATTTGTTACCCTAGGTGGATCCTACCGTTTTGACCTTCACAAGGATCCCAAACCGAAAGCCATCGACGAACAAAATGCAGGAGAAAACGGTGGGGCGATCAAAAAGAATGCAATGAAAAAGAAAGAGCGCAGGTCCAAAAAAGCAAAAAATAGGGGCACGGGCGCCGAAGATATTGATCTTGGCCCTACTAAAAAACAGCTTCGCGAATTAAAACGGGCCGAAAGAAAAAAGAAAAAAGACAGCCAGAGCGAATATGATTTCTAGATTACAAGGCTCAAATTTTAACCGTAATCTTTAGTATTACCATTGTAATTATTCATAATATTGACCTTACAAAAAATCTGTATGGTCACGCTCAAAGAAGCTACTACCAAGAATGAATTAAAGCAATTCGTCAAATTTCCATTTTCGCTTTATCGAGATAGTCCCTATTGGGTGCCACCTATTATCAATGACGAATTGGAATCTTTCGATAAGGATAAGAACCCAGCATTCAAAAACGCCGATGCCCGGTTCTTCCTTGCTTACAAGAATGGGGTCATTTCTGGTCGAATCGTGGTCATCATCAATTGGCTCGAAGTCAACGAGCAAAAAATCAGTAAAGTCCGTTTCGGCTGGTTCGATTTTATCGACGATGGCGAGGTTTCCGAAGCATTATTGCAAAAGGCCGAAGAAATAGGCAAAAAACACAATCTGGACTATATGGAAGGGCCTGTTGGTTTTTCCAATCTCGACAAGGTCGGTGTGCTCGTCGAAGGTTTCGACCACATTGGCACCATGGTCACTTGGTACAATCATCCATACTATCAACGACATTATGAACGCCTGGGGTTTGTAAAGGAAAAGGAATATATGGAGAATAAATTCCCGACCAGTGCCGCGGATCCCGCGCTTTTCACAAAATTGAACGATCTGGTCAAGCGACGTTACGGACTAAAGGAAATCAATTTCACCAAAACCAGCGAGGTTTTGCCCATGGCCGATCAAATGTTCGACCTATTCAACGAAACCTATTCAAAACTATCCTCTTTTGTGCCGATCACCGAGGTACAAAAGGCCTATTTCAAGAAAAAATATATCAGTTTTATCAATCCTGAATACATCAAGTTTATTGTGGACAAGGATGAAAACCTGATTGCCTTTGCCATAGTTATGCCGTCATTTTCGAAGGCTTTGCAAAAGGCGAAGGGCCGATTGTTCCCTTTTGGCATATTTCATCTTCTAAAGGCCAAAAAACATAGCAAAGACGTTATTTTCTATCTTATCGGAATACGCCCCGACTACCAGAACAAAGGGGTGACCGCGATTATTTTCAACGAATACTATAAAACCTTTAAGGCAAAGGGAATCGATATGTGCTACCGTACACCAGAACTAGAAGAAAACGTGGCGATTCGTCAAATGTGGAAACATTTTAATCCCGTTATCTACAAACGTAGACGAACGTATCGAAAGAGCTTATAAACTGAAACAAAATCCTTATTCCCCCATTGCGGCCGCCACAGCTGCCGACAATCGCTTGTAGGTACCGTTCTGAAGACGTTCGCGAATCGCGGAAAAAGCATCCAAAGTTTCTTCTATATCTTCCAACGTATGGGTAGCGGTAGGTATCATTCTAAGTAAAATCAACCCTTTAGGTATAACCGGGTAAACAACTATGGAGCAGAATATTCCATAATTTTCACGTAGGTCTTTTACCAACGCCATCGCCTCTGGAATACTTCCGTTCAAATAGACCGGAGTAACGCAACTAGTGGTTGTACCGATATCGAATCCTCGTTCTTTCAACCCATTTTGGAGGGCGTTTACATTCTCCCAAAGCTTTGCCTTTAATTCGGGCATTGTACGCAACATATCAAGACGCTTCAAAGCTCCCTTCACATAGACCATCGGCAAGGATTTTGCGAACATTTGAGAGCGCAGATTGTATTTTAGATAATCGATGATTTCTTGATCGGCGGCCACAAAGGCACCGATACTGGCCATGGATTTGGCAAATGTGGCCAAATAAACATCGATATCATCTTGAACGCCTTGCTCCTCACCTGCACCTGCACCGGTCTTGCCCAGAGTTCCGAAGCCATGGGCGTCATCGACCAATAATCTGAACTTGTATTTTTTCTTGAGCGCAACAATATCCTTTAAGATGCCTTGTTCGCCCCTCATGCCGAATACACCTTCCGAAATCACCAAAATACCGCCACCGTGCTGCTCGGCCAATCGGGTGGCACGTTCCAAGTTCTTTTCAAGACTTTCAACGTTGTTGTGGGTAAACGTAAAGCGTTTGCCCATATGCAAACGTACCCCGTCGATGATACAGGCGTGACAATCAACATCATAAACGATGATATCATCTTTGGTGACCAACGCATCGATTACCGACATAAAGCCTTGATACCCAAAATTGAGTAGATACGAAGCTTCCTTCTTGACAAAAGCAGCCAACTCACGCTCCAACTGCTCATGATAATCTGTATGACCGCTCATCATTCTTGCTCCCATCGGATAGGCCGCACCGTGCTCATGTGCTGCTTCGCCATCGACCCTTTTTATTTCTGGAAGATTGGCCAGGCCCAAATAATCATTGATACTCCAGGTAATTACGTCCTTACCTTGAAATTTCATCCGGTTTGAAATGGGGCCTTCCAATTTTGGAAAAACAAAATATCCTTCAGCTTGTGAGGCCCATTTTCCCAAAGGGCCTTTGTTTTCAATTATTCTATCGAATAGGTCTTTCATGAATTCTGGTTGAATCTACCTGCAAAAATATGTAATTTTAACATGCCTTCATAATAATTAACAAGCCATAAAAAAAAACGATGGGCCAACCTAAAAGGCCATCGCTTTCTAAAACTATTGAAGTACTTAAATTATTTAACGAATTGGGCTTGTTGTGTCCCTTCCACCGATTGGCTATCGAAAAAGCCCTGATCTTCCATCCATTTATCACTATAGATCTTGCTCATATAGCGTGATCCATGATCGGGGAAGATAACGACCACCTTACTGTTTTCGTCAAAAGTTCGTTTCGCACTAAGTTGTTTTATGGCCTGCATCACAGCACCACTGGTATAGCCTACGAACATACCTTCGGTTTTAGCTATTTCTCGAGCCGCATGGGCACTTTCTTCGTCGGTAACCTTAATGAATTTATCGATTACTTCGAAATCGGTAGCAGTTGGAATCAGGTTCTTGCCCAGACCTTCGATACGGTACGGATAGATTTCATTGCTATCGAACTCACCTGTCTCATGATATTTTTTGAGAACCGACCCAAAGGCATCCACACCGATGACATTGATGTTCGGGTTCTGCTCCTTTAGATACCTGGCCGTGCCCGAAATGGTGCCTCCGGTACCACTACAAGCTACCAAATGGGTGATTTGCCCGTCGGTTTGGCCCCATATTTCAGGGCCGGTGGTATTATAGTGGGCATCGATATTCAATTCGTTGAAGTATTGGTTTATGTATATAGACCCCTTGGTCTCTTCGTGAAGCCTTTTCGCCACTTGATAATACGATCTTGGATCGTCGGCGCTAACATGCGCAGGGCACACATAAACCGTAGCTCCCATGGAGCGCAGCATGTCTATCTTATCTTTTGACGATTTCGAACTTACCGCCAAAATACACTCATATCCCTTAATAATGCTGACCATGGCAATGCTGAAACCCGTATTGCCCGATGTAGTCTCGATTATCGTACTACCTTTTGTCAATATACCTTTGCGCTCGGCCTCTTCAATAATATATGCCGCCACCCTGTCTTTAGACGAGTGACCGGGATTAAACGATTCTAACTTGGCATAAAAATTTCCGGGGAGCTTCTCGGTAATTCGATTAAGTTTTACTAGGGGGGTGTCTCCTATAAGTTCAAGGATATTGTTGTAAGCTTTAATCTTATTTTCCATAAAGGCTATATAAGTTAAAGAATATTACAGAATGTTGATTCCGTAATATTCTAGCGCAAAATTACTATTTTTTTCGGATTATTCGGTTTTGCCCTCCAAATCAAGCAAAAACGCATATTCCTTGGCCACCTCCTTCAATGCCTCAAAACGACCTGAGGCACCGCCATGACCTGCGTCCATATTTATATCAAATAGCAATAGGTTTTTGTCGGTTTTCAATTCACGTAGTTTGGCCACCCATTTGGCCGGTTCGAAATACTGTACCTGCGAATCGTGCAATCCCGTGGTCACCAACATATTCGGGTATTCCTTGGCCTCGACATTATCATACGGGGAATATGATTTCATGTAATCATAATATTCCTTTTCGTTCGGATTGCCCCATTCATCGTATTCCCCCGTAGTCAATGGAATGGAATCATCGAGCATGGTCGTAACGACGTCTACAAAAGGAACCGCTGCAATCACACCGTTATAAAGTTTCGGGGCCATATTGACCACGGCACCCATTAAAAGTCCGCCTGCCGAACCTCCCATAGCGTATAGGTGGTCTGCACTCGTGTAATTACTTTCGATCAAGAATTTAGAGCAATCGATAAAATCGGTAAATGTATTTTTCTTTTTAAGCAATTTGCCGTCCTCATACCATGGACGGCCCAAATATTGCCCGCCACGAATGTGGGTCAAGGCGTAGGCGAACCCACGATCCAATAGGCTTAAACGGACCGTTGAAAAATACGGGTCGATAGTTGCCCCATAAGACCCATATGCGTACTGAAGAATTGGCGTGTCGGGACTTAGCTTGGTGTTTTTGTGATGAATTATCGACATGGGCACTTTCACCCCGTCTCGCGCCGTGGCCCAAACCCTTTTTTCAACATAATCGGCCTTGTCGAATTTACCACCCAGTACTTCCTGTTCTTTTTTAATTTCTTTTTCTTGGGTACGCATATTGAAATCGATGACCGATGCGGGCGTTCCCAAAGAATTGTAGGAATAACGTAAAATCTCCGTGTTAAAATCCGGATTGGTACTTACATTGGCGGTATAGGTCTCGCTTTCAAAAGGGAGGTAGTACGCGTCTTTTCCATCCCAACGATTGATTTTTAGTCTATTGAGACCATTTTCTCTTTCCGACAATACGAAGTACTCTTTGAAAATCTCTACATCTTCCAAAAGTACATTTTCGCGATGAGGAATAAATTCTTCCCAGTTTTCGGAAGATGTATTGACTTCCCCCAGTTTCATAAGTTTGAAATTGGTCGCTTCGTCTTTATTGGTCAACACATAAAAAGAATCGCCGTAATGCGATATGGAATACTCCAGACCTCTGCTCCTCGGAGAAAACACCTTGAACTTTCCATTGGGGTCATCGGCGTTCAATATCTGATATTCGCTCGTCAATGTACTGTACGAGCCTATTATGATATACTTGTCCGATTTTGATTTGTAGACAAAGGTGCCAAAAGTTTCGTCGGCCTCGTGAAAGACCAGTTCATCTTCAGAGGTAGGGGTGCCCAGTCTATGTCTGTAAATTTTATCGCTGCGCAAAGTGACCGGATCCTTTTTACTATAGAACATCGTCTCGTTATCATTGGCCCAGACCGCTCCGCCCGTGGTATTGTCTATTTTGTCGGCCAATACCTCACCGGTATCCAGATTCTTGATCTGAAGCGTATACTGCCTGCGTGAAACCGTATCTACACCAAATGCCGCCAATTTATTGTCGGGGCTGACCCCGATACCGCCAAGATTAAAAAACTCGTGCCCTTCGGCCATTTCGTTACAGTTGAAAATGATTTCTTCCGGGGCATCCAAAGATTCCTTGTGGCGGCTATAGATCGGATATTCCTTGCCGGTTTCATATCGCGTTACATACCAATATCCGTTTTCTTTATAAGGCACCGAAGCGTCATCCTCTTTGATCCTGCCCTTCATTTCTTCAAAAAGAACGGTTTGAAATTCTTTGGTATGGTCTGTTAAGGCCGCGTAGTACGCATTTTCTTTTTCAAGATGCGCTATGACCTCGGGGTCTTCGCGATCGTTCATCCAGTAGTAGTCATCGACCCTTATATCGCCATGTTTCACCAATTCTTTAGGGGCTTTTTTGGCCACAGGGGCTTCAACAACCTTCATATCCTTATTTTCATTTTTGCAAGAGAGCGCTAAAATAAGACTTAATGCGAGAACCGATTTGTTTTTTTCGAACTGTATCATATTTCTTTAGTATGGGTACAATTTAGTAATTTTGGAGGCATCAAAATAAAAAAAAGGATATGTTCGGAGATATGATGGGAATGATGGGGAAACTCAAGGAAACCCAAAGAAAGGTCGAGGAAACCAAAAATAGATTGGATACGGTATACTTGAGGGAGAGTACTTCAGATGAACTGTTGGAGGTCACGATTTCCGCGAACCGGGTCGTCAAGGAAATCAAGATAGATGATTCTTTGTTGGATGACAAAGAACAATTGGAAGACTATTTGGTACTGACACTCAATAAGGCCATCAAGAAGGCCACCGAGGTCAATGAGGCAGAGCTTGCAGCCGTCGCCAAAGAAGGGATGCCCAACATACCGGGTATGGATTCTTTGTTCAAATAGACTATCTTTAAGGATACAACCGTTATACCACTGCATGATCGAGATAAAAAAATATAAACGTAACGGATACACTTTTAGCCTAAAGGCCGAAGACGGGGCCAATTTGCTGAGCAGCGTGCCGTTTTCCAGTCATGAAGAGGTAAAAAAGACCGTCGAACAATTACAAGCAGTACAAAATACCCAACATGTTTTTGAAAGGAAAACCAATCACGAAGGAAAATTTCTTTTCAGTGTCAAAGGTCTCGATGGAAGGTTGATCGGAAAAAGTGAGCTTTATACTTCTGAAGCAGGTATGGAAAACGGAATCAAAAACGTTAGAAACCGAATTGCCTCCCTAACAACTCTATAGAAATTATATTGAGCCGAGAATATCAAGAAAAGCTTGGTGCTTGGTATCCGTATAGTCCAAATGTGTTACGATCCTCAATTTTCCCTGTCCCATTCCAATCAACCGAACACCTTTTTCATTCAATTTTTGAACGAACCCATCAGAATCGTAAAGGCTTTCATCGATTTCGAAAATTATGATATTCGTCTCTATGGGTTCTACTTTTTTAATGAAGGGCAACTTTTTTAGCAAATCACCTATTTCGATGGCTTTCTTATGGTCTTCGGCCAATCTTTCAATATGATTGTCAAGGGCATAACTGCCAGCTGCAGCCAAATACCCTGCCTGTCGCATACCGCCACCAAGTATTTTACGTATTCGAAGCGCTTTATCCATCATTTCCGAGCTACCTGCCAAGACCGAGCCTATGGGGCAGCCCAGTCCCTTGCTCAAACAAACACTAATGGTATCGAATAGCTCACCGTACTGTTTTGGGGTTTCATGTTTTGCGACGAGTGCGTTCCACAAGCGGGCCCCGTCCAAGTGATATCCTAAACTATGTTTCTCGCAAACCGCCTTAATGCGTTTTAGTTCCTCGAAGTCCCAACAGGCTCCCCCACCTTTGTTCGTTGTATTTTCGATGCAAACCAATGATGTAAAAGGACTGTGGTAAAAATCCGGAGGATTGATGGCCGCTTCGACCTGTTCAGCGGTCATCATGCCCCGATGGCCATCGATCAACCTACAGGATACCCCACTATTGAAACTGGCCCCTCCCCCTTCATAATTATAGACATGGGCATATTTGTCACAGATCAATTGATCCCCAGGATTGGTATGAAATTTAATCGCCGTCTGGTTCGCCATACTTCCCGAGGGGAAGAACAAAGCGGCCTCCTTACCGAACATTTCGGCCACTTTTTGTTCCAGCGCATTGACCGATGGATCCTCTTTGAAAACATCATCGCCCACTTCTGCAGACATCATGGCATTCAACATTGCGGATGTTGGTTTTGTAACCGTGTCGCTAATAAGGTTTATATCCATTTCAAGTTTCATATTCAGGCATGCGGTGCAAGTTTAAGCTCAAATCATCAGGTTTATGATATTAAACGGCAAACTTAATGAAAACAATCCATGCCAATCGGCGAACCATCCGGAATCTTAGGTGCGGGCACGACTTTGAACTGCTCCGGATGCTTGTAAAAATCATCGATACGCCGCATTATTTCCATTTTATAATCATTCGATAGGGCATCGCCAAGGTTTTTTGTCACCAAACCCCTTAATTTGGCATTGGCGATCGCATTGACCTGAGGATGCACGTCTTCGCTACGGGCCAAATTCATCAAATGGTAGACAACCCTGAAATCAATGCTACGCTGTACCTCTTCTATATAATCATTCTTGTGCTGTTTCCCTAAAGTGTTTTTGATAACGGTTTCGAGTACTTCGCCCAGGCCTATGTTTTTAGCATCCAGACTTTTTTGCTGTACCAACCGTGACGCCCTTTCAGGGTGCAATAGTAGACCCAAAGTCATATCGGCCACCGTTTCCGCCGCGGAAAGCGCATCGAAGGAAACACCTGTCTTACCCTTTAAGGACTCCCGCGTTTTTCGATACCCAAAGGCACGGGGCGGGAACAGGGACAGTTTTTCATGTGGGATTGCAATTTCGGCAGCATCCAAAGTCTTTAAAATGCTTTGCAGGGCTTTCTGCTGCATAGCCTTGTCAACAATCTCAACAGTTGTTTGGCCGTCGCCTTTTACGGCATAATTGTATTCCATACCACCAACCACCTTGGCAACGGCCTCGGTCTGATACCGATGTAGGAGGTACAGCGGCACAAAGACATCCTCTAAAACGGTATTGGGTTCCCCGGTGCGGATATTGTCGATAGAAAAATTATCGATTGCCGTTCGGCGCACTTTTAGAAGCGCATCGAGCTCCTCGCTTACGCTTTTACCGTTATCCCATAAATGTGCTAGAACGTGTGAGCTACCCTGTGGCCGTGCATCTTGATCCGTAATGTAACGCAACCCGTCATCTTGTGCTTTCTTTAAGATTGCGTCCAATACTTCCTTTTCATTTTGACCTTTCGGAATCCCGGAATACGAATAGGCAACCATAACCTTGTCCCAGTCCCCAATTCCTGTGGCATAGGCATTCGTGAAATCGATTTCATCGTTTTTGACCGAAAACTGTGGGTGCGGATAATCCATCACAGATGCCCTATTATTCGTGCTGGCCGCATAATTATGTGCAAACCCCAAGGTATGTCCTATTTCATGTGCCGATAGTTGCCGAATTCGCGCCAAGGCCAAGTCGAGCATGGGTTGATAATTATCGTCGCGTTCGGCAAAAGGTTTGTTCATCAGGGCTTGGGCGATCAAAAAGTCTTGTCGAATGCGAAGACTGCCCAGACTGACATGCCCCTTTATGATTTCGCCCGTGCGTGGGTCGGTTATGCTACTGCCATAGCTCCATCCGCGTGTAGAACGGTGGACCCATTGAATTACATTATACCGTACATCTAAAGGGTCGGCATCGGCAGGAAGCATTTTCAATTGAAAGGCGTTCTTGTACCCTGCGGCCTCGAAGGCTTGGTTCCACCAACGACCCCCATCCAAAAGTGCCGACCGAACAGGCTCGGGAGTACCATTGTCCAAATAATAAACGATAGGTTCTACCGCTTCACTTTGCGTCGCGGAAGGGTCTTTTTTCTTCAATCGGTGTCTCGTGATGAACCGTTTCAAGATAGGTTCTTGAACGGGAGTCGAATAATCATAGTATGAAAACGGATACGATCCGCTTCTTGTATCGAACTCCCTCATTTCGTAACCGTTATCGGGCAACTCGATAAAGGAATGGTGTTGCGCGACCGTAACCAGACCGGGGTTAGGAGTTACCGAACGAATGTATCCGCCTTTGGGCTCCCCTTTGAATGTCAAGGCCACATTGAATTCCACATTTTTGGGGAACGCTTTGGTACGTTCCAAATCAATTGCGCTTTTCTCCTTATCCAAGCTGTAGGTACCTTGATCGGCTTGCTTCAATCTTCCTATGACCCCATGGGCATCCTGCATCAGGAAATCGGTAATATCGATAACATATTTTCCATCTTTTTCTTCCTCTATCTTGAATCCTCCCAAAATAGACTTGGCAAAAGCTTGTTCAACAGATTTTCTTTCCAGATCATTGTCGGTCAAAGCCCTAAAAGTCATATTCGGCTGCACCAAAAGAAGTTTTCCACCCGCCTTTTTAAAGAAAACAACTTGTTCGTTTCCAAGTTGGCCCCTATCTAAACCGATGTCATTGCTACCGATACCACTACTTAAAGAATAGACATACAAGAACTCTTTGTTCAAATCTTCGACTTCGAGATAGACCTTATCGTTTTTATCGTCGTACAGAAAATTAAAAAGTCCGTTAAACCGCTGAAAATCCTTGCTTTTTTCGGCATACTGCGAAGTTGCGAACTGTAGTGATAAAAGGGCGGTTACGAATAGTATCTTTTTGTTCATCAGAATTGGTTTTGCCGTTAAATTTAGATAAAAAGGATCAAAAATTACGAAGGTCTTTCTATAACATATTTAGGGCCATCTCTTTGTCCATCTCGAAAAAAAAACGCCTCTACATGATAAAATCTATAATCAACCCTAGCTTTTTTAATTGGAAAGAATGGTATTTTTGTCGAAAATTTCACTGAATGACAATTACGACGGACCTTTATAAAAGTCTTCATGATCGCCTTGGTGCGTTAAGGAGGTATCTTTGACGTCGATGCGAAACTCATCGAAATAGAAAACGAGCAGGAAAAAACCCTGGCTCCTGACTTTTGGGACAATCCGCAAGAGGCCCAGGCGCACATGAAGTTCATCCAATCCAAAAAACAGTGGGTAGATGATTTCAATGCGGCCAAGACCTTGGTCGGAGATCTTGAAGTATGGCTTGAATTTCAACAAGAAGGCGATGTTGGGGAAGATGAGGTGATAGCCCATTACCAAAAGACCTTGAACCAGATCGAGAAATTGGAGTTCAAGAACATGCTCTCTGAAGAAGGCGACGAACTCCCCGCTGTGCTCCAGATTACCGCAGGTGCGGGAGGCACCGAAAGTTGCGATTGGGCCTCCATGTTGATGCGCATGTACATCATGTGGAGCGAGAAGAACGGGTATAAGGTAAAAGAACTGAACTATCAAGAAGGCGACGTGGCGGGTATCAAGACCGTGACCCTTGAAATCGATGGCGAATTTGCATTCGGGTGGTTAAAAGGTGAAAATGGCGTACATCGTTTGGTACGCATATCGCCTTTTGATAGCAATGCCAAGCGGCATACCTCTTTTGCCTCGGTATATGTATATCCCTTGGTCGACGATAGTATCGAAATCGATGTCAATCCTGCCGATATTACAATAAACACTGCCCGATCTAGTGGTGCCGGGGGGCAGAACGTGAACAAGGTCGAGACCAAAGTACAACTCGTACACCACCCCACGGGAATTCAGATATCGTGCTCTGATTCCCGCAGCCAACATGACAACAGGGCAACGGCCATGAAGATGTTAAAATCGCAATTGTATGAAATCGAATTGCGAAAAAAAATGGAAGCCCGAGAAGAAATCGAGTCCTCGAAGAAAAAAATCGAATGGGGTTCGCAAATTCGAAATTACACCATGCAGCCTTACAAACTCGTAAAAGATGTTCGTACCGGTGAGGAAACCGGAAATGTCGATGCGGTCATGGATGGTGAAATCGACGCCTTTTTAAAAGCCTATCTTATGATGATGGGACAAAAAGAAGAATAAAACGGCTTGAAGTCGGGTGCGCGATGCTCGATGGAAGTCATGGCGCACCCGACATCGCGCATCAAACTACATTACATGATCAAAATATACCACAATCCCAGATGCACCAAGTCTAGAGAAGGACTTGCGATTCTTGAAAGTTCTGGAAAGGACTTTGAAATAGTGAAATATCTGGAAGATATTCCCACTAAAAAAGAATTAAAGGAAATCGTCAAATTGCTTGGCATCAGACCAGAACAATTGATTCGCAAGAACGAGGCCGTTTGGAAGGAAAATTACAAAGGCAAAACCTTAACCGATGAAGAACTTTTGGAGGCCATGGTTGCACATCCGAAACTAATCGAACGTCCTATTGTCATAAATGGGGGAAAGGCCGCGATCGGTAGGCCGCCTGAAAAAATTGAAACCATTATATAGAAAAAACAAGGGTTATGGTCATTTAACAAAGATTTAACCAAAATGGCTTAAACCATCTTCTAATTTAGTAGTCATTAAAACCAAGACATTATGAAAATCAACGTTACGCACATAATTGCCTTTTTTGCAATTCTATTGTTAAGTGCTGAAATACAGGCCCAATACGGATATGGTAGAGGTTATGGGGGGCGAGGGTACGGATACGGGAGTGGATACGGTTACGGATATGGCAGACAAAGAAGTGCCATACCCCAGGTGCAGGAAAACCAAAAAGAGCCTGAGCCGATGACGGCCGATCAGATTGTCGATGCCGAAATGCCCGGTATTGCAGAGACCTTGGAATTGAACGATTTCGAAACAGCAGTATTAAGCAGTATTCTAAAAAAATATGTGCAGCAGCGTATCGAGATGCAAATCTTGAAATTGGATGCCGATCAGATGCGAGCGGGCATGGAAAAGATAACCAAGCTTCAAGATGAAGAACTTAAGGCAGGACTACCCCTCGAAAAATACGAGGCCTTCGTAGAAATGCAGAAAAACGGACTTCAAAAGGCGAAGAAAGAAAAGAAAAAAGAAAAAAAACGAAAGCAAAAAAAGAAATCTAAAGACTGAATATGAAGAAACTATTCCCGATTGCACTTTTGGTTCTTATTACATTATCCACAAGTGCCCAAAGACCTCAAGGGGGTCGACCAGAACCCATAAAGATTACGGGAACAGTTTTAGACAACGATACAAATCAGCCACTTGAATATGCCACCTTGGTACTGCAAAATATTCGAAACCCTGATAGAATAACGGGTGGCGTGACCAATGCCGAAGGCAAATTTGAAGTAGAGACCATGCCCGGGCGCTACAATGTGAGTGTCGAATACATCTCTTTTCAGACCTACAAAGCCGAAAATCAACAATTTACAACATCAACCGATTTAGGTGTAATCAAGCTCAAAGTCGACGTTGAACAATTGGAAGCCGTCGAGGTCGTTGGTGAACGCACCACTGTTGAACTCAGGCTGGACAAAAAAGTGTATAATGTCGGTAGCGACCTGACCGTAAAAGGAGGTTCGGTCACCGATGTTCTTGACAATGTGCCTTCGGTATCGGTAGACGTAGAAGGCAATATAAGTCTTCGTGGCAATGAAAGTGTTCGTATACTTATCAATGGTAAGCCCTCTGCCCTATCCGGTCTCAGTCCGGAAGCATTGCAACAGTTACCTGCCGAAGCGATCGAAAAGGTCGAAGTGATAACGAATCCATCCGCCCGCTATGATGCCGAAGGAACTGCCGGTATTTTGAACATTGTACTCAAACAAAGTAAAACCGCTGGCCTGAATGGTTCGTTCGGCATTAATGTAGGTGATCCAAAAACTTATGGGGGCAATGTCAGTTTGAATCTGCGCCGCGACAATTTCAACATTTTTACCAATACCTCTTACCGTTATCGAAGCGGACCGGGCAATGCATTGTTCGAACAGGAGAATTTTAACCCAGATGGCACTACGGCCAGCTTTCAAAACGAATATCGCGACTATCAGCGTCAAAATGATGGTTTCAATACGAATATAGGTTTTGAATACTTTATCGATTCTACAAGTAGTATCACGAACTCCTTTGTCTATAGAAATGGAGGGGGGAACGATGAAACGGATATCGATTTCTTCAATTTTGATGCTGTTCGCAATCCGACAATCCAAAGAAATAGGTTCACCAATGAAAGTGATGAGGATGAAGACGTGCAGTATTCCCTCAATTACGTTAAAAAATTCGGTGAAGACGACGACCATAAATTGACCGTCGATTATCAATATTCGAGCGGTTCAGAATTGGAGAATTCTATCATCAATGAGGTGATTCTCGGAGAGAACATCAACCTTCCCACCGAACAGACCATCAACGATGAAAGCCAAAAAAATCAATTACTCCAATTCGATTATGTCAGGCCTTTCGGCAAGGACAATGAATCTCAATTCGAATTCGGCTATCGTGGCACTTTCAATAGGTTCAACACTGATTTTGATTTTGGAATACTTGAAAACGGAATTTTGGATAGTGATCCCAATTTTAGTAACGAACTGAATTACAAAGAATACGTCAACGCCCTTTACACCCAATTGGGAAGCAAATTCGGAAAGTTCAGTGTTTTGGGAGGACTTCGCATGGAAGCTTCCGATATCGGCGTTGAACTGGTCAATACGAACGAAGTGACCGATAAGGATTATGTAAATTGGTTTCCATCGATATTCTTGGGTTATGAACTTTCTGAAAAAGAACAATTTAACTTAAGCTACAGCAAGCGCCTGCGAAGACCAAGGTCACGTTTTATAAACCCTTTTCCGTCACGCAGCAGCAATACCAATTTGTTTCAAGGAAACCCTGATCTTGACCCGACATTTACCGATGCCTACGACCTGGGTTATTTGAAGCGATGGGATAAAATAAGTTTCAACACCTCGGCCTATTTCAATCGCTCGACAGGTGTATTTCAATTCATTACGCGAGAACGGGGTGATTTCGTCGAAATAGAAAACCCCGATGACCCCGCAAATCCCGTACTGGTTCCGGTACAGGTTCGCAGTCCTATTAACTTGGCCACCGAGAAAAGATATGGAGCCGAATTCACGACTACCTATACACCAAAAAGAAATTGGCGCCTGACCTGGAATGTAAACCTTTTTCAAAGAGAACTACGAGGAGATTACACCTATATTAATTTTCGTGACGAGGAGATTACCCAAGTTTTTGATGCCGACAATTTTAGTTGGTTTTCAAGATTAAGCGCAAAATTACCGCTACCGGGCAAAGTCGATTTTCAGACCAACTTGTTCTATATGGGCCCCCAACAAGATGCCCAATCAAAAAGTAAGGGCATGTTGTTCACCAATTTGGCATTGAGCAAAGATGTGTTAAAGGACAAGGGATCCATCTCATTGAACGTTCGCGATATTTTCAATAGCGGTAAACGCAAAAGCGAGACAAGAACAGAAAACGTCTTTACCTATAGTGAATTTCAATGGCGTCAAAGACAAATTACGCTTTCATTTCTTTACCGCTTCAACCAACAGCAGAACCAGCGGCAACGTAATGGCCAACGAGGAGGGGGAGACGACGATGGAGATCCCGAATTCGAGGGATAATTTTATAACAAAGAGGATTAAAAACAAAAAGGAAGCCCTTCGGCTTCCTTTTTGTTTATGATTCCAATCGTTTGGCCCTTTTGGCCTCACGACGCTCTTTCCAGATTTCGAGTAAATTTCCACCCAACCAATACGGAACAACAAAAAGCAGTAAAAACATCATTAGCCAAAAACCGATTGTCAAAATGGTCAAGAAAGCTAAAAAACCCAAATATTGGTCGAATTCGAACATGAGTGTGAAAATTTATTTCAACAAAGATACTTTGAAATTGACAAAAAGTGCAAATCAAAAAATAAAAAAATATGTGTACGCCTCAAATCCATGGCAAATCCGTTTTCAAATATACCACTCCCCTATTTGATTAAGCCTTCAAAACCATACCTTTGTAAGACACTTAAATTTTAAAGAATGAGTTTTAGAATAGAAAAAGACACAATGGGTGAAGTTCAGGTACCTTCCGACAAATATTGGGGTGCCCAAACCGAGCGATCTCGAAATAATTTCAAAATCGGGCCATCGGCTTCCATGCCGATAGAAATTGTTTATGGTTTTGCATACTTAAAAAAAGCGGCAGCGTATACCAATCATGAGCTAGGGGTCTTACCGATAGAAAAAAGAGACCTTATAGCCCAAGTCTGTGATGAAATTTTGGAGGGAAAACACGATGGTCAATTCCCTTTGGTGGTTTGGCAGACCGGTTCCGGTACGCAGAGCAATATGAATGTAAACGAGGTCATTGCGAACCGAGCTCATGAAATCGCGGGCAAAAAAATTGGTGAGGGAGAAAAAACAATCCAGCCCAATGACGATGTCAATAAGTCACAATCGTCAAACGATACCTTTCCAACGGGTATGCACATCGCGGCATACAAAAAAATCGTTGAGACCACGATACCGGGAGTCAAGCAATTAAGAGATACCTTGCACAAGAAATCAATGGAATTCAGCAAGGTCGTAAAAATCGGACGTACTCATTTAATGGATGCCACTCCCCTAACTTTGGGTCAAGAATTTTCGGGTTACGTTTCGCAGCTCGACCACGGCCTTAAGGCCCTTGAAAACACTTTGGGCCACCTCAGTGAATTGGCCCTTGGGGGAACTGCCGTCGGCACGGGCCTGAACACTCCGAAAGGATACGACGTTCTTGTGGCCAAATACATTGCCGATTTCACCGGTTTACCATTTAAGACCGCAACCAATAAATTTGAGGCATTGGCCTCCCACGACGCCATTGTTGAAAGTCATGGCGCCCTTAAGCAATTAGCGGTATCATTAAACAAGATCGCCAATGATATTCGCATGATGGCCTCGGGCCCGCGTTCGGGTATTGGTGAAATAATCATTCCGGCCAATGAACCGGGAAGCTCTATCATGCCGGGTAAGGTGAACCCGACACAATGCGAGGCCCTGACCATGGTCTGCGCCCAAGTATTGGGCAATGATGTTGCGATTGCCGTGGGAGGAACCCAAGGCCATTACGAACTGAACGTTTTCAAACCCATGATGGCCGCGAACATATTGCAATCAGCGCAGTTGTTGGGCGATGCCTGTGTGAGTTTCGATATAAACTGCGCCGTGGGCATAGCGCCCAATCATGGCGTCATCAAAGAACTTTTGAACAATTCTTTGATGCTTGTAACCGCTCTTAATACCAAAATCGGCTATTATAAAGCTGCGGAAATAGCCAATACCGCACATAAAAATGGTACTACCTTAAAGGAAGAAGCGATTAATCTAGGGTATGTTACCGCCGAAGAATATGATCAATGGGTAAAACCAGAAGATATGGTCGGAGGACTTGGGTAAAAAAAACTTGATAGTATAAAAAAAGGGCCACTCTTTGGAGTGGCCCTTTTATTGTTAATGGATAGTATCTTACTTCAAGGTAAATTCTGAAGTAGCCAATAACTTCAATTTGTCATCATAAACGTTGACCATGTAATTTCCTTTTTGAAAATCGCTGGCTGGCTTGTTTATGTAGTCGCAAACATCCAAAGTGCTATTTTCATAGTAAAAGTTGGTTCCTTTGCTATAGGTTATCGAAGCACCATTTTCATTGGTTTTTGAATAGCTTTCGCCCATAACGTTACCTTGTGGGTCAAGAACCTCTACGAAGAACTCGCGATCACCGGCTTGCGCAATCGTATTGTTCGCAACGGTAAAACATACTTTTAATTTGTCAGTTCTACCAGCTCTTTGCGTAGAAACCAATTTACCGCTGTTACGCTCCCTAACGGCATCAACGTTCATAGTCACCAAGTTCAAAGCCGAACCTTTCTCGACAACGTCGGCCAATTGGGTATTCTGAACGACCAAAGAATCGTTGAACACCGTTTGTTTTTCCAACTCGACGTACGTACTATCACGTTGCATCGCGATCATGGTGTTCGAACGGGTAAGTGAATCAACCTGCTTCAATAATTGCTCCCTTTCCGCTTTAAGAACACTCACTTGCCTTCTATATCTTGAAAGACTGGCGATATCACCTTTCATGTTCTTTACGGAATCAATGTACTTCGCAATGTTGTCCCTTGCCTCGACAAGCTCTTCATTGGTCGCATTGCTTTCCAAAATAGCCTTATCGTATTCAGATTTCAAGCTATTAAGGTCCTCGACCACTAATTGCTTCTCTTGGGTAAGCACCTTTTCGGTCTTCTGCTTGTCTTGATAAAGACTTACGGTATAGATAATCGTACCGATCAGTATTACACCTAGAAGACCGGCCAATACTTTTAATCCATTGTTATTCTTTGTTTCAGTCATAATGTTAGAATTAATTAACTTTTGTTTTTCTGTTTAATACAGTGTTTGTTTGTGTCGTTCTATATACGGTTCAAGATTCGAATTGGATTTTTTGATCAAAGAAATATTTTTTACCGATCTTTAATACTTGTCAAGTATAATCAGTGGCAGACCATCTATGGATATAAAGATAATTCCGTTTGAACCAAAGTATGCTGGTCGCTTTAAGGATCTTAACCAAGCTTGGCTCGAAAAATTTTTCTTTGTAGAGCCTAAAGATGTACTACTTTTAAGGGACTGCGAAAATTCGATAATCGACAAAGGAGGATATATTTTTTTTGCTGAACATGAAAAATCCATTATTGGCTGTTTTTCATTCATAAAGATCGAAAACGATGTGTTCGAACTCGGAAAGATGGCCGTGGACGAAAATTACCAAGGGATGAAAATCGGACAACACCTACTGACCTTTGCAATAGATTTCGCGAAAAAGGGAGGTTGGAAAAAAATTATACTTTATTCAAGTACAAAATTAGATGCCGCACTACATATTTACCGAAAATACGGTTTTACGGAAATCCCTTTGGAAAAAGAAAATCCGTATGTACGTAGCGATATAAAAATGGAACTTTTACTAAATTAAATCGATCATGAAAAAAATATTTATTGCTCTAGTAGCGGTTAACCTCACTTTTTTTGCATGCAAGGAAAAAACCAAATCTGGGCCGTTTATCGATTCGGATATAGAAAATGCTGTTACATCGCCAGAATCTTTTAAGGTATTAGAGTTGTCAACCAAAGAAAATTTGAAAATCGTACCCATCGAGCACGCCACCGTCGTTCTTGAATGGAAAGATTTGACCATATATGTCGATCCCGTAGGCGGCGCGGAAGCTTTTGAGGGCCAAAAAGCCCCCGACCTTATTTTGATCACCGACATTCACGGGGATCATTTAAACGTGGAGACCCTTCAGGCACTTGATACCGAAAAAGCCAAAATAATCATGCCCCAGGCCGTGGCGGACAAGATGCCCGATGCTTTTGTACCCCAAATCGATATTCTGAACAATGGCGATTCGAAAGAACGTTACGGAATCGTGGTAGAGGCCGTTCCCATGTATAACCTTAGGGAAGAAGCCTTGAAATTCCACGAAAAAGGGCGCGGCAATGGCTACATACTTAACCTCGGCGATCAACGCATCTATTTTTCGGGCGATACCGAAGATATACCCGAAATGAGGGCACTTGAAAATATCGATAAGGCGTTTATCTGTATGAATCTGCCCTACACAATGACCGAAGAAAGTGCGGCCGACGCCGTATTGGATTTCAAACCGAAACAAGTCTATCCCTACCATTACAGGGGCAACCCAGACGTAAGCGATGTTTCAAAGTTTAAAGAAATCGTCAATGCAGGAAATCCTGATATTGAGGTGATACAACTCGATTGGTATCCAAAAGATGACTTCTAGCGCACCAACTTCTTGTATTTCAAACGTTTAGGAATCGTATCGGCTCCAAGGCGTTTTCTCCTATTTTCCTCATAATCGGAAAAAGAGCCTTCGAAGAAATACACTTGGGAGTCACCCTCGAATGCCAAAATATGGGTACATATACGATCCAAGAACCAACGGTCGTGGGAGATGACCACCGCACAGCCGGCAAAATTCTCAAGACCTTCTTCAAGGGCCCGTAATGTATTTACATCAAGATCGTTGGTAGGTTCGTCCAAGAGCAATACGTTGCCCTCTTCCTTCAAGGTCATTGCCAGATGTAGCCTATTGCGCTCACCTCCTGACAGCATATTGACTTTTTTGTTCTGCTCGCTACCCGAAAAATTAAAGCGGCTCAAATAGGCACGCGAATTGACCTGCCTGCCACCCATCATTACCAATTCTTGTTCATCGCTGAAGTTTTGCCATATCGTCTTGTCGGGATCGATGTTCGAATGGCTTTGGTCGACATAGGCTATTTTCGCCGTGTCTCCCACCTCAAATTCTCCCTTATCAGGGGTCTCCTCCCCCATTATCATTCGAAATATAGTGGTCTTACCTGCGCCGTTAGGGCCTATGATCCCGACAATACCCGCCTGTGGTAATTTGAAATTCAAATCTTCGTACAACAACTTATCACCGTAGGCCTTGGCTACCCCTTTCGCTTCGATCACGTTCGTACCCAATCGCGGTCCGTTCGGAATGTAGATTTCAAGTTTTTCATCAAGCTGCTTCTGGTCCTGGCTCATGAGCTTGTCATAATTCTTCAAGCGTGCCTTTTGCTTGGTCTGGCGCCCTTT
Source organism: Meishania litoralis (assembly GCF_042611095.1). NCBI lineage: Bacteria > Pseudomonadati > Bacteroidota > Flavobacteriia > Flavobacteriales > Flavobacteriaceae > Meishania > Meishania litoralis. The sequence continues at coordinate 543,308 of NZ_JBHFPV010000002.1, forward strand.
GGCGCCCTGACGTACCCATTCAAGCTCACGTTCCAAGGTCTTTTGTCTTTTAGAGGCGGACTTGCTCTCCTGGGCCAATCGCTTTGATTTTTGATCCAACCAGCTTGAATAGTTCCCTTTCCATGGAATACCTTCTCCCCTATCAAGTTCAAGGATCCATCCGGCCACGTTATCCAAAAAATAGCGGTCGTGAGTAACCGCGATTACCGTTCCTTTATATTGCGCCAAATGGTGTTCCAACCAATGCACGGACTCTGCATCCAAATGGTTGGTCGGCTCATCGAGCAATAAAATCTGTGGTTCTTGCAAAAGCAATCTGCACAATGCCACCCTCCTTCTTTCACCCCCCGAAAGAACGCCTATTTTTTTATCGGCTTCGGGAGTACGCAGCGCATCCATGGCTATTTCGAGCTTTGTATCAAGCTCCCATGCATTCGCGGCATCGATCTTGTCCTGCAACTCGGCCTGTTTGTCCATGAGCATTTGCATCTTATCGGCATCCTCATAGACTTCGGGCAACCCGAACATGTCATTGATCTTGTTATACTCATCGAGAATGGCGACGGTTTCTGAAACACCCTCGCGAACGACCTCGATCACGGTTTTGGTTTCGTCCAGTTGTGGCTCCTGCTCCAAATAGCCTACTTGATATCCTGGAGAAAAAACCACATCGCCCTGATAATTTTTATCAACGCCCGCAATGATTTTCAATAGTGTCGATTTACCGGAACCATTTAGCCCCAGGATACCGATTTTAGCCCCGTAGAAAAAGCTCAGATAAATATTCTTTAGTACGGGAGTATTGGCATTTTTATAGGTTTTGGTAACCCCGGCCATTGAGAAGATTACCTTCTTGTCGTCGCTCATTTTCTTATTTTACTAGGTTGGGAAGTTTTTGTTGTTTCAAACCCTGCCCTTCAAGGCATTGAATACCCATGCTATGGCAAAAAAACCGATTCCGACGGAGGCAAAACCCCAGCCAGCTACTTCGTTATACCGAAATGCCCCAAGTGCAATGAGGCCGAGACCCACGATTATCATTATATATGTAGCCCAAGCAAGTACGGTATTTTTGTTCATTCCCATGGTATTCAGATTGGTTTGTAGTAACCCCAAATATCGGAATTTTTACGCGATAATCGAGATTTAAATGCTGAGATCGTACTAAAAAGGATTGACAGGCATGGTAAGACACCCTGAAGTCGTTCAATGACGAATCAGGTATCGAATGGAAACGTAATACCTGTTTTCGAACGAACGGCATCTAGTAGGTCGATAAGGTCCAGACTGTTTTGATGGTTCCATAGGTCACTTTGTAGTCCGCCATTTCGAATGCATTTATGGACCTCGATAATTTCGTGGGAATACCCTTTTCCTATCTTGGGGACATCATAACACTTGATTTCGTCGTTTTTTTCGATTGAATATGATTCCGCTTCATGCCAACATGGGTTGATATAAAGAGTACCCTTGCTTCCTGAAAGTTCGGCCCGCATGGATGATTTTGAAGTGAATCCGCTGTAAAGCACGGCTTGCGCGTTTTTGTATTCAAAAATAATGGAGGTCTGAATCTCGGCCCCGGTGGAATGAAATTTGGAGCTTGCCTGTATTTTTTCGGGATTGCCCAACATCAAATAAGATAAAAAAACCGGATATATACCAATATCCAGCAATGATCCCCCCGCCAGTTCAGGATTCAAGACCCTTCCCTTTTCATCTCGATCCATGGCATAAAAGGCAAAATCGGCATTCAAATAACCTAGAGTACCAATTTGTCCTTCATCGATTAGTTTTTTGACTTCGATTATGGTAGGATTGAATCGGCTCCATAAGGCTTCCATTAAAAAGACATTGTTCTCGGTAGCCGTTTTTATCATGCGACGCACCTCTGCCCCATTAACGCCCATAGGTTTTTCACAAAGTACATGCTTGCCCTTCTCCATGGCCTTGATGGCCCATTCGGCATGGCCGGTATGAGGGGTAGCGATATAAATGACATCTACATTGTTCGAATCGAGCAATTCTTCATAAGAGCCGAAATATTCCGATGCACCAAACGCTTGTGCAAAGGTTTTGGCCCTTTCGATATCTCGGGATCCAACGGCCGTCAATTCACCCCATTCTACCAATTTTAAATCCTTTGCAAAACTATGCGCTATCTTTCCCGGGCCTAAAATTCCCCATCTGATACTATCCATAAATACCGTCACCTTTGCCCAAATGTAATCAAATTTTACTCCTTATCTTTAGCAACATCAATGAAAGCATACCGTAATGGATATCAAATTCAACAAGAACGAAGACCACAATAAACTACAGCTGTCGGAGCTGAACAAAAGACTTGCAAAAGTTAAAATGGGCGGAGGAAAAACCCGTATTGAAAAACAACATGCCCAAGGTAAACTGACAGCTCGTGAAAGAATCGACTACTTATTGGACGATGGAAGCGACCGAATCGAAATCGGTGCTTTGGTGGGCGAAGGTATGTACGAAGACCATGGTGGTTGCCCTTCTGGCGGTGTGGTCGTCAAAATCGGTTATGTTTCTGGGAAGCAATGTATCGTTGTAGCCAATGACGCGACGGTCAAAGCCGGAGCCTGGTTTCCTATAACCGCAAAGAAAAATCTACGGGCCCAGGAAATCGCCATCGAAAACCGACTTCCGATAATTTATTTAGTGGATAGTGCGGGCGTATATCTACCCATGCAAGATGAAATCTTTCCTGACAAAGAACATTTTGGGCGAATTTTTCGAAACAATGCCATAATGAGCAGTATGGGAATTACCCAGATCGCCGCCGTCATGGGAAGCTGTGTTGCAGGTGGGGCCTATCTACCCATCATGAGTGATGAGGCGTTGATCGTCGATAAGACCGGAAGCATTTTTTTGGCCGGAAGCTACCTCGTCAAAGCTGCCATAGGCGAGAACATAGATAACGAAACCCTGGGTGGTGCAACAACGCATAGTGAAATCAGTGGAGTAACCGACTACAAGGCCAAAGATGACGAAGATGCTCTGGATACCATAAAAAATATCGTCGGTAAAATCGGTGATTTTGACAAAGCAGGTTACAATCGAACAAAATCACAAAAACCAATAGAGAATCCAAAAGATGTTTATGGAATTCTCCCCGCTTCAAGAACGGACCAATACGATATGTTGGAAATCATAAAACGCTTGGTCGACAATTCTGATTTCGAAGAATACAAAAAAGGATATGGAAAAACCATTTTAACGGGCTATGCCCGCATCGATGGCTGGGCGGTCGGTATTGTCGCCAATCAGCGCAAAGTCGTGAAGACCACCAAGGGCGAAATGCAGTTCGGAGGGGTCATATATTCCGATTCGGCGGACAAGGCTACCCGTTTCATCGCCAACTGCAACCAAAAGAAGATTCCGTTGGTATTTCTGCAGGATGTTACTGGCTTTATGGTCGGCAGTAAAAGCGAGCATGGTGGAATCATCAAAGACGGTGCGAAAATGGTCAATGCCGTAAGTAATTCGGTCGTACCCAAATTTACGGTGGTAATCGGTAACAGTTACGGTGCAGGAAACTATGCCATGTGCGGCAAGGCCTATGACCCTCGTTTGATAATGGCTTGGCCAAGTGCCGAACTTGCGGTTATGAGTGGTAACTCGGCGGCCAAGGTATTGCTACAGATCGAAAAATCATCCTTAAAAAAGAAAGGTGAGGCAATAACGGAAAAAAAGGAAAAAGAACTTTATGATCAGATCAAGGCCCGGTACGACAACCAAATTTCGCCTTATTATGCAGCTTCCCGACTTTGGACCGACGCCATTATCGATCCTTTAGATACCCGTAAATGGATATCAATGGGCATCGCGGCGGCCAATAATGCCCCCATTGACAAACCCTTTAATATGGGGGTTCTACAGGTTTAAAAGGATATCTTCTTGCCCGATGTATCGATAGTGGCCAAGTGAAAACTCGATTGCAAATCGTACAACCTAAACACCTTGGACTCGCTTTTTTGCGTAGGGAGTCCATAATCCAAAAAAGTAGTAACCTTCAAGACTGCGGGCACCTTGTTTTCTTCGTACCGATAATTCAAGTTAAGCTTCCAATCACCTTCCAAGGAATCGTCCAAAAAAAACTGCTTGCTAGAATATCCCTTTTTTTGTGCCATTTCCATTTCTGGCGTCGATTTGTCATAATTGTTCCAAAGTACAAAAAGGTCTTCGGGGTCGGTCAATTGTATTTCGAATTCAAAATCGTCTAGATTCCATTCCAATAAAACCCTTGTCGTCGCGACTTCGAGTTCTTTGTTAATCTGATTTTCCGATATATCTAGTTCTTTACGTCTTTGCCTTAGAATATTGTTCGTCTCTACCGAAATGAGCAAATCGGCACCAAAGGGGTCAAAAGCAATGGAATCGAATAACACAATGGCCTTTTCGTACCTCGCGTACCTCAAAAGGGCTTTCGTATAATCGCCCACTTCATTTTGAGCATTGGCGACGTCTCGATTCGATTGGGCCGCACTAGACCTAAGTTTGAGTATGTCGAGATAGTGCTGAAGGGCCAGCCCATACTGTCCCATTTCTTCCAAAAAATATGCGATTGCCTTTCTTACGGCAACATTGTCAGCGAAACTTTGCTTCGCCATTTCAAGGATGGCAATTGCATTTGTTTCGTCTTGCCATCGTTTTAAAAAATATCTGGAGGTCTCAAAAAAGTAAACCGGTGAGTCCAAATGGTTTTCCTTGTCTTCATTAAAAATTGTCCATGCCTTTTGCCTCGATTTCGCTTCTTCATATTTCTCGATAAAATCAAACTTTTTTGGCGTATACCTTGTCGGTTTGTTGGATTCTTTAGTTAAACTATCTACCAAACCCCTGTTATTATAGACTCTTTCTACATCAAGCTCGTCAATACGCGTCTTTTCTTTTGTATTGATAATGATTACCCCTCCTGCCCCTTGCGGGCCGTATTTGAAAGCCCCATTTCTTTTCATCACGGCTATACGGTCAATTTCGCTAGGAATCAACCACGTAGGAGTCTGCTCATATATTATACCATCTACATCGAAAATTGCAGCTGGCGGCGGGCTTTCGTTATTAATAGAACCGGGGTTCCAAAGATAAACTCTTGGCGGAGTTGTATCCCTGTGAACGACCATATTCGGAAAATGAGATCGTAATGAGGTCAAAAAATCATTACCTGTCGGAAGTATCTGATCACCGTCAACTATCCGCATTGAAAATGAAGTGCGATCTTTATCCAAAATGCCCCTCGAAGTCTTTATCAAATTCTTATTGGTAGGGTATTCGGCCAGTAGGTCTTTTTGGGTCTTTACCCTCCTTTTCTTCACTTGTACCTCGTCCAATTCTTGAACGTTTATGAACAATTGCACATTCAAGCGGTCTATATGATCCTCAATGGCAATCTGTTTCGTATGCATACCCACATGTGAAAAAACAAGTGTATCAGCCACTTTTACGTCAATCTCATAAAAACCCCTCTTATCTGTCTGGGCACCCTCTAAAGTTCCCTTGAGCGTAATGGAGACACCTTCCAAAGGCCGATTTTCATAATCGGTAACGGTTCCGCTTAGGCTTATGGTCGATTCTTGTGCCGAAAGTGAAAAGCTAATGATGGCAAGGGACAGGAAAATGGTTTTTTTTAAGCCTAAAATATATCCTAGGTCAAAAAATGGGGCTTTGCCGAACACCAGAAATAGTTCTCTATCGAAATACCCCATACCATCAATCTTTTGATAAATATCGCCGTTTAAACTTAATTTCGAACCAATCGATTCTGGACCACAAGTTTTAGAAATTCTATATTAATATTCTTTTCCACCAATGGCAATAGCGTCACTTTTTTGGTCTGTGATGGGCGGCCATAGTCATTATAGGTGGTTGCTTTGATGTAGGTAGGATTGAAACCCTTATTGCCAAAATACGTAATATTGATTCTCCAAACTCCCGGCATATTCTCGTCTATAAAAAATTGTTCGCAACTATACCCTTTGAGCTTTTCGTCTTTGATCATGTCTGCACTGTTCTGCAGTGTATGGCTCGATATAAAATAATGATTTTCGGGATTGACAAACTGCAAATCAAATTCGGCCTCACTATTGTTCCATTCAAAAAGTACCCTTGTGCCACCTATATCGGCATCTAATATATCGCCATTAGAAATCGACATCTCGTCACCTTTTTGTGCAATGAGATTGGTTGATTCAACCTCTATTATACCGTCAATACCTTCAAAGTCACTGGTCGTTGTATCCAATTTTCGCAATTGTTCGTATCGTGCGTATAGTGACAATGCCTTTTTATAGAATCCGTTTTCGGTATAACTATTGGCAAGGTCACGATACGACTGTGCGTATCGCGGTCTTTGCTTGAAAATAGCAATATAGATGTCCATAGCATCTTTTAATTGTCCCCTTTCTTCATAGGTATAGGCCAATGCCTTTAAAACATTCGGGTTATCTGCAAACAACTCCTTCATTTCGTTCAATATTCCAAGAGATCTCTCAGTATTTTTCCATTTGTTCAAAAAGACATTGGACGACTCTATAAAAAAATAGGCCGAATTACCGAACAACTTCTTCTGTTCTTCATAGATCCGAAATGCATCATCGGCCGAATCAGCCGAATCGATTAAGCCGATATAGTTGGGCGGTTCTCTGGTGAGTTTGCTGACACCGGTCTTTTCGTCAAAAATATTGTTGCGAAGTTTTGCATGATCGTACACTTTGTTCGTGCCCTCTTCGCGAATCACATTTCCTCTTTTGGTATTAATGATTATTACCCCTCCTGCAGCAATCTGCCCATATCTTATGACGCCCGCCAGGCCAGGTATGGTGGCTACGCGATCAATATTGTCGATTTGCAAAAAATCAGGTGCCGTTTCGAAAATGGTACCGTCGACCTCATAGATAACCGGTCTCGGATTATTAGCAGAACTTCTGCCACGCATATAGATTACCCTTTGGGAACTTCCATTGACTCCATCTGCCGTTGCCACGGTAATCCCCGGAATTTTTCCCTGTAATGCCGTGATCAAGTCTATGGCACTGGGATTTAAATCGGCGCCATCGATGCTAGACATGGAGTATCCTGTCTTTGTCGCATCGATATAACCATAAGCCGTTCTAAAGATATTCTTATTTGAGGCATAATCAAGCATCAAGCCGCGCTGTCCTTCTGGCTTCTTTTGCTGCACAACAACTTCATCAAGTTCTTCAACTTTTGGTACCATATCAATATTGAGGATCGAGGTAACATCCTCAACGATGATTTCAACCGTGTGCATACCAATGTAGCTGAAGACCAGAACATCCCTAGGTCTTGCCGTTATTTCGTATCGGCCCTTCGAGTCGGTTTGAACCCCTTCTCCAAGGCCCTTTATTGCAATGTTGGCATTGGCCAAAGGGTAGCCCATGTCGGACACTACACCACTTATCATGTTGACCTTGTCTTGGGAAACTGCAAAAAAACCAATGAATAATAAGAAAAAAGTAACTGATAGTCTCATAAAAACAATTTGTGCTAAATATATTACAAATTAAAATTTTGCGACTATTATAGGCTAAATCTTCACCTTATAACAGAAATTTACCAAATCAAACCGATTCTTAGTTCGAAACAACTCTTGAAGCGTTCTTAATACTAAAAAGTTCTTGGTTACGTTTCGTAATCCCAGTTTATATACTTTGGTTTCCTTGCGCTGAGAGACGCGTCCGTAGTCATAATATCTTGTTGCCTTCATATAGGTCGGGGTCAATTTTTTATTACCCAGATACTTTGCATTCACCAACCAAGTGCCAGGCAATGATTCATCAATCAGAAATTCTTCGCAAGAGTACCCAAGAAGTTTTTCATCGCGAATACGAGCTGCATTTGCGATCAATGCATGCATTGAAGTATAATAGTGATTCTCAGGGTTTACAAACTGTAATTCGAATTCCGCTTCACTATCGTTCCATTCAAAAACCAAACGGGTCCCTTTGAAATCTTCCTCCAGCACGGACTTTTTGACTTCATTCTTGAAAAGTATGTCTCTTCCGTTCAACGTTATAAGGTTATTAAACTCGCGATCCATGATTTTACCAAATGCCAGGGTATCTTTTTTCAAGAAATCATGGGTTACCAAATAATTATATCGGGCGTATAATGAAGCTGCACGTTTGGTATCATCAATTTCTCTATAACTATTGGCCAAGTCAAGGTACGATTGGGCATAATTCGGTCTCTGAATAAAAATTTCTTTATATAGTCTATTGGCACCCTCAAAATCAGCATAGCTTTGAAGATAATAGGCAAGTGCTTTCAAAGCTACAGGGTTAGATGCGAAAGTTTCGATATAAACTTCTAAGATATGGTCCGAAAATGCCAATTCATCGAATTCTTCGCGAAAAATTCGAAACATGTCGAGTGTAAAGAAGTAAGAGTCTCCGTAGATTTTACTTTGATCGAGATATATACTCTTGGCTGTTTCAAAATCTTTGGCACGATGTAAGGCCTTGATGTAATTTGGTTCATTTCTGATTATGTCATCGCCACTAATGGCATCACCTTGATAAATATTTCCCCGAAGTCTGGCCAAATCGAAAGGGCGGTTGCCATCTTCGTCAGATCCGTGATTGATGTCACTTGTGTTGATAATCACCATTCCTCCAGGTGCAATATCTGGGCCGTACCGACGCGCTGACTGATCGGGGGGAATGACCCCTATTCTAACTACCTTTCTAATATCCAACTCCACAGGGGCTTCTTTCCAAATATGTCCATCTAGCTCATAGGCTACAGGAGGCTCACCCCGTAATGATCCATAACTTGAGACATAAAGAAAACGCTCCCCTCTGATGGTACGAACCGTGAATCCAGGTAATTGTTCGGCAATGGCATCCAATATATCACGGGCCTTTCTATTCAAATTTTTGCCGTCAACGACTCGAAGCTCGTAACCGACCAATTCAGGACTGAGGTATCCGAAATTGGAATTAATGATACTCGAATCCCTGTAATATTCTCTAGCAAAATATTGCTGCGTTCTACGCTTGCGTTTTGCAACGGTCACCTCTTTTAGCTCTTCGACCTTCTCGAACATCGTAACGTTCAAGACCCTAGTGACATCTTCGACCTTTATTTCGATAGGTAGCATACCCATGCGCGAAAAAACCAGAACATCACCCTTTTTGGCCTGAATACTATACTTTCCTTGATTATCTGAAGTTACACCAATATCGCTCCCTTTGACAATAACATTTACACCCTTGAGAACATCATAATCATCTGATATGGTTCCAAAAATAGTTTTGGTCAACTCTTGGGAAAACACCGAAGCGCAGAAAAGAAAAAAAACCAGCGAACAGATAGATTTTTTCATCATCGGTGCTTGAAACAGTTGCAATTTATGGACTGAACCTAAGCGTCATACGATTGACCTAATTTCCTAATTGTTCTTTTTGCCGTGGTATAAGCAATAATTCAGTTTGTCGGCCATTTACGTATCGAAAGCCATTTTCGCCGAAGAAACCCGCCTCCTCGAACATAATACGAATATCTCTCTTCCACTCCCGAATGTTAACCGTTGTATTCAGTTCAATGGCATAAACCGTATTCGGATTCAACGGATAGTTTTCGCCATCATCTTTCATGACACCACCTTGCGCGTCCCACATGCCAATGGTCGTACCGGCAGAGTGTCCATAGAGCCCCAATGGATGCGTATATATCGCAGGGCGCAGCCCTGCAGCCTTTGCCTCCCCTAAAGCTTTGGCCAAAATCTCGTTGCCTGTACGGCCTTCGGTCATATTCTTGGTCAGAAAATCCTGCACTCGATTTCCATCCTTAAAGGCATCGATCAAAAATTGGGGCGCGGTTTTTTCGTTTGGTTTCAGAACATATGCCAGTTCTTGACAATCGGTGTTCAACCGTAAATAGGTAATGCCAAAATCACAATGCAGCAAATCGCCGGGCAAGATGACCGTATCGCTCGGCCGACCTGAAAACGAATAGAGGTGACCGACCAATTCTTCGCTGCTCCTTTGCACATCTACCGTAGGGTGAAACCATGTTTCCAATCCCAAATCGGTTACTTTCTGGCGCATCCACCACTCCACTTCCGAGGTTGTCGTAATACCGGGCGTAATCACTTTTTCAGAAAAAGCCTCCGAAATAACGTCATGTGTTATGTCGACCAGTTGGTTGTAAATCACCATTTCACGTGGTGTTCTGGTTTCTATCCATCGTACCGCCAATTGTTCGGCCGAACCTACTTTTGAATGGTATTTTTTTGGCAAATATGCCATGAATTCATCATGGTCGGTCTTATCAAGCCCGTCGGCAATGTTGTGGTCCTTTGAATAATTAAGACCTATTTTCTTAGGATTGCGCTCTTCTATCAATTGGATCAGACGTTTCCATTGATCGGGTTCTTCCTCTTTGTTCCAGGCCGATTTGATATTGTCGCCCACATCGTATCTGGCAACTGCCAATTTCTCGATTGTATTCTTTACCTTATCACGATAAAAAACCAGGATCGTTCTTCTTCGTGCATTCAACCAAGTAGCTGGCAACATAGTCCTCAACACCGGGTCTTCGTTGTATTCCCTGGAAATTAGAATCCACATATCGATATCGGTATTGTCCATCAACTTGGGAAGCAAATTATCGAACCGGTCGGCCAAAATCTCATCAACGACCCTTGCCCTTTCATTTTCGGGAAGTATTTGCTGGGCAGAGACCATCATCGTAAAGGCGAACATTGAAAATATGATTTTCTTCATATACTTTATGGATTTTGCATTAAAATACGAAAAAACACAATTTGACAAATTTCAAAAATGAATCACATTCTGTCCAAAGCGATCTGGACGGTTTTCTTCCTGGCAATTTTATTGTTGGGCGTAAAAACAAACTCGGGCACCCCATATATTTCTTTGGGCACCTCAAACTTTTCAAGGTTCGATAGTTCCTTCAGTTTTCTGTCCAATTTCTGGGTATCATGGACGCCTTCCACGATCAGCACCAATTTTTCACCTAAATCCTCATCAGGAAGTCCCGTTACGAAAAACGGCTTAGGAATAGTTTCTTCCAATTTGGATTCAATCTGCTCAGGAAACAATTTTATTCCACCTGAATTAATGATATTATCATAGCGGCCCAACCATTCAAATTCATTTTTCGAGATTAACCGAACTACATCATTGGTCATGATAATTTCTTCGCAAATGTGCGGAGCATCTATAATCAAACAACTTCTTTTATCTTGAGATATATTGATTTCCGGAAGGACCTTAAAATGGGCATCGGCCTCGGTAGATCTGATATTACCCATCTTTCTTGCCGCGATATGGGTTATGGTCTCAGTCATTCCGTATGTTTCGTAAATCTCGCAATCAACACTTCGTAACTTCGTTCTTAAAGCATTGGAAATGGGCGCGCCACCTACGATCAACGTTTTGATGTTATTCAGTTTTTTCAGGGAATTAGCGACCTGAATCGGAACCATTGCACAAAAGTCATAGCGCTTTGAAAGCAATTCGAGCGGATTTGAGGAGGGTTGCAAATAATCAAGTTCAAGACCGAGTACCATTGCCCTTACCAACATCATTTTACCCGCTATAAACTCGGCAGGCAAACAATGTAAGGCCTTATCTCCCGGTCTCAATCCAAAGAACTTACTGGTGGCCAGGGCCGAATTGACCATATGCTGCTTCTTTAATAGAATTTGCTTCGGCTTTCCGGTAGAACCCGATGTTCTGACAGATATATGGGGGGTCTCGTTGCACCAATCGAGCAGAAAATCGCCTATCGCATGTTCATAAGGGTCCCCCTCCTTGACGAGACTATACCCGACTTCCTTTAGGCCTTCCTTGGAAAAATGAATGCCGTTGAGTTTAAATTGCGGGTGAATTTCATTCGTCATCTATTGGTGCTGTATTTGTCGCTAGAAAAACTTCTTTGGTTTCGACTCTTCCGGTCAACCTATCTTTCCAATCGGTCCATCCATATTTACGTGCAAAAACAAATAATAAAATAGGAAATATTACGAATACGGGAACAAAGGCATCGAAGCCCAAAGTTGGCTCGGCCACATATTTATATGCAGCATCTACCTGAAAGGCGGTACTGTCGGCCGTAACCAACAAAGCGGTCACCAAATTATTGGACGCATGAAAGCCAAGGGCCAATTCAAGACCTCTATCCATTAAGGTCATTATTCCCAAAAAGAACCCTGTGCCAATATAATAGACCATGATACCGGCACCCATTTTTTCCACTTCGGGGTTGCCAATATGCATAAGGCCGAACAATACCGATGTCACTACCAATGGCACCCATCGATTTTTGGCCATAATACCCAGCCCTTGAATCATATACCCCCTAAAGAGATATTCCTCGAAACTGGTCTGAATCGGAATCAACAGCAAAGCGATTATCATAAGGTATAGAAAGGGCTCGGGTTTAAAATTGAAAACATAATCTTCTGGAGAAAAATACATGTCTATCGCGGTCAACGAAATGGTAATCGCCGCCCAAAGACCAAAGGCAAAAAATACTCTTTTCCAATCAATTTTTCTTCTTGACGTGGTCAACGAAGTCAATGTCTGCTTATGTATGTACTTTACCCAAAGAAACAACAATACGATACCCACCACAAAAGGCACCAACATTTCGACCAAAAAACGATTGGCCCCTTTTTTCGCTATTTCAGAGGCCATTAGGGCCTCTACATCAATATTCAAAAATTTGATCACGGCATAGTTCAATGCCATCAAACCGATAAATCCCATGGGGATCAAAAAATATTTCCAAAGGCCCAATTCGCCTTTATAACCCTGTTCTACGTACATAGAATTCTTATTAAGTTAACGTTCCAAGTCTTGTTTTGTCTGTAATATAGGTTCCCTTTTTCAACTTGCAAAGGGGAATCGAAATTGTTTTTGTAGAGACTGCCGGTGCCCAAACCTTGGGGTATCTTGCTGCCGGCCGTATATGCCCATTGCGCGATGGCATTTAGACCAATATTGCTTTCCAAGGCACTCGTGACCCACCATCCTATTCCATATTTATCGGCCAGATCGATCCACTCTTGGCTTCTTTGGCATCCTCCGATCAAACTTGGTTTCAAAATAATGTGTTGTGGTTTAATGGTTCGTATCAAACTTTCTTTCTGCGTAACATCTGAAACCCCTATCAGTTCTTCATCCAGAGCGATGGGCAACGGAGTGTTTTTACAAAGTCTTTGCATTGTCTTCCAATCACCCGGTGCAATTGGCTGTTCAACGGAATGTAAATCTAATTCGGCCAAAACGGAAAGCCTTTCGAAGGCTTCATCGCTCTTAAAAGCACCATTGGCATCGACCCGAAGTTCAATCTGCTCCTTGGAATATTCATTTCTTATCGAACGCAACAACTTGAGTTCGGTCTCAAAATTCAAGGCACCGATCTTCATCTTGATGCATGTGAAGCCGTCATTTATTTTCCGCTGGATCTGTTCATGCATAAAGCGTTCATCGCCCATCCAAACCAGTCCGTTAATATTGATAGGCTGCTCCTTTTCAAGAAAATCAGAGGCGAAAAGCCGAAAAGGATGATCCGATGCAAAGGAGAGAAAAGCCTGTTCGATTCCGAATTGGATACTAGGAAAATCCTGCAGTTGGCTCAAAAGCGATGTTTTGCCCACCGCTATGTTGTCACAAACCCAGGCAAGACGTTTTTCATAATCAGGCACATCGTCAATACTGAGGCCTTTTAACAATCCGCACTCGCCAATTCCAAACTTCCCTTGTTCCTCCAAGATGATGAACCAGGTTTCTTTTTGTAGCATTACCCCGCGAGAAGTACCGCTAGGTCGTTTGAAATCGAGTATATATTTTTTATAGGAAGCCTTCATCGATGCGTTCAAATTTAACTATATTTTAGGTCTGAAAGCTATATAAATGAACAGGATAAACGGGAAAACAGTTTGGATCACGGGTGCATCTTCTGGAATCGGCGAAGCTTTGGCCTATGCCTTATCTGCAAGAGACTGTAATCTTATAATCTCATCGAGAAAGGAAGTGGAACTGCTGCGGGTAAAAAACAAGTGCCATAATCCAGAAAAGGTAAGCGTAATTCCTCTGGATCTCGAGATAACTGAAACGATGACCGAAACCGCTTCAAAGGCTATAGCCGAATTTGGCAAAATCGATATCTTGATAAACAATGCCGGAATCAGTCAAAGGTCATACATCATCGATACCAAATTAGAGGTCTATAAGAAATTAATGGAAATCAACTACTTGGGCACGGTAGGCATAACCAAGGCCGTGCTGCCCCATTTTATTTCGCAACAAGCCGGTCATTTTGTGACCGTTACCAGTTTAATGGGAAAATTCGGGGCACCCCCGCGGTCCGGCTATTGCGGATCAAAACACGCACTACACGGTTTTTTTGACGTACTTCGGTTGGAGCATGAAAAAGACGGTATCGATGTTACCATGGTTTGCCCCGGTTACGTAGACACCAATGTGGCCAAAAATGCCTTGACCGGAGATGGAAGCGCTCAAGGAACGGATGATATTGAAAACAAAAATGGACTTCAAGTCGACCTTGTTGCAAAAAAAATGATTTTGGCAATCGAAATGAAAAAGCATGAAAAGTACATGGGTGGAAAAGAAGTAATCGGTGTTTATCTCAAGAGATTTTTTCCGCGATTATTGCATCGGTTCGTATTAAGAAAAACCGAAAAAAAAAGCCGGCAGCAATGAGGTTTCGATCAGGGTGTTTTCTTGATTTAGCACCTATTGCCTAACAGCAACACATTCGGTAAAATCAACTTGTATCATTTTGGCATTGGCGTGAGAACTTACACGAAGTTGAACCAGAACCGAACTCCTTCCTTGGTGTTGTCTACGTTCAATTTAGTCTGCAATTGGTTGGCCAAACGGTTCATTAGGCGAATACCCATTGAAGAATTGGCCCTTTCATCGGTATCGTCGGGCAGCCCGACACCATTGTCGGTATACTCGAAGTAACCTTCCTTATCACCTATTTTACGAAGATGTATATATATTTTGCCATTCTCATCATCAAGAGGAAAAGCATATTTGAACGAATTAGATACAAGCTCGTTCAAAATCAGGCCAAAGGGAATCGCACGATCGATATCAAGTTCCACTCCTTCGGCATCAATTGTAATGTTGATATTATGCCCCCCTTTTTTGTAAACCGATTGAACACTGTTGATCAAACTTTCGATGTACCCCTGCATTTCGATTACCGAAAGATCATCGTTCTGATATAGTTTCTGATGGATCAAGGCCATCGCCTTTACCCTACTCTTACCTTCTTCTAAAGCCTCAATGGCCGCCTTGCTTCGCGTATTCTTGGTCTGAAGGCTCAGCAAACTTGAAACCATTTGCAAATTGTTCTTAACCCTATGGTGTATCTCTTTCAACAGAGAATCTTTCTCAATCAATGAATTTTCGATAATATGCTTTTGCTCGGCAATAAGTCTTTGGTTCTTTATACTTCTTAGATATGCATAGACCAGACCTGAAAACAAGAGCAAGGTGAATACCAGCGATATCAATACTATGTTGGTACGCTCATCTTGGGCGATCATTTCGCTTCTCTGTCGTTCAATATCCTCCTTTTGAGCGTCCATTATTTTCTTTGTGTTCTTTTTTTCTTCGTCCATCACTGCGGCCAGTTGTTGTGTACGCAACTCCGATTCATTGGCATTGATGGAATCTTTAATGCGAATTATACGTCGCAGATAAAATGCGGAATTTTCATAATCTGAAGTTTTACTATAATACAGAGAAAGTAATCGGTTCTTGTTGATTAGGTTGTCCAGCTTTTTAGTTGTAAGATTATCGCTCAGGTAATCCGTTGCTTTTTCAAGATCGTTCAACTGCAGGTAACATTCTGCGATCGCCAATCTATTCTCTATGATCTCAGAAGAGAATGTCCCTTTTCCGTATTCCTCCAAAGTCTCCAAACTCGTTTCTAGATTTGGAATGGCGTCTTCATACTGTTGAAGCTCAACATAGCACTTACCGATATTACCCAAGATTTCGGCATTGAGAAGTTTACCCTCGATAATCTCTTTCTCAGTTTTGACCTTGGTCACATCGATCATATTAAGATCACTATAGCTTCTGGCCTCCTTGAAGCGTGTAAGGGCGGTTGGTATAGACTTATCTAGTCTAAGGTATGTTCCAACGGTATTTTTGTGCGCCGCAACCTGATAATAATTCTTTTCATCCAATGTCTTTTTGGCATAATCTATATAATCTTCCATTGCTTTACGATATAGGCCGAGATTAGAATAGATATCGTAAAATGCAATGTTATCGGTAAGGCCTAAATCTTTCTCTTCTTTTCGAATTTCGATTTGTTCAGTATACAATCCTAATTTACCATAAACATCGTCCATTAGCTCGAGAAGAACCGCTTTGAGGTCGGCATCTAGCTTTTCGTCTCTTTGATAAATTTCTTTTGCAATGGCCAAGCTTCTATCATACTCACCCAAATCATGGTATAATCGTGACTGCATGAGCCCATAACGGGCCATTTCGGTGGAGTCATTCGATCTTTGTGCCGAATTAAGATATTGGTTGACCACTTCGAGCCAATCATATGCCGAATTCTCGCTATACCTGTTCGGAGTTTCAAAGAACAAGGTAAATCGAGCTGCAGATGAGTCGGCATTTTGAAAGACATCGAACGTACTTGAAGTCGATGTAGCGGTTTCTTGGGCAGGTAGCTGGTCAACGACCAAAAAAGTCATAAATAGTAATCCCAGGGTCTTGCCAAGCAAATTCTTCATAGTATCGACGGAACAGGCCAAAAATAGAACGGTTTTACCAATTAATTGTTGCGGAACAATTACGATGATGTTGACAACTTTGATTTTCTGGTTCAAGATCTTTTTCAACAAATCAAATTGAACTGTGCGTTTGATGCCACAACCTTTAATACCCATCAATAAAACTCTTGCAGAGAATATCGCTGAAACATTAAAAAAAAGCTGCATAACGCGTACACAGCTTTTTTAAGTCTATTATCAACATGATAAGGTTTGGGGTACCTTTTCTAATGATTTCAAAATTATTGTTTTGTGCCGTATCTTCAGGAATAATGTTGTGTAATGCCCGATTTTTGTTGTGTAATGCAATTATGGGGTTTCACCATGCATTTCATCGGTTTTTTTTGCATTTCATGGATATCAAAAATTTTATTTGTGGGCATATTAGGCGTAACCATAATTCACGATAATAGAATTGCAGTTAGATAAACCCAAGATGGGAAACCAAGACTTCCGATCAAGCCTTACATTTTTGAAACCGAATCAAAGAATTTGTCCTAAAAAATTAGGCTCTAAGAATTCATGGCAGATATGATAAACTCTTTGAATTCCTTCGATATAGGAATCAAATTGTTGTTTATCATAATATCCTTAGAGTTAATGGCATCTATGTGGTCAACATTCACAATGTAGGACTTGTGCGCGCGATAAAACTTGTTCTTGGGTAGTTTTTCAAGATAATCTTTAAGCGGGGAGCGCACCAAAAACTTTTTATCGACCGTATTTACCTCAAGATAGACATTATCGGCCTTTATAAACTGTATCTCTTCAAACTGAATGCGATAGTAGAGATGTTGTTTCTTTACAAAAATCGAATCTTTTAGAACACTGTTCGACATAGGTACATCAGAACTGCCATTACTAGCACTTGGCTTTTCATCGGAATAAATAAAATTAGACAAGGCAATTTCAATCGAAGTGTACAGATCTTGCTGTTCGAACGGTTTTACCAAATAACCGTTCGGCTTGACAGTCTTGGCATTCTCAACGGTGGCCCGATCCGAATTGGAAGTGACGAAAATAAACGGTATGTTATAGTTCTCTCGAATATGTTTTCCTAGATCGATGCCCGTCTTGTCGGATGCCAAGATAATATCGATAAGAACGAGATCTACTTCTTTTGTCTTCAAGACCTCTTCGGCCTGCTCATAAACGATTACGTTATCAACGATTTCATAACCGATTTCTTCGAGCATCGATTGCATATCGTCGGCAATAATCACATTGTCTTCTACGATAAGTATTCTAATAGGTTGTTCCAAAGTGTTTGGGATTTAGGTGGTTAGTATTCAAAATTACAAAAAATTATTATAAGTGATATAAAACAACATGGCGAGCAAAAAGGTGCTCAGCGCTAGTTTTTTTAACTCGGGATCTAGTTTAATAGGTTCTTTTGTATGCCAAACTTTCAACAAATGCAACAGTATCGGAACAAAGGCCAGTATTGGCAAGAAATGATACCAAAATGCAGCTTTCAATAGGATAAAAACCATCAAACAACCAAATGCCGTAAGCAATAAAAATACATGGTAGCGCTTTCCTTTTCGAAAACCCATCTTAACGACCAATGTATTCTTACCTACTTTTTGGTCATTCTCAAAATCACGTAAATTGTTCAGATTCAAAACCCCTGTACTTAAAAGACCAATTACGGCAGCCGGCAAAAATGACCACCAGACCCACTCTTTTGTATATAGAAACATTGTTCCTACAACGGCCAAAAGGCCAAAAAAGAGAAACACGGACAAATCGCCCAAACCATGATAACCATATGCGGAATCCCCAATGGTATATCGTACGGCCGCCCAAATGCTGACCAGTCCTAGAACGGTGAAAAGCAGAAAATATTCTAAATACTCGGTTCCGAATGCAACATATAGAACAAGAAGTACCAGTAATAGGCTGATTACAATGGAAATGATTATGCCGGTCTTCAGCTCATTTCGCGTTAACATTCCACTTTGCAAGACCCTTTTTGGGCCGATTCGCCCTTCGTTATCGGTGCCTTTGACACCATCGCCATAATCATTGGCAAAATTTGAAGTGACTTGAAAGCTAATTGTGGTCAACAAGGCTAGAAAAAATATCCTCTTGTCAGAATAACTTTGAAAATTGGCAAGTGCCGTACCTGTTATTACCCCTGAAACGGATAATGGTAGCGTGCGCAACCTAGCCGCATCGAGCCAAGTGGAGAGTTTCGACAAACTAATATGGATCTTCTATTTTTATACGTTTACCTTCTTTGTAAGAAGCAACAAAGGCATCTTTAAACCCGATATCTACCAATTGTTTTCTGAATTTTTGGGCTTCCTGCAAGGTTTCGAAGTTTCCCAAGGAATACGAATAAAATGGGTTCGTTTTAACGAACATGGTATTGGTAAGTGCCTCAGATGCCAAGGTCACATTGTTATCGACAAAGGATTTAACCTGAACGGAGTAGACCTTTTCTTTTTCAAGAAAGTTCTTGGCCAAATAAAACTCCTTTACTAAGCTCAACTCTTCATTTTGCTGTTTTAGATTGTCCAACCTATTCTTTATGGCGTCCAAACTATCGATATCTGAAAGCACATATTGATCCTGTGCCTCAAAATTATTCTGGCTCAACCCGGCGGTAAAAGCAGTGATTGCCAAAGTGCCGATCAAAAAAAGTCCGGTAATTCCGGCAAGCACATTTCGCTGGATCTTACTTCTCTTGAGTTCTTTGTTCTTGAATTTTATTTGATCTAAAAGGCGTTCGTTTATTATTTGGGCTTTGTCTATGTCCTTATGGAGCTCCAACAAATCACTTTCTTCTATGAATGGCATCTGTTTACAATTTTTAGGGGACCGTCAAGGCTAAATTTAACAAAAAATAAGGCATTGTTAACAATAATATTTTGCCTTTTGTTACAAAAATAGCTTTTTAGCAGGCAAAGTACCAAAAAACTATGGTTAAACTACTATAAGACTGATAATCAAAAGAGTAATAATTATGTATTATGCTATCTGGCTGTATGAATACCGTCAGCTTTGATAAGGATTTTTCTTGCTTTGTAAAGAGTCCCTATCCCTTTTTTAAAAGTTTTCTTGCTCATTTGCAGTTCTTCTTTGATCGCTTCGGGACTTGATTTGTCATGCAAGGGAAGGAAACCCCCATGGGCCTGCAAGGTTTCGTAGATTTTATTGGCGGCCGGCTCTAAAATATCAACTCCAATGGGTTGGAGCGAAACATCGATCTTTCCATCCTTTCGTATTTTTTTAACGACGCCCTTGGTAAGATCCCCTACTGATACTTTTTTGAACACCTCATCAAAATATACCAAGCCTTTGTGTTTATGGTTTATAATTACTTCCCATCCCAATTCGGTCTTGCGGGTAACGACGAGCTCTACCTCCTCACCTTCCGTCAGCGTGATATTTTCATTGCTCAAAAAACGTTCTAATTTGTTCGAGCCCACAAGTCGATTGGTTTTTTGATCTAGATAACAGTAAACAACATACCATTGCCCCTCGACCATCTTATGCCGTTGTTCTCGAAAAGGCACCAAAAGGTGCTTCTCCAATCCCCAATCCATAAAGGCTCCAAATTCATTGACCTCGGCTACTTTGAGCAACTGGAATTCATTGATTATAATCTCTGGTTCAATATTTGTGGCTATAGGGCGTTCGGCATGGTCCAAATAACAAAAAACGGTCAACGCACCGCCAATCTCAAAGGTATCGGGCACATACTTATTGGGCAATAAAATCTCGTTCCCTTCCCCGTCGCCCAAAAACAGGCCGACGCTTGTTTCCCTTAATATTTCAAGCGTATTGAAATCTCCTAGTGCTATCATGACGCTAATGTAGTTCAAGTAGGGTGCAAAAAAAAACCGTTTCTTAAGTGAAACGGTTTTTATTATCCCGATAGATCTTATTTATAAACCGAGGCCTTTTTAAAATGCTTGCAAAGCATATAGTAAACTACGGCACGATGTTTATTCTTATTGGATGATCCGTATTTATCCAAAACACTTTTGATGGCTTCCATTAACTGAGGACCATCTTTCATTCCCAGTTTTTTAATCAAATAGTTGTTTTTGACCGTCTCCAATTCTTTATCATCGTTGCCTGAAACCTTTGAAGCATCCAAATTATAGATGGCCGGGCCAAGCCCAACGGTTACCTTGGTCAAAAGATCCATGTCGGCGGATTCGCCAAATTTTTCTTTGATATCCGCGGCATACTTTACGATTAAATCATCTCTTTTACTCATAATAGTTAGTGTTCAAATTAATTAATGGTTAATAATTTCCGAAGATATAAAATCGAAATAACCGAGCAAAATTTTATTGTTGGTAAACCGCGGCGTAAAAACCTCAAGCAGTTGAGGTTTATTCGATTCATTAAAGAAATCATTAAGGGCGACTTGCAAAGATTTTTGATTATCGGAAGACCTATATGAAATACCGAACATTTGACAAAGGTTCTTGGCGTTTAGGCCATGTACGGTCTCGAAATAGGTTTCAAAATTGGCAGTGTCTTCCTTGCCGGGTAGAATTCTAAAGATCCCTCCCCCGCCGTTGTTGACCACGATTATTCGAAAATCGGGTCTTATGTGGGTATTCCACAAACCGTTGCTATCATAGAGAAAACCAAGGTCTCCACTGATAAAAATGGTAGGTTCTTTATGGTACATAGAGGCTCCGATAGCGGTAGAGGTACTGCCATCGATACCGCTTGTTCCTCTGTTGCAATATACTTTTACAGAAGGGTCTTGGTCAAAAAGTTGTGCGTACCGAACCGTGGAACTATTGGCCAATTGCAGTTGATAATTCGGGGGGATACTTTTTAAGACATGATTGAAAACCGTCATATCGGAAAAAGGCATTTCATTTAAATAGGCTTCCCTTTTTTCCAAATAATGCTCTTTCAAGGCATTCCATTGCCTATAATAATTACTCGATATTGGTTTTATTCCTTGAACAAAATCACGAAAGAACGCGTTGGCATCCATTTTAAAGTGATGTGAAAGACAGAAAAAAGTATTCAAAGCTTTTTTCGAATCGACATGCCAATGGTGCCTGGGACGATATTCCCTTAGAAAGGCCTTGATTTTTTTCGATACGATAAGACCACCAAAAGTGAACAACAAATCGGGTTGTAGTTTTTTAAAGACAGTCGCATTATCCTCAAGCTTTTCAACCGGGGCAATTATGCTATCGATACTGGGAAAGAAATTTGGATGGTGCAAGTTCGATGTAGTCTCGGTCAAGACCACCACTGAAGGGTCTTTCGCCAGAACATCGAGAAACTGTTGTTCAATTGTATTAGGGGGATTCACCCCCACAAGAATCATTTTTCGTTCCGAAGCATTCCAAACGTCCCAAAACGTTTCCATCTTAATTTCGAGATTGCTCTCTTCATCATTGAAAACCAATTCAGGATCTACGGGAGGGGCTTTTGACACGTCGTACAACGGCTCTTCAAAAGGAATGTTGATGTGCACTGGCGTACGTTCCTTCAACGCAATATTGATGGCCTTGTTCAATTCTTGGACATTGAAAGTTAAAACTTCTTGTTGCAACCGATCGACCGAACCACCTGTCAACCATTGAGGTGCATAGTATGAAATACGCTCTGTTGAATGTGATATATCTTGGCGTAAATTGGCCGAATAACCGATGTGCCTATCGAAAACACGGTCTTGGCGAATGGTCTGACCGTCGCCAATATCGACCTTATAGGCTGGTCTATCGGCCGAAATAACGACCAAGGGGATATCGCTATAAAAAGCTTCGGCAATGGCAGGATAATAATTCAACAAGGCACTGCCAGAGGTGCACACCAAAACCACGGGACGTCTTATCTGCTGCGCAATGCCCAGGGCAAAAAACCCGGCACAACGTTCGTCGACAATGCTGAAACATTTGAAAAATGGATCTTCGGAGAACCCAATGGTCAATGGGGCATTTCTTGATCCGGGAGAAATTACAACGTTCTCAAGTCCCTTTGCTTTGCAATGTTGAACAACGGACCTAGCCGACGGAATACTCGAATGCTTCATAGTCGACAAAAATACAATGCCACCCCGTTATAGACCAATAATTTTCAATTTAAGAGTACGTCGAGCATTGTGCGACTTTTTGCGACGGTCTCTTCCCATTCATTTTGTGGCACCGAATCTTTGGTAATCCCGCCCCCGACGTAAATCGTCGCAAAGCCACCACTAAATTCCATACACCTTAGGTTCACAAAAAGGTCTGATTCTTTCTTAAAGTTAAGCTCTCCTAAATAACCGGTGTAGAATTTACGTTCGTACCCTTCGTTTTCCATGACGAATTTTTTCGTGGCTGCCAAAGGCATGCCGCACACCGCAGGTGTGGGATGAAGTACCTTGATGACCGATGCCAAATTGTGGTTCATTGTACCTGATAACTTTGTGCGCAAGTGCCGAAGGTTTCCTGCGCGTACAGTTTCGGTTTCGGAGATTTCAAGATTATTTACTTGTTCCTTAAGCGCTGCCGCAATATATTCGGTGACCAATTGTTGTTCCTTCCTTTCTTTTTCGCCCCATGTAGGCGTATTCTCTCCATTGTATTTTTGTGTTCCGGCCAAAGACATGGTCGTCAAACGATTACCTTCGGCATGCAACAATTTTTCGGGTGTGGCCCCCATCCACATACCGACTTTTGGATGGTACCATAGATAACATAAGGCGTTTTCGTACCTATGGATCAAAGACTGTAATATTTCTAAAGGCTTGACCGCACATTTAAAAACAATACTTCTTGAAAGTACGACTTTTTCAAATGTTCCCTTATTGGTTTCGGTTATGGCCTTTTGCACCAGTTTTATATAGGAGGTTTTGTCTTCCGAATCGATGTTTTCCACCTTTTTATAAGCTATTGGTGCCGTTTCATAATGTGTCGGATCTTTGAGGATCGTATCCGTTTTTATAAAATAGGAAGGATTGTCGGCATCAAAAGGCGCAAATACAAATCCTGTTTCCGAAAAGTCCCTGATCGTGTTCAATTTGGGATCCGCTTGAAAAATGGCCGAGATAAACGATGCTTTGGGCTTTCGGTAAACTACAAATGGCAATTGCTTTGAAAGCTGTTGCGCTATCGCCGATAAAAAATCAGGAGTCATTCTAAAACCTATTTTTTGGGCAGGGCAATCGTTGTTAGTTTGCAGATGGATATCAATTCATCTTTGGCATTTCTTAATTTGATATCCCACAATTGGGTCGTACGGCCTTTATGTACTATGGTGGCGGTAGCAAAAACCTCTCCCTCGCTTACGCTTTTTACATGGTTGGCCGATATCTCGATGCCACGGACAAAAAAATTCTCGGCATCCAAAAAGATATACGATGCCATACTACCGACACTTTCGGCCAAAGCGACCATGGCACCGCCATGTAAGATCCCATCGGGTTGATGTACTTTAGAATTAACCGGCATTTTGGCCGTCAAGAAATTTTCACCTACATCAATATATTCGATCTGCAAGGTCTCCATCATGGTATTCTTGGATGAATCGTTGCAGACCTTTAGAATTTTTTCTTTTAATTCGTTCACGGAAGTATTTTTTTCAAAATTACGGATATAATATTCCTTCTATGGGAACTTTCAAGAATTTCGCGCTATAGAATATTAAATACCATTAAAGCCTTTCTTTACAAAAGGCCTTTTGTTATGCATACTACTGAAAAACAAGTGTCGTACCGAACGACCAATACGTACGAGACATTGAACAAAATGTCTGAAAAAACCAAGAATGTCTGGATCGTATTTCACGGAATCGGTTTCTTGAGTCGGTATTTTCTCAAGTATTTCGATGAACTTCCCCCAGAAGAGAATTATTTCATTGCCCCCCAGGCCCCTTCAAAGTACTATCTCAAGAATGAATACCGTCATGTAGGCGCGAGTTGGCTTACCAAAGAAAACACGGCCCTTGAAAAGAAAAATGTATTGGCCTATTTAGATGCCGTTTTTGAGGTTGAAAAAATTCCCGAAACCTGTAAGCTAATCGTTTTCGGATTTTCACAAGGGGTATCGATTGCAATGCGCTGGGCGGCATATCAAAAACCGAGGTGTGAACATTTAATACTTTATGCGGGTGGAATACCTACCGAACTGGAGCCAAGTGATTTTGACTTTATAAAAGATTACGGCACCAAGGTAAAGGTGTTGATCGGCAATCAAGATGAATACATCAACGAAGATAGGCTGCGAGACGAATCGAAAAAAATAGAGCTGCTCTTTAACGGCAAGGCCGAGCAGGTAATTTATGAAGGAGGCCATGAAATCAAAAAAGAACTGATAAACGCATTGATATGATCATGGAAGATTTTCCTGAACTTAGAACGGAAAGATTGGTGCTGAACCAACCGAAATGGAACGATGTTCCCGTTATCGTTTCACATGCCGACAATATCAAGATCGTTGAAAATACCCGTACTATGCCCCACCCCTACCACGAAGAAGATGCCATTTCGTGGATCCAAATGGTCAATCAGGGTTTTCAGGATAAAGATCGGTACATATTTGCCGTGCGACTGAATTTAGATGATTCATTTATTGGAGGAATTGGCCTAACCCTTGATGTGCAGAACAATAGGGCCGAATTGGGATATTGGATAGCGGAACCTTTTTGGAACCTGGGCTTTGCCACTGAAGCCGTCGAGGCAATACTGAAATTCGGATTTGAAACGCTCGGACTCAACAAAATAATCGCCGTCTATCTCACGACGAACAGTGCTTCCGGAAAAGTGATGGTCAAAAACGGAATGATCAAAGAGGCTGAACTCATAGACCATGATGTCAAAAGAGACCATACCATTGATGATAATGTTTATGTCTCATTGATCCAATATCGCTTGCTCAAGAAAGAATACGAATCCTTAAAAAAATAAGGCTATGGAGCAACAACATGCGATTATCCTTGAAAACGAAAGGGTGAGACTATCACCTTTGACGCTTGATAATTTTCACCATTTGTACGCTATTGCCGCCCAGGACAAATTGGTGCAATATTCTCCATCTGACATAGCGCATAAAGAAGGGTTGAAAAACTATGTGGAAACTGCCTTGGAGGGTCAACGTAAAAAGACCGACATTCCCTTTATCATTTTTGACAAGGCTACCGACAGCTTTGCCGGTAGCACGAGGTATATGCACATTCATTGGGCCAATAAAGTGTTGCATATAGGTTCAACATGGATCGGGCGGGAATTTCAGGGCAGCGGACTAAATGGACAAATGAAAATCTTGATGCTGGATCATGCCTTCGAAACCATGGGCTTCGAAAAAGTCGAGTTCAGGGTCGATGAACGCAACATGCGATCACGAAAAGCGGTCGAAAAATTGGGGTGCACCCTAGAAGGCATACTTCGAAAAGATGTGTACCTATTGGATGGCTTCAAAAGGAACACCTGCTGTTACGGAATTCTAAAGGAGGAATGGCGGCAAATAAAGGCCGGGCGAAGCTAGTTAAAGTGAGTTCGATACAACTTACTTGAAATCCTAAACTGGTTTTTAGTAGTTTATGCATTTAGGTCAGGTCGAGCGCAGTCGAGACCTCATTCAAGATCTCAAATCTTACCTACCTCTCGCCTGCGCTCGAGGGAACAAATGCCAATTTTATGAATCTTTGACCATAAAAATGCCAAATTTTAAATCGAAATCAAGTAGTTACTCTTCAACAACGAGTTTTTCAGTTTTGTAATAACTGATTTCCCGGGTTTTGTAATCATTTTCGGGTTTTACGATTTGCTTCACCCAATTGGCATATTCTGAGCCATCAAATTGGTAGATATACTCTTTTATTTCAACAACTTCCCCGGTCTTGGTTTCGGTTTTTATGAGCATGTTATTTTCGTCGTATGCATACGACATCGAAGCTTCAGGCACGAATTGGTTTGTTTTGGTATCAAAGTAATAGAGTGTTCGATCCTGTAACAGGCCTATACCATTTTTAACTTCCTCAACGGCCTTGTTGGGCTGTCCTTCGATAAACTCCTTCGTTAAAACAATGCTATTTTTGCCTTGGTCTTTTCCTTTTTTTTCAGAGGTTCTCACAGATCGCAGAACAATGCCGTTGACCTTGATCGTCTTTGTGAACTCTCCTTTGACATTGGTGTACACGATTTCGGTCTCATCACTTCCCTCATTATCGTTACGAAAAACTTTAATGAGCTTGCCCTCCGCATCGTAATGATATTCATTTTGGCCCAAAAATTCCTTCGAGTACGAAATGATCTTTTCGGTAACCTTACGATTTTCAGTGGTATCGATGGTGTAGAAATTGGCGATCGACGTATTTTCGTCAAAAACATCGTCGCGATAAACTTCCGATCTTTTCTCCAAAAGTTCATCTCCTGAATATTTGTAGTGGGTAACGTCGTAATCTTGATCATTATAGCGGGTCACCGACTTCGTCAATAGGCCATCAATATTGAATTCATACTCCTCTTTGCCATAATGGGTGAGCACCAAGCACTTTTTCACTTTCCCTTTTAAGTCAAAATCGGACGTTCTGAAAATTTTGATTTCCTGGGATAAAATGAACTGCGGAACGATTGCCGTTAATATCAATACCAAATAGGTGTAGTTTTTTACCATACCGTAAAATTACTTGTTATTCGATCAATTAGAAACAAAAGGGATGCCAAATCGTCAAACGATCTCTGTGTTTTAGATGAGTTTGACATGAAATCCCTATTTAAAAAAGACGGTGACGTATCTTTACCTGCTAAAATTCGTAAACCTTCAACGATGCACGTCTATCAAAAATCAATCTTTCTATTCTTCTTTTTCTTGGTACTCATCGGATGCAATATTAAAAAGAAACAGGTTTCCGAATACACGGGGTTCGAGGTAGGCATTGTGGCAGACTGTCAATACTGCAACTGTGAAGCAGCGGGGGTTCGCCATTATAGAAAATCACCCGGTCGTTTACGACAGGCCGTGAACACATTCAATGAACGCGCTTTGGAGTATGCTATCCATTTAGGGGATTTCATCGATAGGAATTTTGAAAGCTATGATTCTGTAACCCCAATATGGAACGGCCTTAAATCGAAAAAATACCACGTTCTGGGCAATCATGATTTTAGTGTGGCGGATTCGCTCAAACCCCTGATTTTTGAAAAAATGAATATCAAGGACCGGTACTATAGTGTTGTTAAGAACGATTGGCGTTTTATCGTTCTCGATGGAAACGACCTTAGCGTTCATGGTGCCTTGACCGAGGATAAAAGACAGCAGACCGATTCATTGTTCAACCATATATCGAGCAAAGACATGCCGAATCTGAAGGAATGGAACGGAGGCCTGGGCCATGGGCAATTGGCTTGGATCGAAGATGAATTAAGGTTGGCGACCGAACAGGGCCAACGCGTAGGCTTTTATTGCCATTTTCCCGCACTGGGTGAAGAACAGGCGCACAATCTCTGGAACTATGAACAGCTTTTGGCCATTATCGATAAATACGATTGTGTTAAGTTTTATTTCAACGGCCACAATCATGCCGGTAGCTATGTTCAAAGAAATGGCGTTCATTACCTGAACTTCAAAGGCATGGTCGACACAGAAGATTCCTCTTCTTTTGCTACGGTTACATTTTTGAAAGATTCCCTACTCGTAAAAGGCTACGGCCGCGAACCTTCAAGAAGCCTAAAGATCAAATAGAGGAGACCAAAATAAAAAAGCACCATTAATGAATGGTGCTTTTTGAAATCTAAAGGTTCTCGGAATTATTTCACTTCCTCGAAATCAACGTCTTCGACATTGTCGCCTTCGCCACCGGCATCGGCAGTGGCATCACCACCCTCGGGGGCGGCACCGTTCTGCTGGGCTTCGGCCTGGGCCTTGTACATTTCTTCTGACGCGACCTTCCATGCTTCGTTGATCTTCTCCAAAGCTGTTGTGATCACGGCCAGGTCCTTGCTTTCATAGGCCTTCTTTAGTTCTTCCAGAGCATCTTCTATCGGCTTTTTCTTGTCATCCGACAATTTATCGCCAAATTCCTTCAATTGTTTTTCTGTCTGGAAAATCATGCTATCGGCCTCGTTCAGCTTATCGGCCGTTTCCTTGGCTTTTTTATCAGATTCGGCATTGGCCTCGGCCTCGGCCTTCATCTTTTCGATTTCCTCTTCCGTCAAACCTGAAGAAGCTTCGATACGTATGTCCTGTGTCTTGTTCGTTGCCTTATCGGTCGCCGAAACCTTAATGATTCCGTTGGCATCGATATCAAAGGTCACTTCGATCTGAGGTGTTCCCCTTGGTGCGGGAGGAATTCCGTCTAAATGAAATCTTCCTATCGTCTTATTATCTGCTGCCATAGGCCGTTCACCTTGCAAAACATGGATCTCGACCGAAGGCTGGTTATCGGCTGCCGTAGAGAATACCTGTGACTTCTTGGTCGGTATCGTGGTATTCGCATCGATCAACTTGGTCATCACGCTACCCATGGTTTCAATACCCAAGGATAATGGGGTAACATCCAACAACAATACATCTTTTACGTCTCCAGTAAGCACGCCACCTTGAATCGCCGCACCAACGGCCACTACCTCATCAGGGTTCACCCCTTTTGAAGGTTTTTTGCCGAAGAATTTTTCAACGGCTTCCTGTACCGCGGGAATCCTGGTAGAACCTCCCACCAAAATAATCTCGTCGATATCACTTTTTGAAAGTCCGGCCGATTTCAATGCCGTTTGGCAAGGCTCGATGGTCCTTTTCACCAAGTCTTCGATCAATTGTTCGAACTTTGCCCGTGTCAAGGTACGTACCAAGTGTTTGGGCCCGGTGGCCGTAGCGGTCACATAAGGCAGGTTGATCTCGGTCTGCGCCGAAGATGACAATTCTATTTTTGCTTTTTCGGCAGCTTCACGAAGTCGCTGTAACGCCATGGCATCATCACGAAGGTCGATGCTTTCGTCTTTCTTGAATTCTTCGGCCAACCAATTGATTATTTTCTGGTCTACATCGTCACCGCCCAAATGGGTATCGCCATCAGTGGCCAATACTTCGAATACGCCATCGCCCAATTCCAAAATGGAAACATCGTGGGTTCCCCCGCCAAAGTCAAAGACGACTATTTTTTGATCGGTGTCCTTTTTGTCCATTCCATAGGCCAAAGAGGCCGCTGTAGGCTCATTGATGATTCGCTCAACGGTCAAACCGGCAATTTCACCAGCTTCTTTGGTGGCCTGTCGCTGTGCATCGTTAAAATAAGCCGGAACCGTAATTACAGCTCTTGAAACATCTTGTCCTAAATAGTCTTCGGCGGTCTTCTTCATTTTCTGAAGTACCATGGCCGACAACTCTTGAGGCGTATACAAACGCCCGTCAATATCGACCCTTGGCGTATTGTTATCGCCCTTCACCACTTTATAGGGAACACGGTCAATTTCGGCCTTACATTCCGAAAATTTATTGCCCATAAACCTTTTGATGGAATAAATCGTTTTTTCAGGATTGGTGACCGCCTGTCTTTTTGCAGGATCGCCCACCTTGATCTCACCACCTTCTACAAATGCAATGACCGATGGTGTAGTTCTTTTTCCTTCGGCATTGGGTATTACAACGGGCTCGTTACCTTCCATCACGGAAACGCAGCTATTGGTCGTACCCAAATCTATACCTATGATTTTGCTCATTCTATATGTATTAAATATTAGTGCTTTTTTTTGTCGGTAGGTAAATGTCAAACAATATGCCAAGCAATGGCGACATGACATGATGTCATTTATTGTTCCCTAGAGTATTTTTGGGGCCTTCTAAACAGCGTTTCCGATACCAAAAAGGAATTTCACCTTCCCTCTTCCTATGTTTATGGCATGGAGCCGGACAAAATGATTTTATTTTCATAATTTACAATGCACTATAAACCAAAGTTTAAATTGGTATCTTAAATGAAAACGGACAGACGTAATTTTTTGACCCGCGGATTATCTTCAGCCGCAGGAATCGCCGCGGCATCGATTATGCCCTATGACATGTTCTGGCATGACCTACATGCAACCGCCAGGCCCGAAACTGTTATCGTGAAACCTGAAAAGCGAACAAAACCAAAAGACGCCATTAGATTCTCCGTCATCGGTCTCAACCATGGGCATATCTATGGCATGGTCAACGCATTGCTGAACGGAGGTGGAACTTTGGTTGCCGTGTACGCCAAGGAACCTGATTTATTGGAAAACTTCAAAAAGCGATACCCTGATGTGAAAATCGCCAAAAGCGAGGACGAGATCATTGAAGACAACTCCATACAATTGGTCGCCAGTGCGGCCATACCCGTAGACCGTGCCCCCATCGGTATTCGTGTGATGCAATCGGGTAAGGACTATATGGCAGATAAACCGGGCATTGTCACTTTTGAACAGTTCAATGAAGTAAAAAAAGTACAAAAAGAGACAAAACGGATCTATTCGATAAAGTACAGTGAGCGGTTGGGAAATCCTGCTTCGGTAATGGCCGGAAAACTCGTGCAAGAGGGAGCCATTGGCAAAGTGGTACAACTCATAGGGCTGGGGCCCCATCGCATGCGGCCCGAAAACCGGCCAGATTGGTTCTTTTATCCTGAAAAGGCAGGGGGCATCTTATGTGATATTGGTTCGCACCAATGCGATCAGTTTCTTTATTATACCAACTCGAAACAAGCGGAGGTAAGTTTTGCGCAGACCGGAAATTTCAATATTCCAGATTATCCCGATTATCAAGATTTTGGAGATATGAGCGTGCGCAGCGATCATGCGACCGGTTATATCCGAATCGACTGGTTCACACCTGAAGGACTCGGCACCTGGGGCGATGGCCGCACGTTTATCTTGGGTACCGAAGGATACATAGAGATGCGAAAATATATCGATATCGCGGGAAGGGAAGGCGGCAACCACTTGTTCTTGGTCAACCAGAAAGAGACCAAGTACTTTGACTGCAACAATGTGCACATGCCCTATGGCGAACAATTGGTGAGCGACGTGGTGCACCGCACTGAAACAGCGATGACCCAAGACCATTGTTTTTTGGCCACCGAACTTGCGTTGACCGGACAAAAAATCGCCCATAAATTAAAGGGGTGAAAAACCTATCGTTTAGGTGCTAAGTCCATTTTGTCCATAAGTCCGTTGTGATAAAATTTTCTTTTTCGACAACGCATATTGCCTATCTTTATCCCAAATTAAATTCTGCATAAAAGTTGGAGTCCATCAGTATTTTCGACATGCTAAAAATCGGAATCGGGCCTTCTAGTTCGCACACCTTGGGACCTTGGCGCGCGGCTGAACGATGGATCGCAGAAATGAAGGCCGCGGCACTCTTTGAAGAAATAGAACAAGTAACGGCACATGTCTATGGATCTTTGTCGCTCACCGGCAAGGGCCATGCCACCGATTATGCCATTATGCTGGGGCTATCGGGAACGGATCCCGTAACCATCGAACCCTCGGATATTCAATACGTTGTACAAAAGATCAAAGACGATCAAGTACTTCATTTCGCGGGTGAAAAAAAATTGCCCTTTGATCCCAAATCGAATATTATTTTCCATCGGAAGTTTTTACCATTCCATGCGAACGGACTCAAATTCGAGGCGATTCTTTCATCCGGAAAAAAGAAGACCAAAACCTACTATTCCATAGGTGGGGGTTTTGTTGTAACGGAGGCCCGCAAAAACGCCAAAAAGAAAATCGAAGATTTTAAATTACTGCCCTTCCCGATTCAAAAGGGCACTGAACTTCTTTCCTATTGCCAAAAAGAGCAGAAAACGATTTCGGAAATCGTCTTGGAAAATGAACGCTCTTTGAGGGACGATGCGAAAATCGATACCGAGATCCGCCGTATTTGGGAAACGATGCTCGAGTGCATGTATATCGGTTGCCATACCGAAGGCAACCTTCCGGGCGGCCTAAACGTTCGTCGTAGGGCTTTTGATATACACAAGAATTTAATGGCGGGTGCAGCCAGTTATGATTCCCCGGAAAATTGGCTACAGACCATTCGAAAAACAGAGGTGAAATTCAGACAGATCCTAAAATGGGTCAGTTGCTTTGCGCTTTCGGTCAATGAAGTCAACGCCTCGTTGGGAAGAGTGGTTACGGCACCCACCAATGGCAGCGCGGGCGTGATCCCTGCCGTGCTCATGTATTATATGGTCATCGAAAACCATCGGGCCGATTTCGAACATATCAAAAAATTCTTGCTCGTCGCCGGCGAAATAGGAAGTATCTTCAAAAAGGGAGCGACCATTTCGGCGGCCATGGGTGGATGCCAGGCCGAAATCGGGGTGTCATCGGCCATGGCGGCCGGGGCCCTGACCGAGCTTTTGGGCGGAACACCCGAACAGGTTCTCATGGCCGCAGAAATTGCCATGGAGCACCATTTAGGACTTACCTGCGACCCCATTGGCGGACTGGTTCAGATACCTTGTATCGAACGCAACAGCATGGGCGCCATAAAAGCGATCAA
Organism: Meishania litoralis; assembly: GCF_042611095.1. Lineage (NCBI taxonomy): Bacteria > Pseudomonadati > Bacteroidota > Flavobacteriia > Flavobacteriales > Flavobacteriaceae > Meishania > Meishania litoralis. The sequence goes on from NZ_JBHFPV010000002.1 coordinate 576,584, forward strand.
TGCGGCCGAGCTGGCCTTGGGTTCCGATGCCTCTGAAGCGAAAGTACCATTCGATAAAGTGGTACAGACCATGTGGGAAACTGCCAAGGACATGAACGCGAAATATAAGGAAACATCAACGGGCGGCCTCGCGATCGGCGTATTCTTAAGCGATTGTTGATAAGTGTCCTCCGTATGATCGTTACTGACTTTTTCAACGAAAAATATACGCCCGACCCTAAAGATGATCGATTGCAGGAATTTTCAATACTGCGCTAAGCGTAGTCGAAGTATGGCAATTCGGATAGCAATTAGTTGTATGCCGTGGTGCCATTAGTACTTTATTCCTTATAACGGCCATATTTTTTTAAATTCCACGGCTACTATTAGCATTTCCTCAGTCGGTTTTCCTCCGCTTTCGTTTAAGAAATTTTCAAAAAACTCCCAATGCGCTTTTTTCCATTTTTCAAGTGGTTCAATATCCGTTCCCATATCCATTTCAGCATATTCTTTGGAAATTTTATTGAACGGAATTGTGTCCACTTTTACATTTTCTATAATTGCTATTGCCTTTCCATTAAAGTCGGTTACGATTTGTTTTGCTCCAACAGCTGGTAAATCCGCATTGTATTGTTCGTACAAGCTATATAGGCCTGATGAAGCTCTTTTTTCTCCAGTCAGAGTCAATTTCGCCAATCGGTTTGCGTCAGCTTCGTTATTATGAAAAAAGTCCGATTCAGGTATTCCGTCGTTTTTACATTCAGGATTTGATTCGATAAAGTCGTTCCACATTTCAGATACTGATTTATCAATTCCATCCTCGGTTTCAGTAGTCATTTCAGATTGATTGTCAGTTCCGATTTTATTTTGGTTTTTGGTTTCGTTTTTACAACCTACTAAAATCAAAAACAGGAAGATAGAAATTTGTCTCATTGTTTTTCAGTATTAATGGCAACTGTCTTACATATGAAAAGTGGCGGATTTCTACTCACTAACTTTTCAGTCTTAGACTGACCTTTGATTTATATATTGTTTTTCGCTTAATCACTTAAACCGCTATTACTTATAGTACACAATGTTCTATACCGCTTATCATTTTTCTTTCAATCCTTCCTTTTTCATAAGTTCGAGTCCATAATTTCGGATTGTTTCTATAATTGGTATTGAAGTCAATCCTTTTTCAGTTATTGTATACTCTACTTTAGGTGGGACAACTGGGTAAACCTTTCGGTGAATAAATCCCTCTGCCTCTAATTGTCTCAACTGGCTTGTGAGCATTTTGTCCGTTATGTGGGGAATGTCTTTTTTTAATTCTCCAAATCGGAAAACCCTTTCTTTCAAACGCCACAGTATTGGCATTTTCCAAGTGCCGCCTATTCTGTCCATAGCGAACTCTACCGGATTGTAATATACTTTATTGTTATAAATAAAATCTGGCATAATCAATTGATTTACTTATTACTTTCTAAAAAGTTAGTACCTCTCAAACGAGTAAGTATATTGTCAAAAGTAAGTAGATATCTGACATTTGCCTAATAATTAAATAAAAATCAAATTCAGATGAAATCAAACATTTTAATTCTCACGATACTGTCTCTTTTCACATTCAGTTCATGTCAATCTCAGACAAGTAATAATTCAAAAAATGAAAAAATGGAAGCTAAAGTAAACGAGACTAACAGTTATGTACACGCTCACGGAATGCCTTACAAAGGTAAAATCTTGATGGTTGCAAGTAGTCCAACCGTTTCAGAACAAACAGGATGGCCAATAGGATTTTGGGCTGCCGAATTAACACATCCTCTACACGTTTTTCAGGAAGCAGGATATGAAGTAGAATTGGTTTCAACCAAAGGTGGCAAAATTGTAATGGACGGTTATTCTAACCCAACAGACGCAAGTGGTTATTCGGCACACGATGTTATTTCATTGGGATATATGCAATTGGATTGGTTCAACAAAATGCTCGAAAACACCAAATCATTAAATGAGGTTAATTACAACGATTATGACGCTATCTTTTTGGTAGGTGGCCAAGGTCCAATGTATACTTTTAAAGGAAATAAAGATTTACAAAAGCTCTTTGCTAATTTCTACGAGTCTGGAAAGCCAAGTGCAGCTGTTTGTCATTCGGCAACCTTGCTATTGGAAGCTAAAACATCTGATGGAAAACTCATTGTAGATGGTAAAACTTGGACTGGCTTTGCCAATGCAGAAGAAGAATATGCAGATAAAGCTGTTGGTCAAAAAATACAACCCTATTGGATAGAAGAGGAAGCACAAAAGTTACCAAACACGACTTTTAAAGTAGCTGCACCATTTAGTTCTTATGCTATCGAAGATGGAAACCTAATCACAGGGCAGCAGCAAAACTCTGGTGCGGCTGCCGCAAGAATGCTTATAAGTCAATTATCTAAATAGTTATCGGTATATTCTCAATGAAGGAGGTTTTATTGTTCTTCTTTTTAACCATAATTTGTTCAACAAGCAAGGCGCAAAGTTTCGAGCTTATGACTGGTACAGAGCGCATTTTTATTGATGCACAATACCTTAAATTTTTTGACGAGCAGAATCGAGTATCACTTTTCTCAAGAGCGAGAGCTACCGCACAATACGATGAACAACGAACAGATTTATTTACAGGTGCTTACTTAAATTATACTACAAAATCTGGTTTTGGTGGAACGATACTTGGTCGTATTTCTTCCACCAATTCTGGTATAGATGCTGGAATTCACTATTTTAAAGTAACCAATAATTTTATGATTTACGCTTTGCCGTCTATCAATTTAAGTGATGAATTGCTTTACAGTTGGTTTTCTATTCTTCGGTTTACGCCTAACTTGAAGAATGATTGGAAATTATATTCAAGTTTAGAATTATTTTCGGCATTCGGACAAATAGGACATTTAAACAGTGTTCAAAGAGTTCGACTTGGATTAGATAGAAAAGGGTATCAATTTGGATTAGCAGTGAATTTTAATGAAAGTAGATTTTCCGATACAGATGTGAATCCTGGTGTATTTATAAGAAAACAATTTTAAACTACAATAATGAAATTAGCATTTATAGGAATTGGCAATGTAGGCTTTTCATTGGCCAATAATTTTCAGAAAAAAGGGCACGAAATAATAATAGCTCACAATGATGTAGAAAGTGGTAGCGTGACAAAAGCACAGGCTAAAAACACTTCGTTTTTAGCACTACCAATTCAGGAAGCTATTGATGCTTCGGAAGTGATTTTCTTAGCAACGCCGTTCAAATTCAATGAAGATATTTTAAAACCATTAGAATTTAAAGGCAAAACTCTGATAGATTGTACCAATCCTGTTGGTGCTGGAATTTCACACGGACTGGAAAGTAAAATTTCGGGTGCTGAAAAAGTGCAAGAATGGGCAAAAAATGCCCGTGTAGTAAAAGCCTATACCATATATGGATTTGAAAATTTAGAAAATCCAATTTTTCCAAATCACACGGTCAAACCTGCTATGCTTATTGCAGGAAATAACTCAGAAGCAAAAGGCAAAGTGAGTTTACTCAATACCGATCTAGGATTCGAAACAATAGATGTCGGTGATTTATCTCAATCGCTTCATTTAGAACATATGACGTTACTCTGGGTAAAAATGGTTCGAGCAAATGGACATCATCCAAATTTCACGTGGGCTTATTTGGAACGCTAATTTTTTTTTCAAAGGACATACAACAGGGTACTAATGATGTACCAAGTTTTGATTACGGTGACCCGCACCCTTCTCTGCGGCGCGTATCGATTAAATAGATGATCTTCCAACCATCGCCTTCGTCGATCATTTGAAATGAATTGACCCCGCAATGGCTCAGTTTACCATCGATCCAGAATTCATATTCCGTCCAAGCATTGGCCATCGGGCCATCGACCTGAATACTGTACGAATTGATTTTTTCCTGAAACTTGCGCTCTTTGGGTATGCCCACGATCCCATTTAAAAAAGCATCAAAATCGTCGATGCGCAATTGGGTTTTCCCGGCCTTGTTCGTGCCGATACTCTGCAAGGTAATGTCCTTGGCCGTCAAAGCCCTTATTTTTACGGAGTCTTGCGCATGAAAGGCCTCGAAAAAATCTTCAACGGTCTTTTGTACGGCCATTTTTTCATCCGCTTGGGCATTCGCCCAAAAAGAAGCTAGGGTCGCAATTGCAAAAACTATTTTTTTCATTTTGTGGATTTTTGTAAAAATAGTAAAAGATTCCGCGCTGTATTACTTTCGTTCGAAATGGCCTTATTGGTGTTACCTGTATGACGTCAGAAGGGTACACGACAAATTTCACCGCTTACTAAAAAGTCCTCCCTTGATTCCTCCTAAAGAGGGAAACCTCTCCCCGCCGGGGAGATTGGAGAGGGGACAACAAGGAAAGAAGAAATCAAAATAAATCATTGTTGGTTGCCACAAGCGAAATTTGCCGTACACCCCGTCAGGAGGAATCTCAACAATTTCCTTACATTTATCGCACCAAAACAAAAGGGTATGTCAACGGCGAAAAAAGAATACAAAAGGATCACCACCAAGTCATTGATCGAGATGAAACGAAATGGGGAAAAAATTTCGATGCTCACCTCCTATGACTACAGCATGGCCAAAATCGTCGACGATGCCCATGTCGATGTCATTCTAGTGGGCGATTCAGCAAGTAACGTGATGGCCGGTCACGAGACCACCCTGCCCATAACGCTGGACCAAATGATATACCATGCCTCATCGGTGATACGAGCGGTACACCGCGCCCTGGTCGTAGTCGATATTCCTTTTGGCAGTTATCAGAGCGACCCAAAGGAGGCGTTGCGTTCCGCCATTCGGATCATGAAGGAAAGTGGCGCCCATGCCGTGAAATTGGAAGGCGGCATCGAGATCAAAGAATCGGTCAAACGTATTCTAAATGCGGGCATTCCGGTTATGGGGCACTTGGGGCTTACGCCCCAGTCGATATATAAATTCGGAACCTACAGTGTACGGGCCAAAGAAGACGAAGAGGCCGAGAAATTGTTGGAAGACGCCAAACTGCTTGAAAAGCTGGGCTGTTTTGGCATCGTACTCGAAAAGATTCCGGCAGCATTGACCAAAAAAGTCTCCGAAAGTATCAGCATACCGACCATAGGGATCGGCGGCGGAAAATATGCCGATGGCCAGGTACTGGTCATTCATGACCTATTGGGCATGACCCATGAGTTCAACCCAAGATTTCTGCGCCGCTATATGAACCTGTACGAAGAAATGGGCAATGCGATTTCAAACTATGTAAAAGATGTCAAAAACCGGGATTTTCCGAACGATGATGAACAATATTGATGTCATCTTTTGATATTCCACGTGACACGTAACAAGCATGAAATTGATGCGAAGAACAATTATTTTATTGATCGTATTGCTGAACATTGGTTGCGACCAAATCTCAAAAGATGTGGTTCGCAAAAATGTAGATCCCAATGATTACATACAGGTCATTCAAGACAAATTTATTCTTACCAATGTCGAGAACACCGGTGCCATGCTGGGTTTCGGACGTAACCTGCCCCCTATCCTCAAAGTCATTCTGCTACAGATACTGCCCGTATTGGTACTTATGATCTTACTTTTTCGAATTTTACAAAAAACAAATCTTGATAATTGGTTGATCATCGCATTTGCCTTTGTCATCGGTGGAGGTATCGGAAATCTAATAGACCGCATTCTATATGGCTCGGTAACGGACTTCTTTCAGATCAAGATCGGATTTCTAAAAACAGGTATTTTCAATATGGCGGATGTTTCGGTCACCGTGGGCGTTCTACTGATTCTATTATTATCTTTCAGGAATAAAAATTTGGCAATTTAGTGGCCGTTAAAACACTTTCCAATCCTGAGAATCTTCTAGTGCTCTACGAAGACAACCATTTGATCGCGGTCAACAAGCGTCCGGGCGATATCGTTCAGGGCGATAAGACCGGTGATGCGCCATTAAGCGAGGTGGTAAAGGCATATATCAAGAAAAAGTACGATAAGCCGGGCAATGTGTATTTGGGAGTGGCCCATCGTTTAGATCGCCCTACTTCAGGTATCGTGGTCTTTGCCAAAACGTCAAAGGCCCTCACACGAATGAACCGATTGTTCGCCGAAAAGGCAACGAAAAAAACGTATTGGGCCATTGTCAAGAACAATCCTGAAAATCAGCATGATACCTTGATCCATTGGTTAAAGCGGAATACCAAACAGAACAAATCGTACGCCCATACCAAAGAAGTCCACGACAGTAAAAGAGCGGTTCTCGAATACCGGATCGCCAAAAAACTCGACCGCTATGCCTTGTTGGAAATCGATCTGCAGACCGGAAGGCACCATCAGATACGCGCACAATTGGCGGCCATCGGTTGCCCTATCAAGGGGGACCTTAAGTACGGCTTCGATCGTAGCAATACCGATGGCAGCATTCATTTACACGCACGTAGGCTCGCTTTTGTCCATCCGGTAAAAAAGGAAATGTTGGAAATCGTCGCCGACCCGCCACAAGATCCAGTTTGGAACGCTTGTTGTTAATTTCTTTATATTTAAACATATATTCTAAACACACGACCATGATCAAAAGAACACTGATATTAGGCGGTCTCATGCTGCTCAGCGCCTGTAGTACGTACAATTCGATAGATTCGTTTTACGAGGCCCACAAAAACGATGACCAGGTTACCGCAATTCGGGTACCCCAGTTCATGTTGTCATTGATCGGCAACATATCACCTGAGATGCAATCGTTGATCGGCAACACGAGAGATTTGCGGTATATGCAGTTTCCGAGTACCACACCTGCGAGAACTCAATTCTTGAACAAGCAAATGAACGGAATTACCGGAAGTTCGTTCATCGAAGTATACCGAAAGAACGACGACCTGAAGCGCAATATCGTTTCGATACGGGAAAAACGAAATGCGGTCAAAGAAATATTGATCTACAACAACAACGCGGCCCGCGGTTCATTTCTATATTTCAATGGCAATTTCGACCCCGTGAAGGTCCGCGAGATGGCACGGAGCGAAGAATTTCAAAAGCTCGGAGACGGCCTCATCGATCAATTCAATATGGGTACCCCGGGAATAAACGAAAAAGATAATCCAGATCAAAATTAGAGCATCGCCAAGGGAGATTTTTTAGGCTTCTTTTATTTTTTATAAGAGCGGACACTTTCGATAATCACGGAACCGAGTATTAATATTCCTCCAAAAATGGTTGTCCATGAAGGAATTTCGGAAAGGAACAAGGCACCGATCAAAATACCGTAAACGGGTTGAATGCTGCTGATTATACTGGCTGTGGTAATCGAAAAATGTTGAAAGCTCCTCAAGAACAACGTATGCCCTATGGCTGTGGTCAATAAGGCAAGGGCGGCCAATCCTTTCCATTGCCCCAACACAAGTTCAAAATCGGCCCGATACAATGCGGGCAACAACAGAATACCGATAATCGCGGCTTGGTAGGTCATCAAGACCGAACCATTGTAATTGTTCACTTTTGTCTTCAATAATATATTGCGCAGTGCATAAAAAAACGCGGAGAGCATACCCAATAGAACCGCAATGGAATAGTCGTTTTCCAAGTCAAAATCGGGCACCAAAAAGTAAATTCCGAAGAGTACTAGAAGTCCGAGTAGCAGATGAACACGCTGCAATTTGACCTTCAATATCAAAGGTTCCAAAAAAGAGGTCAGTATCGGGTAGGTGAACAATGAGAGCATGCCGATCGCCACATTCGACAATCGCAACGAATAGAAATAAAAGATCCAATGCAGGCCCATCAATACCCCTGTCAAAAAAATGTGCAGACGGTCCTTGATCTCAATGTAAAATGAAAGGCCCTTCCACCTACAATAGATCCATAACAGGGCAAAGGCCAAAAGGGCACGAATGCCGATCGTTATGGGTACGGGCAAATCGACATAACGCCCCAAGGCACCCGAGGTGCTTATGAACAGCATGGCCAGATTGATCTCTAGCAAATGTGAAACATGACCGCTATCTCTCCTCACCTACTTATCGGGTAATTTCCATAGACTTTTCACGAATAATCTGCGCCACGGGCTTATTCTCCAAATGGCTTTCCAACCAAGAAATGATGTCAAGGTAAAGAAACGCCCGTCGCTCATAGGGGTGTTCTTCATATTTTTTCAGCTCGGCATGTAATTTTCTGAACTCCTCCTGCAATTCATGAGGGTAGATATTGCCCAGATTCCTTAAAAATTTGATCATTTCTCGCTGTACCGCATGCAGATCGTTCATCTTAAGCAAGAATTTATAGGTACTTTTCAACTGTACTTCGAGGTGATAGTCCATACCCGCCTCATAATGGGCGACCAGACTCAGAACACGTGCAAAACACATAAGGTCTTCACGCATTTTCAGATTCTTGTTATTGATGATTTTTTTGAGATAGACAATACAGTTCTTATTATCGCCATTGCCAAAATACAGGCAGGCTATTTTATAGTACAAGACCATAATATGATGGGCATCGATACGCCCCTTATGCTTGTTGATTCCGTACTCAATGATCCGTACGAGGTATAGTCCTTTTGCAAATGTGCCTTCCAAAAAATGTTGGTTCAGCCGATTTGCGTTGATGTAGAGAAAACTCAGGGAAGCAATATTATCGTTCTTAGGAAAATCGGAGCCTTCGACCACCGCTTCCAATTGTTTGAGTGTTTCTTTAAATTGGGAAGCATAACGTACATAAAACAAGGATTCAAGCAAATAATGATTTCCTTTCAAAAAGAAGACAGGATTCAATTGGATCATATCTTTGTGCTCATAAAAAAGATCTACCCATTTACTTGAGTATTTATAGCACGAAAGGAAGTCTTGAATCAAAAAACTATACCATAAATGGGCCTTATAGAGCCATAGCTTTTCTCGAAAACCCAGTTTTTCAATATCGTATTTCGGTAAATGCCTTTCAAAATACCTTTTTATGCGCTGATAGTCCTCATCGCTCTGAACATAACCGATTTTCAGCATCATTCCGTAAAGTTGCAGCGATAGGTTCGAAAGTTTGCTCGTCATTACGTTCTGGGCGGATAGCTCTTTGGCCTGAACGGCCAACTCATCGGCCCTATCAGGTATACTGCGCGTAATGTATTGGGTCTCGATTATTTTCTCGAACTCGACGATTTCGTACGCGATGTTCTTTTCCTCATTGTCGATGGCCAATGATTTGGCCTTATCCAAAATCTTCAGGCTCTGTTTGTAAAGTCCCTTTTGATACAGAATGGTCGCAAAATCAAGCTGTTCGCGAATCTGAACCCTGATGTTTTGATTCACGGGATTCAACCTCAAACTGACCAATATCTGTTTGTAAAGATGCGCCTTTAGGTTTGAAAGCTGTGCCTTTTTTACGATGCCGCTTCCCAGAATTACTTTTTCATCGTATCGTTTTATCTTGTCCAACAGATTGAAAAGGGCCAAAAATTTGGCGTCGGCATTGACCCCCAAACGGCCAACATACAACTTAAACTGCCTTTTTTCGGACTTTGAGAGCGATTTTACCAATATGAACAGGGCATCTTTATGCGCATTTGTCATCGTAAAAAAAAGTATTTAAGTTATTGCAAGCCAGTAAATTATTATATCTAAAAAGTTCATTAACATTGTAAATGAAAAGTCTACTTTCGCTATCTTCGCCCTACTGGTCATATCTTCGTTAAGACGAGTCTTAAAACTACGTAAATATAATGAGTAAAGATATAGTACACATTTTTGATACAACGCTTCGCGATGGGGAGCAAGTGCCGGGCTGCAAACTTGACACCGAGCAGAAATTGGTCATCGCCGAACGGCTGGATGAATTGGGGGTGGACATCATAGAGGCCGGATTTCCAATTTCAAGTCCGGGGGACTTTAACTCTGTGGACCAAATTTCGAAAATTGTCAAGAACGCCACGGTATGCGGGTTGACCCGCGCGGTAAAAAAAGACATCGAGGTGGCTGCCGAAGCACTCAAAAATGCCAAAAGACCAAGAATCCATACAGGCATCGGAACCTCAGACTCCCACATTAAACACAAATTCAACTCGAACCGCGAAGCTATAATCGAAAGAGCTGTAGAGGCGGTAAGTTATGCGAAGAAGTTTGTAGAGGATGTGGAATTTTATGCGGAAGATGCCGGAAGAACCGATAATGATTTTCTTGCCAGGGTATGCGAGGCCGTCATCAAGGCAGGTGCCACCGTGCTCAATATTCCAGATACGACGGGATATTGTCTCCCAGAAGAATACGGGGCGAAAATGAAGTATCTAAAAGAAAACGTAAAGGGAATACACAAGGCAAGACTATCTTGCCATTGCCACAATGACCTTGGACTTGCAACGGCGAATTCGATTGCCGGAGTGGTCAACGGAGCGAGACAGATCGAATGTACCATCAACGGACTTGGCGAAAGGGCCGGAAACACATCACTTGAAGAAGTGGTCATGATTTTGAGGCAACATCCTGATTTGGGATTGGACACCAACGTAAACAGCCGATTGCTGTACGACACCAGTCAAATGGTCTCCCAGAAAATGGGGGTGATGGTACAGCCCAACAAGGCCATCGTTGGGGCCAATGCCTTTGCCCATAGTTCAGGCATTCATCAAGACGGCGTCATCAAGAACCGCGAGACATACGAAATAATAGACCCTGCCGATGTCGGCGTCAACGAATCTTCGATTGTACTTACCGCAAGAAGCGGAAGGGCCGCCCTAGCGTACAGGGCCAAAAAAGTCGGGTATGAACTCACCAAAGTGCAGTTGGATGTCGTTTACCAGGAATTTCTAAATTATGCTGACCGTAAAAAAGAAGTCATGGACGAAGATATCCATGAAATTGTAGAGGCCAGTAAAATCAACATCGAAAGCCTTACCTAAATGCATTTGAAGATTGCCCTTTTGGGCGGGGATGGTATCGGTCCCGAGGTTCTTGCGGAGGCCGTAAAAACATTACGATCCGTGGCCGACATTTTTGGCCATAATTTCACATTTAAAAAGGCGGTGATCGGGGCAAAGGCCATAAACGATTCTAGAAGTCCCCTACCCCAGGAAACCATTGATATCTGTCGCGAATGTGATGCCGTGCTGTTCGGAGCGATAGGTTCACTTGAATATGATAACGACCCAGATGCCCAAGTAAGACCGGAACAAGGCTTGCTTCAACTTCGAAAGGAGTTAGGACTCTATGCCAACATTAGGCCCATAAAGGTGTTTCACCATCTTATCCCCGGTTCTCCATTAAAGAGGCACATTATCAAAGGAACCGATTTTGTGATTTTCAGAGAGTTGACCAATGGCATTTATTTCGGTGAAAAAAAATTGGATCGCGATGGTACCCATGCCTCGGACCTTTACGAATATTCAGAGGGCGAAATCAGCCAAATAGCGCACTTGGCTTTCAAAGCTGCCAAAAAAAGAAGCAAGAAACTAACGCTGGTCGACAAGGCAAATGTGCTCGAAACCTCTAGACTTTGGCGCCGAGTGGTCATGGCGATAGCCAAAAGCTACCCAGAAGTGGCATTGGAATGTATTTATATTGACAAAGCAACAACGCAAATGATGCTTGATCCCAGCCGATTTGACGTTATTTTGACCGATAGTTTTTTCGGCGATATCTTAAATGATCAAGCAAGCGTGCTTTTGGGCTCCACAGGAATACTACCTTCGGCCTCGATCGGTTCAGACACCGCGATGTTCGAACCGGTGCATGGGTCGTATCCGCAAGCTGCCGGTAAAAACATTGCGAACCCGGTCGCATCGATTCTCAGTGTCGCGCTGCTATTGCAGCATTTTGGACTTGAAGAGGAGTCTAACGCGGTCGTTTCTTCGGTACTATTGTCTTTCAACAAAGAGGTGGTCACATCTGATATTCTGGGCAGTAGCAAGTACGGCACCGACTACGTGGGCGACTATATTGCCAACAATATTGTCGATACCGGCGATATTCTGACCATGAACGATGAAAATATATGGTTGGGCAAGTCTACCATAATCTGACCTTTCTCGGGATTTATTCTGCCAAGAGTTTTTTTATGAAAGCGTCAAACCCGGTTTTGAATTCATCGGATTTTTCACCTGTGGCAGGTCCGTTAAAGCCTGTATGGATTTTACGAACATTGCCCTGCCTATCAATAAATATCGTTGTAGGATAAGATAATACGTGGTTCAACATAGGCAGTTTCTTTTGTGCTTCTTCCTTGTCCGAGGTTCCAAATTGTGCCAAAAGAATAGGGTATTCGACCCCTATTCTATCGCGTAGGCGTTGAATACTTTTAAAGGCCCCGGCAGATGTTTTTGCATATTCAAATGCAAGAGCGACTACCTCGACCTCAAGGTTCGGATTATTTTTTAAATATGTGACCAGAAACTTGGTTTCATCAAGGCAATTCGGGCACCAAGTACCCATAATCTGCACGACGACGACCTTGTTCTTAAATTGCCCATCATCCAATGAGACCACCTTTCCCGAAACATCTGGGAAAGAAAAGGTCAGCTTATCATATCCTTCTTTTAGGTAGGTCAACGAATCTTCGGAAGGCAACTCGTAAAACTCGTTTCTAACGGCCACAAAAGGTTCTTTAAAGTGGTTTCCCGAATAGAATGTTCCATTTAATGCGCTATCGGAAACCTTTGCGGTGAACAGAAAGGCATGTGCTCCATCAAAGGTCGACAACTTAACCGAATCACCGTCCATGACACCTTCAAGATAACGATAATCACCTGTGGTGGTCCTAAATGTTCCTTTGACAATGTTATCGGTTTGGCTGAAGATTCCTTTGGCCAAATAAGCATCCTCGGTGCCGGGGCTAAATTCGGTTTCCCAGATTCCTGATATTTCTCCAATGGGTTTGTTACGTGTTTTGAAACGTTGTTTTACTCCTCGAATGGCCTTAAACGGAACGATTCGGTCCAAACTTTCCTTTATGAACTCGCCTTCCATGGTATTTTCCGAAAACTTGCCTCCCAAATAACCTTCAAAGACAGGGGTTCTAACGGTAACCGAGTCGTCGATAATCTCTATTTCATCGACAATGATAACCTCATCTGCATTGTAGATCTCCATTTTATACCGTCCCGCCTCGTCAGAAATCAACCTAAAATTAAAAGGCAATACTTCATCATCCATTACCTCGAGCTGCGCCAACCAAATACCGTCCAAAGATTTAATTTTCTTTGGTTCTTTGCAGGATGATACGCAAAGAAATAGTAATAGAATGATAATTTTTTTCATATCGCATTTTTGCTTTATATGGGTCGCATGCGCTCCGAGAAAATTACGATAATAATGTCAGTGCGTAACCTATTCGATTTTCAAATAATTGTAAGCATACAAATTTGTGACGCACAATTGGGAAAACTGCTTTCTCTAGGGCCGAGTTCTTTTAATAAATTTGCAGTCTACCGATACAGAACAAAAAAACGGCGAAAATTACGGCCGATCAAGTAATTTTGTGGCCAATTGAAAAAGTTTGACGTGTTCATTCTTTATCTTTACCGCCTTTAAAAACGAACCATGCACATATCATATAACTGGTTGAAACAATTCTTAAAACTGGATTGGAGCTCAGAGCAAACCGCCGAACTTTTGACCGACCTAGGATTGGAGGTAGAAGGCGTTTCGGTATTTGAATCGTTAAAAGGAGGATTGAACGGGGTCGTTGTCGGTCACGTTCTCAGTTGTGTGCAACACCCCAATGCCGACCGGCTTAAATTGACATTGGTGGATATCGGCGAAAAAGAACCGGTGCAAATCGTTTGTGGTGCGCCGAACGTTGCCAAGGGGCAAAAGGTACCCGTTGCAACCGTCGGAACAAAGCTTTATCCTTCCGAAGGAGATCCAGTGACCATCAAAAAAGGTAAGATAAGAGGCGAAGTTAGCCATGGTATGATCTGTGCCGAAGATGAACTGGGTCTGGGCAATGGCCACGATGGTATTATGGTGCTCAATGATGCGATAAAACCCGGAACGCCTTGTTCTGAAATCTTTGAAATCGAAAACGACGAAGTCTTCGAGATCGGTCTTACCCCGAATCGTGCCGACGCAATGAGCCATTATGGCGTTGCACGCGATTTAAAGGCCGGCCTGCAGCAAAAAGAAATCTTTAAAGAACTGATTACCCCGCCGACAAGTCATTTCAATGTGGACAATCGCTCGTTGAAAATCGATGTAACGGTAGAGAATAACGAATTGGCCCCTCGCTACTGTGGGGTCACCCTTAGCAATCTGATCGTACAACCTTCTCCCCATTGGTTGCAGAATAGGTTGAAGGCCATTGGCATTACCCCAAAGAACAATTTGGTCGATGCCACGAACTATGTATTACATGAGCTGGGCCAGCCCTTACATGCATTCGATGCGGATCGTATATATGGCAAAAAAATTATTGTCAAGACCCTGCCAAAAGGCACAAAATTCATGACTTTAGAGGGTGAGGAACGCGAGTTGCACGAAGAAGACCTTATGATCTGTGATGCTGAAAAACCCATGTGTATCGCCGGGGTCTTCGGGGGCATTTATTCAGGGGTCACCGAAAATACCACCTCGATTTTTTTAGAGAGCGCCTACTTCGACCCGGTTTCAATCCGAAAAACGGCAAAGCGGCATGGTTTGAACACAGATGCATCATTCAGGTTTGAGCGTGGTATCGATATCGAAAATGTAGAATACAGCCTAAAAAGGGCAGCACTGCTGATAAAGGAAATAGCGGGGGGAGATATTACATCTGATATCATAGACCTTTATCCCAAGAAGAAACAGGACTATGAGGTATTCTTGGCCTTCGATAAAATAAACCGTCTTATCGGCCAGGAAATTCCGAAGGATACCATCAAACGCATATTGGCCTCATTGGAAATAAAGGTCAAGAACGTCACGGAATCGGGAATGGGGCTTGTAGTACCTTCGTATCGCGTCGATGTTAGGCGCCAAGCCGATGTTATCGAGGAGATTCTGCGGGTCTATGGGTACAATAATATTGCCTTTGGCACAAAATTGAACGCTTCTATTGCAACGGTTTCCAGGTTTGAAGATCACAAAGTTCAAAACGTTATCGGCAATCTTTTGGCCTCATGGGGTTTTTACGAAATTTTGACAAATAGCCTGACTTCCGCAAATCACAGTGCCTTAAAAAAAGATCTGTTTGATGAGCAGGGCATAAAAATGCTGAATCCGCTGAGTTCAGATCTTTCGGTCATGAGAGAATCAATGCTTTTCACAGGTTTGGAAGTCGTTTCTTATAACATTAATCGCAAGAACCAAAACCTTAAATTCTTCGAATTCGGAAACACCTATCGTAAATTAGATAATCGGTTCATTGAAAATAAACATTTGGCACTTTACATAACGGGTAATCGTCATGAGGAAAGTTGGTCGATGCCGAGTACAAGGTCAAATTTCTTCTTTTTGAAATCTTTCGTTGAAATCGTGCTAGAAAGGCTAGGTATTCCAACAACACGCACCGAGCCGCTGAACGATGATTATTTTTCAGAAGGACTTGCGATATTGATCGGCAATAAGAAAATAGTGCGCTATGGCGTGGTCAAGAACACTTTGCTCAAAAATTTCGACATCAAACAAGAGCTGCTCTATGCACAAATGGATTGGGAAGAAATAATGGGTATCGCCAAAAGAAACCAAATAGTTGTTAAAGACATACCGAAATATCCGGAAGTCAAAAGGGATCTTGCACTTTTATTGGATCAGAATGTATCCTTCGAAAAACTACATGACATTGCCTTTGAGACCGAAAAGAAGCTACTCAAGAAGGTTACCTTGTTCGATGTTTACAACGGTGAAAAGCTGCCAGAGGGAAAAAAATCGTATGCGGTCGGTTTTACCTTGCAAGATGAAAAAAGTACACTTACCGACAAACAGATAGACAAAATCATGAAGCGGCTTCAAGAACGCTATGAAACCGAGTTGAACGCCACATTGCGATAAGGTTATATTTTTCGCGGTAGTATTACACTGTCTATTTCATGGATAACGCCATTGCATTGATCCGCATCGGCCATTATTATTTTGGCCCGATTGCCTAGAGGGTCGGTCAACACAATATCGATGCCATCCATTGTCGCCGTAATTTTCTCACCTTGAACCGTGGTAAAAGTGGCTTTGCCGTTACCCCTGCACATGGCCCTTAAAATTTTTGACGCAGAAAGCTTACCGGCCACAATATGATAGGCTACCAATTCGTGCAGTTTTTTCCTGTTTTCAGGTTTCAACAACTCCGAAATCTCGGCATGTGATAATTCTTGAAAAGCCTTATCGGAAGGAGCGAAAACCGTGTACTGACCGTCAAAACTTAGAAGTTTGTCAAGCTCCGTTGCGCGCATAGCTGCCAATAAAGTCTTGTGATTGACCGAACTTTCGGTACTTGTCAAAATCGATGTTTCAGGATTCGAATTATTGGTCTGGGCAATGACGGGCAGTGAAAAAAGAATTAAAAAAAAACATAGGGGAAGTGCCAAACGTTGCATATGTTCTCGTAATGCTATTGTTAAAAACGGTTAAGTGTCGATGAACAGTAAAAGTTCATCGGCAATATACACTTTATAGGCTCTTATCCATGTCAAGCGGCTATGTACTTTATATAAATTAACAAAATATTAACATTTCGGATTTTTAGCTTAAAAACAAGTGTCTCGGAAATTGCTAAATTTGAAATTCACATCAAAGCCACATGATTCTAAGAAAAACAAACATTCATGATCGCCTGATAAGGGCCAAGGATAAAAATGGGCCTTCTGAAGAAGCAATTTTCAAACAGGTCATTCAGATTCTTGAGGACACCTCGAAACAACATGAAAGAATCGAAAACAATTTGGTCGACCAGCATCGATCCTCGTTCGAGAATACCTTTGACCATGAACTACTCGAACGAGACCGTATTTTTCATATCGACGTAATCCGGCAGATATGCATCGACTATCGGTTGCGTTTTTTAGATTCGAATTACTTCAAAGGTGAGATTCCGGTCGAGGCGATCTCAAAAATCAACGAGCTAGAGAAGAAACATGGCGGCCAACTTACGGGTTTCAAAATAATGGCTCCCTCAAAGTTGTTCAAATTGAAAGATAAGGATGACCCTTTGCTTTTTATACCAATGGGCAATGATTTCTATTATCTTGTGCATAAGTGGGGCAATGACCTACATGCACTAAGGAAGTTGTTGATGTGGCCCTTTAAAAGTGTCGTCAATTTGACCCTGCTCGTGGTCTTTATTAGCTATCTTATAACGCTTATGGTGCCAGAAGGGTTATTTTCGAAGAACAGTTCTTTGGCGGAGTTTATGATTATGTTTTTTTTTATGTTCAAATGCATTGCTTCAGTAGTCATTTTTTACGGCTTCGCACTGGGCAAGAATTTCAATCCGCAGATTTGGCGCAGTAAATATTTTAATGCCTAAGAGGTTAAGGGCATCCTATTAATTCAGGACACCAGTACATTTTTTAATCCCCTTTTTATTTTACGTAAATGTCGTAGGGTATTCCATCGACGTCGATATTATCGATAAATGCTGGCTCGGGTACCGGTTTTACCCTAAGCACGCCTCCTTTGGTGGTACTGCCTGCCTTTCTATATCCTATTAGCATAAAGCCGTTCTTTTCATCGAACCCCACCATTGTGGTATCCCCGATTTCGTATTCGAAATCGATTTGTTCCCCGGTCAAAAAGTTCTGATAAATGTACAAGTAACCCGTATTGGTCGAAAAGTCATAAATGGCGGGAATATATGCTTGGGCACTTTCCCCTATCGGAGGCCGTTCATAATACAATTTTCCGTTTGCATCGAACTGGGCGGTATTCGAATTCGCGAATTTTGGTTCGAGTCCGCTTTGGTAATTCACATATTGCACCTCAAACGTCTGCGGGTTCATTACAGTGTGCAAAGTATCGTAGCCGATTACTAAATTACCGTCTTTGCCGACCAAAATTTTACCGACATCATAGCCCAGGTTCACATCACGTATCAGGCCATTGCTGGCCAAATCCATCACGGTCATACCATATTCTCCAGTAACCTCTTCATCTTTGTTCAATATAAAGAGGCGATTATTGGTAATGGCCAATTGAATCGCCGCCTTGGTCAATTCAACATCGACAAAGCCAGATCCCGTTGCATCCAATACGCGGACAAAGTGACCAACCTCTTCATCTGTACCTACTGAATAGGCTATGAAATTCGATGTTTCGGAATGTGCAATGGCAGTTACGTTCAAATCACAACTTCCCAAATCGGCAAAAACTTCAAAAAGGGTCGAAGTATGGTCGTTAAAATTGTATTTCATAAATTCTCCGCCACAGGCTGTGGTTTTCTGGTACATGCTCAATACCGATCCTTTCTTAAAAGTAGATTGGGGCATTACCCTATCGAGAAAAGGGCTTTCCCCAGGGTTAATCGTCAAAGCTTCCTTCGTGGCATTCAGCGGCTGGGCCTTTAATAAACCATTGGAACTCAAAAGAAGGGTGTAATCAGCACTCGCGCCAATCGCTTTCGGGGTGTCTTCAATGCCATTAGATTTACTGCAAGCAAAAACGGCCAATGCCAAGACGGCATAAATAATTCTGTAGGTTTTCATAATGTAAGAATTTGGGTTCTACAAAAGTCAAACTGTGACCGCGTACATCTTGTCACGCTGCCCCTTTAAGGTCTTGTCAGACATATACTCATCAAACGTCAAATACCTGTCAATGTTGCCTTTAGGGGTCAATTCTACGATACGATTTGCCACAGTTTGGGCAAATTCGTGGTCATGGGTGGTAAAAAGTACCGTTCCCTTGAAATTTTTAAGCGAATTGTTGAATGTGGTAATACTCTCTAGGTCAAGATGGTTTGTAGGCTCGTCGAGCATAAGTACATTGGCACGGAGCATCATCATGCGACTCAACATGCACCTGACTTTTTCACCTCCCGAAAGCACCGTGCTCTTTTTGAGGGCCTCATCGCCACTGAACAACATTTTACCAAGAAATCCACGTACATATACCTCTTCGCGTTCCTCTTCGGTCTTTGCCCATTGACGAAGCCAATCGACCAAATTGATATTCTGCGTAAAAAAGTCCGAATTATCGGCCGGCAAATACGACTGTGTAGTTGTTATGCCCCACTGAAAAGAACCTTTGTCGGCATTTTTTTTTCCATTCAGAATTTCATAAAAAGCGGTCGTTGCCCGAGAATCTCTTGAGATAACGGCAACCTTATCTCCCTTGGCCAAATTGATATTGACATTCTCAAAAAGCAGATCACCATCATCGGAAGAAGCTGTGAGCCCTTCTATATTCAAGATTTGGTCTCCCGCTTCACGCTCCCTTTCGAATATTATCGCAGGATACCTTCTACTAGAAGGTTTGATATCGGCAATATTCAATTTTGAAAGCATCTTTTTGCGAGAGGTCGCTTGTTTGCTTTTTGCGACATTGGCACTGAAACGCATAATGAACTCTTGCAGTTCTTTTGCTTTTTCTTCTGCTTTCTTATTCTGCTGGGCCCTTTGGCGCGCTGCCAGCTGGCTACTTTCGTACCAAAAAGTATAGTTGCCCGAATACAAGTTCATCTTGCCAAAATCAATGTCGGCTATATGGGTGCAAACTGCATCTAAAAAATGTCGGTCGTGTGAAACCACGATTACCGTATTATCATAATTGGCCAAGAAATTTTCAAGCCAACTAATGGTCTCATAGTCAAGGTCATTGGTGGGCTCGTCCATTATCAAAACATCGGGGTTACCGAACAGTGCTTGGGCCAAAAGGGCACGAACCTTCAATTTTGAATCCAAATCTGCCATTACGGTATAGTGCAGCTCTTCAGAAATACCCAAGTTCGAAAGCAAGGCTGCAGCATCGCTATCGGCGTTCCATCCGTTCATTTCCTCGAATTGTACCTGTAGTTCCCCAATCTTATCCGCGTTTTCATCGCTATAATCGGCATAAAGCGCATCGATCTCCTTTTTAATCGAGAAAAGCGGTTTATTTCCCATAACCACAGTTTCCAGAACCGTGTATTGATCATGGGCGTTGTGGTTCTGCTCCAAAATCGACATACGTTTGCCAGGTTCTAGGTTGACATGGCCCGAGGTAGGCTCTTGTTGACCGGATAAAATTTTAAGAAAGGTAGATTTGCCGGCTCCATTGGCACCGATTACCCCATAACAATTTCCTTGTGTGAAGGATACATTGACCTCGTCGAACAAAACCCTTTTGCCAAATTGTACCGATAAATTTGAAACAGACAGCATAGCACTTTCTTTTAAAATCGGTGCAAAAATAACTAAATAAAAAGTCAATTTCCCCACAATTTGGTTATTCTTAAAAAGATCTATCACTACTTAACAAGTGTTAACTTAACCCGCTTATTTTTAACGCACTATTAACAGCACGACCTATACGCGTTTCTTAATTTTGAGCGTTACACAGTAGATACTGGTCTATGCCAAGAAAATTACTCTATCTATTTATTCTCGTATTAGCAAGTTGTGGTAAAGAGGAAAAAAAATCCCCCGGTGTTTTTTTCGCTGGTGAGATTGTGAACCCTACCAATGACTACGTTGTATTGTACAAGGGAGACGTGGTTATCGATTCTGCCAAATTGGATGACAGCAATCGCTTTACGTTCAACCTTGACTCCATTTCAAATGGCCTTTACCACTTTTTCCATCCTGGGGAATATCAATATCTTTATTTGGAACAAGGCGATAGTTTGATGGCCCGACTGAATACGACCGATTTTGACGAATCATTGGTCTTTTCGGGCATTGGAGAGGAAATAAACAATTATCTCATCAACTTGTACCTTTTGAACGAAGAGGAAGAGCGCGATCTGTTCTCTATTTATTACCCCATGGAACCAAAGGATTTCGAAAGAAGAATGGACTCGTTAAGAAATCTGAAGTTGAAAACCCTAAAGCAATTGACCTCAGAGGCAGATCTTTCAGAAGAAGCCAGGGATATTGCTCAAGCCAATATCGATTATACCTATTATAATTATAAGGAACGTTACCCCTACGAGCATAGAAAAATTACAGGAGAACCGGTAATGCACAAGCTGACCGATGAATTCTATGGCTATCGCAAGAAAGTTACTTACGACACCAAACAATTTACCTATTTAAGACCCTATTACAACTTCATGAAATCACATATCGAGAACCTTGCCTATATGGGTTGTTCACACGAATGTGGCGTTAAGGATGATATAGTCAAGAACCAGCTTCATTACAACAGGCACAAGTTAAAGCTTATCGATAGTGTTGTGCGTGAAAAAGAACTCAAAGATAATTTATTTCGAAATGTGGCCGTCTATTACCTCTTAAAGTCTAGGGACAAAGAAGAAAACAATGCCCTCTTTATCGATGAATTTCATCAACTTTCGGGAAACAATAGGCATATTGAAGAGATAAACGACCTATACGAAGGTATTCGCAGTATACAGCCCAATAAGGAGCTCCCAAATCTTAAGGTAAAAAACGTGGAAGGCGAAACTGTTTCTCTGTATGATATTGCCAAAGGCAAAAAGGCCGTTTTCTATTTTTGGTCAGCTACCTATAAGAAACATTATAAGGATATAACAAATCGTGTTTCGGTCTTATCGAAGGAAAATCCCCAATATACATTTGTCGGCATCAGTACCGCTTCGGATGAAGTAACCTGGAAGGGGTTATTGGCTAGGGAGAACCTCGACGAAAATCTTCAGTTTTGGTCCAACGATGGCATTACGTTAAAAAGAACTTTGATCATCGACCATCCGAACAAATGCATCATTACCGAAGACGCTAAAATCGTTGATGCCTTCTCAGATATGTATGCCTCCTTTTGATTTAATAAGAAAGACCTAAGCAACAAGGCCTAGGTCTAGATCTTTCAAGCATTCTATAGTTTCTGTTTAATTTCCCTTCTTATAATCTGCCAAGAACTTTTCAAGACCGATATCGGTCAATGGGTGTTTCAATAGACCCTCGATCGACGATAAAGGCCCTGTCATTACGTCGGCACCAAATTTAGCGCAATCGATTACATGCATCGTATGCCGTACCGAAGCCGCCAAAATCTGTGTCTCAAAAGCGTAATTGTCGTAAATGTGCCTAATCTCGCCTATCAGGTTCAGGCCGTCGGTCGAAATATCGTCCAAGCGGCCGATAAAAGGTGATACATAGGTAGCACCTGCCTTTGCGGCCAACAATGCTTGCCCAGGTGAAAAAACCAATGTGCAATTTGTACGAATACCCTTGTCTCCAAAATATTTAAGGGCCTTTACCCCATCTTTGATCATCGGTACTTTTACGACGATCTGCTCATGTAGGTCGGCCAATTCTTCACCTTCTTTTACCATTCCATCGAAATCGGTCGCGATTACCTCTGCCGAGACATCGCCATCAACGATACTGCAGATGTCGACATAGTGCTTAAGAATATTATTTCTTCCGGTAATGCCTTCCTTTGCCATAAGCGAAGGGTTGGTAGTAACGCCATCTAAAACACCAAGTGCCTGTGCTTCCCTTATTTGATCCAGATTCGCCGTGTCTATAAAAAATTTCATCTTTTCTTTTGATTTTTTAGGGTTTGATTCTATTTCGGGTTCTTTCGTTCGCGAAAATTACAACTTATAATGCTTTAACAGCAGTTTCTCGTACACTTTATCAGGAAGCAGGTATTTCAGAACAAGTGAAAATTTCTGCATGAACGCCCCGACCTTGTAATGCACCTTTGGTCTATCAGTATTTATTATCTCAAGCACCTTCTCGGCCACGATGATCGGATCTTTGGCATTGTCGACATCGTCATTGATCATTTGCAAAGTCTTGGCGTAAGCATTTTCGTAAGGTGACGATTTAACGATGGGCGCATGGTATCGGCCGGCGGCTATATTGGTGGCGAAATCACCTGGTGCCAAAGTGGTCACATGAATTCCGAAACCTTTTGTTTCCATGCGAATGGCCTCGGTAACCAAAGACATTGCACCTTTTGATGCCGAATAAACACCCCTAAACGGCAAACCCATATAACCGGCAATGGAAGTAATATTGATTATCAGTCCCGACTTTTGCCTCCGCATTTGGGGCAAAACCGCCTTTATCATATGCAATGGGCCATTGAAATTAATGTCAAATGAATTCAAGATCTCTTCATGTGGGGTTTCCTCGATGGGGCCCGTGATACCGACACCGGCATTATTAATGAGAACGTCGAGTCTTCCTTCCCTAGAAATGATCAGATCGATAGCTTCTTTTATCGATTCGGGCACCCTAACATCGAGCTGCAACAGTTCAAAAACATCGAAATCAGGGTAGTTGCCAAGGTTTCTGGTCGTGCCGTAAACCGTGAACCCTTGTGATCTAAGATAGAATCCTATGGCCTTTCCGATGCCCGATGACCCCCCGGTAATGAGTACGACTTTATGTTTCATAAGCTTGTAGACTCGAGCCGATTTTAGGTCAAGTTCAGCACAAAATAACGAATA
Organism: Meishania litoralis; assembly: GCF_042611095.1. Classification (NCBI taxonomy): domain Bacteria; kingdom Pseudomonadati; phylum Bacteroidota; class Flavobacteriia; order Flavobacteriales; family Flavobacteriaceae; genus Meishania; species Meishania litoralis. Next base: position 600,041 of record NZ_JBHFPV010000002.1, read on the forward strand.
AAAGATGGTGTGATAAAGTGTCTGTCTGAAAATCGAAAGGAGCTGAAATCAAAATCCAGCGCACAAAAAATGGCAAGCTACCTACATCGCACCGCTACAACCATATACCCTTGCTGCGTTCCCACCCTGGGGGATTCTACAGGAGCTGGTCGTGTAGGACTTGCCAAGCACAAAGATACGATGTTTTAAAACTTTCCCAATGTTTTTACATTGTAAATTTAATCTTTTAATTTGCCGCATGAACACCAAAAAGCTATATGCTAACCGTAAATTGCACTTCATGAACATGGGTAAATTCTTTTTGCTAAATACCTCAATGCTATTCTTTTTAGCTTGCGGAGGAAATGAAAATGCCAAACTTTTCGAGCTTCGGACCGATGGAAATCAATTCGAACAAAATGAAGCCGTTGAAGTATCCGTAGTGAATTCAAAGGATAAAGAAATCAATAAAATAACCTATTCGATCGACACGAAAACATTACCTGAAAAAGATGGTAAGATCATGCTCGATGTTCAATCGCTGGGCAATAAAACATTGACGGCAAAGATTGAACACGAAGATGGGTCCACCGAAATATCAAAAGAAATAAGGGTTCTTTCGGCCAAAACACCTGAAATATATACTTATGAAATCGTCAACGAATATCCACACGATATAAAGGCGTATACCCAAGGGCTCGAATTTCACAATGACACTTTATATGAAAGTACGGGCCATAAGGGGACTTCATGGCTACGTAAAGTCGACTATAAGTCCGGTAAGGTACTTAAGCAAATCGACCTGGACGATACCTATTTTGGAGAGGGAATTACCATCATGGATGGAAAAATATACCAACTGACCTGGCAAAACCGCACCGGGTTCATCTACGACCTAAAGGATTTCAAAAAACTGGACAATTTTCAATACGGCGAAAGCAAGGAAGGTTGGGGGCTCACCAATAACGGGAAGACCATTTACAAAAGCGATGGAACCGAAAAAATATGGCTCCTGAACCCAGATACCTTGATCGAGGAAGGATATATTCAGATCGTTACCAACAAGTCGCTGTTCAACAAAGCGAACGAATTGGAGTACGTTGATGGAAAGTTGTACGCCAATGTATATCAGAAAGAAAGTATGATGATCATTAACGCCTCAAGTGGTGCCATTGAAGGGGTCATAAATTTTGGCGGACTCAAAGAAAAGGTTACCCAACACGAAAAACTCGATGTTCTCAATGGTGTAGCCTATCACCCCGAGCGAAAGACCTTTTTTGTGACCGGAAAGAACTGGGACAAACTCTTCGAAGTCAAGATTTTAAAAAAGTAACCCATGAACGACTTCGAGAAATTGTTGACGGTACGAGACGACGACCTCGACGACCTGCAACACGTCAACAACGTACGCTACGTACAGTGGATCCAAGATGTGTCAAAAGAACATTGGACGTCCGTTGCCCCTGAAGACATACGTTCACAAAGCATCTGGGTAGTCATGAGCCATCATATTTCTTACAAGAGTGCCGCAAAACTCGGCGATACCATTAGAATAAACACCTCTATTGCCAAAAGTAAAGGTGCGCTGTCTGAACGCGTTGTCGAAATGCACAATGACAAAACAAATGAACTTTTATTGCGTTCAACTACAGAATGGTGTCTTTTGAACGCCAGAACACAAAGACCGATGCGAATTCCAGATGCGGTCAAGAAGCTATTCGAAGCGCAGGCCTAGCTGTTACAAATATGGCAAACTTCTTAAAGTCAATATGCGATACGATGCCCAGGTATACCTATGTTTTGCCTTTGGCCGTTCTACTCGTTCTTTGGGCCTCGTGCCGTAAAGATCTTGAGTATGCCCCTAGCGCCGGAAACCTCGAATTCTCGAAAGACACCGTTTTTTTGGATACGATCTTTACGAATATCGCTAGTAGCACCTATACCCTAAAAGTTTATAACCGTACACGCGACGATATCGAGATTCCATCGATACGATTGGCAAAAGGTCAAAGCAGTGACTATCGACTTAACGTCGATGGAGTTGCCGGAAAGGAATTTCGCAATATCCCCATTTTTGCCGAAGACAGCCTCTTCATACTCATTGAGACCACGCATGATATAAGTGCCTCGGGGCTAAATTCCTTTTTATATACCGACGCCCTACAGTTTGATTCTGGCGACTATTTACAACAAGTGCAACTCGTTACCCTGGTTCGTGATGCGATTTTTCTTTTCCCACGAACACTTGCCGATGGAAAGAAAGAAACCGTCCCGATCGACCTGGATAACGAAGGAAACGAAATTCGGGTCGAAGGGTTCTACCTTGAAGACGACCAATTGACTTTCACAAACGAGAAGCCTTATGTAATCTACGGATATGCCGCTGTACCAGAAGACAAGGTGCTATCTGTTGAAGCCGGAAGCCGTGTCCATTTTCACAAAGATTCAGGCATCTTTGTTTCTAAAAATGCCTCCATTAAGATAAATGGCACTCTCAGTTCTGATGAGGATTTAATGGAAAACGAGGTAGTTTTCGAGGGAGACCGTCTTGAACCTGAATTCGACGACATTACTGGGCAATGGGGCGCGATTTGGCTCTCGCAGGGCAGTATCGATAATACCATCGAACACTTGACCCTTAAAAATGCCACCATTGGTCTGTATGTCGAGGGCCTTAATGAATCTCCTACCCTAACCCTTAATAATAGCCGGTTATACAATTGTGCTTTGATTAACCTTTGGGGAAAAACAACATCGATCATCGGTGAGAACTGTGTGCTGGGAAATTCGGGACATATTTCCCTCTACCTGAACAACGGCGGTGATTATAGTTTCACGCATTCGACCATTGCAAACTATTGGCAGAACGGTTTTCGGTCGGGGGCTGCCCTCGAATTGGACAATTATGCCATTGGGCAGAGTGGTGAGGTCGCGGCCGACCTAGAACAGGCCCGGTTCTTGAATTGCATTATTGACGGAAATACCAACCTTGAGCTCGCCCTTCGTTCCAACGGAACGAACACCTTTGCTTACTACTTTTCACATTGCATGATCAAGTTCAGGGACCCCAATGGAAATTTTACTGAAAACCCACTCTACGATTTTCAAGATTCGTCACATTTTGAGCAACCTTTTTTTAATGAGGATGCCGATTTTTGGGATGCAAAAATGAACGATTTTCGAATCGGGGAAGCGTCGTTCGGCAAGGCAAATGCCTCAATGGATTATTCCATCTTGGTGCCCTTCGATATCTTAGGAATCGACCGAACACCATCACCCGATATCGGGGCCTATCAAAATGCCCCAAAAGAATAGACCGTCTCAGAAAGTCTTAAAATTGAAAGTTTTTTCTTTCAAAAATGTTCATTTTCAACGCATTATAACAAAAAACCTTTTTATTTAGAAGGTTTTACTAGTGTCCGGTTTAATTTACTATCACTACTTTGCAACAACAAATTCAGGTACTTGGAATACTCTTATACCATAATCGATTCCGATGCCACCTCCAACTTGCAACTGCGACACTATTTGGAGGAATATGGCGACTTTGTACACTGTGGTCTAGCGCAAAATAGCGAAACCGGACTGAATCAAATTCTAAAACATTCGCCTGATCTGGTTATTATCAACCTCAATGAAGATGCTTCTGCACATTTTCAGATGGTGGTCGAAATGCACCTTTACGTTAAAGATATACCGCTAATTATCGGCGTGGCCAAGACAAAGGCCTATGCCTATGACGCCATCAAGAATGATTTCTTCGACTATTGGCTACAGCCCTATAATGAGTTTGACATCAGAAAATCGTTGTTACGCCTGAAAAAGAAACTACCAAAACCTGCAGAATCACATACACTTTGTTTAAAATCGTACAGCGATTTTCAATATCTCGACACCAGTGAAATTCTATACCTAAAAGCTGACAACAATACCACTGAATTCATTATGAAAGATGGGTCGGTCACCAATGCCTTTAAGACCTTGAAGTCTTTTGAGGGCCAATTGCCCAAAAACTTCGTGAGAATTCACCAGAGCTATATCGTAAATACAGATTATATCTCACGCATCAACTACGGCAAGAACATTTGCTCGTTAAAAGATGTACCCAAACAACTACCTTTCTCAAAAGGTTATCGTGGCAACATAGACGGGTTGAAAAAAATGTTGTCAAAAAAGTCAATCTCATCCTATAATTGAACCGATTCTTTCAAACTGGGTTCATACACTCTTAAAATACACCTGTTCACTCGTATTTATTTTTGGTACCTACCCTTTTCTCAGACTAAAGTTAGTTTAGCTACAGAACATTGACCTTTTAGTTAATAACCTTTTAAACTTTAATGAAGATGAAAAAAGCAGTAAGTATTTTTGCGGTAGTATTGATGGCATTGGGTATGTTTTCTTGCCAACCTGAAAGCAGTGTAGAAGAAACACAAGCATTATATGATTTACAAGACGTTGATGCCAATGATAAAGATCAGACACAAACTAGCAATGGTAGTGGTGGTCAATAAAACACATTTCTCCTAAAATGTAAAGCCTTAAATAGACCATTTAAGGCTTTTTTTCTATCTTGTAGTAAATGTACTTTGTGACCAAAACATATAATTGCCTTGATAATGCCAAGTTATTGGCTATCTGCTTTTTATATCTATTACATTCATGTGGAAAACAAGGACATCATTCCAAACCGGATGCGCAAAATGTAGCCCAGGATAGTGTTTTGATTTGGATCGAGAACAGTCTTGACAATCAAAAATCTAATTCGGAGCGATTGACCCTACTGAAAAGAGCGCGAGAAGCGGCAACCGGAAAATCCGATGACACTGTAAAACTGAAATACTTCTCGAGAATACAATGGTCGTTTTTAATGTTGGATGATTCGGTCGAATTTAGAAAGTCGAATAAAATGGCAAAATCGATTGGGATTTCCATAGGGGATTCGGCCAACGTGGCAAGGCGCACTTGGGACCTGGCTTATTTTTTTGAAAAAAAAGGCATAAAAGACAGTGCTTATTACCACTATGCCCAGGCCCAAAAAATCTTTGCCAGTTTGAACGATCAATTGAATGCCGCAAAGTTTTTATTTTTTATGGCCAATATTCAACAAAGTGTTAAGGATTATGTGGGTGGAGAAGCAAATACCATCAAGGCCATTGAGCTTTTAAAACCGTTAGATGCCAATGAGGATTTATATAGCTGTTATAACCTTTTGGGGGTCATAGCCAAAGATCTAAAGGAATTTGATCGCGCATTGGATTATTATAATACCGCCAACTACTATCTTCAAAAGTTAGAAAACAAAAAGACTTTCGAAGCCTTTGAAAACAATAATTTGGGGGTGGTCTATATGGAAATGGGTGATTATAAGCAGGCTATTTTTTATTTCAGCAAAATTACAGAACAAGATGTTTTGAAAAAATCCAAGCCCGACCTATATGCTAGGGCCCAGCACAATTTAGCTGAAAGTAAATATAAGTCAGGTGATATTGTGGGTGTCGAAGGGTTATTAAAGAAAGCCCTTCGAACAAGGGATAGTATTCGGGACCTCACAGGTATGGCCGGTAGTTATTATTATCTTGCTGAGTATTATTTGGGTAAGCAAGATTCTATCACTGCATTATCGCATGCCCAAAAAGCCAAAGAATATGCCGCTCAGATTGAAAACAACGAACGTTTATTGGAAACTTTGCAGCTATTGACCCGCGTCGATCCGCAAAATGCCACAAATTATACAAGAGAATACATTAACCTTAACGACAGCCTGCAATTGGCCGAACGTAAATTGCGCGACAAGTTTGCCCGGATCCGCTTTGAGACCGATGAGTTTATTGCCGAGAACGAAACACTTACCAAAGAAAAGCGTCTGTGGGCCGGTATTGCCATTGGTGTATTGGTCATGGCCTTTTTAGGGTACTTAGTAATCGACCAGCGCCGAAAGAACCAAAAATTAAGGTTTCAACGGGCCCAGCAAACGGCCAACCAAGAAATTTTCAACTTGATGCTCTCTCAGCAGCAAAAATTCGATGAGGGCAAGAAAATGGAGCAAAAAAGAATTTCCGAAGAATTGCACGATGGGGTCTTGGGCAAAATGTTGGGTGCACGCATGGTCTTGACCGGCCTTAATAAAAAGTCGGACGATGAGGCCTTAGGGCAAAAAAAAGAGGCCCTTGAACTTTTAAGGAATATCGAGGGGGAAATACGTTCCATTTCGCATGAATTGAGCAACACGGCTTATAGTGATATGCCGAACTTTATCAATTCGATTCAAAACCTTATGGAAACCACAGAAAATGTATCGGAAATAAATACTACCTTCAACCATGACAACCAAGTTAAGTGGGACGGTCTTAGCGGTGACATCAAAATAAATCTGTACCGAATTGTTCAAGAAAGTATTCAAAATGTAGTAAAACACGCACAAAGTAATAATTTAGTGGTTAACTTTGCAGCGGTAAATGATTTACTCGATATTTCGATTATCGATGACGGCAAAGGTTTCGATTTGAAAAAACGAAAAAAGGGCATTGGTATGCGCAACATAAGTTCTCGAATCGATAAATTGGGAGGGAGTTGGCATATTGAAAGCGAAAAAGGTAAAGGAACAGGCTTATATCTTAAAATACCTATTATGTATCATTCCGAAGAACTGGATAATATATTGAAACAAGAAGGTATAAAAGTAAAAGTATAGGTATATATTATTACATGGAAGAGTATAAACGTATTTTGGCAGTCGACGACCATGAAATGACAACTTTGGGTTATAAGTATATCCTAGAGGGTGCCAGTTTCGACGGTTATGAAGTAATGGTGGATACTTGCAAATCTTTTGATGAGGCAACTCGTAGAATAAAAGAATCTGAAAAGCTTTATCGTTACGACATCTTTTTGTTTGATATTCAATTGTTCTCACCAGAAACAAAAGACCCCCGTTCGGGGGAAGACTTGGGTAAATTGGCGCGTAAAGTCGCGCCGAATACAAAATTGGTCTACATGTCATCCTTTAGTGATGCTTTCAGAATCAAAAGCATTCTGCAAGCTACAGATCCCGACGGTTACATGGTCAAGTCTGAAATCGATGAGGAATCGTTAATCCACATGGTGAAAAAAGTCATCTCTGACCCTCCATATTATACGGCCAGTGCCCTGTCGGTAATAAGAAAGACAATGGCCAATAATGATTTAATAGACGATACCGACAAAAAAATCCTTTATCATATTGCAACAGGAGTGCGTACAAAAGACATTTCGCCGTTGCTATCCTTATCACTAACTACCATCGAGACAAGAAAAAGAAAGATAAAAACACTTTTCGGAATAGATGATGGTAATGATTTTAGCCTGATAGAGCGTGCCCGTGAAAAAGGTTTCATCTAAATAGTCAATATTTTTAATTTTTAAATACTTGTAAATAAGCATTTTAAACAAAAATTGAATGTTTTAGACAAAAACCTTCTTTTTTACAAGGTTTTTATGTGGTCGAAAATGGTTGCTTACTGCTAACTTTGATAGAGGACAGACTTTTGCAAACCAACTATGCCATTCACTCCTGATAATTTTAGAAATGCATTGTTCAAGGGAGGTTCGAAAGAATTTCAATTATTAGGGCTCGATGCCTTTGTAAATGCCCTTGAAAAAGATTTTTTTTCCTCAATTTACCTTACAAAGAGACTTAACGAAAAGAACGAGTGCTTGCTGACTTTGGAGTTGACCTGCAACCTGAGCCTAGCAGGGCTGTTGTTCCATTTTAAGAAAGATGAATGGGGAGCATTTCATTCGAAGGGATATTCGTTGACAAGGCATCTTAAAATACTTGAATCAAAGAACCCCTTTTTCATTGACGTTGATGAATTTTCGATTTTTCTGAAAGATACGGCGATTATCATCAATAGGATACATTCCCGAAGTATCACCGTTGAATTGCAGAATATCGTTTCAGAGATTGGAAGGCATTATGTATATATGACGAAAGAGTTGGGTGAAATGCCTTTTGAAATATATATTCCTGTCTTTGATTCTGATGAGGAAGAGCTACATATCGATAGCTTGCTCGACGGCCCTGTATTCATTGAAAGGGATAAAAAGGAATACTATAGGTATTGGGGGCTCTATTTTGAATCGGAAAAAAATCCACTTATTTACGAACTGGAGAAGCGTGCGTTGCTGCCCGGAAGTCTGTTCATTTTCCCATGAACATACCAACTATTTAGGCGTTTTTTAATAAAATTCAGGCATTGAACAATGCCCTAGTTCCCATCATTTCATTGACCTCACCTTTAACTGATGCTATTATACTTTCATCGTCAGGGTTCATCAGTACGCGATCGACCAAATCCACAATCTTGGCCATATCTTCAACTTCGAGTCCTCTTGTGGTAATTGCAGCCGTACCGAACCTTATACCTGAAGTCACAAAGGGAGATTTATCATCAAAGGGCACCATATTCTTATTGGCCGTGATATCTGCCTTGACCAACACCTTTTCGGCATCCTTTCCCGTGATGTTCTTGTTACGCAGGTCTATCAACATCATGTGGTTATCGGTTCCACCGGAAATGATATGATAACCCCTAGCCACGAAAGCTTTGGCCATGGCAGCGGCATTTTTCTTGACACGCAATTGGTATTGTAAAAAATCATCTGAAAGTGCTTCACCAAAGGCCACCGCTTTTGCGGCTATAATATGCTCCAAGGGCCCGCCTTGATTTCCGGGAAAAACCGCCAAATCCAAAAGTGCCGACATTTTTCTAAGGTTTCCGTTCTTTAGTTTGATTCCAAATGGGTTGTCGAAATCCTTTCCCATCAAAATCAATCCACCCCTTGGCCCACGTAGGGTTTTGTGGGTCGTGGTAGTAACGATATGGCAATGGGGTATCGGGTCGTTCATGATACCTTTGGCGATCAAACCTGCCGGGTGCGAGATGTCCGCAACTAAAATCGCATTGACGCTGTCGGCAATTTCGCGAAACTTGGCAAAGTCCATATCGCGCGAATATGCCGAAGCACCTGCCATAATAAGTTTCGGTTTTTCCTTAAGGGCAATTTCTTGTATCTTTTCGTAATTCAACACTCCGGTTTCTTCATCAACACCATAAAAAACAGGCCTGTACAGCTTACCTGAAAAGTTCACGGGTGAACCATGGGTCAAATGCCCCCCATGCGATAGGTCAAAACCCAAAATGGTATCTCCCGGGCTAAGGCATGCATGATAGACCGAAGCATTAGCCTGAGACCCCGAGTGCGGCTGTACATTGGCATATTCGGCGCCAAATAGTTCTTTTGCGCGATCGATGGCCAACTGTTCTACCTCATCGACTACCTCACAACCTCCGTAGTAGCGTTTGCCAGGATAGCCTTCGGCATATTTATTGGTCAATACCGAACCGGCAGCTTCCATCACCTGGGGACTAGTAAAGTTCTCTGAGGCAATGAGTTCGATTCCATTAATCTGGCGTTGTTTTTCTGCTTCGATAAGTTCAAAGACGCGGGTATCTCGTTGCATAGTCGGATATACTGTTAAATGAGTGGCAAAAATACAAATTGACAATCGTTAATTGGTAGAAAAGAATATATTTGATCAAGAATTTATCAAACGAAAATTAACAAATCGTCCATGTCTTTAAAAGCAAACAACCCTAACAAAAAAACTTGGCTCACGGTTCCCGACAATTCGGATTTTCCAATTCAAAACATCCCGTTCGGGGTCTTTCTGACCCGCAATGACATTATCACCATCGGTACCCGAATCGGTGATACAGCCATAGATTTGGGTGCGCTGCACCAACTGGGATATTTCTCGGGAATACCCTTGACCGAGGACATATTTTTACAAGACACCTTGAACGATTTTATCTCCGATGGCAAAAAGACCTGGCGTTTGGTACGTAATCGTATAAGTGAGATCTTCGATATTCATAGTACAGGTCTTCAGCACAATGAGGAACATAAAAAAATCGTGCTGTTCGCAATCGATGAAATAGAAATGCAATTGCCCGTATTGATCGGCGATTATACCGATTTCTATTCGAGCAAGGAACATGCCACCAACGTTGGCACGATGTTCCGTGATCCCGAAAATGCCCTTATGCCCAATTGGTTGCACCTCCCGGTAGGTTATCACGGTAGAAGTTCTACCATCGTGCCCAGCGGAACGGCGGTACGTCGGCCCATGGGACAAACGTTGCCCAAGGGGGCGGAAAAACCATTGTTCGGCCCATCGCGATTGGTCGATTTTGAGCTTGAAATGGCCTTTATCACGACTGATGCCAACGCCATGGGTGAACCTATCGACATAAACGAGGCCGAGGATTACATTTTCGGAATGGTAATTTTCAACGATTGGAGTGCCCGTGACATTCAAAAGTGGGAATATGTTCCGCTCGGCCCTTTTCTGGCCAAGAGCTTCGCTTCGTCGATTTCTCCATGGATAGTTACCCTTGATGCCTTGGAGCCTTTTAGGGTGGAGAGCCCGAAACAGGATCCGGAACCATTTCCTTACCTAAAGCAATCTGGCAAGCATAGCTTTGACATTCACTTGGAAGTCGATCTTACTCCCGAAGGAGGTTCCCCGACTACCGTGACCAGATCAAATTTCAAATATATGTATTGGACAATGGCCCAACAGTTGGCCCACCATACCATTAATGGCTGTAAGGTCAACAGTGGCGACATGATGGGCAGTGGCACTCTATCTGGACCAACTCCCGATTCTTACGGCTCCATGCTAGAACTGGCTTGGCAAGGCACCAAACCCATTGCCCTACAAAATGGGGAGGAACGTAAGTTCGTCCATGACGGTGATACGGTAACAATGAAAGGCTATTGCGAAAAAAATGGTATCAGAATCGGTTTTGGTGACCTAAGCACAAAACTGTTGCCTGCCCTTAAGGCCTAAAATACCCTTTTTTCGGTCCGCACATCTGATTTATACTATCGATGGCCGTTTTTCGTTATGGTCTAGACAGGTTTTGGCATGGCAATTGAAATTCAATGCTTAAACCTTAAAGTCTAACGTCATGAAGAAAGCAATACTATTTTCGGTAATATCATTTGTTTTAATTGCCTGTGGAGGGGTCAAAAATACCCAAAAGGCCATTAACACGGGTAATTACGACAGTGCCATTCGCAAGGCCATAGACAATTTGGCCAATAACAAGGAGAAAAAGAGCAATCAGCCTTATATCATTCTTTTGGAAGAAGCTTTTGAAAAGAATACCACAAGAGAATTGGAAAGAATCGGTTTCTTGGAAGACGATGAAAATCCCGCTCATTACGAAACAATCTACAACACCTATGTAAACCTGAGGTCGATACAGGAGCAGATCAAACCTTTGCTTCCCTTGCATATCTACGAAGAAAACAGGGATGCGCATTTTTCTTTCAACAACTATCAAGATGCCATTCTTGATTCAAAAGATGACCTGTCGGAATATCTATATGACAACGCCTCGAATCTTTTGAAAAACGCTACCAGCAAATTCGATTATCGAAAGGCCTATGATGATTTCGTTTATTTGGAGGAAATCAATCCCGGTTACGACGATGTCAAGCTTAGAATCGAAGAAGCCCATAGAAAAGGCCTCGATTTTGTAAAAGTCAGCATGGTAAACGATACCGACAAGATCGTTCCGACCCGACTAGAAGAAGAATTGTTGAATTTCAACGCCTATGGCCTTGATGATCTATGGACCACGTACCATACCAATGCTTTGAAAAACGTTGATTACGATTATGAAATGCAGGTCGCCTTTAAAGAGATCAATATATCACCGGAACGTGTCAACGAAAAACAGGTCATTAAGGAGAAGCAGATCAAAGATGGATATAAATATCTCTATGATTCCAACGGGAATATCGTAAAAGATAGCCTTGGCAATAAGATCAAGGTCGATAAATTCAAGACGGTTCGCTGTGATTTTTATCAATTTACGCAGCACAAGGCCGCGCAGGTCACGGGCAATGTCAGTTATATCGATTTGAGAACAAAACAGCAACTGAATACCTATCCGTTATCAAGCGAATTTGTATTCGAGCATGCATATGCCAATTACAAAGGCGACAAACGTGCCCTGGACAATGATCTCGTTGCCTTACTCGATTTGGCCGCAGTGCCTTTTCCAAATGATGAGCAAATGGTTTATGATGCAGGTGAGGATATCAAAAACCGAATCAAGAACATAATACTTCGGCACAAATTCGACCCGAATAGAAACTTATCGTCGCGATAGTTAAAAAGGTCTTTCCTGAAATTGGAAAGACCTTTTTTTCAAACCAACGTTTTTAGATCCAAGTCGTTGATTCCGCCATGGGAATCGTGGGCCACCACTACCCCATTTTTGACGACCAACAACTGCGGTGATTGGTGCGCGACCTGAAATCTCGAAGCGATCTCGTTCGAAAGTCCGCGAAAACTATGTAGGTCTAAATAGTAGAGATCGACCTGATTCTCCTTGAAGTCAAAATTTTTTCCGAACCTATTGAGCACCATTCTACTGATTCCACAGGTAGTCGAGTGCTTGAACAGCATTTGGGTCCGTAATGCCGACTTATCGATAATTTCATCCAACTGCTCTGTCGATGTTAAAGGTACCCAGGGAATCTTAATATTTTCCTTGGTTTCACCAATATCTTTTTTTCCAAATAATTTACCGAACATACCTATCATTTTTAGTACCTGCCGTACATCCCTCCCAAACTTACAAACTGACTAAATGTCTGATTATTATTGACTTTACAAGACATTTTGTCTGGTAAAAAGCATTGGTAAGGTTGTTGTCGTATTCTAGCCAAAAGTAAACAATAACAACAAAAAGAATTGATATATGAACTTTAATAATTTCACTATAAAATCTCAGGAAGCCATTCAGCAAGCACAGCTGATCGCGCAAGAAATGGGACATCAACAAATCGAGAACGAACATATTTTCAGGGCTATTTCGGAAGTCGAGGAAAATGTGCTGCCGTTCATTTTAAAAAAACTGAACGTCAATGTTTCCATTCTGAAACAGATTCTGGAAAAAGAGCTCGAAAGCTTTCCAAAAGTATCCGGCGGTGAGATCATGGTTTCCCGAGAAGCGGGCAAAACCCTTAACGAGGCTAACATTATCGCCAAAAAAATGGAAGACGAGTACGTTTCCATAGAACATCTCATCTTGGCGATTTTTAAATCCAAAAGCAAAATTGCCCAGATATTAAAAGACCAGGGCGTAAACGAAAAAGATTTAAAAACGGCGATCGAAGAGTTGCGTAAAGGCGGAAAGGTAACCTCACAAAGTGCCGAGGATACGTATAACTCATTGGATAAATATGCCAGAAATCTCAACCAATTGGCAGATAGCGGCAAACTTGACCCGGTCATTGGCCGTGATGAGGAAATTCGCCGTGTCTTGCAGATTCTGTCAAGGCGCACCAAGAACAACCCTATGTTGGTTGGCGAACCCGGGGTGGGCAAAACAGCTATCGCAGAAGGTCTTGCGCATCGTATCATACAAGGTGATGTGCCCGAAAACCTAAAAGAAAAAGTTATCTATTCCTTGGATATGGGTGCCCTGATCGCAGGGGCGAAGTACAAAGGTGAGTTTGAAGAACGTCTAAAATCGGTCATCAAAGAGGTTACCAATTCAGATGGCGATATTGTATTGTTTATTGATGAAATACACACCTTGGTCGGTGCCGGTGGCGGACAGGGAGCAATGGATGCGGCCAACATTCTGAAACCGGCGTTGGCGAGAGGAGAGCTCCGTGCCATCGGAGCCACAACTCTCGACGAGTATCAGAAGTATTTTGAAAAAGACAAGGCTCTTGAACGTAGATTTCAAAAAGTGGTGGTCGATGAACCCGATACGGAGAGTGCAATTTCAATATTACGCGGTATCAAGGAAAAGTACGAAGCGCACCACAAAGTTCGGATCAAAGACGAGGCCGTCATAGCCGCGGTCGAACTTTCGCAGCGTTATATCACCAATCGGTTCTTGCCCGACAAGGCCATTGACCTAATGGATGAGGCCGCGTCTAAGCTACGGATGGAAATCAACTCAAAACCCGAAGAACTTGACGTGCTCGATCGTAAAATAATGCAATTGGAAATCGAGATCGAGGCCATCAAGCGCGAAAACGACAAAGTAAAGCTAAAAACACTTAATGCCGATTTGGCCAATTTGAAGGAAGACCGCAATGAAATCTTCGCCCAATGGGAAAGCGAAAAAACGGTCGTAGACAATATTCAAAAGACCAAGCAAGACATCGAGGAATTTAAACTGGAGGCAGAACGTGCAGAACGCAACGGTGATTATGGGCAGGTAGCCGAACTGCGGTACGGAAAGATCAAGGAAGCCCAGGAAAGGTTGGAAAACCTTCAAAAAGAACTCGACGAGCAACAAAGCTCAGGCACTTTGATCAAAGAAGAAGTTACCAATGAGGATATTGCCGAGGTGGTGGCCAAATGGACAGGAATACCCGTTACCAAAATGTTACAATCTGAAAGGGACAAACTTTTAAAGTTGGAAGAAGTACTGCATAAAAGGGTTGTGGGCCAAGAAGAAGCGATCCAGGCCGTATCGGATGCCATACGCCGTAGTCGCGCCGGGCTTCAGGATGCTAAAAAACCAATAGGGTCATTTCTATTCTTGGGTACGACCGGGGTCGGTAAGACCGAATTGGCCAAAACCTTGGCAGCCTACCTTTTCGATGATGAAAACGCCATGACCCGAATCGATATGAGCGAATACCAAGAGCGTCATTCGGTCAGCCGTTTGGTAGGTGCCCCTCCAGGATATGTCGGCTATGATGAAGGTGGCCAGTTGACCGAAGCCGTTCGAAGAAGGCCATACTCCGTGGTGTTGTTGGACGAGATAGAAAAAGCGCATCCCGACACCTTTAACGTGCTGCTACAGGTCCTGGATGAAGGACGCCTGACCGACAACAAAGGTAGGCTTGCCGATTTCAAGAACAGTATCATTATCATGACCAGTAATATGGGAAGCCATATTATTCAGGAGAAATTCGAGAACAGCAAGGATATTTATAGTGCCACAGAAGCCGCAAGGGTTGAAGTTCTAGGATTGCTGCGTAAAACGATCCGCCCTGAGTTCTTGAACAGGATCGATGATATCATCATGTTCACGCCATTGAACAAAGAAGACATCACAGAAATCGTAAAGTTGCAATTGAACGCCTTAAAGAAAATGTTGTCGCAACAACAGATTACTATCGACGCTACCGAAGAGGCCATAACCTATTTGGCGAATAAAGGTTATGATCCGCAATATGGTGCCAGGCCCATCAAAAGGGTCATTCAAAAAGAAGTGCTCAACAACCTTTCAAAAGAATTGTTGGGTGGCAATATCAAAGCGGATAGCATCGTGCTCATAGATTCTTTCGATGAAAAACTCGTCTTTAGAAATCAAGGAGAACTTGTAGGGTAATCCTTTTACAGAAGAAAAAAACACCCAAGCCACCACAAATGGAAGGGTGTTTTTTTTATCAACAATATATACCATACAGTATATAGATCTTTTATATTCGTATAAAATTGCCCGAAATGACCTCCAAAGCCGAAAAAACCACAAAATATATCATCGAGACCGTAGCGCCTATTTTTAATAAGTTGGGCTATGTTGCTACGAGTATGAGCGATCTCACCGAGGCGACCGGACTCACAAAGGGAGCACTTTATGGTAACTTCGAAAATAAAGAGGCCCTGGCCTTATCGGCATTCGAATATAGTAGCAAACGTTTGTTGAGCGCCATTGATGAGCAATTGAATACCGAAGGAACCTCACTGGAAAAGCTCTTTGTGCTCACAAAATTTTATCGCAACTATGATATTTTTACCGATGAGTTGGGTGGGTGCCCCGTTTTGAACGTGGGGGTAGATGCACAGAACAACAATAGGCTATTGGCGGCAGCTGTGCGCGAAACGATAAAGACCATCGAGGGTAAAATAGCGCTGGTACTTGAAAACGGTGTGAACGGCAATGAGCTTCGACTTCCTGTAACCCCGTTACAGTTCGCAAAACAAATGTACACCATGCTTCAGGGGGCGGTAGCGATGACTACCATTACTCGAGACAGAAAATATTTAATGAATACGGTGGCCTATCTCGAGGTACTTATCAATCGTGAAATAAAGAAATAATATTCCTTTGCCTTTTTTATTGGCAAATAAAAAAGCCTTGACAGTGCTTACCAAGGCTCTTTTTATTTAGGAAATTAATGGACTATTTGCCCACAACCCTGAAAATCCAGGTTTTATCTTGATAGCGTCCATCAAACTTACTATCTCTCGCCTTTCTGGCCTCGGTCATGGTGTCATATCGCTTCAAGTAAACATAATTATAATTATTCAAGCTTCTTAAGAACGACTTTGGCTCTAGGCCTCTTCGGGTCAAGTCTTTCATAAAGGCATCGAAATACTTTTTGGTGCCGAATACGTTCGTGATCAAATAGTAGCCAGGTTCAAGTCCATCCTCGGTATTTACCTCCTCATATTTCTCTCCGTCCTGAGGTCTATCCGCTGGATCTACTTCAACGACTTCCTCTTGTTCCACAGCTTTTTCTTCTTCGGCCTTTTTAGCAACCTCCGCTTCTGCAATTCTTACCTGCGTCAACGAATCGATTTCTCGTTTGGCCCTTAGTCGTTCTGCCTCGGCCAAGGCTTCGGCCTTGGCGATCGAATCCTGTTTGCGTAATTGTTCTTGACGTTGCTTCTCTGCCAATGCCTCGGCTTCCCTTACTTTGTTTATAGAATCTTGTTTTCTTTGTTGTTCCCTTTGCAGGGCAATGACTTCTTTGTTGTTTCTCTCGATCAGGTCAAGTGAATCCTTGATTCTTTTCTGACGTTCTTCCAATTCTTTTTTCCTATCGATGTCTTGTTGTTTCTTAGCAAGGTCGAGCGAGTCCTTCGTTCTTTTCGCCTTTTCCTTCGCCAGTTTCTCCTGTTCCTTCTCAGCAAGTCTTTGGGCCTTCTCCTCTTCCTTGGCCAATTTCTTCTCTAATTTTTCATCTTCAACATCCTCATCCGCAACTGCATTTTCTTCTATTTCTTTATCCGATTTCATAAAACGATAGGCCGCAAGTACCTCAAATGTGGGATCCTTACCGCTTAAATCATTACCCATGCCCAGCTCCATTAAAGCACCTATGGAAACACGTTTAAAAAACCTTCCCCCACCTCCGAATGAGATTCCATAAAAGTTATTATAACCTGCTTGCGCCCAAAATTTTTCGGTCGAAAGCAAGGTTGTTAGTCCGATCTGCGCATCATTATCGGGAATGGACTTATAATATACCATCGGCCTTAAAACGGTTTCTTTAAAATTGAAAAGGCCCAACGGAAAGGCATAGGAAGCCAAGGCCGTATAGATTCTATCCTCTGGCTTTGAATGTCTTTCATTGGTTGTGAAATTGTAGTCAAAAAGGTTCTCGGAAGCAATGCCAACGCTAAACCTATCCAAAGAAAAAAGAAGCCCCGGAGCCATTTGCAGTACGAAATCATCGGTTATCACCAGTTGGGGAAGCTGTATCTGCGGGTCTGGTTGAAATCTATCATCTGATAATTTTTGCTTGAAACCGAAAAGGTTCAGGCCCAAAGCCAACGTTGCCCTTTCGTTGATTTCCATTACATAGGAATAATTCAATACCCCTCCCGTATTGAGAAATATACCCGTATTATGCTGATAAAACCCAGCGCCCGCCACAGAACTTTCATTCAGCTTGTGCGTATAGTTCAAAAACAAGGTCGTTGGATCTGCATCTGGCGATTGCCATTGCCAACGCGACCATACGGCAATAGAACTCGGATTGTTCGCTGTCAATGAAAATGCAGGATGAAAAAAACTCGAATTATATTCTGTAAGATTGTGCTGTCGAAGGTCTACGGGCAAGGTGACATCTTGCGCCCGTACGACAAACAAGAGGAATAGGAAAAGTATTGTAGGTAGTGTTCTCAGCATATGCAAAAAAAACGAAAAACCTTAAGTTTTACATACTATTTTGCGATTATTTTAGTTAGAGTAAAAGAAAAATAATCAAATACCCCGAAAATAGCCATCAAACAGTGCATTACATCGATCAGCCCCTATAAAGGTTTATGCTGACAAATGTTAATAAAACTGCAAAAAACTACTAAAAAGCATTCAATGAAACGAAGTTTCACCATGTTCATCGGTTGCCTGATATTAATATTGGCCAGCTGTAAGGAAGATAAAAAAATCGCTGTAGATTTCAACCCGCCCACAGTTTCGACCTTCTACTTCATTCGACATGCCGAGAAGGATAGATCCAATCCTGAAAATCAAGATCCAGAACTAAATCAGGCCGGTCTGGGCCGTGCCATGCACTGGGCAGAAATTCTTAACGATGTAAGACTTGATGCCATTTATACCACTGATTTTGAGCGTACATCAATGACGGCCGCGCCAACATCTGTGAAACAAGATATTACCGTTCAATATTATGACCCTGAAATTATTGATATTGAGCAATTTAAAGCAGACAACTTGAATAGAAATGTTCTTGTAGTCGGACATAGTAATACTACGCCTGCTTTGGTCAATAAAATGATAGGTGAAGACAAGTACCCTGATATTGACGATCATGAGAACGGCAAACTTTTCATCGTTCAAATTGTCAATGGCAAGACCACCGATATGCAATTGACGTTCAACTGCAGTTGCCCTACTCGAGAGTAATATTTTTTAATTCGATTTTAGAAAGCAGTTTAAGTTTGCCCGCCATAAGCAAGCTATCGATGTCATAAATCGAATGCAGCGGGTCTTCTGGTTCGTAGTTGTTGTAATCGACAAACCGTATGCCTCCTATCGACCTTTCATTGTAAGCTTCGCGAAATCTCATTCCGCCTCCATCCACATGAAACTCATAAGCTAAAAAATCGGGTTTAAAAGTGTCGGCATTAAACCAATACACATAAATATCGTCAAAATCCTTACCGCCACCTTTTTGATCAAATGTTACCTTGACCTTGTAATAATCTTGCCCCTCTATGGCAACTTTTTCCAGTAATTCTTTGTTCACGGCCGCGTCGTTCAAGCCAAAGGGCAAATAGGCGAAATAATGGACGGAATTTACCGAGTTTGCATATTTATTGGCCAAGGTATCGTGCAGAACCACCAGACTATCGTTGATATATCTTTCAAATTTATGAGGATGGCGTACATCCACAACGACCGAAGAGTCCGCGGTAATAACGCGCTTAAGTATTCGTTGGCCCTTGGTAACATCGAGGGTATATGTAATATCCCTAAAATCAAAGGAAATGTTACTGGTCTTGTACAGATC
Source organism: Meishania litoralis (assembly GCF_042611095.1). Lineage (NCBI taxonomy): Bacteria > Pseudomonadati > Bacteroidota > Flavobacteriia > Flavobacteriales > Flavobacteriaceae > Meishania > Meishania litoralis. Next base: position 619,319 of record NZ_JBHFPV010000002.1, read on the forward strand.
GCCCCCGCAGACCTCGATACTTTTGTCAACGATTTGCTGCGCCGTTAATAAACTATCCTTTTTTTGCCTACAGGAAAAAAGCAATATGAAGAACAATAGTAGAGCGTATTTTTTCATCTTTGATTTTGTTAGTAGTTCGATTAAAGACACTTATCTTACTTCAAATAAGTAAATATTTTAAAGCAAAACCAAAATGAAGCACCATTGGCAACATTTTGTTTTTATTTTTGCTGCCCGATGCAACAAAATGTGAATATAAAAAATAAGAAGGCTCGATTCGAATACGAATTGCTGGACAAGTACACGGCCGGAATCGTGCTTTCGGGAACCGAAATAAAATCAATACGTTTAAGCAAGGCCGCAATAGCAGAGAGTTTTTGCGAGTTCAATGAGCACGGGGAGCTTTTTATCATCAATATGCAGATCGATGAATATTCGCATGGCACCCATTACAACCATAGACCCAAGGCAGAGCGCAAACTCTTGCTCAACAAACAAGAACTTAAAAAACTTCGAAAAGAAGTCACTACTTCGGGATATACGATTATTCCCTTAAACCTCTTTCTGAACGAACGAGGACTCGCCAAATTGACCATAGCTCTCGCCAAGGGAAAAAAACTATACGATAAACGCGAAACCATAAGGGATCGCGATAACAAGAGGAATTTGGATAGGATCAAGAAAAACTTCAACAACTAGATCCGGGCTTGATGGTTCTTCCCAAAAATCCTATTCTTTGTTAAGGTATTCTTTTGTAATTTGTTGTCATAAAATCAACTGGTCACTATCATGAAAGACGACAAAGACAAAAAACCGGGCAATTCAAGAAGAAAATTTATCAAGCAAGGAGCAATGGCTTCCTCTATTTTCATAGTTCCCAGGCATGTTTTGGGAGGAGTAGGGTACGTTGCGCCCAGTGACCGTTTAGCCTTGGCGGCCATCGGTGCCGGAGGCAAAGGAGCCAGCGACATCAAGAACGCCTCGGTCAACGGTCGCGAAAAAGTAGTTGCACTCTGTGACGTCGATTTTTCAGGTTCGGCCAAGCGGTCAGTAGAAAATTTTCCGAAGGCCAAGTTATTTGACGACTACCGTGTGATGTTGGACAAAAAGAAAAACATCGATGCGGTAACGATCTCTACGCCCGATCATGTTCATGGTCCGGCCGCCAAATATGCTATGGAACGCGGCATTCACGTTTATGTTCAAAAACCGATGACACATAATATCAGGGAAGCTCGAATGCTTACCGAAATGGCCCGTGAAAAGAAGATAGTGACCCAAATGGGGAATCAAGGAGGTTCGAATCCACTTTTGAATATGGTACAAAATTGGATCGATACCGATGCGGTCGGGGCCATTTCAAAAGTCCAGGTATGGACCAACCGCCCCGTATGGCCCCAAGGAGGCGCAATGCCCGCTCCTGACCCAAGTTCAAAGCCATCGGCACTAAATTGGGATCTATGGTTGGGGCCGGCGCCGTTCAAGGAATATACTCCTAATCTACATCCTTTTAGTTGGAGAGGATGGTGGGATTACGGCACAGGGGCCCTTGGCGATGTCGGATGCCATTTGATAGACATTCCATTCCGCACTTTAGGCCTTAAATATCCGACCGATGCCGAATGTAGTGTGGGGTCGGTGTTCTCTCAAATGTGGAGTCCTGATTATCACCCTGAAGGCTGTCCTGCCTCTTCGTTCATCACATTGCATTTCGATGCGACCGAAAAAAGCAAGTCGCCCATAGAAATGACGTGGAGCGACGGTGGTATTCGTCCTTCACACCCAGATATCATTCCCGCCGACCATGACATAGGAGGAAAGAACAGTGCGAACGGTGTATTGATAATCGGTGAAAAAGGAATCATTTCGACGAACATCAACGATAGCTCTCCGATTATGCCGAAGCTGTATTTAAACGACGGCACTACCGACTTTGGCCCCGAAATCGAGGATAACGAGGAACCCGAATATGGCCACCAACGTAAATGGGTCGATGCCTGTAAGGCAGGCTTCGGAAGTGAAGAACATTTAGGTTTGACTTCTTCCTTCGATTATGCCGGACCTATGACCGAGACCGTATTGATGGGCAACTTGGCCATTCGCTCGTATTTGCTCCGCAGGGAAAACGAAAAAAACCAAATGGAGTTCTTCGGCCGCAAAAAATTGTTATGGGACGGCGAAAATATGCGCATTACCAATCTTGAAGAAGCCAATCAATTTGTTGGAAGAACCTACCGTGATGGGTTTGTTGTTTAATGATATGGTCAAGAGTGGCGTTATATGCGCGTTCCTCCTTTGAAGATTATAATGAAAAGCTTAGTTTTTATCTTCTAACATAGGTACGAAACGAAAGACCCCTAATTCCTTTTTCTCGAACTCCTTCTCAGATGTTCGTATATATAGAGTCATGGTTTGGTCATCTTCGCCCACGGGTATAACCAACCTGCCCCCCATTTTCAACTGCGACAATAGGGATTTCGGGGTCTCAGGCGCTCCAGCGGTCACAATAATACCATCAAAAGGGGCTTCTTCGGGCAAACCTTTATAACCATCTCCGAAGATGGACTTTTTAGGGCGATAACCCATTTTCTTGAAAAATATATTTGTCTTTTTAAAGAGCTCTATTTGACGTTCAATGGTAAAAACCTTGGCTTTCAATGCCAATAATATTGCTGTCTGGTACCCGCTTCCGGTACCTATTTCTAAAATCTTATCCCCCGGTTCTACCTGCAAAAGCTCTGTTTGAAAGGCGACAGTATAAGGTTGTGAAATAGTCTGTTCAGCACTAATGGGAAAAGCTTTGTCCTGATACGCATGGCCTTCAAAGCTACTGTCCATAAACAAATGACGGGGAACGGCACGGATGGCATTCAATACTTTTTTATCGCTTATTCCTTTGGCAATCAACAATTCTGCCAACTTATTGCGCATACCACGATGCTTCAATGTATCTTTCAAAGGTTTGGTTTTTTTGAATTCCAAAGTTAGGGAAGTAATTCAAATAAAAATCAAAACAAAGTTTGCCGAACTACGTTTACCGTATCAAAATGTCGTCAACTTTCACTGCCGGGCCTTCATCGCTATGGCCAAAAGAAGCTACTAAACCTAAAGGCATGGACCGTTTACTCTTAACAATTATGTATTTTTGGGCAAAATAAAAATTATGCTTAAAGTAGGGGTCTTGGGTGCCGGCCATCTCGGTAAGATTCATTTGCGCCTTCTGAACGAATCGACCAAATATGAACTTATCGGTTTTTACGATGCTGACGAGATCAACGGCAAAAATGTAGCCGCCGAATTCGGTTATACCTATTTTGACAATATCAACCAGCTCATCAAAAGTGTTGATGTTGTAGATATCGTTACCCCTACCCTTTCCCATTACAAGTGCGCGAAAAAAGCGATGGAACAGGGCAAACACGTGTTTCTCGAAAAGCCCATTACCAATACCCTCGAAGAAGCAAACGAGTTGTTATTGCTGGAAAAAAAGTATCGTGTAAAAGGTCAAGTGGGCCATGTCGAGCGTTTTAATCCCGCTTTTAAGGCCGTCAAGGAGAGTATCAAGGATCCGATGTTCATAGAGACCCATAGATTGGCAGAGTTTAATCCGAGGGGTACCGATGTTCCGGTAGTATTAGACCTTATGATCCATGATATCGATGCCATTCTAAGCGTGGTCTCGTCTGATGTAAAACAGATCAATGCGAGCGGGGTTTCCGTAATAAGTAAATCTCCTGACATTGCCAATGCACGGCTTGAATTCGAAAACGGATGTGTTGCCAACTTAACGGCGAGCCGTATATCGCTGAAGAATATGCGCAAGTCACGCTTTTTTCAAAAAGACGCCTATATATCGGTCGATTTTTTGGAAAAAAAAGTGGAGGTCGTCAAAATGAAGGATGCACCCGAAACCATTGGCGATTTTGATATGGTCTTGCAGAATGCCGAAGGAGAAAAAAAACAGATCTATTTCGAAAATCCTGAGATTTTTGAAAACAATGCTATTTTAGATGAGCTCGAAACATTTGCCGATGCCATTAACAATGATACGGTTCCTGTGGTAACATTGGAACAGGGTACTGCGGCACTAAAGGTAGCATTGGCTATAATCGAATCTTTTTAAATCATATTCGCATGCAAACAATTGCAGTTATCGGAGCAGGTACCATGGGTAATGGTATCGCACATGTTTTTGCCCAAAGCGGGTTTCAGGTCAACCTTATCGACATTTCGCAGAAATCTCTTGATACAGCTCTAGCGACAATATCTAAGAACCTTGACCGTATGGTGGCCAAAGAAAAAATAAATGAAACTGACAAGTCCGCTACCTTGGCAAATATTACTACGAATACGATACTCGTAGAAGGGGTGAAAAATGTTGATCTTGTCGTTGAGGCGGCCACCGAAAATATCGAACTGAAGTTGGCCATTTTCAAGGAATTGGACGCAGCATGTGGGGCAACGACCATTTTAGCGACCAATACCTCCTCAATTTCCATAACCCAGATCGCCGCAGCTACAAATAGGCCCGAAATGGTAATCGGCATGCATTTTATGAACCCCGTGCCCATTATGAAACTGGTTGAGATCATCCGAGGATATAGCACTTCGAACGACACCACAAAAGCGATCATGGAACTTGCTGAAAAATTGGGCAAAACCCCGACCGAGGTAAACGATTACCCGGGTTTTGTGGCCAACCGCATTTTGATGCCCATGATAAACGAGGCTATCGAAACCCTATATAACGGGGTTGCGGGGGTTCAAGAAATCGATACCGTCATGAGATTGGGAATGGCCCACCCAATGGGCCCCTTGCAATTGGCGGATTTCATAGGTCTCGACGTATGCCTCTCGATTCTCAATGTCATGTACGAGGGTTTCAAAAACCAAAAATATGCGCCTTGCCCTTTATTGGTCAATATGGTCAGGGCAAAGAAATTAGGTATTAAATCGGGCGAGGGTTTTTATGATTATTCAGCGTCGCGTAAAGCTGAAATTGTTTCCGAACAGTTCAAATAAGAATTATGGCCGTTGTTAGACCGTTCAAGGCAATACGCCCTAAAAATGACAAGGCATCATTTGTCGTCTCACGCTCGTACGAAGATTATTCAAAAAAAGAACTGAACGCTACTTTAAAGTTTAATCCGTTTTCGTTTTTACATATTATCAACCCTGGATTCAAATTCGATAAAAAGGTCGTTGGAAACGAACGCTTCAAATTAGTTCGGAATAGGTACCTGGAGTTTTTGGAGGAGGATGTTCTGATGAAAGACGCCCAAGACTGTTTCTACCTGTATCAGATTGAGAAGAACAATTTCAGTTGCTGTGGTCTTTTCGCGGCCACCAGCGTTGCGGATTATCGAAATGGTGTTATCAAAAAACATGAGGACACCATAAGCCGACGCGAAAAACTTTTTGCAAACTACCTTCAAACGGTCAAATTCAACGCCGAACCGGTCTTGATGACATACCCGGACACCGATTCCATTGCGAAAATTTTCGACCAAGAGAAACAACGGTCTCCCGAATACCACTTTACCACCACTGATAAGGTTACGCATAGGCTCTGGCCAATCTCAGACGAAAAGATCATACGCAAAATAAAAGATGAGTTCGCCGATATAAACGCCCTTTATATAGCCGATGGCCATCATCGATGTGCGTCCTCAGATTTGTTGGCCAACATTAGCGAAAAGGCAAACCCTGAACATTCGGGCAAAGAACCTTACAATTATTTTATGGGGTATTTGATTCCCGAATCCGAAATTTATATATATGAGTTCAACCGAATGGCAAAAGACCTGAACGGATTGACCAAAGAGGAATTTTTGGTTCGTCTCGATGAATACTTCCGCATTCAAAACAAAGGTGTCATACTTTACAAGCCCACACGGAAACATCATTTTGGGATGTATCTAGACGGGGAATTCTATTCCTTATACTTAAGAAAGAAAGCGTACGCTTTTACCGATCCGTTGAGCGAACTCGATACGCAAATATTGTATAAAACCATCCTTGAACCCATTTTGGGTATTACAGATCTGCGAAATGATAAACGTATCACCTATGGATATGGCAAACACAATGTATTAAGGATGAAGGATGAAATCGATAAGGGCAACTACAAGGTTGGTTTCACCTTGGTACCATTAACAATGGATGAAATCAAGGATATCGCCGATGCCAACCTGGTCATGCCCCCTAAAAGCACTTATATCGAGCCCAAGTTGAGAAGTGGATTGGCCATTTATGAATTAGAGTATAAAAAGAATCGAAATTTAACTGTGAAATGACGATAACCGATAATCTGGCAAGAATAAAAAAAGGGCTGCCCCCGGGTGTTGAACTCGTTGCGGTATCGAAAACCAAGCCTGTTGAAGATATACTTAGGGCCTATAACAGTGGTCATTTGACCTTCGGCGAGAACAAAGTACAGGAGATGGTTTCAAAATGGGAACAATTGCCCAAGGATATTCAATGGCACATGATCGGGCATCTACAACGAAACAAGGTAAAATATCTGGCCGAATTCGTATCGTTGATCCATGGTGTTGATAGTCTTAAACTTTTAAGAGAGATAGACAAACAGGCCAAAAAACATAATCGGGTCATCAAATGTCTTTTACAGGTGCATATAGCGGAAGAGGATACAAAATTTGGTTTCGACCCCGATGAGCTGAATGAACTTGTTGAATCGAAAGAGTTACCGCAGTTGCCAAATGCCCAGATAGTGGGTCTAATGGGTATGGCTACGTTCACTGAAGACCAGTTACAGATTAGAAGGGAATTCAAAGCCCTCAAAAACCTGTTTGACGCGGTGAATGCCCAACTACCTGAAATATCGATACTTTCCATGGGTATGAGCGGTGATTACGAAATCGCCATCGAAGAAGGCAGCACAATGGTCCGCATCGGAAGTAGTATCTTTGGTTCTAGAAACTATAGCTAACCTATCGTCTACGGTAACATGTATTGAACAAAAAGCAATGTATTCGATTCTTGATATAGAGACAACAGGTGGAAAGTATAACGAGGAAGGCATCACCGAAATCGCCATCCATAGATTTGACGGGCATAAGGTAATCGATCGATTCATAAGCTTGGTCAATCCCGAACGTGAAATACAGCCATTCGTAGTCAATCTTACCGGCATTAACAATAAGATGCTGCGAACGGCCCCTAAATTTCATGAAGTGGCCAAGAGAATCGTTGAAATTACCGAAGACTCGGTATTAGTGGCCCACAATTCGCAATTCGATTATCGAATTTTACGTACCGAATTTAGGCGCTTGGGGTATAATTTCGAACGTAAAACGCTCTGTACGGTGGAGCTTTCCAAAACATTGTTGCCAGAAGCCGAATCTTACAGTCTCGGCAAATTGGTGCGTTCGTTGGGCATTGCGGTAAGCGATAGGCATAGAGCCAATGGTGATGCATTGGCGACGCTAAAATTGTTCAAACTATTATTGGCCAAAGACAGCGACAAATCCATACTCAAGACCGTTGTACGAAAAGAGGCCCACGGCGAGCTATCTGAAAGGCAACTTGATATCGTGGAACGAATGCCCTCTGAAACCGGTATTTATTATATGCATAATAAGGATGGGGAAATAATCTACCTTGCCAAAAGCAATAACATAAAAAAAAGGGTAAATCAACATTTCACCCAAGAAGGAAACCGGGCACGCAGATTACAAAAGGAAACCAAAAAGGTGACCTTCGAAAAGACTGGAAGCGAACTCGTGGCCATTCTTAAAGAACAGGAAGAGTTGCGGCGCAACTCGCCCAAGTTTAATTCACATACAAAACAACGGCTTTATAGCCACATAATGTTGGCCGAAGAAAATGATCGAGGCTACATTTGTCTGCAAATCGCTAAGGCGACCCCAACAAAAAAGGGCCTAATGACTTTCAATGGTATTCATAGTGCCATTAACTTCCTTGATAAATTAAACGAAGAATTTACATTGTGTCCCGAACTAAATGGTCTTGCCGGGACCGGTGCGAATGACCCAGGGCATAATCCTGAAAAATGTAACGGGGCGTGTTCGGCCCAAGAACCCGTCGAGCAGTATAATGCTCGAGTTGAATCTGCACTAAAAAAATATAGCTCGAACGGAAAGAGTTTTGTTCTTGTAGACAAGGGGCGTGAAATTGGTGAATACAGTGCCATTCTTATCAAAAATGGTATTTTTAAGGGATTGGGGTACTACGACCTTAACCATCAAATCAATAATATTCATATCTTAGAATCATTGATTACCCCGATGGAGAGCAACGAAAACACCGCTCACATTATCGACTCGTACCTAAGAAAAAGAAAGGTCATCAAGAAAATAGAATTAGACATAGTTTGAAAGACGATAAATCTGATACTGGATGGAGAAGAAAACTCCATGAGGTAATATACGGTACACATACCCCTGCAGGAAAACTGTTCGATATTCTTCTGCTTGTTCTTATACTTTACAGCATTATCGTCGTAATGCTTGAAAGCGTTCCTCGATTTGACACTAAGTACCATGAATTCTTGAACATCTCTGAATGGGTGGTCACCATTCTATTTTCCATAGAGTATATTCTCAGGGTAATCTGTATCAATAAGCCTAGAAAGTATATTTTCAGTTTTTTTGGTATAGTCGATCTATTGTCCACCATCCCGAAATATCTTTCTTATTTTTTGGTAGGATCGCAATATCTTACCGCTTTCAGGGCCCTGAGATTGTTAAGGGTTTTTAGGATCTTGAAATTGGTCCGTTTCGTTGGTGAGTCGAATAATTTGGTAAGAGCTTTGAAAGCCAGTCGGACGAAAATTTTTGTTTTCGTGTTTTTTGTATTGGTCATTTCCGTACTTCTGGGCACCCTAATGTATCTTATTGAAGGGCCCGAACATGGCTTTAACAGTATACCCCATAGCGTATACTGGACGATTGTTACCTTGACAACGGTCGGCTACGGTGATATTTCACCTGAAACGGCTTTAGGACAGTTTCTTGCCACATTGATCATGATCATTGGATATGGAATAATCGCGGTACCGACAGGAATTGTATCGGCCGAATACGCCTCGGCACAAAACAAGGCCAAAGATTTGGATGAGGGAAGATCTTGTCCGAATTGCAGTGCCGAAATCTATCGCTCCGATGCCGATTTTTGCAGAAAATGTGGGTATGATATAACCGATGAGGCGTGAAGCTGCTACTGGCAATAGTTGGGCCCACTGCCATAGGAAAAACGACCCTTGCCATTGCCTTGGCGAAATATTTCGGAACAGAGATTATTTCGGCCGATTCACGCCAGTTTTACAAGGAAATGAAAATTGGCACCGCAGTTCCTTCAAAGGATGAGCTGGCCGATGTACCGCATCATTTTATTCAGCACAAGAGCATTTTAGAGCCTTATACGGTAGGTGATTTTGAACATGAGGCCATGGCCAAACTCGATGAACTTTTTCGTATCAAGAATATTGCCGTTATGGTTGGTGGAAGTGGACTTTATATTGACGCGATCACAAAAGGTCTTGACAATTTTCCCAAGGTAAGCCCAAAAATAAGGAGCAAACTTAACGATACTTATAAGAAAAATGGTATTAAAGCCCTTCAAGAACAGCTAAAAATCTTGGACCCAACCTATTATTCCAAAGTAGACAGAGCCAATCCGCACCGACTGATAAGGGCCTTGGAAATATGCTTGGGCACAGGTTCGCCCTACTCTACTTTTTTAAACCAAAAAAGAGTAGAGCGCCCTTTCGAGACATTTACCATTGGCATATCTGCCGATAGACCAATAATCTATGACCGTATCAATGAACGCGTTGACGTCATGATCGCCACAGGCCTGATCCAAGAGGCTGAAAGACTATATAAATATCGCTCGTTAAACGCCTTGCAAACTGTGGGTTATACTGAATTGTTCAAATACCTCGATGGGGAGTGGTCTCTCGAATTCGCCATTTCTGAAATCAAAAAAAATACCCGCAGGTTTGCCAAACGCCAATTAACATGGTTCAGAAAGGGCGAAAATACCCTATGGGTAGATTATCAGGATGATATTTCGGGTGCCATTTCCGTTATTGAAAAAAAGCTTGAATCGGCATGAACGAAGCGAACGCAACGATCTTTTTTGTAATGGGTGTTTCAGGATGTGGAAAGTCTACCATTGGGCGATTGTTGGCCAAAAAACTTGACATACCCTTTTTTGACGGAGACGATTACCATTCTAGTGCAAATGTGGCCAAGATGTCAAATGGAAAACCGCTGACCGATGAGGATCGAATGGATTGGTTACGAACACTCAACCAACTGGCTATAGAAAATATGGCCCATGGTGCCGTAATTGGTTGCTCGGCCTTAAAAGAAAGCTATCGAAAACTACTTGAAGATTCGATATTCGAACGCGTGACCTACATATATTTGAAAGGTACTTACGATGAAATACATCGGCGTATGCAGAAGAGAAGCGACCACTTCATGCCAGCAGGATTACTCAAATCGCAGTTTGAAGCTTTGGAACCCCCAATTGAGGCCATAACCGTTTCGATTGCCAATCCGCCGGACATTATTGTTGAAAAAATACTAAGAACTTTAGGCAAAAAATAAGGCGCTCATTAAAAAGAGCGCCCTCGGTAATCTTTGGCAATTATCTTTTTATTCTTCTCCATTCTTCACCACCAACCTAAATCCTTCGCCGTGAATGTTCAAAATTTCCACATCTTCATCAACCTTGAGGTACTTTCTCAATTTTGCAATGTAAACATCCATACTTCGAGAAGTGAAGTAGTTATCGTCTCTCCAAATTTTGGTCAACGCCAATTCCCTCGGCATTAAATCGTTTTCATGAAGTGCCAAAAGCCGCAATAGTTCATTCTCCTTTGGTGAGAGTTTAATCGCATCATTGTCCTTATATTTTAAAAAACGTAATTTGGAATTTAAGTGAAAGTTTCCGATTTTAAATTCGAATTTCTTGCTATCTGCCAACGTATTCGATGCCTTTCTCTGAATTATTGCTTTAAGTTTCATCAAAAGAACTTCAGAATCAAAAGGTTTGTTCAGGTAATCATCTGCACCGGCCTTATACCCTTTTAGCACATCTTCTTTCATGGTCTTGGCGGTCAAAAAGACGATTGGTACATTTTCGTTCTTTTCACGAATTTCCTTGGCCAATGTAAAGCCATCTTTATAAGGCATCATAACATCCAAAATACAGACATCATAATTGTCCTTTTTGAACTTTTCAAAACCTTCCATACCGTTCTTGGCCAATGTAACATCAAAATCGTTCATTGACAGGTAGTCTTTAAGTACAATACCAAAATTGGGGTCGTCCTCGACCAAAAGAATCTTTTTGTTTGCTGTTTCCATAGTTTTTATATTAAGGGCAGTTTAATGAAAAAAGTACTTCCTTTCCCTTTTTCGCTTTCAGCATAAACTTCCCCTTGATGATCTTCAATTATTTTTTTCACGTAGGCCAGACCTAGGCCATGACCCTTGACGTTGTGTATGTTTCCCGTATGTTCTCGATAGAACTTCTCAAATACTTTTTTTAAGACCGCCTTGCCCATACCAGCACCTTGATCCTTTATCTTTATTATGATATTGTTTTTTACAACCTCGGTATAAACATCGATTTTAGGTGCTTGTTCTGAGTATTTTACCGCATTGTCAAGTATGTTCACCAGTACGTTCGTAAAATGCATATCATTGGCCAGAACCTCTGTTCTTTCTGCTTCTAGATGTGTTTCAACATACCCGCCCCTATCGGCTACGATAAGTTCTACATGGGTTATGGCATCATGTATGATGTCGTGCACATCGACCCTGTCCTTACTTATATCAAGCTGGTTCTTTTCCAACTTCGATATTCTCAAAACATTTTCCACCTGGGCATGCATACGTTTGTTCTCGTCCCTTATCATCTGCAAATAACGTATCACTTTATCTTTGTCCTCGATTATCTTAGGGTTTCGAATCGCTTCTACCGCTAGGTTAATGGTCGCAATGGGGGTTTTGAACTCATGGGTCATGTTATTGATAAAATCGGACTTTATCTCTGAAATCTGCTTCTGCCGGATGAGCTGATAGATGGCGCCTGAATAGGCTACCACGATAATCAGGGTAAACAACAGCGACAACAAAGCCATTCTCAGAATGGACCGCAGCAAGAACTTTTTCTTTTTCGGGAAAGAAATCAGCAAATCAAAATTTGAGGCTCCTTCACTGTCCCTGAAAAGCGGTGCCTTGTATATGGTCGATATCGTCGGCTTGAATTTTGGCGATTTGACTTTGGTCGGCAGACCATTGCTGTAAACTCCGTATTCGAAATCTAGCTTCAGATTTCTATTTGTAAGTTCGTTGGCGAGCAACAAATCGATTTCTTGCTTGGAAACCCGTTTATGGATAGGCACTTTCTTCGCATGTTCACTAAAAACATCTTCGAACTGGGCTTTTTCCAATTTTGACCACCCCCCTATCTTTTCAATCTTCTGCAATGGTGTCAACTTGTACGATCGGCCGTCCAAGCCATAATCTTCTTTGAGCGTAACCTTAGTGCGCTTGCTGGAATAATTCTTAATCGTAGTGGTATCAAAACCACTACCGTTATCAAAGAACGTTGAGGTTATATTATAATCTTCTTCTAAAATACCATGCTGATACAGCTCGATCTCATTCGAATTGAGATCTTGCTCCACGTACATGAACGTACTTATCTTACCCGATGTCGGCTCTCCGATACTGTCTTTTACACTGAGATACCTATCGACATAATCCCTTGTTTCCCTTTTCGCGATCTTATCGGTTACCGTTATGAGTACTTCTGATACCGTTCTTGAGAAACTTTCTTCCTTATCCTCGACGGATTGCTTTATCCAGAATCCTTGTACGAAAATTATGCCGATAAGTGAGAGGCTCATCAATATTACCAACAGAATAAACAACCTCTTATTCATCTTCAAGTAAAATTAAAGATTTCGCATATAGCAAATCGTACGTTTAACCTAACCTTAACAAAAATGTTAAAATCTCAAAAACCTAGATATATTCAAGCAGAAGCCTATGTATCTCTTCAGTTTTATCCTTGGTTTTATTGAGGTCGATATTCTCGATTACATAATCGGCCAAGGAAATTTTTTCAGAGTCGTTCAACTGATTGTTGATTCTTGCTAGCAGGTCTTCTTTAGAAATATTATCCCTGCTCAATACTCTACTGATTCGAAGATCGAGCGGTGCGGTGACCAAAACTATCTTGTCGTAAAAATCTTGGGAACCGGTCTCAAAGATAATGGCATTCTCTTGGATTACATAAGGAGAATGTTGCTTCTCACGCCATTTTAAAAAATGTCTGCGTACCGCAGGATGTACTATTGCATTGAGTTTTGCGAGCAGTTCAGGGTCATTGAACACTTTTTGTGCTATATAGGCCGTATTCAGTTTTTTATCATCATAAGCTTTTTGGCCAATGATTTCTATAATCGCTCTTCTCAATTTTTTTGAGGATTTCATAAGCTTTTTGGCCATACGGTCAGACTCGTAAACAGGAATGCCCAATGCCTCGAACTGCTCTGCCACCGTCGATTTACCACTGCCTATTCCCCCGGTCAGACCGACTATCATGGTATACGGTTTAGTATGAATTCGACATGTGATTCACTTAATCTTGCACTGTAAAGGTTCTTTGGACTCTCGACGATCCTGATCGGAAGTACATTCGATGAGCGACCACCTATTTCTTCAAAGTCGCCAACAACCTGAAAATCAGCACTCTCTATACTTTTTAAAAGTTCAATCTTACCTTTCAACAAAACCGACACCTGATCAGGAAACGTTCTAATCTCGGTTCTACTTGGTAGATTGACCACCTTGATAGGTACTTTTATGATCTTTTCCGAAAATCGGGCGACCTTGCCCTTGATCAATACTTTGGTCGCAGAATAGGTCGTATTGACCAACTTGTCAGACTTTTTGACCATAACTTCCTTGGAAAAATCGGTCCTCAAATTGCCTAAATCCAAAGTGCCGGTACGAGCTGCCTCGATGGTATCGATTTCGTTCGCAGGGCCTTTTAGGGTAATGGATTCGGGCGTTATCGATAGCTCGCCGTCCAAAAGGTAATTTTGTGGCAAATTCATTTTTATCGTTGGTTTAACCAATACCTTCTTGCTTTTCAGTTTCCTAAGGTCGAAATAAATCGGGCTATCATCCATTTCCAACAAGGTCATTGAATTGGATAACTGTTTTTCAATTTGCCGACGGTACACCTCTGCAGGAATAAAGGACCTATTGTCTGATCGCTGTAAATTCGAAATATCGATATCGACTTTTTTGCTCTTGACATTGAACCCGAGCAACTGAAAACCACTGGCCCTTAATCTAACATCGACCCTGTTCTTCGTGGCGTCGACCAATAAAAAATCCTTGGGCGTATTTACAAAATTCAACCTAAAAACCGACGAACTAGTGTACATTTCTGAAAGTTGACTGATGAACCAAGCAAGACTTGAACATATTAGGAATATCAAAAATAATTTGACCCTTCGCCTTTTCAGTACTTTTTCAACTTTGCGTATCAAGTTTCCACAATCTTTAGAAGAATAGTTTTGGAAACAATTCTTCGGGAGTTCTTCTACTAAAGTTAAGCCTTATAGTTGACTTAATAAAGCCATAACCGTAACCAAAAAACTGTATGCTAACCGCAATTATCGATAATAACGCTACCCAAAGGTTTTTGTTCTTATGCAGGGCATCTAAAAAAATCAATAAATAGAAAGCAAGGTAAACATAGATCGGCCAATAAATAAGAAAGAAAATCAATAAGAGTGCCAACAACGACCCGGCAGAGAACAAGGTCGGAAACCAATAAGTGATTTTTGCGGTACCCGGGTGCCATTTGTTCAAAATTGGCCTTACCATTCCGAATTTATTTACTTGGATAAAGAATTTGTTCCAATCAATACGACGTTTATGATAAACAAAAGCTTCGGGTATCAATTTGGTGTCATAGCCCTTGTTCCAAATACGTATGGTCAGATCAGGATCCTCACCAGGATGAATGTTTCCGTAACCACCGACATGCTCAAAGGCCGTTTTTGAAATACCCATATTGAAGCTTCTAGGTTGAAACTTACCGACGGAATTCTTATTACCCCGTATACCCCCGGTAGTCAAGACAGATGTCATGGCGTAATTGATGGCTTTCTGCACATTGGTAAAAGTGCAATGGGCCGCATCTGGCCCGCCATAGCAATGAACAAATTCTTTTAAGAGCGACCTCTCGGCTTCCACTAAATATTGGGGCGGTAAAATACAGTCGGAATCGAGCACGACAAAATAATTGCCTTTTGCCCGCTGCATGCCGTAGTTTCTGGAATCTCCCGGACCCGAATTCGGTTTTTGGTAATAGGAAATATTCAGCCTATCACCGAACGACTTGACCACATCATGGGAATCAACGGTAGATCCATCCTCAACAATTACGACTTCAAAGTGTTTTTCATAGCTTTGATCGACAAGACTATCCAATAACTCCCTGATTTCCTCAGGTCTATTGTAAACGGGAATGATAAAGGAAAAGGATAGTTCCATAAAACAACTGGGTATGTGCTGGCACTATTTTAACTTCGTAAAATAAATCCGTAGGCTACGGAAGACCTGGTCAAAATTACTCCGTAAAATTATCCATGACCTCCTTACTGACCCCGGTATTGGAAAAACCACCATCATGAAACAAGTTCTGCATGGTAACCTTTTTGGTCAGATCTGAAAACAACGTAACGGTGTAATCGGCACATTCCAAGGCAGTGGCATTGCCCAAAGGAGACATTTTATCGGCATAGGTAATGAACCCATCGAAACCTTTGACGCCCTGACCGGCAGTGGTCGGCGTTGGTGACTGTGATATGGTATTGACCCTGACTTTTTTCTCCTTGCCGAAAAAATAGCCAAAACTTCGGGCCACAGATTCCAAATAGGCCTTATTGTCGGCCATATCATTATAATCTGGAAAAGTTCTTTGTGCGGCCATATAGGTCAAGGCCACGATACTGCCCCACTCGTTCATCGCATCGGCCTTGAACAATGTCTGCATGACCCGGTGAAACGAAAGTGCCGAGATATCCCATCCCTTATGTGAAAAATCATAGTTCTGATCCGTATAGGCCCTACCTTTTCTAACGTTGACCGACATACCGATCGAATGCAGCACAAAATCAAGTTTTCCGCCCAATATTTTAACCGATTCGTTTACCAAGTTGCCCAAATCATCTTCGCTAGTGGCATCAGCTGGAATTATCTCGGAACCGGTTTTTTGGGCCAATTCCTTTATCTGCCCCATGCGCATGGCGATAGGAGCATTCGTCAACACGAACTTGCCCCCTTCTTCGTGAACGCGCTCGGCAGTTTTCCATGCAATGGAGTTCGAGTCAAGTGCTCCAAAAATAATCCCTCTTTTTCCTTTAAGTAAGTCGTATGCCATGTTATAGGTCTGTTATGGTTTAGATAGCCTCAAAGATATTAAAATTAATTAGGTGTTCCAGCCATGCCAAGATTAGAAATAGCTCAAACATCGACCTCAAAATTCAATACGGTCAGAACTAGTTCAATAACTGCCTAGCATGGGCCAGGGCCGAATCGGAAAGATTCTTTCCTCCCAACATTTCGGCCAATTCAACCACTCTTTCGTCATCGTTCAATCGCTTCACTTTGGTATTGGTCTTATCGGAATCATCATCTTTATACACCTTGAAATGATAATGGCCCTTCGAAGCGACCTGGGGCAGATGTGTTATGCTGAACACTTGCATAGTCTTGCTCATCTCGGCCATAATCTCGCCCATACGATTGGAAATCTCACCCGAAACGCCCGTGTCGATCTCGTCGAACATCATGGTGGGCAAATTCTCATATTTGGAAAGAATCGATTTGATAACGAGCATGATACGCGAAAGCTCACCCCCTGATGCCACTTTTTTCAATTCGCCAAATGCTGTGCCCTTGTTGGCGGAAAACAGGAAAGACAGATCATCTTTACCATTGGCCTTAAAATGTTTTGAAGGACTGATCTCAATCTTAAATTGAGCATTGGGCATACCCAATTGCTTCAAATCAACTTCAAGCTGTCTCTTAAGCTCGGGAATTACCTTGTTTCTTTTCTCTCTCAATAGAAGGGATACCCCTTCGAGCTTTTTCTCAAAGGATTTCAACTCGTCTTGCAAAGTCTCTATTCTTGATTCAAGATCTACCGTGGCACCAACTTTTTCTTGTAGGTCTTGCTTGATCGTCAAAAGTTCTTCAATTGTGGCGACCCCGTGTTTCTTGAACAGATCATGAAGCAACTGCAACTTTGAATTTACCTCTTCCATCAAGATGGGGTTGGCCTCGACTCCATCTTCAAGGGTTGAAAATCCTTCGGCCAAATCGTCAACCTCTATGAAAATGGATTGAATTCTCTCATTCAACTGGCCATAGCGCGAACCAAAACCCGAAAGTTTAGCGGAAACCTGTTTTAGTTCAGATAGGGCACTCAATACCCCCATCTGCTCATCGTTCAACAACCGATACCCTTTTGAAAGCTGCTCCATGATGGTCTCCACATTGCTCAACTGCTCATACTGATCCTCCAACTCTTCTAGAATTCCTGCTTTAAGCGGGGCTTTTTCAAGTTCATCCAAGAGAAAACTATTATAGTCCAGTTCTTTTATTGCATTTGACTGATATTCAATAAGTTGATTCAGTTTTCTTGATGTTTCGTTATAGGCCCGCAGCGAAACGGAACACTCTTTTAACAGGTCTTTATTGTTCGCCAAGGCATCGATCAGTCTTAATTGAAAGTCGTTTTCGGCCAATTGAAGGGTTTGGTGTTGCGAGTGTACATCGATCAACCGATCGCCCAGCCTCGAGAGAATATCCAATGTAACCGGAGTATCGTTGATAAAGGCCCTTGATTTTCCGCTACCGAGAATCTCGCGCCGAATGATCGTTCGGCCTTCATAGTCTAGATCGTTTTCCTCAAAAAACGGTTTTAGCACATAATTTTGAATATCGAACTCTGCCTCGACAATACACTTTTGTGATGTATCGCGCAAAGTGGAAAGATCGGCCCGGTTACCGAGCACCAAGGATAGCCCTCCCAAGAGAACGGATTTTCCCGCACCCGTCTCTCCGGTAATTACCGTAAAGCCTTTATCGAACCGAACATTCAGGTGGTCGATCAAGGCATAATTCTTAATGGAAAGGTTTGCAAGCACGAATAAAAATTAGTGCCGTAAAGATAATGAAGTAATGTAAAATCGGGTCAATATTTTATTTCGTTCCAAGTGGTGGAATATAAGGGAGCGACATTGTTCAGGGTTTCCTTGAGCTGCACGATATCCACCTTTGGGCCGTCGGAAAATATATTACGTATTTCATCCGATTTGGCATCAAAGAACGTGGAAATCAAAAATGCATTGGGCCTTCTCTTGATCATCGTTTCAAAAAGCCTCATCGTACCGGCCACAACTTGTTTTCCGGTACTGTTGTTGTCACCCAAGATATCGAGTCCCTTTCTGTGATAATTGTACATGGCGACCCGATATTCGCGATAGGTATTCGACATCAGATTGTCTATCAAATCGAATCGACTACGGTCATTATCAGCCGTATGGCTCCATCCAACGGCATTGTTTCCCTGAGCCTGGGTTACGATTTTCTGTGCGGTTCGAAAGTACTCTGTTCCTCCTTCCAAAGCAAAAGTATCGGCATCCAAGCCTAAAATCACATAAACATAATAGGCGATGACGCTCACTAAATTCGATTCATAAACATTTTCGTTAAAGACCAAAGGCTGGAATTCAATGTACTCAAAGCTCAGTTTGTTGTCCTTATAGTTGAAAACAGGCGATTCATATGAAGTATTATAAACAGGCCGCGAAGATTGTATCTGTAACGTTCCCCTAAAGCGGTTCGATTCAAATTCCGTAATCGTGATGAACATTTGTGCGTTGACCCGTTCGTTTTCCTTATAGACGCGATTGGTCCATTTATTCTTGTTGACAAGATCGTTCAATGAGCGCTCAAGGGTTTTGAAAATCTGTTGGTTGGTCTGCGAAACCTGGTCCGAATTAACAGTGACCACACAATTCAGCTCTTGGGCACTAAGGCCAAGTACGCATAGGAAGCAAAAAAGTGCTGAAAACAAGCTACGCATTGAGTCTTTCGAGAATTTCATTTAAAATGTCAAAGGCAACCGCCTCCTTGGTTTTTAAATCAAACGGTTTTATCTGCAAATTCTTGTCTATAAAGGTAATTTTATTGGTGTCGCCACCAAAACCGGCACCAGAGTCGTTCATTGAGTTCAAAACGATGGCATCGAGGTTCTTTCTTTTTAGCTTGCCCTTGGCATTTTCAATTTCATTTTCGGTCTCTAGGGCGAATCCGACCAAAAATTGTTTTTTCTTTATCTCTCCTAAGGATAATAAGATGTCCTTGTTCTTGACCAATTCAATGGAAAATCGGTCCTCCTTTTTCTTTATTTTCTGGCCCGCTACCTCTTTCGGACGGTAATCGGCCACGGCAGCGGCACATATTACAATGTCTGAATCATTAAAATGATCATGTGCGGCCTGAAACATTTCTTCCCCCGATATCACATTGATCAATGTGACGTCATCGTTTTCGATGGATAAATTTGAAGGCCCGGAAATCAATACGACCTTGGCACCAAGATTCGCTGAGACTTTGGCCAATTCGTATCCCATTTTACCCGAAGAGTGGTTTCCTATAAAGCGAACCGGGTCTATCGGCTCATACGTCGGTCCGGCGGTGATCATTACCTGCTTTCCCTTTAAAGGAAGTCCTTTTGAAAGATAATCCTGCAGAAAACTTACGATATCCTCGGGTTCGGCCATTCGCCCTTCGCCAATCAACCCGCTAGCCAGTTCACCGGAAGTAGCGGCAATCATGGTGTTTCCATAGGATTGCAATTTTTCGAATGAAACTTTGGTAGACTTGTGTTTGTACATGTCGAGATCCATCGCAGGGGCAAAAAATACGGGACATTTTGCAGAAAGATAAACGGCAAGTAAAAGGTTATCACAAGTACCATTGGCCATTTTAGAAAGTGTATTGGCGGTGGCCGGGGCAATGAGCATCAGATCCGCCCAAAGACCGAGTTCCACATGATTGTTCCAATCGATGCTGTTATCTTCCTCTTTTACAAAAGAGGTAAGCACAGGGTTCTTGGATAATGTGGCCAAGGTCAATGGCGAAACAAAAGAGCTGGCACTCTCTGTCAAGATTACCTTGACATTCGCACCAGCTTTTATCAGTAAACGAACGAGAAACGTTGTTTTATAGGCGGCAATCCCCCCGGTAATTCCTAAAAGGATGTTCTTTCCGCCCAACATAAATTCTAAGCGTCTTTCTCGGTATTCCTGTGGTAGATTTTATCGTTTAACCACTCTTCTACCGCCATTGCATGTGGTTTGGGCAATTTTTCGTAAAACTTTGAAACCTCGATTTGTTCTTTGTTCTCGAACACTTCTTCAAGACTGTCACTATAAGTCGCAAACTCTTCAAGTTTTTCCAAAAGTTCTTTTTTGATCTCGGAATTTATTTGCACCGCCCTTTTTGCGGTTATCGAAATCGCCTCGTAAATATTCTCGGTCTTTTGATCAAACTCGTTTCTATTTACCGTCACGGTAGAAACAGGTGCTTTTGAATTTTTTAGATCGTTCATTATTGTTGTGATTGTTTTTATTTTGATACTTCGGTATAACCTTGCGAATCGCGCTCTATTCTTTCAAGCCATTTATCGGCCTGCTTTCCATAAGCGGTTTCTGGATATTGTTTTTTTAGCTTCAAATAGGCGGTCTTTGCATGCTCCAGCCTTTCTTGTTTTAAGCGCTCAGAACTATTCAGGGCCAGTCTCGAAGCGGCTTCCAATTTGTAGAAAAGTGCCGCCTCTTGATAAATGGAACCTGGGTTGTCGGATACAAAATTGTCGAATGCCGTCACCGCGGGTGTCAAGAAGGTATAATCGAATTCACCTATCTTATTGAACTGTCTTGCTATCTCAAATGCTTTTTTCTCCTTCTTAATGGTCAACTCCTTTGCCATTAAATTCGCCTCTTCGAAAAACTCGGAATCCGGATAGGTATTGATAAAGGTTTGAAGTTTGGTCAACGCCTTATCGGTATCTGTTTGGTCCAATGAGTATTCGGGCGAAAGCTCATAGTAACTTGAAGCTCCATAGAAAGCGGCTTCGAGTACTTTTTCACTTTTAGGATACGACTTGATAAAACGCTCGAACTGATACCCTGCCATGTTATAGTCCTTTCGCTGAAAATAAGTTTCGGCCAAAAAAAACATCACCCGCTCACCCTGGGGTTTGCCTATGTATTTTGGAGCGATCTGTTCGAACAAACGATTCGAACGTTTAAAGTCTTCTTCTTCGTACAAACTTTGGGCAAGTTCATATTTCGCTTTAATATCTTCATTTTTGAGCACTTTCTGATATTCGCTGCAAGAGCCCAAAAACAGGATTAGGGATAAAAAAAGAAAGAGTGGCTTCATTTTAAAAAACATTTTGCAAAATTACGGATAATCAGCCGATTAAAAAAACAAAATCAATCCACTAAAATAAGTCTTAATGAATACAGAACAACGCTTTTGGCTAAGATTTAACGTTAGGCGCACTATCTCAATAAAAGTCAGTGAAAATGTGCCTTCGAACGGTTTAATTCTCGATTGGCCGGCACGGCCACTAAGAGTGTACTTTGACAAACGGTTTAACGAAAGTTTCGATTTTTTGTTTCAAATGCGCAGTGGCCTCGACCAAAGGTAGTCGAACCGTGGCCCGCGAAAGGCCGAGCAATTCAAATATCGCTTTTATACCTGCCGGGTTTCCTTCCTCAAAAATCAAGCTCATACCTTCTTTAATGTCGGATTGCAATTTTTGGGCGGCATCAACTTCACCGGCTAGACCCAAACGTATCATCGTACTTAGTTCTATCGGCAGTCCCTGCCCCAAAACTGAGATTACGCCAGAACCACCACTTAAAACCGTGGGCAATGCTGTGGAGTCATCTCCGGAAATTACATGGAAACTACTCGGTTTCCTTCCAATTATTTCGGCAATCTGATCCATATCGCCCGAAGCTTCCTTTATGGCCACGATATTGGCAAAATCATTGGCCAAACGCAAGGTGGTCTCCGGTGACATATTACTGCCGGTTCGACCAGGAACATTATACAAAATTATCGGTATCGGCGAAGCGGCGGAAATAGCCCTGAAGTGCTGGTAAATACCCTCTTGTGTAGGCTTGTTGTAGTAGGGACTAACCGACAATATGGCATTGAACGCGTCTAGATCCAATGTCTGCAATTCGTCTATAATGGCCATTGTATTATTACCCCCAACACCTAATACCAAGGGCAAACGACCTGCATTTGCGGCGATAACGGTATCGATGACCAATTGTTTTTCCGTTTTAGTAAGGGTGACCGATTCGCCGGTCGTACCCAAAACGACCAAATAATCAACGCTACCATCGATACAATATTCCACAATGCGTACGAGTGCATCGGTATCTACCGAAAAATCTTCTTTGAACGGGGTAATCAAAGCAACACCGGTACCCACAAGCTGTTCCATACCTTTAATTCTTTATTTCGTCAAGTACGTATAAATACTTTTTCAATTCAGACTTGAATGTTTTAAAATCGTTTATCGGAACGTTAAGGATCAAATCGTTATAATGCTGGTCAACATCTTTGAAACCAACCCTGAAGCGTGCCTTGGTCTGTATACTCATCAATTGGATCAACAAATTTTCCCCGGTATAATAATTTACCAACAAATCATATTCCCTACTTAAAAACTCAAGCGCATAACTGTTCTCTATGGCTCCGTTCCACCCAAGGTCCTTATCTGAAAAAACAGGGGTCGAATACGGTGAATTCTTATCGTAATAACTTTTATAGCCAATAATCTTGACGGCGTTGGGCCTCAGCGAATATTCTTCCTGAAACTGATAAAAAAGGTCGGTGTCTTCGAACTTGTCCATATCTACAATGCAACCAACGGATTTAATACCATGACTACGATCAACCGCCCCTATCGGTTTGCTAAGTTCCTGTTTTAAGAATTTAAGTCCAGATTTGTACTTTAACTTATCTTTTATTCCCTTAAACATGTATTTTTACGTTTATAAGCTCACTTACAAATGTAAAGAATATCCCTCTGCAATCTGCGGCTAAGATAAAAAGGAGATTGATTTTAAAAATGAAACATTTTGTTATAATCATAACATTTATTGGGTTGTGTTCCTGCAAACAAAGTCCATATGCCTTGACCGAAATCGAGGCCCATCAATTAAGTGTCGACAGTACCTTGGTCGCAAATGATTCGATCGAAGGTTTCATACTACCTTATCACAATCGAATCAATGAAGTCTTGGACAGCACCCTTGCTTACGCACCAACAATGATTACCAAAGATGATGGTAAGTACAATACAACGGCCGGCAATTTAATGGCCGATATTGTCTTTGAAGCGGCCAACCCCATTTACAAAGCAAGAACCGGTAATGAATTGGATTTTGTACTATTGAACCATGGTGGCATTCGTTCGATCATTTCGAAAGGAAAGGTTTCGGCCAGGACGGCTTTTGAGGTAATGCCTTTCGAAAACACGATCGTTGTTGTGGACCTAACCGGGAAATCGGTCGAAAAACTCGTAAAATATCTAATGAACTCAAAAAGGGCGCATCCGATTTCGGGTATTCAGGTCGTACTGAACAAAAGTGGTGCGCTGAAATCGTTCAAAATACAGGGCAAACCTTTGGATACGGAACGCACCTATCATATAGCGACTTCCAACTACCTTGTTACCGGCGGCGATAATATGGGTTTCTTTAAAGAAGCCGTCCGCATTACGGATACCGACTACTTGATACGAAATGCCATGATCGATCATTTTAAAAAGGTTGATACGATCGCGCCCAAGATTGACGACCGTTTCTATAAACTCGGCATATAAATGGATAGAAGGACTTTTTTAGATCGCACCTCGACAGCTTCCTTATTTATCGGTTTGGGAGGATTATCAGTTGCTTCCTGTAATCAGGAAACTGTCAAAAAAATCACGATTCTGCACACGAACGACGTGCACAGCCATATCGACCCCTTCCCCAAGGACCACTCACAATTCGCCAACCTAGGTGGACTGGCACGCAGGGCCAGTTTGGTAGAAAGTATACGCCAAGAAAATCCGAATACCTTGCTTTTCGATGCCGGGGATATTTTTCAAGGTACACCCTATTTTAATTTTTATGGCGGCGAGCTCGAGTTCAAGTTAATGAGCAAACTTAAATACGATGCGGCCACCATCGGAAACCATGATTTTGACAACGGGGTTGAAGGATTGGCGGCGCAATTACCGCATGCCAAATTCAAATTGCTCTCTGCCAACTACGATTTCACCAATACCTTGATGGCAGGACATGTAAAACCATGGGAAACCTATTTCGCAGATGGTATTAAAGTGGGAGTTTACGGGCTAGGCATTCAGTTAAAAGGCTTGGTATCGGAGTCTCTTTTCAAAGAAACCAAATATGTTCATCCCTACCCCGTAGCGCAGGATATGGAGCGCATTTTAAAAACCGAAGAAAAATGTGACCTCATCATCTGTCTTTCGCATATCGGCTACGAATACAAAAACGAAGATAGGCCCAGCGACATTAAATTGGCGACCAAGACGAAATATACCGACCTGATCATCGGTGGCCATACCCATACTTTTTTGGAAAGGCCGACCGTGGTAAAAAATCAGATCGGAAATGATGTACTCGTCAACCAAGTTGGCTGTTTTGGAATTAATTTAGGCCGGGTCGATTTTTATTTCGATGCAGCAAAGAACATATCCGCTAACGGAACCCGAATAATAGTTTAAAACAAACCCGTATTATGAAAACCAAAGCATTACTCGCAATCATTACCGCAACCTGTTTTTTTAGCTTCGCACAGCACCAGAATGCAAATCGACAGTACTATCAGCTCAAAGTGTATTCATTCGATACCGATGAGCAAATGAAAAGAACCGATGCCTTTTTAAAAGATGCCTTTATGCCCGCACTCAAGAAATTGGACATTGGCCCGATCGGCGTTTTTAAACCCAGGGCTACCGATTCGGTCACCCCTAAAAAAACCTATGTTCTGATTCCCTTCAACTCATTGGTGCAATTCGGTCTTTACGAAGATGCCATCATGGACGACGAAAAGTTTCAAAAGGATGGAAGTGCTTATCTGACTGCAGCCCACGATAAGGCGCCCTACAACCGAATTCAATCCATACTGATGCGGGCATTTGTAGAAATGCCGATCATGGAACCTTCGAAACTCGACGGGCCTCGAAAAGACCGTATTTATGAGCTAAGGAGTTACGAAGGGGCCACTGAGGACCTCTATCGTAAAAAAGTGGATATGTTCAATGCCGGTGGGGAAGTAAAACTGTTCGATCGGTTGGGTTTCAATGCGGTTTTTTATGCCGAAGTATTGTCCGGAAGTCGAATGCCCAATTTGATGTACATGACGACCCACGAAAACCAAGAAATACGAGATACCAATTGGAAAAATTTCGTAGACTCGCCAGAATGGGGCAAATTGAAGGTAATGCCCAAATACCAGAATACCGTTTCGCGCAACGAACAGACCTTTCTTTACCCTACCGAGTATTCCGATTATTGATATAGAACAAATTCGACCAACGTTTGAAGTTCTTGTTCCAAAGTAATTTTCGGAAAAGGCCTTCCGGCCCTGCGGTACCAATAGCCGGCGTTCCATTCATCGCCTTCCTTTCGGTGCAGATAGGCATGGATCCAACTGCCGAGAGTACTTTGCATTTCTTGGGCAATATCATGTGAGGCTTCCCAATCGCCTTTGGCTTCATGCCATAGGGCTTTTAGGCCTTCGGGCCAGTTATTGGAAGGGTTTTGCTCGGATAACGAATCTTGAAACTCGGAATAATTCTCGGGCAGCTCCATAAATCAAGGTCTTAAATGAAATGATTTTGGCTGTACAAAAGCACGGATGCCCTGGGACGAAAGTGTCGACCCCAAACCGGAATTTTTTCTGCCCGACCACGGTACATTAGGGCTTACACGGTCGCAGCAATTCCAGTACGCCGTACCGACATTCAATTCGCTCAACAACCTTAACGCCCGCTGTTCGTCATTTGAGAATACGGCGGCCGTCAACCCATAATCAGTATCGGCCATCAATTGCAAGGCTTCCTCATCCGAAGCAACCTTTTGGATTCCAATGATCGGTCCGAAAGATTCCGCTTTCATGACTTCCATTTCATGCGTGCAATCGCATAATACCGTAGGTTCAAAATAATATCCTTTGCCGTCCATTTCCTTTCCTCCTACCAATAGCGTTGCCCCCTTACCCCTTGCATCGGCGACTTGTTCCCTTAAAACCTGAATTTGTTGTTTCCGGGTCAACGGTCCTATAAAAGTCCCCAAATCCATCGGGTTTCCGATTTTATACGATTTCACTTCCTTGACAAAAGCATCGACAAATTTGTCATAAATTTTATCCGAAACATAAATACGTTCCACGGCACAACAACTTTGTCCATTGTTATAAAAAGCACCTTCCGCCGCATTCATGGCGGCCTGTTCTACGTCGGCTACGTCTTCCATAACGTAAAGCGGGTCTTTACCGCCCAGTTCAAGTTGCACCGGAACCAATTTGTGTGCCACCGTCTTGGCAATATGCAAACCTGTGGCATGGGATCCCGTAAAGAAATAACCGTCCAAATCGGCTTCAAGGATCTGCTGGCCCAAACTTCCATCGCCGACAACACATTGAAATACATTTTCCGGAATTCCAGCTTGCCATAAATATTTTTCGAACTGCTTTCCCGTCAAGGAAGCAAATTCGGAAGGTTTGTATACAACTGAATTTCCTGCCATCAAAGCATACAGAAACACATTGTACCCAACATTGTACGGAAAGTTCCAGGCCGAAATATTGGCAATTACGCCCAATGGTTCGTAAACAATCTTTTCATGGGTACTTCCCGAATCGACCAAGGTTTCGGAGGCCAGCCATTTTTCCGCATTTTGTCGTAAATGTTCGATCCGATTTTGGGCACCCTTGATCTCATTGAGTGATTGCTGCAACGGTTTACCCGTCTCTGAAGTCATAATTTCGGCAAATTCGTTTACGTTTTCTTGAATCAGTTCCCCAAACCGAACGATGCATCCAAGACGCTCTTGTACAGGTTTAAGGCCCCATGGGCGTTGGCCTTTACGCAACGATTCCATGACTTTGGACAATTCGTCCTTTGATGTTTCCTTTAATTCTGCTATGACTTCCTCGGTAGCCGGACTTATTATTTGCATCTGTTCTTTTTAACTGTTTTAATGGTCAAGGAAATATTATACAAACATAATCGGTTGCTTTGATAAATCGGTTAACGGACGCTTCATAATCTGCTTATTTTTTTCACTAAACAAAATTTCCGCTAAACTAATATCGTGCTTCGGATGCGCTTCGACATAAATTGCGCCTCGACAGGCTCGGCGTGACAATACATTCTTCATTTGCTATTATCATTACTTGAATTCTAGTGCATCGGACCTTCAACATGACGCTAGAGTTTCGGTTCGTTGTACGGCCAGATCAACAGAACAATGTCAGTCCGAACCTGTCGAGGACCTTTTTCTATTTCCCGGGCGACCATATTCCGTATAGTTCTTTGAAAACTCGATAAGGTCATTCCAATTTTCGTTAATCAGGGCCTCTTTCTTTTTATGGGACCATCCTTTTATCTGTTTTTAAATCTTTATCGCTTCTGATGGATTGGTACACTGAAGATGCCATTTTAAAATCACCGGTCTTCTCGAATAGGTATAACTATCTTTTCTATGACCCGATTTGTGTTGTGCCAACCTTCTTTCCAGGCCATTGGTCATTCCTGTGTAAAAGGTGCCATCGGAACAAAAAAGGATGTAGACGAAGTAGAATTTCATCATTTAAATATAAAAAATGTACTGCTAATGCGCCTCGACATGAATTGCGCTTCGACAAGCTCAGCGTGACAGCATAGTTTCGATTTGTCAAACGGCCAAATCAATGGAATAATGTCAGTCCGAGCCTGTCGAGGACCTTTTCGTATTTCATTGGCGATGCGCTTCGACAAGCTCAGCGTGACAATATCATTTCGATTTACAATGTTTCAAAAAAGCTTCATAAAGTCTATCGGCATCGATGACTTCGGTACCCAAAGTAGGTGAAAATTCGGGGTGCCATTGTACGCCCATCACCTTGCCGTCAGGCTCCTTTGAGTACCCGAAAGCTTCGATGATCCCATCGGGTGCATTTGCATAGACCTCCAAATCATTGCCTAGATCTTTGACCGCTTGATGATGTACAGTATTCACATAGGGATTTATTTCTTCCGAATACAAATGTGCCAAAAAAGTGCCTTTGACAAATGTTATGGGGTGCTTGATGGTATCGTACAACTCCGCCGAACGATGCTCATCGGCAACCGGATTTTGTGTGGCCGTATCTTGATACAAAGTGCCGCCAAAATATACGTTCATCAATTGCAATCCGCGACAAATGCCCAGTACCGGTTTTGAGTTTTTAATGGCGAAATCCAAAATTTTCATTTCGTACCGATCTCGGTACACATCGCCTTTCCATCTTCCTATGGGTTGCTCTCCATAGGTTTCGGGGGCCAAATCGACCCCGCCCTGAAAAACGAACCCATCCATTTCGGAAAGAATATCGACCAGTAATTCGTCTTTTACATCTGGAATCAATACGGGCAACACTCCTTTTTTGGTCAAGTAATTTGCCATATCGCTCTCGATATAGGTCAACGATTTCGGGCCGAAGACGATCCGCTCTTTATCTGGATATAAAAAGCAAGCGGAAATTCCGATTTTGATCATAGGGCTTTTTCATAAAGATTTTTAAAGTCGGCTCTTGTAACCGGTTTCGGATTATTGGGATGGCAAAAATCGGCTTCGGCCAGTTCTGAAAGTTCTTCAATATGCTTGGCTTCCACACCGATTGCGGAAAGTTTGGTCGGTAGCCCAAGCCGGTCGTTCATTTCAAAAAGGTGGTCCACTACCCTATTGCCGTTATTTTTTGACAGTCCGAAAGCATCGGCCATTTTATCGAATCGGGCCTCAAAGCCTTCGTAATTGAATTGCATGCCATAGGGCAGGTTGACCGCATTGGCCAATCCGTGGTGGGTATCCAACAAACTCGACAACGGATGCGCCAAACTGTGCACCACGCCCAATCCCTTTTGAAAGGCAACGGCCCCCATCAGCGAAGCCAGCAACATTTTTGCCCGCGATTCCACATCGGGGCGGTGCGTGGCAGTCTCCAGGGAATTGGCGATCAAAGCAATTCCCTCTAAAGCGATTCCATCGCACATAGGATGAAAATTCTTGGCCAAATAGGCTTCCATATTGTGTGTCAAGGCATCCATTCCAGTGGCCGCGGTAATAAAAGGAGGCAATTCCATGGTCAATAAAGGATCGGCGAACACCATTCTCGCCATCAATTTCGGACTGAAAAGTATGCGTTTCTTCTTTGACTCATCCTCGGAAATTATGGCGCTTCGACCAACCTCGCTCCCCGTTCCCGCTGTTGTGGGGATTGTCACAAAATGGGGAACGTCTTCGGTGACATATTTATCGCCCCCGATCAGATCGTCGTAATCGAACAGATCCCTTTTGTGATTGACGCGAAGAACGATGGCGCGGGCCACGTCAAGGGCCACCCCGCCACCGATGCCTATGATACAATCGCGACCCGTTTCGTGAAAGGCGTCCCCGCCCTTTAATACATCGGACTTTATAGGGTTTTTGTGCATTTCGCTAAAGACCTCAACGCTGAATCCTTTTTGTTGTAAATCGTTCTTTATTTCCTTAAAAAAAGACAACTCGGCCACCGTGCCGTCGGTAACCAAAAGCGGTCTAGAAAGTTTGTTGGCCTTTAAATAATCGGTCAGCTCCTTACTCGCTCCTGCCCCAAATCGAATCGGGCAAGGGAAATTGAAACCGTGAATTTTAGATACGTCCATTCAAATTTATCTTCTAATAATATTTAATAATACCTTTTGTATTGCGCTTCGACAAGCTCAGCATGACCTTTCAGTTTTCATTTGTTATTTTTACAACTTGAATTAAAGCGCTTCGTACTTTCAACAACGCCGGAGTTTCTGTGCGTTGCGCAACTTACTAAACGGAACAATTTTAGTGCGAGCCCGTCGAGGACCTTTTCACAATGTGCGCTTCCGACAAGCCCAGCATGACAATGCGTTTAAATAATTTCAAAATAGCGTTTCGTCTCCCAATCCGTCACTTCCGTTGAAAATCGTTTCCACTCCCACTCCCTTGTTTTTGTATAATGATCGACAAACTCGATACCGAAAAGTTGCTTGGCGATTTTAGAATTTTTCATCTTTTGGGAAGCTTCCCACAGATTCGAAGGCAATATTCCTTTTTTGACTTCATAACCATTGGCCTTGGTCTCGGCAACATCCAACTTCAATTTGTTCTTGATGCCGTAAAGTCCACTCGCCAGACAGGCCGCCATTGCCAAATACGGATTCACATCAGATCCCACAACGCGATGTTCGATCCGGGTCGATTTTTTTCCGGGTGCCAATACGCGTAGCGAACACGTTCTATTATCATGGCCCCAGGTCTGGTTTATCGGTGCCCAGGCGCCGACTACAAGTCTTTTATAACTATTCACGGTCGGCGCGAACATTGGTAATATCTCGGGCAGACATTTCAATTGCCCGGCCAAAAAGTGTTTCATGGCCTCGCTCATATGGTCTTCCGAACTGTCATCATAAAAAAGGTTTTCTTTCTTTTTTGGATCCCAAAGACTTTGATGTATGTGTCCGCCACAACCCGGAAGCACACTCTTCTGTTTGGCCATAAAACTGGCGATGATACCGTGGCGATAGGCAATTTCCTTAACGGCCGTTTTAAAGAGAACGGCGCGGTCAGCGGCTTCGAGAATACCGCTGTACTGAATGGCGGCTTCGGTAACCCCCGGTCCCGTTTCGGTATGCAGGCCCTCCAAGGGCACATCAAAAGCTTGCAACAAATTGAAGAGGTCATTGAAATATTCAGCGTTCTCCGACATCCTCAAAATCGAGTAGCCGAACATTCCGGGTGTCAAAGGTTGTGGGTCTAGATAATTCTTTTCCTTTAAAGAATCGGAAGTCTCACGGTAATTGAACCATTCGAATTCTTGTGAGAACATCGGGGCAAATCCCATCTGTTCGGCCTCCGCAATGATTTTTTTAAGTAAACTTCGCGGGCATACGGCCAGATCGTCGGACTTGTCACTGCCAAAATCCACCAGAAAAAAAGGCACGTTATCATCCCAGGGAACGGTTCGAAATGTATTCAAATCGATTCGCGCCTCAAAATCATCATAGCCAGTATGCCAACCCGTTACCTTTACATTATTCGTATAGGAAACATCGGCCATATCCCATCCGAAGACCACTGAGCAAAATCCAAATCCGTTCTCCAAGGCCGATAGCAACTTGTCGCGATGCATGAACTTACCGCGCAACACACCATCGATATCGACAATGGCGACCTTTACTTTCGAATGTTTGCTTTCCTTTACCTTTTTGATGATCTCGTTCTTATCCATACCGAAAGTTACTGCATTTTTTTATTTAAAAACAGGAGGAAATACAAATAGGAAAGCGCCACGATACCAAAGAATATGGCCGCCAACATCGGATTGTAATACGCCATCGCGATAAGGGCGATAGAAGCGATGATCAATGCCGTCATCGGAAATACCGGAAACATCGGCACTTTAAAAGGTCGCTCCATCGCGGGTTCTTTCTTTCGCAAGGCGAAGAAAGAGAACATCGAAACAATGTACAAGGCCAATGCCCCGAAACACGCGATGGTTATAATCTCACCGGTAGCCCCCGTGAACATGGCAACTATACCTATCAAGGTATTGAAGATCAATGCATTCGTAGGCGTTCTGAACTTGGGCTGTACCTTTCCCAAATAATTGGGGGCATAACCCCTTCGACCAAACTCGAAAGTGGCCCGACCACCGGCAAGAATGATTCCGTGAAATGAAGCTATCAAGCCTAAAAGTCCGATGCCGACCAATAATTTATATAAAAAATGTCCGCTATCGACCACTTGAGACAATGCCAAAGGTAACGGCGAATCGGAAGCCACATCACTACCTTCGGGGTAAACGACCGCTTCCCAGCCTGCAACCCCTACGGCAGCTGTGAATGTCAAAATGCATAAAATGACCAAGGTCACAATGGCCGATCCGAAACCGATCAAAATACTTCGTTGCGGATCAATGGCTTCCTCGGCGACATTCGCCACCCCTTCTATGGCCAAAAAGAACCAAATGGCAAAAGGAATCGCCGCAAATACCCCCTGAAAACCATTCGGTAAAGGGTTCATCTCTAAATTCGACATTTCGAATTCGGGCAAAGTGACCCCGGCAAAAATCAAGAGTTCGATGACCGCCAAAACAGTAACGACCAATTCAAAAGAGGCCGCAAGTTTGACCCCGAGAATGTTTATCACCGTGAAGATCAAATAGGCCCCGATGGCAAAAACCATCAAATCGATTGCCGGGTATACGAGGTTCAGATAGGCCCCGATGGCCGCGGCTATGGCCGGCGGGGCAAAAATGAACTCAATGTTCTGGGCGATTCCAGCGACAAAGCCCAAATGTTTGCCCAGCCCCCTATTGGCATATTCAAAGGCACCTCCCGCTTTCGGAATGGCACAGGCCATCTCGGTATAGCTAAAGGTAAAAGTGACATACATGACAATGATAAAGACGGTCGCGATGGCCAAACCATAGGTGCCACCCTCGGCCAGGCCAAGGTTCCAACCGAAATACATACCCGAAATCACGTACCCCACACCGAGGCCCCATAGCATTAAAGGACTTAAAGCTTTTTTTAATCCGATTTCGCTCATGGGCTTTGGTTTTTGGTCGGTCGAGTTAATTTAGATTGATTTCTTCTTTCAAAAATAGGGGAAATTAGTTTTGTAATCTTAGCGTCAAATGGGAATTTAGCCATATTAAGAGTTGTATTATATGGTTTTACCTTCTCACCGACCGAATACATATAATTGCTTAGTTTTATTGTGCCCGTAGAGTATCTATCACTATAACTACTTTAGCTCTCGTTAAAAATAACCAATGATAAAATTCTTTAGGAAAATTCGTCAAAAACTACTGACCGAAAATAAGCTGGGGCAATATCTTGCATACGCCCTCGGAGAAATTGTTTTGGTCGTTATTGGAATTCTTATTGCACTTGCCATCAACAATAGCCAACAGAAAAAGACCTTGGCAAAAAAGGAGCAAACTTATTTAAAGGGATTAAAAAATGAATTTGAGATCAGCAGAGTAAAATTGACCAGATTGGTCGAAGTAAACAAAAGAAACTACTTGGGAGCGAAACAGATATTGGACTACACAGCGGATCAAAATCAATTACCGACCGAAGCAATATTTTCGAACCTGCTTTTCAAATCTTTCTCCTATGATATCGCCTTTAACCCGAACAACTCTCTTTTGAACGAAATGATAAACTCCGGAAGCCTAAAGGACATATCAAATACAGAATTAAGAATACAATTGACCAATTGGATTTCCACACTCGACGATATCTCAGGACAGGAAGAAGATCTTGACAATCAAAGGAAAAAAGTACTCGACATGTTCAGGAGCGATGAAAATAGTATACGCACCATATTTGAGCACGCAAACCCCGACCAGCAAATCAGTTTTCCGAAAAGGGAAGATGGCATAAGCAATTTGAAATTATTGCGTTCGGTGGCATTTGAGAATAATATATTCATGTTTTATCTAACAAGCTACTCCACCGAAACATCACATTATAATCCATTGATGGACGATTTAAATGTGATTTTGGAATTGATCGAAACGGAAATAGAAGAATAACACATGACGGTTTCGATATAAATTAATACTGAATGCTATCGCCAAAAACAAAAAGAAACATTGCCAGAATAATTCCCTTTGGCATAATCTGGCTTCTTGTAGGCTGGTTCGTTTTGTTTATTCAAGAGGCCGCCATTGAAAACCAAAGCGTCATTACTTCTGGCGTAATCGCGCTTACGATCGAGGTATTTGTCTTCGCGAGCATAGCGGTATTTTTCGTTGGTCTCTTGGTCGGCAGCATTGAAGTGCTTTGGTTGGAAAGTCTTTTTGGCCAAAAAAGCCTTTCGAAAAAAATTCTCTATAAAACTGGTTTTTACACCGTTTTTATGCTTATTGTCATTGGTATCACCTACCCCATAGCGGCAGGTCTTGAAATGAGCGTGTCTCCTTTCGACAAAAGCGTTTGGCAAAGATTTTCAGATTATCTATCGACCCTCGATTTTTTAAGTACATTGGCTTCAATGTGCTTCAGCCTTTTTCTATGCTTTTTTTTCGCCGGAATCAGCGATAATCTTGGGCACGGAGTACTCATGAATTTCTTCACCGGAAAATACCACAGACCGACCGAGGAAGACCGGATATTCCTGTTCTGCGATATGAAACACTCCACTACTATTGCCGAACGCTTGGGCCATGTCAAATATTTTGAATTATTGCGGAAGTACTATTCCGACTTCTCAGATTCAATAATTCGTCATTCAGGGGAAATATATCAATATATTGGGGATGAAATTGTAATTTCTTGGAAATCGGAAGACGGAATCAAAAACAACAATTGTATCAGCTGCTTTTATGCCATGAAGGAAGACCTCAAAAAAAATGCGGACCGATACCGGTCAAATTACGGTGTGGCGCCGACTTTTAAAGCCGGACTACATTTAGGCAAGGTAACGACAGGTGAAATAGGTGCCCTCAAAAAAGAGATTATTTTTACAGGCGATGTCTTGAACACCACAGCACGTATTCAAGGGCTTTGTAACCAATTAAATGTAGACATTTTGGTTTCGGAAGATTTGGTAAAGGTATTGCCCCCTACTAACCCGTTCAAGGTTGTTTCAATGGGAACAACAGAATTGAAAGGCAAAGAGCAAAAAATGGAATTGTTCACCACCGAACTTTAGTTTTTTTAATACAAGAAACAGAACGCTATAGCATTGCACTTGTCGGATATTACAAGAAGTCTCCCCTTCGGAAATCAAAGATTAAATCATTAGGTTGCAAATCACTTTTTTCGCAACCAAACGTCAGGATCCAAATAAAACATCTTTTTCCAACCCTGAACGGCTACGGTATCCCTTAGATGAAAATAAGGAAACGGCGTCGTAATCGCATAATGCAAATGGGGCGGTTTGCCCTTGGCGTTCCCGGTATCGCCGACCGCACCCAAAACGGAGCCTCTTTTTAAAGGTTTAAACGGAAACGTCTTAATTTCATCCAAATGGGCATAATAATGGAATCGCCATTTGGGGCCAAGCACCATTACGGACTTCCCGCCTTTTCCGCCTTCATGGGTGTAAACTACGATACCGTGGGTAGAAGCTATGACATCGGTGCCCCTTTCCGCAAAAATATCGATGCCTTTATGCGTTATCGAGTTTCCCCACGGGTAGGCCCAAAACGAGTCATCGGCCCAGCTTTCGGTCGTGGCGCCCTTTACGGGTATTATCATGTTCTGGGGCAATAAAAATCCAACAGCAATAATTACAAAGGGCATCCAAAACCATTTGCGCATGCGACGATCCCGTACAAGCAGTGCGATGGTCGATAAGAGCACGAACCAAAATCTATTTGTGGTGTTGGTAATCATAATTCGTGGTAGTTCGTTCTTGGTTGATAGATTGTCCCAAACTGTCAACTAAAAACTATCAACGAAATTCATAGCATCCCTAAAAAATCATCTTCTGAAATAATCGGCACACCGAGGTTTTCGGCTTTTGTCTTTTTGCTCGGCCCCATGTTGTCGCCCGCGATCACATACGAAGTTTTTGACGAAATTGACGAGGAAACTTTGCCCCCATTGTCCTCGATCAATTTTTTTAATTCATTGCGCCCAAGTTTTTCAAAAACTCCCGAAACCACAAAAGATTTGCCTTTCAAAGTATCGGTCTGATTCTGCAACTGTGCTTCGGAAAGCGAAAATTGCAATCCGTATGATTTCAATCGGTTGACGATTTCAACATTTTCGGGGTTGTCGAAAAAAGCGACCACACTTTGCGCAATGCGCTCGCCGATTTCATCAACGGCGACCAAGTCGAGCATATTGGCCATCATCAGCGCATCGATATTCTTGTAGGCCTTGGCCAATTTTTTTGCCACCGTTTCACCGACATACCGTATGCCCAGCGCGAACAATACCCGTTCAAAGGGAATGCTCTTCGAGGCCTCTACTCCGGCCACCAAGTTTTCCGCCGATTTTTCGGCCATGCGCTCCAAAGGCATGACCTGCTCTTTGGTCAAAATGTATAGGTCGGCATAATTCTTAATCAGACCTTCCTTAAAGAGTAGTTCAACGGTTTCACTGCCCAGACCTTCGATATCCATCGCCTTTCGTGAAATGAAGTGCTGTATCCGTCCCGTAATTTGTGGCG
The DNA here is from genome assembly GCF_042611095.1 of Meishania litoralis. Taxonomy (NCBI): domain Bacteria; kingdom Pseudomonadati; phylum Bacteroidota; class Flavobacteriia; order Flavobacteriales; family Flavobacteriaceae; genus Meishania; species Meishania litoralis. The sequence goes on from NZ_JBHFPV010000002.1 coordinate 655,911, forward strand.
GGCAGCCCATGTCGTTCGGACAAAAGTGTTGTGCCTCGCCTTCTTGACGGACCAATTCAGTGCCACATTCCGGACAGTTCGAAATATAAATAGTCGAATTGGAATCGGTGCTGCGCTTTGTAAAATCGACCCCGATTATTTTAGGAATGATTTCGCCCCCTTTTTCCACAAAAACGGTGTCGCCCTCGCGGATATCCAACTTGGCAATCTGGTCGGCGTTGTGCAATGAGGCCCTTTTGACCGTAGTACCGGCCAACAATACGGGCCGTAAATTGGCGACGGGGGTGATGGCCCCTGTTCGCCCCACTTGGTACGAGATTTCGTTCAAAACCGTGGAAACCTGTTCGGCCTTGAACTTATAGGCCAATGCCCATCGCGGGGCTTTTGCCGTATAGCCCAATTCTTCTTGCTGTTGCAGGTTATTCACCTTGACCACCACACCGTCGGTTTCATAGGGGAGTTCGTGTCGTTCGGTGTCCCATTGTTCGACAAAGGCCAAAACCTCATGGGTCGATTTGCACAACCTGGCGACCGAAGGAACCTTAAATCCCCACTCACGGGCCTTTTCCAGCATTTGCCACTGCGATTCAATGCCCAAATCATTACCCGTTACTTGATAAAGAAGACATTCCAAGGGACGTTGGGCGACCAGGGCACTGTCTTGTAATTTTAAACTTCCCGATGCGGTATTGCGCGGATTCATATAGGGTTCTTCCCCGTTCTCGATACGTTCTTGGTTCATTTTCGCAAACCCTTCGAAAGGCAATACAATCTCGCCACGGATATCGAATTTAGCAGGATAATCGCCTTTCAATCGTAGGGGAACCGAACGGATCGTCTTTATATTGGTGGTCACATCGTCTCCCTGAAAACCGTCTCCCCGGGTTACGGCACGTACAAGGCTACCATCTTCATAGGTCAGGCTGATACTTGCCCCGTCATACTTCAGTTCACAGGTAAATTCGACTTCAACGTCTCCCAGAATCCGCTGAACGCGTTTTTCCCAATCTTCGAGGTCTTCCTTCGAATAAGAGTTGTCCAAAGAATGCATGCGATGCGCATGTACTACGGTTTCGAAATTTTTGGTCACTGCGCCCCCGACCCTTAAGGTCGGCGATGAAGCATCGTAAAACTCAGGGTGCTTTTCTTCCAAGGCCTGAAGTTCCTTTAATTTCATATCGAATTCATAATCCGATATTGTGGGTTTGTCAAGTACGTAGTAATTGTAATTGTGTTCCCGCAATACTTCGCGCAGCGATGCTATTTTTTGTTTTGCTTCCATGCATGTCATTCCTGGCAGGCAGGAATCCGTTTAAGAGTTATTTTTTAATGTCTTTGCTCAATCGAGGGATTCCTCGTTTTGTTGCACTCCACTTCGGAATGACAAAAGACCCTGTTTTACTATTTATACACAATAGGAATCCTATTTTCAGACCTGTTCCTTTTTAATCCATTTGGGCAAGGGAAGCGGTTTGTAATCTTCCATTTTTTGCAGCAGTCCCTCAACTTCGTCATCGACCAAGATCATCTTGTAGTTTTCCTTCTTCAAAAAACCTTGGGCGACCATTTTTTGCAACATTTTCAATAGGTCATCATAAAAACCGTTGGTGTTCAAAATGCCGATCGGTTTTTGATGCAGACCGAGCTGTGCCCAAGTAATCATTTCAAAAAATTCTTCCAACGTTCCGTATCCGCCGGGCAGCGTGATTATACCATCTGACAATTCGTGCATCTTCAGCTTTCGCTCGTGCATATTTTTGGTAATGATCAATTCGGTGAGTCCGTCATGGTAGACTTCGCGCAACATTAAAAAATCTGGTATGACCCCGATTACCTTCCCATCCGCATCGAGTACGGACTGCGCAACCTTGCCCATAACCCCGATCTTCGCAGCACCATAGACGAGAACAATCTTTCTTTCGGCCAGCACCTTGCCCAATTCTGAAGCCCCTCGCAGAATGGCAGGATCGTTGCCTTCGCTACTTCCACAAAATACTACGATGTTCGCTAACTTTTTCATACTTGTCATTCGTGTGCGGAGGGATCCTTCATGCCCTTTACCCCCCTTGCTAAAAGGATGTACTTGCTTTCAACATTCTATTATTTCCAAAAAGATCTTTTCGCAGTTCAATATCCTGAAAATTTTTCGCTTCTAAAAGTGCCTGCGAATCTTCCGCCAAATATTGATTGATCTCCAGATAAAGCTTCCCATTTCCTTTAAGGTTTGCTTTGGCAAAGTCGGCAATTTTCGTATAAAATCGCAACGGGTCCTCATCGGGAACGAACAGTGCCAGTTCGGGCTCATGGCACAATACGTTTTCCGACATTTCCTTTTTATCCAACTCCCTGACATAAGGTGGGTTAGATACGACAACATCAAGTTCTATCTCAAATTCAACATTGAAGTTCAAAATATCAGCTTTGATAAATTCGATTTCAATCCCGTTCTTTTCCGCATTCTTTTTCGCGAGCTCCAGGGCCTTTTGCGAAACGTCCAGGGCCACGACTTTTGCCCCCGGAAGGTTCTTTGCCAAAGCAATGGCGATGCACCCACTACCGGTGCCGATGTCCAAAATTCTTAGGTCTCGACCGCGGTCGATCCGACAGTCCTCAATGATCCACCTTACAAGATCTTCCGTTTCCGGCCTAGGTATGAGTACATTTTCATTTACCCGCAATTCTAAATCCATGAATACGGTTTTCCCGATTATATATTGAACCGGGCGATGTAACTTTAATTGGGCAAGCGCTTCGAACAAAGGTTGTTCCTGTTCTTTCGAAACAATCAAATCAGGGCGCAGCGCCAAAACAAAACGCTCCAACTTCAGGTAGTGCTCGATCAAGAGGTAGAAAAAACTATCGACTTCACCTTGCGGGTAAATCGTATTCAATTCGCGATGGAAAATGTTTTTTATCTCCCTTAACAGCATCTTTGCGTATTATAAAATCCGTGCGGTTTAAAGTCCTATTTTTGCGAGGTGAATATACACACAAAATATATTCGGCGTTGCATTCAATTGGGCAAAAACGGTATCGGCACGACTTGGCCGAACCCAACGGTCGGCGCCGTAGTCGTTCATAACGAGCGTATTATTGGTGAGGGCTTTACCAGTGCCTATGGCGGGCCACATGCCGAGGTCAACGCCATTAATTCCGTAACAGACAGGTCATTACTTTCGAAAGCGACCTTGTATGTAAGTTTAGAGCCCTGTTCCCATTTTGGAAAAACGCCGCCCTGCGCCGATCTGATCATCGAACACCATATTCCCAGAGTGGTTATCGGGATCAAGGACCCGCACGAAAAAGTGGCCGGTAAAGGCATTCAGAGATTGAAGGATGCCGGTTGTGAGGTGCAGGTCGGAATTTTGGAGGATGAATGTCGCAAGCACCACAAACGGTTCTTGACCTTTCATGAAAAGAAGCGACCCTTCATTATTTTGAAATGGGCCGTATCTGCCGATGGATTTATCGCCCCGGATAAAAGTTTAAGGAAAGACAACCCTGAGCCCCATTGGATCACCAATTCGAAATCAAGGCAATTGGTGCACAAATGGCGAAGCGAAGAACAGGCCATTTTGGTAGGAACGCATACCGTAATGGAAGACAATCCGAAGTTAAATGTTCGCGAGTGGGAAGGAAAATCCCCAATACGTATCGTTCTTGACAGAGACGGAAAAATTCCGAAGGAAGCCCATGTACTTGACGGAAGCATCACTACATTGGTATTGACCGCTAAAAAAGATATGGGAAATTCACAAAACATCGAGTATATCGAAATTGATTTTGGGAAGGGCATTGCCCCCCAAATCAATGAGGTGCTTTTCAAAAAAAACATTGTTAGCCTGATCGTAGAAGGTGGCGCAAAGACCCTACAGACTTTTATCGATGCGAACCTTTGGGATGAAGCCCGCGTTTTTAGAAGTATGACAAACTTTAAAAAAGGACTGAAAGCACCGATTTTTTCGGGAAAACTTGTTGGCGAACAAAAAATATTGAACGACACCCTAACCACATACCGAAATGATCAATAACATCATCTTTGACTTTGGTGACATTTTCATCAATCTTGACAAGCAAATCATTTTCCGAGAAGCAGAAAAATTTGGAGGCGCATTGCACCTGACCCCTGAAATACAGAAGATTCTTGATGATTTTGAAATTGGGGAAATTTCTCCCGACATGTTCATTTCGGCACTGCAAGAAGTCTATCCCAAGGCAACAACGCGGCAAATCGAAAATATATGGAACGGTATGTTATTGGATTTTCCCGATTATCGATTGGATTTCATTACCGATCTGGCCAAGGAAAACAAATACCGTTTGTTTTTGCTAAGCAATACGAATGCGCTACATATTCCATATTTGGAAAAAAAATGGGGGGCCGAGAGATTCGACCGCTTCAAGAACTGCTTTGAAAAGTTCTATTTATCGCAAGAGATCGGTCTGAGAAAACCCAATGCCGACATCTTTGAATTTGTACTCGATGAAAACGGCCTAAAGACTGATGAAACATTTTTCATCGACGACTCAAAAGAAAATACCGATGCAGCCGAAAAGTTGGGAATCCGCTGCTGGAACCTGCAAGTGGGCGAAGAGGATATTGTCGATTTAAAATCAAGATTGCCACATGTTTGATCTCGGTCTGAGCATACTCTGCTCTAGTTTGATCTTTGTCATTTTCAAACTTTTCTCGGTTTATAAAATAGAGACGCTTTATGCGATCATTACGAATTATATCGTCGCCTCTTGTTGTGGTTTTCTTTTTTATCATGGCAATATTCCGGTTATTGAAATTCCCGAAAAAAACTGGTTCTGGGGCACCTTTGCCTTGGGCATCCTGTTCATTACGATATTTAACATTATGGCGGCTACCTCGCAAAAATTAGGTGTATCGGTGGCATCGGTGGCGACAAAGATGTCGTTGGTCATTCCGGTCGTTTTTGGTGTCATAATGTATAGTGAACAGCTGGGAGCCCTAAAAATATTGGGCATTGTATTGGCATTGGTCGCGGTCTATTTTGCTTCCCATAAAGGTAAATCGGTCACTATTCAAAAATCGTCATTGCTATTGCCATTGCTCGTTTTTTTGGGATCGGGCATAATCGATACAGCGATCAAGTATATGCAGGAAATACACATAAAAGAGGCCGAATTCCCCCTCTTCTCTGCGACCGTTTTCGGGGCCGCTGCGATTACCGGATTGCTTTTCATCCTGATAAAATCCATTAAAAATCCCTTGAGGCCCAATCTTAAAAATATTTTGGGCGGAATAATATTGGGCGTGCCCAATTATTTCTCCGTTTTTTTCTTGATGCGCGCCTTGCAGAACGGTACTTTGAACAGTGCTTCGATCTTCACCGTAAACAATGTCGCTATAGTGATGTTCTCTACCTTATTGGGGGTCATGTTGTTCAAGGAAAAAGTAAGTTTGAAAAACTGGGCCGGCATTGCCTTGGCCGTTACTAGTATCTTATTGGTCGCACTGACTTGAATGACAAAAATACCCGATACATATAAAACCCTTCTTAAACCATCACCTGAAACACTCTTCAAGGAAAAGAAAAGCAAATTCTATGGTTATGCCTTTCCGGTTAGGTCGGAAGAAGAAGTAAAACCCATTTTGGACAGGTTAAAAAAGAAACACCATACGGCCAATCATGTTTGCTACGCCTGGCAGATAGGTATTGGCGAAATTCGCTATCGCGCCAACGACGACGGCGAACCGAACAATTCCGCAGGAATGCCCATTTATGGCCAGATACAGTCTTACGAACTAACGAATGTTCTTGTTGCCGTGGCCCGAATATTCGGTGGCACCAAACTGGGCGTCGGCGGATTGATAAGTGCATATCGTGAATCGGCAAAAATGGCCCTGGAAGCTTCAAAAATCGTAAAAAGAACCACACGCTTGCATTACAGGCTCGATTTTGAATATGCCGAAATGAATGTGGTCATGGCCAATATTAAAAGGTCAAGGCTCGAAATATCTTCTCAGGAAATGGGAGCCGCTTGTAGTATCATTCTATCGGTAGCCAAAAAGAACGAATCTAAAATGTTAGATTCATTCTTGTCTTTACATAAGGTAAAGGTTACCAAATTGAACTAGGTCTTTAACTTTTCAAGAATATAATCGGGACATCGAACGGGTTTGTTTTTCTTCATATCGATAAAGGCCAAAACGGTATTTGCCTCAGCCAGAATTTCGTTCAAATCGTTATAGATCATATAATCAAATTCGATCTTTACAAGCGGCATTTTTTTTAGGCGCGTCTCGACAGTGATCAGGTCGTCGTAGGTCGCCGATTTTTTAAAATTTAGGCTCAATGACACCACTGGCAGCATAATGCCGGATTCTTCCATTTTTTTGTAGGAAATTCCCATATCTCTGAGCCATTCTATTCTTCCCATCTCTAGATATTGCGCATAGTTGCCGTGATACACGACTCCCATTTGATCCGTTTCGGCATAACGCACACGGAAAGATATTCTGTTAAAATCCATTGAATTTCAGGTAAAAACGATATATTTAAAAGATTTCGATTTGAAGCGGCTGAACATGCGAAAAAAAAAGGGCAAATTCAATAGGATTTGATTTTTTTTTTAGCTTTTTTGTTCACATATTTGCTCAACTAAGAAACAAGGTAAGCTCCGACCGAATTTCGACCAACTGACAAGACCACTAACCAACAAAATAAGAGACTTTTTTAAATGAGTGTTACTGCTAATTCCGTATGGAACAATTGTTTGGCCTTTATCCAAGATAATATCCAACCGCAGGCATTCAAAACGTGGTTCGAGCCAATTAAGCCCGTTAAACTTGCGGACAATGCCCTGAGTATTCAGGTACCCAGTAAATTTTTCTATGAGTGGCTCGAAGAACATTACGTTAAAATTCTGAAAGTGGCACTTACGCGCGAATTGGGCGAATCGGCCAAATTGGTGTATGTCATCAGAATGGAGAACACCTATGGCAATCGCGAACCTTTTACCGAAAAAATACCTAGTGCGAATCGCAGCGGTGTCGACCCTCAAGAAATGGACGTACCTATTAAATCGAAAAACCCCGAGCTTCGCAATCCGTTTGTAATTCCTGGAATCCGAAACATCAAGATAGAGTCGCAATTAAACCCCAATTATAATTTCGACAACTTTTTAGAGGGCGATTCGAATCGTTTGGCCCGTTCGGCAGGTATGGCGGTAGCCAACAAACCGGGGGGTACTTCTTTCAATCCGCTTTTGGTCTTTGGGGGCGTTGGACTCGGCAAGACCCATCTGGCGCACGCCATCGGGGTCGAGATAAAGGACAAATATCCTGAACGTACCGTGTTGTACATTTCGGCCGAGAAGTTTACCCAACAATACATTGAATCCGTAAAAAAGAATACCCGCAACGATTTCATCCATTTTTATCAGTTGATCGATGTTCTGATAATTGACGATGTGCAATTTTTGTCGGGCAAATCGGGCACACAAGATGTTTTCTTCCACATATTCAACCATTTGCACCAAAATGGAAAACAAGTGGTACTAACATCTGACAAAGCACCTGTCGATATGCAGGATATCGAGCAAAGGCTACTATCGCGGTTTAAGTGGGGACTCTCGGCCGAGTTGCAGAACCCTGATTATGAAACGCGAATTTCCATCCTTAAGAACAAGTTGTATCGTGACGGTGTAGAAATGCCGAATGAAATCGTCGAATATGTGGCCAAACATATAAAAACCAATATCCGCGAGTTGGAAGGTGCCATAATATCGCTCATTGCCCAATCTTCTTTCAACAAAAAAGAAGTGACGTTGGAACTCGCGCAACATGTCGTCGAAAAGTTCGTGAAGAACACCAAACGCGAGGTTTCAATAGACTATATTCAAAAAGTGGTCTCCGACTATTTCGAGATGGATGTTGCCACCCTGCAATCAAAGACACGCAAGAGACATATTGTCCAGGCCCGTCAATTGGCCATGTTCTTCGCCAAAAAGTTTACAAAGGCTTCCTTGGCGAGTATCGGTTCGCAAATCGGAAAAAGAGACCATGCCACAGTACTTCACGCATGCAAAACGGTTGACAATCTTGCTGAAACCGACAAACAATTCCGCAAGTATATAGATGATCTGACCAAAAAATTCTCTTAAATTATATGCCGGTTAAAATCTTGATGGTGTGCCTAGGAAATATTTGTAGGTCGCCATTGGCAGAAGGCATTTTACAAAGTAAGGTCGATCCAAAAAAAGTAATCGTCGAGTCGGCAGGAACAGGAAGTTGGCACATAGGAAATCGGCCCGATGAACGAAGTATTGCTGTTGGCCTTAAACACGGAATCGACATAAGGTACCAACGATGCAGACAATTTACAAAGGTTGATTTCGACAGGTTCGACTTTATTTATACAATGGACAAGAGCAATTATTCCCGTGTACTAACCTTGGCGGATACCAAGGAAAAAGAAATGAAAGTAAAGCTTATTCTCGATGAAATTGCAATCGATGTTAACGAGGTTCCCGATCCATATTACGGTGGCGAAAATGGTTTCGAAGAGGTCTACCAAATGTTGGACCTCGCGTGTGATGCCATTGCAAAAAACTTAAAAACCGGAAATAACGCTTGACAATGGGCCAAAGAAAAGAAGCTTTTGGAAAGCTATACCTTATTCCAACGACACTGGGAGAAAATGAACCACTTGAAGTATTGCCAATCTCCATTAAACGGGTAATCGAAGGTACGGATCATTATATTGTCGAAAATGAAAAAACGGCACGAAGGTTCATTAAGAAAATAAGTCCGAGAAAATCACAGCCTTCTCTCGTAATGGAGGTGCTGAACAAGTATACGGAAGCCGAAAGCCTTCCTGTTTTTTTAGAACCTTGCCTACAAGGTCATGACATCGGTGTGTTATCGGAAGCCGGTTGCCCTGGAATTGCCGACCCGGGAGGGGAGATAGTGAAATTGGCCCATGAAAAGGGAATTCAAGTCATACCTCTGGTCGGTCCCTCATCGATTTTTTTAGCATTGATGGCAAGTGGTCTAAACGGCCAGAATTTTACCTTTAATGGCTATCTTCCCATAGATAGCGTTGAGCGGAAAAAAGCAATAAAATTGATGGAGAAAACATCGAAAAATGAGCAACGTTCGCAGTTGTTCATAGAAACTCCCTATAGAAACGACAAGTTGTTGACCGAATTGCTCAGAACCTTAAGGCCTGACACTTTGTTATGCGTAGCTGCCGATATTACCCTTGCCTCTGAGTACATAAAGACCATGGCCGTTTCTGAATGGATAAAAGATACTCCGGATCTGCACAAAAGACCCACGATTTTTATATTACAGGGATAAAAATAAACCCTGACGATACCGACAGGGCCTACCCATTTTCATATATACATAGTGCTGTTAAACCTTTGGGTTGCGCTTTGGAGGAACATGCGATATGTCATAGCCCGAAAATCTTCTGAGATATTTGGCTATCGTACTGCCATATTCATCCGTAACGTCAACCTGTCCATAAGACCTCAGGTACTTTTTTACATTGCCGGCACCTGCCAAATGTGCGGCCGCCAACATTCCCGATTCGGTAATCTCGATACCTTGTATATGCTTTCCTACGAAACGATCGATATCTCTTCGTAAAATCCATTTGTTACGGGCAATGTTCGTACGGAATGCCTTTTCCTGTAATTCAGGATTGTTCAAGAAATGGGTCGCGTTATACACCCCCATTAGTTGAAGGGTGCCTATTCCGAATTGATATTTGCCCAAATATCCTAAAGCATTGACCGAAAAGTAATCGCCCTGCGACTCTTTAAAAGCCAAAGCCTCCTTAAAACCGATATACGAACTTCCCAAAAAGGGAGGTGCGATCATCGTTGTAGCAATATAAGTCTTGTTTTTGGGGTGCAAGACTTCAGTAGGTTCAGTTACCTTAAGGTTCTTAGGTACCTTCACTTTGGTTTCGTACCTAAAACTCATTAAGATAAGGAGCATGATAAGAGAACTGAAAAAAAAGACACATCTTCTCATATCTCTGTTTTTATTAAGACTTACAGTCAAGACCTGCTTAAAATTTCACTCAACAAAGATACGTTTGAATGAAGGCTTCGGATTTGATCTCCGCGTTAAAAAAACCAAAAATTAGTTAACAAGTCTTAAAATGGGGATAAGTAGCCTATCTGTTGATATTTTGCGAGTTTATCCAACGGATATATTGCACTTTATTTCGGTTGTGCTGCTCCAAGGACTTAGCGAATTTGTGGAAACCAAAGTTCTCGACATTGGCGACCATATAATAATATTCATGTTTTTCGGGTTTGAGCACCGCATCTATTGCCGATATATCAGGCATCATGACAGGCCCAGGTGGAAGGCCCGCATATTTATAGGTATTATAGGGCGAATCTAATTCAAGGTCTTTATAAAGTACTCTTTTGATTACCGTGTCAAAATTGCCCGTATGTTTCTTCAGGGCATATATCACGGTCGGATCTGCCTGCAATAGCATTCCACTTTTCAATCTATTCAGATAGAGGCCGGCGACGCGGGGCCTTTCTTCCACTTTGGCAGTTTCTTTATGAACGATCGATGCCAAGGTGGTCACTTCTTGTGGTGATAGACCGACTTCTTCGGCACTTTTGAGTCGGTCTTCGTTCCAAAAACGTTTATATTCCTTCAACATTCGATCCCTGAACTGTTCGGCGGAAGTATTCCAGAAAAATTCGTAACTGTTGGGAAGGTACATTCCCAATTTATTGGCATCGTCAAATCCATTCGATTCCACAAACCCTATATCGTCAAAAGCAGTCAATAAACTTATGCTGTCTGCCTCGATCTGGCCTGCTACACGGCCGGCAAGGTTAGCAAGGGTTTCTTGATTGTTGAAAGCCACCTTTACCGGGATATTGCTTGAACGGAGCGTATTGATCATATCGTTGTTGCTCATTCCTTTTTTTATGGCATACTTTCCACCCTTGATATTGGCCGAATACCCTTTTCTTATGGCCACCTGCTGAAAAGAAGCGATATTGTTCACCAAAGGTTCCAGCGACTTTTTGACCTCATCGAAACTTGCATCAGATGGCACATATATGAATGCCTCTTCATTGTTGAATTTCGTATTCGGCGAAAATATGGCGTCATATATCGTGTAGGCAAAATATCCGCCGACAACGACTCCCAACAACGCGATTACCAACAGTATCTTCTTGATATACATTACGCATGTATTTTTTGAAACAATATTTCGTTTTTATAGCCCTTGTCGCTAAAAATCCAATCTTTTTTGACACCTACCCTTTGAAAGCCCATCTTTTCGAACAAACGTATACTTGCCTCATTGTCTTCGATGACATTGGCGAACAGTTGTCTTAGCCCCAACGTTGCAAAAGCATATTCCATTACCATACCGATAGCCTGGGCCCCTACCCCCTTATTACGTTCTATTTCATCGAGTACGACAATGCCAAGTCCCGCACGTCGGTTCTTGGGGTCAAAATCAAAAAGATCGATAAGGCCGATCGCCCTATGCTGTTTATTGCAGATACAAAGCCGTAATTGTTTTACATCATAAATATCTCGATGGGCATTCTCGAGATACAATTTAAGAACATGTTTGGAATAGGGGGTTACGGTGTTGCTTATTTCCCAAATATCGGTATTGTTCTCAAGCTGATACAAAAATTCCAAGTCTTCAGGTTCCAATGCCCTTAAATAAATCGTATCGCCCGTTAATTTCAACATTCGATCTCTCCTTTAAAAACCTGTTGGGCCGGCCCTATCAAATTAATGTTTCGATATGCACGACCATCTATTTCAAAGGTCACCTTCAGTTCTCCACCAAGGGTGTTCACCCGTATGGAGTTCATCGTCGTGTTTTTTGCCCGATGCATTGCCAAGGCCACAGCGGTCACCCCGGTACCACAAGACAAAGTTTCATTTTCTACGCCCCTCTCATAGGTTCTTATCGAGAAAGTGCCCTCATTTTTTTGGCTGACAAAATTTATATTGCTTCCCTTTTTGCCATAAAGACCATAGCGTAGTTTCTTTCCTTCTTCAAAGACTTTCAATCCTTCTAGACTTTCAACCATTTGAACGTGGTGCGGTGAGCCAGTGTCCAAAAAAAAGTAATTCGGCTTGGCTTTGATTTCCTCTACATCTTGCATTTGCAGGCTAACGGTAGTTTCTTCAATAAGGGCCTGATGTAGACCATCCACGGCCTTGAAAGTAGTTTGAGTATCGATAATACCCAAATACTTGGCAAAGGCCACCGCACATCTTCCGCCATTGCCGCATAAGGATCCTTCCTTTCCATCTGCATTGAAGTAAACCATGCTAAAGTCTGACATTTCGTCGTTTTGTAAAAGAATAAGTCCGTCGGCACCTATGCCAAATTTTCTGTCGCACAAAAAAGAAACCAAATTGGTATCATTTTTGGGAAAGAGACAGGAACGGTCATCGATCATTATAAAGTCGTTGCCCGTACCTTGATATTTAAAAAAAGTGAGTTTCATTTGCAAAAATCGCGTGACAAAGATAGGACTTTATTTAAGGAATCTTTAGCAGTTAAAAAGTCGTTAAACTGAAAATTGTATGAAGCTAAAACTGTTAATTTTACGTTGTGAAATTCAAAAATCAAAACATATAAATTATGAAAAAGATAGGAAGTTCGCTACTGATCGCCCTATTTGCGGGAGCGATAACCCTGGGGGCCTATAAGCTTTTCTTCGAAAACACCCACTATGCCATTGTTTCGGACGACGGCATGGCTTCGACCTTTACCACAAGCATGACACCTACTTCGTCAAAAGGTGCCGGCATCAATGAAGTAGATTTTACCATTGCTGCCGAAAATACGGTAAACGCCGTGGTTCACGTAAAAAATGTCACGGTAAGTAGGGGGTCTGGCAGTCCTTTCGAGTTCTTTTTTGGATCTGGCCAAAGTGCCCGGCCCCAAGTCGGCACAGGTTCTGGCGTGATCATTACTTCCGATGGCTATATCGTAACCAACAATCATGTGGTGGCAAATGCCGATCAATTGCAGGTCACTTTGAACAACAATAAAACCTATGAGGCCGAATTCGTGGGGGCCGACCCAAATTCCGATATTGCCCTGTTAAAAATCGATGCCGAGGATAGGCTACCCTATCTGGCTTTTGGCGATTCTGACAATACCAAAATCGGAGAATGGGTCTTGGCCGTAGGAAATCCTTTCAACCTTACTTCGACGGTAACGGCAGGTATTGTCAGTGCCAAGGCCAGGAATCTTGACCCGAGAAGAAATCAGTCTTTTATACAAACGGATGCGGCGGTCAACCCAGGAAACAGTGGTGGCGCCTTGGTCAATACCAATGGTGATTTGGTAGGGATCAATACCGCGATTACATCACAGACCGGCTCATATGTAGGATACTCGTTTGCCGTACCCAGCAATATTGCCAAAAAAGTCGTCGATGACATTATGGAATATGGCAACGTACAACAGGGAATGCTAGGCATTCACACGGCACTTCTAAATACAAAAGATGCCCTGGAAAGAGGAATCAACGAAACAGAGGGTGTGTATATCGAACGGATCGAAGAAGAATCAGGGGCCCATGATGCAGGTATTGAAGTCGGGGATATCATCAAAAAAGTGGATCACATTGAAATCAGAAAATTTCCAGACCTAACCGGATATCTCAGTACTAAAAGACCTGGTGACCAAATAGAAGTTACCCTCGACCGTGATGGTGAAAGCTTGGTACTTCCCGTTACTTTAAAAGAACGTCAAACTTTGACATTGCCTGAGCCATTTAGTGTCGAGGTCAAAAATCTGACCAAAAAAGATCAACAGAAATTCAAGACCAAAAAAGGTGTAAAGATAGTAGGTATACCTGAAGCATATCGAAATCATGACCTAGCGGGAAAAGTAATACTTTCTGTTGACGATACTGAGATTAGCAATATACAAGAGGCCCGAGATGCCTTTGGCGGCATATCAAGATATGGCAAGACCGTTATTACCATGGTCAATGACAAAGGCGAGCGCGAAAGGATAATCTTTCAATAAAACTATCACATTAAGCTATAAAAGCCCTGGAAATTTCCGGGGCTTTTATGTTGCAAATAATTGTACGAAAACGTTTGAAATATATACTTTTGCATGATTAAAAACTCAAATCGCAACTTTAATGGCAACAACTAAATCATACGAAAAAGAACTTGCTTTTCAAGCAGATAGAAGAAAGGCAACGACAGAATTCATAAAGATTATCAGCGATCTATGGTACGACAAATCGATAGAGGTGGTACTATTCAAAAATCAGGTGATCGATAAAAATGTCAGTGATATAATCAACCTGCATGAATATGCCGGAGAATTTGTTCAAAAGCCTATTTCTATATTCGATTCGGTAGAGCTACTTCGCGCCATCAACGATATAAAGCTGCCTCCCTCTAAGCTAGACATTGGCAAATTGACCTATGAATACCATTCCGATGACAACAACTTCAACGATGTCAAAGCCTTTGTGATAAACAAGCTACGAGGGGCGAACGACGCGCAAGAAATAAAGCCAAAAGATGTGGTTTTGTATGGATTCGGTCGAATAGGTAGACTTCTTGCCCGAGAACTTATGGCGAAGACCGGAAAAGGCAATCAATTAAGGCTTAGGGCCATTGTTACTCGAGGGGGCAAGGATAACGAAATACTCGAAAAACGCGCCAATCTATTGCGTATTGACTCTGTGCATGGACAATTTATGGGCACCGTCGATACCGACCCAAAAAAAAACGCATTGTTGATAAACGGTACCACCGTTCATATTATCAATGCCGACAAGCCCGAAGAAATCGATTACACGAAATACGGAATACAAGATGCCCTGATAATCGATAACACCGGTGCTTTCAGAAACAAGGAACAATTAGGGCGACACCTGAAGGCCAACGGTGCTAGCCAAGTATTGCTGACTGCCCCTGGAAAAGAAGTACCGAACATCGTGCATGGTGTAAACCACATGGAATATGACCCTGACAAGACCCGGATATTTTCGGCCGCCTCATGCACGACCAATGCCATAACGCCTATTTTAAAGGTAGTTGAAGATTCCCTTGGTATAAAGAAGGGGCACATCGAGACGATTCACGCTTATACCAATGACCAAAATTTAGTCGATAATATGCACGGAAAGTATCGTCGTGGTCGCGCTGCGGCGCTCAATATGGTCATCACCGAAACCGGTGCCGGTGAAGCGGTAAGCAAGGCATTGCCATCATTAAAAGGCAAACTCACATCAAATGCCATAAGGGTACCTGTGCCAAATGGGTCATTGGCCATTTTGAACCTTGAGGTAAAAAACAAGACTTCTTTGGAAGGAGTTAATACTATGCTGAAAAAATATGCCCTTGAAGGCGATTTGGTCGAACAGATCAAATACTCGCTCAGTAAAGAAATGGTGTCATCGGATATCGTGGGCACCTCAGCACCTTCCATATATGATAGTAAGGCGACCATTGTTTCCGACAATGGCAAAAACCTCATATTATATATTTGGTACGACAATGAATATGGGTATTCGCACCAAGTGATCCGATTGGCCAAGTATATTGCAAAAGTTAGAAGATTCACCTACTACTAAACCTTTATCGGTACAAAAGCGTTAGCTTGAATTACCGTTGGCCTATAAGTACCCTATTTATCGTTTTTTTTTCTTAATTGATAATATTGGATTACTTTAGTTCTCTCTAAATCATTTTTTAACGATAAGACTTACATAGATGAAAATTTTAAGAATACTATGCATAGCATTATCCCTATTGGCTTTTAACCTACAATTTGCTCAGGAAGAAGACACGCAAGATGCATTGTCACTCGATGCCGGAACCATAGATAGTCAGTTTGAGTTTATATATACTAAATCAGGGAACTATAGGGCCGACGGTAAGCGATATGAGGTCGTCAGAACAATTTCATTGGATAAGCTGAAATCGAATGTTATCGACACCTTGAACGTTTTCAACAAGAAGATCGATGAACTGAATGCGACAATTTCGGGACATGAAACGACCATTACCGGGCTGAATAAAAAATTGGCAGAGACTACCAATAACCTGGCCGCTGTGACCGAGGAAAAAGATAGCATGTCGTTTCTGGGCATGCTGGTCTCAAAAATCACTTATAATACCATTTTATGGTCCATTATTGCAGGGCTTTTGGCCCTTACATTGTTCTTTATGTTCAAGTTCAGGCGCAGTAATGTATTGACCCAAGAAGCTAAAACAAATCTCTCTGAACTTGAGTCGGAGTATGAAGACCATAGACGTCGGGCGCTGGAGAGGGAACAAAAAATCAGCCGACAGCTTCAAGATGAGATAAACAAATACAAAAAAGCAAAATAGAAAAAGCTCCTACGGGAGTTTTTTTTGGGTTTTAGATATGACTACAATTGTTCAAGCCGGCCCTGATAATTTAGACCATCTAGTTCCATTGTTTGATGGGTACCGCGTTTTCTACCAACAAAAATCCGATGTGGCATCGGCAATGGATTTCTTGCTTGAACGCATGCGAAAAAATGAATCCCATATATTATTGGCATACTATGATGGTCAGCCGGCCGGTTTTACGCAGCTCTATACCACATTTTCGTCGGTGACACTTCAGCCTGTTTATATACTAAATGATTTATATGTAGTACCCGAATATCGGCAAAATGGGATCGGCGAAGCACTTCTCGAAAATGCAAAAGAGTTATGCAGGGCAAAAGGTTATAAGGGCCTGGCACTTGAAACCGCCATTGATAATCCCGCGCAAGGCCTATACGAACGTTTAGGGTGGAAAAAGGACACCCATTGTTTTCATTACTTTTGGACTTTGGAACCTTCAAATTAGACACCCGCAATGCGAATCGATATCATTACCGTATTACCGGAACTTCTGAAAAGTCCGTTCGAGGCTTCCATATTAAAAAGAGCGATAGAAAAAGGATTGGTCGAGGTCAATTTTCACAATCTTCGTGATTATGCCGACAATAGCTATAACCAAGTGGATGACTATCAATTTGGTGGTGGTGCGGGAATGGTTCTGATGATAGAACCGATCGACAAATGCATCAGCGCCCTGACCAAAGAACGCTCATATGACGAAATTATATATATGACCCCCGATGGAGAAACACTTGATCAAAAAATGGCCAATGGTATTTCACTATCAAAAAACATAATCATTCTATGCGGCCACTATAAAGGAGTCGATCATCGCGTTAGGGAAACTTTCATAACACGTGAAATCTCTGTCGGTGATTACGTCTTGTCGGGGGGAGAACTTGCTGCCGCAATTCTCTGTGACGCCACAATACGTTTGATTCCCGGTGTACTGAACAATGAGACTTCGGCCTTGACCGATACTTTTCAAGATAATCTTTTGGCCCCACCGGTCTATACACGCCCTGCCGAATACAAGGGTATGAAAGTTCCCGAGGTACTGTTAAGCGGTAATTTCCCCAAAATTGAAAAATGGCGCGAAGACCAAGCAGTTGAGCGTACGGAAAAATTACGTCCCGATCTTTTGAAATAGACAATCGCATTGGATCATTTAGAATAAAAATCATGTTGAAAACCTTGTAGGTATTAATTTATAGCCTATTTTTGCAAACTGTTAAATCAACCTCTGACGAAAATCGTGAACGTTGGTTCATGCACAACAATAAAATTAAGACATGGAATCACTAATTAATTTCGTTGAAAACGAATTTGTTCCAAAAAAAGATTTTCCCGAATTCTCTTCAGGCGATACCATTACCGTTTACTATGAGATCAAGGAAGGTGAAAAAACACGTACCCAGTTCTTTAAAGGTGTGGTCATTCAACGTCGGGGAACGGGGGCGACCGAGACCTTTACAATTCGAAAAATGTCGGGCACCGTTGGTGTAGAGCGTATTTTTCCTATTAATATGCCCGCCCTTCAGAAAATCGAAGTCAACAAAAAAGGTAAGGTTCGTAGAGCCCGAATCTTCTATTTTAGGGGATTGACAGGAAAAAAGGCCCGAATCAAGGAAGTTCGGTCTTAAACATCCAAAACAAATACGTACAAAGCCCTTGGCCATTTTATATAGTCAAGGGCTTTTGTTATGAACAATTGTTGAAAAGTTCGGTTCATAAGGTGTTGATTATTAATTTGTTAAAAAACATTGGTGATACTATATTATTTCCTATATTGAAGTATCATTTGAAGGACATATCGCAGGATATAAATTCAATTGATTATAGAGTTTACGTTCTTTATATCGTTGTTTAGCTGAATGAAATTTTGAGTTGCGATTACATTGCTTCCAGTTTTTCAAAATAGCGAGTATGGAATCAAAGGGCTGTCGCTCTTTGTGTGCTCCATATGGGTGTTACATTTTTCAAAAACAGGGCTTCGGTTCGATGTTTGGAAAAAGTACATTAAGACAGTGAGAAGAGATACAAATAGTTGCTTGGTTTAATAATTAAGAACGAACGTATTTCAAACGTTGAAATAGTGATGCAAATGCAATCAATGGTTGCCGTTTTGCTGAAAATGCAAGACAATAAGTTTGTAAACTATTTCTAAAAAGCCATATCAATGTACTTGTACAATGATATGGCTTTTGTTATTTAAAGAATTGGGGGCGCAAATCAATAAGCTCCACCGATCATTGTTTTCGTGTCTTTTCAGGTGTATAAAATTGTATATTTGCAGCGCTTTATGACAAAACAAGATTCAATACATGCCTAAGATTTATTATACCAAGACCGACGAGGCCCCAGCCTTGGCAACACAATCATTTTTGCCCATTGTTCAAGCTTTCATAAAAACATCCGGTATCGATATCGAAACCGAGGACATTTCACTGGCCGGAAGAATTGTGGCCGCCTTTCCAGACTTTTTGAACGATACTCAACAAACATCGAATGCTTTGGAAGAATTGGGCAAAATGGCCAAAAACCCTGAAGCGAATATTATCAAATTGCCCAATATCAGTGCTTCGATACCTCAATTGAAGGAAGCTATCGAAGAATTACAGAAAAAAGGGTATGCATTACCCGATTATCCCGATGAGCCATCCAATGAGGCAGAAAAGGAAATCAAGTCCAGATACGATAAAATCAAAGGCAGTGCGGTCAATCCCGTTCTAAGGGAAGGCAATTCAGATCGCAGGGCGCCCAGGGCCGTAAAGAACTATGCCAAAAAGAATCCGCATTCAATGGGTGCTTGGCGTCCCGATTCAAAGACCCACGTAGCGACCATGTCCTCCGGTGATTTCCGATCGAACGAAAAATCGATTACTCTTGAAAGGGCGACGGATGTAAAAATAGAGTTGGCAAAAACTGATGGAACCATAGAAGTTCTTAAAGAAAGGATTTCGTTGCTAGACGGTGAAATCATTGATGCGACGGTCATGGACAAAAATGCCTTGGTCGCCTTTCTAAAAGAACAGGTTGCCGATGCCAAGGCCAAACAGGTATTGTTCTCAGTTCATTTGAAGGCCACAATGATGAAGGTCTCCGACCCAATAATCTTTGGTCATGCCATGAAAGCCTTCTTTGCCGATGTCTTCGAAAAGCACAAAGATACTTTTGAGTCTATCGGGGTCGATGCCAACAACGGACTTGAAAGTTTGATCAATCGATTAGAGGTGCTTCCAGATGATAAAAAATCTGAAATATTGTCCGATATTGACAAAGCGATACAAGATGGCCCCGACTTGGCCATGGTCAATTCCAATAAGGGCATTACCAATTTGCACGTACCAAGTGATATCATAATCGACGCCTCAATGCCGGCCATGATCAGAAACTCAGGTCAAATGTGGAACGCCGAAGGAAAGGCCCAAGACACAAAGGCGATAATACCTGATAGCAGTTATGCAGGAATTTATACGGCCACTATCGAATTCTGTAAAAAGAACGGTGCGTTCGATCCAAAAACAATGGGTACCGTACCCAACGTAGGTCTTATGGCGCAAAAAGCAGAGGAGTACGGATCCCACGATAAGACTTTCGAAATTACCGATTCGGGGATCGTTCAAGTAGTGGATATCAATTCGGGAGAAAAGTTGATCGAGCATAAGGTAAATCAAGGTGATATCTGGCGCATGTGCCAGGTCAAGGATGGCCCGATACGCGATTGGGTCAAGTTGGCCGTTTCCAGGGCAAAAGCTACCCAAGTGCCTACGGTTTTTTGGTTGGATGAAAATCGTGCACACGACGCTGAACTTATTAAAAAAGTAACCGTATATCTCAAAGATCACGATACATCGGGGTTGGATATTAAGATTCTCTCCCCGATCAAGGCAACTGAATATACATTGCAAAGGCTAAAAGATGGGTTGGATACCATTTCGGTCTCTGGAAATGTGCTTCGCGATTATTTGACCGACCTTTTCCCGATTTTAGAAGTGGGAACCAGCGCAAAAATGTTATCGATAGTACCCTTGATGAACGGTGGTGGACTTTTCGAGACCGGGGCTGGAGGTTCGGCACCCAAACATGTCGAACAGTTTTTGGAAGAAGGACACCTAAGATGGGACTCGTTAGGTGAATTTTTGGCTCTCGGCGTTTCACTTGAATTCTTTGGGGAACAGAATAACAATCAAAAGGCGAAAGTATTGGGCGATGCCTTGGACAGTGCCACCGAAAAGTTTTTGGACAACGACAAATCACCCTCGCGAAAGGTGATGGAACTTGACACCCGAGGCAGCCATTTTTATCTCTCTATGTATTGGGCCGAAGCTCTTGCGGCACAAAACGAAGACCTTGAACTAAAAGGCATTTTTGAACGCGTTCACAGTGCTTTGAAAAATCAGGAAACGGCTATCATCGATGAATTGAGATCGGCTCAAGGCATGGCACAAAACATTGGGGGATATTATCTGCCCGATCCTGATCTCGCTTCGAGGGCAATGCGGCCTAGCAAGACCTTTAACGATATTTTAGAAAGTATATAGAAGTATAAAAAATAACTGAGGAGCCTTTGCAATAGCAAAGGCTCTTTTATTTTAGATCCGTTTAAATAAATGTTAACTATTTTATTCGGTTTATTTTTCTCAATACATTTATAAAAAATTGCTCTTAATGACCAAAGACAAGATTATTGCCTTCTTGCTTCTCTCTTTTTCCGTTTGCCTTTCATTCGCACAAAATCGCTTTACCATTAGCGGCACCATATCAGAAGCTACAAGCAATGAAACCTTGATCGGCGTTACCATCGCGATCCCAGAACTTAGAACAGGGGTAACGACCAACGAATACGGCTTTTACTCCATAACCTTGCCCGAGGGCGAATATCAAGTTCAGGTGAGCTATTTGGGTTTCCAAGACATTGTTGAGCAAATTGTGCTCACCGAAGACCGTAAGATCAATTTTCAGTTGTTAGAGGAGGCAGAGCAGCTTGAAGAAGTGGTGGTAACCGAAAATATAGAGCAACTTGACATTCGAAAACCACAAATGAGCGTGAATACCATGACCGCGGCGACAATAAAAAAGATTCCCGTTATACTGGGTGAAGCCGATGTGATCAAGTCCATTATTTTGCTTCCCGGGGTAACGAATGCAGGCGAGGGTGCTTCAGGTTTCAATGTACGTGGAGGGGCAGTCGACCAAAACCTGATCCTTCTCGATGAGGCAACCATTTTCAATTCATCGCACCTTTTCGGGTTCTTCTCGGTATTCAATCCCGATGCGATAAAAGATATAAAACTTTATAAAGGCGGAATTCCCGCAAGATATGGCGGACGGGTCTCCTCGGTGCTCGACATATTTCAGAAAGAAGGCAATAGCAAGGCTTTTCATGCCAATGGCGGCATTGGGGCCGTGGCCAGCCGATTGTTGTTGGAAGGCCCTATTATAAAGGATAAATCTGCCTTTTTAATTGGTGGAAGAGGCTCGTATGCGCACCTTTTCCTTCCATTGTTCGATATTGACAATACGGCCTATTTTTATGACCTGAATACCAAGATCAACTACAATATTAACGACCGAAACAGTATTTTTTTATCAGGATACTTTGGCAGGGATGTTTTCGGGATCAGCGAAAGTTTTGTCAATACCTACGGAAACGCCCTGGTAAACTTCAGGTGGAACCATCTGTTTTCCGATAAATTGTTTTCCAACCTTTCCTTGATCTATTCCGATTATTACTATGGCCTGAAATTGGATTTCGTCGGATTTAACTGGAACTCTGGAATTCAGAACTTCAACCTAAAGTATGATCTTAAGAATTATGTCAGTGACAAATTACAGATCAACTATGGACTCAACAATATCTACTATCGGTTCAACCCTGGAAAAATAGAGCCCAGCAACCCAAATTCAGGAATCATCGAAGAGCAACTGGTACAAAAATATGCGAATGAGTTTGCGGCCTACATTGATGTAGAACACAGTCTTACCGATAAATTAAGCGTCGGTTACGGACTTCGGTTCAGTAATTTTATTCGGTTGGGCCAAAACGAACTGAATGTTTACGCAAACGATAATCCGGTGTTTTATAACAGTGAGCTCAAAATATACCAAGAACAAGACCCATTGGAGACCATAGACCCTGGACGAAAAGGCAGCTTGGCCACTTTCAATAATTTCGAACCGAGATTTTCACTGGCCTATACCTTCAATGACGATGCTTCATTCAAGGCCAGTTATACGCGTTTGGCACAATACCTTCATTTGATGTCAAATACCAGCTCGCCCACTCCACTGGATGTTTGGACCCCAAGCGGACCTTTTACTAAACCGCAGTTATTGGATCAATATGCCTTAGGTTACTTTAAAAATCTACAAAATGGGGATTATAGCTTAGAGTCGGAAGTCTTTTACAAAGATGTACAAAACCGAATCGATTATATCGACGGTGCCAACCTGATCGCCAACGATGCCATAGAGCAGGTGATCTTGAACGGTAAGGCACGGGCCTATGGCCTCGAATTACTTCTGCGAAAAAACGAAGGCGACTTTCAAGGATGGTTGGCGTACACCCTTTCAAAATCGGAGCAAAAAACACCGGGAAGAACCCCTGAGGAAATCGGAATCAATAATGGGGCTTGGTATAATACACCCTATGACAAAACCCATGATGTTTCTTTTTACGGAAGTTACGACCTAAACGAAAAATGGAACTTCAACGCCAATTTCGTATTTCAGACCGGGCAACCCACAAACTATCCGATCGGGCAATTCGAGTTTCAAGGGGTGACCATTCCGTACTACGGCCCTAGAAATACCGAACGCCTGCCTGCCTATCACCGACTCGATGTTTCCGCAACAATGAAGCCCCGCAAGAACAGAAACCGAAAATGGCAGGCCGAGTGGGTTTTCAGTATTTATAATGTTTACAACAGACGAAATGCGGCTTCCATTAATTTCAGTCGTAACCAAGATACCGGTGTAAACGAAGCGGTGCGCACTTCAATTTTCGGCATCGTACCGGCGGTAACCTATAATTTTAAGTTCTGAACCATGAAGAAATTGACTTTGGCCTTAGCTATTTTTCTTGCCCTTTCAGGATGCCAAGATGTAATTGAAGTCGATGTACCTGTAGATTCGCCTCGGCTTGTTATCGATGCAGTATTGCGAATGGACAATATTGATCAACCCAATACCGTGGTTCAAATAAGGGCAAGCGTTACCAGTTCATTTTTTGATGAAATCAACCCCGCTGTCTTAAATTCGATTTCGATTACAAACTTAGAATCGAACACTGTGGTAAACTTGACCGAACAAACACCCGGATCAGGTATTTACCGTGCCGACATACCAACGAACAGATTGGTCGAAGGCACTTCAAGACTTTCTATAAACTATCGTGATGAACTATATGAGGCCGAAGCCATTTTTGTGCCTTCGGCGCCTATTGATGAATTGCGTCAAGGCACATCCACTCTTTTTACCGGTGAGGAAACGGAGATTGTTTTGACTTTTACCGATGCGCCGGATCGTGTCGATTTTTACCTTTTCGACTTTGATTTTAATGAATATTTGGTTTCCGAGGATACATTTTACCCCGGTCAACCTTTTCAATTCTCATATTTCTACGATAGCGAGCTTGCGCCCCAGACCATTTTGGATATTTCGATTTTGGGCGTTGACGAACAATTCTACAATTACATGAATCAGATAATTCTGCAAAGTGGTGGCGAACAGGGTCCCTTTCAGACTCCTGCGGCCACGGTTAAGGGCAACATCGTCAATATCACGAACCCTGACAACTTTGCCCTTGGATATTTTGCCATCAGTCAAGCATTCACCGCTTCTCTTGAAGTTGCCGAAAACTAGGTCGTTCCAAAGTGTTGGATCTTCATAAAATGATCATAAATCTTTTTTTCGATCAACCTACGTGCATGTGCCATATTATAGGCCAGTGATTTATCGGTATCGCTTACCTCCAAGGCCGCTTCAATGCCCATGGCTTGTAGGTTTTCATGGTCGATTTCAAGTTGTCCGCATACAGCGAGGACAGGAATATTGTAATGTGAGCCCATTTTGACCACCCCCTGCACCAACTTTCCGTTCAAAGTCTGATCATCGAACTTTCCTTCCCCGGTAATGATATAATCAAACTTTTTTTCTTCAAGCAATTTTGTAACTCCGGCCACATTCATAACGAAATCGATTCCCGAAATAAATTCCGCCGCCAAAAATGTCCTTAACCCATAAGCCGTTCCCCCGGCGGCACCAGACCCAGTGTCGAAAGCGGCATCGACGGCCATCTCTTTTTTTACCACTTCGGAAAAATGTTTCAGTCCGCTGTCCAGTTTCTCTATTTGTTTATCGGTGGCCCCTTTTTGCTTCGCATAGGTATGGGCCGCACCGTTTTTGCCAAACAACGGATTGTCAACGTCGTTCACGGCAAAAACGGAAAAATCCGAAGGTAAACTTACATCAGTACTCTCAATGGACGCTACTCTGGAAAGATTCTTGCCTATGGGCTCTAGCTCATTACCGTAGCTATCCAAAAACCGGTAGCCAAATGCAGCGGCCATACCCATACCCGCGTCATTGGTAGCACTTCCCCCTAGCCCAATATAAATTTCCGTTATACCTTGGTCCAGGGCATCCTTGATTTCAAGACCGGTACCATAGGTCGTAGTATCCATGGCACTTCTTTCTTTTGGCGATAACAATTCAAGTCCCGAGGCTTTTGCCAATTCGATAAATGCCCTTCCGCCTTTTTCATCTAATAGGTAGTTGGATTTTATTTTTCTTCCCAGCGGATCCAAAGTGTTCAAATGGATTTCAGTGCATACGATATTCTGGGAAATCGCCTTGAGAAAACCATCACCTCCATCCGATGCCAAAACTGAAACGAAGTCTGCCTTGGGGCATGCCTTTTTAACACCACACTTTAAGGCATCTATAACACCCTGGGCCGTAAGAGACCCCTTGAATTTATCGGGTATAAGAAGTATTCTCATTAAATAAGTGGGTTTTGAACTCTTTAAATATAATCCTTTATGGGTACATTTGGGAAACCAAAAAATATGCATACCGACAAGACCTTACTCGTCAAAGGAATCAAACATATTGCCTATACCGTTTTCTTGATGTTTCTCGCGCCAGTGGTAATGTACCAAGCCTTTAAAAATGAAGGGCATCCTTGGTTCTGGCCGGTTGCCATCTTGGGCGGAATACTGGCCATTGCCGCCATTGCCCTCGGTTTTTACAGTATCAAATTAATACTTGATGCGCTATTCAAAAAAAAGTAAATGATCTAGGGTATTTCTATTTTTTGGTCTTGGATTTCCCTTTCCACTTATTCGTCAATTCGAAATAATCATATTCCAAAGCAGAATTCTGTCTTTTTAGACGGCCCGCGGCAAACGCCCTGAGCAATATATCCTCGATAAGATAGTCTTCTTCCACTTGATCGGGGCGATATTCTTCTTTTAGGCTTATGTTGAATAAACTGGCCGTAGTGTTGTACCAAAACGCCCGCCAACCGTTTCTCAGTTCTTTTACAAGATCGAAGGCGGTGATTCCGGTCTGCCGATGGACGAGTTTTACCAAAATCTGACCTTCCGTTCGTGTCAATTTTTTCAATTCTTCAGAAAATTCCCCTTCGATGTACCGTTGTATTTTTTTGGTATATTTTTTCCGATTACGTTTCTTCGTAATCTTCGAAAGACTATCATTGAGTTCTACCAAACGTTCGGCGGCCAATTTGGCATACGGAAAAACCTTGATGGTCTTTCTACGAAGTATATAGTAACGTAGCTTTTCCTCATAATTTGGAAAGGA
The DNA here is from genome assembly GCF_042611095.1 of Meishania litoralis. Taxonomy (NCBI): domain Bacteria; kingdom Pseudomonadati; phylum Bacteroidota; class Flavobacteriia; order Flavobacteriales; family Flavobacteriaceae; genus Meishania; species Meishania litoralis. The sequence goes on from NZ_JBHFPV010000002.1 coordinate 682,129, forward strand.
AAGCTTATTGAAAACATAAACCTCATCAAGATCGATCGCAGTACGGAAGATCGAATCACCCTCCATGATGATCATTTTCTCTTGAACGGAATCCAAGGGTTCTTCAGGAATCTGGGCCATCCCAAGAAAAACCATAAAACCCAATATATATATGAAAAGGTGTTTTTTCATCTTCAAAACGACAACAAAAGCCCTGCCAAAATTACGATAATAAACTGCGGTTATTATTAATTAAAAGTGAATATTGCTAAGTTTGTAAACAAATAAACTCGAAAATGGCCAATAAGAAAATACTTACCAAAAAATCTCTCGATTTCTTCGAAAAATACCTGAACAACGCATCGCCTACCGGTTATGAATGGGAAGGGCAAAAACTTTGGATGGACTACCTGAAACCCTACGTGGATACCTTTATAACAGATACTTATGGTACGGCGGTTGGTGTTATCAATCCAGATGCCAAATATAAAGTCGTCATTGAAGGGCACTCCGACGAGATTTCGTGGTACGTAAACTATATTACCGACAATGGGCTTATTTACGTAATCCGTAATGGAGGCAGCGACCACCAAATAGCTCCCTCTAAGTGGGTGAACATCCATACCAAAAAAGGTATTGTCGAAGGTATTTTCGGGTGGCCTGCGATCCATACCCGAAGCAGGACAAAAGAGGAGCCCCCGAAGCTTGATAACATTACGATCGATGTAGGTGCCAAGAATAAAGAAGAGGTCGAAAAATTGGGCGTTCATGTAGGTTGTGTTATTACATACCCAGATGGGTTCAAAGTGTTGAACAAAGACAAGTTCGTTTGCAGGGCCATCGATAATCGAGCTGGTGGGTTTATGATTGCCGAAGTGGCACGATTAATTCATGAAAACAAGAAAAAACTCCCGTTCGGACTCTATATCACCAATTCGGTCCAAGAAGAAATCGGGTTACGCGGAGCCGAGATGATTACCAACAGGATCAAGCCCGATGTAGCGATCATCACCGATGTCTGTCATGATACCACGACCCCGATGATCGAGAAAAAGACCCAGGGGCATACCGAAATCGGCGCAGGACCCGTAATTTCTTACGCACCGGCGGTTCAGAACAAGTTGCGCGAGCGCATCATCGAAACGGCCGAGGCCAAAAAGATACCCTTTCAACGATTGGCGGCCTCAAGATCCACGGGAACCGACACCGACGCATTTGCCTACAGTAATGGTGGCGTTGCATCGGCATTGATATCGCTGCCGCTTCGTTATATGCATACCACCGTGGAAACGGTACATCGAGACGATGTGGAGAATGTAATCCGTTTGATGTATGAGACCTTGCTGACCATCAAATCGGGCGAAACGTTCAGTTATTTTGAATGATGCCGTATAGATCCTTTTTTGGGGAGGAAGTTTTCTGATTTCTATGGATGAACTTGTTGACATTCTCGATTCGGAAGGGAAATACACGGGAAAGACTGCCCTTAAATCGGAGGCGCATCGCCAAGGATTGTTTCACCCCACCGTTCATATTTGGTTTTATACCAAAAATGGTCAATTATTGATTCAACAACGTGCAAAAACAAAGGATACCCACCCCCTGCTATGGGACGTTTCAGTGGCCGGACATGTTGGTGCGGGTGAAGATATCGAGCTTTCGGCCATTAGGGAGATTCAAGAGGAAATAGGGCTTGCCGTATCAATAAACGGTCTTGACTTCATTGGCACCGTGAAAGAAGTACATAAAATCGCCGAAGATTTTACAGATTGCGAGTTCCATCATATCTTTTTGAGCGAATTGAAAGTACCTTTGAAAAGTTTAAAAAGACAAGTAAACGAAGTGCAGGCTTTGCGGCTTATTCCCTTAACACAATTTTCAGAAGAGACCTGGGGTATGGCAAAACTTCATGAATACGTGCCCCATGACGTGGAATATTATAAAAGAATCATTGGCGAAATACAGTCCCGGTTATAGATCTTGAACAAACTCTTCGGGCCTTTCAAGATCAAAACTTTTTTGACCGCCATCCATCATATTCTTTACCACAAAGGTGTTTTTGGCCAATTCTTCGGCCCCGATCAAGATAACATAAGGTACTTTTCTGTTATTGGCGTATTTGAATTGTTTTTGGATTTTAGCATCCGATGGATATAAATCTGCCTTGACACCTGCCTTTCGCAGCGTTGAAATCAACTTCAAGGAAGCCAAGGCTTCTTTTTCGCCAAAATTGAGGCAGAGCACCTCTAAGGATTGCTCAATGCTTTCCGGAAAAAGTTCCAGTTCTTCGAGCACCAAATATATTCGGTCAAGACCAAAAGATATGCCAACCCCACTGACATCGTTAAGTCCGAAGATTCCGGTAAGGTCATCATAACGGCCTCCACCTCCAATCGAACCCATGTTGATATTTTTAGGTGCGGAAACCTCGAAAATCGCCCCTGTATAATAGTTGAGCCCACGGGCAAGGGTAACATCGATCTCCAATTTAGCTACTTCAAGCCCCAATTGCTCAACGGTTTGTACGATAAATCGCAAGTCCTCTACGCCGGCACTTCCTTCTTCCGAAGTTTTGAGCATCAGGCCAAGCGCATCCAATTGTTCAAGATTTGTGCCCGATAGTGAAAAAAGTGGTGCGACTTTTTCAATGGCCGCTTCGGAAATGCCTTTGTTGAGCATCTCTTTTTCAACACCTTCCCTCCCTATCTTATCCAATTTATCCAAGGCGACCGTAAAATCGACCAAAAGATGTTTTGCACCAATTACCTCGGAAATGCCCGAAAGAATCTTTCTATTGTTCAATTTTATGGTAACCCCTTGCAATTTTAGGTCCGAAAAAACCGCATCGTACAGCTGAATGAATTCCACTTCCTGCAAAAGGGAATTGGCACCCACCACATCGGCATCGCATTGGTAAAATTCGCGAAAACGTCCTTTCTGTGGGCGGTCAGCGCGCCATACCGGTTGGATCTGATAACGCTTGAAAGGGAATTCGATTTCGTTGCGGTGCATTACGACATAACGCGCAAAAGGAACCGTAAGATCATAGCGCAAGGCCTTCTCGGTTATTTTAGGTCCTAACGAAGTACTGTCCTTTGAACTGTACGTATAGTCATCGACCTTACTGATAAAATCTCCCGAGTTCAAAATCTTAAAAATCAGTCGGTCGCCCTCGTCCCCATATTTTCCCAGCAAGGTTTCTGAATTCTCAAAAGAAGGCGTCTCAATGGGCTGAAAACCAAAAACCTGAAAATGCTTCTGGATAATCCCCGTAATATAATTCCGTTTTATTACTTCATTTGGTGAGAAATCCCTTGTGCCTTTTGGTATACTAGGTTTTTGTGCCATAATCTTGAATCAAGATACAAATATATGCCTCACTTCAATCCATTCCAAAGGAGCGGAAACATCATTTAGGCGAATAATGTGCGATTTAGGAAATATTACCTTTTACATATAGAATACTGCCCTATCAAGAAGGCTAAACCTGGTCTATGATTTCATCGAACCATCGGTAGAGGTCGCCCTTGGTAATGACCGCCCCCTGCTCTATCAAATTAAATTTGTCGAGGTTATGATCCTCGGAATATGCTTTTGAAGCCGTAAGGTATTCCACAAAATCGGATTGCCAGTTTTTCTTGAACCATTCAAAACCGATATCGGTCGTCAAATCGATATCGGGATTCAAAATCTTGGTCGAGATCAATTTGATTTCCTTTTCCCCACAATGAAAAAGATGCATGTGAGATGCGGAAACATTTTCCAAATACACAACGTTTTTCAGGACACCCTCCCAGATCAGCTCGCTAAAGACATCAAGTTCTTCCTCGGCAACCTGGGGCTTTTCGGTTTTCAACCTTTGCCACTCCTCTGCCGTGATGGACTGGGTCGCCAAAAAATTTATGAACTCGGGATGGAGTTCTTCCAATTGTTGCTTTGTGAGTCTTCTATACTTCAATACAAAAAGTTATTAACATTTTGAAAAACAAATACTTAACATTACATTAAGGTTAAGTGAACGATCGATCTCGATGATTTGGTCTTGCTTTGATCTATTGCAAAATAAAAGCAATAAAAAACCGCACAATCTACAAAAATTGGAGATGTGCGGTCTTTTGAATTCAAAATCGTTTATTTGGCCTCGGCCACAACTTCAAAGGGAAAATCTACGATAACATCCCTATGTAAACGAATCTTTGCATTATAGGGTCCGGTTCTTTTAACCGTTCCTCCTTGAATATTGATAAACTTCCTGTCGATTTCGTGACCGACTTTCTCTAAGGCCGACACCAAATCTATTGTAGTGACCGAACCGAATAATTTGTCCCCGGCTCCTGTCTTTGCAGGTATCTTCAAATCAAGGTTTTTCAAAGCTTCGGCAGTCTTATTGGCCGCGTCAACAATTTTCTTCTCTTTATGGGCACGTTGCTTTAGATTTTCGGCCAAGACTTTTTTCGCCGAAGGGGTGGCCAATGTGGCCAAACCCTTTGGAATAAGAAAATTTCTGCCGTAACCATTTTTTACGCTGACCAAATCGTCTTTAAACCCTAGGTCTTGAACGTCTTCTTTCAATATAAGTTCCATGGTGCGTTTCTTTTATTTTAATAAATCGCCTACATAAGGCATTAAGGCCAAATGACGTGCCCTTTTGACCGCTTGGGCCACTTTTCGTTGATACTTCAACGAGGTTCCGGTAAGTCTTCGCGGCAATAATTTTCCTTGCTCGTTGACCAATTTCATTAGAAAGTCAGCGTCTTTATAATCGATATACTTAATACCCGATTTTTTGAAACGACAATACTTTTTCTTGGTATTGGTCTCGATGTTCAAAGGAGTCAGATATCTGATATCCCCATCCTTTTTTCCTTTAGCCTGTTGTTCTATAGATGCCATAGTACTTATGCTTTAGCTGTTTTTAACCTTGTTCTTCTTTTCTCTGCCCATTCTATGGCATGTTTGTCCAACCTTACGGTCAAAAAGCGCATTACACGCTCATCTCTTCTGAACTCTTGTTCATAGGTGGTGATTACCTCACCAGGTGCGGTAAACTCGAACAAGTGGTAAAAACCACTTTTTTTGTGTTGGATGGGATAAGCCAATTTCTTTAGGCCCCAATTCTCTTTGGAGACCATTTTGGCTCCATTCTTAATTAAGAAATCCTCAAATTTCTTAACTGTTTCCGCTATCTGATCATCAGAAAGCACGGGATTCAAAATGAAAACAGTTTCGTAATGGTTCATAAATATTATATTTTTTGGAGCGCAAAAATAAGAATATTTACCACACTTCACAAGAAAACGGAAAATTCTTCGTTATAGCTAGGAACAATCATAAAAATTGAACTTAACCAAATCTTAACCTATGGTCATCCGCCATTTACACAGGAAACCGCGCAATGTTTACAACTTTTGTTGTAGATACGTGGGTTTTTTCGGTACTTTGTCGATGATTTAACCCCACAAATCAACCCATTTATGAAATTAAGAAGCATTATTGTTGACGATTCGTCCATGCAGCGGATGGCGGTCGCGAAACTGGTCAACAACCACCCAAATCTTGCTATGGTGGCCGAGTACAGCAATGCGATCGAAGCGAAGAACGGCATTAAGAACAATGAGATCGATCTTATCTTTTTAGATGTAGAAATGCCGATTATCAACGGGTTCGACCTACTCGAATCACTGGAAAACAGTCCACAGGTCATTTTGATCACCGGTAAGCCTGATTATGCCTTAAAAGCTTTTGATTACGATGTTACGGATTATCTTCACAAGCCCATCACCATGGCGCGTTTCGATGCTTCCGTTAAACGTGCCGTTGCCAAGTATGAGCAAATGCATAAGGTCAATGAAGATGAAGAGCATATCTTCGTCAAGAGCAACCTTAAAAAGCGTAAGGTTATCCTTAACGATATCAAATGGATAGAAGCATTGGGCGATTACATCAAGTTGGTGACCGATGAGGCCAATATCGTAATCTTATCGACGATGAAATCGTTTGAAAAGCAATTGCCGCAAGAGAAATTCTTACGTATCCACAAATCGTATATCATCAATTTGGAAAAAGTAGAAAAATTCAACAGTAAAAATGTTGAAGTAAGTGGAAGGTCTATTCCTTTGAGCAGAAATAAAAAGACAGAATTGGCCGAAGCGCTGAGCAACGTTTAACACTGTCTTTCAAAATATTAAATCGCCGTTTTCGAAAAGGAAGCGGCGATTTTTTTTATGCATATTTTATATGTGGTCCACATTATAAATGACCCGGACACTTCTGTACTGCGAAATCGCATTGAATGATTTCTCGACTCTCTTAATACTGTTTTTTGTTTTTGAAATCGATTCTTCGAGCGACATTTTTACAATGACATTTTTTAAGAATTGATTACGAATACGGGCAACCGGTGGGTATTCAGGGCCTAGTATTGTACTCATGAGCGTGTTGCGCAATGATTTGGCGAACCATTCGGCCGCTTCGTTCAACCTGTTGTATTCTTTGTGCTTAAAGGTTATTTTGATGATCCTATTGGTCGGGGGGTATATAAATTGCTCCCGTTCATAAATCTGCTCTTTGTACATGCCTGCGTAATCTCCCGTAGTTACCTGTTTCAATATTTGGTGATATGGATTATACGATTGGATGATTACCCTGCCTCGTTTTTTCGTACGGCCCGCCCTACCGGCCACTTGGGTCAATAATTGAAAACTGCGTTCATGGGCACGAAAATCGGGGAAATTCAAAAGGGAATCCGCGTTCATGATGCCTACGAGGCCTACATTTCTGAAATCAAGACCTTTGGTCAACATTTGCGTACCGACCAAAACATCGAATTGTTGCTGTTCGAAGGCCGTTATTATCTTTTCATAGGCATGTTTGCCCCTGGTCGTATCCAAATCCATTCTACCGACCTTTACTTTAGGAAACAATTCATGAAGCTCTTGCTCTACTTGTTCGGTACCGAAACCCTTGGTGTCGAGCGTCGCAGATCCACAGGCCAAACAGCTTTCTTGCAATGCCATATGATGACCGCAATAATGGCAGCGCAACTGTTTTCGATATTGGTGATAGGTCAGGCTGACATCGCAATTCGGACATTGCGGTGCATGTCCGCAAGTAGTGCATTCAACGATCGGGGCATATCCTCTGCGATTTTGGAACAGGATGATCTGTTCACCTTCAATTAGGCTTTCATTGATTTCTTCCAAAAGTCGCTCCGAAAAATGGCCTTTCATCCTTCGCTTTCTGGTCTGCTCCTTTAAGTCTACCAATTCCATTTCAGGCATCAAAACGTTGCCGAACCTTCTATCGATGCGCGCGTAACCATATTTTCCGGTGCGGGCATTGTGAAAAGTCTCGATGCTCGGCGTTGCTGAGCCTAAAAGTATATTACATGTATGTAATCTAGAAAGCACTATGGCGGCATCTCGGGCGTGGTAACGCGGCGCAGGATCAAACTGCTTGAAAGATCCCTCGTGTTCTTCATCAACGATGATCAGTCCCAAATCGGAAAAGGGCAAAAAGAGTGCGGACCGTGCCCCGATTACAATTTGTGCCTTTGGGTTTTTATGGAGTACGTTGTTCCATACCTCTACCCTTTCATTGCTACTGTATTTGGAATGGTAAACGGATACCTTATCGCCAAAATACTGTTGCAATCTTGCGATCAGTTGGGTGGTAAGTGCAATTTCAGGAAGCAGATATAGGGCTTGCTTACCCGTTTGAATACATTTTTCGATCAATTCGACATAGACCTCCGTCTTTCCGGAAGAAGTAACCCCGTGCAACAAAGTAACTTTTTGTTTTTCAAAGTTTTGAACTATAGTTTCTAAAGCATTTTTTTGGATCTCGTTAAGCTGTTTGAATTCGGCGTTCTCCCCTTCGCCCTCATATGAGATACGATCCTGTCGTACGTAGTATTCTTCCAATATTTCTTTATCGACCAATGACTTGATCACCGCTTTGGAACCACCACTCGTCTTTTCCAGGTCATTGACGGAAATCGGCTTTTTACTGCTGGCCTGCAATTGAAAAAGTGCAAGAACGACCTGGCTCTGTTTCGGTGCCCGCGACAGGCTTTGTAAAAGGGCTTCCAACTTATCTTCGGAAAGAAATTCCCGGCCCATTTTCACATAGCGCACCAATTTGGGCCTATATTGCTCGTATATTTCTTCCTTTAGAACAATGGCATTTTTGGCGAGCAATCTGTTCAACACGGGCAGTACGTTCTTTCGTTCGATTATTGCACTTACCTCATGTACCTTAAGCGATGATTGGTGCTGTAGTGCTTCATAGACCAAGAACTCGTCATCTTTTAAATCAGATTCATCAACTTCTGTATGCGGTTTTTTTAAGATCAGCGTTTCACTTTCCAAAAGAAAGGCACTTGGCAACGCACTTCGCAGTACTTCACCGATCGTGCACATATAATAATCGCAAATCCACTGCCAGTGATGTAATTGTACGGTGTTCACTATGGGTGTCTCATCAAGAATCTGATGGATTTCCTTTGCCTCGTACACCGTAGGTGCCTTTGAGTGGATTTCGGAAACGAGACCCGTGTATATTTTCGATTTGCCAAAGGGAACGGCCACGCGCATTCCCGGACTCAAAAAATCGGCCTCCGATGGGGTAACACTATAGGTAAAACATTTTTCTAATGGAATGGGTAAGATTACGTCGATAAAGTGCTGCATGATTTAGGGATACTTGATTACAAGTTAATCGCGGAACAACGAATGGTGATTTTAGAGTTCTGAACCGAATTCCACGTTCTACGTTCCTTAATCCATAATTCCATATTCGTTGATCATCAATTCTCCGTTCGTCAATCCAAAAATCTTCAATCCTCAATTATCATTATCCTTCGACGCGTATCCAGGTTTGGGTGCGGTAGATGAAAGCCAAATAGCCCCTGACCTTAAGTTCGTTCGCATTGTCAGGATTCAACCATATCTTGCAGCGAAAGGTCATTGCCTGCTCGGGGTCGAAAAGGGTCTTTCCCTTCCACTCGCCGTCCTCGTTCTCTTCAAGTCCTTCTATAATGGTCATACCTACCACGGGTTTGTCCTTTCTATCCCCATCGCATTTTACGCAAAGGGCATACTCTTTTCCTTTTTCAACTATTTTGACAACATCACCGTACATAAGGCCATTTTTTTCGTAAATCGATATTATCGCCTTGGGATTTCCGGTACGGTCGTCAATGGTCTTCCATTTTCCGAACACGCTTTGCGATGATACCCAAAAACTGGTACTCATCAACATTATTATCAAAATGGCCCTGTTCATGCTATTTATCTTGTTTAAAAGTCTTGCGCAACGAATTCAAAGAAGCGTTCAATTCGAATCCGAGTAGCAATATATTCGAATTTAACCAAATAAATACCATGAGTATCAATAAACCGCCCAAGGCTCCGTACAACTCGTTATAGCGCGCAAATTTTTCAACATATATTCCAAATAAGTACGAGGTTATGGTGAACAGAATGGTCGTCATCAATGCCCCGATTGAAAAAAACTTGGCTTCCTTGCCTTCACGGGTACCAAAATAATAGAGTATCGCCGTGGTCAGATACGCCAAGAGCACAAAAAACAAAAACTGGACGATCTTCAATAGAAAAATATCATCGTTGTCAAGAACGACGCCATACACATTTTCCATAAACTCCCTATAAAACTGTGCCGTGTAGAACTCGAAATAAAGAAAGACGGCCGCCCCGATAATCAATAGAATGGAAAGCATAAGGCCAATTCCTAAGGCGTATAGGTATTGCCGGAAAAAATTACGCGTTAGGTTCACATGGTATGAATGTTCGAATCCGCCGAAAATGGCGTTTACCCCGTTCGCCATAAGTAAAATCGAGATAAGAAAGGAAGAAGACAAAAGCCCCCCACTCTTTTGCTCTTTGATCTGCTCATAAATTCCGCCAAAATAGTCGTTGGTCGCCGAAGGCAAAAACGATTCTAAAAATTCAGGGAAACGGGTATCGAAGTTTTCAAGATTTATGTAAGGCACCAAATACGGGACCAAGGTGATAAGAAAGATCAACAACGGAAACAACGCCATAAAAAGACTGAACGCTATGGCACTCGCACGTGTCGACAACGCCCCTTGTACAATACCCAAAAAGTACATTTCGATAAGATCATAAAAAGAAAGTCCTTCAAAAGCGCGAAGTTTTATTTTTTTCAAGAGCCGAACCGCCCAATTAATAACGGGAATCTTGTCAAGCTTCTCTTCAATCTCTATCGACATCTATACCGCTTTTAGGCTCAGGTCCATATTATAGACCGAATGTGTCAACGCGCCCGATGAGATATAATCGACCCCGCATTCGGCATACTTGCGAATGGTTCTTTCATTGATTCCGCCAGAAGATTCGGTCAGGCATTTGTCCCCGATGAGTTCGACGGCCTTTCGCGTATCCTCGAAATTGAAATTATCGATCAAGATGCGGTAAATACCATCAGACTCTAGAATTTCCCTGATTTCATTCAAATTACGGGCCTCTACGATTATTTTTAAGTCCCTTTCGGTATCTTTCAAGTATTGTTTGGTCTTCGCGATTGCCTTCGTAATCCCCCCTGCAAAATCGATATGATTGTCCTTGAGCATGATCATATCGTACAATGCAAATCTGTGGTTTTCTCCACCTCCTATCTTTACCGCCCATTTTTCTAAGGCACGTATACCCGGTGTAGTCTTGCGGGTATCCAAGATTTTCGTATTCGTGCCTTCCAAAAGCTTAACAAAAGAATTCGTTTTGGTCGCAATGGCACTCATACGTTGCATCGCGTTCAAGACAAGACGCTCGGCCTTTAAAATACTTTGTGAACTGCCCTCTACATAGAAGGCGATATCACCGTATTTTACCGGTGTTCCATCCTTGATTTGAACATTTAACTCCAGTTCTGGATCCACATATTCGAACACCTGACGAGCAAAATCCACACCCGCCAAAATACCATCGGCCTTGACCAACAATTTTGCCTTACCGGTGGCATTTGAGGGTATACAGGCCAAGGAGCTGTGGTCGCCATCACCTACATCCTCTCGAATGGCATTCTTGATGATACCTTCTATCTCTTCTTGAAACTTCGTTGCTGAAATCATAGATACTGCATTGATCCGTGCTAAAATACTAAAAACAAAACCCAAAACTCATTTGGGATAATCTGAAAATTCTATTTTTGGATTATGATGATACGCCTTCTCGCCATTGGCAAAACGGATAGCAAACCTTTGCAGGAACTGATCTCGGCATATGAAGATCGTTTGAAGCACTATGTGAAATTCGAACTCGAAATCGTACCCGACCTGAAAAATGCCAAAAACCTTTCGGAAAACAGGCAGAAAGAACTCGAGGGGGAAATGCTATTGAAAAAAATAAACACCACCGATATACTTGTTCTTTTGGACGAAAAGGGAAAGCATTATTCTTCAGTCGATTTCTCGCAATACCTGCAAAAGAAGATGAACTCTGGCATCAAACAGTTTGTCTTCGCCATTGGTGGGCCTTATGGCTTCAGTGATGCCGTCCACAAAAAAGCACAGGGGAAAGTCGGTTTATCAAAAATGACCTTTTCACACCAGATGGTACGGCTTTTTGCCGTCGAGCAGATTTATCGTGCCTTTACGATCCTGAAGAACGAACCGTACCACCATCGATGAAAAAGACGATCGACCTTTTCTCGGCACAGGCGAAACTATACAAAAAGTACCGCCCACACTACCCCGAGGAATTTTTTAATGAGATTCTCGGTCTTGTCAAAAATCGTTCTGGTTGTTGGGATTGTGGAACGGGCAACGGACATTTTTATCGCGAAACCATAGGACCCTATTGGAACGAACAACGCAGGCACATTGACTCAAAATATGAAACGATCGATTTTCCTTTTGATGAAATCGAACTATCAAAACCGTATCACATTGAGGCCCTAATGAACCTGTCGCAACTCGAAGGGTATTTCAACACTTGGTCAAGTGTTCAGAACTATAAAAAGAAAAATCGAGAAAATTCCGTGGGTGATTTGATTAAGGAGCTCAAAAAATACTGGGGCAACCAAAGTTCCGCTAAAACAATAACATTTCCCATGTTTAGCAAGATAGGTATCGTTAAAAAATAGTGCTACCTACTAATACCAACTAACACTCGGTCAGGACGGGCACAACGCCTATGGAAAATACTTCTTGACAAATCTCCTACTTATATGAGAGTTTTGGACGAATACCAGTTGCGGTTAATATTCTGTCAAAATCATTTTATTTAATTTCCGTGAATATTTAGTCAAGAATATTTTTTTGCTCTTCACAGAGTCGATAATCATAAATTCCGTACTGTCGCTAAAAATCAATTCTAATACATCAATAGAATGTATAGATTTTAGTTTCCAATATCCCCCCATTTTGGAATTAACCAAAAGAGTAGAGTCTGCTTCGAAAACATAAGTGTTCTGCAAAGCTTTATTTTCATATCTTTTTCCAGAAATGTTTATACTCTTGTTTTCAAAATTTCCATTGTACCTCCTATAGACAAGGTTAAACTCCTCCATTTGCGGATTCGATAAAACCAAACTGTCTTCTGAGAACGATTCAATATTAAATCCGGGATGCGATGGTGAAAGTGGAACAATTTTATTTCCTTTTCGAATAAATTCGAACGATTGTTTTTTATGTTTTTGACCTAGTACATAGTTAGTAAATTCTTTTTTGTCAAAAACGATTAAGGTATTTAAGCTATGGTATGACTTGGTCCCATTTATATTGAGAGAGTTATATTGTCCAATCCAAACTCCTTCTATGTTCTCTGTTTGACAAGAAAGCAAAAAAGTAACGGAAATTGCTAGGAGTTTCTTCATATAAGCTTAAAGTAACTTGCTTTAATAAAGCACCCTGAACTTAATGGTGTGATCCACCTTTTTAAGTGCTTTGACCACCTCTTTGTTATACTCTTTGTCAAGATCGGTAATAACGTAGCCTACCTCGTTATCTGTGGATAAGTATTGTCCGATAATATTCATTTCATACTTGGCCAGAACCTCGTTGATACGGGCCATAATACCGGGAACATTTTTGTGAATATGCAAGAAACGATGCGCATTCTGTTGTTTCGGCAACCTGATATTCGGAAAGTTAACGGCATCAACGGTATTGCCCGAATTGATATAATCCATTATTTTGTTGGGAACGAAATCGGCGATATTGCGTTGCGCCTCTTCCGTGCTTCCACCGATATGCGGCGTCAATATCACGTTGTCCAAACCTTGCAGTTCGGTTTCGAACTTTCCATTGCTTCTAGGCTCTTCAGGATAAACATCGACGGCAGCGCCACTTAACTTACCTGATTTAAGTGCATTGACAAGAGCTTCGATATCCACTACGAATCCTCTGGAGAGATTGATTAGGATCGCCCCCTTTTTCATCTGCCCGATCTCGCGCTCACCAATGAAGTTCTTGTTCGCCTTATTGTCGTCGATATGCAACGTTACAACATCCGAGACGTTCAATAAGTCTTCGAGCGTATTACATTTGACCGCATTGCCCAATGCCAGTTTATCATCAATGTCATAATAATAAACCCGCATACCAAGGGCCTCCGCCAAAACGGACAATTGTTTTCCGATGTTGCCATAGCCTACGATCCCTATATTCTTGCCTCGCACCTCGCGCGAATTGGCCGCGGTCTTGTTCCATTGGCCATTATGGATCTCGGTACTTCTTGGAAAGATGCTGCGCATTAGCATGATTATCTGCCCGATGGCCAGTTCGACTACCGATCGCGTATTGCTGTAAGGTGCGTTAAAGACCACCACGCCCTTTTTCTTGCAGGTTTCGAGATCGATCTGGGTGGTACCGATACAAAAGGCGCCCACTACCAATAATTTATTCGCGGCATTTAAGACATTCTGTGTCACCTGTGTTTTTGACCGGATTCCCAAAACGTGTACCCCTTTGATTTTTTCAATAAGTTCTTCTTCAGGCAAGGCCTTGTCTACCAGTTCTACGGAAAACCCATCTTCGGAAAGGTTTTCGAATGCGGCAGGATGCACATTTTCAAGCAACAAAATTTTTATTCTATTCTTGGGATAGGAAATATTTCGCGGCAGGTCGTTCACAAATAAAAATTCATCCAAATTAGGGGCTACGTGATCCGCATTATTGGCCGCCTTGTCTCGATGCACATTTTCGGTATAGGCGAAAAATTTATCGGCAATACCGGCCTCGCGCATTACATAGTCGCTATAGCCATCACCGATAACCTGCACTTCTCCTTCAAGATCCATCTGTCTAAGGCAATCGATTTTTCCGTTGTGCCTTGATAACGGATTCGCTTCATCGAAACCGATAATGTTTCCTTCATTATCGAATTTGAAGGTATTCGCATATACCCGTTCAGAAGGAATGTTGTATTCTTCGACGATAGGGTCGATAAACTCTTTGAAGCCGCAGGAAATCACATAAATATCCTGAGAAAACTTTTCAAAGAACTCTTTGTTCGATTCAATTGATTTAGAGATTTTTTGGCGCAATTCTTTTACCAGACCATCCAAATCTGACCTGTTGGCATTCAACAATCTGATGCGCCGCTCCAAAGACTCGGTGAACGAAATATCGCCATCGATCCCTAAATTGGTGATTTTCTGTATTTCATTAATGACCTCATCTTTGTTCGATTTGCCCTGCAAGGTCATTTCGGCCAATACATCAAGGGCCTCGACCCTTGTCAAGGTACTATCAAAGTCAAAAACATACTTTCTGCCCACCTCTACCATTTTTTTATTGAAATTAAGCCGTAAAAATAAAGATTAATACCATTGGCCACAGGGTAATGTTATCAAAAGTTACCCCTATAACCAATAGGTCTTGTTTTGGTACAAAATTCTATTGTGAATCGGTAATTTCCCTTATAAAATCAAATTCTTTTTGAGAATACGGCGTACCGTCTTGGCGCAGAATATCGTGATGCCAGATTTCGGGTTCGGCGGTAAATGTAGAATCCCAGCTTACCCAAGGGTAGATGGTGTTGCTTTTTCCGGCCACAAAACCCCAATTGATGGCGGCAATCTTATCTTCTTTTAAAATAGGCATTACCGTTTCAAAAGTATTGCCCGATCCACGCGCCACATATTCAGTGCACAACAGGGGCCGCTCATAATTCTTGAGTTCCTCGATCTTGCGCCTTACATCGTCCATATTGCCATCATAGGCGTGAAACGAGATAACATCGGAATGTTCGACCATATATCTATCCAAGGCGGGGAGGCTGTCGGGGTTGCCCCAATGCGCTATGTCTCCGCGCCAGATTCCGGTTGTCAGCGGTTGGGTAGGCATCGCTTCCCTAGACCATTTGAACACTTTCTTCAACAGTGCCAGCGAATAAATATGCTTGTTCTTAACCTCCAACTCTTTTCTTCCCGGTTGTCCCGCAACGTTGTCAGGCTCGTTATAAATGTCCCAAACAAGTACCCGGTCATCATTGGCGAACTTATTGACCACTCCCTTTATATAGCCTTTCAATTCATCATGTCGCGTGGAATCTCCCAATATCTCGGCACCAGGTGCCTGTACCCAACCCGAATTGTGTACATGGGGTGTGGGTTCGGGTTGCTTGCCCAACTTTGGGATCGGGTGCCAAACGTCGTCCAACAAAACGAACATGGTTTTAATACCATGCCTGTCGGCCATGGTCAAATATTGATCCAACCGATCTAAAAATCCAACCGAATCTTGCTGCCATAAGAGATTGTGGAGATAAACCCTATGCAGGTTCATACCCAGATCGGCGGACCATTTTAATTCTCGATCAATGGTCTCAGGGTCGAAGGTATCGGCCTGCCAAAATTCCAATTGGTTGATAGAACTGCTCGGGTTGAAATTTGCTCCGACCAACCAAGGTTGTTTTTCATACCATTCCCAAGCTTTTTCCTTTGTCCAACGTACTGAAACAGAAAGCTGTTCTGACGATGGTCTTTGTTCTTTTTTTTCTTCACCACAGGCGATTATGACCACCATTAAGATTACTGAAATAACCTTTCTCATAATGTTTTGAATTTTTAATTGTATGGAAGAATCGTTTTAAAACCATCTCCTGACCTGTGTACAATACTGTTGATAATCCTTTCCAAATTTTTTACTCAGGGCCCGTTCTTCAGGTTGTATTTGAAAGCGGTTCATATAACTCACAAAACTCGCAGCCAAAAGTACGTTAAAAGCATTGCCCAAGTGAATGCCTAAGCCCAGTAATACCAATAACATAGCAAGATACATAGGGTTTCGCGTGTAAGTATAAACACCTCTGGTCACCAGTTTCGCGGCCTTTTCAGGTCTTGTCGGGTCGGCCGTGGTTTTTGAAGCGAAAAACTGGATCAAGGAAACAACCCCGACCAAAATACCTGAAAAAAATAAAAAAGACCCCAAATATATTCTTCCGAAAAAATGAAAATCACCCAAGGGAAAAAATTTATCCAATAGATACATTCCAAACGCAAAAATAATAAAGATTACGGCAGGCGGTATTTTTAACTCCATGTTATAAAATTACTATTTTTGAAACATTACTACTTGCATTTTTTTACTTTCAATGAAATTGGTTTTTGCCACCCATAATCAAAATAAACTTACCGAAGTACAATCTTTGGTTCCCAAAAATATCGAACTCTTATCGTTAAACGATATCGGTTGTCACGATGAAATACCCGAAACGGGTAAAACTTTGTATGAAAATGCGAAAATAAAGGCCGATTTCGTAACCAAAAACTATGGTTTCGACTGTTTTGCGGATGATACGGGATTACTTGTTAATGCCCTCAACGGAGCTCCGGGGGTTTATTCCGCCCGCTACGCGGGGGAACAAAGGAATTCAGGTGACAATATGTACAAGCTATTGACCGAACTTGAAGGCCTAAACGACCGTTCCGCTAAATTCGTTACGGTCATCGCCTTAAACTTAAAGGGTGAACAACAGTACTTTAAAGGTGTTGTCGAAGGCCAGATAACAAGTAAAAAGTCGGGGGCCAAAGGCTTCGGTTACGACCCCATTTTTCAGCCCGAGGGATATGACAAGACTTTTGCCGAACTTCCGTTATCCGTCAAGAACGCGATAAGCCATCGTGGTAAGGCCATGGAAAAATTAATAGCTTATTTAAAGACAATATTATGACATCAGAACATAAGCAAAAATCCGAATTGCCTAAAAACGAAATGGTCGAGGTTTCGGTCGCTTCAGAACGTGCCGAGGCGGTAGGTGGGGTCTTGATCGCATTCTTCGCGGCCTTGATGGCCATCTCGCAAATGGTCAATGGCGAACTTGAGGAAGAGATGATGATCGCACACAACAAGGTTGTAAACTATTCGAGCTGGTACCAGTCAAAAAGTATCAAGGAAAGTTTGAAAGAAAGTGAATTGGATTATTTGCAGGCCTTGTTGAATACAGGCATGGTGGTCGAAGACAAGCAAGCGTCGATTCTTGAACAGGTCGAAGAGACCAAAGGCTTGATCCAAAAGTATGGTGCCGAAAAATTCGAGATTCTAGAGGGTTCGGCAAATATTCCGAAAACACAATGGGTACAAGATTTAGACGGGGAACTCGGCAAGATAGTCGGTGTTAAGGAATGGGAGCAGCTCGCCGATGACTACGATAATGCCACCAAAAGGTTCGACCTGGGCATGTTGTTCTTTCAAATAAGCATCGTTTTGGGTGCGGTATGTATCATCATCTATGACAACCCTAAATTGCAGAAGTCGTTTATAACCTTAATGATCGTTTTTGGAATTGTCGGCATAGTCATGTCAATTTACGGGTATATGCTTGCGCCTTGACGATAAAACTTCCTTTTGGCCGCCAAGTCGATTTTAAAGAGTACATTTGCCGCTTTATTAACAACGCCGACCCGATAACAGATTTGGGTCGAAGGAGTTGCGAGAAGCGGAGTCCACTGGGTTATACGATAATCGCTTAATGCAACAGGCCTATTTAGCGATTAAATAATCATTAGTATGACAAAGTTTGAAGCATTAGGGCTGCAAAAGTCCCTCTTGAATGCTGTTGCCGACATGGGTTTTGAAAACCCCTCGGAAGTACAGGAAAAAGCAATCCCCATTTTATTGGAAAGTGAGACCGACCTCGTCGCACTGGCCCAAACAGGTACCGGAAAGACCGCTGCATTTGGTTTTCCGCTGATTCAAAAAATCGATGGTGATAGCCGCACTACCCAAGGGTTGATCCTATCGCCTACCCGTGAGCTCTGTTTACAGATCACCAGCGAATTGCAGCTCTATAGCAAATATGAGAAAAACATAAACGTCGTGGCCATTTATGGTGGGGCGAGTATTACCGAACAGGCAAGACAGATCAAACGCGGGGCGCAGATTATCGTTGCGACACCGGGAAGAATGAAGGATATGATCGGCCGCAAACTCGTCGACATCTCCAAAATCGATTATTGTGTCTTGGACGAGGCCGATGAAATGCTCAACATGGGCTTTTTTGAAGATATCAAGGACATTCTTTCGAATACGCCACAGGAAAAATCGACTTGGCTTTTTTCGGCCACCATGCCAAAAGAGGTATCTGTAATTGCGAAAAAATTCATGCACGCCCCACAAGAAATCACGGTGGGAACCAAAAATGCAGGAACATCGACGGTACAACATGAATACTACGTTGTCGGGGGAAGAGATCGTTACCCTGCCCTGAAGCGACTTGCCGATACGAATCCCGATATTTTTTCGGTCGTATTCTGTAGAACGAAGCGCGACACTCAAAAAGTGGCCGAAAAATTGATCGAAGACGGTTATAATGCCGGGGCACTTCATGGAGACCTTAGTCAAAACCAGCGTGATCTGGTCATGAACGCCTTCCGGAAAAAACAGATCCAAATGCTTGTGGCCACCGATGTAGCCGCTCGGGGAATCGATGTTGACGATATTACCCATGTGATCAATTATCAATTGCCCGATGAAATCGAAACCTATACCCACCGTAGTGGAAGAACAGGCCGTGCCGGAAAATCAGGTATCTCAATGGTCATCGTTACGCGAAGCGAGTTGCGAAAGATCAAGACCATCGAAAACAAGATCAAGCAGCAGTTTATTTCAAAAAAGATTCCCACCGGAATGGAAATTTGCGAAATACAACTGTACCATCTGGCCAACAAGATAAAGGACACCAAAATCAACAAGGAGGTAGAAAATTACCTGCCGGCCATAAACGATGTACTGCAGGGCATGGACCGCGACGAACTGATCAAAAAAATAGTTTCGGTCGAGTTCACGCGATTCTACAATTATTACAGTAAGGCCCACGATCTGAACACTCCAGATCAGGGGCGTGGTGAGAAATCGGGCCGCAAGGACAATTCTTCTTCCGATGGTTCGGTTCGCTACTTTATCAATGTAGGCGAAAAAGATGGGTACGATTGGATGTCGTTAAAAGATTTTCTCAAAGACACTTTGGACCTCGGCCGTGATTCGATTTACAAAGTCGATGTCAAGGATAGTTTTTCGTTCTTCAACACCGATGCCAGCGACACCGAAAAAGTACTGGCCCATTTTACGGATTTCAAAGTTGATGGAAGGTTTGTGAATGTCGAGGTTTCCACAATTCCCGGCGGTTCTGGGGGCGGAAAACGTGGAAGCCGTCCCAAAAAAAAGGATCGCGGCCGTGGCGGAAAAGATCGGGGTCGAGGAAAACGCACGGATAAAAATTCTTCAAAAGGCAGCGCGAATTATTCCGGAAAAAGAAGAAGTAAACGAAAAAGCGATTTCTTTTGACGCGTAAGCACATAACCACTTTTTTGGTTAATTCTATATTAAAAATACGCTACGGCGTATTTTTTTTGCTTTGTTTAGTACCTTTAAAGCTGACTAAGGTTCAATGAAGAATTATTTTACGCTATTTCTTACCTTATTGTGTTTTACCGCATTTTCGCAAGAAGACGGTGATACTATCGATAGAAAAATCAGGGCTACCGTAATCAATGCACAGACCGATGACCCCATGGAAAGTGTGCATGTTTTGAACCTTAATCAGGTTATCGGCACCATTACCAATGAAAAAGGCGAGTTCGCCATTACCGCCGCGGTCAACGATACGCTTTACCTGACCTTTCTAGGCTTCAAACCCCAAAAAATCAGGGTCACGAACGATATGTTCAAGTTCGAGGATACCAAGATAGCCTTGACCGAACTCGCCTATGCCCTCGAAGAGGTAATCGTCAGGCCCTATCAATTGACCGGATTTCTTGAAATCGATGTAAAGAATATGGTCGTAAACAATGGGTATCAATACAGTATTTCAGGTCTGAATGTCGGTTATGAAGCGGGTAACAAAACACCTAGTGCGGTTACTAAAGTGTTGGGGGCGATTTTGAATCCGGCGGATCTGTTGCGCAATCTCTTCGGAAGGCAGCCGAACCAGATGCGAAAATTGCGCAAAATGAAAGAAGACGACCAAATTCGAGATCTTTTGGCCTCGAAATTCGACCGCGAGACCCTGGTCGAATTGCTTCAGCTCGAAAAAGTCGATATCGAAGACATATTAAGCAATTGCAACTACTCGAAGTCATTTATTACGACCGCCAACGACCTTCAAATTCTCGATGCGATAAGCAGCTGTTACGAAGAATTCAAAGTGCTTAACCGCGAAAAATAAAATTTTCTATTTCCAACTGCATTTTATAGCTTTAGCCAAAATAGCTTAAGATGAAAAAACTGCTGATCGGTGTTATAA
This sequence comes from Meishania litoralis, assembly GCF_042611095.1. NCBI lineage: Bacteria > Pseudomonadati > Bacteroidota > Flavobacteriia > Flavobacteriales > Flavobacteriaceae > Meishania > Meishania litoralis. Next base: position 702,834 of record NZ_JBHFPV010000002.1, read on the forward strand.
TTTCCTTATCTTTTTTTGCCTGTAAGGAAGAAAAAAAAGAGCCCGTGAAGCCGACAGTACAGATGCAGGAGCCAATCTCAGCACCCGAAAAAAAAATTCCGTTTGTTTGGGAGGGCGCCAACATCTACTTCTTACTTACCGATCGTTTTAACAACGGGAATACTGCAAATGATGTCAATTTCGATAGAACTGACACTACGGGCATTCTACGAGGCTTTATGGGTGGTGATCTCGAAGGAATAACCCAAAAAATAGACGAAGGCTATTTTTCCGAACTGGGTATAAACGCTATTTGGTTCACGCCCGTTGTAGAGCAAATCCATGGTTCAACCGATGAAAGTACTGGAAACACCTATGGATACCATGGTTATTGGGCGAAGGATTGGACGGCACTAGATCCAAATTTCGGAACAAAAAAAGATCTTGAGATTTTGGTCAAAACAGCGCACAAAAAGGGCATCCGTATTTTAATGGATGTCGTCTTGAACCATACCGGTCCGGTGACCGGGAAAGATCCTGTCTGGCCAGAAGATTGGGTACGAACCGATCCGACTTGTGAATTTACCAATTATGAGAATACAACGAGTTGTACCTTGGTAGATAATTTGCCTGATATTCTTACCGAATCGAACGAACCGGTCGAATTGCCCGACCAGCTCTTGGCCAAATGGAAAGAAGAAGGCAGGTTGAGCAATGAACTTGATGAACTCCAATTGTTCTTTGAACGTACAGGATACCCAAGGGCCCCACGATTCTATATTATCAAGTGGTTGACCGATTACGTCAATGATTTCGGAATCGACGGGTTTCGGGTCGATACCGTTAAACACGCCGATGAAAACGCATGGTCAGAATTGTATAAAGAAGCTTCACATGCTTTCGACACTTGGAAAAAAAAGCATCCCGAAGAGATATTGGACGACAATCCGTTTTACATGGTCGGAGAGGTATATGGATATGGAATTTCAGGGGGAAGGGAATATGATTTCGGGGACAAAAAAGTGGACTACTTTGACCATGGCTTCAAGAGCCTTATCAATTTTGAGCTTAAAGACGATGCACTGAACGACTATGAAACGATTTTCAATAAGTATAGTTCGCTGCTTGGCACCAAACTAAAAGACAAAAGTATTCTCAATTACCTGACTTCACATGACGACATGCAGCCCTATGACATCGAGCGCAAAGATTCCATTCGGGCCGGCAACGTTTTGTTGCTCACGCCCGGGGCTTCCCAGATCTACTATGGCGACGAATCGGCAAGGCCTTTAATAATTGAGGGAACAGAGGGCGATGCCACATTGCGTTCTTTTATGAATTGGGAGGAAATCGCGAACAATGCTGAAACGCAACAAATTCTTGAGCACTGGCAAAAACTTGGAAAATTCAGGCGCGACCATCCTGCGATAGGTGCGGGAAAACATAAAAGATTGGGCAAAAAGCCCTATGTATTCAGTAGAACATATGTCGATGGCGATTTTAGGGATAAGGTCGTAGTGGGGCTTGATTTGCCCAAAGGCAAGAAATCACTTTGGGTAAAAGGTTTCTTTGGTGACGGAACCAAACTGTTCGATACCTATTCGCGAACCGAGGTAGAGGTCAAGAATGGAAAAGTGACCCTGGAAAACGATTTCGACATTGCACTTATCGAACTGGCACAATAGTTTTCAAGAATCATTTACTGCTGTGAATGCAAGGCAATCCGGTTGCCTTCGGTATCCTTTATCAAGGCCATAAAACCATGGCCTCCCCCGATTTCCTTTTTGGGTTGCATTATTTCGCCCCCGGCAGCCTCTACCCTGCCAAGCTGATTGGCAACGTCTTTGCACGAAAAGTAAATCAAAGTGCCATCGGTAGAACTGGGTTTGTACATCTCGTGCTTGACCAAAGATCCGCTCGCTCCCGATTTTTCATGATTGCTCGGAAACCATCCCATTTGAAATCCTCCAAGGTCATGGATGCCAATTTCTATTTCAAAAACCGATTCATAGAATTTCTTGGCCCGATCCATATCCGTTACAGGAATTTCGAACCAACCCACCATGTTATGATCCATAATTACTTTTTTTCCAGAGTTGCCTTTAAGGTGGCCAAACCTTCTTCAAAATCCTTGCCCACCATTTTGTCCATACTCATAAAAAGGGCCATAATATTCATCGGAAATTTATTCTTTCCGGTAAAACCCCATGTCACTTTAGTAGCGCTAACACCTGAATTCTCGACCTTGGTATAACAATCCGATGTCGATTTCCATGGCTTTAAAAAGCGAAGCTCCGATTCGATACGGTCACCGTTGACTATTTTCGTTATTTCCTGTTCCCCTTCTCCGACATCCTTGTTGCCGTTCCAATAACTTATGGCCCCGACTTCGCCATCGGTTCCGGTGAACTTCTTTTTCATATTCGGATCTTTTTGGGCCCAAGGCGACCATTCATCCATATTCTTTAAATACTTTAGGTAATCGAAAACTTCGTTCTTCGGACTCTCGATTTCGATAGAACGTGAAACATCATAGGTTTTTGGTGCGATGAGTGCTAAGAAAACCACCAAAGCAACGACCGCCAACAGAATATAAAGTAGTGTAGCCATTTGTTTATCAATTAGTTGGTTGAATTAAATATACTGAAAAATTCAATGCACAGACCGGTACCTGTTCAAAATGTCATCGATGCTTTTGATCGACTTCTTGGTCCAATCGAGACGTATTTTTAGTTTTTCGCTTTCGCTTAACTGCCACGGAAGATTCGTTTTTCGAAGCTTTGTACTCAGTTGGTGCAACAAGATCGCCGCTGATACCGAGATATTCAGGCTTTCCGTAAAACCGAACATGGGTATGCGAAGCAAGCCGTCGGATGATCGCAGCACCTCATCGCTCAATCCCTCCTTTTCCGTACCAAAAAACAAAGCGGTTTTCCTGTCGATTTCAAAATCATCCAATGGGGTCGCGCTTATTGAAGGCACAGTGGCCATTATTTGATATCCACTATCCCTTAATTCTTGAATACATGTTTTCGTATTCTTATAACGATGTACGTCTACCCACTGTTGGGCGCCCATTGCGATGTTTTTGTCCAATCGTTTCCCGAACCTTGCTTCGATTACATGGGCCTCTTGAATGCCAAAAACCTCACAACTTCGTATGACCGCACTGGTATTGTGCAATTGAAAAACGTCTTCCAAGGCCACGGTAATATATTTTGTTCTCTCCTTGAGCACCTCTGAAAACCTGTCGATACGCGCAGGGCTAATGAATTCCTCCAAATAAGCAAGAAGCCGTTGATCGTCCATAAATCGAATATAATAAAAAGTCTATTTTTAGAACATGAAACAACGAATTGTAGTTTTGACCGGGGCCGGTATGAGCGCGGAGAGCGGCCTTAAGACCTTTCGCGATGCCAACGGACTCTGGGAAGGCCATAATGTAATGGAAGTAGCCTCCCCTACGGGATTCAAAAGCAATCCGGCCCTTGTATTGGATTTTTACAACCAACGTAGAAAACAGCTTTTACAGGTCGATCCCAACGAAGCGCACCATGCCCTGGTCAAACTTGAGGAAAAATTCAAAGTCTCGATAATAACCCAGAACGTTGATGACCTTCACGAACGCGCGGGAAGCTCTGAGGTGCTTCACTTGCACGGCGAACTGTTCAAGGTCAGGTGTACACAGAACGAAAATACGGTTATTGATTGGAAGAAAGATCTTTATCTAGGAGATGTAAGCGAACATGGCCATCAATTGCGTCCCCACATTGTATGGTTCGGTGAACAGGTGCCCCTGTTGCCAAAAGCGGCCGAAATTACATCGATGGCAAGCATTCTGATCATTATCGGCACGTCAATGCAGGTCTATCCGGCCGCTGGTCTTGTGAATTACGTACATTCAGGTGTTCCGATATATTTTATCGATCCCCGGCCGAGCATTTCGAAATATGATTTTGAGAATCTTACGATAATACCAAAAACTGCGGTAAATGGATTGCCATCATTGGTCTCAGACCTAATCGGCAAAACATTTTAGTTTCCCCCGGCCCAGCTATTACCTTACAAAAACCCCTTTTCGGCACGAAGGGTATACTTTAAGTACGAGAATGACCTTGCTGAGTCTTGCCCTACTTTTTTTACTATTTTCATTAATTCATTTTTGAGGCAAGTCTAAACCATGTATCTTGAAAAAAACGGAACTATACGATTCGCTCAACTACGTCGACCATTCACGTGAAAAACGAATGCAAATGGCCATGTTGGTTTTGAACGACCCGCAAGTCATTGCCCCATTGCTGGAAATCGCCTTTGTGGATGATGACCCAATCTCAAGCCGGGCCTGTTGGGTGATGGAATTCACGGCCAAGGAGAATTTATCGTATCTACTACCCTATCTCGATGATTTTACAGCCAATCTTGGCAAGATACAATTGGACTCATCAGTCAGGCCCATAGCCAAGATCTGTGAGTTCTTGACGAAAGCTTATTTTTCAAAAAAGTCTTCCAATGTACAGATCGAAATGACCGAAGAACATCTAGAACGAATAGCCACGGCCTGTTTTGATTGGTTGATCGGAGACCATAAGGTAGCCGCCAAAGCCTACTCGATGACCAGTCTTTTGCTTTTGGGGCGAAAATTCAATTGGATCCTTCCCGAACTTAAAATGGTCCTTGAACAAAATTACGCCGAAGGCAGCGCGGCTTACAAGGCGAGGGCCAGAATGACCCTGGCCAAAATTAAGTAATGTAGTGGCGGCCGAAATGTAATCTCATAAACTAATACCCTACCTCCCTTTTAATCTACCGCGTTAATAGGTATCTTTGTAGCTTCAAAAATAATCAACCCAAAAGCGAATGTCTATAAATTCCTTAAGCGCAATTTCTCCGATTGATGGGCGATACAGAGGTAAAACGGATGCATTGGCCCGTTTTTTTTCTGAAGAGGCCCTTATCAAATATCGTGTTCGCATAGAAATCGAGTATTTCATTGCCCTGTGTGAAATTCCCTTACCCCAGCTTGAAGGTTTCGATGCTTCAAAATTCGAAACACTCAGAAAAATATATGTTGATTTTAGTTCTGAGGATGCCCAAAAAATAAAGGATATCGAAAAGGTCACCAATCACGACGTCAAGGCTGTCGAATATTTTATCAAGGATAAATTCGATGCAACGGGACTTAGTGCTTTTAAAGAATTTATCCATTTCGGATTGACTTCACAAGATATCAACAATACGGCCGTTCCGCTCTCGATAAAGGAAGCCATGAACGATGTTTATGTGCCCCAATATTTTGAGATACTTGAAAAATTGGAGGCATTGGTCACAGAGTGGTCAGACGTTTCGATGTTGGCAAGAACGCACGGACAGCCGGCATCACCCACCCGTTTAGGAAAAGAAATCGATGTTTTCGTGCATCGGCTAAAAGAACAGTTCAATCTTTTGAACGACATACCGAGTGCTGCCAAATTCGGAGGCGCCACAGGAAATTACAACGCGCATAAAGTCGCGTACCCCGACATCGATTGGAAAGCCTTCGGCCAAAATTTCGTGCAAAAACTAGGTCTTTACCACTCGTTCCCCACCACGCAAATCGAGCATTATGACCACATGGCCGCTCTTTTTGATACCCTGAAACGTATCAATACCATAATCTTGGATTTGGACCGGGATTTTTGGACCTATGTTTCGATGGATTACTTCAAACAGAAAATCAAGGCGGGCGAGGTAGGGTCTTCGGCAATGCCCCACAAAGTGAACCCGATAGATTTTGAAAATTCGGAGGGTAACCTTGGTATTGCAAACGCCCTTTTTGAACATTTATCGGCCAAACTGCCCGTTTCAAGATTACAGCGCGACCTTACCGACAGTACAGTGTTGCGAAATGTCGGCGTACCCTTCGCACATACCATCTTGGCCTTTCAATCGACATTGAAAGGATTGAACAAACTTTTGATCAACACCGCAAAATTCGAGCAGGATTTGGAGAATAATTGGGCCGTGGTCGCAGAAGCGATCCAGACAATTTTACGCCGTGAAGGGTATCCCAATCCCTACGAGGCCCTAAAAGGGCTTACGCGTACCAATGAAAAAATCGATCAAGAATCCATTGCCAAGTTCATAGATACCTTAGAGATTTCAGAAGCGATCAAAACTGAACTAAAAACCATTACCCCGGCCAATTATACCGGAATATGACCTTGTAAACAACAAAAAAAAGACCGTTAAAAACGGTCTTTTTTGTTTGTACACATAACGTAAACTATCCTTTCTTTTGAATTTCGACGGCATGTGGGTAAGGAATTTCGATTCCGGCCTTATCCAATGCCAGTTTGCACCCTTCGTATGTCGCAAAATATACATCCCAGTAATCTTCAGGCCTGCAAAACGGTCGAACGGCAAAATTCACCGAACTATCCGCAAGTTCGGAAACATTTACCGAAGGAGCAGGATCTTTCAAAACTTGAGGATTCGAAGTCAAAACTTCAAGCAATACCTCTTTCGCTTTTTTGATATCCTCGTCATAACCGATGCCAATGGTCGTATCGACCCTGATTTTTCCTTCCGCCGTATAATTGATGATATTACCATTTCCCATGGCGCCGTTCGGCACAATGGCCAGCTTATTCTCGGGCGTAACCAGTTTCGTGGTAAATATCTCGATTTCCTTAACGACACCCAGAACACCTTGCGCCTCTATAAGGTCGCCAATTTTGTAGGGCTTGAAAATCATAATCAAAACACCGCCGGCAAAATTGGCGAGTGAGCCTTGCAAGGCTAGGCCAATGGCCAAACCAGCGGCAGCGATTACAGCTGCAAAAGTCGTTACATCTACACCTAAGGTAGAAATAACGATAATTATCAAAAGAACCTTCAAGGCCCATGAGGCCAGATTCAACAGAAACTTTTGAAGTGATTCTTCATAGGTTCCCTTGGCCATCATTTTTCTTGCCGCACCGATGATCTTCCCAATAACCCAAGAACCGATAATATAAATCAGAATGGCGCCCAAGACCTTGGGGCCATATTCAGCTACAAAGTCAATTCCCTTGTCCATCCATAATTGTGCATCTTCCATAATTGTCATGTTTTTGATTTAGTGTAAATGTTTATAGTTGGGCGAATATAATGATTGCTGTTCAAAAATTAAAGAGGAATATTACGTCCGTTTTTGCACAAAAAAAATCCTGCTCCGTAATATTCGGAGCAGGATCTAGAATAGCTTTTGATACTTGAATTCTAACTTTGGAAGAGCTTTCCAAGATTTTTTAGGCCTTCTCCATCATAATCCGATTTTTCAATGGCCTGCAGCAACTGCACCATATGCGCAGGATTCATGTCGTTACCAAGCACCCTGATCAATGCAAAACCTTTTTCATCACTGTCACCATAAATAATGACCTCGTCAATGGCATCTTCGCTGCCCAAGTATTTGATAGTGGCTTTGCCGTAACTGGTGTTCATCTTCATCAACTCGATAAACTTGTTATCTGAAAGTATTGCCTTTACATTTGCCTTCTCGGTTTTATAGTCCGCGCCGTTATCAGCGGTCTTTTTGAACGCCAAGATGTTGAGTTTCTTCAACGATCCGAGCGCTTCTCTTTGCGTCTCGGTCAAATCGGCATTTTCTAGATTCAACACGCTGGTTGGCACATCGAACATCAAGAAATTCGGATTTTCGGTGTTATCGATATAGTACTCCTGCAGACTCTGGGTCGATGAACAGGCTGCGAACATTACTAAAATGCCCACATATAGAAATGATTTAATCGTTCTCATGATACGCTTTTTTAATTCCATCAAAACGAAAAATCCGTTTTGAACATGAAGTTAATCAATTTATTAGTCCCCCTTTTTGCCGGCACGGTTCAATTCATGGGGTAAATCCATTTTTTTGGTCAATGACCCTATTTTGTTCAAATCAATGTCACCGGTCAATGATACCAATACACTTTCGAACTTTCTGCCATTGATACCAATATCGTTGTCTTTTATTCCTGACACGAACATCAGCAACTCGCTGACATGGTCTTCATCGCTACCCGACTTGATATAGAATTTGATATTGGCATCTTTGTCTTTTACGCGCATCAATTCTTCCATTGAGGAGGATCTGAGATATTTCTTTACCGTGGCGCCCATATCTTGTGAAACATCCTCATTTTGAGTTATGAAAACTTTGATTCCATTCAAACTGTGGGCAATATCCTTAAAATCTTGTGCGTCTTGGTCATCGTCATCAAGAGCGGCCAAACTACCGGCCAGTCTGATCATGCTCGAATTGATGGTCACCGAGGCAACATCGTTCATGTCTGCAAACTTATCGAAGATAGATTGCGAAAAACCGAATATCGGTACTAGGGCAAGAATTACTACTAATTTTTTCATGATTGTCATTTTTTGATTGATGAATTTTGATAGTTGCAATAGGTATTCGGTCTTCTTCACCGAATACCTACTGCGAAAGCATTTGTGTGTTCAATTTTAATTTCCGGCTTTGTTCAACTCTTCGGGAAGGTTCATTTTCTTCGTCAACGAGCTTATTTTGTTCAAATCGATATTACCGGTCAAAGAGAGCAGTACGGTCTCAAATTTTCTGCCGTTTACATCGACATCGACACCTGAATCTTTTAACCCGGTAACGAACATCAAGAGTTCGCTCACGTGGTCAGAATCTTTGCCCTCTCGAATATAGAACTTCACATTGGTGTCTTTGTCCTTGACACGCATCAGTTCTTCAAGCTTGGCCGATCTTAGGTAACTGTCGACCGAAGATTTCATATCGGCCGATATCGCCTTATCTTCTGTGATGAATACCTTTAAGTTGTTCAGGCTTTGGGCGATATCCATAAAATCTTTGGCCTCGGGGTCATCGACCTCTACATCGATCTTGCTCAATAGGTTGAACATACTTTTATTTACCACTACGGCGCTTACATTGTCCAAATCTTCATATTTATCGAATAAAGATTGTGAAAACCCTGTCAGTGGCAAGATTGCCATTACTGTTATGATAAGTATCTTTTTCATTGTTTTTGATTTTAATCGTTACTGTAAATTTTTTGCTTTGTTTCTTCAAATTGGTTCAAATAAGCCACTTTTTCAGTGCCTCGTTCAAAATTTTCGGCCAAAAGGCTCAATGCCTTTTTAGTTTCATTGTAGGCCAAAAGAGCCTTTTCTCGTTCCTCAAGTTGTTGTTGTCGGTAATCATTGCCAAAGTAAATGCCTACCATAAGAACTGCCACTGCCGCAACGGAAAGCCACTTCGTATAATTTCTTCTAGGTTTTAGTGCAACCTGCTTTGTGTACCGTTCTTTTTTAGCGTTCGAAAAATACTGAAACATAGGGGCGTACTGCTCTAGATGTGTTGCTACACTTTCTTGCGCAAAGTAAGCCCGTAAGGTTTCTTCCTCGGCGACCGTTGCGGTAGCCTCAAAATACTTTTCCAACAATTTTTCAATGTTATCCGATTCCATAACTATGTTTTTGCATTAATTTTTCCCGTACTGTTTTCCGTGCCCGGGAAAGTGCGACACGTATTGCTGTAGGTTTCATATCTAAAAGTGCGCCGATCTCGTCAAAATCATATTCCTCGACATCTCTCAATTGCAGTACCATTTTCTGTTGCTCGGGCAACTCCTCCATTATTTTCTCTACCCAACCGATACTATCCTTTGCCTCTACCTGTTGCTGCAACGAACTATTGCCATCACCATAATTACTGTGCACCAATGTCAGGTTTCCTGCCTGTTTCGATTTTAACCTGTCGAGGCAAAAATTCTTTGTCATGGTCATGGCAAAGGCCTCAACGTTATTATAACCTTCCATCGCCTTGTTCTTCGACCATAGTTTGAGCAGAATTTCCTGTGTGGCATCTTCAGCTTCTTCCGTTGAAACCAAAAGACGTTTGGCCAATCTGTACAGCTTATCCTTAAAAGGCATTACCACGTTTAAAAAATCAGTCTGATTCATTTTTGGTCGGGTTGTTCGTAAACCATTATTGGTCGTTTACATAAGGAAGACGATATACGACGAATTTTGTTACAAAAAATTTTTTTATCGTAGATATGTAAGTAAATTGTTCGACCATAAATTAAAGAGAACGCTATGGATAACAAGGAAAAGTGATCTTTTATTTTAAGTTTTGCTTTTTCGTCAAGTAACGTTCTACGATAATAAAAATGAATTATGAAAAAGTTGATACTATTAATGCTGGCACTCGGTATTGTTCAAACCGGGTGCAAGAAAAACGATGACGTAGTACCTACGAAAGAAGGGGAAGCCGTTGAAACTCCGAAAGAAGAAGAACAGGTAGAAGAACCACAGGAAGAGGTCAACGTGGTCGTACAGAACTTCATGTGGCAAACGATGAACCTGTACTACCTATGGCAGGCCGAGGTGCCAAATTTGGCAGATTCTGTATTTCCGACTTCAGATGCCGAAGAAGCGGCCTATGTGGAGTTTTTGTCCTCTGAGCCAAATCCCGGCGCCTTTTTTGAGAACAAACTACTTTTCAGTGAGGACAGGTTTAGCGGTTATAGCGAAAACTATAAGGATTTGACCAATTTTCTTGCAGGTGTTTCCAAAAGCAACGGACTCGAGTTCGGGCTTTCTTTATATGGCTCTGGAGAGGACGTGCTGGGCTTTGTATACTACATTGTCGAAGGATCCGATGCTTCAACAAAAGACATTAAAAGAGGTGACATTTTTGTTGGAGTGAACGGTACCTCCTTGAACTTGAACAATTATCGCGACCTACTTTTCGGCGATTCGGACACCTATACGCTCAATATGGTCGATATAGTCGATAATACACTTGTGCCAAACGGAAAAGAGGTTACCCTGACCAAAGAAGAAGGGCTGGTCGAAAATCCGATACTGGTAACGAATATCATTGAACAGGGTGCCCAAAAAATAGGTTACGTCATGTACAATCAATTTGTCGGGGGGTCAGGTGAGCAACTCAACGACGTCTTTGCCGAATTCAAAGCACAGAACATCACTGATTTAATATTGGATTTACGCTATAATCTAGGTGGTTCTGGCTATACCGCCGCATTATTGGCCAGTCTCGTTTATGACGCCGACGAGACTAAAATTTTCTATAAGGATAAGTACAACGCCAAGATCGAGGCACAATTGGAGCCTGACGATTTCTTGAATTATTTTCTGTCGACAACCGGAACCGTCCATGGCAATTCAAGCATGCCGCTAAACAATCTTAACCTAAACAAGGTTTATGTTTTGGCGACCGACAATACCGCATCGGCAAGCGAATTGGTCATGGTCGGTTTAGAACCCTATATCGATGTGGTACATATAGGTACCACCACGGTAGGTAAGAACCAAGGATCTAACACCTTTGTCGATGACCCTGAAAATGGCAATTTTTATTCCCCTGATCGCGAAAGTGAAATCAATCCTGATAACCAATGGGCAATACAACCCATTATCGTGACCGCTGAAAATGCCGATGGATTTTCAGATTACTCCAACGGACTAATACCTGATATAGAATTTCAAGAAGATATAACGAACCTTGGCGTGTTGGGAGACCCCAATGAACCTATGTTGGCAAGAGCGTTGGCCGAAATCAATGGTTCAAGTACCAAAAGAGAATTTGAGGTACTTATGCCGGTAAACCTGGTTTCGGGTTCCAAACTTTCGAACCCCTTGGCCAGCAAACTCGTTATCAACAAGACTCCTGAAGCCCTAAAAGAAAGTATTAAATCGGGAATAAAAGAATAATCGGCAAAGACTAGTGTTACTCCATATGACCTTTCTTTGTTGTCATTTGTAATGTCTTGTGATAACGTAACGACTATTTGACCGAAATCAATGCTTAGATACACGGGCATTCGAACAATATCTTTTTTTTACGTAAGGTAAATTTTGAACAACCATAGAATAAATATTTACGTAAGTACGTTTATATATTTTAAATGATGACACCCCAAATCTTTATCTTTCTTACGTTGGAATGATAATTGATTACGTGTTTCCTAAAAAAGAAAGTTTAAAAGACAGCTATGAAAAAACATCTAAAGATTTTGAATTTGAGAAAGTTTTTCTTTCTGTTCCTCGCCTCGGGAATCATACTTACCGCATGTAAAAAGGATGATGACAATATTCCCGATGGGCCGAACGCCAATCTCACTGTACAAGATTTCATGTGGCGGGCGATGAACCTGTGGTACTTTTGGCAGGCCGATGTTGAAAATTTGGACGACTCGGTGAAAACCAACGCTTCTTCATATGAGGAATTCTTGGCTACCGAAAACGACCCGGGAGAATTCTTTGACAACCAATTGTTGTTCAATGAGGATCGTTTCAGTTTTTATTCCGAAGACTACAAAGAGCTTACACAGGCCCTCTCAGGAATCTCAAAAAGCAATGGTCTCGAATTCGGTCTGGTGCGTTTTCAAGGAAGCGATGACATTTTTGGCTATGTTCGCTATATTGTACCCGGTTCAGATGCGGCGACCAAGAATATAGCACGTGGCGATCTTTTTACGGGGGTCAACGGTCAAACTTTGAACATTGATAACTATACGGATCTATTGTTCGGTGATGCCGACACCTACACCCTCAATATGGCCGATATTGCAAATAATACTGTTACGCCCAATGACGAGGAGGTGACGCTCACCAAACAACCGAACCTAGCTGAAAATCCTGTTTTTCTTTCAAAGTCCTTTGATATCAATGGTGAAAAAATCGGCTATCTGGTGTACAATGGTTTTACCAACGAATATGACGAAGATCTGAACAATGCGTTCGGTGACCTGAAAGCCGCCGGGGTAAACCATTTGGTGCTCGACCTGCGATATAACCCTGGGGGTTCGGTAAATACCGCCAGATTATTGGCCAGTATGATCTATGGTACGAATACCAGTAACCTTTTCTTGAGACAACGTTGGAACGCCAAGGTGCAGTCACAATTGAACAAAGAACAATTGGAAGATTATTTCAGTGATAAGACAGGTGATGGCTCGACCATAAACACCCTTAATCTCGATAAAGTCTATATTTTGGCAACAGGCAGTACCGCTTCGGCAAGCGAATTGGTCATCAACGGACTAACCCCTTACATGGATGTTGTTCATATCGGGGAGGCGACACGGGGCAAAAATGAATTTTCGATTACCATGGTAGACGACCCCGAAGGCAGTTTTATATTCAATCCGGATAGGGAGAACGAGATAAATTCCAACAACCAATGGGCCATTCAGCCCTTGGTAGGAAGAAATGAAAATGCCGATGGTTTTTCCGATTATACCGAAGGTCTGGTACCTGATATTGAATTACAGGAAGATTTGGCCGATCTTGGCATCTTGGGCGATCAAAACGAACCCTTTCTTGCAAGGGCCATTCAAGAAATAACGGGAGCCTCTGGTAAAAGGGATTTCTCGGTACGTGTGCCGGCCGAAGTAATGACCAGTTCTAAAATGTTCGGTCCGATAAAAGACAATATGGTCTTGGACAAACCTTTGGACCTTAAATTCCAATAAAAAAAAGAGCCCCAACAAACAATGATTGTTGGGGCTCTCTCTTTTACAGCGTGAGTTTCATACCGGCCCTTACATTTCTACCTCTCGTCGTCGACCCTATTATTTCAGTGAATTCTTCGTTCAAAAGATTGGATATTGCCGTAAAAACTTTCAACTTTCCCGGCAATAGATCATGCCCAATATAAAAATCGAGCAAGGAATAACTGGGCAGCTCGACATTTGCAAAAGTCATGAAATCGGTATCGAATCGACTTCCTGTTAGCGAATAGTCGAGAGAAGCGAACGTTCTATTCGAAAACCGGTATCCGGCAGAAATATTTATTTTATGTTTGGGTATGCGTATGGCGGCATCGCCCTTTCGCTCCGTGAAGGTGTAATTGCCCGAAAATTCAAAACGTACAAATGGTTTCCAATGCAATTCAAATTCAACACCTTGGGCATCTATCGTTGACACGGCATTTGAAAAAAGACCCGTTTGATTATCGTACACTACGGCATTTTCTTCCTTCCTATTGAAATAGACACTTGAAAAGCGTAAATCTTGATTTACGACATATTCAAATCCCCCTTCAAGGGTTCTATTCTCTTCAGGGCCCAAATCAGGATTCGCCCCAAAATTCCCAAAAAGTTGGTTCAGGGAAGGAGTAATATAGGAAGTGGCATACGAACCGAGCAATTTAACATAACCCTTCGAAGTTTTCAGGGCGTAAGACGGATTCACATTATAAACCAAGTGACCACCGTATTCTGAATGATTGTTCAACCTACCGCCCAAATTCAAATTGAATCCGTTTTCAGAAACGTATACCAAATTGATATAGGGGTCGACAAGGGTAAAATCTTTTCGGGTTTCAAATTCCGTTCTATCCAATACGTAGTTCAAGCCGATTATGGTATACAGCTTGTCTTGGATATTAAGCTTGTTATAAAGATCAAGAACATAATTATCACCTTTAAAAGAATTCGGATAGGCACTAAAATTCTCGGAAGCATAATCCGCATAGCCCGTGTTCAAGTGCAAAGATCCTTTTTTATAGGCATATTCAGAAGTCGCGCCGATGCGTTTTTGCTTCCCTTTAAAAAGGTACGGGGCATCCATTGGGCCCGAAAATTCGTCGTACTCGGTCTTTAATCCGGTAAGGTTACCATAAATACCCACTTTGAATTTATCGGAGAATTGGTAGCCGACACGTACATCGGTACTATAGGTAGAAAAAACATCTTCTTCATTTTCTGGGGTAATCAGTGCCGAAAGTCCTTCTGAAAATCGGTTGGAGAATGTCACATTATAGGTAAACTTGTCAAAGGTACCGCTCAAGTCGACCCCGTTATAAGCGCTTGAAAGGTTGTAGTTTTGACCAGAAGTGGTCTGATTGGTGCCACGACTGGTTTGAACGTTCAGTTCCATTTTTCTTGGCGAAGCCTTCTTTGTGGTGATGTTGATGACAGCCGTGGCCGCATTTGCGCCATATAAGGTACTTGCCGCCCCCTTTATAATTTCAATGTTCTCGATATTCGCGGCGGTAAGCAACCTTAAATCGTATTCCTGTGAAAATGAGGAGGGATCGCTCACACGAACCCCATCGATCAACACCAATACCTGGCGTCCGCGGCCTCCACGTGCGAAAACACCGAGAACCGCCCCTTCCCTACCCCGGCTACCGGCAATCTCGATTCCGCTTTTCACATTAATGATCTCGGCCACCGATTTACCTTGATTTCGCTGCAATTCATCGTTGCCGATCTTGATCACCGTCTTGCCCGAATTTTGTCGTTCGAGCGCAAAACGTGAATCACTTACCACCACTTCATCCAAATTTTGAATTTTAATGGAATCATTCTCGGCGACCTGGGCGGCCATGTTCGTGCATACCAAAGCGGCAGCACAAAAGCCAAAAAACTTTTTGTTCATTTCGTTTAATTCAATAAACGGGAGCATAGTATGTCTGTACCCATACGTAAACTTTTGTCCCGAAAGTTTAACAATGATTGTTCGCTGCCATCGGCAGCCGAATTAATGGCAGGTCTCCTGACTTGTTCAAAGCTATCCTACCTTCCCATCTTTACTGGACTTCAATCAGTGTCGACAGTGGTTTTGAAGAAAATAGCCCCCTCTGTTAAAGAGGTGCCAAGAAAATTTTTGGCATAAACTTACAGTTGCGGGAACAGCTCCGGATTCTCACCGGATTCCCTTTTAATCCCAACATCCTAAAACATGTCGGGAACCAAATTCAAAACGAAAATAGAACTATTTTTCGTCAATCTTATCCTTCTTTGTCATTTTAATGGCCAACCAGATAAAACCGACCACAAAATGGAGAAGTACGATACCGGCCACGATGTAGACAATGGTGTTCGAATCACCCCTCATATTGTGAATTTTTATCAAAACTAATGACTGCCACCAAAATAAAATGTGACTTTTGTTACCTTGCGAGGGAAAAAGAATACCGGTAATAAACAATCCCTGAGAAGACCCTGATATCCTTTTTTCCCTTTAAACTAAAATTTCGAACACCTTTGAAGCCCACAAAATATATCCTCTTTTTTTTCTGCCTTCTATTTTTTCTGGGATGTAAAACGGATAAAAATCAAAATGGCCATATCGGTAAATCGAACGAAGTCACTCTTATCGATTATGCGAAGGGATTTTCAATTGAAAAATTTGGCGAGAATCTGACTGTCATAAAAATTACCTCCCCTTGGCCCGATGCCGAGGTAGCATTCAAGTATGCCCTGGTCCACAAGGATAAAATGGCTTCAATGACCTTGAACAAAGATGAATACGATGCCATTGTAGCCGTGCCCGTATCGCGTTTGGTGGTTACCTCTACCACACATATTCCCGCTTTGGAGGCTTTGGGCGAATTGAATAAGCTGGTCGGCTTTCCCGATACCGATTATATCTCGTCAAAAAGTGTTAGAAACCGCATCGATAATGGCCTAATAAAGGAACTGGGAAACAATGAGTCGATAAACACCGAGATGACCATCGAATTGAACCCCGATGTAGTGGTCGGTTTCGGAATCGATAACCGGAACAGGGCATACGAAACGTTACAGCGTTCCAATATTCCTGTTGTCTATAATGGCGATTGGACGGAAAAAACACCGTTAGGGAAAGCGGAATGGATAAAATTCTTCGCCCCGTTCTTTCAAAAGGAAGCAGCTGCCGACAGTATTTTCAACAAAACGAAAAAGGCTTATGAACAGGCCAAAGAATTAGCGGCAAATGCGCAAAAACGACCGACCGTTCTAAGTGGCGCCCTTTACAAAGATGTATGGTACCTGCCCGGTGGCGATAGCTGGGCAGCCCAATTCATTTCAGATGCCAATGCCCAATATTTATGGGCCGATACCCAAGAGACGGGGAGTCTCTCCCTAGGTCTAGAAAGTGTACTGACCAAGGGCCAAAATGCCGATTTCTGGATTTCCCCATCTCAATTCACAAAATACGGGGAAATGAAAAAGGCCAACGAACACTATTTGCATTTCACTGCCTTTAAGAACAGAAACGTATATACTTTTTCAAAGACAAAGGGTGAAACGGGAGGTTTGTTGTACTATGAACTGGCCCCTCAAAGGCCGGATCTGGTACTTAAAGACTTAATTTATATTTTCCATCCCGAACTCTTGCCCGAACATCGATTATTCTTTTTTAAACCTTTGGATTGATTGTAAAAAACAAGACATATCGTTGGCCTTTTATTGCGATGCTGATAATGCTCGTGATCAGTTTCACGATCAATATTGGCCTCGGCTCCGTATCCATTCCCTTTGATGAACTGCTGAATTCGCTATTTGGGAACTCTGTTGGGAACGAATCATGGGACTACATCATCTGGAACTACCGAATTCCAAAAGCCTTTACCGCGATATTGGTCGGTAGCGGACTTTCGCTAAGCGGATTGTTGATGCAGACCCTGTTCAGAAATCCGTTGGCCGGCCCTTTCGTATTGGGCATAAGTTCGGGTGCCAGTCTCGGTGCGGCACTGTTGATTATGGGCTCAACGGCCATTTCGGGCCTATTGACCTTTGAGTTCGTAAATGACGTTTCACTGGCGATTGCCGCAAGTCTGGGAAGTTTTATGGTACTTCTAGTAGTGGTAATCGTTGCGACACGGGTCAAAGATACCATGGCACTGCTCATCATCGGTTTGATGTTCGGTAGTATCACGGCCGCTATCGTCAGCGTACTTTCCTATTTTACCAATGCCGAAAAATTGCAGCGCTATATTTATTGGTCATTCGGCAGTATAGGAAACCTTACTTGGCCGCAATTGTTATTGCTATCGGTATTGGTCCTTGTTGGGGTATTGCTCAGTGTTCTGTCGATAAAATCATTGAATGCCCTGTTATTGGGCGAAAATTATGCCCGTAGCCTTGGAATCGACTTGAAAAAGTCGCGCTATATCATAATCATCGCGACCGGATTGCTAGCTGGCGGAATTACGGCTTTTGCCGGACCGATTGCCTTTATTGGCCTTGCCGTACCCCATTTGACACGACAGTTGTTCAATGCCATGGATCACAAAATATTGCTTCCGGCCGTAATGATCTATGGCGCGGTCTTAATGTTGCTTTGCGATACCCTTGCGCAATTGCCGACATCGGCCCATGTCTTACCGATCAATGCAATAACAAGCATAATCGGTGCCCCGGTCGTTATCTGGCTGTTGGTACGTAAACGAAAAATGATTTTTTGACCATGGATTCCAAGGAACAACATATTACACTAAAGACAGAAAATCTATCCATCGGATATACGTCAAAGAACAGTGAAATACTTGTTGCCAAGAACATTGATCTTAACGCACAACTTGGCGAATTGGTGGCTATAATCGGTATCAACGGTATCGGAAAATCGACCTTGCTAAGAACCTTGGCCCAAGTACAGCCCAAATTAGCGGGAACCATCAAAATCGGTGAAACGGATCTAAATAATATGAAATCGTTCGATTTGGCCTCCGAGATCAGTGTAGTGCTTACTGAGCCCATCGCATCGAAAAACCTTACGGTCATAGAATTGGTGGCCTTGGGAAGACAGCCCTATACCAACTGGTTAGGTACCTTATCGGAGCAAGATCTCGCCAAGGTAAAAGAAGGCATCACACAAATGGAGTTGGGTTCACTTCAACATAAAAAGTGCCATGAATTGAGTGACGGCCAGTTACAACGCGCCATGATAGCCCGCGCCCTGGCGCAGGATACTCCCGTAATTTTATTGGACGAACCCACCACACATTTGGACCTGTACCATAAAGTACGGATCTTGAAACTTTTAAAACACATTGCAAAAGAGACCGATAAAATCATCATTTTCACCACCCATGAAATAGAAATGGCCATTCGGTTATGTGATGAAATATTGTTATTGGACGGCCATACCAATCCTTTTGGTAAACCTAACGAACTGATTGAAAAAAAGGCATTTGAGCGCATTTTTCCATCAGATACGATTACCTTCGATCCCGACACAGGATCTTTTCGTATTTAAAAGTTAGCACAGGCGTACACTTCTATTTTAAAGGCGATCATGTATCTTTACTTCAAACACCATAAAAGGGAATGAACGAATTTTTGCCATATGTTATAATCGGGGCGATTTGCTTGGCAATCGGCTATTTTTTAGGCAATTACATAAGCGGACTTAAAACAAAATCGAGCCAAAGCGCCCTTCAGGAGCGGGAACAGCAGTTAAAGGCCAATCTCATTTCCTTGGAGCATAAATTAACGGACGCCGAGGAATATAAAACCCAATTACAAAGCGAAAAAGAGCAGATGGGCAACCAAATCGTTCGTTATCAGGCCGATTTGGAAAACCTCGAACTCAAGAACCAAGAACAAAAGGGGGAAGTCGAAAAACTTCAGGAAAAATTCACCAAGGAATTCGAAAACCTCGCCAACAAAATCTTGGAAGAAAAAAGCCTAAAATTCACCGAACGAAACGAAAAGAATATCAAGGATATCCTAACCCCGTTGAACGAAAAGATACAATTGTTCGAAAAAAAGGTAGAGGAAAGCCAAAAGGAAAATATCAGTATCCATTCGGCCCTAAAGGAACAATTATTGAATTTACAGACCCAAAACCTCAAGATTACCCAAGAGGCCGAAAACTTGACGAAAGCCCTAAAGGGCGATAGTAAAATGCAGGGCAATTGGGGCGAACTGGTGCTTGAACGCGTCTTGGAAAAATCAGGGCTTGAAAAAGACCGGGAATACACTGTGCAGCAAAGTTTTACGTTGGAGGACGGCACAAGGGTACTGCCCGATGTAATTATCAACCTGCCCGACGGAAAAAAGATGATCGTGGATTCAAAGGTTTCCCTAACGGACTACGAACGGTTCATCAATGCCGAAGAAGATGACCTAAAAGACAAATTCCTGAAAGACCACATAACCTCCATCCGCAAGCACGTAGATCAACTTTCCGCAAAAAAGTATGAAGACCTCTACGAAATGGAAAGTCCGGATTTTGTTTTGATGTTCGTACCCATCGAACCTGCTTTTGCGATTGCCATAAACAATGACAACTCGCTGTACAACAAGGCATTCGAACAGAATATCGTAATCGTTACTCCATCTACCCTACTGGCTACCTTGCGCACCATAGACAGTATGTGGAACAACGAAAAACAGCAGCGCAACGCCATCGAAATTGCCCGACAGGCGGGGGCGCTTTATGACAAGTTCGAAGGCTTTGTAAGTGATCTGACCAAGGTCGGCAAAAAGATGGACGATGCGAAAAGTGAATACAAGGGTGCCATGAACAAGCTGATAGAAGGCCGGGGCAATATCATAACGAGTATCGAGAGACTGAAAAAAATGGGGGCCAAGGCTAAAAAATCCATTTCCGAACCCCTATTAAAACGCGCCCAGGAAGACGATTTCGAGGAAGAACCAAAACTTAAGCTTTAAACCATGAAAAAAATACTATTTCTTGTAATCGGTGGCCTTTTGGCCCTATTGGCCTTGTATTATGCCTTTATCTATTTTGTTCCTTACAGTGAAGGGGTACGATCGGGCGAATTGATCAAGATCAGCCGTAAGGGCGTTATCGCCAAAACTTGGGAAGGTGAAATTAGCCAAGGTATCTCCGGGGCCCAGATATTTTCATTCTCGGTTCTGGACAAGGACCAGGATGTCATCGAAAAGCTAAAAGAATATCAGGGCGAATATGTAAAAGTCAGCTATACCGAGCGTTACGCCACTTTTTTCTGGTTGGGCGACACCAAATACTTCATCACCGAAGTGGAAAAAGAACGTTCGCCTCATTTTCGCAACTGATGAAACCGATCAGAACCCGAACCAAGTGAAGAGTATTAAAAATGTGGTGAGGTAATGTTGGCGGCGGCGGCTTGATCCATGAACCAAATCAATTTTCCTGATCTCGGATTCACCAAACTGGCGGGATAGTCTTTAAATCTGCCTTTCTTGTCGATTATTTCCCCAAGCTTGACCGCTTTGTTTTCACCAGTGACCAAGAACGCCACTTCTTGCGCATTGTTGATGACCTGACCGGTAATCGTTATCCGTTTTTGTCCCGAATCGGGATGCGTTGCCACTTCACAATATTTTTTGGAATACCATAGATCGATCTCATACGGAAATATCGAGGCCGTATGTCCGTCATCACCCATTCCTAAAATAACCAAATCGAAACGTGGAACTTCTCGACGTTTTGGCAGAGCGTTGCTCAAGACCTTCGAATAACGCCGGGCCTCGTATTCGGGTCTGTTCTCCCCCTTGATCCGATAAATGTTCCCTTTCGGGATATTCAATTTCGACAAGAGATGTTCCTTGGTCATTTTAAAATTACTCGCGTCATCTTCCGGCGTCACACAGCGTTCATCGCCCCAATACAGGTAAACTTTGGCCCAATCGGTCTGATCGGTATAATGCTTGGCCAAGGTGTCAAAAACGATTTTGGGGGTACTGCCTCCGGAAAGTGCGATGTGTACCTCTTTGCGATTCTCAACGAAAGCGATCAGGTATTTTGAGAACGCATCGGCGACTTCTTGTTTGGTACGGTTGATCTTTAAATCCATATTGTACTTTTACGGCCTATTGATATTGCCTTTGGTTATTGGCTTCTTGCATTCAGCTTCCAGCTTCTAGCTTCTAGCTTCTAGCAAATCACGCAAAAGCCCGGGTCATCGGCCAAGTTTTCACTGGGGTTGCGCCACATGCCCAAGCCCTCGATCAATTCATCGGCATTGGTCGGCCCCCAAACTCCCGCGGAATAGCCGTACGTTTTGACATCCTTGTTATTTTTCCAATAGTCCAAAATGGGATCTACAAACTCCCAGGCCGCCTCGACCTCATCGGCACGCGCATAAAGTGTGGCATCGCCCTGCATGGCATCCAACAACAGGCGTTCATAGGCTTCCATGACATGGTTCTCCACCAAACTGGAGTAATAAAAATCAAGGTTTGCCCGCTCTACCTTAAATCCCTGCCCGGGAACTTTTACGCCGAACTTGATTAAAATTCCTTCATCGGGCTGGATCCTGATGATCAATTTATTATCCTTATTGTTCATGCCCGAATCTTTGAAAATCTGATGGTGGGGCGACTTGAAGTGAATGACCACTTCGGTGACCTTGGTCGGCATACGCTTGGCGGTTCGAACATAAAAAGGTACATCGGCCCAACGCCAATTATCGACAAAAAACTTGATGGCGGCATAGGTTTCGGTATTCGATTCGGGGTCGACACCTTCTTCATCGCGGTATCCCTTGATTTTTTCCCCATTGATGACCGAGGCTATATATTGGGCCTTTATGGTATTGTTGTGCAAGGTCTCATCATCTCTCATAATGCGCAACGATTTCAAGGCCTTGACCTTTTCGTTACGGATCTCATCGGGCCCTGCCCCTATGGGAGGCTCCATGATGACCAACGAAACGATCTGTAACAGATGATTTTGAAACATATCGCGCAGCGCGCCCGACTTGTCATAATACCCCCCACGCTTCTCCACCCCACCACTCTCGGCGTTGGTAATCTCAACGTGGTGAATATAGTTGCGGTTCCAAAGCGGTTCAAAAATGCTATTGGCAAAACGTGTGACCAAAAGGTTCTGAACGGTCTCCTTGCCCAAATAATGGTCGATGCGGTAAATCTGTGATTCCTTGAAATAGCGATGCAGGCCTTCGTTCAGCGCTTTCGCACTAGCCAGACTATAGCCAAACGGTTTTTCGACGATCAAACGCTTCCAACCTCGTTTTTCCTCGTTCAGTCCTTGGTCCGCAAGGTTTTTTGCAATGATCTCGTACAGACTGGGCGGTGTCGAGAGGTAGAAAATGACATTCCCACCGGTACCGTGCGCCTTGTCCAAATCAAAGATACGTTTGCGAAGGTTTTCATACGAGGTATCATACTCCTTCCCCAAGTCTTCGTAGAAGAGTTTTTCGGCAAAGCGGTCAATGAACGCGGCATCTGATTCCTTGATATTTTCTTCGAGATATTTGCTTTGTCCGACGACCTTTTTTCGAAAATCATCGTCGGTAAGGTCGCTGCGGCTTACTCCCAATACCGTAAAGTTTTCAGGCAGGTGACGGCCTTGGTACAGGTTAAAAAGCGCAGGGACCAATTTGCGCGCCGTCAAGTCGCCGGAGGCCCCGAAAATGACGAGCATTTGATTATCGGTCTTGTTCATGTGACATGCTAATTTTTGTTCTCCAAATACTTTTCAGGCACTTTTACCCCATTCGAATCCAATGTCCAGACCATGTTGGCGATCCACCAACGGTCGTCGTAAAAAACCAGTTGGTAGCTTGAAATACCACGAACGTTCAGATTCTCGGAATCTTCGGCATGAAAGCTCTGAAAGACCTGGGCGAGGCCATTGTATTCATCCACTACCTTTCCGGTTTCATACTCCAGGAAATTCTTGTCTCGGTAACTCTCTTGAAACGACGCGATAAATTCATCCAACGAAAACGAATCGTAGGGAGTAGTAATCGAATCGCCTTGATTCAGTATGGTAAAGCGAGCGGTCGGTAAAAAAAGGTTCCGATACGCATCCCAATCGCGTGCTTTTCCTTTTTCCCCCGAAACAATTTGCAATACTTCGTTGACAATGGCATCGATGGACTTGACCGCTTCCGTCTGCTTTAAAGATTTTTGTTGTGCACCCAAAACAATTGTAAAAAAGATAAGAAATACGAAAATCGATTTTTTCATTTTCGGAACATAGGCGATTTTAAATATAACCATCATTTATGGGTTTACAAGGGGTATCGAACCAAAACCGGATATTTTCATTTATTTTTGATTTGATGGGCATTCCCACTAAACAGCATAAAGAATTATGGAAGGAAAATACGATTTCGGACTGGTAGGCCTTGGCGTTATGGGGCGCAATTTTATACTCAATGTGGCCGATAACGGGTTTACGGCCTTTGGCAACGACCTTGATACCGAAAAGGTCGACGCCCTTATCGCCGAAGGCGGCGATACAAACAAGGTCAACGCCTCGACGGATGCCAAGGTCTTTGTCGATGCACTTTCGGCTCCCCGAAAAATAATGCTGTTGGTACCTGCCGGCAAGATCGTGGACGCCGTTATTGAAAGCTTGTTGCCCCTTTTGGACAAGGACGATATCATCATCGATGGGGGAAATTCCTTTTTTACCGATACCGACCTCCGGGAAGCCTATCTGCAGGAAAAAGGCATCCATTTCTTCGGGGCGGGAGTCTCGGGCGGTGCCAAGGGCGCCCGTCTCGGGCCGAGCATCATGCCCGGTGGCAACCGCGAAGCCTATCAGCACGTAAAACCGATTTTCGAGGCCGTTTCCGCCAAATACAGGGGGGAACCCTGTGTGGCCTATCTAGGTCCGAAATCCGCCGGAAACTACGTGAAAATGGTGCATAACGGCATCGAATACGGATTGATGCAATTGACCTCTGAAATCTATGACCTGCTCAAAAAAGCAGGGGATTTCTCGAACGAGGAACTGAGTGCCCTGTTTTCGAAATGGAACGAAGGGCGGCTGCAATCATTTCTAGTGGAGATCACGTCAAAAATATTGACCCAAAAAGATGACCTTACCGAAGGCCATCTGGTCGATCAGATCCTTGACAAAGCCAAACAAAAAGGCACCGGAAAATGGACCAGCCAAAACGCCATGGATCTGGGCATACCCGTACCTTCAATCGATATTGCCGTGAGCATGCGCGAAATTTCGGCCTTGAAAGCAGAACGCGTTCGGGCCGATATGCTGTATGACCGCCCCGAAACGAAAAAGCAGGATAAGGTCGAGCTTGAAAAATGGGCCGAAGAAGCCTTGTATTTCTCGTTTATCATCACCTATGCCCAAGGGCTGCATCAGTTGGCCGATGCGTCAAACGAATATGGCTATGAACTAGATATTGCCATTATCGCAAAAATTTGGCGCGCGGGCTGTATCATTCGGGCGGCCCTATTGGCCGATATTACCGAGGCCTTTCAAAAAGACCGATCACTGCCCAATCTCTTGTTATCGCCCACTTTTGTAGAAAAAGTACAGGGCACGGTCGGCTCGGCACGTAAATTGGCAAGTTTGGCAGCCACGAATGGAGTACCCCTACCCGGAATCACCAATTCATTGACCTATTTCGATGCCTATACCGCTACCCGACTGCCCTTGAACCTGATCCAAGCACAGCGCGATTATTTTGGGTCGCACACGTATGAACGTTTGGACCGCGAAGGTATTTTTCATACAGAATGGGAAAAGTAGGTATTGGATAAACCCAACCAAAAGGTACTGTTATCCGAAAATATGAAATGATAAATGGTAATTTTGGTACGGATATAACGAGTTGTGCACCATTTGAAAAACTATCGAACTGAATTAAAATATGGGAATTTTTGACATTTTTAAGAAAAAACAAAAATCTAGTGAATATAGATGTTCGACTTGTGGAGAAATACACGATGAATTACCTGCTCTCGGATTTACAACGCCATTCTACTATGAAACTCTGAATGAAAAGGACAGAAAAGAAATTGCAGATATTTCAAGTGATTTTTGCATAATTACTCACGAAGACCAAACTGACAGATTTATAAGAACTGTATTGACAATTCAAATTAATGATGCTTGTGAAAATTTGGATTATGGAGTTTGGGTGTCTTTAAGCGAAAAGAGTTTTAATGAATATGAGGCTGACTTTAAAAATAATGCTGAAGAAAAAACATATTTCGGAATGATTAGTAATGATATTCCAGATTATGAGAAAAGTACTTTGGGATTACACGTAAACGTAAATACAAGAAAAGGCGGAATTAGACCAGAAATTATTCCGCACCAAAACGAACATAAATTGATTTCGGATTGGGAGAATGGAATCACAATTGCGGAAGCAGAAAAACGAGTAGAACAAATGAAAAAAACGTTGCACAACAAAGATGGCTATAAGTAATTGCTCGTTATCGCCTACTTCTGAAAATCCTCGCGGATTTTCAGTTTGGTGTGTACTTGCAAAGTTAAGTGCTAAACCACGTAAATACTCATAGGTACTGCGTATAAAAACAAGCTTTTTCCTTAAAATTTCAGGAAACAAGTTGATTTATCAAATTGTTATCCTGCGCAGCTTTCAACTTCGCTAAAGCTCCGTTGAACAAAGTCGCCGGCAATGCATCAAAGTAAATGCAACACACCTGAAAGGCCAGACCAAATTGCCAAATAACAACCTTCCAAGAATCCTCGCCATCGACGGGCATCAAGCCCAAACTACAACACATCGCCAGTTAAAAACAACTCGGCCCTGCCAATTAAACTATCTCATTCGGAAATATAAGAGCAAATTGTTTATTTCCTTCTTCTGTTAAATAAGGAAAAATACTTTGACCAACAATAAGTGAATAATCCTCTAATACTCTTTCAGATAAAGTTGAAGATTGAATATATACTGAAGAGAACCAAAAATTACTAATTACCTCTATTCTCTTAAATAGCATCTTATATTCATTTTTCAACAACTCCTCACGTAAAACTCTCCTTTTAATCATTAATTCTACAAGCATTAAAAACTGTTCTTCTCTTTGCTTGGAAAGTTTAGCGTAGTGGTGTTTTATCTTTTGATTGTTCCTTACAATCGTCACAAAATCTAGTAGAAAAAAATGATACTCATAAAGCATGGAAATCATTTGCTTGGATGTGCTAAAGAATGAATTCAATAAATCACCTTCATTTACAACTAGAATATCATCAATTTTTTTTACCAATTGAAAATAGAGCTCTTCTATTATATCTTCACGCTTCTTAAAATGATACTGCAAATTACCAACACTAATATTTAACGCATCTGAAATAGTTCTTAAAGACACTTTTGAAACACCACGTGCATTAAAAAGTTTTAATGACTGCAACAATATCTTTTGTTTGGTCTCACTCATATACTGGCAAAATTAAATACAATAGTACAATTGTACTATTGTATTTTTGTTTTAGTACCTTTGTACTAAATATAGTGCATAAAAATATGATAGATATTATTGGAGCAGGAATAGGAGGATTAACCACTGCGATCGCACTTGGGCAAAAAGGAATTAAAACAAGAATTTTTGAACAGGCGGAACAGATAAAACCAGTTGGCGCAGGAATTATATTAGCCAGCAATGCAATGCAAGTTTATGAAAAGTTAGGCTTGCGAAAAATAATTGAAGAAAATGGAAATGCAATCTCTTCAATGAATATTACCAAACCAAATCTGACACCACTATCCAAAATTGACTTATCCTATTTTGAGAAGAAACACGGTACAAAAAACATCGCGATTCATAGAGGAAAATTACAACAGATATTGATCGACGAGTTAAAATCAACTGAAATCAATCTCGACCATAAACTTGCTTCGATAGTTAAAAACGAAAATGGATACGATTTGAACTTTGAAAATGGAAAACAAGTTCAATCTACAACGGTTTTAGGGGCCGATGGACTTAACTCTATTGTTCGACAAACCATACTCCCAAAAAATAGCATAAGAAATGCAAATCAAATATGCTGGAGAGGAATTGCTCGATCTATATTGCCGATTAAATTTAGAAATGAATTGAACGAAGCTTGGGGAGGATCCGAACGTTTTGGTTTTGTTCAAATCGCAGAAAACAAAGTGTATTGGTATGCCTTAAAATCATTCAAAAAAAATAAGGATGAATTCTCTATCAATAGTTTGCAGCAATATTTCGGCGGTTATAATTCAGTCATTAAAGACATCATAAATTCAACCAAAAGGGAACACATAAATACCGCCGAAATTTCAGATTTAAAACCAACAGATACATGGTTTAAAGGTAATATATGTTTAATTGGAGATTCAGCACACGCAACAACCCCAAATATGGGACAAGGTGCCTGTCAGGCCATCGAAGATGCTTTTGTGCTTTCAGAATGCTTGCACAAATATGAAATTACCAAGGCATTTTCGCAATATCAAAAATTAAGATTGCCAAAAGCTCATCAAGTAGTAAAAGCAAGCTGGCTAGTTGGCAAAATGGCGCATATCTCAAATCCAATATTAATTGGTCTACGTAATCAAATGTTGAGATCAACACCTTCTTCTGTTAATAGAAAACAGAACGAACAAATCTTTCAACTTGCAGAAATATGATAGCAACAATATTATCAATTGTTTTATTTACCATTTTCACCGCACTAGGTTTAATACATTTTTACTGGCTTTTCGGTGGGAAATGGGGCTTTAAAAAGGTAATTCCAACAAAAGAGAATCACAAGAGTACGCTTTCAATTCCTAAATTCGCAACGCTAATAGTAGCTTTGGTTTTACTTCTATTCGGTATGATTTATCTGCCAAAATCTGGCCTTATGGATCTTCAACTTCCAAATTTGGTGACTAAATACGGGTATTGGATAATTCCTTCTATTTTTATTTTGAGGGCAATTGGAGATTTTAAATATGTCGGATTTTTCAAAAAAATCAAGAGTACTGAATTTGCGATAGCCGATTCAAAATGGTTTACCCCTTTGTGTTCGACAATCGGGACATTAGGGATATTGATAGAACTTATGAAATAAAGAACAGATTTAAGAACATACTGCCCACAAGCCTTGTAAAGTTTGTTGCTGCCAATGGTTCAGAAGAAGATTATTTCTTACTTTTAATCCGAACAACAAAACGAAAAACACGACTGCCGGCTGTCGCGCTTTTTTCCAAACGAATTTTTTGCCTGTCAAAGACTGGCTTACCTAAATGCAAGGCGCTCGGCTGAAATTCTGCCACAGATCGTAGCCGAACCTTTCTCCATGATTATGAAAAAAACACGAGTACAGCTAACATTTCTAATTCTATTGACAGTAACCTTAAACGCATTGGCCCAAGAAATAACATTTTTCAACGCAGATGGATTCTTTTCAATCGGAACGCAATCAAATCGAACCGCATCAATAACCTTGTTTGATATTGACGAAGATGGAGATTTGGATGCACTGGTAGCTAATGGAAGACATTGGGCAGAACAGAATTATGTTTACTATAATGACGGAAAAGGTGGTTTTAAAGTGGCCCAACCTATCGGAAAATTCCTCGATGCCTCCTATGCAATGAAAAGTGCCGACTTCAATAATGATGGATTTATGGACATTGCTGTTGCCAATGACAACATTCCCAATAAAATATATTTTGGTTCATCAGACCAGAGCTTTGGCAATGAAAAAACTTTTGGTTCAATTTCGCCTTCAAGAAATCTGGAAATAGCAGATATTGATAATGACGGAGACTTTGACCTAATTCTATCAAATAGAAAAGCTAAAAACGAAATTTGCCTTAACGATGGACAAGGAAATTTTGAAAACACTATCACTTTTGGCAACGAATCTGACCAGACTATACAAACTAAGGTAGTAGACATAAACAAAGACAGTCATTTAGACTTAATTACGGCAGAAAGGCAAACAAAAAATAAAATTTATCTTAATGACGGAAAGCAGAATTTTATAAAAATCATAGCGTTTGGCAATACAGCGGATGAAACCCGTTCAATCGATATTGGCGATGTTGACAAAGACGGATTCTTGGATATTGCAACTGGTAATTTAGGTTCTAAAAACAGTATTTACTTCGGCGATACAAATTTGGCTTTTAATCGAATTTTTGATTTTAAAACAGAACGCAACACTTCATCCATTAAAATATCGGATTTAAATCAGGATGGTTATCTAGACATCATTGAAGGTAACTCAGAACAACGAAATTATGTTCATTTGGGACAAAAAAACGGAGAATTTAAAGAAATGGGGTTGAGAGATGATTTAAAGGACGATACCTATAATATAGAAATAGGAGATCTGAATGGTGATGATTTACCAGATATTGTAGAATCGAATTCTGGAACGTGGAATCTATTTTATAGAACACAGAAAAAATAACCGTCTTCAACAAAGAACCAGGTCAATAAACAAGTTCTTTTAGTTCAATTTCGAAACATGGTTGCCAGAAACAGGGAAGCCTTCGAAACGGGTAAGTCTTCAGTCGAAGTATTACCGTATCAAATCTAAAGTTGGCCCGAAACAAATTTTACGACCTTTGACAACCGATTTCCAAATCTAAAAGCCGAATTGGAAGATTGCAACGGATTCTATCCTTGACGGCATTCAATTCGGTAAAAGTTTTATGGGTTACGTCTTTTTGAAGACATTGATATAGTTGACGAAAGTCTGCCGATGTATCTGTATCCGCTTAAATAAAAGTGGGCATACAAAACTGGGAATATTAGCATGTATTTGAAAGGCCCGGTTCATGAACCGGGCCCTGATCAAAAAATATCAATTGCCGAAATTTACATTGGTCACGGCGACCATTCCCTCTCCACGAGGTTTCGAAGTATCGGGTTTATGCACAAAATAGAGTGCTTTGGCCTTTACGTCATCCATGGGTTCATCGAAAATAATAGGGATCATTCCCGACATGAAACCTCCGGGTGCGGTTCTCGTCTCTGGCAGCAGGCCGCCCTTACCGATTACCTTGCCATCGGGGGCATCAAGCCTCAATTCAAAATTGACCGGAAAATCGGGTTTCTCTTGAAAACCTACTATCAAAGTGGCTTTTTTCACTCCTTTCAAATCGATTTCCTCAAGCGCGAACCAACCTTCATCGGCCGGGGCTATCAACAAATCCATTCCCCCGAACGAAACCAGTGAAAAATTATCGACCTTGGTGGTGGGCGAGAAAGAAACGGTGCTACCTTGCAAAGCAACCGATTCTACGCCCGTCAAGGGTCGAATGCCGTTTACGCCCTTATCGGTATAGCTTGCCGTCAAAATCATCACATTATCGGTCGGCGAAGGCTTGGGAACGATATTTCCTTCCAATGGAAGCGATTTTTGTTTAGCCCCCGTATCGGCCAATGACCGAATGTACAATACGATCTGTCTTGTTTCATCTTCTGAAATATTGGGGTGGGCCGCCATGGCGACTTCGCCCCAAACGCCTGAACCTCCAGCAACGATCTTCTTTTGCAAATAGCTCGTCGCCCGTCTATCGTTCTTGTATTTCTCGGCAATATCCTTATAGCTGGGCCCAATGGACTTTTCGGCTTCCTTATGACATGCCTTACAGTCCATACCCTCGGTCAACGCTTTACCTGTTACCGCGGCCGATACTTGTTGGTGCCCTAAAGATTGGTTCGCTTGGTCCATTCCCTCCATATAATCCACAGAGACAAAAACGTTGTCCAAATCGATATCATCGTTACCATCGGGGTCGGTCACCATTACTTTATAATTGATCGGGGTACCCGCAATGAAAAAGGTTGAATTACCGCCCGCGAGGTCGATCGCGATCTCAGGTCGCGAATTTCCGGCCACAATACTCGATGCATCACTTTTGGCACCGGCACCATGCGCATCCTTTGCCTCAACTGATAACTTATATTCCCCGGCAGTCGTGTAGGTATATGATAATTCGGGTTCACTGGTTTCCTTGGTCTCACCGTTGCCCAAATCCCAGATATAGGATATTGCATCTCCTTCAAGGTCTTCGGCCTGTACTTTTGCATTTACGGTCAAAGGAATTTTTCCCGTATCGGCATCAACAATAAGATGGTCGATTACCGGGGGCCTGTTGCCGCCGTTGTATTCGATATAGCTCAAGCCAGAGTCATCATTTTTGGAAAACCAGCCACTACCATATTCCAATAGATACACCCTTCCATCGGGACCCAATTCCATATCGATCAAGTTCTGGACTTTGATATCGGAAGCAAAGGGTTCCATTTTATTGAAGGTGCCATCTTCAAACAGGGTGACCGCCATCATCCATCCGCGCATCCATTCGTAAATAATGGTCTTACCGTCGTAATAGGAAGGAAGCCCGCCCCCATCGGGATACATGTCTGAATAATAAGTAGGGCCCGCCATCGCATTTCTACTACCGGTACCCACCTGCGGAAATTCAGGTGTCTCGGCATATGGATAATAGATATATGCGGGAACGGTCGGTGGCAATTCTTGCAGACCGGTATTGTTCCTAGAATTGTTTATGGGTTTTAGGGGGTCGAACGCTTCGCCCGATTCACCCGTCTCATAATTATAGGCATTATAGGCATAGTTGTTGCCGATGAACAAAGGCCAACCATAGTTGCCCGCTTTCAAGGCCAAATTCATTTCATCATAGCCTCTCGGGCCGCGCGTTGCCATAGAATCTGCACGGGCATCCGGACCCACTTCGCCCCAAAATAAATGTCCTTTTTTAGGGTCCACGGAAATGCGATACGGATTTCGATGCCCCATGGTATAGATTTCAGGTCGTGTTTTTTCGGTGCCGACAGGGAATAAATTCCCTTCAGGAATATCATAGCTACCATCATCGTTCACCTTAATGCGCAGAATTTTACCCCTCAAGTCGTTCGTGTTGCCAGAAGAGCGCCGGGCATCGTATTGCTCATGCCCTGGGCTATCGTTCAATGGTGCAAAGCCATTGTTGACATATTTTTGATCTCTTTCGTTAAAAGGGGTCGAGTTATCACCTGTTGAAAGATATAAAAGTCCGTCTCCGCCAAAGGCAATAGATCCACCCGTATGGCAGCAGATTTCACGATCAGAACCGACATCCAAAATCTTCTGTTCCGAAGCCAAATCGAAAACACCGTCTTTATATTTAAAACGCGAGAGCCGATTAACGGACTCATCCCCAGTAGGCGCGTAATAGGCATAGATCCAATTATTAGTGGCATAGTTCGGGTCTTTTTGAAGTCCCATGAGTCCTTCCTCGGCATTTACTCCGGGTGTATTCAAGGTTTTATGGTAAACATCTAAAAAAGCGACTTGCGTCATGGTGTCCTTTTCGGCACTGTATAGCATTATCTCGCCGCGACGTTGTGCGATCAGCACATCATTGTTCGGCAATATGGTCATTTCGGTAGGTTCGAAAAAATCGCCGCCCACCAATGGTACTTTTGAAAAACGATTGACATCGGGCGGTATTTGACTCAGCGCTTTGTTGTAATTCAAGTTTTCGTTATCTCCGATAGCATATTGAATACCGCCCAAAAGATGTTGCAAGAACAGATCTTCGGAAAAGCTCTCATCGGTATGCCCCCCTCCCGTGTAGAAAGCACGGCCTCCGTCGAAATCGTGATACCACGCAATGGGGTGAAAATCACCGTTGGCGCCTCCTTCGTAGCTAGATTCGTCCAACGTCATCAAAACATTGACATCAGGATTGATCCTTTTATAATTATACAGTTCATCGGTACGATGCCAGACCGAATCGGCAAACATTTTGGTCGATATATGGCTATTGTCCTTGATAATAAAATCTGCTTCGGGCGTACCACTTGGGTGGCTCAAAAACTGGGCGCCGGCCAATTTGTTGTACCACCCCCAATCGTATTCGGTATCAGCCGCGGCATGGATTCCGACATACCCCCCGCCAGCTTGAATGTACCGTTCAAAAGCGGCCTCTTGCTTGGCATCCAAAACATTTCCGGTGGTGCTCAAAAAGATGATTGTGGAATATTGTTTGAGATTATCATCATTGAACAATTCTGCATTCTTGGTCGTATCGACCGCAAAACCATTTTCGGAACCCAGTTTTTGGATCGCGGCTATCCCCGCCGGAATAGAGGCATGCTTGAAGCCCATGGTCTTTGAAAATACCAGTACCTTGGGGTCTCCCTCACGTTTATTACTACAAGAAGCGATAAGCAATGCGCATACCATTGCCAATAATAGAACTACTTTTTTCATGTTGTTATTTGTTTTGTTGCATCAATCAATTGCCTAAAGTAGTGATTCCCAAATTGAAATACCAAAGTGATATTGCCGAAAGTGTTATTTTTAACGAAAAGGGTATTTTTCGGTAGTTAAGCGAAACAACACATATAGTTTATGAGAGCATTGGTCTATGAAAAATTTCAGGGGACGCTTGCAGTGCAGGAAGTTTCGGATCCGATTCCAAAACCTGATGGAGTGGTCGTAAAAGTAGCCGCTACCGGACTTTGCCGTAGTGATTGGCACGGATGGATGGGCCATGACCCCGATATTCTATTGCCCCATGTTCCGGGGCATGAATTGGCGGGTACGGTCGCAACCATTGGAAAAAATGTCACGAAATTTAAAATCGGTGACCGTGTGACCGTACCTTTTGTATGTGGTTGCGGTATTTGCCGGCAATGTACCTCGGGCAACCATCAGGTCTGCGACCGCCAATCACAGCCCGGTTTTACGCATTGGGGGTCTTTTGCCGAATATGTGGCGCTCGATTATGCCGACACCAATCTGGTGACCCTTCCTCAAGAAATCGACGACTTGACCGCAGCCACTTTGGGGTGCCGATTCGTGACTTCGTTTCGGGCCATTGTACATCAAGCAAAGGTAATGGAAGGTCAATATGTTGTTGTTCACGGGTGTGGCGGCGTAGGTCTTTCGGCAGTAATAATCGCCAGTGCCCTTGGCGCAAAAGTACTTGCCGTTGACATCAATCCAGGGCAATTGGCCTTGGCCAAATCTTTTGGTGCGATGGCCGTAATAAATGCCTCGGGCACCAAGAATATTATAGATGAAGTCAAGGATATTACCCATGGTGGCGCCCATGTATCTCTAGATGCGCTCGGAAGCGCACAAACCTGCTTCAATTCGATCGCCAACCTTAGAAAACGGGGCAAACATATTCAAGTAGGCCTAATGACGGAAGACCATGCGCATCCTAAAATCCCGATGGATAAAGTAATCGCTGAAGAATTGGAAATAATCGGAAGCCATGGCATGCAAGCTTTCAAATATCCCGAACTTCTTAAGATGATAAGTGACGGAAAACTGCATCCCAAAAAAATGATTACAAAAACAATATCATTGGAAGAGGCGGCAACCGCACTTCCAACTATGAATACTTTTACAACCGCAGGGGTCACCCTGATCGATTCCTTTTAAAAACATGCATAAGAGACCTGAACTTTATTTCAAGAACGATTCTGAATTTCGGAAATGGCTGCACGAAAATCATGATTGCCATGAGGGGGCCTACCTGATTTTTTATGCCGTGGCCCATGAGAACGACAGTATGCGATGGGAAGAGGCCGTGCGCGTCGCGCTATGCTACGGTTGGATCGATAGCACGGTCAAAAATATCGGCCCTGGCAAGCGGCGCCAATACTTTTGTCCCAGAAAACCCAAAAGTGTCTGGAGCAAGGTCAACAAAGGCCACATCAAAGAACTCAAGGCCGATGGACTGATGCACAAAAGCGGATTGAAAGCCATTGAAATCGCAAAGAAAAATGGTTCTTGGACGCAACTCGACGATGTTGAAAATGGAATCATACCTGAGGATCTGCAAAAAGCTTTTGATAAAAACCAAAAAGCCTTTACGAATTATCAGCGCTTTACCAGAGGACAACGAAAAAGTTACCTGTATTGGTTGAACCAGGCCAAACGCGAGGAAACAAGACAAAAGAGAATTACGGAAATCGTACGTCTCTGTGCAGCAAATATCAAGTCACGCACCGATGGGGGGCGTTGAAAGCCCTACTTGCGAAAAAGTCTGTGGTAGATCAAAGCTGCCGCTCCGCCTATAAGGGCAAACGCGGTCAACATCCAAAAGACATATCGGTGGCCCTCTTCCCCGGGATAGGTATCCAAAAAATAACCGTAAGCGGGGCCCGCAAAGATATCGGGCGTATAGCCAACGATAGAAATAAGTCCAACAGCGGTACCGGTCAATACCAAAGGAATACGGCCTTCATCCATAACGGCAAAATAAAGCGACCTAGCGGCGTAGACCCCGGCCGCAACAATTGCCACGGAGATGAAGAAAAGCATGGTTTTAGAAGGGCCTATGATTCCCGTGGCGAATAAAAGGCCACCTATTATGGAGACGACAAAACTCAGCAGCAACCAAAGCGAAATTCGATAACGGTCGACGATCAAACCGACCAAAATACCAATGGTTGGACGCAAAAATTGTAAAAAAGTACCGATCTGCGCTGATCTCACCTCATCGTACAGCATTACCTCACGGGCATACAATGAGAGTACATCGGTAATTTTATAACCGACATACGCGCACAATATAATGACCATCAACAGTTGAACGGCCGGCAATCTCAAGACCTGTCCGATTTGCTTGCCCGAAATTTGTTGCAGTTGTATTTTCCCATCTTCGATATCGGTTTTCATGAAAACCCATACCAATATCCCAATTACGGTAATGATCACGGCCGAACAGTAAATGACATATCTAAAGGCCTCCCTTCTATCAACAAGCGGCACGGTATCCACTTGATCCGAAACAAACAAAGAAAATATAAAGACGCCCATCAAGGCGAACAAGGCCCCGGTAAGACCACGGCCCCCGTCCAAAAATCCGAAAGCCTTGCCCTGTGACCGGTCACCGCCCCATACCCTGGCGGCTTTGATCATCGGTGCCCAGAACAAGAAAATTGTGGTAAAACCCCAATAACCGTATAAACCCCGAAGGATCTCAAAACTTGGGAAAGTCGCAAACAACAACCCTCCCAAAGCGGTCATCCATAATGCTATGGCCATTAATTTTCGAGGAGGATATTTATCCGCCAACGGCCCCCCGACAAGATATGACAGAAGGGCGATGATTCCGTAAACCGAAAAACAAAGTCCCAATTGTAAATTATCCAATTGAAAGACATCTAAAACAGTAGGGCGGAACACCCTTGGCAATACAAAGGGCAATATGAATACCGCTTCACCCGCCAAAATCAACAAAACAAGATAGTACCAAGGTGCCGATCGTTGCCCCATAGGCTAGAAAGGTACCAAGAAACTAAGAAATTGCGAAAAACAAGTACCAATTCTGTCTTTCAAATTAAGGGATCGGTATTTCTTTTCTATCTTTCAGCATGATATAAACTGAATGATGACGACCCGAATTTTTACAATTTTCACTTTCCTTTTGGTTCTTTTTATTTTAATGGGATGCCAATCGGAAGAAAAGGAAAGCTATGACATTGCCATCTTAAACGGACAGGTTATTGACTTGGAAAGTGGTAAAGTCGAAGAAAAGGATATTTTTATTTTTGAAGGAAGCATCACAAAAATAGGAAATGCCGACTCGGTAGGAAAATTCGAGTCAAAACAGACCATCGACGCCTCGGGAAAATTTCTTCTTCCAGGCTTTTGGGACAACCATGTTCATTTTCGAGGTGGGGATTCACTGGTCAAATCGAACAAAAACTTTCTCAAACTTTTCATCGCCAACGGAATAACCACGGTTCGCGACGCCGGGGGCGATCTGACAGGGCCTGTAACGCAATGGAAGTCTGAAATTGAAAACGGACATCTGATCGGGCCTACGATTTTTACCTCAGGACCAAAGATCGATGGCCCCAATGCCACTTGGGCCGGCTCGCTTGAAGTCGAAAACGACATCGATATCAATAATGCGTTGGACGTATTACAAAGAATTCCGGTTGATTACGTAAAGCTGTATGACAGCCGAATTTCTGGCAAAAATTATCTGAACACAATCGCCGAGGCCGAAAAAAGAGGACTGATTACTTCCGGACACATGCCCTTCAGCGTGACCTTAGAGGAAACCATCGCGGCGGGAATCGATGGCATCGAACATCTCTACTATATTATGAAAGGCTGTTCCGCAGACGAAAGGGAGATTACCCAAAAACTTGTAGACGGCGAAATCGGTTTTTGGGACGCCATGCCATTGCTGCGCAAAAGCTATTCGGATAGCACGGCATCAAAAACTTTTCAATACCTTAAGAACAATGGCGTGTTCGTAACCCCCACGTTGCATATTGGCAAGACCCTAAGCTATTTGGATGAAGTAGATCATAGTAACGACCCCTATTTGGATTATATGGGCAAGGGTATCATCAAAACCTATAAAGGCCGAATCAACAGGGTGAAGAATGCTACGTCCAAGACCCTTCAAGACCGTAAGGAACTCGATACCTTTTTCGGCACCTTGGCGAAGTCGCTCAACGATGCCGGAGTAGCCCTTTTGGCCGGTTCCGATAGTGGGGCCTATAACTCGTACACCTATCCCGGGATGTCATTGCACAAAGAGCTTCAAGAAATGGTCGTGAACGGTATTTCACCTTTGAACGCTCTAAGAACATCGGCCTATAATGGGGCAAAATTCCTTAAGCAAGATGCGGCGTATGGCCATATTGAAGCAGGCAAAATTGCGGATCTAGTGCTGCTGGATGCAAATCCCTTGGAAAATATCAAGAATACCGAAAGTATATACATGGTAATCAAAGAAAAATCGGTATTCGACAAAAACAAGCTTCAAGAATTGTTGGATTCGACCATAGTCAAATGAGGCAGCACATAGCGCATATAGCCCTGGTAGTCGATGATTATGACGAGGCCATTGCGTTCTACACCCAAATATTGGATTTTACATTGATTGAAGACACCAAGTTGAGCGAAGACAAGCGTTGGGTCTTGGTCGCGCCTCCGGGTGCAAATGACTGCGCACTTTTATTGGCAAAGGCGGCCAATAAAGAACAAGCTGCAAGTATCGGCAATCAAGCCGGTGGAAGGGTTTTTCTATTTTTGTACACCGATGATTTTTGGAGGGATTACCACAAAATGGTAAATCGAAATGTCGAATTCGTACGTTCGCCAAAGGAAGAAGCGTATGGTACCGTGGCGGTATTCAAAGACCTGTACGGAAACCTATGGGACCTGTTACAACCGAATGAAAAGAATAAAGGTTTGTTAGGGCAAGTTTGAATATCTTAAAAAAGAAGCAATGCTTATCAAGAACAAAATACTTTTCAAATTTATATTTATTCTTTTCTGTCTACTCATTTTTCCCTGGCCTTTTAGCAAGCTTCCTGGTCTTTCGTTATTAACTGAACATCATTCCAATATTTTTGAACACCTAATTTCCTGGTTCGGGTACGATCTATTGGGCATTGAATCAAAGATCAGCAGTGCGGCTACCGGAAGTGGAGACAAGATTTACGATTACCTTTTGTTGTTGCTTTTCGCCATCATCTCTCTGATCGGCACTTTGTTATGGCATTTCGTTGGTAATGGTCCACGTACTTATGATAGGCTTAATTACATTCTAGAAATCATTCTTCGCTATTTTTTGGCATACCAAATGATACATTATGGTTTGTTCAAGATTATTCCCGTTCAATTTTTTGAACCTTACTATTATAAGTTGCTGCAACCTTATGGTCAGGGATCACTTATGGGCATTTATTGGACTATGATGGGTGTATCTAAGGGGTATGCCTTATTTGCAGGATTGCTGGAATTTTTTTCCGGAATTCTTTTGATTCATCGAAAAACGAAACTACTGGGTTGTTTGATTGCCATTGGTGTGCTTATCAACGTGGTCGCAATCAATTTTTTCTATGACATTCCGGTTAAGCTATTTTCCCTGCAAT
The DNA here is from genome assembly GCF_042611095.1 of Meishania litoralis. Classification (NCBI taxonomy): domain Bacteria; kingdom Pseudomonadati; phylum Bacteroidota; class Flavobacteriia; order Flavobacteriales; family Flavobacteriaceae; genus Meishania; species Meishania litoralis. The sequence goes on from NZ_JBHFPV010000002.1 coordinate 742,169, forward strand.
TATTGATTATTGCAGTGCTTTTGACTACCCCTTATATTGGTAGGCTTACCAAAGCAATTCTCGCAGATCAAGGTTTGGAAAAAAGGAAAACGGAGCCATTGTTTTTCAATACCGGAAAATGGGTAGCTTTTAGTCGAATATTGAAATGGGGATTCATTATTCTGTTATTCTTCACTTCATTGAGCGCGGCCGTAAAGTCCTATACCGCAAGAACAGAAAATAAGGTCAAAATCCCGCTTTATGGGCTCTATGAGATCAAAAATTCTGTAATAAACAAAGATACCCTGACACCTCGGAACAAATTTGCCGGGTCATGGAGATACCTCATCGTTGAATCTGATAAATACGCTCAAGTTGTACAAACAGATATGAAAAGAAACGGGTATGAATTCGAGGTCGATAGTATCAATGGGAAATTTATGATGAAAAGTTTTCGGGATTCGACTGATGTATTTACTTTCAATTATATAAAAACCGATTCGACCCTGACCTTTTTTGGTGTCGTGGAAAATGACACCCTTCATTATGAATCACGGATTCTTACCAAGAAAAATTTCCTTTTAATGAACCGTGGTTTCCATTGGATAAACGAATACCCTTATAATAGATAATCTTAATTGACTAAATCATGAAAAAAACATTGTTCGTTGCGATTATTTTATTGTGCTTTTCCTGCAATCAGGCCCAAGAAAAAGCAAGTAAGACGGCCACGTTGGTATCGAACGTCAACGTTGTCGATGTCAGAACCGGAAGTATATTGGAAAACAGACAGGTGGTCATCGATTCCGGCAAAATCAGGCGTATCGAACAGACGGTTGAAAATCCGAAATCCTATGCAAATACCATCGATGGTTCCGGAAAATACCTTATGCCCGGTCTTGCCGAGATGCATGCCCACATTCCTCCCCCATCGACCGATGCAAAACGTATTGAAGAAGTATTGTTTCTTTACCTGTCGAACGGTATCACCACGATTCGGGGAATGTTGGGCGACCCGATACATTTAGGGCTACGACAAAAGGCATCGAACGGAGAAATTATAAGTCCAAGAATCTACACTTCGAGTCCGTCATTGAACGGCAATACGATTCCCACCCCCGAAGAAGCAGAGGCCAAGGTGAGGCAATACGCCAAAGATGGCTACGACTTTTTAAAGATCCATCCCGGCGTGCCGTTGGCGGCCTTTGATCAAATGGTGGCAACGGCCAATGAGGTCGGAATACCTTTTGCGGGGCACGTACCCGTCGATGTCGGTATCCGCCATGCCCTTGAAAGCAAATACGCGTCCATAGACCATATCGATGGCTTTTTAGAGGGTCTTGTACCCGAATCGGCCAATGTAAGGCCCGATGAAAATGGTTTCTTTGGTTACAATTTTACACCTTTGGCCGATACCACTAAAATCGATGAATTGGTTGCCATGGCAAAAGAAAACAACGTCTGGATCGTACCGACCCAAAGTCTTTTTGAGCGCTGGTTCGCCCCTATTTCGGCCGACGAACTGTTGCAACAGCCCGAAATGAAATACATGCCCACCACTACCCTAGAGAATTGGCAACGGCGCAAAGAAGAATCCACGACTACCTCAGCAGGATTCTCGGAAATGCAATGGCAACGATTCGATTCGATCCGAAAACAGTTGTTAAAGAAATTGCAGGAAGGCGGTCACGGTATGCTTTTGGGCTCTGATGCGCCACAACTATTCAACGTTCCCGGTTTCTCGATCCACCATGAAATCGATGGCATGTCGGGTTCAGGGTTGTCGCCATTGCAAATTATTCAATCGGGAACAATAAATCCTGCTAAATATTTTGACATGGAGGATGTTTTCGGTGAGGTAAAACCGGGCTTGGAAGCCGATTTGATCTTGGTCAACGGCAACCCGCTTGAAAATCTGGATGCCTTGCAAGACCTTGCCGGAGTCTTTCGGCAGGGAAAATGGCTATCAAAATCGGAAATCGAAAAACGTCTGAACGAAATCGCAAAAAACGCGGCCCAAAACTAGCCTTATGTATAGATTCTTGCTATTACTCATCATTTGCCACGCCTGCCTCCAATCGCAAACCTTCCTAAAGGCCGATCGTGTTTTCGATGGCCATGAAATCCATGAGAATTGGGGCGTTCTCGTCGAAGGGAATACCATCGTTTATGCAGGTAACATTTCAGAAGTAAAACTCCCCAAAAACACGAAGACAATTGATTTAAAGGGAACCACGCTGATGCCGGGCATCATCGAAGGGCACTCACACTTATTGCTACATCCCTATAATGAAACGGAATGGAACGATCAGGTATTGAAGGAATCCCCTGTCGAACGGGCCATCCGCGGAAGCGTTCATGCCAAAAAATCATTGATGGCCGGCGTTACCACTATGCGCGACCTTGGTGCCGAAGGTGCAGGTTATACTGATGTGTATCTCAAAAAGACCATCGAAGAAGGTATTGTTCCCGGGCCGAGATTGTTGGTGGCGGGCCCGGCAATCGTGGCAACCGGAGCCTATGGGCCAAAAGGATTCCATGACGGGGTCACCGTTCCTTTAGGGGCCGAACCTGTTAGCGGTATTGACGAAGCGGTAAAAACTGTACGCCGACAAATGGGCAACGGGGCCGATCTCATCAAAATCTATGCAGACTATCGGTGGAAAAAAGGGGCACCCAGCCAACCGACCTTTTTACAGGAAGAAATCGATGCCATGGTCGCCGCTGCAACGACGGCCGGCAAGTACGTCGTGGCCCATGCGAGTACGCCGGAAGGGATGAAACGTGCCATTTTAGGAGGTGTGGAAACCATCGAACATGGTGATGGCGGAACCGCCGAAATCTTTCAAATGATGAAAACCAATGGTGTGGCCCTCTGCCCCACCTTGGCCGCGGGAGATGCTATTTTGCGATACGGCGGTTGGAAAAAGGGAAGCGATCCAGATCCGGAACGGATTACAACGAAGAAAAAATCGTTCAAGCTCGCTATGGAATCGGGAGTAGATATTGCCTTTGGTGGCGATGTGGGTGTTTTTCCGCACGGCGAGAATTATCGCGAAATGGAAATGATGGTCGAGTACGGTATGCAACCTTTGGATGTCCTTAAATCAGCTACTTCCTTGAATGCCAATGTTTTCCATTTGAAAAGACTTGGGAAGTTGGAGAAAGGTTTTTTGGCAGATATCATAGCCGTAGAAGGTAATCCTACCAAAAATATATCTGTCATGCGCAAGGTAAGGTTCGTGATGAAAGACGGAACTATCTATAAAAATGAATGAACCGCCTCCCTCATCACATGCCATCCGTTAACACCTCTTTAAGACTTTACGCAATAGTTTTCTGTATATTTAGAACAGCTAATTAACTACTCTAAAAATGACTACAAAATTACCCTTCGTTGCGTTCTTCTTCGCAACCCTTTCCCTATTCGCCCAAGATTTCAACATGGATCTAATGCAAGATCTAAAACCAAGAAATATAGGTCCTGGTGGCATGAGCGGGCGCGTTACCGCCATCGATGCGGTTAATGATAATCCGGATATAATGTATGTGGGAACGGCATCGGGCGGACTTTGGAAATCGACTTCGGGAGGCATCAAATGGGAGCCTATATTCGACAAAGAACTGACGGCGTCAATTGGTGCGGTGGCCATCCAACAATCGAATCCTTCGGTAATATGGGTCGGTACGGGAGAAGGAAATCCCAGAAACAGTTTGAACGGGGGCTATGGCGTTTACAAATCGTTGGACGGAGGCAAAAACTGGATCGCCATGGGCCTTAAAAACACAAGGCACATACATCGCATAAAAATCGACCCATCAGATCCCAATACCGTATATGTCGGTGCTATCGGTTCGCCCTGGGGCGAGCACCCCGAACGCGGGGTCTATAAGACTACAGACGGAGGCGAGACCTGGGAAAAAATACTCTTTGTGAACAACAAGACCGGTGTTGCCGACTTGGTAATGGATCCTGCCAACCCGAATAAATTGATAGCCGCGATGTGGGAACACAAACGGGATCCGTGGTTCTTTAAATCGGGCGGCCCTGGCAGTGGTCTGTACATGACCCATGATGGTGGTAAAAATTGGAAGAAGTTGACCGACGAGGACGGGCTTCCCAAAGGTGAACTAGGGCGTATGGGCGTTGCCATTGCCCCTGGAAAACCGAATATAGTCTATGCCTTGATCGAATCAAAAAAGAACGCGCTGTACAAGTCGGAGGATGGCGGGTTCAAATGGAAAAAAATCAATGATAAGGACGATATTGGCAACCGCCCTTTTTATTATTTCGAGCTTTATGTAGACCCACAGAACGAAAATCGCGTATTCTCCATATTTACCTATGTCAACGTTTCTGAAGATGGCGGCAAGAGTTTTACCCAATTAATGCCTGCCTACGGGGTCGATAACGGTATTCACCCCGACCACCACGCGTGGTGGATCCACCCCGAGAACGGACAGTTCATGATGGACGGCAACGATGGGGGCATGAACATTACCAAAGATGGTGGAAAGACCTGGCGGTTTATCGGCAATATCCCCGTAGCGCAGTTCTATCATATCAATGTCGACAACGAATTTCCGTACAACGTGTATGGCGGACTACAAGACAACGGTTCTTGGCGCGGTCCCGCCTATGTCTGGAAAGCCCAAGGTATTAGAAATAGCTATTGGCAAGAAATCAGCTTCGGCGATGGTTTCGATGTCGTGCCCGACCCTGATGATTCCCGCTATGGCTATACCATGAGTCAACAGGGCTTTGTATCGCGCTACGACCATATTACCGGCAACAATTATATCGTGCGTCCTACGCCCCCCGATGCCGAGACCAAACTTCGCTTCAATTGGAATTCAGCCATAGCCCAAGACCCCTTTGATAATAGTACCGCTTATTTTGGTAGTCAGTTCGTACACAAAACGACCGACAAAGGCCTGACTTGGGAAGTAATCTCTCCGGATCTGACGACGAACGATCCCGAAAAGCAAAAACAATCGGAAAGTGGCGGCCTGACCATGGATGCGACCGGGGCCGAGAACCACTGTACGCTTTTGGTGATCGAGCCCTCTGCGGTAGAAAAAAATATGCTATGGACGGGTTCCGATGACGGTCGGGTACATTATTCGCAAAATGGTGGCGCCAATTGGGTCGAGGTAACACAGAACATCAAAGGCCTGCCCAAAGGAAGTTGGATAGCCCAGATCAAGGCATCGAACAAAAATAAGGGTGAAGCACTTTTGGTCGCCAACGATTATCGTAGGTTCAACTACACCCCCTATGCCTATCGTACCAAGAATTACGGAAAAACCTGGGAACGGATCGTTGATGAAAACGACGTGCAGAGCTACACCCTTTCGATCGTTGAGGATATCATCGATCCCAATTTAATGTTTTTAGGCACTGACGATGGACTTTACATCTCGTTCAACGCCGGGGCCAAATGGCAAAAGTGGAAAGAAGGCTTCCCTACCGTTTCAACGAAAGACATGGTCATACATCCACGGGAACATGACCTGGTCATTGGTACTTTTGGCCGTGCCGTTTGGGTATTGGACGACATAAGACCCTTGCGGGCAATGGCTCAAGATCCGAACATACTTCAAAACGAGATCAAGCTGTTCGAACCGCCAACGGCCTACCAAGCGGCCTATCAACAACCCACGGGAAGCCGTTTCGGGGGCGATGCCCTGTACAATGCCGAAAACCGAAAAGCAGGAGCCATGATTACCTACTATTTGAAGGAGGGCAAAAAGAAGGATGCGGATAAAAAAGATTCCGAAAAAGAAGAAACAAAGAAAGATTCCACGGCAACCGATGATAAAGAAGAACTTACCGGCGTGCAGAAAAAAGATTCCATCCAGTTCGATTTTTACGAAGGAGACCGAGTTATCCGCACGTTAAAGTACAAAACCCCTGAAAAGGCAGGATTCCATAGAATTTATTGGAATATGGATGAAAAAGGTCCAGATCGACCTTCGAGAAAAATCAGCAAATCAAATGATGAACGCGGCGGCACCGATGTAAAACCGGGGGATTATAAGATAAAGGTTTCTTTTGGTGATAAGAGCGATGAAACGAAGATCAAAGTGGAGTCGGATCCCAGACTTGATGTTTCCGTCGCATCGATAAACGAGGTCTATGAAAACTCCAAAAACCTCGAAAACCTTACCCAAATTGCGGCAGATGCCGTAAAGCAGTTGGTAGAAAGTAAGAACACCGCCGATAAATATCAAAAAGAACTGAAAGAACTTGACAAGAAAAAATACAAGGACCAGATCAAGGCGTCAACCGATATTGTAAAACAAATCGATTCGGTAATCGCCCTGTATTTGGGCAAGGAAGACAAACGCCAGGGAATCACGAGAAATCCCGAAATAACGGTCATGCAGCGTATCGGCAATGCCAGTTATTATGTGGGCACACGAAAAAATGGGCTTACAGCCACCGAAAAACGTTTGATGCAGTTTGCCAAAGAAGAACTTGATGGCGCACTACAGAAGACCAATACTTTTTTCGAAGAGAAGTGGAAAACGTATCGCGAATCCATGGAGCAACTGAATCTATCCCCATTTAAGGAAACCGAAAACTTCAGTTTAGAAAATGATTAAGACTCGAAATTGTGTAATTCGTGTTTATTGAAGTGTGAGGTATTAAGATTTTGACCGTATGAATCGACTACTGTTAACTTTAATGTTGTTCAACGTTCTTTTTGCAACGGCCCAAGAATCGGGAGAAAACAAATTGGGTTCTTGGCATATGTATTTCGGAACGAACCGGGTGTCGGAAAAATTGAGCATTCACACCGAGGCCCAAGCACGGTATTACGAACAGTTGAAGAACTTCAATCAATTATTGTTGCGTTCCGGGCTGAACTATCATATCAATCCTAATGCAATAGCAACATTCGGTTACGGATTTATTGTTACCGACGGTACTTATGAAAAAATTCCTGGAGAAACAGAATCGAAGGAGCATCGTATTTTTGAGCAGTTCATTTTAAAGAACAAGGTCAACAAAGTAGCATTCGAACATCGCTACCGGCTTGAGCAACGTTTTTTGGATTTCGGCGACCGTACCGACACCCAACATCGGGCACGCTATCGGCTTCAGGTTACCGTGCCCCTGGCCAAAGCTGTGTTCTTAAATTTCTATGATGAAATCTTTATCAACTTACAGAACGAGGTTTTTGGTCAAAACAGGCTCTATGGGGCAATAGGATTTCATGTATTCAAAAACACCAGTCTGCAATTGGGTTATTTGAAGAACCATTTTTCGTCGGCCCACTTTGATCGTTTACAGATCGGGGTTTTTATAAATACCGATTTGAGAAAAACACAGGTTACAAATTGAAAAGAAAGGTCTTTGAGACATCTGTTTCGGGTAGCGACCACTCCCTGATGCTTCCCGAAGAAATCGTGCTGCCCTTTCTCGAAAAGAATAAGAAAAGGGTCAAGATAAAGGCCTTCTTTGAAGGCCGGGAGCTCATATTTTATGGGGCCATCCTGAATATAAAGAGAAATTACCTCATGACGTTCGGCAAACGCTATCAAAAAGAATCGGGTGTTTTTCCAAACCACTATTTTCAATGGCAATTGTTCGAAGACGACTCCAAATATGGGGTCGAGATGCCCGAGTAGATGGAGGCGGTATTCGAAAGTGGCCCCGAAGGCCAACAAATTTTTGAATCGTTCACCCCGGGCAAAAAGCGAGGGCTCATCTACGCAATAGCACGCTACAAAAACCCACAAACAAGAATCGACAAATCGATTTTAATCTGTGAGAACCTAAAACGCCAGATTCTCGACCCTAAAGCGCTGCTAAAATCTTAAGAAGACCATAATAATCCACCGAACCTTTGTAAGAACGTTGATATGCTCTATATTTAAAAACTAATCATTAAGTAACTCACATGAAAAAAATTATATCTACGCTGATAGTGATGCTATTTTGCATGGCAGGCCTATTGGCACAGACCGATTCGGCGATTTCTGAATCCGAAACGATTACCGAGGGTAAAATCCCTACCGACCCCAATGTAAAAGTGGGCAAACTTTCGAACGGACTCACCTATTACCTTAGAAATAATGGCAAGCCTGAAGACAAGGTTGAATTAAGGCTCGTGGTCAACGCCGGATCTATTATGGAAAGTGATAGACAACTCGGCCTTGCCCATTTCATGGAACACATGAACTTTAACGGCACCAAGAATTTTAAAAAGAATGACCTTGTCGACTATTTACAGAGCATCGGTGTAAAATTTGGGGCCGACTTAAATGCATATACCAGTTTTGATGAAACGGTTTACATTCTTCCCATTCCCAGTGATGATCCCGAAAAACTTGAAAAAGGGTTTCAGATTCTTGAAGATTGGGCGCACAACACCACTTTATCCGAAGAGGCAATAGATGGTGAGCGAGGAGTCGTTTTGGAAGAGCTACGGCTTCGTCTGGGTGCCGATGAGCGAATGCAGAAAGTATACCTGCCCAAAATGATGTATGGTTCGAGATACGCCGACCGACTACCTATCGGCACAAAAGAAAATCTTGAGAATTTTTCTTATGACGATGTTCGCCATTATTACAAAACATGGTATCGACCTGATTTGATGGCGGTGGTGGCCGTTGGTGATCTGGATATCGAAACCATGGAAAAAAAGATCCAGGAACACTTTTCGGGTATCAAAAAGTCCGATAATCCGAAGAAGCGCGAATCTTATGAATTGCCCAATCATGAAGAAACCTTGATTGCCATTGCGTCTGACAAAGAAGCGGCGTTCTCACAGGTACAGGTCATGTACAAGGATCATTTTGAAGCTCCTACACTTACCACGATTGGTGATTATCGTGACAGATTGGTAAAAAACCTTTTTTCGACCTTGATCAATAACCGATTGGATGAGTTGAGAAACAGTGCGAACCCACCATTTGTTTTTGGTTTTTCATCGTATGGGGGAACGTTTGCCAGAACCAAGAATGCCTATCAATCTTTTGCGATGACAAGCCCAGAAGGCCAACTTAATGGACTGAAGGCCATTTTGGAGGAAAATGAACGTGTAAAAAGATTCGGCTTTCAAGAAGCTGAATTCGAAAGAGCTAAAAAAAGTCTGCTCGCACAGTTGGAGAAACAATATAATGATCGCGATAAATTGGAAAGTGAAAGAATCGTAGGTGAGTATATCAATAATTATCTTGAGAATGCCCCGATTCCGGGTATCGAATGGGAGTTTGACATGACCAAACAGCTTTTGCCAGATATAAAGCTGAAGGAAATTAGCGATCTCATCAACGCATTTTTACATGACGACAACCGGGTTATCGTCATTACCGGCCCTGAAAAAGAGGGGCTGACCCAAGTAACCGAGGAACAGGTTCGGGAGTTGCTCGAAAAATTAGAAACCTCCGAAATAGCCAAATATGAAGACGAAGCTGTAAGAAGCGAACTTTTGGAAACTTTGCCCGAACCCGGCTCCATTACCGATAAGCCAACAAACGAGACTTTGGGCACAACCACACTCATCTTGAGTAATGGTGCAACCGTGACTTACAAGAAAACCGATTTCAAAAATGACGAAGTGCTGTTTAAGGCATTCAGTCCGGGCGGAACAAGTCTGTATTCAGATGAGGAGCTTAAGGCGACGACCTTTGCCAATAATGGTCTGGCGGAAGCTGGTATTGGCGGGCTTTCCTTAACGGATATGAATAAATTCCTGAGCGGTAAAATTGTTATGGTCAATCCAAGTATACGTGGTTTCAGTGAAAACTTTTCGGGGTCGGCCGCTCCAAAAGACTTGGAAACCTTGTTTCAAATGATCCATCTCTATTTTACCGCACTGAACAAGGATAAGGAAGCCTTCAATTCGTTCATTACCAAACAAAAGAGCTTTTTGGGCAACCTAATGGCCAATCCACAGTTCTATTTTCAAGATCAATTGGGTAAAATCCGAAATGAGGGAAATCCGCGATATACCGGTTTTCCAACGATCGAAAAAATGGATGCTTCGGATTACGATTTGGCCTATGCCAAATATCAGGAGCGCTTTGCCGATGCTGGTGATTTTCATTATTATCTAGTCGGCAACCTAGACGAAGAAAAAGTTGCCGAGTATGCAGAAAAGTATTTGGCCTCTTTACCGGGGAAACAGAGCAATGAAAAATACATTCCCACCAAATTTAGAAGCAAGGACGAATATCAAAAACATGTCATAAAAAGAGGTGAAGATCCCAAAAGCAACGTCAGCATCACATGGATAGAAGAGATGCCCTATGACAGCAAGACCGAAATGGCGATAGCTGCCCTCGGCGAGGTGCTGAGCATTAAGCTTATCGAAAAGCTCAGGGAAGAAGAAGGTGGCGTTTACGGCGTTGGTGCACGTGGCAGCCTTAGTAAGATCTCATATTCCAGTATGACCTTCAGTATTAATTTTCCTTGCGGGCCCGAGAACGTTGACAAATTGGTAGCGGCAGCGTTGGCCGAGGTGGAGAAAATCAAGAATGAAGGCGTCACTCCGGAGGACATGACCAAGGTAAAAGAAACCTATTTGGTGAAATACAAGGAAGATTTAAAAACCAATAAATTCTGGATCGACAACCTATTGGAAGCCGATCAAGAAGATAAAGATGCCAATGCAATTTTGAACTTTGTGGAAAAATTGGCCGATTTAAAGGCTGAAGACCTACAAGAAGTCGCCAAAAAATATCTCGATGAAAAATATTTTCTTGGCATTCTTATGCCGGAAACCGAATAGAAACTCGATTTACCGGGCTAAAAACGTTTTGAATCGCATTTGAAATGCCGTGTTTTAATTCTTAACTTTATTGCCCATCTAAAACATAGAACAACAATGAAAAAAATAAAAATAATGGCCTTGGGTCTGGTTATGATAGCCGGTTATAACTGCAAGGAAGTCAAAAAGGATGCCGAGGATGCAGCCGAAGATGTTGAGACAGTTGTTGAAGAAGTAAAAGAAGAAGTTTCGGTCGAGACCATAAAGTTCTCAATGGAACCTAAAAGCGATAGCAACGTAAAGGGGGATGTCACATTTACGGAAGAAAACGGTGAAGTAAAAATGACCGCGGTTTTAACCGGACTGACTCCCGGCGAACATGCCATACATATTCATGAAAAGGCCGATTGTTCGTCCGATGACGGTAACTCCACCGGCGGACATTGGAACCCTACCAATGAACCACATGGTAAGTGGGGTGCTTCAGAAGGTTATCATCGGGGCGATATTGGTAATTTTACGGCCGATTCAGAAGGTAACGCCACTATTGAATTCAATGCTAGGGACCAATGGTGTATCGGCTGTGATGACGAGAACAAGAATATTGTAGGCAAAGCCGTAATCGTGCATCAGGGAGTTGATGATTTCACATCACAGCCCAGCGGTGCCGCCGGTGCCCGGGTCAGTTGCACGGGAATTATAGAATAACGTAAAACAATTGGTTTAAAAAGCTGCCTATCTGGCAGCTTTTTTATTTTGTTGGGCTACGAAAAAGTATGGTAGAACTAGATTTACTAGTTAAAAAGTTTCAGTCAAAAAATATTGCCGCCTTAGAACGGCTACATACAATGTATGCAGAAAATATCTGTGGGGTGATCAATACTATCGTGCGTAATGATGCGCTTGCCCAAGAAATCCGTCAAGATGTATTCATTAAAATTTGGAACAATGCCGAAACCTATAGCCCCTCCAAAGGTCGATTTTTTTACGTGGATTTTGAACATCGCTCGTAGCGCCGCAATCGACGAAGTGCGCTCAAAATCCTATAAGAACAACAAACAAAACTTATCGGCGGATTACTTCGTAGGTGTAGTTGAACATGGTCGTTCGGCCGAAAGCAATGTTGATGCCATCGGCCTTAAAAAGTTGGTCAAAACCCTTAAAGAACTGCATTCAGTGACGCCTATAAATCTTTTGTTCGTCGATGGAACTTCAAGGCTTTGACCAAAATCTTTGGAAGTGGTTTGAAAGGATTTCTATTTTTAAGATTGATATATAATCCTAATTTTTTATGTATCGGTACTTTGTGGGTTTCAACGAACTCTATCAAAGTTCCATCGGGGTCTTCAACATAGGCAAATCGGCCAGCGGCCTCGCCCATATCAAAACTATCGGCACTATCGACCGTAAATTCATAGCCCAAAGACTTGGCTTCTTGGCGAAGCACGTTCATTCCGTTCACATCAAAACATAAATGTATATATCCAAGGTCGCCCCATAGACGATCTTTATAAATTTTATGGGGTGTTCGGTCCAAAACTTGTAAAAGTTCGATTTGTGAAGGTCCGTAAAGTTCTCCAAACCCACCGATCTGTCTTGCCGGATGTTTAAGAAGTACCCTTCGAAATTGATTTCCTCCGCCAGGTAGTCTTTCAAAATCGGCGAACACGCCTGTTTGGTCGCTTATCAGAGTTTCATAACCCAAGAACCCTTGATAAAACCTTAATGCTTTTCGCATATCGGAAACGCCGATAATTGACCCCGAAACACCGCCCGAGCAAGATTTCGTGGCCGTAAAGCAATAATCATCCTTGACCACTTGAACTAGATTGCCCCAAGAATCGGAAAAAAAGAAATGCGACTTCCCGTTTTTCGACAAGTGATTTATGCCTTGTTCTTGAAGCTTGGCATATACTTTATCGATAGAATGAGATCGTATCTTAAGAACGTTAATTCCCAAATCACCTAATAACAGGGATGTTTTTGATGGCTCGGAAACTCTACTGCGATATTCCCAGATTTCCAGTCCCCCGCCCCCGACCATGTTCAAAGCCAATATTGCGTAACGCTCATGAGCTACGCCATCGGTATAACGGGTCATTAAACTGGCCGTTGCCACATCTTCAAAAACAAGTATGTCAAAACCTAGGTTTTTTCGATACCAATTGAAGACTTGCTTGGCGTCTTTCACGCCAATACCCACCTGTTGTATGCCATTGATGATTTTTACCTTTTTCAAAATCAGGACGGATTTTGATAGGGAGTTCGAATCAGTTTGCCGTAAAGCGATTTCAGCTTGTGCGGTGGATATCCAAATTTGAACAAGATTACGAGCAAGAGATTAGATAGATTGACCCGAATATACGAATTATGAAGATATTTACGAGCCGAGACGATCAAGTCGTTCTTTATGATCGTATATCTTACCTTATGCTTTTTCATCCTTTGAAAAAACTCAAAATCCTCCATAACGATTTGATTTTCGTCAAATCGCCCCAAACGTTCAAAAACTGGTTTTTTGATAAAGAGACATTGGTCGCCTCCGCCGGTAAAAAATCCATCTCTGGCCGTGAACAGTGCATTTATTTTAAGCAGTAAACTATTACTGTCAAATCGATAAGAAAAAAAGCCGGCATCATATCCCTTGTTCATAACATTCGCTATATCAGTCAAAAATGTCTCAGGAGGAATGACATCGGCATGCAAAAAAACAAGAATTCCGCCTTTTGCGGCATTCGCCCCGCTGTTCATTTGAAATGCCCTGCCCTGGCCTTTACATCTCAAAAAATTCGCAAATGAAGGCTTCCTGACATCAATCTGGCCATCATCGGTTGCTTCTGAAAACGCCACGATTACTTCAGCATTTTTAATGTTCGATTTTTCCAAATACCCCAAGAGCCTTTCTAAATTTTTCTTTTCGTTATGTGCTGGAATAATTATGGAAACCATTGTACAAAAGTAAGCCTGTCTTTCTTGAAAATTACTTGGAACGTATTTTTTGACCAACAATGCGCCCCTTATATACGTAAATTTACAGGAAAGGTTTGGTTCTTTTGACGACCAAACCTTTGGACACCATTTTTCGTATGTAGTGAAAAGCTAAATAGAAGTCGCATGCAAACCATAGGTCTGAAACTTAACCGCCTAATCTGTGTTTTTCTGCTGATAACATTGAATTCAAATGCTCAGAGTACCAGCAAAGAACTTGATTTAAATGAACTTTCAGAGGCGTTTCTCGTGAATATCAAAAATGGTGCAAGCACCAATGAAATCAGGGAGAAAATTTATGGCCTCTCGCTCGAGGATATTGTAAATGGACTCTCTACCGACGACAAGAAATTAGCGTTCTGGGTGAATGTCTACAACGCCTATATTCAGGTCATACTTTCTGAGAACCCGAAGCTTTATGATGATAAAAGAAGCTTTTTTAAAAAAGAACAGCTTCCTATTGCGGGCAGAATGATTTCCTTTGAAAAAATCGAACATGGCATCATTCGAAAATCGCAATGGCCTTTGGGGCTCGGTTTCGTTCGAAAATGGTTTCCCGATAGATTTGAAAGAAAACTGCGCGTAGACAAACGCGATCATCGCGTTCATTTCGCCCTGAACTGTGGCGCCAAAGACTGTCCGCCGGTCGCCATCTACGAAGCTCCTAGGCTAGATGACCAGTTTGATAGAGGCACTGAGCTTTATCTTAAAAGAACATCAAAATATAATGCTGAAAACAACGAGGTTGCCGTCACCTCATTATTCAATTGGTTTAGAGGTGATTTTGGTTGCAAAAAGGGCATAAAGAAAATTTTAAAGCGACAAGAAATCATACCTACCACAAAAAGAATCGATATCACCTACCAAAACTACGATTGGACCTTGGATCTCGACAATTGGATCGAGCTTTGATCATGGCAACCAAAAGAATGAGAGGGCAATGGTCTAACTTGAAATAAATAGGTCGTCGTTTGAATGTTATATGGGCGGGCATTTACATTACTTCATGTTTCTTCACTACGACTTGCTTGCTACCAGAATTCGGTATACTAAAATGGGCATTAAACCATAATTACCCGCCTAAAAGTCAAAAATCTCAGCACGATAGTCACTCAGGCCAAAAGTACTTTTATCTTCAAAAAGCGATAGAAAAAATGATTTTACAATACATGGCCCGATCCTATTTTGAGCACATAGTTTATCTCATATTTTAAGTTAAATTTGCAGTTCTAAACGACCTACCCATGAACCCCTCAGGAGCCGGTTGGATCGATAAGTTCGGTTCGATCATAAAGGAGCAACAGGACACTTATCTTGATTTTCGGGACCTATACAATAGCATGCGGAAAACGGGATTCGTTTATGGAATCAATACCAAGATTCCTGATTTCATATCACCGGAACACAGGCTGTCTGAAGACGAAAAAGCGAAAATCAACCTTCTTACATCGTTGTACTTCACTTTTAAGGGGAATACCGGCGACAATGATTTTCAGCATTTTCTAGAAAAAGTGCTGCAGTTCTATAAAGATCTTGAAGTCAACCATGTATCATTTCTGGGCAAACTCTTCACCGGCAATAAGAAATCTGTCCAGCTCGAAAAGCTTATCGATTCCAGGGTTTATTTGGATGACAATGTCATCAGCAAGACATTCAACAGTATCATCACCAATTCGCTGCTCTTTATAGATGTTTTACTGTTCATACGTTATTTGAAAAATCAAAACGGTATACGTGATCATGCCTACACGCTAGAGTACCTGGCCATTAATATTACCTATCATGCCCTAAATTCGAAGGAAAAGAATAAAAACGATGAAAGATTGGCGCAACTGTTCGCCTCTTCATTGACTTTTATTGATAGCAGCGCTGAAAACTTCGATGGCTCATATCGAGAAAAGCTATTCGACAATTCCACCTCTGATTCAGAGAATAGGTATTTTTTGGATGTAGCTTGCTTAACCGTGTGGGAAGACCATACATTGGAGTACAAAGAATCAGAATTTATTTTCGGAATCGGAAAGGATCTGGGTTTTGATGACGATCAAATTGCCGGGTCATTGGAAGAGGTTACCTGGTTTTTCAATAAAAATTCGGATACAATACCGTTTTTGAAAGACACCAATTTGGCCGTTCAGTTTTATGATAGCATGTCGAAAATTGTCAATAAACTGATCATTCGAAATAGCAAAAGGCTGCAAAAAGAGCTTGCCGAGAGCAAGGAGTTGGTGGCACTTATTTCAAAATCGACCGTCAAAGACTTAACACCAGAGGAAAAGAAAAAAGTGCAAAATCAGCTTTTGGATATCTTCAAGAGCATACCTTCGTTGGCAATTTTTATGCTCCCTGGCGGGGCCGTTCTGCTTCCTATTTTTATCAAATTGATTCCTAAATTGTTGCCTTCGTCCTTTGATGATAACCGAATCGATAAAGACGAATGATTTTGCCCTATATTATCATTATAAGAAAAATCTATTGCCATACTTTATTTTCTGTTATTCAATTATTTGAATAACGTTAGTCCAACCATAACTTGAAATCTTTTACGCGCTCCCTACTTACGATGATTTCCTGATCTGAAAACCGATTTAATTTGATTTGAAGCCGAGAATTCGTATAGGAAATGATATCCTTCACATGGTCGATGTTCACATAGAACTTACGGCTCACGCGAAAGAAAATCTTGGGTTCGAGTTCTGATTCTAGATTTTCCAAAGTAGTTTCCAAAAGATAATTTCTACCATCGATGGTAGCGGCATAGGTGCCTTTGTTCTCACTGTAAAAACATTCGACCTCTTCCGCATTTATAATCTTTAGGTGCTGCCCTACTCTTGCGGTAAATCTTTTTTTGTATTCACGCTCCAATGGATTGACCAATAACTTTTTGATATCCTCAAAATCCAAGGTCAATTTTTGTCCAACTGGTTTTAGACCGGTATATTTTTTCATCGCCGCCTCTAGCTCTTCATCGTCGATTGGTTTCAATAAATAATCGATACTGTTCAGTTTGAATGCCTGAAGCGCATATTCATCATAGGCGGTCGTGAATATTATAGCACTCTTTACCTCGACATTTTCAAAGATTTCAAAAGATAGTCCGTCGGATAGCTGAATATCCAAAAAAATAAGATCGGGATGCGGATTGTTCTGAAACCATTCTATGGACTCACGAACCGAGTGCAACATTACGGAAACATCGACATTCAATGCCGCCAATAGCCTTGCCAATCGTCTTGCGGCAGGTTTTTCGTCTTCAATTATTATTACGTTCATTTGGTCAAATAATAGTAATGGTGCCCGTCGTATATCATTCTCACTTTCAGGCATCTTTGATTATTCATATTTTTCAGGGTCTGATTTCTCTTTATCGATATATTTCTGGATCTGTCGCGCTTCCCAATCCTTTAAAAATCGGGGCTTTAGTTCTTTGAGCGGTCTTGCACCGAACCTAAAGACATACACGGCATGAACCAACAGGCCGATACCCCATAATGCGGGGGTGGAAACAACATGCCATTGAAACCAATCAAAAAATCCCGTGTCGTTTACACCCTTATCGGTCAAGAAATCAAATGCCCGATAGTTGGCAAACAACAGCAACAGGTTGATGACGAGATAAACTTTAAGATGTCGATGGAATTTTTTGATCGCATCTACCCTTTTTTGCGCCCGGACCAATTTCTCGGTATGGTTCTTTTTCGTTTCCATGGCCATAATCATCTAAATTTTTCGGCCTCTTTTTTTTCTTGTTCGATGTACTTTTGAATTTGCCGCCTTTCCCATTCTGTTCTAAAAAAAGGAAAGAAACCAAATACTTTCGAGGCATGAAAGCCCAGACCTATGCCCCAGAAAAGCCATGACCCAAAGGTGCTAAAGTGCCACAAAGGCCCCATAAAACCTTCTCCGTAGTACGAGTTTCCTACGATCTTGATCATTAATAGCACTGTATTTATGGTCAAATAAATGGTTAGGTGTATATAAAACCCCTTTAGTTCTTTGACCTTTTTTATTGCCCGAGCCCTTCTTTCGGCTTTCGAAATATTCTCGTCATACGAATCGATCTCGGCAACCACCTTTTGTTCATCTTCAAGTTTAGAAACACCTTTATTTTTCATCTAGACCTATTTATCTGAACTTTTCGACTTCTTTACTGTCTTGTTCCATATATTTCTTGATCTGCCTTTCTTCCCATTTTTTTCCGAAAATCGGATTCAACGAGAAAACCTTTACCGCATGAAACGCAAGGCCGACACCCCAAAAAACCCATACGGCAAAGGTTTCAAATTCAAGAAATCCTTCGCCAAAACTCTCACCGGAAAACATGTTTCTACTGATTTTCGAAATACTGATAAATAGATTTACCGTCAAATAAATGGCCATGTGCCAATAAAAACCCTTTAGTTCCTCCACCTTTTTTCTTGCGCGTCTTAATTTGGCCCTTTCACTGTTCTCCTCTATCTCCATCGCTCGGTGTTTTTATCTCCGTTCATAAACTCCTTGATCTTTCTTTCCTCCCAACCTTTTCCGAAAAAAGGATTGTAGCTAAAGGCCTTTAGCCCTTGAAAGATCAACCCGATTCCCCAGCCGAATGCAGCCCACAGAAACCAAGCATATCTAAACGCATTGATGTAGTAGTTGGCCGCGGCCAAAAGACCGATTACCAAGACATATGCCAATAAACTGGTGTAGAATTTCTTTATGCCTTCGACCTTTTCCTTGGCCCTAAAATATTTATTCTCCTTGTCAGAATGTTCCATTTTGGTGGTTTTTATTTTAAATCAAATTTCCGCCAAAAGAAAGGCGTGAGAAATTCTTTATCACTGAACCGTCAATTTTGGAGGACGAACTGTTCTGGAGATCAAAAATTATCATCTTCCATATACTTACGGATTCGGCGCTCTTCCCATTTCTTGCCCCATAGCGGATTATAGCCAAAAGCTTCCATGCCATGGGCGCCCACTCCGATGCCCCATCCGACAATGGGGAACAATACCCATGGAAAGTCAGTGGTCTGATAGTTCAGATAGGCAAAAAAAGGAATCACTATGCAATAGGCCAATAGATTGCCGTAAAACCCCTTTATCTGTTCGACCCGCTCTTTGGCCTTCTTGTATAGCTTTTCGTCGATGTATGCCTTTTGCGTTTTAAGCGAAGATACCTGCTTGGTCAATATCGGAATACGCACTTTAAAATCGGTAGAGGTCTTATCGATCGATACCATTCTATCGGTCAAAAGCTCGTACCGTTGTTGAATGTTCTGAAGCCCGACACCGCTACTCTTCTTGACCACTTGCTTTTCTTGAAGATTGTTACCTACCACCAGCATACCGTCTTTCTCATAAACCCTTATATGCAATGGCCTATCTGAAGTCACCACGTTGTGCTTGACCGCATTTTCCAAAAGAAGCTGCAGTGAGAGTGGCACAATCTTGGCGTCGGAAGTATTGCTCTGTTCGGGAATATCAAAAACAATGCTGTCCTCAAACCTCATTTTCAACAATTTAACGTATGTTTTGGCAAATTGCAATTCTTCATCGACCGACACCAGATCTTTGTTCTTCTGTTCAAGCACATATCGATAAACCTTTGACAGCGAGGTAGTAAATTTCTGGGCTTGATTCGGGTCTTCTTCTATTAGACTTGTTAGCACATTTAGGCTGTTGAAAAGAAAATGGGGGTCCAATTGGTTCTTTAGGGCATCGAACTTCGCCGATGCCGTACCAGCGATTATTTTCTGTTCTTTTACCTTACTCTCTTGTAGAGCTTTGTAAAAATGAAATGAATGAATGAACAATGAAATAATAATCGCGATCACAATGAAAATCAGATACTCTGATCTCTCCTCATTTTGCCAAAAATAGTCTACAGAATTACCGTAATATCCAACAATAAGAACCATACGGGCCAAGCCATAGGCTAAAACGGTTATAATGATAGACCCAAGCGACCCTATTATTAAGCGTTTATTAGGATGCGACTCCCACGAGAATTTTTTTGAAATGAACTCCTCATAGTAAAAGTTGATTATTGTCAAAAATAGGGCTATGACAAAAACAATTATGGCGTATTCCAGCTGTTCTCCCCAATCGATGTCTTTCTCCCAATTAATGAGTCTATCGGCAATTATAATTGCCAATGCAATCAAGGTCGCATATTTGAATATTTTTCGTACCCTCCTTATCATTGATTGACCTACTTATTACATCTTTTTAAAGTCGCTTCGGCTCTATCTTTTCCCCAATTCGGATGGAATTCAGAAGCTGGCTTAAAGTTATCGAAAAGTTCAATGGCACGTTCAACATCTTTGCAATAAGGTGTAATATCTCCTCCGAAATAGCTTGCCGAACCCATGTCCCATTCCGCCTTTGAAAAGACTACCCTTGGATTATCGGGTGCTATTTTGGCCGCCTTTGCATATATCGAGACAACCTTTGGGGCCAAGGTCATGCCATAGGTGGCGCCATCGTAAGCGACCCATGCCGTATGTATCATAGCCTGTTGTACCAATATTTCTGGGTTATTTGGAGATATATTCTTGGCCATGTCGATATATTCCTGGGCCTTTTCCAATTGTTGGGTCAATTTTGACTTGTCTTTTTCACCGAAGGAAGCCACGGTATTCACCTGCGATACATAATAGAAAGGAAGCCAATTGTCAAGTTCTGCCGTAGCAATACGTTCGAACAGGTTCGAAGCCTCTGTGTTCTTACCCTCGCCCCACAGCTGGAATGCCTTTTGCATACCCTTGGTGTATTGGTCTTGGGCCGTCAGAAAAGTGGTTGCCATTAACGCGATAATTACGGTTAGATTTTTCATGCTACTTTGCTTTATTAGTTGGTTTCATGAACCCTTGCCAGGTTCTTTTATTTCGATTTACAGTACAAAGGTCAGCTCAATGGTGTTCAAGATGAAGAAATAGATACCCAGTTGTAGGTTTTGAGGGATGGATCGCCAAAATAACCCTACCTTCGCGGCTTATCCGTACAAATGACATTTAAAGAACTCGGCCTCGCCGAAACTATTCTAAAAGCTGTTGAAGCCGAAGGCTACACACATCCTACCCCAATTCAAGAACAGGCCATACCAATTCTATTGAAAGGAAAAGATCTGTTGGGCGTTGCCCAGACCGGAACTGGTAAAACCGCCGCGTTCGGTATTCCGATACTTCAGTTATTGCATACTGCGAAGCACCAAAATCAAGGCAAAAGTAAAGTGAGGGCCTTGGTTGTAACCCCTACCAGGGAACTGGCCCTTCAGATCGGCGAAAGCTTCACGGCCTATGGTAAATTCACAGGACTAAAAAATACCGTCATTTTCGGAGGTGTAAAACAAGGTAAACAAGTAAACGCCCTTAGAAACGGTGTAGATATTTTGATAGCGACCCCGGGCCGTTTGTTGGACTTGATGGATCAGGGTTTCATCACTTTTCGTGATTTGGAATTTGTCGTGCTTGACGAGGCAGACCAGATGCTCGATATGGGGTTCATACATGACATCAAGAAAATCATCGCAAAACTCCCCCCAAAAAGACAGTCCCTGTTTTTTTCGGCGACCATGCCCAAGACCATTGTTGAACTGTCCCGTAAAATGTTGGGCGATTTTGAGCGGGTGACCATAAAACCTGAGCAAGCGACGGCGGAGAAAGTCGAACAAGGGGTCTATTTTGTTTCAAAAAAAAACAAGCCAAAACTTTTGGTGCATTTGCTCCAAGAAAGGCCAAAAGACTCGGTTCTAGTGTTTTCGCGGACCAAGCATGGGGCCAATAAAATCGTAAAAAAGTTAGGGCAGGCTACCATTAAATCGGCCGCAATACATGGCAATAAATCCCAGACAGCCCGTCAAAAGGCCCTTGGTGATTTCAAGGATGGTAAGTTGAAAATTCTTGTCGCTACCGATATCGCTGCGAGAGGTATCGATGTCGAGGAGCTTTCACTGGTCATCAATTACGACCTGCCCAATGTTTCAGAAACCTACGTGCACCGCATCGGTCGAACGGGCCGCGCCAGCGCCAGTGGTATCGCCCTGTCTTTTTGCGACAAGGATGAAAGGCCTTATCTACGCGATATCGAAAAATTGATCAAACAAGAGATCCCCAGAATGCCCGAACATCAGTTCGTCGATGATGCCCTAGAAGAAGAGCAGAACGAAAAGGAAGCTTCAAGGCCTCAAAACCCGAAGCCGTCTCGAAATCGAAACAGGAATCGGAACAGAAACCGGAATCGTAACCGATCTGGAAAATCAAACTTTAAGGGAGGAAACAATCAAAGCCGAAACCGCAACAAACCAAGAGACAATGATTAAACTACTATCGCCTAAAGGCTGACTATAAGCAGGCTCAAGAAGTCCTACCCCAACCCCTCCAAAGGAGAGGAGTATACTTTAAGAGGCCATCCCTCCCCTTTGGGGAGTTAAAAGGAGGGGATAAAATCAAAGTCTTCGAATAAAGTGAGGGATTCCTTTCTGCCAGCAGACAGGTACCACCATTCTCGAATCGTAACACTAATATTTTGGGCAATGCACTACTCTTTGGAATACTCCATATAAATCGCCTTTTCGAATTCATCCCAATGCGCATCGGTCATCCTACCCGGCGTAAATAGACAAATGCCCTTGGCACCGTTGATCATCGATTGTCTTATGGCCTCGCCCAATGCTTCCGGCAGCAATCCATGTCCCTCTGGGTCTTTTTCCTGGGTTTTGTTCTCAGGTCTCGGGCAAATGAACAAACCGCTATAGACAGGTTTTTCAGGTACGGCTGCAACTTCTTCTTTCACCACGCTACCGACCCATAAAGTGTTCCCCAGATAAAAATCATTGTAGTTCATGGGAAAAAACGCATCCAAGTTCCACTTGTTCCACTCTTGGCGCACCAATTTCTTTGAAATCGAAGGGCCCGGAAAAACGGCCGCGTTTATTTCCTTGCCCTTATCATGAACCAAAGTGGCCAGCCGATTGACCAATTTTGTAATCACGTCGTACCGGTATTGTTTCCATTCTTGTACGTGTGATGGCTCTTGGACGGATTTAATATCGATTCCACTTTTCTCCATAAAATCCGAAGTACAGGTATCGCAATAGCAGAAATCGTATTCCGGAAATTCACGGTCTTGAATCAGTCCGTACTTGTTCCACAATCCTCGGGCAAGGATTACATCGGGGTAGCGTATATAATCCAAATGTATGCCATCAACTTCCTTGACATCGGCCACACTTCCGTAAATATTCGCCAAATAATCATAAACCTCCTCCTTGTTCGGACAAAGGAACTTGTAATAGGAAACATAGGGTTGTTTTTCGTGAGCCGATTCGCCCAAACCGCTTACACCGTACCATTCGGGTTTTAGTTTAGGGTCGCCCTGTACCATGGTCGGAATCCATGTATGGAATTCCATCCCGGCTTCCTTGACCAATTTACCCACCCTCTTGTACGTAGCTGGATCGTGACCTCCGTTATACATGAGTCCGTCGATTCCTTTTTCCTTCAAATCTTTGAATTGCGTTCGCAACTCTTGGTCGGTGGCTTCACCCGGACCGCCCATCCATGCGTAAACGGGGATTTTAGATGTCTGCGAAATACAAGAAAGCGACCATAATAGAAAAATGGCCGTGCAAAACTGTTTCATCTTTTTAATTTTAGCCTACAATTTACTTAAAACGCCTCAAATCAAGATTCTTTTTATGTTTCTGTCATTGAATTTTGAATAAACGCCTCAATTTATCCTTATTTGGTTTATTTTTAGGGAAATCGATTTTCACTATTTGCGTGCAAATACAGTTTTATCGATACCAAGTATACATACTAAAAATGTCCAAACCGCATTCGATGATTTAGTGAAGTAAGATTGATTAATTCACCGCAAGACAATATCATAGCATAAAAACCAACAAATAAACATGAAACCAATGAATAGAATTATTACGGCATTCTTTACATGTATGCTCTATCTGGGAATTCAATCCAATAATGCCCAAGTAAGCTCCAAGCAAATAGACGCCATTGTACAAAAGGCTATGGATGAATTTACGGTTGCGGGAGTCGCGGTCGCCGTTGTAAAAGATGGAAAGATCGTCCACCAAAAAGGATACGGAGTAAAATCGATCGAGACAGGGGAGAAAGTCGATGAACATACCAATTTCGGTATCGCCTCCAATTCAAAGGCCTTCACTACAACGGCTCTGGCCATCTTGGTCGAGGAAGAAAAACTTAGGTGGACCGATAAGGTCATCGACCATATTCCCGAATTCACCATGTACAATGATTACGTCAGGCAAAATTTCAACATTCAAGATCTGTTGACCCACCGTAGTGGCCTAGGTCTGGGTATAGGGGATCTGATGTTTTTTCCCGACGGTGCCGATTTCAGTATTGATGATATTGTTACCAGTTTTCAACATTTCAAGCCAGAGTCGGCCTTCCGTACAAAATTCGACTACGACAACCTGCTCTATCTTGTGGCCGGTGAAGTGGTCAAAAGAGTGAGCGGTATGCCTTGGGAGCAGTTTATCAAAGAGCGTATTTTCGACCCATTGGGTATGGACAACTCGTATGCCTCACTCACCTACATCAACGACAAAAGCAATGTTGCCTCACCTCATTTGAACGAGGGAAAAGAACTCTCGGTGACCGAGCCCGAGCAATGGGACCCGAAGAAAATAAACGGGGCCGCGGGAAGCATTCAATCGAACGTGAACGATATTTCCAATTGGATGTTGGTCCACCTCAACCATGGCAAATATGGAAACAATCTTGAAAAGCAACTTTTTAAGGAAGGTAGCCAAAAAGAAATGTGGAAAATCCATACCACGCTAAATACGAACCCAAATCCGAGGTATAATTCACATTTTGCCGGTTATGGCCTAGGGTGGCAACTGACCGATGTCAAAGGCAACATGATGGTTTCCCATACTGGAGGACTGATCGGTATGCTGTCAAAGACGACCTTGATTCCAGATTTAAACCTTGGCATCATCGTTCTTACCAATACTTGGATGGACGGTGCCGGTGTATTTCAATCCGTTTCACAATCGATAGTCGACCGCTATTTGGAATTGGACGATTTTGATTGGGTCGGTCATTATTCGGAACGGATGCGGCAACGTGGTGGGTCGGCCGCCAAGGTGGTCGCCGAAATCTGGGAAACGGTGAATGCGGCAGATGATTCCAATATTGACAAGAACGGTTATATAGGCACTTATGAGGATGTCTGGTTCGGCAAGATCGAAATTTACGAAGAAGGCGACCAATTAATGTTCAGGTCGTTTCGTTCACCAAAATTGAAAGGCCCGATGTACTATTACAAGGCAAATACGTTCGTGGTCAAATGGTCTGATACAAGTCTTGTGGATGCAGATGCCTTTGTTATGTTCGGTCTCGATGAAGAAGGAAAAGGACAATCGATCAAAATGAAGGGAATCTCACCCGCAATCGATTTCAGTTACGACTTTCACGATCTTGATTTCAATCGTGTCTCCGATAAATAGGTGATCACGGCCAATTTGAGGTTAATTTGACACCCAATGGGCCGGTACTAAATACTTTATTGAAATGCTGTTATTTAGATTACCGTTTTTGCGGGAATGACATTTCATCGGAAACCCCGACGCCAAGCATCGGGGAATTCTTTTCGATTAAAATAATATGAGAGGCCATTAACTACTGCGTATGATACACACTTAGTACATTCTCGATCTTTTCCTCAGTATCACGGTCGATAATTTTTCGCTCGGGATTTTCGTCCAGCCATTTCAAGGTGCGTTTGATACCTTCGGCAAAGGGAATGGTCGCCTTAAAACCCGGTATAAAGGTCTTGATCTTGGTGTTGTCGAAAATCACGCTTTCTGCCTTGTCGGCCAACAGTGTCCCGGTGAATGAAGGTTCGACCTTACAAATGAAATCAGAGGCGATATGCACCACTTTGGCTTCCTTTCCCAAACTGTCCGCCAAAATCTTATAGATCATGTTCCACGTAAGTACTTCATCGGAAGTAATATGAAAAGCATGGCCAATGGCCTGGGTCAACCCTAGAAGTCCGACAAATCCTTTGGCAAAATCATCGGCATGGGTGACCGTCCACAATGAAGTGCCGTCGCCATGAACGATGATTTCCTTTCCCTTTAAGATGCGGTCTGCCGTATTGTATTTGTCGAAGCCCCCAATTGCAATGGGTATCACGGTATCATAGGTCAACGACGGCCGCACAATGGTGATGGGAAAGCCTTCCTCGCGATAGGCCTTCAACAAACGGTCCTCACATTGTATCTTGTTGTTCGAATAATCCCAAAGATTATTACAGAGCGGTGTCGATTCTGTAATTACCGGATAGCTCAAAGGGGTCTGATAGCATGAGGCCGAACTAATAAAAATGTATTGTTTGGTCTTACCCTTGAACAGTTCTAGATCCCGTTCGATATCGTTGACGTCGAATGCGATCCAGTTGACGACAACGTCCCATTTGTGGGTATCCAGTTCGGTCAGTGTCTCAGGTTTTGAGATATCACCTACTATCGATGTGGCTCCCGGCAAATCGACTTTCAACTTTCCTCTATTCAACAAGTACAGATCCATGCCCTTCGTCAGCGCCAAACGACTTGAAGCCGTGCTGATATTACCTGTTCCCCCGATAAACAATACTTTCATAATCCTATTAATTTATTACAATTTAAGATTATTCCAAAAAGTAAAAGGGCATTCCTACCGCTAATTTTCAAAACCGTCGAATGCGCAAAATTTTAAAGGGATAATCGCTATATTACGTTTTGATTATCCGCTTAACAAAAGAACCTAAAATACCTCTGGAATGAACCTAAAGAAAGAAATACTTTGCAAAACAGTAACCTTGCCCTTGATTCTATTACCGATGTTGCTGACCGCCCAGACGGTAAAGGTTATGACCTATAATATCAAATACGATAACGTCAACGACACGGTAAATAACTGGAACGATCGTAAAGATGGTATGGTCGGTCTCTTAAAGCAACAAGGGCCTGTGTTCATCGGAATGCAAGAGGTGCTTTTTAACCAATTACAATTTTTGGATGAAGCCTTGCCCAACTATGCCTATATCGGCGTGGGTCGTGACGACGGTAAGGAAAAGGGGGAGTTCTCCCCTATTCTGTATAATTCGGAAAAATATCGATTGCTGCGATCCGATACCTTTTGGCTTTCAAAAACCCCGGACAACATTTCGGTCGGTTGGGATGCGGCCCTGGAGCGCATCTGTACTTATGGACTCTTTGAAGATAAGGTTACCCATGCAAAGTTATGGGTCTTTAACACGCATTTCGATCACGTCGGCGTGAAGGCAAGAAAGAAATCGGCAAAACTTATCCTTGAAAAAATCAGCCAGCTCAATACGGATAAGCTTCCTGTAATACTTATGGGTGATCTTAACCTGATGCCCGAAGAAAAGCCCATCCGATCGATCAAAAGAAAAATGCACGATGGATTGGTCTTTTCGAAAAAACCGCAAAACGGTCCCGTAGGCACTTTTAATGGTTTCAATATCTCAGACCCCATTTCGCGACGGATAGATTACATTTTTGTCACCAATCTTGAGGTTTTGGATTATCAACATATCGATGAGCGACTTGGTTCCGGCAAGCACATTTCAGACCATCTGCCCGTCATCGCGATCTTAAAAACTAAATAATAGCCCATGGCTTCAATAATAACAACCAAAATGAACAATCGAAGAACCTTTGTGAAAAATGCTACTTTGGGCACAATTACTATGGTGGCGGCCCCTCAAATAATACATGCTTCGAAAAGCCTGAACCAGCGGCCCGACATGTCAATCCCAAAAATTTCATTGGCCCAATGGTCATTGCACCGTGCCCTTGAAAAAGGTGAGATAAAGGCCGTTGATTTTGCGGCCATTGCAAAGAACACCTATGACATCGATGCCATTGAATACGTAAATCAATTTTATGTCGATAGGGCCAACGATGAAAAGTTTTGGTCTCAGCTTAGGCAAAAGGCTGAAAATGAAGGTGTAAAAAGCCTATTGATCATGGTCGACAACGAAGGGGAGCTTGGAAATTTGAAAGCCGATGAGCGAAAAAAGGCCGTCGAAAACCACTTTAAATGGATCAATGCCGCCAAGATTTTGGGTTGTCATTCGATCCGGGTCAATGCCTTCGGAAAAGGAAGCATGAAGGCACTGGAAGCCTCATTGATGGACGGATTGGGGCAATTGGCCGAATATGGCGCAAAGGAAGAAATCAATGTTTTGGTCGAGAATCACGGTCTGCATACCTCAAATGCAAGTTTTATAACAGGAATCATCAAGCAAATCGGCAATCCTTTTCTGGGAACGCTTCCCGATTTTGGCAATTGGTGCCTAACGGCCGAATGGGGAAGCACGGCGAACGGTAAGAACTGTGCCGAAATTTATCCACAAGCTAAGGCAATAGAAGAATTCTTGCCCTTTGCCAAAGGTGTCAGTGCAAAAACCTACGATTTCGACAGTAATGGAAACCAAAGCCTGATCGATTACCCAAAATTATTACAACTGGTCAAAGATTCAAACTTCGATGGTTATATCGGTATCGAATACGAAGGGGAGAATTTAAGTGAACACGAGGGGATCAAGGCAACGAAAGCTTTGTTGGAAAAGATCTGGGCAACATTAAAATAAATCCATATGGCGTACGATGAATTTTTGGCCGACCGGGCCCGGAACATTTTAAAGACCAAATCGGTGGCCTTTGAAGAAAAGAAAATGATGGGAGGCCTTTGTTTTATGGTCGATGACAAAATGTGCTTCGGTATGCATACCGACAAAAATACCGACGCATCGCTCTTGATGTGCCGTGTCGGCCAACCCAATTATGATAGGGCCTTACAACGACCCCATTGTAGCGAAATGACCTTTACCGGGCGCACTATGAAGGGTTTTGTCTTTGTTTCGGAGGAAGGCATCGATTCTGAAAACGACCTCGAATCGTGGATCCAAATGAGTTTGGACTTCAATCCTATGGCAAAAAGTAGTAAGAAGAAAAAGGTCAAAAAGTAGTATTATATGGTTTAGGGCTATTGTTATGATCGTCCTCATAGAATCTTAACAATAATATGGAGATGACCTATATTTTTTCGTTTAAATCCTGTCTTCCAATGATTGCCATAATCTCCACAATGTTTTTGTTTACTTTAAAGTAAATACTGTCAACGCCACAAACGCAACGTCTATAACCTTTCTTTATAGAATCGACCGATTCAAACGAAAAAGGTCGTTGCGCAATACGATCAAAACATTCAAAAAAAGAATCGAAATATTTGTCCGCTTGGGCAGTTCCAAATTTATGAACACCATAATGATGAATCCGAATCAAGTCGTTTTTAGCTTCATTGCTCAATCGATATTCAGCCATTAAGTAAAGACTTTGATTCGGCTAAAATTTCTTCTTTACCAGCAGTCGTGAATCCGTTATTTTCAGCTTTTTCAAGTTTAGCGCGAACCCAGTCGATTTGAACCTGTTGTTTCCGGGCCTGTCTGATCAAATCATTTACAAGCTCACTTTTGCTTGAATATTCTTTATTATCTACTTGGGCCTTTAGCCATTCATCGTTTGGTTTGGTGAACGAAATACTCTGTCTTGCCATAAATTTATTATTTGATGTAAAATTACACCAAATATGAATCAATACCAAATTCCATTTAAATCCGCTACGGCTCTGTTGGTCAAATTGAACTTAACCATCGGCTTTTCTACCTGCTTTTAATTCCTTCAGGTTTTTCTCCCAATCGATGTCGTGAGCGATTCCACTATCGATTACTTCTTGAATCGCTTTCCTTAGTGCGATTACTTTCTTCTTTTTCCAGCAGCCTAAGCCCTGCACGAATGACCTCGCCCACATTTTTATAGCATCATGTGGAAATTTGTTCGTGGACAAATTGATCAAAATTGTCACTTAGCGATATTAAAATATTTTTACTCACCTAAATTAACGATGGACATAAACACCTTTTAGAGGTAACAATTATACATCTATAGCATTACTATATAACAAACCCCGACGTGCACATCGGGGTTCGAAAGGAATATCATTTCTTATTTTTTTTAGGCTTCCAATGCTCTTTTTACAAACACTTTGGCCAAATGCGCGCGGTATTCGGCATCGGCGAAATGGTCGCTCATAACCTCAACACCATCTACGGCATGGTTGGCGGCTTCACCGGCATTGCCCGAATACGCGTTCTCCACGGCCGTCGCACGATACGGGGTATCGGAAACCCCAGTGATTCCCACCTTGACCGAGTCCCCATCTTTTACCACGGCCACGCCGACCACCGCAAAACGCGAGGCGGACTGAAAGAATTTTTGATAGTTTCCATTGACGACTTTGGGAAACCGTACCGCAGTTATGATTTCATCGTCCTGCAGGGCCGTAGTGAAAATTCCCTGAAAGAAATCGGTCGCCGCAATGGTACGCTTTCCGTTTTTACCCTCTACTTCTATTTTGGCATCACAGGCCAAGACCGTTGCCGAATAATCGGCCGACGGGTCGGCATGGGCTAGGCTTCCCCCAATGGTTCCACGGTTGCGCACCTGAATATCACCGATACATTTTGCGGTCTGGGCGAGAATCGCAAGTTCTGAATTAATCAATCCCGAATTGACGATGGCACTATGGGTACAATTGGCGCCGATGACGATTTCATCCCCATCCTTTGAAATGGAATCCATTCCTTTGATACCACTGATATCTACCAAAATCTCCGGTCTGTTCAACCGCAGCTTCATAGCGGGAACCAAACTATGCCCCCCGGACAAAATTTTGGCATCATAGCCATATTCATCGAGCAAATCGACCGCTTCTTTAACGGAGCCCACTTTTACATAATCAAATTTTGCTGGAATCATTTTGTATGTTGTTTGTTTTCTCTCTTTATTTTTAATATCATTTTAGAATATTCACCTTAGGTGTTTACCAAAGTTGGGAGCTCGTTACCCGAAGTCTGAAGTTTTCTCTTTTTTCCTTTCTAATTCGCATAAGTGCTTAAACTACGTGCTCCGTGCTTCCCGCATCATATTCACGTCTGCGCCTGTATCGCCTTCCATACCCTTTGAGGGGTCAATGGCATCTGAATGTCGGTCACGCCCAAATGTGACAGTGCATCGACTACGGCATTCACGACGGCTGGCGTAGAACCAATGGCCCCTGCCTCTCCGGCTCCTTTAACTCCCAATGGGTTATGAGGACACGGAGTCGTCGTTCTGTCGGTCTCGATGTTGGGCACGTCATCGGCGCGAGGCATGGCATAATCCATATAGGATCCCGAGATCATCTGGCCACCGCCATCGTAAACGACTTCTTCCAAAAGCGCCTGCCCTACTCCCTGTACCACACCGCCATGAATCTGCCCCTCGACGATCATCGGGTTCATTACGTTGCCCACATCGTCACAGGCCACAAACCTTTGAAGGTCTACCTTGCCGGTATCGGCATCGACCTCGACTACGGCAATGTGCGTTCCAAAAGGATACGTAAAATTCGTAGGGTCGTAGAAACTTGAAAAATCAAGTCCGGGTTCAAGACCTTCGGGATAATCGTGCGGAACGTAGGCCGTCAACGAAACATCGCCGAACGATATCGATTTATCGGTTCCCTTGACCGTCCATTTTCCTTCTGCATATTCCAAATCCTCTTCGGCCGCCTCCAATTTATGCGCAGCGATCTTGGCGCCTTTTTCCAAGATCTTATCGATACTTTTAATGATGGCACTACCCCCAACAGCCAAACTTCGCGAACCATAGGTTCCCATACCGAAGGCCACCTGATCGGTGTCGCCATGCTCGATCTCGACATCGTCCATCGCTATGCCCAATTTATCGGCGACGAATTGCGCAAAGACCGTCTCATGGCCTTGCCCGTGGGAATGCGCGCCGGTCAGCACTTGCACTTTTCCGGTGGGTTGTACGCGAACATGGCCCACCTCATAGAGTCCGGCACGGGCACCCAATGAACCGACAACGGCCGATGGCGCGATACCGCATCCTTCGATATAGGTAGAAATACCGACCCCTAAAAGTTTTCCATTTTTACGGGCGGCTTCCTGTTCTTTTCTAAAGTCTTCATAACCCAGCATTTCCAATCCGCGTTTTAGAACACCTTTATAATTGCCGCTGTCGTATTGCAAGGCCACCTGTGTTTGATAACCTGGTTCATTCACGCCGTCAAAGGGAGGAATGAAGTTCTTGAAACGGATCTCGGCAGGGTCCATACCCATTTCCTTGGCCGCTTTTGAAAGCATGCGCTCCAGCAAATATGTAGCTTCGGGCCTTCCCGCTCCACGATAGGCATCTACGGCCACGGTATGTGTAAAAGGCGCGGTAACGTTCAAATGGATCAATGGCGTGGTATAAACGCCCTGGAACAAGGTACCGTGCAGATAGGTCGGCACGGCAGGGGCAAATGTTGAAAGATAGGCTCCCATTGCACAATACTCATCGGTGAGGTGCGCAACGATCTTACCGTCTTTATCAAAGCCCATTCTTGATTTCACGACATGGTCGCGGCCATGCGCATCGGTCAAAAAGGCCTCACTTCGGTCGGAGGTCCATTTCACCGGTCTCCCGATTTCCCTTGAAATCCATGTCAACAAAGCTTCTTCAGTATAATGATAGATCTTGCTTCCGAAACCGCCGCCCACATCTTTGGAGACGACGCGCACTTTATGCTCCGGAATTCCCAAAACAAAAGCGCATAGGAGCAAACGTATCAAATGCGGATTCTGGGTACTTGTGTACAGCGTCCATTTATCGCCATTGACATCGTAATCGGCGATATAGCTGCGCGGTTCGATGGCGTTCGGTGCCAAGCGTTGGTTGCGGTATTCCATTTCGGTCACGTGATGCGCCGAGGCCAGTGCGGCCTCTACCTCGGCCCTATCGTTGCCGATGCACCAATCAAAGGCTGCATTATCGGGCCATTCGTCGTGAACCTTTGGTGCGCCCGTTTCCATGGCGGCTTTGGCGTCGGTGACCGCGGGAAGTTCTTCATAATCGACTTCAACCAATTCGGCGGCATCACGGGCCTGTGCCAAGGTCTCGGCGACCACGATGGCGACCGCTTCCCCCAAATGCCTGATCTTGTCTTTGGCCAATAACGGGTGTTTCGGTTCGCGCATGGTCTCGCCGTTCTTGAAATCGACCTGCCATCCGCAGGGCACTCCATATTCCCCACAACCATCGCTTCCGGTATAAATGGCTATTACCCCTTCGGATTTTTCAGCTTCCGAAGTATCGATGGAAAGGATCTTTGCATGCGCATACGGACTTCGAACAAAGGCCGTATGTGCCATTTTCGGCAATTTTATATCGTCGGTATAGGTACCCGCCCCTTTCAAAAACCGGGCGTCTTCCCTTCTCTTAATCGGTTTTCCTATAAATGTTTCCATAATTACCCGTTTATTTTTTCAGCGGCATGCCGTATCGATTTGACAATGTTGTGATAACCCGTGCAACGGCAGAAGTTGCCTTCAAGTCCGTGTCGGATTTCCTCTTCGGTCGGATTCGGATTGTTTTTCAGGATGTCAGCGGCCGTCATCACCATTCCGGGAGTGCAAAAACCACATTGCAATCCGTGGTTCTCTTTAAATGCCTCCTGTATCGGATGCATCGCATGGCCATTGGCCATCCCTTCAATGGTCGTAACCTCGCAACCATCGGCCTGAACGGCCAATAAGGTGCATGATTTTACCGCATTGCCATCCAAAGTTATGGTACAGGCCCCGCACCCGGTGGTGTCGCAACCGATATGCGTACCCGTAAGGTCCAAAACCTCGCGCAGGTATTGGGCCAGGCTCATACGGGGTTCTACATCATGGGAATGCACCTTCCCGTTCACCGTAATCGAAATATTCATATGTGTTCTTTTTTAATTATGTATTCTATCTTTTTTCGCTTGTTGAAAAAGGTATGTATGTAACGCCTTCGCTAAACTTAACCGCAAGGGACACAATGGTTTACGCAAGGTTCGCCATGAGCTTCCGCAAGCTCGATATTCTTTGCGTACTTTTTCTTTCCCTGTGCACTTTGCAGTTCTATTACTGTTTCTTTTTCCTTTTCAGTTTATGCGCCATTCTTTTCCAATTCATTTTCAAACGCCTGAAAAAACTGTTTTGACAAGGTGCTCACCACCCCGCTCATAATCCGTTGCCCCATGCGCGCCAACATACCCGACATTTTTGCCTCCCCGGTATATTTTACTTCGGTTTTGCCGTCGTCAAGCGCATTGAACTGCATGCCGATTTCGGCTACGACGTTGCCCGACTTGCTCTTTTGGTCAATGACCAGTAGACAACTTTTCTCTGTCACCTTGTCCCTGACCGAGAGATTGCCTTCGAATGTACCCTTTACGGGGCCGATACGAACCTCTGAAATCGCGTTGTAAGCATCTTCGCCGAGGGGCTTCAATTGCTTTACCCCTGGGGTCACCTTTTCAAGTACTGTAGGATCCATTAGCATCTTCCAGACCACATCGGGAGCGGCATTCAGTTTGTAGGTTCCGTTGATTTTCATGATTGAGGAAATATGTTTATCAATATAAAAAATATGTTGCGGAATTGCCACAATTTTGGCAATTTTTACAAAGTATAAATAAAAAAGGAGATGGTATTTTGAATATCTATTACGTGAAGGTCAGAAATACGGCATATTCTTCAAATTCCTTTTTTTGCGGATATGCGAAATGGCCGATTTCAAACTTTCCAAATTATGTGCTGATGCCAAGACATCGATATACGGAAGCGCCGTTCTCATACCCAGGGCCTCAGGGGCGAAATCGGCACTTCCGGCCAGCGGATTCAGCCAAATCACTTTTTTTGTTTTTTTATGGATGGTCTGCATGGCCGTTTTCATAACATCGGGTTCCCCGGTATCCCATCCATCGCTCAAGATCAGAACAATGGTCTTCTTGTCCAACATACGATGGCCGTATTCTTGTACGAAACCGTTAAGGCACGAACCTATAGTCGTACCGCCCGACCATTGCGGCACCCTATCGGAAATCATTTCAAAGGCCTTATCAAATTCATGATTGTCAAGCAGTTCGGTCACGCGATGTAAAGCCGTACTGAACACAAAGCTCTCTATTCTGTCATAGGCGTTTTGAAAGGCATAAATAAGATGCATCAAAAAACGGCTGTACAGATCCATCGACCGACTGACATCGCAGAGCAAAACCAGTTTCAATTTCTTTTCCTTTCTTTCACTGAAACGTATTTCGGTCAGATCGCCTCCCCGACGCATGTTCATACGAATGGTGTTCTTTAGGTCGACGGTCTTCCTTATTTTTGATTTCTTTCGCAGCCGGCTCTTTTGGTGGGCGATCTTACGGGCCATTTTTTGCAATAAACGCATTACCAATTGCATTTCTTCCGTACTCAAATCGGCGAAGTTCTTTTTGGTCAATACTTCGATATCGCTGTAGGAAGCCATTTGCTTTTCGTCATCGGAGGCATTGAGGTTCAGCCATTCCTTTAAGGATTCGAACTGGGCACGGGACTTTTCGGCATCGGACCGTTTCTCTTTTTTTTCTTCTTTTTCCTTCAATTTCGAATCGACCGACCGGGCCAATTCATCCTTAAATTCAAGATACAAATCGTTAAACTGTTGCCGCTGATAGACATTCTTCGACAAGACGGCTTTTAGCGCATCGCGGAAATAACCTTCTTTATGGATCGGAAGGTAAGAAATGGCCTTGAGGGCCTCGGCTTCTTCATGGGCCCCGATCGAAAACCCCTTTTTTCGAAGGAAACGGCAGAGCAATACGATGTTGGCCGAGAGTGCTGTTCGATAGGTTATGTTAGAGGTTTGAAGCACGAAGCTCGGAGTTTTACTTAAATTTTATTTCTAAAGGCAATCATCGAATTCATCAATCTGTAAGATCTGTTGTAATGCCGTTCAAAGATATCTTCATTTATGTAATTGCGATTCTTCGCTTTGTGCAAACATGTAACCACTTCAGCTAATGATCGAATCGCATATCCCATAAACTTTCTGAATTCCGGTTTTGATTGAACTATAGATCCTTCAGATATGTTCAAAGCGATTGAATCGGCCGCTCTTCTAAGCTGCGATGAGAGGTTATATATTTCTTTTTTCGGAAATCTACTTGTCATTTCATCCATTTCATCTCCCATTTCCATAGCATCTTGCCAAATACGCAATTTCTCGAATTTAAATTTTGGCTTATCTTCCATTTATTTGTCCAGATTATTTCTGTTGGTCACCATAAAAATAGATTCCCGAGTCCTGTATTCCAATAGTTGCACCGTGCTTCAAACTTCCGGCATCGGACCTCTACACAATTCTGGAAACCACCCCCGTACGTTCAAAAAGTTCGGAAAGCGAATCTTGGGTATGCCGAATATCTTGCCAATCTTTTAAGACCACGCCCAAGGTATCTTCGACCATTTGTTTATCTAAATGCGCTAAATGCATGCCGGCCAAGGCCCTGGCCCAGTCTATCGTTTCGGCGATACCCGGTGTCTTTTCGAGTTTCAGGGTACGCAGCTCCTTCATAAAGGCACAGATCTGGTTCCCCAATTTTGCATCGATTTCAGGCACTTTTGCGGTTACGATGGCCAACTCTTTTTCGAAAGTCGGGTAATCTATCCATAGGTAAAGGCATCTTCTGCGCAGGGCCTCCGAAAGTTCGCGGGTACGATTGCCGGTCAAGATGATCTGCGGTCTGCTCTTTGCGGAAATCGTTCCGATCTCGGGAATGGTCACCTGCCAATCGGACAGCACTTCCAACAAAAAACTCTCGAACTCCTCATCGGCCCTGTCGATTTCATCGATCAGCAAAACCGGATTCCTTTCATGGGTTATCGCCTGAAGTATCGGTCGTTTCAATAAAAACTTATCCGAAAAAATAGTCTGCTCCAAAGCTTCCAATTTTTTGCCCCCATCCTCCTGCATCTTAAGGTAGAGCAATTGGTGCTGGTAGTTCCATTCGTAGAGCGCATGGGTGCTATCCAACCCTTCATAGCATTGCAAACGTATCAGCTCGGTCTGCATGGCCTTGGCCATGACCTTGGCGATCTCGGTCTTTCCCACTCCCGCGGGGCCCTCCACCAACAGGGGTTTT
Organism: Meishania litoralis; assembly: GCF_042611095.1. Classification (NCBI taxonomy): domain Bacteria; kingdom Pseudomonadati; phylum Bacteroidota; class Flavobacteriia; order Flavobacteriales; family Flavobacteriaceae; genus Meishania; species Meishania litoralis. The sequence continues at coordinate 778,955 of NZ_JBHFPV010000002.1, forward strand.
TCCAACTTCATGGCAAGGAACAGCGACATGGCAATGGCGCCATCGTCAATATACCCTTGGTCTTGCAACATTTTTTGAATTCGGGAAAGTTCTTTTGCCTGCATATTTCGGACCTTAATAGAGGAGAAAAGATACCCAAAATCGAAACCGTGAACAAATTTGACCTGTAAATATGTGTACGGCCAAAACTTAACCACAAAAGGCGCTAGGGTTTTACAAATAGCTTGACGCCCTTTGCGATTGTGAAATATTGAAGTTGTTTATCAATGAGGTCAGCATAAAGTTCTTAGCCGCACCTCAAACTTCCAGCTTCGTACCTCGTACTTCAAACTTCGTGCTTCCAGCTTTATTTCCCTAAAGATTATCCAACTGGTTGCTGTTGTTGTCGTCACTGATCGTCCAGAAAAAGCCGACGAAGAAAAAGGCATCGGCCGTAGGGCGTATTTCCCTCCTATCGAAAATTCCGTTTACATCGGGTGCATCGGCATATTGATATCCGTTTACATTGCGGAACCCTGCCACGTTACTGACCGAGAAATATAGGATTTTCTGTTGTGAGATCAAATAGGCCCAGTTCACGCTAAGGCTATTATAGGCCTTGGTCTTTTCGGCCATAAATTCTGGTGTATTCGGATTATCATAGGGTCTTCCGGATCCAAAGCTGTACGAGAGTCCCACTTGCGATCGCCAATCCTCGACCCAATATTTTGTCACCAGTGAAAGATTATGTTTCGGGGCGAAGTTCGGTGTGGCGGCCCCGCGGAAATTGCGATAATCGCGTTCGGTATCCAAATACGAATAAGAGGCCCAATAATCGAGGTTTTTGATGCTCTTGTTATCCCTCCAGAAAATATCGAGTCCCGCTGCATGACCGCTTCCTAAATTATTGAACTGCGAATCGAACTGTGCCATGGGCGTATCGTATTTGATCAAATCGGCATAGTCTTTATAATAAGCTTCCGCACGAAAAGTCTTGCCATCGGCCAAATATTGATAGTTCAGTATATAGTGCGAGGTCTTCTCGAAATCAAGCGTTTTATCGAACTTCAAGTAATCGTTGAACGGATTCTGGTAGAAATTGCCGTAGGCCAACGAAAACTGTGCGTTAGCGCCGCTCTTATACGCCAACGAAGCCCTGGGGGAAACGGTGGAAGCCTTTAACATAGAGGAATACTCGCCCCGCGCACCGAGCTTCATGGCAAAACGATTGCTGAAGAAAATATCGGCCTCGGCGAATGCCGCACTGAGATTATCGGTAATGTTCGATGCAAAGGTAAACCCGTCGGGCGACAAGAAATCCTCGGTATAGTTTGCCATAAAATGTTCGGCCCCAAAGCGCCATTGAAAACGACTGCTGAAATTTTTCTTCAATTTCAGTTTTATGTGCGCCGCGGTCTCTTGGGTCGTTATCGAATTCGCCCGAAAACCGATATCGTTCTTATCGGAAGAAACACTGGCCCCGGCGGTGAGCGTCCATTCCTTTTCCAAAAAATGCTTGTACGAAGTATTCGCATAGAGGTTGTTGTTCTTCAATTTAAAGTTCACAAAGTCATCAAAATTGATATCCTCTTGGTCGATATCCATATTGGCCTGGTTGAAGCCGGTGTAGAACTTGAACATGCTTTTCTCTTTCCTGCTCCGGAAAACCGCCTCCCCCGAAAAAGATTCATAGGGCTTGTTCCAAAGCACGCCGATATCGTTGGGAATGATCCATTGATACGGTGACAGGTTGATGTACGACGCATTGACGCTCAATGATTTGTCGCCCCAGATCTCGGTATGCCCCAACGTACCGCCGACCGACATGATACCGATATCGGTCTTTTCTTGATCAGGCATATCGGTGGTGTTCAAAAGGAGAACGCTCGACAATGCTTGACCATATTCGGCCGAATAGCCCCCGGTGCTGAATGTGATTCCCTTGAACAGAAAGGGGGAAAACCTTCCCCGGGTGGGAATGTTGTTCGCCGTTGCGCTAAAGGGCTGGAATACCCGGAGGCCGTCGATGAAGACCTGCGTCTCGCCCGCTTCACCGCCACGAACGAACAGACGCCCGTCTTCATTTACAGTAGTGGTTCCCGGAAGCGTTTGAAGCGCCCCGACAAAATCGCCGACCGCCCCGGCCGTGGTCACGATATCCAAAGGTTTGAGCACGGAGACCTTTGAATTGTCGCCCGCCTCGAAAGTTCCGGCGGTGAGCGTTACCCCCGACAATTGGTTGATGGCCTCATGGAGTTCGATTTTTAAACCGTTTAAATAAGAAACGTCGCCGGTCTGCACGTATGTTTCGAAAGACAGCATGGAGACGATCAGCGTTTGGGTGCCGGTTTCTTCGGTCTCGAACAAAAAATTGCCGTCGTCATCTGATGAAGCCCCGTCATAAGTTCCTTCGAGATAGATATTGGCCCCTACTATCGGTGTCCCGTTTTTGTCCGTTACATTGCCCGATACGGTCGATTGCGCCGTTACTAAAGTAAATGATAAACCTATGGTGAGCGTAAAAAGTTGTTTTAACATGACTGTTCGTTTGTTGCCCCTTCGACTGCGCCCAGGGCAGGTTGCCGTATTCAATTTGTTGATCGATGGGGCAAAATTGGGGCGCGGCAAACGGTAATCATAAACAAGGGTACCGAACCGTAATTTTTCGATGCTGAATTGAAAAGGAAAATCGGCATTACAGTTCAGCCACCAAATTTTACAATTGGGTATTTTGTTTTTCCGGGGCGGGGATGTTCTTCGCAGTTTTGACCCTGAAGAATTAATCATCTAAATAAACATCTCATGAAAAAATTAACCGTATTAGCCATTTTGATCGTCACCGCGATCACCGCCAATGCCCAAGAAAACGATGGGGCCACCATTACCGTAACCGTTGAAAATGTACTGTCGGAGGGCGGAAGCATTCTCGCCGGACTCCATACCTCGGATACCTTCATGAAAGGGATCGGAATAGCCAATGCCATGTCGCCCGCAAAGGCCGGTGAGGTAAGCTTGGTTTTTGAAAACGTGGCACCGGGCACCTACGCGATCATGGTCATGCACGACAAGAACGACAATAAACAAATGGATATGGAAAACGGCATGCCCAAGGAAAGCTATGCCACCACCGGCGAAATGAACCTCTATGGCCCCCCGACCTTTGACGGTGCCAAATTCGAAGTGACCGATACCGACCAAGCATTCAGGATCCGATTTTAAACCATTGGGTTTAGACAGCAGTCAACAAAAGGCCCGCGACGCGGGCCTTTTTATGTATTGCCATTGCTGCTGTTTCAAAAAAACGGCAGCACTACTTTGGTCTCAAAACACAATGGCATTTTCTTACAAAAAGTTATCTTCGTCATGCACCTTATAAATGAACCATAGATCATGCGCCTATCATTGTAGTGCATTTAAAGCAGTGTCAAAAACAGATATAATTATGAATAAATCTATAATTCTTACGATTTCTCTTTTTTGTCTAATCACTTTTTATGTGAAGGGACAAACTCGACAGGACTCTCTGGATATTAAACAAGTTGCGTTAAATTATATTGAGTCTCAACATAACGTAAGACCCGAACAGTTTGCAAGTGCAGCTCATCCGAGAATGGTGAAAAGGACTTTTTGGACAAACAAAAACACAGGAAAAGAATATTTGAGAGAAACTTTTACCGATGCTATGATTTTACTTGCCGAAACGTATAACCAAGACGGAGACAAATTCCCAGAAAATCCAAAAAAAGAGGTTATCATACTGGATGTTTATGACAAAACTGCTTCAGTAAAACTTATAGCGGATGACTGGATTGATTATATGCATATTGTAAAACTCAATGGAAAATGGCAAATAGTCAACGTACTTTGGCAGTTTAACGACTCTGATAACCATTAAGGTGAAAGATAAAAACGCATTACAGCATTGGTAACCATTGCACAAGCCCCTGATTTAAGAAAAACAGACCTCGAACAAGCCCTTTTGCGGGGCTTTTTGGTTCAATAAGCTATAGTGAAGGTGAGATTTTGGGTGGCCCAAAATAGCGAAAATGGACTTTTCAAGGACCTTTTGCAAGCTTTTTTTGCAGATCTATGGCCCCGGCCCCGCTCTTGACATGTTTTTCGGTGAATTTCAGGTGCTTTTGTGATTCATACACCAACCATTGGCGCTAATGCTGAACGGTCAGATGCCAAAACTGACCAAACAAAAAGTAAGACCAATTGCTTAAAACAAGTTGATGCAAAGCACCAATTTATTCTACCTTTTATTATTTTTGTATTGAACATTACAATAATATGAAAGGAAGACCACACATACATAACGACAAAGAGGTCGTTCTGAAAGCACAAGAGCTATTTTGGAAAAAGGGGTTCAACGCTACTTCGTTAGCAGATCTAAGCAAAGCAACAGGTGCGGGTGCAGGAAGTTTGTACAACTCATTCAAAGGTGGAAAAAAAGAACTTTTCAAAAAATCACTTCAACAACGAAGAGAAGATTTTAACGATTTCAAAATACAATTAGAAAAAAGTGATAGTCCCATTAAACTAATAAAGGACTTTTTCCTTTCTGTAGCTGTTGCTTCTAAAAGCACTCATTTGAAAGGTTGCATAATTGCTAATACAGTTGTTGAAATGGCATTTGTAGATAATGAATTAGAACAATCAGCAATCGAAATATTGAAAGACACAGAAAAACTTTATACCTCTATCATTCTTACAGAACAAAAAAAAGGGAATATAAAATCAAAATTGCCCGCAGATTATTTAGGAAAATTTTTAATTACGCTTTGGTGTGGAATTAATTCATTTAGAAGAATTTACCCTAATGAAAAAATACTCAAACAGCAAATAGAAATGCAACTACAAATATTAAACTAATTTTTTTTGACTATTTATTTAACAATCATTACAAAATTAAACGATGAATTTAGAACTAAACGAGAAAAGCGCATTTATAAGTGGCTCAACACAAGGAATTGGCTTTGCTATTGCACGGCAGTTGTTAAAAGAGGGCGCGTCCGTTACAATTAACGGAAGACAGACCGAAAAGACCAATCAAGCCAAAGAGAAGTTACAGAAAGAATTTCCAAACTCCAATATTGCAGCAATATCAGCAGATTTTTCAAAAAAAGAAGAAGTAGAAAAATTGCTAAACCAACTTTCTAACATTGATATTTTGGTTAACAATCTTGGTATTTTCGGGATTGAAAAATTTGAAAATATTACAGACGAAGATTGGTATAAATATTTTGAAATAAATGTAATGAGTAGTATTCGTTTATCAAGACAGCTATTACCAGAAATGCTGAATAAAAAATGGGGGCGAATTATCTTTATTAGTAGTGAATCGGGAGTAAATGTTCCGGAAAATATGATACATTACGGTATGACAAAATCAGCAATGTCAGCTATTGCAAATGGACTTTCAAAACTGACAAAAGGAACGGAAGTTACCATAAACACAGTTTTAGGCGGACCAACTTATTCAGACGGGGTTGCGACAGTTGTTGAGCAAATTGCTCAAATGCAAAAACTTGACGTTGAGCAAATGAAAAATGTAATACTTCAACAGTCAAACCCTCATATCTTGTTACAACGTTTCATTGACCCGACAGAGATAGCCAATTTAGCGGTTTATTTATCAAGCCCTTTATCTATTGCAACAAACGGAGCAACTCTAAGAGCAGACGCAGGAGTATTGAAAACAATATAGCACTAACCAGTAACACCGGTAACCGTTGCACAAGTCACTGACCGACCACGGTACAGGTAAATAGGAGCCCTTTTGCGGGGCTCTTTTATTGTTCGGTCAAAAACGGAAGGTCAAATCGCCGAACGATAGTTGCCCGATTTCACTATATTTCGGTAAAATTAGTAGAACCGCGTTTAGCCATTCGGTTGGTGGTCATTGAAGACATATGAAACAGTTTATCATCCTTACATTGATTGCCTTTCTTACAGGCTGTTCTTACCAAAAGTCAGAACAATATGATTTAGTGATATCCAACGTCAACCTTATCGATGGAACTGGAAAACCTTTACAAACTGGAGTTTCAATTGGGATCACTGAAGGTAAAATAGTTGCGATTGATTCAATCATTTCGAATAGTAACGGAAAGAGCATTGATGGAACAGGGAAATTTCTTATTCCGGGATTATTTGACTGTCATGTTCACACCGGATATTTTGAAAGAGATTTTCCCAGGTTTATCCATTACGGAGTGACTTCAGTGTTTGTCACTGGTGGAGGTTTATGTACAAATGACTTCTATGCGTCAATGCGTAAACAGGGGAATCAAGATTCCATTCCTGCACCTTTTGTTTATCATACCAGTCAGCACTTTACAATGGAAGGACGTCATCCAGCAAAGACATATAGGGGCAGCAACTGGCGTGATGGCGAAACAATTTTTTATTTAAAAGACACCTTACAGATTGAAAATCTTGTCCAGAAAGTATCTCAATATCCGATCGTTGGAATCAAGCTTACAATTGAAGATGGACCTGCTCCTCCATTCGTTGAAAGAATGCCTCAGCTGTTTATTGACAAGACTGTAAAGGAAGCTTCGAAATATGGACTGGAAGTATTTGCGCATGTAAGTGATAACATAGAACTGGAAATGGCCATCAATGGCGGTGTTCAAAATTTGGTTCATTTCACCGGGGTAAACATTGATCCTCATGATAGCATTCAAATAAGACTACTTCAGAAATTTGTGAAGAGAAACCCATATTGGGTAACTACATTAATGATTGATAAGTCGTTCCTTTATCCCCTACACCCAGAGTGGTTTGAGTCTAAATCAATGCTTGGCGTATATAAAGAGGCCGTAAACGAACTCACTCCAGAATTAATTGATCGAGCGAAAATTTATATAAGAATTCTCATGGATGAATATGGAATAGATGAAAACAGTATTGAGGCTTTCATGCTTCCACAGGTTGAAGACATTAAATTTTTAAGCGATATGGGATTTAACATGGTTCTGGGTACCGACACTGGAAATGATTTCAATTTTCCGGGATATAGTCTACATGAAGAAATGCAACTGCTAGAACTAGGAGGAATGGAACCAGTTGAGATCATAAAAATGGGAACACTTAATGCTGCTGAAATGATGAATGCACAAGATAGCTTAGGTTCCGTCGAGGTTGGTAAAATTGCAAATTTTGTATTGCTCGATAAAGACCCTTTGGAAAACATAGGTAATACTCTATCGATTAATTCAGTGATAAAAAGAGGTGTAATTCAAGAAAGAATTGATGAATAAATGACTACCAACATTATGTATGAAACCATAGCCGCTCAAGCTGAGCGCACATTCCAAAGCTACGATTCATATAAATGACGGTAATTCCCTACATAAAGAAACTCTATTAATTTGTTAAGCTAACGAGTCAAATTTTGTGTAGGAAAATTATACTAAATTTAACCGTTAGTCAGAATACCAAACACAAACAAATTGAATGAAGTTAAACAGGATTGAAATCAAAAACTACAAAAGCATTGAGCACGTAGAAATTGAATTAAAGAAAATAGGTGATAATTACACCTATTGCCTATTTGGTATTAATGAATCAGGAAAGAGCAGTATACTTATGGGAATTTCATTATATGACCACAAAGAGTTGGCATATCCTGAAGATTTTTTTGACGAATTAGAGAATATAGAAATTACTTTTCATTATTCATTAGAACAAAATGATTTAAAAGAACTTAGGGAGACTTTAGTAAAAGATCATAAATGCCCAAAGGAAATAATCAACAAAGTTTCAGCAACTGAAGTTTCAATTACTGTAATTCATAAAAATGATTCTGATAGCGAAAGAGAAATATCGGAAACAATCAATTTCAAGACTGCCATTTTTAAAGATTATTATAGCAAAGAAACTACGATTCAAAAGAAAGATAAAGAAAGTGAAGAATATGACTTCAATTTAATATCTTTTATGGAAGCCAATAATCCTGATTTTTTTTACAGGTATTCTCACACAGTGGTATTTTGGGAGTCAACAGCAAAATATTTAGTTTTAGATGATATTAGTTTAACAGAGTTTTCAACAAAACCTGCCACAACTTCAATTCCTCTACATAACTGCTTTAAACTTGCAGGTATTAAAACAACAAAACAAATTACATCTAAAATAAGTTCTTTAACCAGTCACGCACGTATAAGGAATTTAGAATCGTTGTTGAGTCGAAAAGTGACTGAACACATTAATAATATATGGGAGAATCACCCAATTTCAGTACTCTTTGAAATAGATAGCGATAAAATATCGCTTTTAATTGAAGATAAAAATGTTCACGACAAAGCGAAAACACCTTCTCAAAGGTCAGATGGTTTTAAACAATTTATAAGCTTCCTGCTTACTATATCTGCTGACGATAAAACAGAATCATTAAACAATAAGATTTTGCTAATTGATGAACCAGAAACTCATTTACATCCTCAGGCTCAATTAAATTTGAGAAAGGAATTAAATAAGATAACATCTAAACAAGATTCGACATTTGTCATTTATGCAACACATTCTAATTATCTAATCGATAAAAACAATCTGAATAGAAATTTCAAAGTTTATAAAGAAAATAATGAGAAAACTAAAGTTGAAAGAATAGAAAGAACAACAAGTACATATTCAGAAGTAAACTTTGAAGTGTTCGATATTCCAACAACCGATTATCATAATGAGCTTTATGGTTACTTGGAGGAAGTTGACAAAGCAAGGCTTGATGGTTTAGACCAAGATAGACAATGGATAGACTCTAGAAATAATAATACATACAACGTATCACTTCCAAAATATATAAGACACTCGATTCACCATCCTGAAAACACTCTGAACAGAAAGTTTTCAGAGGCTCAGCTTAGAAAATCAATTAAGATAATGAGAGAACTGAAATATAATTAAAAGTACTGCACACAACACCGGTAACCGTTGCACAAGCCCCTGACCGACCATGGAACAGTTCGATATAAGCCCTTTTACGGGGCTTTTTTATGGTTCGGTCAATAACGGAAGGTCGAATTCCCGAACAATAGTTGCCCGATTTCACTATATTACCGTAAAATGCGAAGAACTGCGTTTGGCTCTTTAGTTGTGCTTAATACAAAACCTCACACAATAAACATTAATCAGTTAGAATTTCTTTGGTTATAAATGAGAGAAATAGAGAGCATATGGTTAGAAACAGGCTATAAGCATTTTGCTTTTGAAGGACCAAGGGGGCTTAAGATAGAACGATTATCTAAAGAAGTGGGAAAGAATAAATCTTCCTTTTATCATTTGTTTGCTGACTTAGAAATTTTCACAAAACACTTATTGGACTTTCACTTAAGCCGAGCAAAAAATATTTCGACAAAAGAAGCAAAGGCAAAGAATGAAGAAGAGTTGATATCCATTATCATCGAACATAAAATTGACTTATTATTTAACCGTCAACTAAGAATTCACCGAGACAATCAAGAATTCAAAAACTGTTTGTCCCGAATAAATCAATTCTCAATTCAAGGACTATTACCTGTATGGAAGAATATCATCTGTTTATCAGAAAACAGTCCGCTAGCTAAAATGGTATTGCACCTTAGTTTGGAAAATTTTTACCTTCAAATCACCTACGAGACTTTGAACCGAGATTGGCTAAGAGAATACTTCTCGGATATTCGTAAAATGGTGTTTCTTTTCCAAAAATCAAAAGACCATTAAGTTAGACGGAAGCGTCTAAAGTTTGACATTTCGGATATTTAACTTTGTAAAATATTCCATTACAAATGCGGACAAACAGATTACATTTTCTAATGCTCTGCTTGGTTTTGTTAATTAATCAAGGTTGTACCATGGTAAAAGTAAAAATAAGCGAAAAAAGAAATCCAATACCTCAAAAGGTAACTATTGAAGAAAAAACAACCTTAACAACTTGGGGAGCAATCAAGGTGAACAAGTCACACTTTTTTCCATCGAGTTTTCAGCTGAAAATTGATGATAAGGTTATTTACATTGATCCAGTCGGAATTGAGAATGCAGAGCAAGCAGATTATATTTTAATAACTCATGCTCATCCAGACCATTTCTCTTTAAAGGATATTAAAAACCTTTTAAAGAATGAAACAAAGATGATTTGTTCAAAAGGAGTTTCAAAAAAATTGGGAGATGTTAAAGACAAAGTGCAAGTCGTAAGGCCCAATCAGCAATTGCAATTTGAAGAGTTTAGCATCGGGACAACTTTTGCGTACAATACAAAATCCGTTTTTTTATGGATTAAAGCACACCCTAAATCGAAAGAAAATGTAGGCTATGTGATTACATTAAAAAATGGCTTAAAAGTTTACCATACAGGAGATACGGACTATATTTCTGAAATGGAACAACTAAGCGGTATTGATGTCGCTCTGGTTCCAATCGGAGGAGATAATCTAACGATGAATGCAGAAGAGGCTGCTAAGATGGTGAATATAATTCGACCCAAAATTACTATTCCGATGCATTATGAAATCAAAAATGTAGAAGAATTGAATCGATTTGAGACTTTAGTAAACGAAAGAACCAAAATCATTAAATTAAACTAGGAAAGTCAATTATGAATACCACGGTAAATATGACACTTCAAGATTTAGGATATAATAATTATTTCGAAAAGTTAAGAATCGATAATAACCTCAAAGACTTTGAAATTGGACGTGTAATTTCCGAGCAAAAGGAAAGGTATATTGTTAAAAGTGAAAAAGGTGAATTTGAAGCGGAAATTACAGGAAATTTGAGATTTTCCGCCAAGAGTCGTAAAGATTTTCCGGCCGTTGGAGATTGGGTTTCTTTGATTTATCATGAAACAGATTTTGCTGTTATTAATAGCATTTTACCCAGAATTTCAACGCTTTCGAGACAAGCCGTGAACAAGTTTGGTGAGCTGCAAATAATTGCCAGCAATATCGATTATGGATTAATTGTACAATCGGTAAATAGAGATTTTAACATCAACCGACTGGAACGATATTTAACGCTTTGCTACACTTCCAGGATTGAGCCAATAATCGTTATTACCAAAACGGACTTAACGGACGAAGAGAACCTGAATGACTTGCTCAACAAAATAAAAATCAGAGTTAAAAATGTTCCGCTTATCCCTGTAAGTAATGAAACAAAGGAAGGAATAGATAAATTGAAAAAACTTCTCTATAAAGGAAAGACATATTGTCTTCTTGGTTCATCAGGTGTGGGGAAATCATCCCTGATTAACAGTTTGATTGGAGAAAGTCGAATGAAAACGGCCAACATTAGCCAAAGTATTGATAGAGGTAAACACGTTACAACTCGTCGTGAATTAATTCCGATGATAAATGGAGCCATACTTATTGACAATCCGGGAATGCGAGAAGTGGGCATTACAGATAGTTCACTAGGAATAGAAAGTACATTTGAAAAAATATACGACTTGGCACAAAGCTGCAAGTTTTCAGATTGCACCCACACTTCTGAAATTGGTTGCGCGGTTCAACTAGCGATAGATAATGGACAGATTGAGAAATCGCATTTCGAGAACTTTTTGAAAATGGAACGTGAGAAAGAACATTATGAATCAGCTGTAGCCGAAAAGCGTAGAAAGGACAAAGATTTTGGGAAAATGATAAAACATTATAAGAAAACAAAAAAATCAAACAATTTCTAGGCACAACAAAGAACTGAGGTAAAAAAATAAGTTTCTTCTTTTAGCCGCTTTCGACACATAATTCTCATCGTAGGGCAGTTCAGGTTTTGTAATGGCGAATCACTGTTTGCGTAGTTTGTTGGCCACCGCTATCAATGCATCTCAAAATAATCGTACTATCATTTCAAGTTCTATCTCTACACATCGCAAAGGAATTCAGTATCATTTCATCTCACGGCAGAACTGCGTTTAATTACTCGGTCGGCCGTAAGCTGACGAAACTCACAGAACTTCAATTATTTCTCCTTTATTGTTGCCCAGTTCTATTCCCCAATTTGTAATAACTTCTATAACTGGAATTAAACTCAAACCAAAATCTGTTAATTCATACTGGACTCGAAATGGAGCTCTTTTACCAAAACTAAGCCGTGTAATTAGGCCATCTTCTTGTAACGATTTTAGCTGAATACTCAACATTTTTTCAGTTATATCAGGAATCAAACGTTTTAGTTCAGAAAAACGCAGAGTACCATGTCTTAAATACCATAAAACCACACATTTCCATTTTCCACCAATGTAGCTCATGGTAATGTCAGTTCCACAATGATAAACTCTATCATTTATTTTATATGCCTTATGTTTTCCCTCTAAAATCATAACTATAAACTTTAACCTATCAATTTTAACAGTTATTGCATGGCAAAAATAATCAAAATATTTTTACACTGTAAAAAGTATAGTATATGTTAAAATCTATAACAATTGACATAATAGGTTACTCTGCTTTGGTAATAAATTTATATTCTATGTCGGTAAAAGGGGAATATAAATTAAGACTAATTTCAGCTCTTGCCAATTTTATCTATATCATTTACGGAATACTATTAATTGCTTTCCCTATAATTATTGGTTGCTCTATAGCAGTAGTTCTCCATATTTACAGGCTGAAAAGTTTAAAAATAGATGATAATGATTTCAATAAATAAAGCTCATTTTAAAGATGCAAAAATTTTGGCTCTTTTAGGTACAGTAACTTATACTGAATCTCACGGTCATTTTATTGACAACGAAAAAGACCTAATGAAATACAATGAAAGTGCTTTTTCAGTTTTGCAAACTAAAAAAGAGATAAGCGATACGAAAAACATCTTTTTCATTATTAGTAAAGATGATTTGCCTATTGGCTACGCAAAACTGGTTTTTAATTCTTCCCATAAAAATGTTGACTCACAGAATAGTTGTCAGTTAGAACGAATTTATATTTTAAATGATTTTATCCCACTAAAAGTTGGACAACAATTTTTAACCTTTCTTGAGAGGAAAGCCAAAGAATTTAAAGCAAATTCTATATGGCTTTCGGTCCATAGGAATAATATTAGAGCCATTAAATTCTATCAACGAAATGAATACAAGGATGTTGGTAAATCAACTTTTTTTGTCAATGGCAAAGAATATGAAAATGAGGTATTCTCAAAAGAAATATAAAAACTCACGAACAAAAACTAACATCTAAAGATGAATTAACCAACCCAATCAAGGATAAAGGAATTAAAACTTGGGAAGAAGCCATTGAATTTGTAAGATGCTTACCATTTGGGCGAAACTCTAATCGAACAGATTTTAAATTAGTCATTTCAGAACAAAAAGGAAGTTGTAGTTCTAAACATGCAATGCTAAGAAAACTAGCAGAATTAAATGATATTCCAAACATAAAACTCATTCCTGGAATGTATCGAATGAATGAAACAAACACGCCAAAAGTTGGAAATGTGTTAGCTATAAATAAGCTGGATTTTATTCCAGAGGCACATTGCTACTTAAATATTGAGAAAAAAGAATTGATGTAACAACTTCTGAAAGCAATTTCAGCAAACTTGAAAATGATATCATTGAGAACTTGAAATTCAACCAGAACAAGTTGCTAAATTTAAGGTTAATTTCCACAAAGAGTTTATTAAAGACTGGATAAAAAAGACCAACTCAAAATTAGAATTTACTCAGCTTTGGACTATCAGAGAAAAATGTATAAAAAGTTTAACACAATAAAATGGAATTAAGCCCAGAAATTAAGAAGTACATCAATAAGAGTGTGTTATGTTGGCTTGCAACAGCTTCCCCTGATAATGTCCCTAATGTTTCTCCAAAAGAAATTTTTAATTATTACGATACAGACAAAATCATTGTTGCCAATATCGCTTCGCCTCAAACTGTCAGGAATATCAAGGAGAACAAAAATGTGTGTGTCAGTTTCATTGACATCTTGTTACAAAAAGGATTTCAAATCAAAGGAAAAGCTAGAATAATTACAAAAGTCGATTCTGACTTCTTGGAAATGGAAAAAATTTTAACTGAAATGACAGGAGGCGATTTTCCTTTTACTACGATCACGGAAATTACAGTAGAAAAGACTAAACCCATTCTTGCACCAAAATATGTGCTTTATCCAGAAACAACTGAACAAGAGCAAATAGCAAGTGCTAAAAAGGCCTATGAAATTTAGAACTAAACAAGAATTAAACCCAGAAAAAATGAGTGAAAATGTTCTTTTGAAAGAAAATCCAAAAATTGAAATTCAATTTTTGAAGAATGTATTTCAAATCATTGATGAAAAGACAATTCAAAATACTGGTATTTATAACTATAGTGATTTAGAATATGTGGAATTAAATAAAATTTGGTTTCCAAAACTAGCAAAATGGTTACGAATAATTACTTGGATCTTTAATGGTGTTCCTTATTTTCCGGATCAGAAGTCTTATAAAAAAGCTAACGTTATTATTCACCTCAAAAAAGAAAATATTGGTATTTGGCTAACCAATTCTTGTATGGTGACACAAGCAAAAAAGATAAAGAATCTATTGGATAATAAAAGATTGTAAAATGATGACCTTTAGAGAAGCAACAAGAAATGATATCCCAAAAATAGTAGAACTACTTACTGATGATAAACTTGGAAAAATAAGAGAGAATTATCAAATACCATTACCAGTTGAATATCTAAACGCTTTTGAAAATATAGCTGCCGACCAAAATCAAGAACTCGTTGTTGTAGAAAACGAAAACTCTGAAATTATTGGAACTTTACAGTTATCTTTCATCCAATATCTAACTTATCGTGGTGGTATAAGAGCACAAATCGAAGCTGTCAGAATCAGAAAAGACCAAAGAGGACTTGGCATTGGAAAAACAATGTTTGAATGTGCAATTAATAGGGCAAAAGAGAGGAATGCCCATTTATTGCAATTGACAAGTGACAAACAACGGCTGAAAGCAATTAAATTCTACGAAAATTTAGGATTTAAAGCAACCCACGAGGGAATGAAAATGCACTTCTAATTAGAAAGCCAGTTACCAATAAAAACAAAAAAGAAGAGGTTTAAGCACTTAGTTTAGGATGAATTTTTTAAACTTAGCTACTGTTGTAAATCGAAAAGTCAGTGTTTAAAAATCCGCTACTTTCTTATAAAAAAACCGAATTGCCATATAACACTCACATGGGATCCTCGCCACCGACCGGCGTCTAACCTAAACGACGAATCGCCGAACAATAGTTGCCCGATTTCACTATATTTCGTTAAAATTCGCAGAACTGCGTTTGGCCCTTCAGTTGGCAATAATATAAACTATGTCTCTTAACGAACATTGATAATTGAATTAAATGAACAAACTACTACTATTATTATTGAGTCTGTCAATTCTGAGTTGCGGAGATAATAAATCGAGCGACAAAAAAAAAGACACAAATACTTCTACTGGTATAAATTGGATTTCATTTAAATGGATTGGAGGCGAGCAAGGAGGTGAATATTATGATAAGCTGGGAATGGAAGTTCCACTCGTCATAAATGACTCTGTGAAATGCTATGCACAATTTGATTTAGGGGCTAATACTAATATGCTTTATGAGTCAACTCTAGAAAAGCATACTCAAATTAACCGAGATTTTATTATTGATACTGTCGATACGGAAGATTATTATTACTGGTTGCGTAATCCTAATATCAAAATAGGAAATAAAATAAGTGCAGTTAAGGATTGGATAGTTAGGAATGACTATGATGCCGAAGGTGTTATAGGAACAATTGGAGCAAAGGAATTTTCTGAACGTGCTTTAATAATTGACTATGTTAACAATAGACTAGCAAGCCTAGATTCTATTCCTTCAGAATATGCAAAGAATTTCGATTTTTTTGATTTTACCATAAGAAATAACAAAGTCATTTTAAAGGTTTTGATTAACAACCAAGAATATGATGTGAATTTTGATACTGGATCGAGCATCACTCCTCTTTTGGTAAGCAATAAAATTTTGTTTGACGAATTGACGGATAAGAGCAAAGGAAACTATGACTTACATAAATTTCACTCTTGGGGTACTACTTATGACACTATCCCTGGAGCATACTCAAAAGATAACTTTATAATCAATGGAAAAGATTTTGGAAAACAGATTATTTATTATTTAGATTCTGATTATCATCGAAACTTATTTATTGAGGATAATATTGATGGACTTTTAGGATCTATTCTCTTTTTTAAGAGTGAAATTTTGATAGATTTTAAGAATAAAAAAATGGGAATAGAAGTTGCTAACATTGGTAACCGTTGCACAAGCCCCTGACCGACCATGGAACAGTTCGATATAAGCCCTTTTACGGGGCTTTTTATGGTTCGGTCAAAAACGAAACGACGAATTCCCGAACGATAGTTGCCCGATTTCACTATATTACCGTAAAATGCGAAGAACTGCGTTTGGCCCTTCGGTTGTAGCACATATAAAAGAACTAAAAATGGCTGAAGAAATTAAAACAGATTACTGTATCCTAGGAGGAGGTATCGCAGGAATTTTATTAGCAAGTCAATTAGTATCTTCTGGTAAAAAGATCACGATCATAGACCAGGGTCCTCGATTTTCAGAAGAAGATCGTGCTAATATGTTGCAACAAAGCAAAAAGGACTTAAATGATTTTGCTGATTACAATGATGATGTTGACCCGTCTATAATAACACCATTAAGTTCGGAGACTGCAAAAGATGATGTGATTGAATGGACTAATTATAGATTATTTGGACTGGGCGGTACAGCGCTTCATTTTCAGGGAATTATGATGCGGCCCACAGAGGAGGACATGAAAGTCAGATCGCTTTTCGGTTATGGTCGCGATTGGCCTATATCCTACGCTGACCTGGAACCCTGGCTTTTGAAAGCTGAATACGAAATTGGAGTTGCCGCAAATGAGGACAACCCTTATGCTTCACACCGGTCGGGATCTTTTCCAATGCCGGGCCATCCACCTTCCTATTTTGATAGTGAGTTCTTTGCCCCCGGATTAAAAAAAATGGGGATGGCAGGACACTCATGTCCGATATCCGTAAACTCAGTTCCTTATCGAGGACGCTCGGGATGTTTGGCTTGCAGAGCATGTAAATTTTGTCCTTCCGGAGCACGATATTCACCTGACAGGGTTCATATCCCGATATTGGAGAAACATGAAAATGTTGAAATAATAGAGCATTTAAGTGTTCGGAGATTAGAGACTAATCAAGAGGGAAATAAGATAGTTGCCGCACACGCATTGCGAATTCAAGATAAGTCAGAAGTCACAATTCTGGCAAATAATTTTATTGTGGCAATGGGAGGTGTAGAAACCGCTCGGATGCTTTTATTATCTGCGGACCATCATCATCATAAAGATGGCCTTGGAAATATGGGAGGGCAACTTGGCCGTGGGTTTAGCGACCATTTGTCTCCTTATATAACCTATGATATGGGAAAGCCGATAGGAAATCGTTTGGGCTTTGAGACCATGACATCGGATCATTTCAGGACGAATGCGGATAGAAATGAACACCCAACTTTTTCTTTGTTCTCTTCTCCCGCCATGGATTGGTTTCCAATAGGCAATGAAGCAACTATGTGGTCATCAAAAAACAATAGGCTTTCTCTCGATGAACTAAGGGAACGAATACCTCGCATGGCAACCATAGTGTCATATGGTATAGAAAATGTAAATACCGGTAGTATGCTAGAATTGGACAAAGATATATTGGATGCTTTTGGCGATCCAGTGGCAAAAATCACTTTTAAACTGACGGATTGGGATATGCAAGGGTATCACAAGTTTACGGAAGTTGCCACAAAATTAGGTGAAGCTATGGGGGCACAAGACATTTCGGAGGTCAGTCCACCCGGAGCTAATGTAGGTTATCATCCATCAGGGGCCACCGCTATGGCAAAGAATCCAGATAAAGGAGTTTGTGATGAAAACCTAAAAGTATTTGGACTCAAGAACTTGCATATAGTCAGCAATTCGGTATTCCCTCATATGGGCGCAAATGTACCTACACTGACAATTTCAGCTTTGGCCCTGAGGTTGGCGGATCATCTTAAAGGAATAAAATAAATAATTATGGAAAATATAACGCGACGTCGATTTGTAATACAAAGTTATAGACTGCTTGCTTTTATACCTTTTGCTGGAGTTCTAAGTTGTACTGAAGAATCTAAATTAAGTGCCGAAGAGTCTTTAAAAAGACTAATCTATATTGTTGGCCCCTGGACGCTTGAAGATCACCCGATAGCAGAAGATTTCACAAATCGATTCCTTGTAACAGAATTTGCAAAGGAATATCTACCAAAATCGGTTGATTTGATTCAAAGTCTTTCCAAGCAAATTGCTAAAGAATCAGCGGAAGTTAAAGAAATTGATCTTGGTAAGTTACCCTTGGAAGAACAAGATTTGATAATGACATTATCAAAGCAACTATACAGTTTTGTAGAAGTAAGATTTTATGTTTCAAACGAGCCTCCATGGGGCGCATGTCAGGGAAATCCCAAGTGGCATACGAGAATTCCGAATTAAAATTTTGAATTGTTTACGATTAGTGGATTAATACGCGCTACAACACAAGCTATGATGTCAATGCCTCTTAAACGTCGGCACGGCGCATAGCCAAACCGAATTGCCATATAACACTCACATGGGATCCTCGCCACCGACCGGCGTCAAACCAAAACGAATCGCCGAACGATAGTTGCGCGATTTCACTATATTTCGTTAAAATTTGCAGAACTGCGTTTGGCCCTTCGGTAAACAATGGCAGAAATGAAAAAACCATACATACTTTTACTACTTTTTTTTGTGGCCAAAATGGTTTTAGGCCAAGACGGAATTAAACCCATTATCGATGTTCATCTTCATGGATTCACACCTGAGACGTACAAATTCATCGAAGGGTCGCCTCCAACCTTTGAAGATTTTAAAAATGAAATGCGCAAAGTGTTCGAAACCTATAACATTGTTTACGCAGTTAAAAGTGGCGGACAATATGATGAGGATATGGAAGCGAATATGCTCGAAGGTTACGAATCGAACAAATTACTGGACACAATAGAATTTAAAAGACTGATCAAGCAAGGAAAAATTCAAGTTTGGGGTGAGATACAGCCCATGTTCAATGGAATGACTCTTGCCGATGATGCTTATGCACCTTACCTAAAAATATGTGAGCAAGAAGGTATTCCGATTGCCTTGCACACTGGGCGTGGGCCAACAAATATACATCTTCGCTACCCTAACTATCGATTAGCTTTAGGTGACCCCTTATTGCTAGAGCCCGTTTTGATTAAATATCCTAAACTGAAAATATATCTGATGCATGCTGGCTTACCCTTTTATGAAAACACCCTTGCCCTAATGGATTCTTATCCACAAGTATTTGTGGATTTGGGATGGATATTGTATTCCTACCGCAAAATAACCCAGAGCCAAGCCGAGGACTTTTTGCGCAAGGTTAAAAAATATGATATGATTGACCGAGTAATGTTTGGTTCAGATTGTATGTACTGGCCAGATGAGTTGGAAAACAGTATAAAAAAACTAGAGAGCTTTGATTTTTTGACCGAATTGGATAAAAGAAAGATTTTTTACCAAAATGCGGTCATGTTCTTTCAATTGGACGTTAAAAAAAACTAACGCAATTCAAGCGGTATATGATTTAATCGCGGGTGGAAATTCAACAAGTGAATTTCCTGCAATCAAATATCTTTAGTCCCAGGAGGACATTTTCCGTCGAAAAGCCCGCAGTCAATCATACACGTGCCATTGGCTACAATTTTGAGAAAGAAATACTTATAATCAATAAACTAAAGGTATTAAATAATGTATGAAACATTTAATGCCATAATAGCACTAACAATGTTGGTGTCCGTTGATATTAAATCTTGATCTGAATGGACACCAAAAAATTTAGATGATAAGATTTTTATGAAGAAATTGTATTTCATGGATTCATCTTTTCCCGACTTGAAAAAATGGTCCCGGGTAGATATGCAACGACTATTGCCTTTATTGGAACGGCCATTATTTTTGGCGCATATCACTATCGATTAGGCGGGGCCGGACTTTTAAATGCATTGATCGTAGGTGCAGTATATCTTGGGCTATTCTTATTTAATAAAAGAAATTTATGGTATCCTATATTCGGCCATGGCGTATATAATACAATTGTAATAACCCTAATTTACCATGTATATATCTTAGTACAACCTGTAAACGGCATTAAAATGACCGTTCGTGCGCAACCGGGTCATAATACATTCAGATGAATTTCACTTTGATTATGCATTTTATGTAAAGAAGGTACCCGATTCCATCTCAAAAGACAGATATAAAAGTCATAATGATATATGCTCAAATCATAAAATATTCGACCCAACGTAGCATTAGGTGTTTTGACCATTTAAAAAATGAAGGATAACTTTATGCCGTGATCTTTAATCACCCAAAATTGTGAAAGCAAAATTGAGTTTGGACGTATTATCAACATTGGAATGTTCCAAGAATTGATCGACTATAATAAACGCTGTAAGTAATAGAGGTGATAATTCAACTTGACATCGGCGCAAATTTCCAAATCCGTGCCATCCCCGCACCACCATTAAGTATTTATCATATCTTCGTGGGCAAGACTCAACTGCCTTGGCCTTAAGTTGCAACCCATTATTATGGATCTCGACAAAATTTTATTTGAAGTAGAAAAGGCATATGCCCCATTGTCGATCGATGCCCAACAAGAGTTCGCTGCCGCATCTAAAATCAGTAACTTCAAAAAAGGTGAGATCGTTGTTCGTGAGGGGCAATATTCCAAAAAAGCGTATTTAATCGTAAAAGGGTGTGCCAGGGCCTATTATCTAAAAGACGGTAAGGATATTTCTGATTGGTTTACGTTTGAAAATCAGTTCATGGCCTCCATAATAAGTTTTTTCAGCGATGAACCGAGTCCGCACTATATTGAATTTATCGACGATTCAACAGTTTTGGAGTTCTCAAAAAGTACGGTTGACGAACTCTGTGAGAAGCATCATGATTTTGAACGCTTTATCAGTAAAGTAGTGACCGAAACCATGTTGGGACTTTGCGAACGGTTACATACCATTCAATTTGCAAAGGCCGATGAGCGATATGGTCATTTAATAGGCATTTACCCAGATATTGCCCAAAGAATTCCGTTAACCCACATTGCTTCCTATTTAGGCATTACTTTAGAGACTTTGAGCAGAATAAGAAATCGCAAAATGCGAATTTGATTTATATCAAATGACAAGACTTCCATTTCAATGAACTTTGTAAAAAAATCAAAACAATGGAAGACAATAACAAATTGCCAACATCTATTTGGGGAAAATGGTGGTCGCCGATCAGAAAATGGTTTTATCCCTCTTGGCTTATATACGAAACATCTTATCGTTTTTACGACTATGCGGTAGCGGTGCACTTGTACCTCAAAAATATCGGCAATGAATATTTGGCACTGGTAAGCGGCATGGCCACCTTTATGGTTTGCACTGCCTTCTTGACCGTAAGCACTTCTTTTCTTTTATTCAAATTCTTTAGCGTCGAAAATTTGACGGGTACTCGTTTCGAGGAAAGGATGAAACCCTTATTTTAATAGAACATTCAAAAAAAAAAAAATGGAAAGAATACTTATTATAAACGGTCATCCAGATCCTGAAAGCTTCAATTTCGGACTTTCAGAGGCTTATAAAAAGGGCGCCCTGGCTTCTAAAGCCGAGGTAAAAGAGATAAACATCAGGGATTTGGATTTCAACCCAAATCTTGAATTTGGATATCGCAAACGAATGGAATTGGAACCTGACCTGCTTGAGGCCCAAGAAAAACTAAAGTGGGCTACCCATTTGGTCTGGGTCTATCCCGTTTGGTGGAGCGCCCTGCCGGCAATGACCAAAGGATTTATAGACCGGATCTTGCTACCGGGTTTCGCTTTTAAAAAGAAGCATAATTCTTTGTGGTGGGAAAGGCGTTTAAAAGGAAAAACGGCCCGGATTATTTGTACTTTGGATCAACCCCCGTGGTATTACCGGTGGATCAATAGAAGCCCAAGCCACTACGCCATGAAAAAGGGAACATTGAATTTTATCGGAATAAAAAAGGTTAGGATCACGACCATTGGACCTATACGGCTATCAACAGAATCGTTCAGAACAAAGTGGTTGAAAAAAGTGGAAAGACTTGGGGCGTTGAACAAATAATAACCGGCCACACTTGGGAGCAATGATCATTAAGTGTTGAGAAATTGACCACTATGAAACTGAAGGAAAAGAATTCACTACTTTTTGCATTGCTGCATTGATACTAACAGGTTGCGAAGCTTTCGATTACCGACAATAGCTATAATTCATGGCTACTTTTTATTAAATTGATACGCTAAACGAAAAATCGGCTGAAAATAGGCGAATAGTCCCTCGGGTCTTAGGTTTTTAGCCATAAAATAATACGATGGCATTCTATCAATTCAAGCGAGCCCAGCACTTTGACCAACCTATCTCCGATCTATGGCATTTTATTTCGAAGCCCGTAAACCTCAAAAAAATAACCCCCGATTACATGGGCTTTGATATTGTGCCCGACGATAACCCCGATGAAATGTACGAAGGTATGATCATAGGCTATAAAGTATCGCCGCTATGGGGTATCAAGACGACTTGGGTTACCGAAATAACCCATGTACGCCATCAAAGCTATTTCGTAGACGAACAACGCGTTGGCCCCTATAAATTATGGCATCATCAGCATTTTTTGGAAGAAAGTGACGGGGGCACCCTAATGCGGGATATTGTAAGCTATCAGCCTCCGTTCGGTATTTTGGGTAAAATCGCCAACAGCATTATCATTGAACCCAAACTAAAAGAGATTTTTGATTATCGCCAGCAAGCCCTCAACCGGATATTTGAAAAATAAAGGCATCATACACCGCAATTGAATTCGTAGTACCCTTGGGGCACCTTATTTAATATGCTTACTTTTAGTAAACTTCTAATTTGGAACCATGAAAAAACAAGCAAACATTCTCTTTACGGTTATAGTGCTGATCGGTTTTCAAAACGTATTCGGTCAAAACAATCAAGCAGAAATACCCAAATCGGCTAATATGTTGCAGGCGGTGGCCAATTCGGAATATGATCTGATCATTCGAATAAACAGGGATATGAACGACGAAGAAATCGAGTCCCGAATCAATGTTCTGCACGGTTTTGACGGCGACATAAGGATTGATTTTTCACGGGACGAATCAGGAAATATCAAATCGCTTTCAGGTTCAGGAGGCAAATCCAGCGGCTCGTGTATGTCAGATGACTTTGGTTTTCTGATAATCGGTTTAAAAGACGGCAAATGGAAAAGCTGTATGATCGGTGACAAAAAGGATATTCGCTGAATATTTCAACAATATCTTTTCAAAAAAAAGCCGCAACCCACGGTGGTAGGTGTCCTTGTGATTTTTTTGTTTTTACGTTTGGGGCAATCCTCTGTTTTAGCAGCGAACAGTTTTAACATGGGCTAAGTCGCTTATTTTTTTCGTTATTCCATTTTGGCAATACTGTCTTAAATTTAAAGAATGGATCTTAGCATCATTTCCTACCTTTCATTCTTAGCCGCCTTTCAACTTTTATTTGTAGGCATCTTTTTGATTACACATAAAAAAGGAAATCGACGTAACAACATCTTGTTTGCCTCAATATTTATATTGATCGCATGGAATATGGGTGTTCTTACCTTACAAATAAACGGGGTCGTATTCAATTGGAAATTTTTACCACATATCGATGACGGTTTTTTTCTGCTCTATGGTCCTCTATTTTATCTATATGCCCTAGGAATCATCTACCAAGACCATAAATTGACCCGAAGACACCTATTGCATCTGGGGCCCTATATATTGCTAACGATTTTACTTCTTATGTTCAGAAATCAAAAACCTAGTACTGCACAAGAAATCATGACAAACGATTTGCCCTGGCAGTACTATTTGATCAGTGCCTTGATGTATATTCATTTTTTTGCCTATCTGGCAATGACCCATAAAATTTTGTCAAAATATGCCAAGGTAATCAAGAACAAATACTCCCAAATAGATCAAATCAATCTTGGTTGGTTGAGTTTTGCGCTCAAGACTTTTATATTTATGGGCCTTGCGTCTTTGATTCAAAATTTCATTGGGTTGGCCGAAAACAGATATGTATATATTTTGGCCCTTATCTTCCTACTCATATTCATCTTTTACTTTGTTATCAGGGTCATTCTCAAGGCCTTGGAACAACCGGAAATTTTTGCGGGCATAAGCCGAACCGAATCGGTCAAATATTTAGGATCCAATTTAACATCGAAAGCAATCGAAAAATATAAGCAGCGACTATTGGGTTTCATGGAGACCGAAAAGCCTTTTTTAAATCCTGAATTAAACATCGGGGAGCTGGCCGAACAACTATCTGTTCCCACCAAGCAACTTTCTCAGGTAATCAATCAATCGTTCAACAAAAGCTTTTTCGACTTTATCAATACTTATAGAGTTCAAGAGGTTCAAAAAATCCTTAAAGAAGCCAAAAATGACAAGCTAACGGTTCTCGAGGCCATGTACCAAGCGGGATTTAATTCTAAATCTTCTTTTAATACCGCCTTCAAAAAAGAAACGGGACAGACCCCGACAGAATATCGGAGATCCATGCTGTAAATGCGACCGACATCCTGAAGTCGGTCGATTTGAATCAAAATTATCGAGATACTTGTTGTAGCATTTAAAAAACCAATGGTATGCAACAAGAAACAAGATCACATTACCCATCAAATGCGTTTGGACGATTTTGGATGTCGGTTCCCTTGGTCATCCGATCGGCCCTAATAGGTTTTGGCATCACTACTTTTGGTGTTTCAATTTGGGGACTTTTTGTTGAAAAAGTTCCACAGGGCTTGTCCTTTGTGCCCATGGGCGCGTTTCTTGTTTTTTATTGGATGTATTTCAGGGGCCGATGGAACCCTTCGAACACAAAAGCATTCCGTCGCGCATGTACGAGGCGTACCCAGCTAAACAGTCGAACATGGTCTTGGGGGCTAATCGGTGCTTTGTCATTTTTTATATTCTGGCACTCCTTTCTTGTATCAACTTTTCGCATTGTTGAGTTTCGGCCAGCGACATTTAAAATATTTGGGCATCTCAACGATTCGTCTTTTGAGAATTGGTCATTGATAATCATGGCGTCAATTGTTGCCGGAATATGCGAAGAAATCGGTTACAGGGGATATATGCAGGTACCCCTGGAGCGAAGATACGGTCCCGTTGTGGCCATTTCAATAACTTCGGTAGTTTTTGTGCTTATACACCTGCATCAAGCCTGGGCAAGTGGCCCAATTTTGGTCTTGCTCTTTGTAATTTCGTTTATGGGGGGCTATTTGGCTTTTGCTTCGAAATCACTTCTACCCAGTATCATAGGTCATGTCGCGTTGGACATTGTCAATTTTTCGTATTGGTGGTCAGATGTTCTCGGCACCTTTGAACGTAAGCCAATAAGCCTTACAGGTGTAGACGCTCACTTCATATGGTCCATTATCGCCCTTGTTCTGTCAACCGGTTTATTTGTTCTTTCCGTCAAAAAATTACTCCTTAGTAAGACTTGAGTTCAATGTATCTTGCAATTGGCAGTCAATTTTTGGGCTTTGGGCCACTCCACTAACCTGCCTCACGGCATTAATCAAATAGCATATACAACCAAACTACATTTGGCTTTTAATGGGGCATGCCAAATATCAATGAAAATCAACCGAAAAATTGGCCCAGTGCCGATGGTTGCTGCAACAACCAACCCGTTAGACTGTTCCGTGGTTTGTTCGATGCCATGACGCAATGCGGTACTTCCGCACTCTTGAACATCACACATCTAGCGGCTATGGGTTCGACCAAGAACGATGTGTCGTCTTTCAAGAAAATACCCAGCTCGCCCCCATCGCCTTTTTGCCAATCTTCGTTCAAATACATGACCATACTGATCGTACGGTTGTTTCTCGTATTGAACTGATCCAGATGTTTGTCGTAGTGGCCACCTTGAGGGTAATGGGCCAAATGGAATTCATACCCCGCCAATCCTAGAAAACAATAGCGATTGAATATGAACATCGTCTCGTCGATCAAGCGCCAGAATCCGTCCAAGGCCGAATCTCTTTGTCTGTCTAGCCAAAAAGTATAGTCCCCGCGTATGTCGCCACGTACAATGTTGTCGCCCAACGCTCCGATACCGGCCTTGGTAAACCCATCAAAATGTGATTGAAAAAATTCTCGTATGGTCTTTAATAGATGTCCTTCTAAAAAGTTATCGACGACAACGTAATCGTTTGAAGAAAGCTCATCCATCCAGAAAAGCCAATCCTCCAACCTATGGTAGTTTTCCAATTTATCTAAAAAAAAGTGGGCAAATATAGATTATTTCCCAATAGAAAATTAAAATATCACCGACCCGACAACGCGTCCATGACATACCATAAAAACGTGTGGTCAAACACGATTCATAACAAGAATGAAAGATCGGTCGAACGATTTTATTCCCTGGTCTCACCTATAAAGATTAATCATATCTTAGTAGGTGTACTATGAACAGTGAAGTTGCAGACATCTTAAAGGGGATGGTGATAATTCCCATTGGGCTTGCGATTATTTTAGTACCATTTTCCATCTTGATAGGATGGAACGTGGTGACTCTATTTCTGTTTTGGTTCATTCTGATACCAGGTGTGATAATTTACCTGCCAACAAAGGTTTCAAGCAAGAAGCATCATCTATTCAAATCATTGGCAGGGTTGGTCGTCTTCTATGCCATTATGATATTCATGATTTACGAACACTACAAAACCGATTATTTTAGTGTTATGATTATAAGCAGCATCATTAATCTGATATCGATTTTCGTGTTCGCATGGGCAAATGGCAAGCAAATAAGGGTAGATTAAAAAGGCGGGGCGGCCATTTACGAATAGCACAATAAGGCACAAAGGTGCATGAATCGGGCGGCAAAAAGTATTTTCCAAAACAGGTTTTGTTGGCCGCGGTCGCACAAGGCAGAATTGTCTAGCAAGGCACATAAATACAGATTCCTTTACGCCCGTCGTCCTATTTCACTATATTTCCAGAAAAGGTTAAAACTTCTCGCAGATTGTACAAAAAAATGCCGCATCGAGGGGTATTACCCATGTTTTAAAACCGCTGTCATGAAAGTGTTATTTCTTATTCCGTTATCCATCATTTGTACGGTACTGTATCCACAAAAAGCAAAAAAACCGGATAATGCCGTACTTGATTTTAAAAATCTGTTCAGTTCATCAATGAAAAATGATGTCGCGTGTTTCAGGATACCCGCCCTGGCGACGGCACCTAATGGCGACCTCATCGCCGCTATAGATGAAAGGGTTGCTTCATGTGGTGATCTAAAATGGAATAACAATATAAATATTGTGGTCAGACGTAGCATCGATAATGGAGATTCTTGGTCGGCCATTGAAACTGTGGTCGATTACCCATTGGGAAAATCGGCGTCAGATCCCTCAATGATAGTTGACAAAATAACAGGTGAAATTATTTTGTTCTTCAACTATATGGATCTGGAAAATGAGAAAGACGTCTACTATTTAAAAATGACCAAAAGCAGTGATAACGGAAAAACCTGGAGCGCCCCCGAGGACATTACTTCTCAAATTACCAAACAAGATTGGCACCGTGATTTCAAGTTCATAACATCGGGGCGGGGTATGCAGACCCGCGAGGGCAAATTGGTACACACTTTGGTCAATCTGCAAAAAGGCTTGTTCCTCTTTGAAAGTAATGACCATGGGAAGAATTGGAGCTTGATAGACACGCCTATCGAACCCGCGGACGAATCTAAAGTGGTCGAATTGAGCGACGGTTCGTGGATGGTGAACAGTCGTGTGAACAATTTGGGCAATCGTTTTGTGCATATATCTTCGGATGAGGGAAAAACATGGAAGTCCATGCCGGATCCATCGCTTATAGACCCGGGATGCAATGCCAGCATAATCCGGTACAGATCCAGAAATGAAGAACCGGGTACGTACATCTTACTTTTTTCCAATGCAAATGATAAGGGGCAGCGTAAAAATATGACCGTTAAAATAAGCACCGATGAAGGTAAAAGCTGGTCGAAAGGCAAGACCCTATATAAAGAAAGTGCGGCCTATTCATCAATGACCGTTCTTTCCAATGGTGATATCGGTATATTCTTTGAAAGGAACGAGTATCAAGAAAATGTTTTTGCCCGTTTTTCGATACGTTGGCTCACGGATCGAAGGTAAGTTGAAGGATTTAACGCCACGAGGCAACAACGCGTTCAAGGCCGAACACCGATTTTATTACCCTTGGGCCACTTATCTTAACATTGAGCTAAAATCAATTTCATGACCCTATGACGGAAGCTAATCAACTCAAATACCGGACCTTTCAGTCAAATTGCCCCGTCTTTCATTTGAAATCGATTTTTGGCGCGACCCTAATAGGTCAAGGCCTCATATCTCTTCGGCCAACCAAGCCTTCATCATCCAGACTGTTTTTTCTTGTTCGCTAATGAAATCGCTCATCATACTGTTGGTACCTTCGTCATTGGAGACATCGGAAGCTTCCAGTATTCTTCTTTCAATGACCAACAATTCCGTTAGCGAATCAATGACCAGGCGAATGGCATCTTCATCCCGGGTCACGTTCTTGCCCACGGGCACCTTTGAATTATCGATATAGTCCTTAAAAGTATGCTGGGGCACGCCACCCAAGGTTAGGATGCGCTCCGCGATCCCATCGACCTTCATGTTGGCATCGGTATAGAGTTCCTCAAACTTAATGTGAAGGTCAAAAAAACGTTTTCCCTTAATGTTCCAATGTATGCCTCTGAGATTCTGATAATAGGTCTGAAAATTGGCGAGCAATGCGTTCAAATCATTGCTCAGCTCTTGCGATTTCTGGGCATCTAAGCCTATGCTATTTAGTTTCATGTCTATTTCCTTTTAGTTTTGTATAAATTTATTAAATATTAAACGCTTATTTATATAAATTTTATCGATAGTTTTTATACTTTTATTGTTCAATATTATCACCTATGACAATTACCCAATTGCAATACGTATTAGCAGTCGCCGAGTACCAGAATTTTACTTTGGCCGCACAAAAAAGCTTTGTAACCCAACCGACATTGAGCATGCAGGTGCAAAAATTGGAAGATGAACTCGATGTCTTGATCTTCGATCGGAGCAAAAAGCCCATAGGCATAACCGAGGTCGGCAAAAAAATAGTTACCCAGGCAAAAAATATTGTCAACGAGGCCGAACGCATTAAAGATATCGTAGATCAGGACAAAGGTTTTATCGGCGGCGATTTTACCCTAGGTATCATACCAACGATCATGCCAACGCTATTGCCAATGTTCCTGAAAACATTTATAACCAAATACCCGAAGGTCAATCTCATTATCAGGGAGCAGAGTACCGAAGACTTGATCAGTGATATCTTGGAGGGCCATATCGATGCAGGCATTGCCGCGACACCCCTTGAAATCGAATTTATCAAAGAACGCCCATTATACTATGAGCCCTTCGTTGGTTATGTGCCTGAAGGCCACCGACTCGGAAAATCCCAAAAACTGGACCCCAGTGACCTTGATATCTCCGATGTGCTTTTGTTAAAAGACGGACATTGTTTTCGTGACGGTGTCATAAATCTTTGCAATAGCTCCAAAAAAAGGTCTGACGAGCACTTTCAACTGCAAAGCGGTAGTTTCGAGACTTTGGTGAATCTCTCCAATGAAGGTATGGGAATGACCCTTTTGCCCTATCTGAATACACTGGAACTTGATACGGGCAAAAAGAAGAACCTGAAACATTTCAACAACCCTTCGCCCGCGCGCGAAGTAAGTCTTATCTACCATAAAAGTGAACTGAAGATTCAAATCACAGAGGCCTTGCGCGATGTAATATCGGGGATTGTCAGGGGCGCCATCGCCTTTCAGGATGTAAAGATCATAAGTCCGGTAAGCGGAAAATAAAAAATCCCGCCGATGGCGGGATTTGTTTTTTTATGCCTTTAAATAAACAAGGCTTTGTTGTAGTTCGGGCTTATCGGTTATAAAGCCAAGCAGCCATTGTTTTAATTCTTCTATTTCTTCCGGTAATAATCTTGCTACCGCCTTTTTAACTTCTTTGCAAAACAGTTTTGTGTCAAAACTAACTTTTTTGAGCACCGTTTTCGTGTACTCAAGCATAGCTCTAGCCATATTACAAATTGTTTTTAGATTAGTTGTTACCTACAATGTAAAGTTAACAAGCAAAAGGTATATTATATTGCGCCTCGGGCGTTAAAAATTAGATAAATTCATGTTAAATTGGACAACATGCATAAGACCGATCATTTTTTTGGCAAATCGACATGGGCAAACCGTGCATCTAAAGTACTGGTATTGTTATTTTTAATAGGATGCGGGACAACAAAAAATCGAATTCAAAAACATGTCGCCACAACCATTGATTCTCCTTTTTTCAAGAATCAGTTTACGGGGCTTTTAGTAATCGACCCCATCACGAAAGATACCCTCATCGACCGCAATGGTGCCCGCTACTTTACCCCGGCCAGCAATACCAAGATTTTCACACTTTATGCCGCCTTGCAATTGCTGCCCGACCAGATTCCCGCTTTGAAGTCCATTCTCAAAAACGACACACTTTTTATCGAAGGAACGGGCGATCCCACCCTACTCCACCCCCACTTCAATGACAGCACGACAATCGAATTTTTGAAAGGATATAAAAACATCGCACTCTATCTCAACAATTTTCATGAGCAAAAATATGGTCCAGGGTGGTCTTGGGACGATTATCCATACTATTATCAACCTGAGCGAGCGGCTTTCCCCCTATACGGAAACGTGGCCACTATTTTCGGTGGCGATTCGACACAAGTATTACCAGAGCATTTTAAAAAGAACGTTGTCGATCTCGACCTACCCAAAAACAGGGAGGCTGAAAAAAACATCTTCTACTATGCCGCCTCACGACGTGACACTACTGAAATTCCCTATCGGATCGATAGCACTTTGACACGCATATTGCTCGAAAAAGCATTGAACAAAAAGGTCACTGTGGTAAACAAAATCCCTAAAGGAGAAAAAAGTATCGTCTATGGTATGTCTACCGATTCCGTTTTAAAACGGATGATGCACCAAAGCGATAATTTTTTGGCGGAACAGTTGATGCTTTTGTCCACCAGCACCTTGACCGACACCTTGAATTTCGCCAAGGCGCGCGACCATATTCTTGAAAATCAGTTGGTCGATCTAAGGCACCCCCCTCGCTGGGTCGATGGATCCGGACTTTCGCGTTACAATCTTTTTACACCGCAATCGATGGTTCATGTGCTGCAGAAATTATATGGGGAAATTCCTCGGGAACGCTTGTTCCATTTTTTTCCTGCCGGAGGAGTTTCAGGTACTTTGGAAGATTGGTACCCCGGAAATCATGAACCTTACATCTTTGCCAAGACCGGAAGTCTGGGCAACAATCATTGTCTTAGTGGATACCTCATCACAAAATCGGGCAAGACTTTGATTTTCAGTTTCATGAACAATCATTTTCGAAATCCATCCTCGGAAGTCAAAAAGCGCATGCAAGCGATTCTTGAGACAATTCGGGATAGTTATTAGCGGTTGGCGGTTGGCGGTTGGCTGTTGGCTGTTGGCTGTTGGCTGTTGGCTGTTGGCTGTTGGCTGTTGGTTAAAGAAACAAACTTTCAACTTTCAACTTTCAACTTTCAACTTTCAACTTTTAACTTTTAACTTTTAACTCCTAACTCCTAACTCCTAAGCCCTAACTTATTGATTTCCGCATATTGCAATAACATTATGGTTTTTGCATCCTTTATTTCACCTGATTTCACCATTTCAAGTGCTTTTGCGAAAGTTATTTCCAGTACCTCGATGTTCTCGGTCTCATGTTCGGCACCACCCCCTTCGCCCACTTTCATATTGTCTTCGTATTCGCCAACGAACAAATAAAGGATTTCTGTCACGGATCCAGGCGACGTATAGGTCTCAAAAACCCGTTTTACATTGTCTATTCTATAACCGGTCTCCTCTTCGGTTTCCTTGCGAATGCAATCCTCGGGGTTGTCGCCATCCAACAATCCGGCACAGACTTCGATCATCATTCCGTCTTCATTGCCATTGACATAGGTCGGCATTCTGAACTGCCGGGTCAGGACTACGGTACTTTTTCGTTTATTATAAAGTAAAATCGCGGCGCCATTGCCCCGGTCGTACGCCTCGCGGTGTTGGGTCTCCCAAGTACCGTCCTCTTTTTGGTATTCGAAAGTGAACTTGTTCAAGGTGTACCAATTATCAGATAGTAATTGTCTTTTGATATTCCGGATTTTTCTATTTCCCAAAACGTATATTTTATATTTCCTAAAGATAGATTTTGCATCGATGTAATAAAAGTCGGTAGTTATTTGGCACCAATAAAAAGGATAAAAACCTATTTTCGTATTTGTGCTGTTCGGAAACAGCCGGTCCAAAATCAAAACGCTGGTACTATGATGAAAAGGAAACTGTTCTTCGCCCTTCTAATTATTCCTGTGATGTCTTGGGGTCAAAAAGTGAATCTCGCCGCCTTTGACAACCTGCTGGACAAAAAATGGCATGCAGAAGGAGCATGGGGAGATGGAAGTAAATTCAAGCAAGAAATTATTTTTGAATACGATTTGGAAAATGCAATATTAATTAGTCGATCAAAGGGTTTTACCAATGTAGAGCAAAGCAAGTATGGCAATAGAAACCATGGTATTCGAAAAGTCAATGCCGACTCGACCGGCATAGATTTTTGGGAATTTGATGTTTTCGGGGGAGTTACCAAAGGTAAGGTCATCATAAAGGAGAAAGACATTTTATATCAGTATGATTACGGAGGTTCCAAAGTAACCGATTACTGGGAATACGTCAACGATTCCATCTATAATTTTACCGTCGGCAGCTATGAAAATGGCACATGGAACCAAAAATACTTGACCTGTCAATTCACCGGTCAAAACATAGACCGAAAATCGAAACTATATCTCAAAGTAAAGGAAACCTTGGTCGGCAATTGGATTTCCCCGGCCTGGGATGGGCAGCTTATCGAAATGTGGTCTGTCGACAAGGATCAAAACCTGGTACAGACATCGAAGTACATAGAAGGTAAAAAGGTACTGTTCAGATCACAGAACAAAATTGAGTACATAGGCGGCGAATTGATCTTGATAAGTGTTATCGAGAATAGTGACCCCAAGATATTCAAAGCGGTCGAAGCCAATGGTTCGCGAATTGTCTTTGAAAACAAAGAATACAAAAATCCTAATCGCGTTGAATACGTTTTATATGAAAAGACTTTTCATAGAAAGATAAGTGGCGCCGAAAACGGGTCACCGACCAGTTATACCTTTAAATTTGAGCCTTTCAAAGAATAACATGGCCTTTACGCGCGTATTACAGGCTCCAACGGTTTCCAACCTCTGAAATAGGCTTGCAGGCCTCGTACCCACCGGGGATCGGGTCATAACTCAATACATTTTCGCCAATTTCCTCAGAAGTAAAATAGGCCCATATCGCCATCGATTTCATCGAGCGATAAAAACCTATGGGTTCTTGCTTACCAACAGCCGTTCCCCAGACTCCCCTACTGAACTTACCTGAATTCGCCTCGTTCTTTTGCAGCACTTTGATGCGTTCATCTTCACCCAGGTTGATGAATACATCGCCAAAATCCTTCTTGCAGTCTTCATTAAACGCTGCAATTGCATCACGCATCCGCTTTTGCCCCTCATCATCGTAGGTCTTGCCGATGACCTTGTCGATGAACATATCGGCCTTTACATCCAAAGCACCGGGAGTATCGGTCCGTGGTAAGATCATATCTATCAAGGTGGAAACGGTTTTGGCCTCCTCTTCAGTAAAAAACAGGGGTTGCCAACCTAATCTTGGCTCGTTTTTACACGATTGCAATAATGAAAACATTGAAGGCACGGCCAAGGTAGCCCCTGCCAATAGTCCCGTTTTTTTTAAGGCATTTCTCCTATCCATAGCTTATATGTTCATTTTTTTAAGTTCGGAAACCGCATGATCCGCGGCCCGGGCGGTAATCGCCATATAGGTCAACGAAGGGTTCACACATGATGAAGAGGTCATACAGGCCCCATCGGTCACGAATACGTTCTGCGCACCATGAACCTGATTGAATCCGTTCAATACCGAGGTTTTGGGATCCCGTCCCATGCGTGCCGTACCCATTTCATGTACCCCATAGCCCGGTGGATGCTCGTTGTCGAAGCCCAAGATATCCTTTAAACCTGCCTTTTCGAGCATTTCTACGGCATCTTCTTGGATCTGTTTGTTCAAGGCCTTTTCATTTTCCTTGAACTCGGCATCGATCGATAAGGTCGGCTGCCCCCATTTATCCAAAACATCGTTGTTCAGGCTTATTTTATTGTCGTGGTAGGGCAAGCATTCGGCGAAGCCGGTAATAAAGAATTCCCAGGGACCTGGTTTCAAAATGCTGTTTTTGTAATCCGCCCCGAAGGATTCGATATTGGCGGCATTTCCTCCGCGGTAACCTCCCCCTTGATAGCCAAAACCGCGTAGAAACTTATCGGATCTTGTTTTTTCGTCGATATTCCAATACCTGGGGATATAAATACCATTAGGTCGCCTACCCTTGTAATATTTGTCCTCGAAACCATCGATACGGCCCATGGCACCCACCCGATAGGTATGGTCCATTAGATTGTGGCCCAATTCACCACTATCATTGCCCAAGCCGTTTTCGAACCGTTTCGATTTTGAATTCATCAATATTTGTGTTGTACTCAGCGTAGAAGCATTCACGAAAATTATCTTGGCTTTGTACTCAATGTCCTCATTGGTCTCGGCATCGATAATGCGCACTCCGGTGGCCTTACCCTTGACATCATCGTAGATGACCGACTGTACAATCGAATAGGGTCGAATCGTCATGTTTCCCGTGGCATTTGCCGCAGGCAAGGTAACGGCATTACTACTAAAGTAAGCTCCATAGGGACAGCCCCTACTGCATCGGTTTCTATACTGACATTGGCCCCTTCCGTTCAGGGGTTCCGTTAAATGTGCCACCCTGCCTATAATCATGTGTCTTCCCGGAAAATCGTTCTCGATCTTGTTTTTGACATGTTTCTCGACACAATTGAGCTCCATGGGCGGCAGAAAATGGCTGTCGGGCAATTGGGGCAGCCTCAGTGCTTCGCCGCTGATCCCCGCAAACTTTTCGACATAGGTATACCATGGTTCGATATCCTTATAGCGAATGGGCCAATCGACACCATGGCCATCCTTGGCATTCGCTTCAAAATCAAGGTCGCTCCAACGATAGGTCTGTTTACCCCATAATAAGGACTTGCCCCCCATTTGATGCCCGCGCAACCAAAGAAACGGTTTGACCTCGGTATAAGGATTGGCCTCGTCATCCGCCCAAAAATGTTCGGTATCAGAACCCACCCATCCGGAACGGATGTTCTTGTAATGTTTCTTTTTTTGCTCGGGCGTCAGTCCTCCCCTGAGTTCCATATCCCAAGGGTCGAGGTTCATCGTCGGATAGTCCGTTACATGCTCCACGATCCTACCGCGTTCGAGCACCAAGGTTTTAAGTCCTTTTTCGCAAAGTTCTTTGGCCGCCCATCCACCACTAATTCCAGAACCTATGACAATGGCATCATAAACCGTATCTTTTTGTGCGTCAATATTGAAATTGGCCATCCTGCTTAAATTGTTTAATGGTTGAAGATAAGAAATTAGAATCCATCGTCAATCGCGACAAATTCTGAAAAAAGAAAATTAGCACTATATTTATGCTGTATCTAGTTTAGACCTTGCAAACAGAATTCGGGTGAAGAAATCAATATTGTACCTAATGCTTTTAGCATTGCCGGTGCTGGGTTGCAAACAAAAATCCACGGACCAAAATATCAAAAACGAAACTTACGAAAATTCACCCACCGATTTAACCTTTGATTCGTCAAACGAAGAATTGACAAATGCATTTATATGGGCAAAGGATAAGGCCCTATCGTATGTTCACGATGGCGCGGATCCCGTAGGATTATGGTACGAGGCCGCCCTACCCAACCGTGAAGCCTTCTGCATGCGAGATATTTCGCATCAGGCCATCGGCGCCGAAATTTTAGGGCTTAGCGACCATAACTATAACATGTTTCTAAAATTTGCACAAAATATCAATGCGGAAAAAGATTACTGCTCGTATTGGGAAATCAATCGATACGATCGGCCCGCACCGGTCGATTATGAAAACGATTCAGACTTTTGGTATAACCTGCCCGCCAACTTCGATATTATCTTCAATGCCCATCGCCTTTACAATTGGACGGGCAATAAGGCCTACCTCGAAAACAAAGAGTTGCAAAATTTCTATAGCTTAAGCATGAATGAATATGTAGATCATTGGGATCTCGGGCATGAAGAGGTCTTGAACAGAAATAGGAATCTGCATGTAAAAGTCAAGGATAGTTCTCGATTCGGAAATAAGCGAGGGATACCCACCTATAATGAAGGAGGCAGGGGCGACACTCAATTGGGAATCGACATGACGGCTTCGCTAATAGCAGCCTACAAAGCGTATGCCGAGTTGTTAAGACTGCAAGGAAATTTAGGCGAGGGCGACCACTTTAAATCGAAGGTCGAAGACGAACTTCAATTTCTGCATGACTTTTGGTGGGACAAGGAGCGAAAAGAATTTCGTTCTATTTTATACGATAGCGGGCAATTCGATTATTTTATGGTCGGCGATAATCAGGCCTTTTTGCACTACCTACTCTATTTTGATGTGCTTATCAATCAGGATAATATCACCGACATCATAGATGCCTACGCCCAAAATTTTGATAGGTTGATTGTCGAGCTTAAATCATATCTGCCCATACTTTTCTACGAAAATGGACGGTGGGCATTGGCCAACCGAACCATAATCGATTTATGCAGTGTAGAAAACAAACGTAGGGACTATCCTGAAAACTCTTTTACCATCATCGAACATCTAACCCGAGGACTCATGGGAATAAATGTGGAAGCCGAAACAAATACTTTTACCACGAGCCCTAGAATCGAAAGTGAAGAAGAATGGGCCGAAATGAAGTACATTCCCGTTCTCTCTAATAAAATTGCCGTGAAACACCACGGAACTACGAAAACGGTTACCACCAATCTACAAGGTAGGTCTATCGACTGGGTCGCCGAAATACCGGGCGAACATGAATTCCTATACCTGAACGGCAAAAAAATCAAATGTCATCAAAAAAATGTAAACGGAAGGACAGTTTCTTATTATAAGGTTACGCTTGAGGAAAGTGACGCAATGGTCGTTTCGGTACATACTCAATAAAAAATACACTTGTACAAACTATGATCAAAGCAAAAAAAACAATATTCAAGACACTGCTTATTCTTATCGCGCTGAGCGGATGTAAGCAAAACCCCGAGAACAAGGAAAATGGGAATGGACTGCCAAGAATCGCTATTGCCGGAATCGGCATAGAATCGAGCACCTTCTCCCCCGCCCAGACCCATGAAGAGGCTTTTCATGCTCGGATTGGGGATTCGATTTTCGGTCGTTACTCCTTTTTTGAAGAAGGTTCCGATATTCGAAAAAGAGCCGAGTGGATCCCCACCTTGTTGGGAAAATCGTTACCGGGAGGCATCGTTACCCGCGAGGCCTACGAATCAATGGTCAACAAAACTTTGGCAATGCTAAAGGAAAATGGACCATACGACGGCCTTTGGTTGGATATCCATGGGGCAATGAGCGTTGTCGGACTTCAAGATGCGGAAGGCGATCTGATCAAGCGAATCCGCGAGGTCATCGGTACGGATGTATTGGTCTCAACCTCAATGGACCTGCATGGCAATGTTTCGGAACAATTGGCGGAACACTCAGACCTGATCACCTGCTATCGCATGGCACCACACGAGGATGCCCTCGAATCAAAGGAACGCTCCATTGTCAACTTATTGGATCGCTTGGAAAGCGGTAAAGGAAAGCCCAAATACAAGGCCTGGATTCCCGTTCCCATTTTACTTCCGGGCGAAAAGACCAGCACCCGTATCGAACCGGGTAAAAGCCTTTACGGTAAAATTCCTTCCGTGGCAGACCAAGAAGACATCGTCGATGCTGCCATTTGGATCGGCTATGCCTGGGCCGACGAACCACGAAACCATGCAGTGGTCATGGTTACCGGTGACGACAAAGAAAAAGTTGTTACGGGAGCGGAAAAATTGGCCAAGGCCTTTTGGGATGTGCGCAACGAATTCGAATTCGTGGCACCTGTCGCCACTTTGGATGAAAGCCTGAAAATGGCCCTCGCCAGTAGCGAGAATCCATTTATAATAAGTGATATGGGAGACAATCCTACGGCCGGAGGTGCAGGTGATGTCACGTGGACATTGCAAAAACTATTAAAAAGACCCGAGTTCAAAAAAGAGAACGGCCCCTCGCTGATCTACGCTTCGATACCCGGGCCCGAATTGATACAAGAGGCCCTGAAAGTGGGTGTTGGCGGAAAAGTTTCGGCCTTGGCCGGAGCCGCCGTCGATAACCGTTTTGCCCCGCCCCTACAACTCGAAGGTACCGTTACCGCAATCAAAGAAGGTGATCGCGATGCCGAAGTCGAAGTCGTGGTCAAAATCGGAAGTGCGAATGTCATCGTGACCAAAAAACGAAAACCCTATCACCATGAAAAAGACTTTACCGATTTGGGACTAAACCCAAGGGAAACCGATATTGTCATCGTGAAAATCGGTTACCTCGTACCCGAATTGTACGATATGCGAAAAGGTTGGATTATGGCCCTTACCCCTGGTGGTGTCGATCAAGATCTCGAACGATTGGGATACAAAAACATCAAAAGACCGATGTTTCCCTTGGATGCCGATATGCTAGATCCCGATTTATCGGCCAGATTGATACGGGCGTCCGATGAATTATAGATAATCTAAACCGTAACCGCTTTGTTCAGATAGCGTCGAAAAGGAAGCATTTCGTTATAAATCTTGATCACTTTTTCCTCGAAATCATCTTTAAGAACTTCCTTTGAAGAGAATTCGGTAGCGACGGCAAATGTCTTGTTGCGCAATAAATCGATATGTGGGTGGTCGTTCGTAAAACCCTTAGGGACATTGGTCAATTTCACATCTTCGTAAAGTCCTCCAAAAAGGTCTTTAAAGGACTTTTTATCAAGGATTTTTTTTAATTCTTCCCCATCGTAATCGATCGCATCGCGAATGCTTTTCAAGGTCTTGGGACCCGGCCGCCAAAAACCACCGGCCATGATGGATCTTTCGATACCTATTTCGATATAAAAATCCCCCGTTCCAGGACGTTTGTCGAATCCTGCGCCAAAGTGATCCTTATAAATCGGTTTATGCGGGTGGAACATCAAATTATTGTTGATCCGATTGATTCCTTTTTTGCCCGGGGTATCATAATATTCATCATCGATCGTGGCCAATTTTGCGTTCATTCTGTCCAACCACGAAATGTAGTCATCCCGGACATCCTTATACCACTTTCGGTTTTGGTCCATCCATTCTTTACTATTATTTTTTTGAAGTGCCCTTAGAAAGTCGATAAGGTTTTTGAAATCCATTTAATTTGGTTGTTGGCTTTTGCCGTTAGCTTCTGGCCTCTAGTTTCTGGCCTCTGGCTTTTGGATTTTCGCCTTACGCTAATCGCCAATTCTTCATTTTAAGTGCTTATTCAAACTGCGTACGGCTTACTGTTTACTGCCTACTGCTTAAACTTATCATTTAACTCTTTACTCTTAATCATTTAAAACCGGTTATCCCCACCGACAATATCGCCCAGGGTACCTAAAATGCTTCCTTCTCCTTTATCCTTGCCGCCTCTCGGAACCGAAGCCAGAACACGACCTGCCAACCTGCTGAAAGGCAATGACTGAATATAGACCGTACCCGGACCACGGAGTGTCGCAAAGAATAGTCCCTCGCCTCCAAAAACTGTATTTCTTATGCCGCCGACAAATTCAATGTCATAATCTACGGTTTGTGAAAAGCCGACTATACAACCTGTATCTACTTTTAAGACTTCTCCGGGGGCCAAAACTTTCTTGGCAAGGGTTCCGCCCGCATGTACAAAGGCCATGCCGTCACCTTCCAATTTCTGCATGATAAAACCTTCGCCTCCAAAAAGTCCGCGGCCGAGCCTCTTGGAGAATTCGATGCCCACCGAAACCCCTTTGGCGGCACATAAAAAGGCATCTTTCTGGCAAATGAACTTTCCGTTTTCTTCAGATAGATCGATGGCCTTTATCTTTCCCGGATATGGTGAGGCGAAACTGACCTGCTTTTTGCCTTGACCAACATTTAAAAATGCGGTCATGAACAGACTCTCCCCCGTCAGCACACGTTTGCCCGCGGAAAAAATCTTTCCGAGAACACTGTTGTCCTGATTCGACCCGTCCCCAAAAATCGTATCCATCTTAATATCGGAATCCATCATCATAAAACTTCCCGCTTCGGCCACAACGGCCTCTTGTGGGTCGAGTTCGATCTCGACGTACTGCATTTCTTCCCCGTAAATCTCGTAATCTATTTCGTGTGCGTTCATTTTAATAGTTTTTTGTTGATAATTGTTAGTTGTCAGTTGTGTTTGAAATGTTACAAATGAAACTAGCTTTTTTTACATTCTTGATTGAAAAGCTGAATCATTTCTAATAAGTGACAATAAGGTTGAACACTATCAACCGACAACTATCAACAATCAACCGTTTTTTACCCTAACCGTCCACTCAAAGTTAAAGGTACTCACCACTACACCATCTTCATTGACCCCTATGGACTTCATCCAAATGGTTTCCCCCTCCCCTGTTTCTATGGTTTTCTTTATCGCTGCATCGACCTCGTGTCCCTGATTACAGGTAAAGGTAATCCTACCTGTGGCCTTTTTCATAAAACTGGCATTATTGTTCAATACGAGCATTGAAATTTTCTTTCCACTTTGCTGGATCTGTCGCATCACCAGCGCTCCCGTAGTCAATTCAGCGGCCATACCCTGAACGGCCCAGAACATAGAACGAAACGGATTCTGGTTGATCCATTTGTGCTTTACGGTAGCTACGCAAGTGGTATCGTCGAGTCGTTTTACGCGAATTCCGCACCACCAAACCGATGGAAGTTTAAAAAAGTTGAACGAATTTATCGTTTTGGGAGTCATGCTCATAATTGCATTCGATTTTATCCAAAAGTATTGAATTTACTTGTATTTCAAGAGATTTATTAGCAAAACAGGCATAAATTACAATGTTAATATTTTGTTAATTTTTAGTACTTTGTTTTGCATAGTACCTTCTTTCGGATATATATTTGCATAAGAAATTACTAAGCTATGACAGATACATTGACCAAGCACGAAAGAAATTTGTCCGCGATCATACACGCGTCGACCCTTTCAAAGTACTTCATTCCCTTTGGTAACTTTTTGCTACCGTTGGTACTTTGGACGGCCAATAAGAACGATCATGACTTTGTCGATCACAATGGCAAGCAGGCCTTGAATTTTCAGATCAGCATTTTATTATATGGCGTGGTCATGGCGTCGATTACAGCAATCTTGTTTTTTGTCTTTGCCTTTGAGTTCGTTGGTTTCATCGACATTTTTGATGTGAACCGGCATGATATATCCGAGTTCAGTCACCATCATTCAGGTATGGGCATTCATATCGCTTTCATGGTAGCAGCAATAATCATCGGCGTCGGGCTCTTGGTCTTGGATATCGTCTGTACTATTTTGGCGACTTTGAAAAGCGGCCAGGGCGAAAAGTATGTATATCCGTTCACTATCAATTTTATCAAATAAAGGGCTTGGCCCACTTAAAAAGAAGAATCATCAATCAAAAGGGTCTTAATCACGCCCAAATAGGAGTTTAATCATCAATCAATTAGGACGTTTATTCATCAGCTTGCCCGCTGCAAGGCGGAATCAAAAAACGAACAGTTAAACTATGCGGACCATTATTTCAGATGTATTGGAAAAAAGTTCCCTCGAAAAAGGGAAGGTCGGGCGTAAAAAGAAGAAAGAAATTATGAATGTAGAAAACACAAAGGCACAAATGCGCAAAGGGGTGTTGGAGTACTGCATACTGTCGATCCTTAACGGAAAGGACAAATATGCTTCCGAGATTCTGGATACCTTGAAAGATGCCAAGATGCTTGTCGTCGAAGGCACTATCTACCCCCTATTGACCCGATTGAAGAATGCGGGACTTCTCAACTACCGTTGGGAAGAATCGACTTCGGGGCCACCGAGAAAATACTATACGTTGACCGAAACCGGTAAACTTTTCCTCAAGGAACTGGATACCACTTGGGACGAATTACGAAATGCCACCAACGTGGTGACCAATGCAAAAAACAGCTAAAAATGAACAAGACAGTAAATATAAATCTAGCGAACACACTTTTTCATATCGATGAACAAGCGTACAATAAGATGAGGCGCTACCTTGAATCGATAAAACGCTCATTTGCCAACACCCCCGGCAGCGATGAAATAATGGCCGATATTGAGGCAAGGATCGCAGAGCTTTTCTACGAAAAACTCGAAAACGAGCGCCAGGTAATCACCGAAAAAGAAGTCGACGTGGTCATTTCTATCATGGGGCAACCCGAAGATTACATGGTCGATGAAGACATCTTCGAAGATGAACCAAAAGCCAAAAGAACCAATGAAGGCAGTGCAAGGAGGACTAAAAAACTATACCGCGACACCGAATCGAAATACGTCGCGGGCGTTTCCTCGGGGCTCGGACACTATTTTGGCATCGACGCCATTTGGATACGATTGCTTTGGATCTTCTTGACCCTTGGATCAGGCGGAGGTTTTATTCTGATCTACGGACTTCTTTGGATACTGATTCCCGAAGCGGCCACGACCTCACAAAAATTGGATATGCGCGGCGAGGCCATAAACATCAGCAACATCGAGCGAAAAGTAAAGGAAGGGTTCGAAGAAGTAGCCGATCGTGTTAAAAGTGTCGATTACGAAGGCATGGGCAAAAAAGTAAAAAGCAGTGGAAAGACTTTTTTCGATACCCTGGGTGATATCATCATGTTCTTTTTCAAGATTATCGGAAAGTTCATCGGTATCTTATTGATCATCATCGGTGCAGCGACCATAATCGGGTTGTTCATCGGGTTGTTCACGGTAGGTATTGTTGGTATGGTCAATATTCCAGGGGTTGACTTCTATAATATCGTCAATGCGACCAATACGCCTATGTGGTTGGTATCCTTGCTTGGGTTTTTCGCCATCGGGATCCCTTTTTTCTTCCTCCTGTACCTCGGGCTGAAGATATTGGTAAACAACCTAAAGTCGATTGGAAACATTGCCAAGTTCTCACTTTTGGGCCTTTGGTTGATCTCTTTGATCACTTTGATCGTTCTAGGTGTAAAAGAAGCGGCCGCCCATGCCTATTCGGGAAGCACAACTACTGAAAACGAACTTGTCTTTCAGCAGCCCATCGATACCTTGAACATTGTAATGCGGGCTTCCGATATTCAAGATGACGGCAATCGCATCGGTATCAATGGTATGGTATTGAACTTCAATGAAGAAGGACAGGAAATATTAGTATCGGAGGATGTTAGGATTTCCCTAAAAAAATCGAAGGATACGATCGCTAGGCTAGAGATCAGAAAAAATGCCGATGGAAGTTCCTTTCAAAATGCAAAGGAGACCGCCGAAAACATAGATTATTCCTATACAATAGAAGGAAACAGCATCGTATTCGATAACTTCTTGACCACCCCGCGAGAAAATAAGTTCAAAGACCAAGAAGTCAGAATAAACCTTTATTTGCCCGTCGGGACCATCATCGACTATGATCGTTCAAATGGCCGCTGCAGAGCGCTTCACGCCAACAATGATAGAGATATGGACGGATGCGGGTTTGATGACTATCTCTGGAAGTTGAGCCCCCAAGGCGAGTGGATCTGCCAAAACTGTCCAGAATTCGAAAGCGACGATGATGAAGATAACAATCACATTCGAATCGATGCCGATGGTGTGGATATCGACATCAAAGACAATGGTGATTCGTTCAAAATGAAAATCGACGAAGATGGTGTAGAGATGAGGGCCAAGGACAGCCAAGATAGCGTGAACATCAATGTAAATGGCAGGGGCGTGAAAATCGATGCGGGTGACAACCGTTGATCACGGTTCATACCGATAATTTGACAGTTCGGTTCGACCGAATTTATAGCGAGAAATTTTAATACGACTTTTATATCAATCATAAAAACAACTATCATGACAACTTTAGCAAGAATTGCAATAGGCCTTATAATGGCTTTGATCCTATCCTCGTGTGGATTCG
Organism: Meishania litoralis; assembly: GCF_042611095.1. Classification (NCBI taxonomy): domain Bacteria; kingdom Pseudomonadati; phylum Bacteroidota; class Flavobacteriia; order Flavobacteriales; family Flavobacteriaceae; genus Meishania; species Meishania litoralis. The sequence goes on from NZ_JBHFPV010000002.1 coordinate 823,374, forward strand.
ATATCAACTTTGGGGACTTTGGGACCGGCGTACGGGGCAACGGTGACGTAGTTACCGAAAACCGCGAAGTAACCGACGACTTCACCGAAGTACATGCCTCTGAAGGCATAGAAGTATATGTTACCCAAGCCAATGATTTTGAAATTTCGGTCGAGGCCGATGAAAACATTATCGATCTTATTGGAACCGACATCAAAAACGGAACGCTAAGAATACACGCCATTGAGAATATCAGCAGGGCCACCAAAAAGGTTTTTGTTTCCCTGCCCGATGTAACCGCTTTAAAGGGCACCAGTGGGTCTCATTTGATAACCCAGAACACGATTAAATCCGATAGACTCGAAATAGATGGCAATAGCGGTGCATTGTTGGATATCGAGATACAGGCCAACGAGGTGGATATCGATGCCAGTAGCGGGGCCAATCTAGACATAGGGGGCAGCGCACAAATGACTTACGTTGATGGTAGTAGCGGGGCGAACATCCATGCGAAAAACCTACACTCCGAAAACTGTAATGCTGAGGCCAGTAGCGGTTCGAACATAAGTATCGAAGTATCGGAAAGGCTTACGGCCAACGCTAGTAGCGGAGGAAACATCTCGTATTCGGGAGATCCGAACGTAACCACCAAAAAATCGGTTTCCGGAAGCGTTCATAGAAATTAGACCAAGTTACAAAACCACCTAGCATATAAGGCCCAGATTCTTTTGAAGAACCTGGGTTTTCATTTTGTAGTAGCCAAGGTTTGGCTATATTAGTACAAACCATTTTTGCAATGCGCCTAGCCCTTAAAAAGTTCACCCTAGTTTTAAAGCATACCTTTAGCATTTCACGTGAATCGCATGACTTTCAAGATACTTTGATCGTTTCATTAAGTGGAAAAAATGAAACGGGGTATGGAGAGGCGACTTCCAATCCGTATTACGGAATTACGATTGAAAGCATGATTTCGGAAATCGAGTCCGTTCGCGATGAAATCGAAGCATTCGACATGGGTTCCCCTAAAGATTTTCACTCCTTTTTGGTCGAAAAGGGATTGAGCAATTTTGCCATCTGCGCACTCGACCTGGCGGCATGGGATCTTTATGGAAAGCTAAAGGGTAAACCCCTCTATGAATTATGGGATACTTCGAACGAAAACTATCCGATTACCAATTACACCATAGGTATCGATTCCATAGAAAAAATGGTGGCCAAGATGCAAGAAACACCATGGCCCATCTACAAGATAAAACTGGGCACCGATGATGATGTGAACATCGTCAAAGAACTACGTAGGCATACCGATGCCGTATTCCGTATCGATGCCAACTGTGCATGGACGGCTAAAGAAACCATTCAAAATGCCCCACAACTTAAGGCCTTGGGCGTTGAATTCTTGGAGCAACCCTTAAAAGCCGATGATTGGGAAGGTATGGAACAGGTTATGCACCGAAGCGTACTTCCGGTGATTGCCGATGAAAGTTGTATCGTCGAGGCCGATGTGGAAAAATGTAGCCTCCATTTTAATGGTATCAATATAAAGTTGACCAAATGTGGAGGCCTTACCCCCGCCCTACGCATGATCCAAAAAGGTAGGGATTTGGGTCTAAAGACCATGGTCGGTTGTATGACAGAATCGACTGTTGGAATTTCCGCGATCGCTCAACTGCTTCCGCAACTGGACTATGTCGATATGGACGGTCCTTTATTGCTTAAAGAAGATATTGCAGATGGCATAATCATTACAAAAGAGGGCGGTTTGGTCTTTCCAAAAATGGGTGGTAGCGGTATAACTATGCGGTCATGATCTATAGAATCGATGGTTTTCCCGGACGCGAAATTATCGTTGATGGCCAAAAACACCTGTATTTTGGCGGAACTTCCTATTTGGGGTTGCAAACCGATCCCCAATTTCAAGAAATCCTGATAAAGAACATTAAAAAATATGGCACGGGCTATGGCGCTTCCCGTAAGTCGAATGTACGCTTTACCATTTTTGAGGAAGTCGAAAACCATTTGGCAAACCTGGCCGGAAGCGAATCTTGCGTTACTATGTCCTCCGGCTATTTGGCAGCACAATTATTGGTCCGTAATTTCAGTTCCCCGGAATACAAGCTTTTTTATGCACCCCATACGCATTCGGCCTTACATTTAGTGGGGTCGAGACCTTACGCAACATACACCGCGTTGAACATTGCGCTGAAGGCCCATTTGGAGGCAAATCGAAAAGCCACACCTGTCGTGCTTCTTGATTCCATTGATTTTTCGGGATGCAATTATCCTGATTTCACTCAACTAAAAGAGCTTCCCCTAAGTCAAGTAATATTGATAATCGACGATTCACATGGTATTGGAATTGTCGGCGACAATGGGGGCGGTGTATTTAATGAACTGGTCAAAGCTGAGGCAAAAGAACTTATCGTATGCGCTTCCCTAGGCAAGGCTTTTGGCGTGCAGGCCGGTGCCGTTTTTGGTAAAAAAGAGAGAATTCGAACACTGATGGAAACCGATTTCTTCGGGGGGGCAAGTCCGGCTACCCCTGCCGGTCTGGCTACCTTACTCGATTCAAAAAATATCCTTGAGGAAAAAAGGATTAAACTGCAGCACAATATCTCCTTCTTTCTGAAACATTTAAAACAGAAAGAAGGCTTCTTTTTTATGAAAGACTATCCCGTTTTTTCCTTTATGGACGAAGATTTGGCGACTTATTTGGAACAACGTTGCATTATTACCACAAACTTCAGCTATCCTTCGGATGGAGATTCAACAAAGAGTAGAATCGTTTTAGGGGCACAACATGATATTGATGACATTCAAGTATTGTTAAGGCAGATAGCCGATTACAAAATCTGAGGTTTTTCAAAACTTTTGAAGTTATGCTGACAATATGTTAATTCTTGGGTATTAAAATTATCATATCGTCATATTTTTTTGTAACTTTTGAATGCTAACGTAGTAATAATCCTAAAGAACACCGCCATGAAAAAAATATCCGCACTAATAGTTCTAATGTTATTATTGATTTCCGCTACTGGTCCCATGGACAAAGATCCAGTTTTGCACCCTTCCATCGAAGGCACTTGGGAACTGGTCAGCTTCTATAATTATACCGACGGCGTAAATGTTTCCGATACCTTGCCGACCACCGATGGCTATCGCCAAATTAAGATGTATTATAATGGTAAGGTTATGTGGACACGATACGTGCCTGACGACTCTGTAGAATGGTTCGGTTATGGTTCTTATGAGGTCGAAGACAATATGCTGACAGAACGTTTGGAATATATGTCGGCCTCAATGCGAAAAATCGCAAATGCAAATATGGAGTGGAAAATGGAACTTGATTTAAAGAACCACAGGTATAGCCAAATATTCGTCGATGAAGAAGGAAATCGGATCAATGCCGAGAATTATAAGCGTATCGACTGAGCCGATTCATGAAGAACAGTACTAAAAAAAGCCCCCGTGATAAACGGGGGCTTTTTTGTAGGTTATAAACCTTTTTCAATTAGGCCATTTCCTCCTTGGCCGTTTCGATGGTGGCCAAATAACGTTCGGCATCCAAGGCCGCCATACAACCGGTTCCCGCCGCGGTAATTGCCTGCCGATATTCTTTGTCCTGTGCGTCACCACTGGCAAATACACCCGGTTTATTGGTTTTCGTCGATTTCCCTTTGGTAATGATATAGCCTACATCGTCCATATCTAACTGACCTTTGAAAATATCGGTATTCGGTTTATGGCCGATTGCTATAAAAAGTCCGGTTATCGCAATATCCTCTTTTTCTCCGGTCTGATTGTTCACCATACGCAGGCCTTCGACCACTTGGTCTCCCAACACCTCATCTACTTCGGTATTGTACCGCACTTCAATATTCTTTAGGCTATTGACACGATGTTGCATGGCTTTCGAAGCGCGCATAAAATCTTTTCGCACCAACATGGTCACCTTATTGCAGATATTCGCAAGGTACGATGCTTCTTCGGCAGCGGTGTCTCCTGCCCCCACGATAGCGACGTCTTGACCCTTGTAGAAAAATCCGTCACAAACCGCACAGGCGGATACCCCTCCGCCCCGCAAGCGTTGCTCACTTGGCAGATTCAGATATTTGGCCGTTGCGCCCGTAGAAATAATAATGGTCTCCGCCTCGATTGCCTTCGAATCATCGACGGTCACTTTATGAATACCCCCAATTTCATCGCTTAACTCGACCGCCGTGACCATTCCTATTCGCACATCGGTACCGAACCTTTCTGCCTGCTGCTGTAACTGCACCATCATGGTGGGGCCATCGATACCTTCGGGATATCCGGGGAAGTTATCAACTTCTGTGGTCGTGGTCAATTGCCCGCCAGGCTCCATTCCGGTATAAACCACAGGTTTTAGGTCTGCCCGTGCAGCATAAATTGCGGCCGTGTACCCTGCAGGCCCTGACCCGATGATCAATGTTTTAATGCGTTCTATGTTCTCTGACATGACTTAAAGTTGCTCTATATAGTTTATACGGACAAAAGTAGGTTTTTTACAAAAAACCTTACTTTAAAGTTATCAAAAGTTATATGGCTCTCAAGAAGACATTCCCCCTCCTCAATTACAGTCAATAACGATTGATAAATATCATATTATAGGTAAAGGCAAAAAAAATTTAGAGGCTCCGCCTGAATATATCGCGAGTTCTTAAATTAATGATTTTTATCATGTCTCATAAGTCTTCAAACCTCATATATTTGCGAATATATTTAGGTTGGGCAAGCTTCTAACCAGGCCTATTATACATTATTGACAATTATTGACTATATTGCTACTTAACTGATATATTGCACGTTATGAATAACATAACACTAAAAACAATAGTCGTCGATGACTCCTCGGTGCAGCGAGAGGCAGTTGTCAAACAAGTTAATGACCATCCTAATCTTCAGTTGATCGGAGAGTTCCATAATGGTATCAATGCAAGAAAGATTGTCATGGAAAACGATACGGATCTCATTTTTCTCGATGTCGAAATGCCTGTTTTGGATGGATTTCAACTTCTCGAATCACTTGACCATCTTCCTCAAATAATAATTATCACGGGTAATCCAAAACATGCCCTTCAGGCATTTGATTATAATGTGACGGACTATCTTTTGAAGCCCATCAACAAAGACCGCTTCAATGAAGCGATCAAGCGAGCTGTCACGAATCATAAGTTCAACCAGAAAATTGCCACTGAGGGTGAATTTATCTATGTGAACAGCAACCTGAAAAAAATAAAGGTCTTTTTAAAGGACATCAACTGGATCGAAGGTTTTGGGGATTATGTCAAAATAATGACGGATACCGAGAATATTCTAGTACTCTCTACAATGAAGAAATTCGTCACCAAATTACCGGAAGACAAGTTTCTACGCACCCATAAATCATACATTGTCAACCTTGAAAAGGTGGATAAATTCAATACCACCATCGTTGAGATAAAAGGGCGTCAATTACCCTTGAGCCGTCATAAAAAGGATCGCCTCGAGGAAGCACTGGTCAATTATTGATTCCCTTTTTGACATTCTTAGCACTACATTCATATTTTGGAAGTTCCACCACTGGGGCTCGCCTCAAACGCCATTAGTTCCCTGCCGAACTCCTTCTTATAGGCATCGATGGCCAGGTCTATGAAATTCTCCGCTTCATCTTTATGTACAATATTAAGCGTGCAGCCGCCAAAACCGCCACCGGTCTGCCTTGCACCTAGTACCGAGGCATTGTTCTTTGCAAAGTCTACGAGAAAGTCCGACTCCTTACAACTCACTTCGTATTCCTTGCTTATGCCATCATGGGCCTCGTACAAAATGGCACCGGCTTTTTCAATATCTCTGTCTTTCAATACTTTCGCCATTTCTAAAACCCTTTGGTTTTCCTTGATTATGAAATGGCATCTTTTATAGACAACAGGGTCTATCTTATCTTCAAAGCGTTCCAACATTTCCATGGAAACATCCCTCAGTGATTTTATTTCAGGATTTTCAGCTTTCAATATGGAAACGCCCTTTTCGCACTCGGCCTTTCTTTTATTGTATTCACTGTTCGCGAGACTATGTGAAACGCCCGTGTTGAGCATAATGATCTTGTAAGGGTCGAGATTGGCCGAAATCAGATCATATTCAAGTGACCTACAGTCTAAAAGAATCATATGGCCCTTTTCGCTCATTACCGAGGCAAACTGGTCCATAATGCCACATTGTGTGCCGACATAGGTGTGCTCTGCGGCTTGTGATAAAGTTACGATATCCATTTTCGACAACTCCAAATCGAAAAGTTCATTTAAACCGAAGGCCATCCCACATTCAAGGGCGGCCGAAGAACTAAGTCCAGATCCCAACGGAAGATCGCTTTCAAGAACACAATCAAAACCCCGAACCTTGTCCGTAAGCTTTGTTATTTCATTCAGAACGCCCAAAACATAATTTTCCCAATCGTTATCGCTCCGGGCGATCGTTGTCAGGAAAAACTCAAAACCTTGGTCAAAATCTTTGCTATAGACACGACATCTGGTATCCGTACCGTTTTTTTGAAACTTTAGCAATATCCTTTTTTCAATAGCCGTGGGCAAAACATATCCCAAATTGTAGTCGGTATGCTCCCCGATCAAGTTGATTCTTCCCGGAGAAACTACGTTGATCGTTGGAACAAAGTCCTTTAAGAAATCCATTTCCATCAGAATTAGTTCTTTTCCGCTTTGACCATATCAACGGAAGCTACGGTTCGAAAACCCAAATGCTCCAAAGAAGAGTCGAGGCTTGTCGCCATTCTTGCCGAAACCCTATAGCTTGCACAATATGATTCGCTACACAGAAAAGAACCACCTTTCATCACCTTTTCCTTCGCATAGCGATCCCGCTCATTAAAGGGTTTCGCAGCTCCTTTGGGGTTTTTGAGCAACTGTTTTTTTGAAGAAACTTCATTGTAATAATTGGTATTGTACCAGTCTCCTGTCCATTCCCAAACATTTCCGGCCATATCGTAAAGTCCAAAATCGTTAGGGGGATAGGATTTTACCGGGGCGCGTCTTTCGAAACCGTCTTGTTGGGTATTCATAACGGGGAATTCGCCTTCCCATGTATTGGCCTGGTTTCCCAATAAATCTTGGTCATCGCCCCAGAAAAAAATCTTGTCCTTCCGATTGCCCCGTGCTGCCAATTCCCATTCGGCCTCGGTAGGAAGTCTCCTTCCTGCCCATTCACAATAGGCCAATGCATCTTCATAGGCGATATGTACCACAGGATGGTTTTCCTTTCCTTTTATCGAGCTGTTGGGGCCCGCCGGATGTTTCCAACTGGCACCGATAGTCCATTGCCACCACTGCGAAAAGTCATAAAGATTTGGTACCGAGCTTTTTGATTTTTTAAAGGTCAAAGAACCGGGTTGCAAAATACTGTCGTGAGGTTTTGGAGTACCTTCGGGAAGTTGTTTTTTCATCTCTTCCCAATCAATCTCCCTTTCGGCTACGGTCAAGTAGCCTGTTTCTTTGACAAATTTTTCGAATTTCGCATTGGTCACTTCGGTCTCATCCATAAAAAACCCATCAACGGCCACCTGAAAAGATGGCTTTTCATGCCCCATGGCCATTTGATCTTGGGCAACGGCCCCCTGATCGAACATTGCACCAGGAATCCACACCATACCCGCCGGAGTATCGACTCCACCGGGAATTGTTTTTATTACGGTGGTATGCGCATTTTCCTCCTGTGGTTCTTTAAGTTCACCTTCTTTTACATTTTCTTTGGCATTTTGCTTAGGATCGCGACATGCAAAGAAAAACAGGGCAATGCTCCAGACAATTACCCAATATTTAGATTGAAAAAAGTGATATTTCATTTGTGAAGTCTAAGATGTAAAGTTATTTTATATCTTCATAATCCAAAGAAAAATCATGAAAATCATACGAAACCACGTGCCATTGCTTCTATTTTCGGTGCTCATATTCGGTAGCTGCAAGCAAACGCCAAAGAATAACGAAGCTCCTGAAATTGTCGATAAAATAGAACCAAAAAGCTATATGTCAGGTATTTATGCTGAAGATTTTAAAACTTCATTGGATGGAAAATCGGTTTCTCTATATCTTTTAAAGAATAAGAACGGTATTGAAGCTTCATTGACGAATTTCGGGCAACACTTGGTTTCGTTAATGGTTCCTGACAAGAACGGCAACTACGTTGATATTGTCTTGGGTTTTCCTACCCTTGAGGGCTATCAAAAGCCAAGTGGCAAGTTTTATGGATCTGTAATCGGTAGATACGGTAACCGAATTGCCAAGGGCCAGTTCGAACTTGACGGAGAAACCTATTCCTTGGCCCGCAACAATGGTGAGAATCATTTGCATGGCGGTGACAAGGGTTTTGATTCCGTCGTTTGGGAGGTGGACTCGGTCGCTCAAAATTATATTGCATTCAGTCGAATCTCACCTGACATGGAAGAAGGGTATCCTGGTAATCTTGATGTCAAGGTCGCCTATTTGCTAACCGATGACGATGCGCTTAAAATCGATTACTTCGCCGCGACCGATAAAAAAACACATGTAAACCTGACCAACCATTCCTTCTTTAATCTTAAGGGTGTGGGCAAGGGAAATGTACATGGCCATATTCTCAAGGTCAATGCAGATCATATCAATGCGGTGGACGAAGGATTGATCCCAACGGGAGCGCCAATGGCGGTCGAAAATACTCCGTTTGATTTCAGGTCTCCCAAACCTATCGGACAAGATATTGACAAAGACCATCCACAACTTAAAATCGCCAATGGTATCGATCACAATTTTATTCTGAACGAGACGCCAAAAAATGAGGATGGCCTAATCTTCGCTGCCAGCGTAAAAGAACCCGAGAGTGGCCGTTTAATGGAAGTTTTCACAAGTGAGCCCGGGGTTCAGGTCTATACGAGCAATTTCTCGGACGGAACGACCATAGGAAAAAACAATGAACCCTTTATATTCAGAGGTGCCCTATGTTTGGAAACCCAACATTTTCCCGATTCACCGAACCAAAAAGAATTTCCGAGTACCGTTCTTGAACCTGGCCAAGAGTATAGATCGACCACGGTATATAAATTTACAATAGCGGAATAATACTATTCGTCAAAACCTAGTAAACCATTTTCGATAGCAGGAATTCGAAAACGTTCTTCTTCGGCATCGCTATGTTGGGCCGCGAAAATTGCAACCGCTTTTTCGATAATTTCAGGATGGGACACGGCCAGATTCGTTGTCTCCGTAGGGTCGTTCTTTAGATCGTACAGTTCTAAAGTAGGATTTTCGTCGTCGTTCTTCAGGTTCTGTCTTACTACCTTCCAATCGCCCATTCTAATGGCAACTTGCCCCCCGTATTCGGGAAACTCCCAATACATGAAATCGTGCCCTTGTTGATTTTCTTTTGAAAGCAATGTAGGAAGCAAACTAATGCCATCGGTATCTTCGGGCCTCGCATATCCGGTCACCTCACCAAAAGTGGCCAACATATCGTAGTGGGCAGAAACATGGTCGCTCTTGCTACCCGGTTTGATATGACCGGGCCATGAAGCGATCATTGGTACCCGAATACCGCCCTCATAAACAAATCCCTTTCCTCTACCATAATTTCCATCGAAAGGTTTTGCGCTTTCAAAGAATTCGGGATCCGCGCCACCCGCATAGCTCGGGCCATTGTCGGAAGTAAAAACTATCAAGGTGTTCTCATAGATACCCTTGTCCTTAAGTTGTTGTACCAACTTACCAATATTCTCATCGAGATATGAGACCATCGCCGCATATCCCGCCCTTGGATTCTTATGCGGAAAATAGCCTCGTTCACCCAAATATGGTTCTTCTTCCCCAAACTTTTCAACATAATGATCCACCCATCTTTGCGGAGCTTGAATAGCGACATGTGGTATCGGGGTCGCCCAATATAAAAAGAAAGGTTTGTCACTATTCGCCTCAACAAATAAGGTCAATTCTTTGAACATCAAATCGGGCGAATAATCGGCTAAATTGTATGCCGAGTAGCTGTTCGGATCATTGGGGTCGGCACCCTTGGGCAATTTGGTATTCGGCGGTACCGTATCGTTCGCTAGATGTACCCGGTTTCGGTTCTTGTAAAGATGTAAGGGGTAATAGGTATGTGCCTGACGCTGACAATTGTAGCCATAGAAAAAATCAAAACCCATATCGTTGGGTACCGCTTTCGTATGCGGAGCTCCAAGCCCCCATTTCCCCACAATTGCGGTCGTATAGCCAACTTCTTGCAACCGATGGCCGAGGGTGATGGTATTTTCAGGTATCGGTTTTTGGCCTTCAAGCGTAGAATCTTTTGCCATACTGACGTAATCCCAGACATTGCCACGTTCGCGCCACTCGTGATTGCCCCTGATATAGGCATGCCCGGCATGTTTGCCCGTCAAGAACATATATCGTGCTGGGGCACAGACGGGGGCACTGGTATAGTGCTGTGTAAACAACATTCCTTCTTGGGCCAAAGCATCGATATTGGGTGTCTCGATTTTTTCTTGACCGTAAGCCCCGATCTCGGCATAGCCCAAATCGTCCGCAAGGATATAAATAATATTGGGCTTTTGCGTTTCTTCGGCAACATTTTGGTTTTCGGTTTTATCTTTGCAAGACAAAATGAACATCCCCACCAAAAGCAGGGATGTTATTGATAAGGGTAACTTCATATGTTTATCTTTCGATTCTATAGCACAACCGTTTTGCCCGGAGTCGGAATTTCGTACCAACCATCCGCATTGGGTTGTACGGGCGCTTGTGAATCCCACGTAAGGTTATCGGGTACCAAGGCCAGATTTGATTTCATCGCCTCATCCCAAGTAATGACCTTGCCCGAATAGGTGGCCATTCTTCCCAATATCGCCGTCATGGTGCTTTTGGCGCCATACTCTCCATTGGAAATCACACCGCCATTGCGAATCGATTCAAACAATTTGATATGCTCGACTTGATACGGATTCGGATCATCTTTTCCACGATGTTCGAAAACAACATTTCCGCTCCAATCCTTTAAAGTGGCATTGTCACCTTCGGTCGATACGGTTCCCTTGGTACCTTGGAAAAATTCGGAAACCCTACTCATGGTCTCCGGCTGATGACGACATTGGCTGGCGATCACCGCACCGCTCGGATAGGTAAATTCCACAAAATGATGATCGAATATTTCACCATGATCCTTGCCGGTACGTACTTGACGACCTCCCATACCCTGTGCAGATACCGGATACTCCCCGATGAACCAGTTGGCCACGTCGATATTGTGAATGTGCTGTTCTAAAATATGATCCCCGCACAACCAATTGAAATAATACCAGTTGCGCATTTGATATTCCAACTCTGTCTGCCCAGATTGACGCTCGCGCACCCATACCCCGGCACTGTTCCAGTAGACCTGGCCCGAGACTATCTTTCCGATGGCGTCTTTCTTCAACTGATCTATGGCGGCAAGATAATTGTCTTGATAATGTCTTTGCAGACCAACGACTACGTTAAGTTTATTGGCTTTGGCCTTTTCGGCCGCTGCCAAGACTTTGCGTACGCCAGGTACATCTGTGGCCACCGGCTTTTCCATGAAGACATGCTTGCCATTGTTGATGGCGTATTCAAAATGCTGCGGCCTGAACCCAGGCGGGGTAGCCAATATGACGACATCGGCCAAATCCATCGCTTTTTGTGCAGCATCGAAACCTACGAACTGATGCTCGGTCTTTACATTTATCTTTCCCTTGCCGAGATCACCCATCTCTTTGGAAATATTGGCAAGGCTTCCTTTCAAGCGGTCTTCGAAGGCATCGGCCATAGCGACCAATTCAACATTTCCATCTGCCCGAAGGGCCTGTACCGCGGCCCCGGTGCCTCTTCCGCCACATCCGACCAAAGCGATCTTCAGTTTCTTTTCATTGAAAACATTGTACATCGCATTCATTTTGAACGATGGTAGCATTGCTGCTCCCGAAAGTAGAGCCGTCTGCTTTACAAATGTTCTTCTCGATTTGCCCGAACCCGAATTACGGTCCGCTCGTTTTTCATTTTTCATTATTTCGTATTTATTTGAATTTAAGTTATCTAAGCTGGTATTAACTGTTCTGTGAATATAAGGATAATATCATATTTGTTCTAGGTTTCACTTGATTTTAATACAAACGGCATACGATAAAATCTTTATTCTTATAGCGATAATGTGCTAAAGGAGACCATTATGTACAATACGATCAAAATAACGAAGGCAGAAGCAATAATATCCCAAATGTTGTAACTTGATTTATTAGTGGCTTTTTGTTCGGCGCTGGCCGTGCCGAAAGTCAGCCCGGCAAGTTGTGTCTGCGTTGGTGCGGGATAGAACATACTGACCAAAACGGCCATTGCAACGCAAATAGCAAAAAAATAGGCTCCAAAGACCAGCCAATTGATATTCGCGATATTGAACAGGAAACTTCCCTCAGAGAAACTGGATTTTAGAATTTCAAGGGTCAATTTTGAGAATCCTATAATGAACCCTCCCACCAATGTGGCAATGGCACCATTGGCATTTATCCTCCTGTAAAAAATACCCAAAAGAAATACAGCGGCGATCGGTGGTGAAATATAAGCCTGAACGTTCTGCAGATACTCATAAAGACCATCGGATAAACGGGAGATTATCGGAATCCACAATAACCCCAACCCTACAACGAAAAAAGTAGCGATCCTTCCCGTTCTTACCAATTGTTCCTCGGGTTTATCGGGCCTCAATTTCTTGTATATATCCAATGTGAACAATGTCGAACATGAGTTAAAAACAGAGGCCAACGAACTCATCAAGGCGGCCAAAAGTCCGGCGGCCACCAATCCCCTCAAACCTGAAGGCAACAGATTGCTCATCAAAACCGGAAAAGCCTCATCAGGACTGTTCCAATCCAATTTTCCTTGCATTTTGAGTCCTAGTGCAATAATTCCGGGAACCAGAAAAAGAAATACCGGCATCAATTTCAACAAGGCCCCAAAAATACTTCCACGTCTTCCTTCCTTGATATTTTTTGCGGTCAATACCCGCTGTACGATGACCTGGTCGGTACACCAGTACCAAATACCTACAATAGTACTCGTAATAAATAAAGGCAGCCAAGGATAGTCGGGATCCGAATTAGGACGCCACATATTAAAATAGTCGGAACCAATGGTCTCTTTCAATTCGCCCCATCCCCCAACGGCATCCAAGCCGATAAATGTCAATACTCCGGCTCCCAGCACCAAAATAATGGCCTGAATGGTCTCCGTATAGACAACGGCACGCATACCTCCCAGAACGGTGTAAAGCCCGGTAAGGACGACGGTCGCTACCGCGCCGATCCAAAACGGAATACCCAATAAGGCCGAGACCACTACCCCGCCGGCATATATGGTTACCGAAACCTTGGTCAGGATATAGGCGATCAAAGAAACTACCGAAAGTACCCATCTGGATCGGGCATCGAACCGTTTTTCCAGAAATTCCGGCATCGTAAAAACCCCACTTCTCGCATAAAACGGAAGGAAAACCCAACCTAACATAAGCACGATCCAGGCGTGGAGTTCATAGATCAACAAGGGCATCTTGTCACCTGCGCCATTTCCGGCCAGGCCAACGACATGTTCCGATCCAATATTGGAAGCGAATATCGATGCCCCGACCATGAACCAGCCAATGTTTCTTCCGGCCAGAAAATAGTCCTCGGTATTCTTTTGTTTTTGCATGATGACCCACCATGCCACACCTAGTAGAATCAAAAAATACCCAACGATTACTACCCAATCTATTGTATCAAGTCCTTTCATAATGACAGTTGGTTGTTAAATGATAAACGGTACATGGACAATAGATTATCTACTTTTCGAAATCCCCAATGCCAGTCCTCGAATCTCGGCCAATCCCTTCAATCGTCCTATCGCGGTGTAACCGGCATATGCGTTTTTTGTGTCAAGGTCGTTCAATATTTGATGGCCATGGTCCGGCCGCATTGGTATTTCAACACCCCTAACATCTTCAATTTCAAGAATGGCTTTTACAATCGCATACATGTCGGACGAACCATCTAAATGGTTGTCTTCATAAAAACTGCCATCATGCTCACGTCTTACATTTCTGAGATGTAGAAAGTGAATGCGATCTGAGAACTTTCGAATCATCGCAGGTAAATTATTTTCAGGATTTGCCCCTAAAGAGCCTGTACAGAAAGTGATTCCATTAGAAGGACTATCGACAAAATTTACCAAGTCATCAAGGTCGGCCTCCGATTTAATAATTCTCGGCAACCCCATAATATCGAATGGCGGATCATCAGGATGGATGGCCATCTTGATTCCATTTTCCTCGGCAACGGGAATCACCTCGTTCAAAAAATAGGAAAGGTTCGACTTGAGATCGTCATGGGTAATACCCGCATAGGCAGCGATCATTTTCTTAAAAACGGGAATGGTCAAGTCGTCGACCGTACCAGGAAGTCCCATTAAGACATTGTCTTGAAGTTCTTGCTTTTCTCCATTGGTCATCTTCGAAAAACGGTTCATGGCGCTTTGCAATACCTCGTCCGTATAATCGTTTTCCGCTCCCTTCCGTTTTAAGATATAGCGTTCAAAAATTGCCATATCGACCTTATCGAACCGCAAGGCGGTACCCCCGTTTCTAAGCGGCCAATGAAGTTGGGTCCGCGTCCAATCCAGAACGGGCATGAAGTTGTAGCACACGTTCTTTACACCGCACGAGGCAACATTCTCGAGACTCTTTTTATAGTTATCGATCCGTTGCAGGTAATCGCCCGTTCGCAGCTTTATGTTCTCGTGAATAGGGATGCTTTCGATAAAGGCCCAGTCGAGCCCGGCCCCCATTATTTCATTTTTGACCTTTTGAATCTCATCGATCTGCCAAACCTCGCCGTTCGGCACATGATGCAGAGCCGTTACCACCCCACTGGCCCCTGTTTGTCCGACATAACTTAAACTGACCGGATCTGTCGCACCAAACCATCTAAATGTTTCTATCATTTTATATTTATTAGGGATTCTAGGTCATATTGTTTAGAATCGATATCACCGCCCCTTAAAGCACACTAGAATACAAAATTGTTAGTTTAGCCCCAAATTTTTACTTCATAATCAAATAGATGTAAAACTTTGTTATATTCATACCTCAACTGAATATTTATAATTCTCTTGTTCAAAGCGGATTTTTAAAATTCCTGCCGGTGGCAGGCAGATTTAATAGAGAACGAAGTGGTCATCCGAATGGCTATCGAGATTCCAATTTCATAATTTAGGATTATTATCAATTGACCAATTAAAATTTAAACACGTGAAAAAACATTGTCTTGCCCTAGATCTAAAAAACGACCCCGAATTGATAGAAAAATATGATGAATACCATAGAAATGTATGGCCTGAAGTACTGGACAGTCTGCGGGATTCTGGAATCGTACATATGGAAATCTACCGCATTGCCAATCGTTTGGTAATGCTGATCGAGGTTGAAGATTGGTTTTCTTTCGATAAAAAAGCGAAAATGGACGCCGATAATAAAAAAGTGCAGGAATGGGAAACCTTGATGTGGAATTATCAACAGGCCCTGCCCGTTGCCCAACCGGGAGAAAAATGGTTGCCGTTGAAAAAAGTTTTTGATTTTAAAGCTTAAGATGACATTTGATTGTCGGCCGACAAAGCAACTAAGCAAAATCAATTAAGCATGATCATAAATACGCAACTCGAACCTGGGCATCTCTCTGAAAAAATCAACAATCTATGGTCATATTCCAGTGCCAAGATCAAGAATGTGACCACTTCGCTAAAAGGATCCGTCGGTTCTCCTGTGGTGACCGTAAACGGAAAATATGAACCAAGAAGTTGGACCGACTGGACGCAGGGTTTTCAATTCGGATCCGAACTTTTTCAATTTGAGGCTACTGACGATACTTACTTTCTAAATCTTGCCATCGGGAATATAAAAACCAAAATGACCTCGCATGTAAGCCATTTTGGGGTTCATGATCATGGGTTCAATAATCTGAGCACTTACGGAAACTTGTTGCGATTAATGAACGAAGGTAAGATTACCCAGGACATAGGACTAAAAGAATTTTGCGTTCTTGCATTGAAGCTTTCGGCTTCCGTGCAGGCACAACGGTGGACAACAATCCCCGAAGGTGGTTTTATCTATTCCTTTAACGGGCCGCATTCGCTGTTCGTTGACACCATCCGTACCATTAGAATTTTGGTTGCCGGGCATTTGCTCGAACATCATTCTTCAGGTGAAAACGATATTAAGATCAATTTGCTGAAAAGGGCATATCAACATGCCCTGGCAACGGCCAAGTATTCTATTTATTATGGTGAGGGCCGCGACATTTACGATGTTTGGGGGCGTACAGCGCATGAAGCCATTTTTAACACCAATGACGGAAACTTTCGGTCACCGTCCACACAGCAGGGCTATAGCGGGTTTTCGACGTGGACCCGCGGACTGAGCTGGGCCATGTTGGGCTTTGCCGAGCAATTGGAATTCTTGCAAAGTCAAGGGAACTTACCTGAACTTGACGAACTTGGAGGAAAAACATATCTGGAAGAAATCTTTCTCAAGGCTGCAAAGGCCACATGCGATTTTTATATCGATAATACGGCAAATGATGGTATACCCTATTGGGATACGGGCGCTCCCGGATTGGGCGACCTGCCCGATTGGAAAGAAAAAAAGTCCGATCCGTTCAATGAACATGAACCCATTGACAGTTCGGCGGCCGCTATTGGCGCACAAGGCCTGTTACGTTTGGGAAATTATCTAAGAAACAAGAAATCTTCCGAAGCTGAAAAATATTGGTCGGCAGGATTGACAGTGGCCGACACTTTGTTCGATGAACCCTATCTGAGTTCCGATTTGGATCATCAAGGATTGATTCTGCACAGCATCTATCATCGGCCCAATGGTTGGGACCATATTCCTGAAAACAGCAAAATTCCATATGGGGAGGCTTGCATGTGGGGCGATTACCATGCCCGCGAACTGGCCCATTATTTGAACGTTCTCATCAAAGGCGAATCGTATTACACCTTTTTTAAAGGCATAAATTCTTAGTATGGCCAAGTCAAAACCGAGATTTACAAGAGTCGCCCAATTGAAGTCCGCCGAGGATTTTTTGGCCCATCTTGAAGAGATCAAGGCCAAGATGCCTTTTAGGCAGAATTTAGACCTCGAAAGGTCATTGGCCCTTGGCCGACCCTTTACCATGAAATCGGGTCAAACCATCGGCAATCGATTCTGTATTCTCCCAATGGAAGGATGGGATGGCACGCATGATGGACTTCCGACAGATCTAACAAAAAGAAGATGGCACAATTTTGCCATTAGTGGTGCCAAACTGTTGTGGGGCTGTGAGGCCGTCGCCGTACGCCACGAAGGGCGGGCAAACCCGAACCAATTGTTGATCAACGAAAAAAATCTAGGAGCCTTCAAGGATCTATATGCGAACCTAGTTTCGGATCATGAAGAAAAGTTCGGCACATCTTCAGATTTGTTGATAGGCCTTCAATTGACCCATTCAGGTCGTTTTGCCATACCTGACCCCGACAGGGTAAGAAAACCAAAAACGATTTATAAGCATTCCATACTTGACAAAAAATTCAATTTGACGGAGAGTCATGAAGTGATGACCGATGCCGAAATCGATGAACTGGTGAAGGATTTTGTATCGGCCGCAGGTCTTGCCAAAGAAGCCGGCTTTCAGTTTGTAGACATTAAACACTGCCACGGGTATCTGGGCCATGAGTTTCTAAGTGCCAAGAACAGACCAGGAAAATATGGCGGTTCCCTTGAGAATAGAATGCGTTTCCTGACTTCAATTGTGGAAGGTATTCGCGCGACCAGTAATATTCCTGTTGCTGTGCGATTGAGTGCTTTTGATTTTATTCCATATACAAAAGACGATTCGAACATTGGCATTCCAGAAGCGACCGATCAAGCTTATAAAGAAGCTTTTGGAGGCGATCCTACAGGTACCGGTATCAATCTGACCGAAGTTTTCGAAATGCTGGGCCGATTCGAGCAACTGGGCATTGAATTGGTTTGCATTACCGCTGGAAGTCCGTATTATGTTCCCCATATTCAACGGCCGGCCATCTTTCCACCCTCCGACGGTTATTTACCTCCCGAAGATCCGCTTGTGGGCGTTGCACGGCAAATCCGTATCAGCAATGAAATCAAAAAGAAGTTTCCTAATTTGGCAATCGTTGGGTCGGCCTATTCGTACCTTCAGGAATGGCTCCCCCATGTGGCCGAAGGGGTAATCGAGGAAAATGCTGCCGATTTTGTCGGTTTGGGAAGAATGGTATTGAGTTATCCGAATATGCCGGAAGATATTTTAAATGGCAAAACATTGGTTCGGGGCAGTATTTGCAGGACTTTTTCAGACTGTACGACCGCACCTAGAATCGGAATGATCTCGGGCTGTTTTCCGTTGGATTCCTATTACAAAAAAATGCCGGAAGCGACCGAGTTAAAGCAATTCAAGAAGAACGCCGACCTATGAAAAAAAACGTTTTGATTACCGGAGGTTCCCGCGGAATCGGTCTGGGCATCGCCAAAGAATTGGCCAAACTCGGATGTAATTTGGCAATCAACGGTATGCGCGACAAATCGGAGATAAATGAAGTTCTCGAAGAACTCAAAACAATGGGAGCGGAAACAATCTATTGCCAGGGCAACGTTTCGTCTAGATTAGATCGTGACAAAATCGTGAAAACCGTTACCGAGCGGTTTGGGGCCATCAATGTGCTTGTCAACAATGCCGGAGTCGCCCCGAAAGAACGCATGGATCTTTTGAAGACCAAGGAAGAGAGCTATGATCGAGTGATGGACATTAATCTAAAAGGTGCATTTTTCCTTACCCAACAGGTGGCCAATCTCATGGTTTCAAGCAAAATGGAAAATGCGGATTTCGAAGGACATATTATTAACATATCGTCGGTAAGCGCGGTGACCGCTTCAGTAGAAAGAGGGGAATACTGTATTTCGAAAGCAGGTATGGGAATGATGACCAAATTGTTCGCCACGCGCTTGGGCGAACATGATATTCCCGTTTACGAAATCCGGCCGGGGTTAATAAAAACCGATATGACTTCCGCGGTACTTGAAAAATATCAAAAACTGATTGCCAAAGGGCTCACCGTCGAACCTAGAATGGGCTTGCCCGAAGATATCGGAAAGGTCGTCTCGGCCTTGGTTCAAGGTCAAATGCCCTACGCGACCGGTCAAGTAATCAATGTGGATGGCGGATTGTCGATTCCCCGATTATAAAATGCTTATGAAAACAAAACGAACCCGATTATTGAGAATTTTGGATGTGCTCGCGATGCTTTTAGTAATTGCGACCTTCAGTCCGATGGTGATACCACAAAATGAGTCCGGCCCCTATGTTTTGGGAATACCCTACACCATGTGGATGGGTTTCTTGGTCAGCGTTCTCTTCGTAGTTCTCGCCTATTTGGTTTCAATGGTCAATAAAGAAGATCGACATGCTGACTAAATTCATTATCGCCGGCATAGCCTATCTGATTATTTTGGTTTTCTTGCTCCGGCTCACGCGCGTAAAGGAAAAAACGACTTCGAACTATTTATTGGGTGGCGGCAACATCGGTTTTGTAATCGGGTTGTTCACAACGGCGGCTACCTTGTTCAGTGCGTTTACCGTGGTAGGCATGCCTGATTTTTTTAGAACGCACGGCGTGGGTGCATGGATTTTTCTTGCGGTATCGGATGCCATAATGGTCTATGGATTGATCCGGATCGGGGAATTGTTAAGAAGAAAGGCCCGTAAACTTGAGTTCAAGGGAATGTCGGGTTTGATGGCGAATACCTACAACAGTAAATTGGCAGGATATGTGGCTTTCGGGGGAGCAGTGGTTTTCTTGATTCCGTATATCGCGGTACAGATCAGTGGCATTTCCATTTTCTTGAATGCAGCCTTTCCGGAAGCCATTCCCGTTTGGGGGTGGAGTTCAATCATTGTGGCCATCATGATTCTATACAGTGAGACCGGTGGATTACGGGCCATTATGTACAACGATACCTTACAGGGGATCCTACTTTTCATCATGATATGGATTATCGGATGGAATTGTATCGACCACTTTGGAAGTATTGAATCGATGTTCGAGAAAGTAAAAATGGTGAACAATGAATTATTATCGGTTCCCGGACCTAAAGGACTTTTCACGCCTCAATTTTTGATCGTTTCGGCCATTGCCATTATTTGCCTTCCCTTTACCCAACCTCAGATTTCGACCCGGGTGGTCATCATGAAAAGTAGTTCGGCATTGCGAAAAATGGCGATCGGCTTGGGCATCGTTGCCATTCTGATCATTCTTCCGACATTGTTTATGGGTATGTACGGGGCCGTTTTATATCCCGAAGAGTCCACCCAGGATTTTGTCGGACACGTACTCCTATATGATCAGGCTTCAAGTATTGCCGCTTTCGGACTGGTAGGGTTGATTGCCGCAGCTATCTCCACTTCCGATTCTCAAATATTCGCCCTGGGTTCCGAATTGCGGTCCTTGCTTTCTATGGATGATATTAAAGCCGTATCGATTACCCGTGTCTTCATTTTTGTATTTGCCTTGCTCGCCTTGATATTTTCAATAATCAGTACCGAACATTTGGTTTTATTGGCCCGAACAAGCTTTACCGGTACCGCCATGATGGCTCCTATGATTTTGGTCGGAATTTTGAGCGCGAAGAAACTTTCGTCTTTAATGCCTGTGGTGACCTTGATGGCATTGCTATTGTTTATTTTGGCCAAAATGGGAAGTATTCCATCAAAAATAGGAAGTTTCGAAATCGAAATACTTCTGTTTTTTGGCCTTGGCCTTTCAGCACTAATCGAAGTGGCCCTATTGTGCAAAAATGACAAAGCCTAATAAATCAAAGTGAGTTCGACTTAAAATTTGAAGTATGTCTCCTCGAGCGCAGTCGAGAGGTAGATTAAATCCATGATGTAAAATGAGGTCTCGACTGCGCTCGACCAGACATAGACATGAAATATAGATTATTGAAAAAGCCACATTAAATTTCAGCCTATTTTATTCCATCGGATGCTCCTCTAACAATTCCGTAGGCGAATAAAATCCTTCCTTGTCCTTAACGGCTTCACGAACCTCTTTCACTTTTTCGGGTGTGATCGGATCCGCTTTATTGCCAAAGGTATTGCGTACAAAAGTCAGTACCGCGGCAACTTCTTCATCGTTCAGCATTCCCCCAAAAGGGGTCATCGGCACTTGACCGGGATAAGTTTTGCCCCCTAATTGCAATGGTCCCATCAAACCTTTCAAGGTCAATTTTATCAAACGTTCTTCGTTGCCTGTCACCCATTCCTGTCCGGCCAACGGCGGAAATTGAGAGGCGCTCAATCCTTGTCCATCAGGTTGGTGGCAGGTAACACAGAAACCTTCGCGATTATAGATTTCCTCACCCTTGACGAACAATTCTTTGGCCGCACCCTCTAAATCAGTCTTGGTTCCACCCTCGGGATCATCTCCAACGTTATGATCGTTCAAATGGGCCAAGGCAGCCTCATACGGCTTTTGCATCCAATCATCCAGGGGAAGTTTTCCCGCCGCTTCCACAATCGGAATCCCTACTTCTTTATCCAACCAAGAAGCGGCCACAAAGGCTTCCAATCGCACACGGGGATTTTCGTCTTGTACAGCGGCCATCAACAAATCTGCCTGATCCGAGATTTGATGCCCGGCATATCGCAATACTTTCACGGCGGCCGAGCGTGCCCGAAAGTCCTTGGCATCAAGGTTTTGGACCAAAAGATCCCTATCGACTTTGTTCAATCCCCAAGTTACCCAAAGGGCTTCCAGTAGATGGTGCTCAAATCTTGGGTCGCTTTTATCCAAATTTGCGGCCCAGGCCTTTGTCTTTTCCAATACCTGTTCGGCATCCCTTGCCCGTAGTTCCCTTCTTGTACGATAACGCGTTCGATATTCGGGAAGTTTTAAATTGTCCAATAATTCCTCGATACTGGCATCCACGATTTTGGCCGGTTCGACCAATGGTCGGGATGGGTACGTCAATCGATAAACCCTTCCATGTACATGATCGCGCAGTGGGTCACGGGCATTGTGTTGCATGTGGCCGACCAACACATTGTGCCAATCGACGAAATAAAGCGAGCCATCAGGGGCAAACTCCATGTCGACGGGCCTAAAATTGGTATCGTCGGAAACAATGAGGTCTGTTCTATGTTTACTGGTATAACTCGAGGAATTCGGGTCATCGACCATCGTATGCTGTTTGGTACCCAAGAAGCCTATGGTATTGTTTATCAAAATATCGCCCTGAACATTATCGGGAAAATGTCGGCTATGTACAAACTCCAATCCCGAGGTCGGCCTCACGCGATGTGCTTCTTCGATCAGGTTTTTCGGTAGCGGATTGGCCTGCCCGTAGCGCGATTTTATCGTTCCCGGCATCATCCAGGTCATATCAGGACCCGAAGTGTGTGCAAAGAAGGGTTGCCCCCATTCGTCAAAAGCGATTCCCCAAGGGTTCGGAATCGATAATTGCGCCGTGCGTTCCAAATAATGCCGTTGCGGGCTATACCGGTAAAAACCGCCATTGGTAGCCCTTACCGGGCCATAAGCCGTTTCGACATTGGTATGTAGAAAAACACCTTCGCCCATATACATCGCTCCAGAAGGATCGGCGGCATAGGCACTAATGCCATGGTGCGTATCGTGATCATCGAATCCGCTTAAAATGATTTCCTTTATATCGGCATGGTCATCGCCATCGGTATCCTTTAGCAAGACCAAATTGGTGCCCTGGGTGACGTAAACACCTTCAGGGGCGAATTCAAAGCCCAACGGCAAATGGAGCCCTCGTGCAAAAATGGTCTGCTTATCGGCCTTTCCGTCATTATCGGTATCCTCCAAGATCAACAACTTATCATCAGGCTTGCTGTCCCCCGGTTTGTAATGGGGATAACTTGGCATCGTGGCGATCCATAACCTTCCCTTATTGTCAAAGGACATCTGCACGGGATTCGCCAAATCGGGAAACTCTTTTTCAGAAGCGAACAGTTCCAATTTGTAACCCTCGGCCACCTTCAATTTGTTCAGTGCGTCTTCGCCATACAAATATTCCGGATTTCCGGCACCGTTGACATCTTTGTAATTTGTTTCCACGGGGAGGAGTTTTTTGGTCATGGCATCCATTGCCGCCAAATCGGTCGGTTTTCCTTGGGCGGTATTCCAGATCAGGGTATCACGATTGGCCGTCATTTCGTTGACCTTCACTTTCTCATCAGGATAGTTGTCTGGGCCAAAAGGATCATAGCGCCTTCCCCAGGCATGCACCCCGTTCGGTAATTTTATCTCATTGTGCCAAAACCAATTTTTATCCATCACGGCAGCATGCACAGATTCACGTTTTTCATCTGCAATCTTTCCATTTTTACCAAAAATGCTATCGGCCAATAGTCGGGAAAGTTTTTGATAGCCTAGATCATTCAGTTGAAATCCGTCAGCGGTCATTGGTGCATTTTCTGAGTCGTACCATTTTTTGCTCGGGCCATAGGCATCCACAAAAACTACGCTGTCCTTAGCGGCCACTTCCCGCATGGCATCGGTATACAGCTTAAGATTTTTGTTTTCCTCGATTCCATTGGGCAAATCCATTTCTGCAGAGCGGTCTTCAAAAGCGGTCGGGGAAACCAATACCAATCTTGGGGCCGATTCACCATTGTATCTTTGTTTTTTGGTATGCTCGATGAAAGCATGTAGTTCGTCTTTAAAGTTTTGCAATCCGGCCTCTCCATAAAACGATTCGCTATAACCGAAAAAACCGATAATAATGTCGGCACCCAAATTGGTCAGCCATTCATCTTCCGAAGGAAAAAAACCAATGCTCCCCGATTTATTGGCATGGGCACCCTGATGAAACTTTTCGGCCCCGGGAAATGCCCATGGTAAATTTCTTGAGGAATGTGGTCGAAATCCGGGAGTGTTGCCCCCATCAGCCATGTTTCTAATAAATAGGGTGCTATCGGGATAGCGCAGGTGCATTTCGGTCTCAAAATATCCATAATCCATCATTCGGGAGGCTAAATTATTTCCGATAAGAACGATGTGGTCGTTCTTACCGACCTCAATCGCACCTTTCTGTTTTTGCGAACAGGCAATGCCCAACAGTACGATTAAAACTGATGATCCGATAATCCTTTTAAAACTCTGTACCATATTTTGCTTAGATTGGATATTATAATGTAACATGTATTCCTTTATTGACCGAAAGCTCACAAGCCTCGATAATTCGCTGGCAGGTAATCGCATCTTGCAAGCTTGATAACGGTGGTTCAGACTCCCTTAATATTTTGTCGACAAAATGGGTCGCCGTATTCTTGATCGATTCAGGATAGCATTGATAGGTCTGCGAATGTGCCCCGTTGCGATCGTTGATCACGAAATCGCGATAACTATATCGGGTGCTACCTTTCGTACCGATTACCTTGATGATACATGTCCATGGGTCTCCGGCATGGTCATCGTTGGCAAAACTGGCGCAGAGGTGGCTCAAGGTGCCGTTTTGCATTTGAACATTGGCCATGGCCACATTCTCTTGGGGGGCAATGGTATCATCGACCGTATTCATAAAACAAGAAACCTTTCTCGGTGCACCTGCCAGATAGAGCATCGTATAGCTGTGATGGGTCAGTATCTGACGAATGACCCCGGGATACCGCGCCCGGATCTCATCGGCATGGTGGATGTTGTACATCATGTAGAACTGCACCACATCGCCCAGTTTACCACTTTCGATCATTTGCTTGGCACGCATGATGCCCGGTTCGTAAATGTAATTATGTACGGGCATGCATTTGACACCAGCTTTTTCAACGGCCATTTGCATTTTTTTCAATTCGGCGATATTGGAAGCCGCCGGTTTTTCCACTAAAATATGTTTTCCGGCTTCCGCTGCCCGAACGGTATATTCGCAATGGGTTTCCATATTGGTCAACACGAAAACCGCATCAATCTTTGGATCTGACAAAAGTGCCTCGACCGAACCATAGACCTTACAGCCAAATACAGAAGCCCTGGCTTGCGCCTTTTCCGGCGTACGATTCCATAACCCGATAAGTTCTGCCCCTGGCAATCGGTTTATAGCCTCGGCATGTAGATTGGCAATGTCGCCCGCTCCTATAAATCCGATTCCATAGGTCTTCATGAACTAGCTTTTGAATATTCTAAAATTCCATTTTTCGCCATGGTCTTGAACGCGACCAACGATTTGCGTACACCTTCTGAAATAGCCGTCAAGGGAAGGTTATCAAAAGTACTATCTATTTTGTCATGGCTCAGATCGGAAACGAACAAATTCGGAGGAGCCCCTTCGGTTATCGAAAGTTCGGCAAAGTCGCCCATTCCCAATTCCGTGGCCTGTTGTTTGGCTATTTCCAAAAAATCTTCAATCGCAATGGTCTTTCCTTTGATGTTAAATGCCCCGAACCCTTCATACGGTTGTAAGGTACACTGAGCAAAATGACTGCCAACATCTTCCACAAAATGGTAGTTTTCACGACCTTGATACGGCATGGCAAAAGGTGATATCTCATTGGCTACCGCTCCCATCGCTATGGCCTTCAATGCATTGGTCGGGGCCGATGTCTTACCTTTGTCCCTTCCTTTTCCATAGGTCGTGTTTATACGAAGACAAACTGTCGGTACCTTGGTATTGTCGTGAAAAAGTCGGGCCAAATGTTCCCCGGCCAACTTCCAGATACCGTAATGGTTAGGGGGAGCCAATTGTGCATCTTCTTTAATACCGGGCTCGGAATACATAGACCGCATACCGTAGACCGCGGCAGAACTGGCAAATACGAAACGCTTCAGATTCGGAAGCTTTTCTGCGGCATCGAAAAGTGCCATCGTACCGCCCGTATTGATCTGCATACCACCGATATGGTCGTTGGAACAATCCGGACTCTGATACGCACCCAAGTGGATGATATGTGTCGGATCTATCTTGTGAAGGGTCTCTTCAATGGCCTTATAATCGGAAACATCGAGTTTTATAAACTCCAGTCGCGGATCTAAATTTTCGCCCAACCATAGTTTTAACGGCTGGGTGTTATTGGATCGGGTCGCGACCACAATTTTGTCGACCGACGACGACTGCAATAATTTATAAATAGTTACGGAGCCGATGCATCCGGTACCTCCCGTAATAAAGATTTTTTGCATGTTTTTATAGATGTTAGACTTTAGGTTTGAGATTTTAGATTTGGGACTTTGAACGTATTATCTCAAGCCTAACTTCTCAAATCCCATAGCTCCCTTTAATTCATTTTAACCACCGCTTTCATATTTTTTGCCTTAATGGAATCTTCAAAGGCCTGCGTCACATCATCAAAATCATAGAAATCGGTATAATGTTCGGCAGGAAAGACTCCGGTTACCATCAACTTCATCGCCGCCATATAGTCATCCCTACACGAACCCATAGACCCTCTCATGTTCAAAGATGTACGCGTCAAATGCGTTGCGTTAATAGGCACTTCTTGCCCATAAGTGGCAATCACACAGATATCACCTTCTGGGCGCACTACCTCTATAGCCTCGGTCAATACGGCCGGCACGCCCGAACATTCGATGAGCAAATCAACCTTTCCGTTCGTGCCAAAAGGAATTCCTTGGTCATCGGTCAACCCATTTTGTAATTGAACGGCCAAGCTGTTTTCTGGAGAAACCTCTAAAGTGATGAACCCTCTTTCCCTTGCCTTTTTCAAACGGATATCACGATCATGGGCGATGCCCGTGACGGCTACCCTAGCGCCGGCGGCCCGTGCCACTTCGGCGGACATCAAACCTATGATTCCGCAGCCGGTGACGATTACATCTTGTCCCGGTTTGATGTTGCATTTATTATAGAGGGCATTGGTGATAATCGATAAGGGTTCGACCAAAGCCCCTTGCTCGGGGGTCATGCCCTCGATCAAATGCACAACCCTATCGGACTCCAATACGACTTGTTGGCCGAAACCTCCATTTCTATGAAAACCAATGATTTGCTTCGATGGGCAAAGATTCCATTTGGAAACACTGCAAGCCGGACAGTCCTCATCACGGCAACCCAACATGGCCAATGGCGTAAAGATATCCCCCACTTTTAGGTCACCGTGGTCGCCCGGTCCCAATTGCAAAACCTCGGCGCTGAATTCGTGGCCGATGATCCGCGGTCGTTGTACCCAGTCAAAATTGGCCTTTCCGATGGAGGCACTATTATCGGAGCCGCATATTCCGGTATATAACGTTTTGGCCAGAATTTCCCCTTCTTTTAATTCAGGGATTTCCATATCCACAACCGAGGTATTCTTGGTTACGTTATCGGAATTCGGATAAATTTTTTCCTTGCCGTGAAGACAAAAGCCTTTTATTTTGGTCATTGTATATTTTTTCGAGGATGTCTTAAAAGCAAGTTTAGTTACATTGTCAGGTTGAGCTTGTCGAAACCGATTTTTGATAATAAGCAAGTTAAAATATTTCGACAGGCTCAATATGACATTTAGTCAAATTTTTAGACATCCTCTTTCCTTAATAATTACCTTATTTTTCTATTGGAGTCTTGCCGGCCTACCAACTTACCCCGGTATCTTTCCAGCTTTTTGATTTTGCGGATTCAAGAACGGCTTCGCAGACTTTCTGTGTCTCTTGGGCTTCCTTGAATGTCGGGGAACACGGTTTGCCTTCCTCCAAACATTGCAGAAAATCGGCCACTTGGTGAACGAAACTGTGCTCATAACCGATGGATAATCCGGGTACCCACCATTTGTCCATATAGGGTTGGTCGCCGTCGGTTACATGAATGGAACGCCATCCTCTTTCAATCGACTCGTCCCTATGGTCAAAATATTCGAGACGGGTAAGGTCGTGCAGGTTCCATTTTATGGAAGCGTGCTCGCCATTGATCTCAAAAGTATACAGGGCCTTGTGGCCCCTGGCATAGCGTGTGGATTCGAACAATCCCAACGAACCATTATCGAAATGACAATGAAAGATACAGGCATCGTCGATACCTACTTTTTGCTTTTCGCCTGTCAAGGAGTGTACCCTTTCTTTGATGAAAGTCTCGGTCATGGCCGAAACGTCCTTGATACCCCCATTGAGCCACATTGCCGTATCGATACAGTGTGCCAATAAATCGCCCGTAACCCCAGAACCCGCGGCATCATTGTCTAATCGCCACAGGCCTTCGCCACCTTGGGGCAGTTCGGGGCTTATCGTCCAATCTTGTAAAAAGTTGGCCCGATAGTGGAAAATCTTACCCAATTTTCCGGCATCTATGAGTTGTTTGGCCAAGGTAACGGCCGGTATTCTTCTATAATTGTAATACACGGTATTAGCGACCCCGGCCTTTTCGATGGCATCTACCATAGGTTGTGCCTCGGCCACCGTTCGTGCCAATGGTTTTTCGCAAAGTACCATTTTACCCGCTTCGGCAGCGGCAATGGCAATTTCGGCATGCATATTATTGGGCGTACAAATATCTATGGCATCGATATCGTCGCGGGCGACCACTTTGCGCCAATCGGTCTCTACCGATTCGTAGCCCCACTGTTCGGCAAAGGCGGTTACGCGCTCTTCGTTACGCGCACACACCGCTTTCAAGACCGGTCTGTATTTTAAATCGGGGAAAAAATCGCCGACTCTTTTATAGGCATTGGAATGGGTACGCCCCATAAATCCGTAGCCGATCAATCCTACTCGAAATTCTTTTTTGTCACTCATGTCCATATCTTGATAATCTTAGTAGTCGTTCTATTTACGTTTTGGGAAACCCACTGTTGAGATTTCCCATTCCCAAAAGGAAAGGGATAGATTTCAACGTTCCAACGGCGCACATTGCCACTTTTGAATATTTGGATTTATTCTTTCCAGCCGTGTAGTTCGCGAACCTTCAACATCGCCCCTAAAATATCGTTCCATGTTTTGGGTTGCATCATCACATCGTTGGGGAACATACATCCGTCCCAACAAATGTGCTTTAATTTCTTGGTCAGGTTTCCATTTTCATCGCGTAGCCAGTGGCCGGCATCCACGGCAATATCCAATTTACCGTTGGGATCGGAGGCCTGGCAATGCCTTCCCGTCTTATCATGGGAGCCCGAACCGAAAACGGTACCATCATTTTGTGCTACGTGAAAATCGATCGTCCACGGTCGCAGGGCTGCTGTCAAAGTTTTTAGTCCCTCGGTTAAAGTTTCCCGATCATTCCAATCGAAATCTTTGGGAAGAATGCGTTCATCCTCTTTATTATAACCCAGAAGGTACAATAAGGTATGCGCCATATCCGCCTGAAAACCGATATTGGGCCTATCAACGGCCTCCAAAGTGTTGATCATCGTTTTCCAGCCATGCATACCGCCCCAGCAAATTTCGCCTTCAGCGGCAAGTGATTCACCATAGTCGGCCGCGACATCACATGCCTCGCGAAAGGTTTGGGCGATGAGCTTCGTATTACCTGCCGCGTCTTTGGCCCAACTTTCTGGATCGACCGAAGAGTCGATCCTGACAATGCCATGGGGCCTGATTCCCATATCACGTAATTTTTTCCCTATGGCACAGGCCTTTTGAACTTGGGTAACAAAATTTTTACGTTCTTCGGCCGAACCCATTGCCGAACCACCGCCCGTAACCCCCCAGACCGGAGCCACAAAACTTCCTATTTCCAAGTTGTACGAACCGACCTTGTCGGCCAATCGCTTCAAATCATCATCGGAGGAATCGATACTCACATGGGGATCGGCCAAGAATAGGTCGACACCATCGAATTTTTGTCCATCTACCTCGGCATCGGCGGTCAATTTCAGCATCGTATCCAAATCGATAGGCGGTTCAGAATCCGGGCCTTTGCCCACCACCCCGGGCCATGACGCATTATGAAGCTTAGGAAAGTTGTTCTCTTGCATTTTTATAGGGATTTTACAGTTTAAAGGCTATTTTTCACTGTTCTAAAATTAACTAAAAATAGGATTATCGAAAATTTTTGCAAGATTAATATCCTAACATAAATGACAATGGCACATCGGTTTAACAAATTAATTATGAAAAGTTCAAAAAAAAGTCGAACTTTTGACGATATTTAATTCCGCTTTTTATAAGTTCGAAACTTGTGTAACCAACTAATTACTTAAACAATATATTATGGAAAATACTGCATCTGCTTCGACTACCAATGCCAATAGGCTGTTTTATGGTAGTTGTTTTGCATTGATTACCACAGCTCTTTCATTCAGCATAAGAGCTGGAATTTTGCCACAGCTGGGCGAGGAATTGAGTTTGAACGCCGAGCAATTGGGTTATATCAATTCAATGTGGTTCTTGGGCTTTCCCATATCAATGGTAATCGGAGGATTGATATATCATAAGGTTGGCGGAAAGGCCATTATGCAATTCGCGTTTTTTGCCCATGCCATCGGTATCATAATGACCATCTATGCCGGGAGCTATACAGGCCTTTTGATATCGACCTTGCTCATCGGTCTAGGTAACGGGTGTACCGAGGCCGCTTGTAACCCGATGATAGCCGATGCCTATCAAGGAACCCGAATGAGCAAGATGATGAACCGTTTTCACATGTGGTTTCCAGGGGGCATCGTAATAGGAAGCTTGGTCTCGAAATTCATGACGGATGCCGGTATGAGCTGGGAGTCGCAAATTTGGGTCATTATGATTCCTACATTGATTTACGCTTATTTATTCTTCGGGCAAAGTTGGCCCAAGGCAAAAGTTCAGGAAGGCGCCACGCTTATGGGAAATTTAAAGGCCATGGCATCTCCGTTGTTCCTGTTCATGGTGGTTTGTATGGCACTGACCGCCGCTACTGAATTCATACCGCAACAATGGACGAGCGTTATCCTTTCTAAAAGTGGTGCCCAGCCCATGTTGATTCTAGCCTTGGTAACGGGTATTATGGCAGTGGCCCGCTATTTTGGTGGCGAAATGGTAGCAAAATTCGACCAGACCGGCGTATTGCTCGGATCCGCGGTCTTGGCTACGGTCGGTATTTATCTGTTCAGTACTCAAACGGGCACAATGGCCTATGTAGCGGCAATATTTTTCGCGCTCGGTGTTGCCTATTTCTGGCCGAACATGATCGGGTTCATTGCGGACAAAATTCCAAAAAGTGGTGCTTTGGGGATGTCAATACTGGGTGCCGTGGGAATGTTTTCCCAGACCATTTTTCAACCCCTAACCGGGCGATGGATCGATTCTGACAAAGCTGAGGCTGCGGCAGCCGGACTTACAGGTGATGAATTGGAACTTGTAGCCGGGCAAGATACCATGCAGACCATTACCATTTTTCCAATTATATTGATCGTACTATTTACCATACTATATTTTTGGGTGAAGAACCGTAAGCAAGACGATACTCCTGTGGCAACCGCACACTAACTAAAAATGAAAGAAACTTAAAATGACCCCCTGCCTGTTTTTAAGGAGGGGGTCATTTTTTTATTGAGAATCCAGCATTTACTTTTGTGTATGTGGGAATCAAATAAAACAATTTAGTTATGAAGATAGGAATGAACATGCTCCTCTGGACCAACCATGTGACGGAAGCACATTTCCCCCTTGTGGATACTCTGAAGAAAACCGGCTTTGATGGTGTGGAACTATTTTTAGGGGAAGGCGATGAAGCTCATTATGCCAAACTGGGCCGATATTTTTCAGATGCGGAAATGGGCGTAACCGCTGTGGCCGCCTTGGCACCTGATGAGAATATTGCGAGTCCTAATAAAAATTATAGGGCCGCCGGCTTGGATAAACTCAAATGGTCGATCGATATGAGTGCTGCGGCCCATGTCGAGGTCATTTGCGGACCGTTTCATTCAACATTCGCTTATTTTACCCGTCAACCTCCGACCCTTGAAGAAAAACAATGGAGCATCGAAATGTTGCGAAAAGCGGCCGAATATGCAGAACGATCGAATATCATGCTAGCCCCCGAGGCCGTAAATCGTTTCGAATGCTACTTGTACAATACCATGGCCGATCTGAAAACCATGGTAGAGGCGGTGGATCATCCGAATTTGGGCGCGATGTACGATACGCACCATAGTAACATCGAGGAAAAAAGTCAGTCCAGCGCTTTAAAGACCATTGCACCCGTTTTAAAACATATACATATCAGTGAAAACGACCGTGGTACGCCGGGAAGCGGACAAGTCGATTGGAACGATGTTTTTCCGGCCATAAAGGAAATAGGCTACGATGGATGGCTGACCATAGAAGCTTTTAGCACGATCATTCCCGAATTTGCCAATGCGATCAACGTATGGCGAGATTATTCGCCTTCCGAAGAGATATATACCAAAGGTTTGAAGCTCATAAAAGAAGGTATGGGTATCTGAAGTCGGAAGTTTGAAGTTTGAAATTGGAAGTTGGAAGTTGGAAGTTGGAAGTTGGAAGTTGGATAAGGAAAGATGTTCAACGCAGTGTGTAAACATTTAAAAATAAAATTTGTGAAAAAAACAATCCTTTTATTGGTTTTCGGTCTTCTAATCGGTTCCTGTGTAGAAAAAAAGAAAGAAACCGTAGTTGAGAAAGTCGAAGAGACCCCAAAGCAATGGTTGAGTTTCGAGGGAGACGATGAAAATGCAAAACATATCGTTTTGATTTCAGGCGATGAAGAATACCGTTCCGAAGAGGCACTTCCTCAATTGGCAAAAATACTTTCTGAACATCACGGATATAATTGTACGGTCTTGTTTGCGCAAGACCCCTCAAAACCTGGAATCGTAAATGCCAACTACGTCAATAATATTCCCGGCCTCGAAGCCTTGGATTCGGCTGATATGATGGTCATATTTACACGGTTCCGTGCATTGCCCGATGACCAGATGCAACATATCGACGACTACCTAAGGGCGGGGAAACCCGTGGTCGGTATCAGAACGGCGACCCACGCTTTCAATTTTTCAAAAGATTCAACCTCGAATTTCAAACATTACGGTAATTATTACAAAGGCGATAAAACCGAATGGGAAGATGGCTTCGGGCGGTCGGTACTTGGCGAAAACTGGGTGAATCATCACGGGCACCACAAACATCAAAGTACCCGGGGAACCATTGCAGAAGATGCCAAATCACATTCCATAGCAAACGGTATTGAGGATGGCGAAATTTGGGGACCCACCGACGTTTACGGCATTCGGCTACCGTTACCGGAAGACGGTCAACCGATAATTCTAGGACAGGTCGTCAATAGAAAAGGTGACTATGACGAAAACGACCTCTTTTTCGGCATGAAGCCCACCGATGATGAACTGGCTACCGAAAACAATGCGGGAGAAAAAGTGAATGACGTTCTGATGCCCATTGCGTGGACCAAAAGCTATCAATTGCCCGGTGGTAAAAGGGGAAAGGCATTTACCTCGACCATAGGTGCGGCCTCGGATTTATTGAACGAAGGGGTGCGACGGCTATTGATAAATGGTATTTTTTGGACAATGGATGAAACCGTTCCCGAAAATGCGAATGTCGATTTGGTCGGAAAGTACAATCCCTCTGCATACGGATTTAAAGATGATGAATACTGGATAAACAAGAAGCTTTCGGTCGAAAGCCTCGCGCAGTGATTCGCTTGGTCTTGGTGCCTGAAGGGTTCAATCAAAACTTTTTAAAATGAACGAGAAACGAAAATTTACCGGAATCCCTTACATGGTTACATTCGCCATGCTATTGCTTTTAAATGTTATCCCATTAACTGCCCAAGATAATGGGGAAGGTAAAGTACTTATGGCAATTTTTGCCCATCCCGACGACGAAATGACCGTATCACCCATTCTTTCAAAATATGTCGATGAGGGTATCAAGGTGTATCTCGTTATTTGCACTGATGGCCGATTGGGCACCAATGATTTTACCGATCATGAGGCCGGGGATGGTTTGGCCGCCCTGCGTAAAGAAGAGATGCAGTGTGCCGCCGAAAAACTTGGTGTAGAACTGATACATTTAGATTATCATGACCAGCTTAGGGCCGCCGAGGGTTACGATGGCCATGTACCGCACGCCAGGGAGTTGATTTTAGAATTAGAAGGTATCGTTGCCGACAAGAAACCCGACGTTCTGATTACTTGGGGACCCGACGGAGGGAGCACCCATATGGACCACCGTTTGGTAGGCGCATCGGTTACACAGGTATTTCTCAGTAAAATTTGGGAGAAACCAAAAAAGTTATTTTACGTCGGCACCCCTTCTTATCTCATTGATGAACCAGAACGAAAAAAATTGGCCGGAATCGATTCGACGTATCTCAACGTTGGTATCAAATACGCTGAAAAAGATGCCGCAAGAGCCTTAGAATCGTTGAAATGCCATAAGAGCCAAGTTTCGCCTGAAATGCTCAAATGGAGGGAAACATCGGGTAAAAAATCGAAGTCAACAATCTATTTAAGAGAATTTGTTGCACCTGTACAGAAAAAGCAATCTTCTCTATTTGAATAAACACAATTGGTCACAATTTCAACCTTTCAAAACCTTTTGGTTTCTAATGGGTTACTGTACGTGGGTTCTGATCACTTCAAAGACTTCGGTCGGTGCTATGTTTTTCTCAAGACTACAAGTTTGATTATTGGTAATCAAAATGGGATGGTCATCAACATCATCGGGAATCCGGCCATGTGAACCCTTTACCAGTTTTGCATTCAGGGGAATGATATCCATTACCGTTCTAAAACCCAACTTCTTCTTGATCAGTTTGCCGATTACCTTGGGCATCACGAATTTGTCCTTTGGATCGGTCAGCATTTCGACGGGATCATACCCCGGTTTTTTATGAATATCCACCATTCTGGCATAGTCGGGCGCTTTTTTATCATCCATCCAAAAATAATAGGTAAACCATGATCGGGAGTCCGCCAAAACGACCAGATCACCACAACGTTCATGATCCAGATTGATCGCTTTTCGCGCTTCACCGAAATATACCTTTTCAACGCCCTCAACTTTTTCAAGTAGTTTTTTGACTTCCGACGCTATCGATTTGTCATTTAAATAGATATGTGCGATTTGATGGTCAGCCACGGCAAACGCCTTGCTCGCACCGGCATCTAAAAGTTCCAATCCTCGCTCGATCCGAACGTTGAGCAGTCCTTCTTCCCTTAAGACCCGATTCAGATGAATGGGATTGTCAACATTCGTAATACCATATTCGGAAAGCAGAATGATATTGGCATTTTTTTCTTGATAGTATTCGACCAACTGCCGTACAACACGATCTATTTCATTCAAGTCTTTCGAAATGACCTTAAAATCGAGTCCGTGCCTTTGAAGGTTATAATCCAGATGGGGAAGATACACCAGTGTCAGCGTCGGATCATATAAACGATCGGTTTCCAGAGTGGCATCCGCTATCCATTGGCTCGATTTGATCGAGGTTTTCGGCCCCCAAAAATGGAACAAGGGGAAAGTACCCAATTTATCCTGAAGCTTGTCACGTAGATCTGCCGGATGCGAATAACAATCGGGAATCTTTCTGCCATCGGCCAAGTAATTCGGGCGGGGCGTAACATTGTAATCGGTATTGGCGTACATATTGTACCACCAGAACATATTTGCACAGGTGAATCCCGGATTTTGGCTTTTGAGCCTGTCCCAAATTTTTTCGCTTTTCACGAGTTTGTTGGATTGTCGCCAGAATTTCACCTCGCACTCATCTTCAAAATACCAACCGTTACCCACAATACCGTGTTCCGATGGATACTTTCCGGTGAGGTAGGTAGACTGGGCCGTACAGGTTACGGCAGGAAGTACAGGGGTAATCGTCGTCGATTTGCCCTTCTCAAAAAATGATTTTATAAATGGGGTGTGCTCGCCAATAAGTCTTTTGGTCAGGCCCACTACATTTATTACAACGGTTTTTTGCATAGGTCAGAGCCTTTCTTTGAACCACTCGATTTCACGTACAATGGATCCGGACAGGTTTTTCTTCAATTCTTGCGGAAGAACATCCCAAGTATACGTTTCTATTTCAAGATGTTCCGAAACTTGATTTTCTTTGAGATAATCGACCACTTTGAGAATATGGTCCTGGGTGGAATATAACTTACCAAAATGCTCCAAAAAAATAGGAACATGAAAATGGGCACGAAGTTCTGAAAATGCCTTTCGTTCTTTCAAAACGATTGGCAGGTCATTATAAGTCTTGACCTTTCCATTGATTTTTTCGGTTACCTGATGTAAATACGTGGGTTCGTCAAAACGAGAAAGTGACTCCCATACGGCTTCTTCGTCGGTTTCGTCATTTATAATTTTTAATGCGGCGCTCACTTGGATCTTGCCGATTTTTATACCCGCATTACGCAATTTCAGGAAAGTATCCAAAGGTTCTTCGAAGGCCAGCGAAAAATGGCAGATATCGTAGCATACGGTGATGTAGCGCTTGATGATCTTTTCAGCTTCCGGTTCATTTAAATCAAGTCTTTCCTTTAAAATTTCCGTGCCGATAGGTATTAAATAGTCGGCGTAAAAATGCAAGACCTCATCACTGTTCTCCAACAATCCATCAGGTTCTGGTTCAATGTCGAGATGCAAATATTTGCCCGTTTTGCCTTCTATGTCGTAAAGCCGTAATGCGATTTCCGTAAAGTTCTTTGCGCCTGTCTCAAAGGCCCTTTGGGTGGTTTCCTTTGTATCGTGCCAGTATTTGTAAGTTATTGGGGAAGTTGATATTCCGCCCGATAATCCCTCTGGGATCAATTCGGACAATTGGTCAAAAAGTCGTTTGGTATAGGTTACCCGATCTTTCGTGGTCCAATCAGGGGCATGTACATTTTCTTTGACCCTTTCATCATGAAAATTCCCATAAGGAAAGCCGTTCATGGTAAACACGTACACCCCATTTTCATGCAACCATTGTTTGAACGCTTTGAGGTTGTTTCCCTCGGCAAGTTCTTCGCTTGCCTTGTTGGACAATCGAAGGCCCAGACCAAAATCCGATCCGTTGGAAACTTTCGCCTTTATGCCGGGCACATAGGTTTTAAGACTTTCAAACGTACTTTTCCAATTCGCCCCGGGATGAATGTTGGTACAATAGGTAAGATGAAAAGAATTGTTGATCAGCATTTACCTGAGTTTAGGTTAATTGGCAAAGTGTGTTCAAATGGTTGACGGCACTTTTCATAACTTCGAGGTCGATGGTATTTACGTTTTGCTGTTTGCCGATATCGGTGATCAAGGTAATACAAAGTTCTCCGCCCAGATGTTCTTGAAACTCTTTGAGCCCTAATAGTAGTTCGTCCATTTCCTGATTTGAATCAACAGGAATATGCAGGTCGAAACCTATCCGCTCCATCAAATCAAGGATTCGCTTCAATATTTTTTCAGAAATCATACCTATCAGATAGGCATACGTAACATCCAGTGCAATGCCCTTTGCCACGGCTTCTCCATGCCGCAGTCCGTAATTGGACATCTGCTCCAATTTATGGGCGGCCCAATGGCCAAAATCCAAAGGCCTTGACGAACCGCTTTCGAAAGGATCACCACCTTGGGCGATATGATGCATATGGATTTCGGCACATCTATATATCAGATTTTGCATAGGTTCCATTTCGCGTACATGGAGACCGTTTGCATTGTTCTCTATATCTTCAAAGAAAGTTTTGTCCTTGATCAAGGATACTTTTATGGCCTCGGCCACACCGGCAATCCAGTCGCGTTGTTCCAAAGTGGACAAAAAATCAATATCGTTGATAATCGCATAAGGCGGGGCAAAAGTGCCCAAAAAGTTCTTTTTTTCGAATAGATTGATGCTGTTCTTTACACCGACGGCGGAATCGTTCTGTGAAAGTACCGTAGTAGGAATGCGGATCAATTTCACACCCCTATGGGCTATTGCGGCCGCATAGCCCACCATGTCGATCAACGCGCCACCACCAATGGCAATTACAAAAGAGTGCCTGTCGATATGCCGGTCATTGATGGCCTTTAGAACACGCTCTACTTCTTGATGTTCATTTTTGCAGTGCTCCCCTCCTTTGATCACTATACTTTCTGTATGTTCCAAATGTTGTCGATACGAACGACAATAAGCTACGATAGCGTTCAACAAGTCTCGGTGATTTTCGCTTACCCCGTCATCAATGATGAAAAGCAATTTTATGCTTTCATTCGTTTTGTACGCATTTAAAATATCCTTAAACAGTGGATTCCCAACATTGAACAAATCTTTCGTAAAATGAAGTTTGTATTCGTAAGGAACCGAAAATGATTGTGCTATGGGTCTCAAGGGCGTCAATTTGGTTTAGGTAACGGCAAAAAGTTTTGACAAAAGTATGGACAACGGCAATAATAACAATACCAAAAGACCATACCACCAAACGGAAAAGCCGGCAACCAGGGTCGCGTCAAGTACAATCAATGAAAGTACCCCTGCTATGACCGCTTTTTTTATATTTTCAGGAGTGTTCGATCGAAAGGCGGCGACCAAAGGTCTATATACCGAAAAAGCAAAAAGTGCCAGAAAGGGGACAGCTTGCAAGATATTATCCGTTTTCATCATTACTATAGCTAAAACGGCCAAAATGACGATTAGGTATAAAACGCCCGCCCAAAGAATGTGCTTCGAATTGTTCCCATGAACTTCGCCCCTACTTATCAAGGTAATCGCAAAGATATATATCAATGGAATGATGCCGTACCACCATGCATTTATTTCCCCAAGTAGCGACATGCCCAACAACAGATTGAGTCCTCGGCAAAGTCCCATGTTCATGGGGCCTAAAAAGCCATGTTTTTTTGAGTAGGCGTCATAAAGTATGATCGAAAAAGCCAATGTTAAAGCTATAATGCCGCTCAATCGATTCGTAAGAAAGGCAAATAATACGCCGATCAACAACAGTACCATACCAAAGAAAGCTGCCGCTTTTAATGGAATCAAGCCACTTGGAATCGGACGCTCCGGGCGCTCGACCTTATCAAGTTTGTAGTCAAAAACATCGTTCAGTACAACGCCACCGGCATAGAGGAAAACCGAAGCCAGTACAAGATAAACGATGTTCGGTCCGAGGGAATTTATGGAAAACATGCCCGATAAAGCTGCCCCGGCGAATATATCGGCAGCGGCAGTTGGCAAATTCGCGGGACGCATCAATCGCAAATAGCCCTTGAACACAGAACCCATTTAAACGATTTTATCGGAATCTATTTTGGGCTCTTGACCCCTTAGTACGCTATTGTCATTGTACAGCTCCCTTTGATCGATCCCTTTGGCGTCCAGCCAATCCGATTCTTTCATCTTGCCGTTTTTACCAAAAATATCGAGGGCATTTTGATAGCATGTCTTGACAACATCTTCCTTCGCAATACCTCTTCTTAGCATTAAACCTGCCGTTTTCGGAACGGCCAATGGGTCACTGACCCCCCAATCCGCCGAACTGTCCACAATAATATCGGTGCTACCAAATTTTCTCACTACCTCTACCATTCTTTCGTTGCCCATTTTGGTTTTCGGGTAAATGGTAAACGCCGCAATGAAGCCCCTGTTCAAGACTTCTTTTACGGTTTCTTCGTTGTTATGGTCGATAACGACCATTGAAGGATCAAGACCATGTTCAAGACAGACCTCCATACTTTTGATGGTTCCCGCTTTTTTATCCCTGTGGGGCGTATGCACCTGAACGACCATGCCCAGCTCTTTGGCCAGTTCCAATTGCATTCTAAAGTACTTGTCCTCAGCAGGGGTCTGGTCGTCGTAACCGATCTCACCGATGGCCACCACATTTTGTTTATGCACATAGAGGGGCAATAATTCGATTACCTGCTCTGCCAAGGCCTCATTGTTCGCTTCTTTGGAATTCAAACCGATCGTACAATAGTGTTGAATGCCAAACTGACTTGCCCGAAAAGGTTCCCAGCCTACCAAACTGCTGTAATAATCTTGAAAAGAACCCACTTGTGTTCGTGGCTGGCCCAACCAGAACGAAGGTTCTATCAGTGCCACTACCCCTGCATTTGCCATTGCCTCATAGTCATCAGTGGTTCGCGACGTCATATGCACATGCGGGTCGATAAACATCATTTTTTCTTCCATGTTATTCTTTTAGATTTTCCCAGGTTAATGTTTTGTTTTCGATTTGACCAACGAGATCTTCATGGTTTTCAAGTTCCTTTTTTGCTTCCGGGTAATCCGATCCATAACAGCAAAGAGCCCCGGCTTTGTTTTCCATGGGGTCATCGCTTGCCAATAACCGCTTCATGTCTCCTAAAAGCGTATCGTTCAAAAACTTGGAAACCGGTCGCCAAAAATAGGGGTCGATGGCACGCCCTGCCGCCCATCGTTCGTGGGCATAATCGGATATAATCCTGACCAGATCGGTATTGGCCATTTTGTCAATGTCCATTATCGCGCTAAGATCTCCCTGCATAAATGCCGTCTTCAGGTACATCTGGTTCCATTGTTGGTCATTGAAAAACAAAGATGGATACGGATTATTGTAGGCAATGGCATTGAAAACTGTAGCGATGTTCGTTCTCAGGGCATCAACGGCAGTCGTTTTGTATCGCACGGGATCGGGCAGTAAAATCAAAAACTTTAAAAAAGTTTCCAGCTCGCCCGTATCGGCCACCTGAATGATATTGGCCACTTTGGGCGCAAAAAAATCGGTATCGGCCTCCAAAACCTTTACCAAAAGATATATTCTGGCCACCTGTCGAATGTTCGCCCTTTGAGTTTTTAGGTACTGGCCGACATCGGAATCTGTAGCGAATTCCAAATTTTCTTCAGAACCGAACTTGGTTCCGATCAAGCTATAGGTCAAATAAAGGTCTTTTGCCGATCGCTCGTCTACGATGTTTTTTATTTTTCCCCCCAACCAGTTTTTCAATGCCGTTGAAACATGGTCTTCGACAATTTGGGATAGGTACGCACCTACATTTTCTACCTGCATTATATCGTTGGTTT
This sequence comes from Meishania litoralis, assembly GCF_042611095.1. Classification (NCBI taxonomy): domain Bacteria; kingdom Pseudomonadati; phylum Bacteroidota; class Flavobacteriia; order Flavobacteriales; family Flavobacteriaceae; genus Meishania; species Meishania litoralis. The sequence goes on from NZ_JBHFPV010000002.1 coordinate 864,339, forward strand.
GGTTTGGAAGGACTCGAAAATTTTAGAAAAGACCTTGAATTAGTAACACCATCAAAAATAAAGTTTATTCCGCTATAAAAGAAATACGACACTTTGTTTTTGAACAATATCTCACCATGAATTCTCCCCAAACAACGTAAAAATACTGGACACTTTGTGTAAAAAAATTTTACATCTTAAGAATTGTCACTAAAAATAGTCAAACATAAAATATTGATTATCAAATGGTTTTGTTTTTGGCATAAATATAGGTGTGGAAAAATCGGAATACTATAACGGGCAATTCGATATTTACAAATTCTGTTCGGTCTTCAAATCATCATCAAAAAACGAGAACCATGTTCAAAAACTATCTAAAAATCGCCTGGAGGAACCTGACCAAGAACAAGTTGCAAACCGGAATCAACCTTCTGGGGCTTACGGTCGGTACGGCAAGTTGCCTCTGCATTTTGGTCTATGTACTCGCACAAACGGGTTATGACACCCAATTCAGCGACGCCGACAGCATTTATAGAATCCGGACCAAGATAAAACATATAGGAGGTAGTTCTCCCGATACGAATTCAGCAGCGGCAGGACCTCCAATCGCTTTTGCGATGAAAGAGGACTTTCCCGAAATTGAAGAGGCCTGCCGTATAGTTTATATGGAACAATTTGAATCGCCGATTCGAATAGCAGAATCTACTGAAAGCTACTATGCAGAAAGGGGTTATGTGGCCGATTCAACTTTCTTTAAAGTCTTTGACTATCCCCTATTGGAAGGGACGGCCCAAAATGCTTTAGACGCCCCGAATGCCATCGTGCTTTCCGCTACCTTGGCAAAGAAACTTTTCGGAAACCAAAATGCGTTAAATAGAAATATCGTATTAGGGGCAGGTGACCAAGCTGCCAATAAAACGGTCACTGCGGTCTTTAAAGATGACTTTGGTAAGACCCATCTAAATCCGAACTACATCATAAGTATGAATACCCCCGGGGTGGGTCAATTTGTAAGGAGTGTCCAAAACTATGCAACACAAAATTTTGTCCACAGTTATGTAAAATTGGCTCCAGCCTCCAGTGCCACAAATTTGGAAAGCAAGCTTCCCGAATTTTTACAGAGGCGGGGCGCCAAAGATCTGGCCGCCGCAGGTTTTGAAAAGACATTGTTATTACAGCCCATAACGGACATACATCTATACTCCAAAGGAATAAATAATCAACTTGATATCGTTTCGGAAATTGGGTTCTTGTACACCCTTCTCATCTTGGCAGCTATAATACTAGTCGTGGCCTGTATCAATTTTATCAACCTACGTACGGCTTTTGCGAACAAGAGAGCAAAAGAAATAGGGGTCAGAAAAGTGGTGGGCGCCAATAAAAGCTCCCTTACCTATCAATTTTTGGGAGAATCTTTACTGCTGACCTTTTTTGCGACCCTGATCAGCATACCCCTGACTATTTTATTGTTTCCCTTTATCAATGAGTTGGGACATGGTGATTTGAATCTTTACGATGTCTTAAATTTCAAAATCGCAGTATTGTTATTTGGTTTGGCATTGATTACGGGACTTTTGGCCGGTATTTATCCAGCTTTGATACTGGCTGCGATCAAACCTATACAGGCGTTAAAAGGTGGAATTACAGAAATGGCTTCTGGGGGTGTCGGATTGAGAAAGGCCCTGGTCGTTTTTCAATTTGTAGCATCTACAGCGCTGATCGTGGCCGTAGTCATTATAGTTCAGCAAGTGCGTTATGGGCAAAATAAGGATTTGGGTTACGAACAAGAAAATCTTTTGGCCGTACGTTTGGGCACTTCTGAAACATCTAGTCGTTTTGATGCAATTAAGGAGCAGTTTTCTACCGTTTCGGGGGTAAAAAATATTGCAGGGGCCAACAATTACCCCTCGCAACGCGTCTTTGGCGATTTCGGAGGGCATTTGCCCGGGACCGACCCCACCAAAAGAACATTGATACACTATAGCGGAATGAGCCCCGGGTATATAAACACCGTGGGCATGAGATTGATCGCAGGTAGGGATTTTAGGTCCAACGACAGCACGCAGACCATCGTGAACAAAGCCGTTTTGGAATCGCTGGGCATTCCATTTGAACAGGCACTTTCATCAAAAATTGCAAGCACTTATGAAGGCGAAACAGAACTTTACGATATAATTGGGGTGGTAGAGAACTATCATTTTGCGCCATTGACAGAAAGCATAGCGCCCATTGCCCTTTTCAACGACAATACCCCGGGATGGATTGTTATTCGTACCGAAACCACCGACTTTAAGACATTATTGGCTGGTTTGGAAGATAAATGGATGGGAATTACCAAAGAAACCCCATTCGAATATACTTTTGTCGACCAACAGGTAGCAAAGTTATTTGAGGAGGAACAACGACTCGGCAAGATATCAGTTGTATTTACCATCTTGGCCATTTTGATAAGCTGTCTCGGCCTTTTCGGTCTTGTGTCCTATGTGGCCGAACAGAAGAAAAAAGAAATCGGTATTCGAAAAGTATTGGGAGCCAGCATCAACTCGGTATTAGGGCTATTGACCAAAGATTTCATCAAACTTGTAGGTATTGCATTTTTAATAGCTTCCCCTATGGCCTATTATTTTATGCAAAAATGGTTGGAAGGATTTACATACAGAATCGAAATTCAATGGTGGGTATTTGCGTTGGCCGGAGGGTTTGCCCTGTTAATAACCCTCATAACAGTAGGTTTTCAATCGATTAAATCGGCCATGGCCAACCCGGTAAAAAGTCTGCGGACGGAGTAAAGAAGATAAATTTTAGAAGTAAGATTTGAGAAGTCATATATGAGACCATAGACAAAAAATATAACCCTCAAAGAACTATAAACAAAAACATGCTTAAAAACTACCTGAAAATAGCATCCCGAAGCATTACCAAGAACAAATTGTTTTCCTTGATCAAGGTAAGTAGCCTTGCCATTGGGTTGAGTGCTTCTTTCGTAATCGGCCTAATGGTGTATTACGATTTGAGTTTCGACAAGTTTCATCCCGATGTGGAGCGTATTTATCGTATCACTTCTGAATTTACCTCTCCCGAAGGAAACGGGTACAATCCCGGCGTATCTTATCCACTGGCGGAGACCTTAAAAGAAAAGGGGGCAGGTCTTGAGGCCGTCGCTCCCGTACTCACGACCTACCCCGTTACAGTCAGAAATAACGAAGACAATAAAATCTTTAAAAGGCCGGAATATGTGGTGTATACCGACGCTGCTTATTTTAACGTCTTTGAATATGATTGGATTGTCGGTTCTCCTGACAATATATTGGAAAACCCCAATGAAGTTGTGTTGTCCGAAAATAGGGCCAACATCTATTTTCCAGACAGGCGGCCCGATGAGATTATAGGAAGCACCTTGGTGTATCAAGATACCATTCCAGTAAAGGTTATCGGCATTGTGGCCAATTTTGAAAAACGTACCGATTTGGTCTTTGAAGAATTCATATCGTTGAAAACCGCCCAACAGGCTGATATGTCGAACAATGTTGAGTATGCGGGATGGAACAATACCAATTCTTCATCCCAATTATTTGTAAAGCTCGAACAAAATGTAACTAAGGAAACTGTACAATCTACCCTCGATGCGCTTGCCAAGGAGCATAACGAAGAAGAAGAAGTGGCCCGTGGCCGTATCAGAAACTTTTACATGCAACCCCTAACCGAACTGCACTTGGACCCCAACTACTATACTTTTGATTTTAGCAGGGTCAAGGCAAGCAAGTCGGTATTGATCAGTCTAGGTTTTATCGCCCTTTTTTTGTTGTTATTGGGCTGCATTAATTTTATCAACCTCAATACCGCACAGGCTACTCAGCGCGCCAAGGAAATAGGGGTGCGTAAAACGTTGGGAAGTTCTAAAAAGCAACTTGTCTTTCAATTTTTGGCGGAGACCTTATTGTTGACAATTTTTGCATCGGCACTTTCGATCGTATTTTCATACTGGTTACTTCAAGCGTTTTCCGATTTCATTCCAGAAGGTCTTGATTTTGGGCTTTTCAGTGAACCGTGGGTAATCGTGGGCATATTGGTTCTTTTGGCTTTGGTAACCTTGCTATCAGGATTTTATCCCGCTCTTGTGCTTTCAAGCTACCGGCCGGTAGCTGTACTTAAGAGCCAAATCTCCCAAAAAAGTGAAAAAACGACCCTACGCAAATACCTGACCGTTTTTCAATTTAGTGTTGCCCAAGTATTCGTCATAGCAACATTCTTGGTCGGAAAACAAATCGACTATTTAATGACTAAGGATATGGGCTTTCGAACTGAGGCCATTGCTTCAGTCAGAACACCTTGGCATGTGCCCGGACCTGAAAAGCGCACATTGCTGGCCGAAAGGATCGAGGCGTTGCCCATGGTGCAGAGACTAAGTTTAAGTGGGAATCCTCCAGCGTCGAACAGTACCAGTTCCACTTATGTAACCTATATGGACGGGGAAAGGGAGATTGTTTCCATTCTCCAGCTGCTGCGAGGGGATATGGAATATCTCAATCTTTATGATATTCCCCTTTTGGCCGGACGTGATAGACTGAACGATACCATTCGTGAATATGTGATCAATGATACCTTTAGAAAACAGTTAGGCTTTAAGACACCCGAAGAAGCTATTGACAAAAGAATAGGTCGGAACGATGCCAAATACCCCATAGTCGGGGTCGTGGCCGATTTTAATCAACGATCCTTAAAAACGGCTGTGAAGCCCATGGCCATCGTTGGGGATTGGGACCCCGACCGTAGCCAGTTCAATACAGTTCATTTCTCGTTTCAGACCGATGATGTTAGCGGTTGGTCCGAAGCCATCGCGCAAATAGAGTCCATTTGGAACGATGTGTATCCCGATGTAGAGTTTGAATTGACCTTCATGGACGACACCATTAAAAGATTTTATGAAAGTGAACGCAGGACCTCTACCCTATTAAAATGGGCCATGGGGTTATCGATCGCCATCAGTTGTTTAGGGCTTTTTGGCTTGGTCGTCTACACCACCGAACGGCGTACAAAGGAAATCGGTATACGAAAAGTACTAGGGGCCTCCCTATTGCAATTGAACATCTTGCTCTGCACAGAGTTTTTGGTCCTCGTCGGTATCGCCTTTGTGATTGCGGCCCCTGTCGCTTGGTACGGACTACATCAATGGTTAGAAGATTTTGCCTATAAAACCGAATTAAGTGCATGGATATTTATATTGAGCGGAATTATCATGGCTTTTATTTCACTGATAATCATGAGTATAAGAACTATTGCCAAGGCCAATACAAACCCGGTAAAAAGTTTACGAACCGAATGAAAAGCCCCCTCTAACTCCCCCGAAGGGGAGAAAACTGAAATACTAAATTAATGCCGAATCCATTCCCCCTCCTTCGGAGGGGGCTAGAGGGAGGCCGATAAACAAAAGCCATGTATAAACTATTCCTAAAAATCGCGACACGCTATCTACTTAAAAATAAACTATACTCGTTTATCAACATTTTTGGGCTGGCCATCGGCATCGCCTCTTTCTTTCTGATCATGCTCTATGTGCATTACGAAAGAAGCTATGACAAATTCGAGGGTTCTGAAAACGTATATCGCGTGTATATGGATTATCTCGAAGGTGGCGAATGGGTTCCAGGCGATGCAAATGCGTATATTGTAAGTGGGCCAACACTAAAGGATGAGTTTCCCGAGGTACAGGATTATGTAAGGCTGCGTCATACGAACGACGCCGTTCTCATACATGATGATAGGGTTTTTGAAGACAATAGGGGCTCGTTGGCAGACCCTTCCTTTTTCCAAATTTTTGACCGCACGTTGGCTAAGGGCGATGTAAACAATGCTCTGAATGAGCCCTACTCCCTTGTTTTGACCGAATCGTTGGCCGAAAAGATTTTCGGCAATGAAGATGCCCTGGGCAAGACGTTAAAAGTATTTAGCAGTGATAGCCCTCTTTTTACCGTGACCGGAGTTCTTGCCGATAGCCCGAGAAATACCCATATCAAGAATGACGTTTTGATTTCCTTTAAAACTTTTCATACCTGGGAGGCTTTCGAACGCGACTGGCAATATACATGGAACCAAAACATGTATTTTACCTATTTGAAGCTGGATCCCTTGGCCAATGCCAATGCGTTTAAAAAGAAGGTAATGAATTTTAAGGTAGAAGACCTGCCTTATGAAAGGCATAACATCGAACCCTTGGAAGATATTCACCTGTACTCAGATAAGCCTTATGAGGCCGAGGCAAACGGCAGTGCAAATCGGGTCACGTTTCTATTGGCCATTGCATTGATAATTCTCATACTCTCTTGGCTAAATTATGTAAACCTTTCCACGGCCAAATCGCTCGAAAGGGCCAAGGAAACAGGAATACGAAAAGTGGCAGGGGCACAGAAACCTCAAATCATGCTACAATCATTTTTAGAGTCGTTATTACTGAATCTATTGGCCATAATAATCGCGGTTTCGATCGTCTTACTTGTCTTGCCTATATTTAACAACTATGCCGGCATGGTACTAAAGGTCGATCTTTCGAACGTCATAGATTTTATACCAATATTAGGTTTTGTATTGTTCGGGGCTTTGGTATCAGGCCTGTATCCGGCCATGGTCTTGAGCAAGTACACTCCTGCAAAGTCGCTTAAGGGAAAGATACAAACCACCGGAAGTGGCCCGATTATTAGAAAGGTCTTGATAATGGGGCAATTTTTCGCAACGATCGTTTTATTGATCGGTACTATAGTCGTTACAAAACAAATTCGTTTCATTCAGAATCAGCCCATCGGTGTAGACTTACATCAAGTCGTCGCCCTTAACGGACAGATATTGAGTGCGATGCCTGATTCCTTATTTGTCAAAAATTTGGAAACCTTTAAACATGAACTTGAAAATTTTCCTTTTGTCGAAGCTACCGCAGGGGCTGAAACCTATCCGGGTGGAGGATATGATGAACTCAATTCAAATGCCGGCATTACCTTTCCAAATGGGATTCGAGATGACATAAGAATCACCTATAACTATGGGGTACACCCCGATTATTTTAAGTTGATGGACCTGGAATTCCTTGCCGGAGAACCTTTTAAGGAAAACTCGAGCGGTGAAAGCGACAAAGTCGTCTTGAACGAAAAGTTCGTAAGATTTATGGAGATTACAGATATGCAGGAAGCCGTAAGCAAAACCATGAAAATCTTTGGAGAAGAACGTATTATTTCCGGGGTTATCAAAGACTATCATCATTTCGGTCTAAAAACGGGTATTGAACCGATGCTGTTGCGATACGAATCCAACGGAGATAAACTTCTTGTAAAATTCAATCAAACGGCACTTTCATCAAATGGTATGACCAACGCCCTTGCACAGATTGAAAACAAATGGAAAGAACTGTTTCCAAAAAGCACCTTCAACTATACCTTCTTAGATCAAAAGTTCGAAGCGCAGTATAATGAGGATAAGACCTTCGGTTCTGCATTTCAAATATTTACGGTTTTAGCAATACTTATTGCTTCTATGGGGTTGTTCGGGCTTACCTCCTACACTTGCATACAAAGAAAAAAAGAAATTGGCGTTCGAAAGGTCAACGGTGCGAGCATTGCCCAAATATTGGCCTTATTGAACAAAGATTTCGTAAAATGGGTAGGCCTGGCCTTTATCATTGCCGTACCCGTTTCATGGTATGTCATGAACAAGTGGCTCGAAGGTTTTGCCTACAAAACGACCATGAACTGGTGGATATTCGCCATAGCTGGAATTACGGCATTGACAATCGCAATGCTCACGGTAAGCTGGCAAAGTTTTAAGGCCGCGATTGCCAACCCAGTCGATGCTTTACGTGATGAGTAGACCGATTTTTGTCTCTTCTGTAGTATCTTTATCAAGTATCTTGGTTTTAACCTGTTAGGGGTAGGTCTTTGCATCAAATGCATTGGTGGCCTCCCCCTTATTCACTATGCGCAAAGATCAAAAATGGGGTTTAAAAAGTTTATTCTATTATCTTTTCTCTGTATAAGTTCTGCGTTTTCACAATCGCTTGAAGGATATGATCTTTGGTTGGGACACGCCAAAATTCAACGACCATCTTTGATTGAAGCATATAACGATTTGGCCTCTTCGGTTTATTTTCAAGATGGAACGAGCACACTTAAGGTAGCCAAGCAAGAAATGGACACCGCACTTGAAAAAATGTTGGGGCGGATACCTGATTTCACGAACTCGATAAATTCCGATAACACTATAATCGTCTCAAAAGGCTCTTTTTTGCCGAAAGCGGTTGTCAAATCGCTTCAAAAAGACCTTCAAAAGATTGGAAACGAAGGATTTGTGATTAAATCCGTATCACACAACGAAAAAGATGTTCTTGTGGTCACTGCCAACGATGACATAGGTATTCTATATGGTATTTTTCGATTGTTGCACTTGATAAAGACCGGACAATCCTTAACAGGAATAAATTGGGTCGATGCCCCGAAAATCGATATCCGAATGCTTAACCATTGGGATAATCTCGACCGCGTTCGACCCGGCAATTTGCAACCATCCTATTTTCAGTGATTTATTTAATTTCGATTAATCGAAATCAAGTTGGCAGTCAAAAGGAAATCCCTTGCTAACCACTATCACCCTTTTCATAGGTTTGTCCGATAACAATCCCTACCCCTTTTTTATGCCCAATTTCAACAGGATGGTCTCCAACAGACACCACTTGGTAAACGCCGATTGAATCAAGTTGACCCCGATGAATACGGTAAACCATAACCAGTTGATATTTACGTACACGGCCAATACGACACTCAATAAAACGAATGTACCTACAATGACCCTAAAATATGTATTTAGCATTTCTCTTGTTTTTAAAAAAATGTTTATAATTGATTAAATCGATCTTTCAATAGGAACCACGACAGCCTTGATCGGGTTGTTGGTCTCCAGATTGGCATTGAATTCTTTTATCAGGCCGAAGAGTGTTTCAATGTTCGTTTCCTCGGTAAACGAAAAGAACAGGTTCGATTCGACTCCCCCCTTCTCGCTTGGGAACCAGCTGGCCGTGCGCACCATGGACGTAGGGTTCTTATATCCATCAATGTGGCTTTCACTGAAGCTCTCGATATTCGCTTTTTTGAACAGTTTCAGAATATCTTTTTCGAACTGTTCTACGACCGTGACGATTAATAATTTCATAGATAAATGTTTTTGTGTCATTTCCGCTTTTTCGGTATTACCTAACGTGGTAGGTTATTCTTTTTCCTCAATCGAACCCTTCGTTTGCCGAAGCTCCGGCTCTGGATACTTCTTCCGCTCGATCATATAATAGACCAAAGGCACCACCAACAAAGTCAATACCGTTGATACTATGGTTCCGCCCATCAATGAAATGGCCAATCCCTGAAAAATGGGATCGAACAGAATGACAAAGGCACCGATGACCACCGTACCCGCGGTCAATAGAATGGGCGTAGTACGAACGGCACCGGCCTCGATAGCCGCTTGTTTTAAGGGAACACCTTCTGCCAAACGCAGATTGATAAAATCGATGAGCAATACCGAATTCCGTACCATGATACCCGCAAGGGCGATCATTCCGATAAAGGAAGTGGCCGTGAAAAAAGCACCCATGATCCAATGGCCTAGAACGATTCCGATCAGTGACAAGGGTATCGCGACCATCATCACTACGGGAGCCTTGAAGTTCTGGAACCATCCGACGATCAAGATGTAGATCAAGATGATCGCCCCCATAAAAGCGATTCCCAAATCCCTAAACACCTCCAACGTAATTTGCCATTCCCCGTCCCATTTAACGGTATAATCGTCTTCGAAATCAGGTTGGCCCAAGTACATTTCATTGATCTCATACCCTTGTGGCAGATCGATCGCCTTCAATTTTTCTTCCATACCTAGAATCGCATAGGCCGGACTTTCAAGCTTTCCGGCCATATCGGCCAGGACATAGACCACCCGCTTTTGGTTTTTGCGGTAGATGCTCTTCGGGCTAATGGTTTCCTCAATGTTTACCAAATCGACAATGGGCACCATATTACCCAGCTTAGAAGCGATTTTCAATTGCGAAATATCATTGATGGTCGATTTTTCCTTCTCGTCCAAGGCCAAAACCAGACCGACCTGATCGGTGGCATTCTCATCGTATAGATTGGTTATCGCCCGGTTCGACAGCGCCATATTCATGGTATAGGCGATCTGTTGCGGCGCAACACCGTACAGCATGGCTTTCTCCCTATCGATATCGAACTGATATTCGGTCTGATCGGCTTCCACCATCCAGTCGATATCCACCACATCGTCGGTTTTTTTCAAGATATGCCGTATGCTATCGGCAATCCTCATCTGCTCACCATAATCGGGGCCATAGACTTCGGCCACAATGGTCGATAGCACCGGAGGCCCTGGCGGCACCTCCACTACCTTTACGTTCGCATTATATTCGGCGGCGATCTTTTGGATCTCGGGCCGAAGCAGTTTCGCAATGTCGTGGCTTTGTGCCGAGCGCTCCCCCTTGTCGACCAAATTCACTTGAATGTCGGCCATGTTGCTCCCGCCGCGCAGATCATAATGGCGTACCAAACCGTTAAAGGTTATTGGCGCGGAAGTACCGATATAGTTCTGGTAGTTCACAACTTCCGAACGCGTTGAAAGGTATTGTGCGATTTCCCGGGCTACGACCGCCGTGCGTTCGAGGGTGGTACCTTCCGGCATGTCTATGATTACTTGAAACTCGTTTTTGTTGTCAAAAGGCAACATCTTAACGGCGACCGATTTGGTGAAGAACAGTACCATCGAGCCTATGAGCATTAAAAAGGTCAATCCCAAGAAAATCCAACGCTTACCGCTGTTTTCTATCAACGGATGCTCGAATCTGTTATAGATCCTATAAATCAAGGTGTCCTCCAAAGGTTTTTCCTCCTTCTCTTCTTTGGAACTGGCAGATTTGTTCTTTTCCCTAAGAAAAATATAGCCCAAATACGGGGTAATGGTCAAGGCCACGAACAGCGATAAAATCATGGCGATAGATGCGCCAATGGGCATCGGGGCCATATAAGGGCCCATCAGTCCCGAAACGAAGGCCATCGGCAATACCGAGGCTATGACGGTAAACGTAGCCAAGATGGTCGGGTTACCGACCTCATTGATCGCATATAGGGCGGCCTGTTTGAACGGCAACCGTTTCATCTTAAAATGCCGGTGCATGTTCTCTGCGATGATAATCGAGTCGTCCACGACGATACCCGTAACAAAGACCAAGGCGAAAAGGGTGATCCTGTTCAGGGTATAATCCAGCATATAGTAGCTCAACAAGGTCAGGGCAAACGTAATCGGAACCGATAAAAACACGACCAGACCACCGCGCCAGCCCATCGCCAGCATGACCACCAGCGTTACGGCGATGATAGACCCAATAAGGTGCAACAATAGTTCAGATACCTTGTGCGATGCCGTTTCCCCATAGTTTCTGGTAATCTCGACGTGCACGTCATCAGGAATCAATGTGCTGCGCAAATGGTCCACCTTATCGATAACGATATCGGCAATCTTCATGGCATCGGCACCCTTTCGCTTTGCTACGGAAATGGTAACCGCAGGGTATTCAGACTTGTAATCGGTCGCCTTGTCACTGGCCTGCCCAAAACCTAGGGAAACATAACTCTGAGGAATTTCGGGGCCATCGATGATATTCGCGATCTGTTTCAGATAGATCGGCTGGTTCTGCTGCACGCCCACCACGAGGTTCTCGACATCGCCGACCGAGGCCAGAAACTTGCCCGTGCTAACCAGAAACTCGGTATCGTTCTTATCGAAACTACCGGAGTTCAACTGTGCACTGTTCGCCTTGATCATTTCAGAAACCGATAAGAAATCGAGTCCGCTGGCGGCCAATTTATCCTTATCGAGTACCACGCGCAATTGACGGTCTTGATTACCGATCTTATGGGTAATCGCCACATCGTTCACTTTCTTGATCTCGCTTTCAAGTTCCTGCGCCATTTGGCTTAGTTGGTACCCGTCGTAATTCTCGCTCCACAATGTTAGGCCCAACATGGGTACATCGTCAATGGCCCGTGTCTTCACCAACGGAAACGTTACGCCCTGGGGCATTTGGTCCATGTGCTTGTTGATCTCGTTGTAGAGCTTTACGAACGAACGTTCGATATCTTCGCCCACATAGAACTGCACGATGACCATGCCCTGCTCCTTCATCGAGGTTGAATACACATATTCGACCCCCTTGATGTTCGAGATCAGTTTTTCCAAGGGTTTGATCACGCGCGACTCCACTTCGGTAGGGCTCGCCCCGGGGTATCCCACAAAAATATCGGCCATCGGCACATCGATTTGCGGTTCTTCCTCCCTCGGGATCAAGAACGAGCTGTACACCCCGATGACCATGAAAACGATCATCAGAAGTACCGTTAACTTACTGCCTATGAACATTTTGGCAATCTTGCCAGCTAGACCTTCCTTCATTTTTAATTCATTATAAGTGGGGCGTTTCCACCTGCCGAAGGGCAGGCGGGCGGGCTTTCCGCTTTTACTCCGTTGCGCCTATCGAGGCACATACGGGGTAACCGCTGCAATCCCTAACGCGGATCCCGTTTATTGATTTGAGATTTTTGCTCCGTTGTACAACTTCCCTTCGGCCGAAACGATGTATTGTTCATCGGGCGATAATCCCGAAAGCACTTCCACCCGGTCCCCGAAAGTCCTTCCCAGGCGCAACCAGCGCAAAAGTGCCGTATTGCTCTGGCTTACCGTATAGACGCCTTTCAATTGCCCGTTGTTCACGATGGCATCCACGGGGATCATTACGGCGGAACTCTTGGTTTTTCGCGCGACTGGAAACTGTACCGTGACATACATGCCCGACAATATTTTCGCATCGGTCGCATCGAGGACAACCTTGACCAAATATTGGCCACCAGTGTTTTTCGAAGATGTACTGATCTCGGTTACCTTTCCGTTCACGGTTTGGCCAAGGGCCTTTAATTGCACCGTTACATCAGTATTCTTGCCGATTTCAAGAATCTCCGATTCGGGTACCATCGCCAATACCTGATAATTTTCTGGGGATTCCACTTCGAGCAAGGGCATCCCCGGATTGGCCATATCGCCGGCGTTTATGAACTTATTGGTCACTACGCCGCTGAACGGGGCGCGAATGTTCGCATAGCCCATTTGGGCGTTCACCTCATTCTTCATTTGATTGGCGGACTCCAACCTCGCCTTGGCCATATTGTAGTTCGCCGTAACATCGTCCAACTCCTTTTGCGACGCACTGTTTTCCTTAAAGAGCGTCGTGAATCTGTTATAGTCTTTCTCGGCATTGTCAAAGGCCGCCCGGGCTTCGGTTATTCCTGCGTTTACCTGCGCCAGTTTGGCCGATACATCGGCATTGTTGACACTCAGTAGTAGCTGCCCGCTACGCACCTTTTCTCCTACCTGAACATAGATCTTATCGACATAACCCATCATGCGTGTACTGATATCGGCACTTTTGACCGCTTCTACCTTGCCGCTGGCGGTCAAAAAAGAACTGCTATTATCTTCTGAAACGGTCTTGACCTGAACGGCTACCGCCGGGGAGTTATCGGCTACCCCTTTTTTGTCCTTACCGCCACAACTTGCCAATAATAGGGTCATGCCCAGGGTTACCGCTTGTATGTATCTTTTGTTTTTCATTGTTTTAGTTTATAGTACTTGTACAAATTCTTTAATAATCGTCCTTTATCTATTATCTATTTTTCATGTTCGCAATGTCACTCCTGGGTCAAAAACCGTACATAGGCCAAGGCATAGTTGTGTTGAAATATCGTTGCATAATATTCCAGTTGCTTTTCGGCATATTTTGTTTCGGCCATCAATATATCTGTTGTTTTTTCCAAACCTTGTTTAAAGCGATTGGTCCTGATCCGCAACGATTCCGCAGATTGTTCCAGGGCCAACTTCGTCAGCTTCAATTTATTCTGGGCGTCGCCCAACCCCCTTTTTGCCCTGTTCAGTTCCAATTGGCTTTCCGATTTATACTGTTCAAGTTGTAATTTCGATTTGTCGTATTCGGCTTTGCTCTTTTGTGATTTTCCGAAACGTTTGCTTCCCTCGAAGAGGTTCCATTTCAGTTCGGCTCCGAAAAGATATCCGTTGGCATCGCCTTGAAAGATTTCGTCGTCGTGCAGTTCATAGGTGCCGAAGGCGTTCAATCTTGGTAAAAAGGCCATTTGGTCCGCTTTGTGCATTTGCCGGTAGGCCTCGGTGGCCGATTGCATGGCCAAAATATCCTTTCTGTTTTCCGAGAAATCCGTTTCGGGAACGGTGTGGTAAACGACCGCCAACGAATCGGCCGGTTTTAAAGTGCCGATCTCGCCATCGTTCATCAATACCGACAAATAATTGCTGGCGTTCAAGATATTGCTCTTGGCATACTGTAATTGATTGTCGATTTCGGTTACATGCACCTCTACCTGCAGTACATCGGCCTTTTGAAGATACCCCTGTCTAAAACTGTTATCGGCGATCCTTTTGTTCTCAATTCCCGTTTCCTTGGCCTTTTCCAACACTTCCACCCTTTTGTAGGCGAGCTGCAACTGCATATAGGCCTTTTCGACCTCAAGGGCCAAATAATCCTGCGTACGTTCTGATTGCAGTTCGGCGGCGTTCCATTTGGCCTTGGCCGCCTTGCGTTGAAAAATTCCATCGAAATTCAAAAGGGGCTGTTGTACTTCCACACGTGTGGCATAGTCCTCGATTTGACGGGGATCGTTCAATAGTTCAGGGGCAAAATCGGCTGCCGTAAGAATCTCTTGGTTGAGTTTTGAGCCAAAGGCCATTAACGGGTTCGTAGTGGCTATCCCTGTATGGGAGACACTGATATTGGGCAACAGAACGGCATTCGTCTGATTGAAATCGCCCTTGGCCGCCAGCACATCTTCTTGGGCCATCTTAAGTGTATTATTGCCCGTCATTACTTTGGCAAGAACCTCTTCCTTGGTAATGGATCTGGTATCTTGCGCCATTCCCGAATAAAGGGCGAATAACAATAAACCTATTAGTTTATACTTCATCGTATCAATTTATTTGCGACAAAATTAGAGCGACAAAACGGCCTGCACAGTAACCAATGTTACCAAAACAAGAGTTGTGGCACGAATCGGAACACACAGTCCATCCATTCAGGCAAAAGGCAACGATTTCAATCTCTATTGGCGCAAAGAAATCCGCAAAAACAATAAAGGCACCCCCATCACAAGAGTGCCTTTTCAACAACCATCATTAAAAAATCAAGTCATATATTTTCTAGTTCTGAGGGCACAGTAGCGCCCAAGCAATGGACTTTCATTTGAAAATATATCTTTCAGATGGTATGAGAACCTTCTCTATCATTCTGGCGATTGGAAAAAGTTTACCAACTTCATTATTAATACATGACCAAAGTCACCTTTTGGATTATTTGCCGGAACTATCTTTGTGCCATGAAGATCTCAAATCTGGCCATATCGGCTTTTTTTGTTATGATTACTTTGGCCGGTAGCTTAAAAATTACAGGGACTATCGGCTATTATGCACTCTTTACCGAAGATTTCGTGGAGCGTTTTTGTGAAAACAAGGCGAGACCCGAACTAAATTGTGATGGTAAGTGCGCACTTTCGCAAATGCTCATGCAAAAAGCCGAAGACGAGCGTATGCCCATAAACCTTGATTGGCTAAAAAATGAGACCGTATTGTTTGTGACAGCATTTTTTTCGGTGCTATTTTTACAACTCAATACCTCTGATCCAAACTTTCTTCAATACCGAAATCTATATGATTTCAATTTTATCGATCGTGTAACCCACCCTCCCCGACTTTAGGGATTTTTTCGAATTCATTTTGGCCTGGCACTTCATTTATGTGTTCTGGCACTACTTCTATGTATAATTAAACGAATTTAAAAATGAACCTAAAATATATTGGGGCACTCATGGCGTTGCTATGGGTGCATCTGGTCAACGCACAAAAGTTTGAAGGGCGAATAGTTGACAAAACGAACAATGAACCTTTAATAGGGGCACATATCTCGACCGAAAAGGGACTGGCCGCTTATTCCGATAGTGATGGAAATTTCGAAATTGAAATGCCCTCAGAGGTAGCTATAACTTTGAACATTTCTTTTGTAGGATACAAAACATTGCAACAAAAGGTCGGACCAAGTGACGTGCGTATTGTTTTTCTGATGGAAAAAGCTCCCATTTCAATAGACGGGATAATGGTGACCGGGAATGCCAAAACGGATCCCGTGCTGACCATGGAAACCAACGATTACGTGGAAAAAATCGTACAACCCAGAAATGTTGCCGACCTCTTCAATGACATCAATGGGTTTTCATTGATAAAGCGTGGCAACTATGCCATCGACCCAAGCTTTAGGGCGGCACAATACGAACAATTGAACGTTCAATTCGATGGGGGCACGAAGGCCATGCATGCATGCCCCAATAGAATGGATCCCGTTACCACCCATGTCATACCTGAGGAAATCGAGAAAATCGAAATCATCAAAGGGCCCTATACCGTACGCTATGGGGCAACTTTCGGTGGCATTATTAATATGGTCACCCAAAAGCCCGAAGCAGCGGATTTTGGACTTCACGGCAGCGTCAACGCCGGGTACGAAAGCAATGGGAATTCTATCGTATCAATGGCGCGATTACAACAGGCCACAGAGAATTATGATATTGTCGGAAATGTCGGTTTTCGCGATTTTGGCAATTATGAAGATGGCGATGGCACCGAAATCCCTTCTTCTTTCCGTAGTCTTGATTACGGGGTAAAAGCAGCCTATAATTTTACACCGCACCAACGCCTACAGGCCCATTGGAGGCAATCATACGGGCGCGATGTTCTACATGCTGGCTTGCCCATGGATACCGATGAAGACAATAGCAGTATTCTCTCTTTAGACTATAAGTTAACAGGTTTGAGCGGGCTGGTCAATAATGTTGAGGTCAAGGTCTATTACAGCTATGTAGACCATATTATGAGCAACACAAGAAGACCAAGCTTTATGATGGTCGATGCGCTTTCGGCCATTGATGCGACCACCGCTGGCGGAAAAGTCGAATTCAAGTTGAGGCCAAACGAGAAACTTTCCCTTTATTCGGGTGTGGATGTGCTGCATATAGCGAGGGACGGGCAACGTACCCGTTTGGTCAAACGCAATGCCGTGGGACCCTTGCCCATGCCTATGGAATTTACCGATAAGGTCTGGCAAGATTCGTATATCAACGATATCGGGGTTTTCGCAGAAAGCAAATACCCTTTAACCGAAAAGACGATGTTGACCGCAGGTCTGCGATATGATAATGTTACTTCAGAAATCAAAGATCCCGAGGCCGATTTTCAAGCTATGTATCCTGATTTGGATAAACGTACAGAGCACAATGTTAGCGGCACCGTATCGGTCAAATATGTTCCATCAACACGGCTTATCATGGAAATGGCCTTTGGAAGGGGTGTTCGGTCGGCCAACATGATCGAAAGGGTCATCAACCATTTTACGGTCGGGCAAGATGCTTATGAATACATCGGCAACCCTGAACTCGATGCCGAAGTCAACAATCAGTTCGAAATCGGCTTCAAAGGGTCGCTGCCCTTGTCCAACAATAATTCGGATAGGTTCAATTACGGAACGTCTTTTTATTATTCGTTCTACGAGAATTATATCGTAGCCGTTATCGATGAAACCCAGACGCGAAAATTCATGCCGACACAGCAACCCGTGAACCCAAAGGTTTTCCGCAATTTGGACGAAGCCTACAAAACTGGATTTGAGGTCATGGCAGGGTTCGATTTTTATAACAACTTCAACTTTATGACCGAAATCGCATACGTTTATGCGAAGAACAAAGACCTTAATGAATCTTTGCCTTTGGCTGCGCCCTTGACGAGCCGGTTCAAACTTGGCTACAAAAGGGATAGATTTTGGGTAAATGCCAATTACACCATAACTTCCAGGCAAGATAACATTGCACTTTCATTCGGTGAACGGTCAACACCGGGGTACCAAATATTGGATTTACGGCTTGGAGTCGTACCGTTTAAAAAATTGACCCTTGGTGTGGCGGCGTTGAACGTTTTGGACGAATCTTATAACAACCATCTTAATTTTGCTTTCAACAATCAAGCTAATTTCGACAGGATTCCCATAAATGACCCCGGAAGGAATTTATCCGCCTTTTTGCAATACAAATTCTAAACAAAACCAATGGGGCCAAAAGCCCCATTGGTTTTTCATTTCAAAAGACTTTTGTTCGTTTCATAGGCCCTTAGAAACAAGGTTTATAAATTTATAAAAAAAGACGATACCGAATCGTATCGTCTTTTCAAATCTTACCCTTTGTCTAGTTCGTCATACATCTTGCCCCTTCATCATTTTGTTCCAATATAAATAGGGTAGTCCGTATTTTTTAAGCATCCATAGACGCCAATGTTCCTTTGAAGAATCAGAAATCAACATGCGTTTCAACTTTGGATCTGGGGTAAAATTGTTATGGTAATCAAATTCCGCCAGCACCATTTTTCCATAATCGGTTACAAGCGGACATGAAGAATACCCATTGTAGGCTTTGTTGCCCCTGTGGTTCGCATTGACCAACAAATCTAGATTGTCGACCACGATCGGCACCTGCTTGCGAATGGCAGCACCTGTTTTGGCCGTGGGCAACGCCGCAACGTCGCCCAGACCAAATACATTGGGGAACTTATTGTGCTGCATGGTCTTATGGTCCACATCCAACCAACCCGCATTATTGACCAAGGGCGAATCTTGTACAAACTTAGGTGCCACCGACGGGGGAGCCGTGTGCATCATGTCATAGTGAATACCATATCGATTGCCATCCACCGTAACTTTTACGTCTTTGTAATTGTATTGGAATGTTTCATCCAGTTGCAATTCGTTACCTTCTTCGCCAGTAATCACCACACATCCGCCTGCCGAGATGTCCTTGCCCATTTCGTACCATGCAATCTGTTTTTCGGCATCAACGGCCACAAGCTTATGATGAAACCTTAAATTGATATCTTTTCTATCGACCACCTTCATCAGCGTTTCGGCTACTTCTTTTACCCCGAAAATAACCGTACCCCCGGTGGCGAACACGACATCGGTCTTTTTTCGTACACCGCTCTTCCTAAAATGACTTTCGGCCAAATACATTATTTTCTGTGGTGCCCCGCCACATTTAATGGGTGTTGTGGGTTGCGTAAATAACGCCGTGCCCCCTTTGAAATTCTTGATGACCTCCCAAGTATGTTTAGGATCTGTGTAGTTGCTACAGACCACACCTTTGTCCATTGCCTCACCCAAACCCGGAACCAGGCTAAAATCATATGTCAATCCTGGTGCTACCACCAAGTAATCGTATGTGATGTCGCCATTGTTCGCCGTACGCACCCTATTGTTTTCTGGATCAAGACCTGTTGCTTTGTCCTTTATCCATTTGGCACCATCTGGCATTACCGAAGACATGGGCCTTGCCGTTTTGTCATAATCGTACGCTCCGGCACCTACCAAAGTCCATGCAGGTTGATAATAGTGCGTATCCGCCGGTTCTATGATGGCAACGTCCTTCGCATTTTTTTGCCTGATAAGCTGTGCGGCCACCATAATTCCCGCGGTGCCTCCTCCGATAATAAGTATTTGAT
The DNA here is from genome assembly GCF_042611095.1 of Meishania litoralis. Classification (NCBI taxonomy): domain Bacteria; kingdom Pseudomonadati; phylum Bacteroidota; class Flavobacteriia; order Flavobacteriales; family Flavobacteriaceae; genus Meishania; species Meishania litoralis. Next base: position 884,016 of record NZ_JBHFPV010000002.1, read on the forward strand.
GATGTGAGCTCATTGTTGCTTTCTTTTTTGAATATGTTAAATATAAATAGTAATGATCGGCATTTTTGTAACATTGGTTACACAAGTTTGATCAAAAAGGCAGGAACCTAAACGATAAAGGCCTGTTCCAAACACTGGAACAGGCCTTTATCGAAATTCGATCACACTTAAATTATTGCTTAACCTTACATGTGTTGATCCCGAATATGGAATATAACGGACAAATACTGACAAAACTCGTCAGCAAAAATATGGCCGCCAATGCCAACAATACATAGGCCAAAGTGCCATCTATAACCTTAAAATAATATAGGGCGGCAACGACCAAAGCAACTATTATGCGGATGGTACGATCCGCTCCTCCCATGTTTTTTTTCATAATATGTGGTTTTAATTAGTATTAAAAAATTGGACAAATAGAACAATGCTTGTCACAATGCCTATGCATATAAGGCATATCAACAAAAGCTTTATACCTTTGTTCATATTCATATCACAAATTAAAAATAAAACAAGACAACCCTTGTGACAATTGTTACAACCGGCGAATTTTTTGTTCAAGTTTATTCAACTAAAACAATGGTCCCTTGTTTTAATATCACAAATCCTTGATTTTCAAGCTTTTTCAATAACCGAGATATGACCTCTCGAGATGATCCAAGTTCATCGGCAATATGTTGATGGGTCGTGTGCAGGGTATTGCTTTTTTTCAGATTAGCCTCTTTCCGCAGATAATCCAGAAGTCTAATGTCCTTGTTAGCGAAAGTCAGCACTTCGATTACATGGAGCAATTCTTCGAATTTTTCGTTAAAGAGATCATAGGCAAATTCATTCCATTTAGGATGGTTGTTGACCATGGCCAGTACTTTCTCGCCCGAAACAACAACAACTTCTGCATCTTCTTCGATAACCGCCTTTACCTGACTTTGACCATTTCGGAGTAGGGTAGCCAAAGATATTGCACAGCTTTCGCCCGGTTTGATATAGTACAAAAGAACTTCACCACCGCTTGTACTCTCTTCCTTAAATACCTTTACCAATCCGGAAATCAAAAGGGGTATCGCCCTAATATATTCACCTTGTTTAAGGATTACGGTCCCTGCCTTGAAGTTACGTACCTGGCTCGCCGAAATCAGTTCTTCCTTAAGAAGTGGCATTCTTGCCAATTCAGGAAAATGAAGATCCAATACTTTGCCTATCACTTTTTGCTTAAAGATAAAGAAACAACCGGATATTAGATAACTTTTTAGTTTCCTAAAATAAAGGAAGCCCCCATCTGGGCGTGAAGGTCGGTCGTTGCAAGGGTAGGCAAGTCCACTTCTTCCGGTTTGATCAATATCGGCAATTCGGTACACCCCAAGATTATACCGTCGGCGCCACGCACGCGAAGCTTTTCTATCTGGTCAAGAAAAAACGCTTTTGCCTTGGCCGTAAACTGCCCTCGGGTCAGTTCTTTGGAAACAAAATCATGCGCTTGTCCAATGTATTGATTTTCAGGAATGATCGTTTCGATATCGTAATTCTTCCATAAAATATCCGGAATAAAATTTCCTGTCATCGTCGGTCGATTACCCAATAACCCAAGTTTCTTAAGACCTTGTCTTTCGGCCGACTTACCTACGGCATCGGCGATATGAAGAATAGCGATATCTAATTTCGGTTGTACGAACTCGTAGGCCATATGCGGTGTATTGGCACATATAAGAATGGCCTCGGCCCCGGCAGTTTGTAATTTCTGCGCTACGTCAAGGTATTTCGCATTGATTTTTTCGCGATTCTGTTCGCGCATCAATTCAATATTGATACTGTGTATAATCAAGGGTGGGTTACCCTGCGTACCGATTTCGGCACCCACCAGTTCGTTGATCATTCGATAATAGACTATTGTCGAATGCCATGAGGTGCCGCCGATCATACCCAGTGTTCTCATCAAGGATAAATTTTGCGATTATTCCCCAGCTTCTGCGTCAAAGGCAATGGCCCAAATACCCCGAACCTCGTTTACATCATAACCTGTGGCCATGTCATCGGGATATAGGCTTTTCAATGTAGCCAACGTTTCGGTATTAACTTGTTCGTTTGGCTTTCCATGGCATTGCAGGCACATGGTATTGGTAGTGATCGGATAGTAAAAGTTGACCTCGTCACCGTTAGGATGAATTATGGGTTCGATTTCACCACCGGAAGCAACCACTTTCTTAAAGTAAGCGATGTAGTCCAATTCGTCTTGCACAGCCCTATTTTTAGGATTTCTAGGCTTGTCGGAAACCCTTTTTATTATGGCGTTTTTCATGACCGACATGCTGTCGGTCAATTTCATGGCTTCCATATTACAGAATTCAATAGCGCCTACGGTTCCTTTCTCATTGATGGCCTTCATCAAATTTTTTCCCAGGGCAGCTTTGGTCGCCAAGGCATAACCAAGACCGATATCGGAAAGATCGTTTTCAACTTCGTCGGATGCATGCTTACGATTTTTTCCCATACCCCTTCCATTTCCATTACCGTGCTCTTCTTCAAAATGGGCACTGAACCATTCCGGTTCCTCGATTTCATGGTCATAAATGTATTCGGCAATTTGGGTAATGGTTTCCTTTGGATAAGGCAGATATGGCATCTTACCGAATCTTTGCTGCGCGCCCGGCATTTTTGACGGCGCTTCGGGATCATTGATCCACAGAATCAATGATTCGATAAATTCTTCTTTTGTCGTGTTGTCATCGATGTAGTGCTTTTTGACGGCTATCATGGGGGGAGCTATCATACTTGCCTGCGATGCCTTGGGATTATGGCATAGGTAACATTCGGTCTCCATGATTTTTTTACCAGGATGTTCCTCCCCGGATTGTGCAACCTCTTTTTCAGAAGCCGTATCTAGTGGTATGGTTTTAGCCTTGTCCTTACAACCGAACATACCTAGTATCGCCAATAAAAGGATGCCTTTTTTCATCATTTAAATTTTTATCAATAACTTGATTATGAATCAATTACAAAATTTAGAATCCTGATAATTGTCGGGTTGGCCACTACGTTCTTTTCTTATTTCGCCAGTTTACCGGTCGCACAACTGACAAAAGAGATGGCTTTGGCCGCTACGGAATTTTTATCGTCTATAGATGGGTAACCCAGTGATTTCAACCTATCTTTCACTACAAGCGCATCGTTCATATTGCTATGAACAAAGGAAACCGTTGACGTTTCCACATCAACGGAAACATCGGAAATGTTTTCCAATTCAGATATTCTTGAAGTTATGGTCTTGGCACATCCACCACATTTAAGATTTTGAACTATTACAGATTCTTTCATCGTTCAATTGTTTTGTTTTACTTCGATCAACTTCAAAATAGGCTTTCCATTGAAGAGCTACTTACTTCTATTTTATCCCCATTTCATATAACCGCCCTGTAAATCATAAATTTGTGCAAAGCCCATATCGACCAACTTTTTGGCAGCCTTAAAACTTCTCGCCCCTGAACGGCAATAGACGTATACCGGTTTATCCTTGTTCAGTTTTTCAAAGGATTTCTGAAAATTCGCCGCATTGAAAAAATCGATATTGACCGCATTTTTGATATGGCCACTATTGTATTCGATGGCAGTGCGCACGTCGACCAATTGTACTTTGTTGCCCGAAATGGCCCGTGCATAGGCATTCTTGTCCAAAACGGAAATCTTATCGGAGGTTTCTTTTTTTGAACCAAAAAGTGTGCTGAAAAATGACATATTTTATTTTTTATGGAATGTTCAATGAAAAGGAAACGGCCTATTTCAAACAGGCCATTTCCTGAATCAACCAACCAATCAATTATAGTTTAATTCTTTCTTTGCCAAGTAAAAGTCGACCAACTCAATGGTATCGTCCTTCATTCTGGCATCCATTTCTTCCAAGGTCTTTGGCGGAGGTACGATGACCTTATCACCTTTCTTCCAATCCAAAGGCATCGCTACCTTGTATTTATCCGAAGTCTGCAAAGCCTCCAAAGCCCGAAGTATCTCGTCCATATTTCGACCTACGTTCAACGGGTAGTACATGATCAACCGTATCTTTTTAGCGGGGTCGATAAAGAATACGGCCCGTACCGCAGCGGTCTCACTTTCATTGGGCTGAAGCATGCCATATAGTTTTGCCACTTTCATATCGAGATCGGCAATAATCGGAAAATCGAAGTATACACCCGTTTTTTCCTTTACGTTACTGACCCATCCCAAATGGGCGTGCACACTGTCAATGCTCAATCCTAACAATTCGGTGTTCATGGCATCGAATTCTTTTTTTCTTTTCGCGAAACCACTCATTTCGGTGGTACATACCGGCGTGAAATCGGCGGGATGTGAAAACATGACTATCCATTTATCCTTTGCGAAATCGGATAGCTTCATCTTTCCTTTTGTGGTAATCGCCTCAAAATCGGGAGCTTGATCCCCGATTCTCGGCATTGTCGCTGTGTTTGTATTATCTGTAGTTTCCATATTTTAAATTTTCATACGATAAAGGTAGTATCGTATTATCGAAAGCACAGTAACCTAGGTTACACAGTTATGTTAAACAAAGTACAAAATTGGCGGTGTCGACAAGACTTGTCATATATGCCCAAAACCAAAGGTTCTTTCTAAAGCGTCGATGGACATATATATTCGGAAACGGGTAGATTTGCTTCCTTCATGGCATTGAAGCCTCCCGTTACATCAATAAGGTTGTGTATGCCCCTACTTTTCAACATCGATGAAGCGATAACGCTTCGGTATCCCCCGGCACAGTGTACATAAAAAGGTTTGTTATCGGGGAATTCGGTCAAATGGTCGTTCAGATAATCAAGAGGTGTATTGTTGGCCCCCAATACATGTTCAGACTTATATTCACTTTCTTTTCGAACATCGAAAACGGGTACTTTTTCGGTTTCCAGCACTTCCCTCAGGTCATCGGCGCTGATCTGGCTTACCGTGTCATATTCCATAGATGCCTCTTTCCAAGCTTCAAAACCTCCTTCAAGGTACCCCAATGTGTTGTCAAAGCCTACACGTGAAAGTCGGGTCACCGCTTCTTCTTCGCTTCCTTGTGGGGCCACCAACAATATGGGTTGCTCTACATCGGCGATCAATGCACCGACCCACGGCGCAAAATCGCCGTTCAATCCGATAAAAATGGAACGCGGAATATGACCTTTGACAAAATCGGCCTGATGGCGCACGTCCAATACAACGGCCCCGGTCTCATTTGCCGCAGCTTCGAACGCCTTTGGTGAAAGTGCACGGGTTCCTCTTTTCAGAACATCGGCAATGTCGTCATACCCTTCTTTGTTCATTTTAACGTTCAAAGGAAAATATTGGGGTGGCGGAAGCAGGCCTTCAGTAACTTCATCGATGAACTCTTCTTTGGTCATATCGGCACGCAAGGCATAGTTCATTTTCTTTTGATTGCCAAGGGTATCTACCGTTTCCTTCATCATATTCTTTCCGCAGGCAGAACCTGCTCCATGGGCGGGATAAACGATAATATCGTCAGCTAGGGGCATTATTTTTTCGCGCAGGCTATCGTACAACATACCTGCCAAATCCCTTTCCGTCAATTCGCCCATTTTCTGGGCCAGGTCGGGTCGGCCTACATCGCCAAGAAACAATGTGTCACCACTAAAGATGGCATGGTCTTTACCACCCTTATCCTTTAAAAGATAGGTAGTACTCTCCATCGTATGACCAGGTGTATGCAATACCTTAATGGTAACCTCGCCCAATTTGAACTCTTGGCCATCTTCAGCGGTAATGGCTTCAAAAGAAGGGTTAGCGTTCGGCCCATAGATGATAGGGGCACCGGTCTCCTTGGCCAAAGTCACATGTCCGCTTACGAAATCGGCATGAAAATGGGTCTCAAAAATATACTTGATCTTGGCATCATCGCGTTTGGCACGGTTGATATAAGGTTTTATCTCGCGAAGTGGGTCGATAATTGCGACCTCACCTTTACTTTCGATATAGTAAGCCCCCTGCGCCAAGCATCCGGTATAAATTTGCTCTATTTTCATTTACATAGGTGTTAATCGATGTAAATTTATGAAATATCACCGGGCAAGAAAGTAACATTGGTTACATATTATTACACAAAAGAGACCTGTAGCGATCTGCCAGGTCTCTTTTTGATAATATTTAAGTTTTGACGACTACAGCAGTGTAGTCGGACAGATGTATTCCGATTTAGGGATATCTGTCTTGGCAATCTCGTCAAAGCCGCCGATGACATCGACAAAATCATTCCAACCTCTTTGCTTGAGTATAGAGGCGGCAATCATACTTCGATACCCCCCAGCACAATGTAATATGAACGGCCTGTCTTTTGGAAATTGGGCCAGATTCTGATTGATCTGGTTCAAAGGAACATTTATCGCGCCGACGACATGCTCGGAATCGAACTCACTTTTCTTGCGTACATCGATTATCAGCGGTTTTTCATCTGACATGGCCTTTTCGAATTCCTTCACCGTAATACGGTCGGCATTTTCGTAACCCCTTCCTGCTTTCTTCCATGAGTCAAAACCTCCCTTCAGAAAACCTAGGGTGTTGTCGTAACCCACCCTTGATAGTCGGGTAATGGCCTCCTCCTCTTTTCCGGGATAAGTGACCAGCAGTATTTCATGTTTTACATCGGGAATCATTTCACCGACCCATTGTGCAAAACTACCCTCTAAACCAATATTGATACTATTGGGAATAAAGCCTTTTGCAAAATCTTGGGCATCCCTTGTATCGAGTACCAGGGCCCCTGTCTCATTGGCGGCAGCCTCAAATGCCTCGGGGGAAAAAGCCGTGGTCGCACGGTCCATTATCTTATCTAGGCTTTCATAACCTTTTATGTTCATCAAAACATTTTGGGGAAAATATCCCGGAGGTGTAGTAAGGCCCGTCAACAGTTCTTTAATAAACTCTTCTTTGGTCATATCTGCCCTTAACGCATAATTTACCTTCTTCTGATTTCCAAGGGTATCGGTCGTTTCCTTGCTCATCATTTTCCCACAGGCCGATCCGGCACCGTGATTGGGATATACGATCAAATCATCGCTGAGCGGCATGATCTTATTACGGAGTGAATCATAAAGATGCCCCGCCAATTTTTCCTCGGTCAGTTCCGAAACCACGTGCTGGGCAAGGTCGGGCCGCCCAACATCACCAATAAAAAGGGTATCCCCGGTGATTATTCCGTGTTCTTTGCCATTTTCATCGATAAGCAGATACGTCGTACTTTCCATGGTATGGCCCGGGGTATGTATTACCTTTACCTTATAATCTCCCACCTCGAAAAGCTGTCCGTCTTCGGCCGTAATGGCCTCATAAGCGGGTTTGGCACCCGGCCCGAAAACAATTTGGGAACCTGCCTTTTTTCTAAGGTCAAGATGACCACTTACGAAATCGGCATGAAAGTGGGTCTCAAAAACGTACTTGATTTTGGCATTGTCTTTCTTTGCCCTATCCAAATACGGTTGTACTTCCCTCAAAGGATCAAAAACCGCTGCTACACCATTGTTTTCGATGTAATAGGCGGCATGGGCCAAACATCCTGTATAAATCTGTTCTATTTTCATGGTTACGTATTTTATGGTTTATCCGTTAAAAATAATCTAGAAATTACTACCGTACAGTTACTTATGTTACATAAGCGGATTTCTTTGTCTGTAGCGCTATTTTCTCTTCGATGGCCGTTTTGCAACTTAATGCCCTACAATGTTCAAAAGCTTCGTTGGTCTTGACAAAGAAATTTTCCTTCCCTATATCGTTGATCAATCCGCTACTATGAAAGATATCACGGGTCGGGCCTATCGCCCCGGCAATGACCAGTTTTACTCCCCTGCTCTTTAGTTCAGCGATTAGCTGACGTAACATATGGACCGCACTACTATCAATATAGTTAATGGACTCTGCATTCAGGATGATATATTTTACTTCGGCACCCTTGCTATCAAGTTGCTTCAACAATTCCTTTTTAAAATACTCTTTATTGCCAAAATAGAGCTGTGCATCGAAACGTACGATCAAATACTCTTCGAAGGTCTCGGTATCTTCCGGAAAACGTGCCACGTTCTTAAAATAGTCGGTATTCCGTATTCGGCCCAATATGGCCATATGGGGCCTTGAGGTTCTATAGACAAGCAATAGCAACGAAATCAGAACGCCCAATAAAATGCCTTCTTTGATACCAACGATAAGGGTGATCAAGAACGTAGCGATCAAAAGGAAGAATTCATCCCTACGGTTTTTGAACAATTGAACGGGATATTTAAAATCGATCAATCCGAAAACGGCTACCATGATGATTGCAGCCAAGACCGCATTGGGCAAATAATAGAACAAAGGCGTTAAGAACATCAGCGTGAGCGCCACCACAAGTGCACTTACCAATGGGGCAATTCCCGTTTTAGCACCTGCCTGATCATTGACCGCAGTTCTTGAAAATCCTCCGGTCACTGGGTACGAATGAAAAAAAGACCCAACAATATTCGAGGCTCCCAAAGCGATGAGCTCTTGGTTGGGGTCAACGATGTAATCAATATGTTTTTCCTCAACGGCCTTTGCCACCGAAATGGCTTCCATAAAGGCTATCAAAGCAAGGGTAAGTGCAATGGGCAGCAATTCGGAAATTCTCGAAAAGCCTGTGGCAGGTAGTTCAAAGGATGGCAGACCACTGGGTACATTGCCTACAATCTTTACACCTACATCGCCAAGGTTGAAAAAATAGACCCCCAAAACACCGCATACCACTACGATCAAGGCCGCCGGAATTCGTTTGCCAAACTTCTTGATGGTCTTTATAAGAACGATCGCTATTATACCGATACCCAAGGTAATCATATTCGTGTCGGTAATCGTGGTGAAAGCATTCTTCAATAGAATATGTATTTGATTGCTGCTTTCAACTGAAGTGCCCAATAGATGTTTTAACTGGCTTAGCCCAATGATAATGGCCGCGGCAGAGGTAAATCCACTAATTACCGGTTTAGACAAAAAATTGACCAAAAAGCCCATACGTAACAATCCCAAACCCAACTGGATCGTTCCCATGAACAAGGCCAAAAAAACGGCCATGGCAATATATTCATCGATACCTGAAAGTGCAAGGGCGCCAAGGCCAGATGCTACCAAAAGCGAATCCATGGCGACGGGCCCCACGGCCAACTGGCGCGATGTGCCCATAATCGCATATATCACTTGTGGAACCAGAGAAGCATAAAGTCCGAAAACAGGCGGTAGGCCGGCGATCATCGCATAGGCCATACCTTGCGGAACCAACATGATACCCACGGTAAGTCCGGCACCGATATCACCTGATAGATAAGATTTTTTATAGTTCGGAAGCCACTGTAAAATAGGCAAATAGCTTTTGGACATTTAAAGGGATTTAATAACAAAAATACATGGCCATATGCACATATACAGTAACATTGGTTACAGATAAAAACCCTATAATTGCAGCAGTTTGATGTAGTTTCTGTGAAGCTCGATCTTGCCCATTTGTTCGAGCTTTTTCAACAATCGTGAAATTACGACACGCGAGCTATGAAGTTCATAGGCGATCTCTTGATGGGTATTGTGAACGATATCCCCTTTGTTTATCCTTGCCTTTTCCTTGAGGTAGCTTACCAAGCGCATATCCATTTTGTCAAAAGCGATACTATCCAAAGTATTCAATAGTTCATTTAATCGACCGTGGTAGCTCTCAAAAACAAAATTTCGCCAAGATTTATACTTTGCCGTCCATTCCTCCATTTTATGAACAGGTATCATAATCAGTTTCGCATCCGTTTCGGCAACCGCCCGCACTTCACTTTTGGCGTCGCCCATACAGCAGGTCAAGGTCATCGAACAGGTATCGCCCTTTTCTAAATAGTAGAGCAAGAGCTCATTACCGTCAGTGTCTTCACGATATACTTTGATGGCGCCCGAAACCAAAAGGGGCATTGCCTTTACGTAATGTCCTATTTCCATCAATTTGAAACCCTCGGGAATTTCCTTAAAAGTACCCACCTGCAGAATCTCGTTGATCAAGGCATCCTCAAAAACGTGTCCGTAACCTTCCTTTAATTCCTGTATCATGCAAAGTTCTATTTTATGGCATCGGCCATGGGGCCTTATTATATTTGAAAAAAGTCGGCCCATATCGATTTTGAAACGGCTCCAGTATAGGGCATTGACAAAACAAGGCCCGTAACTATCGTAGCAAAAAGTTGCAAAGGGCCGAAATCAAGGCCCAACAAACGGGTAAGCACATAGATGGCTACCGCAACGGCAATTATGACCGCATACGAAACATACATAGAACCATAATTTAAATTAGGCTCGGTACTGTATTCAAGTCCGCATTTGGGCGATTTCTTTTCACCGTGTTAAATTTACCCAAATTATAGGGATTGGCCTCTAAAAAAGCCCCTTTATGGCATCGCTGAAATTTTAAAAAAAACATACAGTAAAGTTTTGAACCCTTACCGGACATTCCGATCAATTTTAAATCAAAAATAAACCTTCAAGCCATTCGATTCGGTAACAAAGGTTACATATTTGGGTTTTCAACGAACTTGCCCGGTGCGATTATGAGATGGCAACCAAGAGCCTATGAAATAATAACGCCCTCACATTTTTGGTTCAGAAGAATAGCAAAAGATAGATATTTCAAAAATACCTACGAAATTACAGGTGAGGCGGTTTTAAAGAATCATTAATTAAGATCTGTACGATAAAAAAAAGATCTCAACAGTCAAAAAGGCCAATCAATAGTGCCCTCGATTTCTTCAAGAATAGAATCTTGCCTATCATCGACTATGTCGTACTTTATGTAGTTATTGTCAAGAAATATTGAAATTCTCTGCAGATCCTCTGAAGAACCTTTTATCTCGATTTTGTGCATAATGTAATGGTTAGTCCGGTCTAAGCACAATAATGCTCTTCTTCAAAAAATATTGTGGGTCAGGATGATAAACAATACATCAATTGGCATACTTGGATAAATACTTTAAAGAACAGATAAAAAATCCATAACAATTATAAGAAAAGTCTTTATCGGCACAGGTTCTAAGATAATTGCCCGGACCGTGGTTTTAAGAACTTTTCCAATGGTATAATATAGGTTCGGCACCTGTAATGGGACCGTACAAAAACCAACTTGACCAAAAGCCGCCCTATGGTATAGGCCGTCAATCCAACAAAATCAGACAATTTAATATCATTTTCATCGTTTTTGGGGTACTAATCATAAAAACAAACATTATGGAGAAAATCGGCATGTGGGCTATTTGTCTGCTATTTACAGGAATCATATCCTGCAAAGAAACCGCTGACGAACAGCAAGAATTGAGCGAAACACTTGATAAGATCGAGTCAGTTGAAAAAGCTATTGACGAAACGTCGGAAGAACTTGAAAAAAAAGCCAATGATGTCGAAGAGGCTTTGCAAGAATTGGATAACATATAATTTTAAGCAATGACCAAGATGAAAAATACTATACAATCGATTGCTCTGGCTCTATTAATATCAGGCTTATTTTGCACTTCGTTGCAGGCCCAGGGAAAATCACAGGAGAAAAAAGCCGAAATAAAGGAAAAGAAAGAAAAAATCAAGGAGAAGGAGGCGGATATCAGGGAAAGTAAGAAAGAGGCCAAAGAGCTGAAAAAGGAGTTGCGGGAAGAAGAGAAGGCCCTAAAACAAGAGGAAAGGGAATTGAAGAAGGAAGCTAAGGCGGAAGCCGACGATGCAACCGCTGACCTTGATGGTCCCAAGAGGGTCAAGGAGAACGAAGAATTCAAGAAAAAAACAGGCAAAGGCCATGCATACGGAAAGGATAAAGGCGATATGACCGGCCGCGAGTTCGGGCAATATCGTGCAGCTATGGCCAAGGAAAAAGCCGAGGAAACCGATAGAAGTTTTCGCGAGAAAGAAGAAATGGTCAAAAAGGGAAGGGAGAAAATAAAAAATGCCCGTGAAAGAGTCGAACAGCAGCGTCAAGAGAAGACGGTCGATGAAGAAATCCTGACTGAAAAAGAGGAAAAAATAACAAAGGCCGAGGAAAAATTGAATGAACTGGAAGATATTATCAAGAAGGGCAGGGAAAAAATAAAGAAGAAGACCGAAGAAATCGAGGAAATTGCAAAACCGATAGAATAGAATACTATCGCGTTAAGTGTGGACACTATCCCACTAAGTGTGTAACTTCAGATAAACAGGGGTTGGACTTTATTTAACGTCCGACCCTTTTTTCATGAATGGTCAGGAACTGATTTAGAATTTTGCCCCAATACGGCACTTTATCAAAGTTTTGTAAGTTTTGACCCAGAGAAATAAATCTACCGTCCTATAGGTTTAACTTGGCGATTTCTTCATTCGAAAGGGCCCTATCATAAACGGCCAATTTTGCGATTCCGCCAACAAAGAAATTTCCAATTTCGCCCAATCTATCTACTGCACCTACCGTAAAATCAGAGCCGTCCTCTCCCCCATCATAAATCTGATATTCAAACTTGTAAGGGTTGAGCCCTTCCCGTTTGTCCAATTTTCCATTTAAGTAGGACTTGGCATATGTGCCATCGAAGCTGAAAGCAACGGTCACCCAATCACCATATTCAATTGGTGTTTTTCCAATGGAAGCGTCCATGGCCCATTTATGTCCTGGAGTGGGGCCGCCCACATAGGAAACGTGCCCACAGACTTGGTCACCGCTCTCTTTTTGCAAAAGGTTCAAAAACAGGTAATATTGGCGTTTCTTTCGGGTCTCGTTCCACATTCCTGCAATGGCTTCACATTGTTCGTATGATTTTTCTCGTCGGTTAATTTTGGCCACAATGGTAAATTTGGAATTGTCGCCATGAAAATCCAAAGCGGGGCAATCTTTTCTTGGTATGTACAGATATCCTCCTTCTTCTATATTGAGATAGCTGGTGGTTTCATCCTTTTTGAAAGTTACCAACTCATTGGCTTTGGTCAACTTATAATTAACCTGTCCTTCACTAACCAAAGAATTATCCGTACTAAAATCCCAAAAGGCCAATGGTTCGGACTCATTGGTTGTTGCGCATGAAAGCAAGCAGCTTGTTAAAATCAAAATCAATAACTGTCTCATATTTTAAAATTTTAATATTCAACCCTTATATTTCCGATGATATCAGATGAATCCAGTAAAAACAAAAGCACTATCAATCAGTCAGTTGACAGTGCTTTGCTACCCACTTGAAAAGTGGTTCGTCGGGATGACAGGATTTGAACCTGCGACCACACGGCCCCCAGCCGTGTGCGCTACCGGACTGCGCTACATCCCGAAAATTAATTTTCATCTAGGTATCGTTCGATACCTCTTTTTTTAATCTTTCGCTCCAGCTCTATCGCTTTGGACCTACTTTCAACCGGAAATGATTTGATCAATTTCCAGGGAATTCCCTTAGACGTATATTTTTTGCCTCCACTGTTGTGAGTGGCAAAACGTTTCGTAAGGTTATCGGTCTGCCCGCAATAATATCGCCCCAGTTTTTCACTGAACAATATGTAAACCTCATATTCCATACTCCTTTGCGACCATCCCGCCTAAGGCGGGATGCGCTACCGGACTGCGCTACATCCCGAAATAGAGTTTAAAAAACCAAATATAGGTTTGCTTTGCAGTTTTTCGACTAGAAAAAACCGCATCGTAGTGCAGTTTATCCTGAGCGTAGTCGAAGGGCTACATCCCGAAATCGGATTGCAAAAATATAAAAGTTAACTGTACTACCATCAATCTTTTTCGAAAAAGATAAACTACCTCAAACTTTCGATCCATTCGAACATTCTTTCGGTCCAACCGCGTAAATGCACATTTTCCCTCGCCAATGAAAAGCCATGGCCTCCTTCGGGATAAATATGCATAGTCGCTGAAACCCCCTTATCTTTTAATGCCTGAAAGAAAAGTAGACTATTCTCGACCGGTACGCCCATGTCATCGGTTGCATGTATTATAAACGTTGGGGGCGTTTTTTCGGTCACCTGTTTCTCATTTGAAAAATGTTCGACCATTTCAGAACTGGGGTTTTCCCCTAATAGATTCTTTTTGGATCCACTATGGGTCGAATTACCGAAAGTGATTACAGGATATCCCAAAGCCATAAAGTCGGGGCGAGCGGTCAGCGTATCTATTTCATCCACCGGTTCGTATACTTTTTCGTCAAAATGGGTGCCCAGAGTCGAGGCCAAGTGACCTCCCGCGGAAAATCCGATAATTCCAATTTTAGTGGGATTTATATGAAATTCAGATGCCTTGCTCCTCACCAGCCGTATCGCCCGTTGCGCATCGATCAAGGGTACATTATGCTTTTCTGTCTGCGACACACTTGAGGGCAAACGATATTTTACCACGATGCCCGCTATTCCCTTTCCGTTCAAGAATTTAGCGATATCGGTACCCTCCCAGTCATAGGCCAAAATACCGTAACCACCACCTGGAAAAATCAGCATGGCCTCTGCCGTGGCATTTTTCTTTGCCGGTAGATATACTTCGATGGTCGGTTGCTGCACTTTGGCAATCCTCACAATATCTTCGGAAATAACCTCTTCTTTTTCATCAGATACTATGCTATTCGGAATCTTGTCGTTAGGCCATAAGGGAATGATGGCATCTTGCGCATTTATCATAAAAGTAACTAGTATAGATCCTAACAAGGATAATTTAAACTTCTTTTTGTAGTTCATCGCGATTGTTTTAGTTACTATTCGCACTCCCATTTGAAATTGGCCACAGGGTCTTTGTGCGCCCCTTGAAGATTATAGTGCCACCACTCGGTACGTGTTGACCAGAACCCATGCTTTTCCATGGTTTCTTTCAAGAGTTTTCGATTATCGAGAATCTCTTGCGGTAAATCGGTATTATGGTGATAGGCCCTCTTTCCAAAAAAATCAAAATCGGTGCCCATGTCAAGTTCTTCGCCTTTCAAAGTGACCAATGTTATATCGACCGCTCCTCCCTTATTGTGAATTGATCCTTTTTCAGGATTAGCGACGTACTGCGGATTCGGCACGATCTCCCACATTTTGTATTGTACCGAATTCGGGCGGTAGCAATCATAAAACTTTATTTTCACCCCAGCTTTCCTAAAGTCGGCATTGGCGTTCAACAGAGCCTTTACGGTCTTGACCCGCGTGTAACATTCGGCGCAATCATAAACTTTTTCCTTTAAAAAATTATTTTCGGTCGCATAGCGCATGTCAAAGGCAAATCCATCACTAAAGTCGGCCAATCGTACAAATGTAGTATCGGTCAGACCTTCAAAAGTTCTGAATTTCTTTGACGCAGTACCTTTGATACGTGCCGAATCGACTTTTTGAACGGACTGGGTTCCTTCGCTTGCATTTTTAGAGGTTTCTTGCCTGCATCCAAATGCAATGAACAATAAGAAGGCGGTTAAGCAATATCGTGTCATATAATATCCTAAAAATATAAAAGATACCGCAAATTAAATTTTAAAAAGCTTAAATCCCTAAGAATCCGACTCGACCTATAATAAAATGATTATTTTATGCCGGTATTTGTCCATCCTTTTTGAATATAGCCTATGAATTTTAGAATTACCCTCCTAATCGTAATTTCTGTAATCGGCTTTTCTTGTAAACAACAGAAAACCGAGGTACAAACAACCGAAAAAAATGTGAAGGATTTTTGGATGTTAGGTTTTGAAAAAACGGATGTTAATCCGATAATGACCGCCGATTCGACCCCCATTTTTACCGACCCGGTTACCAAAAAGAAAGTCCACTGGCAAAAGGCCGATGTTTTCAATCCTGGAGTTATCGTCAGAAACGATACCGTATTTATGCTCTTTAGGGCCGAGGACAACCCTGCCGCTATCTTGGGCGGGAGAACATCGCGTATCGGATTGGCCTACAGCACCAATGGTGTCGATTTTACAAAATATCCCGAACCGGTACTATATCCGGATAATGACGAATTTTCAAAATGGGACCAGCCGGGCGGAATCGAAGACCCACGTATTGTAGAAACTGCCAATGGCACCTATATCATGCACTATACCAGCTGGAACAAAGACGTTGCCCGACTTTCTTGCGCGACTTCTAAGGATTTGAGAACGTGGACCAAACACGGGCCCGTGTTTCAAAAAGCATACGATGGTAAATTTTTGGACGTCTGGAGCAAATCGGGATCCGTGGTGACCGAATTGGTGGACGGAAGGCTAACGGCAAAAAAAATCAACGGCAAGTATCTGATGTACTGGGGCGAACTATTTGTCAATTTGGCCCAATCAGAAAATGGTATCGACTGGACGCCCCTGCTCGATGAAGAAGGAGAACTGCTACATGTTTTCGAGCCCACCTTGAACGAGTTCGATAGTCATCTCACCGAACCAGGGCCACCGGCGCTCTACACCGAAAATGGAATCTTGCTTTTGTACAATGGCAAGAACCTTAATGGTGCAGGGGCAACGACAAAATATCCCGAGGGCACATACTGTGGTGGCCAAGTACTCTTTGATAAGAACGACCCCAAAAAGTTTTTGGCCCGACTTGAAACCCCTTTTATCTGCCCTAGCCTTCCGCATGAAATCAGCGGTCAATACAAGGCCGGAACAACTTTTATCGAGGGGCTGGTCTATTTTAAGAACAGGTGGTTTTTATATTATGGCACGGCCGATTCAATGGTAGGGTTGGCAGTCAAAGAGTGAACAGTCGATAGTGTTTGAGGGGCATGGGCGTGAATGTGACGTGGAGATTCAAAGGACGTATGAAAAAAGAGTGAACAGTCGATAGTGTTTGAGGGGCATGGGTCGGTTATTTTTCCAATATTCGTTTGAAATCGATAAAAAAAGTTTGTTTTATGCGGCCAGGTTTAACGATACTTTCCCTTTTTGTGGGGCTGTTCTTTGCTTGCAAAGAACACACGCAAAAACCCATACCTGCACAGGTTAAGCCAAACATCGTTCTGATCATGGCAGATGATCAGGGTTGGGGCGATCTGGGCGTTAATGGAAATACCAACCTCAGCACCCCGAACATCGATGCATTGGCGAAAAATGGGGCGACTTTTGAAAACTTTTATGTGCAACCGGTATGTTCGCCCACACGCGCCGAATTGCTCACAGGGCGCTATGCAAGGCGTTTAGGGGTATATCGCACTTCAGTCGGTGGTGAACGCATGAACCTGAATGAAACGACCATTGCCGAACTTTTGAAACAGGCCGGATATGAAACCGCCGCCTATGGCAAATGGCACAACGGCATGCAACCACCGTACCACCCGAATTCTAGGGGTTTTGATGACTATTATGGGTTCGCATCCGGTCATTGGGGCAATTATTTCAGTCCGATGTTGGAGCATAATGGTAGAATCGTCAAAGGCAAGGGGTTTTTGGTTGACGACCTGACCGACCATGGTATCGATTTTATGGAAAAGAATCGGGATAATCCTTTTTTTCTGTATTTACCACTCAACACACCCCATAGTCCGATGCAGGTTCCCGATGCTTACTGGGAAAACTTCAGGGACAAAAATTTGGCGATGAAATATCTTGGAGACGAGGAAGAAAACGAGAATTTTACACGAGCGGCATTGGCCATGGTCGAAAACATCGATCACAATGTGGGAAGGATCATGAACAAGTTGAGGCAACTGCAATTGGAAGAAAGCACAATTATCATTTATCTTTCAGACAATGGACCCAACGGTTGGCGCTGGAACGGAGGTATGCGTGGCAGAAAAGGGTCTACGGACGAAGGTGGAGTGCGCACCCCATTTTTCATTCAATGGAAGGATTCTATCCCCGCCGGCAAAAAAATAAAACAGATAGGAAGCGCCTTGGACCTGTTGCCCACCCTATCGAATCTCGTGGGTATCGTTCCGAAAACGCAAAAACCGCTGGACGGAAGGAACCTTGCACCCTTGATTTTTGACGAAAACCCGGAATGGACAGATAGGATACTTTTCAATCATTGGAACGGTAAGACAAGTCTGCGCACGCAACAGTACCGTTTAGATGCAGAAGACCGGCTTTACGATATGGTCGATGATCATGGGCAGGCCAAAGACGTGGCACAAGAATTTCCACAACTGACCGATTCTTTGAAGAAGGTCAAAGAACATTGGCTTGCCGAAATCATTGCCTTTACCCGTGAAACGGATGATAGGCCCATAACCTTGGGGCATCCCGATTTTGTATATACGCAGATTCCCGCGCGTGATGGCATTCCTCATGGCAATATAGAACGTAGCAGTATTCACCCGAACAATACTTTTTTTACGAACTGGAAAAGTGTAAACGATTCCATTACCTGGGATGTCGAAGTGTTGGCCGACGGGAAATTCGAAGTGGAACTCCATTACACGCTAAAATCAAAAGATGCCGGGGTTACCCTTCAATTATCGCATGGTGAGCGTACCTTGATTTCCGTGGTGACAGAGGCCCACGACCCACCGTTAACCGGAATGGAAAATGATCGCGATCCGCGTATCGAATCGTATGTCAAAGCATTCAAACCGCATATTTTGGGAAAAATCGAGCTTCGAAAAGGGAGAAATCAACTTACCCTAGAAACCCTGAAAATGGACGGGGACGAAGGAATCGACATGCGGTTGTTGATGTTCAAGAGAATTGAGTGACTCAATTTTGCGTATAAATCAGCTTTTCACTATCGGCATACCCGATCCGTTCGGCCTTGGCCTCAAAAGAAATATCTTTCGGCAAAGGTTTTGAATAAACGTTCCAAATAGAATCCTGGGGCTGTTTCCAAACAATGGTAGCATCCGGTTTTTTTGAAATTAGACGAATACCATCTTCTTTATCTTCCACTTCCAACGGTGATAGTTTTGGTTGTTCTCCATTTGGCAGCCATTTGGCTAACAAGTCCCTCTCAGCATATTGCCCCAAATCGTTGGTTTCTTTGATCCAATCTTCTAAGGTTCTGCGATAGTGCAGCAGCGTATCTTTGAACTCGGGGGCATCGGCCAGGTTGTTCAACTCATAAGGGTCGTTGCGCAAATCGTACAATTCTTCGACAGGTTTGGGGGCTTTTAACCAAATCGATTGTTCATCATTCAACTTTCCGGCGGCGTACAACCTTCGCAGTTCACGCATCATGGGCATTTGCTCCCGATAAGAATTGGGTATGGCATGCGGCAATTCGGTGTTATAGCTTTTGATGTATTTAAAACGTTCGGATCGTACGGCACGTACCCGATCGTAGAATTCATCAAAACGGTCGGAGGAATGAAACGTGTACTCAGGTTTTTTATCCGCTTCATATATTCCGAACTGTGCCGCCCCTTGAATCACTTTTGGCGGTTCGATACCTGCCAAAGAAAGTACGGTAGGCGCATAGTCGATAAAACTGATCAGGCGGTCATCGATACCCCCGGCGTTTTCGTTGTCGGGAAACTTAACGATCAAAGGCACTTTAACCCCGCTATCGGTTAATGACCTTTTATGTCGTGGGAAAGGGCCGCCGTGGTCGCCATAGAAAAAGATGATACTGTTTTTGTAAAGTCCGTCTTCTTTTAGATCCGCGATAACTTCCCCGATCTGGTCGTCTAACCGTTTCAAATTGCTATAATTGACCGCAATATCGTGCCGAATGGTATCAGTATCGGGAAAATAGGGAGGAACCGGCACATCTTTGGGGTCGACAAAAAGGGAATCCTTCCCCCTACTCCAAATTTGTGATTCGTGGCTTACACCAAAGTTAAAGACCGTAAAAAAAGGTTGTCCTCCTTTTCTTTTTCGCCAATGCCTTTGTTTACCGCTTTCATCCCAAGCGGCATCCGTTTTTTCGAAATTGTAATCTTCCTTTGGACCATTGGCCGTGTAATATCCATTTTTTCTCAAATATTCGGTGAACATCCGTACCCCGTTCGGAACTATCGGCGAGTAACTTGGTAGGCTATCTAGCAAAGGTTCGTTCACCTCGCGCGATGGTGTGTACGTTCTCATATTATGGGTTCCCAAGGTCGTTGGATACATTCCCGTAATGAGGGCGCTTCGGGCCGGAGCGCAAACCGGTACGGGCGATACGGCATTGGTGAAGGTGACACCATCACTCGCCAAAGCTTCGAGGTTCGGAAGTGAAATAGTGCTATCGCCATACATCGGAAAAAAGTCAGGGGACTGGTCTTCGGCCACCAACCAGATAATATTCGGTCGTGATAGTTCGCTTTCATTCAAGTTTTCGTTCTGCTTTTTATCGGCGCATGAGATATATAGGAGGAAGAGCGCCCCCAAAAGATTGGCAAGTTTCGGTTTGTACATAATGATGTTTTGAAATTGAGAACCCCTTAAAGATAAGGTATTAAACCAAAAAACCTCCCTTCAGAAAAAAGGGAGGTTCTCAACTAATTTGCTTCAAAATTATTCCAGGCCTTCAAGAAAATTAAGGCTTTGAGGCACTTGTTCTACCACTCTAGAGCATTCATCTTCTATGAACATATATTCGACTACCCCTAGTTCTTGGGCCCTTTTTACGACCCCGGCGATATCTACCTGCCCTGTGCCCAACACTACATTGGTCTCAACATCTTCGTGACCGGTATCGTTACCTTTCACTCCCTTTTCCATATCCTTAAGATGTAATAAAACGAATTTATCGGGATACTTGTTCAACAAAGCCAAGGGATCCTCACCTCCGTGCTGCACCCAATAAACATCCATTTCAAAGGCAAAATCCTTTGCATTTTTGGCCATATAGTCAAACAAAGTACCATCTTCATAAGGACGGAACTCGTAACCATGGGCATGATAGGCCAGTGTAAGGCCTGCTTCTTTCAATTTTTTCCCGGCCGTATTGAACACTTCGGTCGCCTCCTTGGTCTTGGCAATATCGAAATTGTTCCCTTCATGGGAAATCCATGCACACATGACATATTTGGCACCGAAAGTTTTCGCATTTTCAATAATCTTATCGATATTTCCATCTTTCAGATCATCATATCCGGCACCGACACTGACTACGTCAAGGTTGTTTTTTTTGAGCAGGCCTTTGAACTCATCCATCTCAAGTCCGTACGTTCCACCGCCTTCCAAATTGGTGATGCCCCAACTGTTGATCAATTGCAGCGTGCCGGGTACATCGGTCTTGAATTGATTGCGAAGGCTGTACAGTTGCAACCCTACTTCTTGGGCGTTCAACGACATTGCAAAAGCCGCAAGAATTATGACTACGGTAAATTTCTTCATTATGGCCTATGTTAAAAGGTTACCATCTTCATCCCATTCGGCAATGACACCTCGCTTGCTCTGGTCGACACATTTTGCGATCCATTCGGGATCGTAGGCCACGCCGTGCTGATCTAACACATCTTGGGGTACCCCATCCCAGACATTGGGCATATTTCCCTTATACCCGAGGTCGGCTATACCGACTTTAGAGGTATAATAGCCTGTCATCGTCAGGCCCCGCATCATATAGAAAAATTGTATTTCCAAGGGTTGGTCGTCCAAGGGCACTTCGATATCGTGGTAGCAAATTTGATCACAGATCTGTTTTTGCTGTTCCAAGGTCGCCGATTTGAAATCGGTTCCGAACTCGGTATTGCTCTTATGGTCCAACCACATGAGACCTCCCAATAGGGTGGTTTGCATTTCCGGAATGTCTTTTCCCATAAATTCAATGAACTCGGGAACATCAGCTTCCAAAGGTCCGCCATGTGGTTCTTTAGGAGGAAGTATGACCGTACTCAAGACCCCGATGGTCTCCATTTCGTGTTCGTTGAACAATCGCTCGGCATTTAGTTTTTCGATCCGCTCAAGTTCCTTGGGCGTTCGACCAAAATACTTTTCATCGGATGCGGCGACCGCTTCTTCAACATTGGCATCGCCTTCGGTCTTGCAACCATGAAACGCCAAGGCCGAGGCCCCTGCACCAAGGATTATGGTCTGTATGCTTTTTCTTCTATCCATCTTCTTCTAAATATTTTGTTTTTTCAGTTGTTCGATGATATAATCACTGGCCCTCCATGAAAGCGCCAAAATTGTCAAGGTACAGTTTTTATCGGCCTGCGAAGTAAAAGGACCTGCATCGGTGATAAAGACATTGTCGACATCGTGCAGTTGCTGAAATTCGTTCGTAACCGATGTTTTCGGATCTTTGCCCATTCGGGTCGTGCCCACCTCATGGATAATCTGACCAGGGGCCAACAGTCCATAGTCTTTGTCCTTGCCAGGTTTTTCCCCCAAAGGCTCGCCACCCATATTGTGTATCAGTTCTTCAAATGTGTCCTGCATATGTTTGGCCTGCTTAATCTCGAGGTCGGAATGTTTGTAGTTGAACTTAAGCACCGGAATGCCGAATTGATCGACCGTAGTGGGGTCGATCTCGCAATAATTTTCCTTTCTTGCGACACTTTCTCCCCTACCGCCAAAACCAATGACAGAACCATAGTACTTTTTGACATCGTCACGCAATTGGTCGCCATAGCCGCCGACCTTCAAACCGAAGAATTTATTGAAGTCGTTCGGATTCCATGCAAAGCCGTAATTAGGGTTGCTCATTCCGCCCCAAACCTCGATGTGATATCCTCGGGGAAAATCCAATTTTGAATGATCTCCCCACCATGGCGAATAGACGTGCATACCGCCTACCCCATCTTCATTGTAGGAAACTTTTCTATTCATCAACCCGGGAATGAATCCTGCGGCACTGGCACCGGTAGAATCGTGCAAATAATGACCTACGAGGTCGCTGCTATTGCCCAATCCGTTGGGGTGCTGTTTGCTCTTCGAGTTCAATAGAATTCTAGCGGTACTGCAGGCCGAGGCGGCCAGAACTACGACCTTGCCCCTTAATTTGTATTCCCTTCTATCTTCTTTATTGATATAGGATACCCCGGTTGCTTTTCCTTCGTCGTTGGTCGTTACCTCCCGTACCATGCAATTGACAAACAATTTGACCTTGCCTCCATTTTTTTGGGCAGGAAATATCAGGCAGCTACCCGCGGAGAAATCGGCATAAACGGAACATGAACGGCCACATTGTCCACAATAAAAACAGACACCTCTATCTTCGTTTATCTTTTTGGTCAACATGGAAAGCCGACCGGGAATTACCGGAATTCCACTTTTTTTGGCCCCGTTGATATAAAAAAGTTCATGTAATCTAGGCTTTGGTGGAGGAAGAAAAAATCCGTCAGGATCGTTGGGCAACCCTTCCTTTGAACCAAAAACCCCGATCAATTTTTCGGTCTTATCATAGTAGGGTTTGACATCGTCATACCCTATCGGCCAATCTTCTCCGTAACCATCATGTGATTTTCCCTTGAAGTCTTTCGGACCGAACCGAAGTGAGATACGCCCCCAATGGTTGGTTCTTCCACCCAACATCCTTGCACGCCACCACTTGAATTCAGTGCCTTCTTCATGGGTATAAGGCTCTCCTTCGACCTCCCAGTCGCCCCAGGACATATCCCATTCTCCAAATGCACGATCCGTTCCGGCACCTCTTCTCGGCGAATCATAGGCCCATTTAAGTTGTGTCATGGTCTTGGGGTCTTTGGGGTCAAAAAATGGGCCCGCCTCAACAACGGCCACATTAAGCCCGGCATCCGCGAGTTGCTTGGTGGCCATGCCCCCACCCGCACCCGAGCCTACAATAATTACATCATATACCTCAGAGCTTTCTTTTATTTGCATAGTTTGATTTTTGTTATTTGCAACAATTTAAAAAATAATTAAGGAGTATTCCTATTTTTTTATCCGAATAACACAAAAGCGGTCAAAGATGACATAAAACCGTCGGTCAACGACAATCAATATTTATGCGAGCGATGTTACATTTTAGGGTACTCGCTTGACCCCGGAAAAACGTCGGTTGGTTTGACCAAATCGATAAAATTCAATCTCAGTGACCCTTAATTATACAGGCCGATTTCAGTTGGGGAAATCGAATTCGCTAAAAGTTTGCCATTTGATCGATAGCTTCGGCAACCGTTTTCACGGGAAGTTTACACGTACTGTTTTGACATACGTAAATAAAAGTGCTTTCTTCATCAAAACGATCTTTGAACAGCGGAAGATTACTAGGTTCGGCACTACCCACTACGATTGCATTCGGAATATAATTCTCATTAAATGCAGTTACCAGTGATAAGGCCTGATCACCGACCACGGCAACCTCAAAGTACGGATGGGTGAAGGCCATTGATAACTGGCCCCATTTCGCAAAACCGGCCAAATCGGTTTGCATGACTCCGGCCATATTGGCCAACATGACCTCCGAGCCTTCAATCAGTTCTAAATCATAACCGATATGCCCGAGTTTTAGCAGATTACCTGCCATTATCGCGTTCGGGGAGGGCAACACGCCGTCATTTGTCTTTATTATTCTTGAAATCAACTCGTGACCTTTGTTAAAATGGAACATTTTTGAAGCTTGGTCAAAAAAATCTTTTTGGGCCGTTTCTTGCAGTTCATAAGCGAAATCGAGGTATACTTCCTCAAGGGTAACACCATATAGACTGAGCGCTGCGTCAATAACGAAGGCATAGTCTTCCACAAAGCCAGTATTGCGCTTGCTTCCCTTTTTGAACGCATGCACCAATTCTTTTTCTTGGTAGTTGTTCTGCCTTAAATAGCCGAATATTTCTTTGGCCTTGTCAAGAAATTCGGTGTTCCCGAATGCCTTATGGGCATCGAGATAGCCATTGATCAACAGCGCGTTCCATGAGGTGATTATCTTGTCATCTATACTGGGCCGCACCCTTGTCATCCGTTGATCCAAAAGTGATTTTTTCCACCGTGACCCTGCATTGGCCATATCACTTTCCGAAACATTGTTGCTTTTAGCGAAATCAACGTTCTCGACCTCTTTGTACAATACGTAGTTGTCGTTTTCCCAAACGGTCTCAGGGCGAATATTGTAGTATTCTGAAAACAGTCTGAAGTCGTCTTGCAATATATCTTTCAGTTCATCTGCTTTCCAAACGTAGAACTTTCCTTCTTCACCTTCGCTGTCGGCATCGATGGCTGCATAAAAGCCTCCTTCCCCATTGTACATTTCACGCTCAAGAAACTCAATGGTTTCCAAAACGACCTTATAGTAGTCCGGATCTTTGAAAACCTGATACGCCTTGGCATATAGACTCAACAACTGGGCGTTGTCATAAAGCATTTTTTCAAAATGAGGAACTTTCCATTGACCATCTGTGCTATACCTAAAGAACCCACCGCCAACATGATCATAGACGCCTCCTAGGGCGATCTTGTCCAACGTGTTTTTAACATGGGCCTTTGCCTGTTCATCGCCGGTCAAGAGTGCATAATCAAGTAAAAAAGTTAAATTTATGGGAAGCATGAATTTTTCGGGCCCCTTATCTCCTCCCCATTCGAAGTCCCAGTTGGCCCTCCAAATATCCACTGCTTCCGCTAGTAGGTCAGGTGAGATTCCCTTGGTGTCGTTTTGTGGAGAAACAATATTTGCCTCTTGAACTCCCGTCGCAACCATGTCGGCATACTCATTGGCTTTTTCGGGGCTATCTTTATACAACTGATGAATCTTTGCAAGTACTTCGCTCCATTGTTTCTTCGTGTGATAGGTTCCTCCATATAAAGGCTTTCCATTGGGCAGGGCGATAATGTTCAGGGGCCAACCACTATTCTGGTCGATAAGCTGTACGAAGGTCTGGTAGATGTGGTCGATATCGGGTCGCTCTTCGCGATCAATTTTTATGCTTACGAAATTCTCGTTCATTAGGGCCGCCACTTCTTCATCTTCAAAAGTTTCTTCCTCCATTACATGGCACCAATGGCAAGATGAATAGCCGATACTGATCAGCAAAAGCTTATCTTCTTTTTTGGCGTCTTCCAAGGCTTCTTCACTCCAAGGCCTCCAGTCCACCGGATTGTGGGCGTGTTGCAACAAATAAGGGCTTGTTTCTGAAATGAGCGCATTGGTATATTCGTGCTCGGTTGTTTTTTCTTCGACCTGACCTTTGCAGGCGATAAAAAAGACAAGCGCAAACAACCGTAAATGTCCCCAACATGGCTTATATAATTGAATTTTCATGTCCTATCTTTAAATATCCGCTAAATTACCCATTAAAAAGGTACTATCAATCGAATTACAAAATCTATCTAAACTTTGGCCCGTTTTAATGAGTTTTCAATATCTTTAGAAGCATTCAATAAAAAAGAGGCAATAAACCGAACCATGAAAAAAGATACATTCAACCTAGATCGCCGCAATTTTATCAAAGGCACATCGGCCGCTATGTTATTCTCGACCTTTAGCGCCTATGGGTTTGATCTGACCAATGAAGACAAACCGATTCGGGTAGGGTTGATCGGTACGGGATGGTACGGCACGAGCGATCTTTTTAAATTGATTCAGGTTGCCAATGTCAATGTAGTGTCGCTTTGTGACGTCGACAGTAAATTTTTGAACGAAGTGGCAGTTCTTGTGTCACAGAGACAAAAATCAGGCAAGAAACCCAAGCTGTACTCCGACTACCGCAAGATGCTAGAGAAAAAAGATCTGGATATCGTGCTTATCGGAACACCTGATCACTGGCATGCATTGCAATGCATCGCCGCGATCGAATCGGGTGCGCATGTTTATGTGCAAAAACCTATCAGTGTTGATGTTATTGAAGGGGAGGCCATGGTCGCGGCGGCAAGAAAACATAACAAGGTAGTACAGGTGGGCACGCAGCGCAAAAGCACTCCGCACCTTATCGAGGTAAAAAAACGAATAGTCGATGCGGGTCTTCTCGGGAAGATAAAGCATGTAGAAATGTGCTGTTATTATCATATGCGGGCCAATGGGAATCCACCCTTGGAACCCGTTCCGGATTTTTTGGATTATGAAATGTGGACAGGTCCCGCACCTTTGCGGCCCTACGATGGGCTTCCGCATAGAAGGTGGTGGCGAACTTTTATGGAATACGGCAACGGGATAACAGGCGACATGTGTGTACACATGTACGACACCGTGCGCTGGATGCTCAAATTGGGATGGCCAAAAAAAATAACCGCTACGGGAGGTATTTATGTGCAAACGGATGGCAAATCAAATATTGCCGATACCCAAACGGCTATTTTCGAACACGATGAACTGAACTGCGTCTGGCAACACCGAACATGGGGCACACCGGCCGATCCGGAATATCCCTGGTCATTCAAATTATATGGTGAAAAGGGAACACTGTCGGGAAGCACGATGCAAGCCGATTTTGTACCTTTCGACAAAGATGCCGAACCCATACATTTCGATGTACTCTACGAAAAAGAACAATACCCCGAAGATCTTATAGAAAAGGACAATGAGTTGAATGCCGCCCCGGCAACTCGACGACATATGCGCAACTTTTTAGCGGCCATAGAAAATGGAACCCGTCCCGTAGCCGATATCGAAGAAGGTCATATCTCAACGGCAAGCTGTATTTTGGCCAACTTATCAATGGAGTTGGGGCGACCCCTTTCATATGACCCAAAAACAAGAACGGTTATCGACGATCCCGAAGCCACGAAACTGCTTCAAAGAGAATATCGCGGGCCTTGGGAACATCCACACCCTGATCAGTTTAGTTAGTTCTTAGAATCTCAATGCCAGACGCTTACAATAATCTTCAAATAACGACCGAAATGGCCGAGAATATCGTTCTCGAACATTTTGGCATGAATTGTGGCGCGACGGCCCTCCCAGGTGAAATCGATTTCAATTTCAGGATAAAGGCCAAGGTCGGAAAAGACTACATACTTAAGATATCAAGGCCTGGAGAAGACGATGACTATCTTGACTTTCAACAAAAACTGCTGCTATATATCGCGGATAACGGAGAAAACCTAATCGCTCCAAAAGTTGTTAGCGATCTTCAAGAAAATGTGATAACCACGATTACCGATGCGCATGGAAAAAGCAGAAAAGTACGTCTGCTCACATGGGTATCAGGTCGTTTGTGGAGTACGGTAAATCCTCAACTCGACGATTTGAGGAAAAGTTTGGGCGAACATTGTGGCAAACTGACCAAAGCGCTACAGGGCTTCGATCACCCGCAGGCCCATAGAGAATTCGATTGGGACATCGCCCAATCACTTTGGACCAAAAACCATTTGAATTTGTTCAAAGGAAAGGAAAAAGACCTTATCCTATTCTATCAACAGACATTCGAAGCGTTACAAAAATCGTATTCAAAACTAAGAAAAGGCGTTGTGCATAACGATGCCAATGACAATAATATCATCGTTTCAGACGCGTTGATCCACCCACATGTCGTAACGACCATCGATTATGGCGATTCTTGCCATACCCAGGTTATAAATGATCTTGCCGTTGCCTGCGCCTATGGTATTATGGGCCATAACAATCCTCTAGAGGCTTCTTTGTCGATAGTGAAAGGTTATCACGAGCAATATGCGCTAACCGAGGGTGAAATCGAACATCTATATTGGTGCATAGCCATGAGATTGGTTATTTCGGTCACAAAATCGGCCATTAACAAAATCAAAGAGCCCGACAACGCTTACTTGCAGATCAGTGAGCGACCTGCCTGGGAGCTCTTGATGAAATGGAAGGAAATTAGCCCTGAATTTGCGCTGTTCAGTTTTCGACAGGCTTGTGGGTTTTCAGTTCACCCCGATTCAGGGAAATTTGAAAAGTGGGCGGCGCAAAACAGATTTTCCCTTACTGATCTATTTCCAACGGTCGACAAAAACAAAGTCCATCATCTCGATTTAAGTGTTTCCAGCAAATGGATCGGCCATCGGGAGGAATTCAATGATCTGGAATTTTTTCAGTTTAAGATCGACCGGTTACAAAAAGAGTATCCCGACAGAATTCTTGCCGGAGGGTATTTAGAACCACGGCCTTTATACACATCGACCGAATATGACAAAGTGGGGAATTCAGGTCCTGAAAGCCGCACAATTCATTTGGGCATTGATTTTTGGCTTCCTGAAAAAACGCCGGTACATGCCCTATTTGATGGTGAGGTGGTAATTGCGGTAAACGATGCCGGGGACAAGGAGTATGGCGGATTGCTAATTCTAAGGCATGAATTGGATGGCTTTGGACTTTATTCCTTATACGGCCATTTGACGGTGGCCAGTGTATCCTCTAAAAAAGTCGGCCAACGAATAAACAAAGGAGAGTGTATTGGCCATTTGGGAAACTATCCCGAGAACGGAAACTGGGTCTCCCACCTGCATTTTCAGCTGATGCATTCGCTACTAGACAACAAAAAAGACTTTCCGGGCGTAACCTACCCCAAACAGAAAGAGGTTTGGCAAGGGCTTTGTCCAGACCCCAACCTGCTTTTCAAATTAAAGGAATTAGCTCAAAAACAGGAAACCACCAATCAAGAGTTGATCGATTATCGCAGAAAGCATCTTGGAAAAAGTCTAAGCCTTCAATACAAAAATCCCATTAAAATAGTTCGCGGGGAGGCCCAATATTTATTGGATCAATACGGTCAAAAATATCTGGATACCGTCAACAATGTTGCGCACGTCGGCCACGAGAATTACAAAGTCGTAAAGGCCGGGCAAGAGCAAATGGCACTGCTGAATACCAATTCGCGCTATCTTCATGATCAAATCAATATTTTGGCCCAAGAATTGTTGCAAACGCTTCCCCAAGCGCTCAATGTCGTACATTTTGTGAACTCCGGAAGTGAAGCCAACGAACTTGCCATGCGCATGGTTAAGGCCGCAACCGGACTGAAAGATATAATCGCCTCGGAAGTCGGCTACCACGGAAATACAAACATGTGTATCGACATCAGTTCATATAAGTTCGACGGCAAAGGCGGAAAAGGAGCTCCCGAACATACACACATAATTCCTTTACCCGATGCTTTTCGCGGTAAATATAGAGGATTCGATTCGGGAAGCAAATATGCCGAAGAAGTACAGCTACAAATCGATGCCATTCATAAAAAAAATAGAAAACCCGCGGCCTTTATCATCGAACCTATTATCAGTTGTGGCGGTCAGATCGAATTACCGAACGGCTTTTTAGATAAGGCGTATGATTACGTACGACGGGCCGGCGGCCTTTGTATTTCAGATGAAGTTCAAGTAGGTTGCGGACGTATGGGAAAAACCTTTTGGGGCTTTCAACTTTACGATGTCGTGCCCGACATTATTACGATGGGTAAACCCTTGGGCAATGGACACCCGCTAGCCGCTGTAGTCTGCACCCAAGAGGTAGCGGAAAAATTCGCAAACGGAATGGAATATTTCAACACCTTTGGTGGTAATCCGGTGTCATGCGCGATCGGAAGCGCAGTTCTGCAAACGGTAAAAAATGAAGGACTTCGTAAAAATGCCCAATTGGTCGGGGAGTTTCTAAAGGTTGAGTTGAAAGCCTTGGCCGAAGAGTTTCCGATAATAGGTGATGTACGTGGGCAAGGACTATTTCTCGGTATAGAGTTGGTAGATTCAAAAAAGAACCCCCTACCCGATCAAACCGATTATCTGGTGGATCGAATGAAGGACCACCATGTTTTAATGAGCATCGACGGCCCCGACCATAACGTTTTGAAAATCAAACCCCCGTTGGTCTTTACCCAAGAAAATGCCCGGGAACTATTATGCTATCTTAAGAAAATATTGGCGGAGGATTTTATGAAAAGTTGGGTGGATTGATTGATTTACCAACCTTTCGTCAAAACTTGATTGCACAAAAAAGCCTGTAAACGTTTGTTTACAGGCTTTAAAGCTAAAGTCGGGGTGGCAGCATGCCGCGTATCGTTACAAATAATTGATTTTCAGTATTTTGATTGTACTTGTCTAAATCAAATCCCTTTATGGACACTCGATTTATAAGTAACTTCAGAACGTATTGATTGTGTGTTGTCTACAAGCCAAAATTACAAAGTAAATCGATATCATCGAATATTATAAAAGTCCAAGATTACCTTTGTGCAATCATGTGTAGTAAATATGCCTACCAAGTGTTGTTCTCAAAGTAAAATATTGTCTTATAAAAAGTTCCTTTTACAATCCCCTCAACATATAAGATATCAGGAAACCTGATATCTAAAGTTTTAATCGAATAGTAATAAATGGAATTAACCCAGTATATCCAATTAATATCCGTTTCTTTATCAAACTTAACAGACCATCCACGAGAATTGAGCCAGTCTTGAAATAAAAAGAGAGCCCTCTCTATTGTCATTTTCCAATTATCACTAGGGGTCCATTCTAAGCTATTTTTTTGAAGGTTTCAACATTAACGCACCAAATACCGTAGAGGCTTGCATTACCCCCTTGGTCAAATCAATTGGCAAAATCGAAATTTTACAAAGGAACGACCCCAAAGGCAGCTGAAACCTAATTAACGTCGGAAGTTCGTTACGATTAAACACCAAATACCATGAGGCCACTTTCAATAGCAAAACAAGTTACCAATAGGGATGGTGAATCACTTAAAAGATATCTAGTTGATGTAAGCCGTATCCCAATGATTACAGAAGATGAAGAAGTCGAATTAGCGATTCTTATAAGAAATGGCGACAATTTGGCCCTTGAAAAGTTGGTCAATTCCAATTTAAGATTTGTTATATCGGTGGCCAAACAATATCAAGGTCGGGGTTTGAAATTACTCGATTTGATAAATGAGGGAAATCTTGGATTGGTTAGGGCCGCAACCCGATTCGATGAAACCCGAGGGTTTAAATTCATTTCCTATGCCGTTTGGTGGATACGCCAGGGGATACTTCAGGCGTTGACAGAAACTACAAGAATGGTGAGATTGCCTTTGAACAAAATAAGCGTGATCAACAAGATAACCAAAGCCTCCTCCAATTTTGAACAGATTCACCAAAGACTGCCGTATGCTGAAGAAATCTCGGAACTGATTGACGTTTCCCTTGCTGAGGTCCAACTCTGCATGAAACACTCCATGTGGCCCAAGTCAATGGATGAAACATTAAATACCGAGAGTGACAACTTCACGTTGTATGAAGTTTTAAGTTCGGGCAATTTGGATAACCCTGAAAAGGGCCTTATTGAAAATTCATTAAGGACAGAATTGGAGGGGTTGCTCAATATCCTTTCAGATCGTGAGGCCTACGTGATCAAGAAGTATTATGGCATCGGCGCCAATAAAGCAATGGGAATGGAGGAAATTGCCTACCAACTGGGCATTACGAAGGAACGGATAAGACAGATAAAAACGAGGGCATTGTTACGTTTAAGGAAATCCTCAAAATGCGATTTCCTTAAGGAATATTTGGAATAGGTTCTGTTTTTGAATAATTGCTTTATCACTGAGAACATATCCCATTTTAATCTTCCAATATCTTTTCTTATTGGATTCAACAGTTAAATAATGATTTGTGTTCATACATCAAAACACCATTTATTGACTACCTTTAAAAAGGACTTACTTTCACTTTTTTCAAAGGGCATTAGAATCCTATTATTCAGGCGGAAAACCTATTTTCAATTGTCCTGGATTTAGGATGTACAAGCTTATTTGATTTTTACGCACCAACTAAGTGACCACCTTTAGTTTTAAACGAATTATATGAGGTTATACATAAAATACATGGTCAGTCTTCGCTGTAAAATGTTGGTAAAGGAAGAATTAAAAAAGTTGGGACTGGACTACGTAATATTGAATCTGGGCATGGTTGAAACTATGGGGGAAATTACTGATGAAAAGCGAATCCAGCTCAAGAATAATCTACTCAAGTCCGGATTGGAATTGTTGGATGATAATAGGAGTATATTAATCGAAAGAATAAAAAATGTAATAGTTGAGATGATCCATCACAATGATGAAATTCCAAAAACAAATTATTCTGGTTATTTAAGCGAAAAATTGGGATACGACTACACCTATCTGTCGAATACATTTTCAGAAGTGCAAGGAATCACCATACAGCATTATATTATCAAACATAAAATTGAAAAGGTAAAGGAATTGTTGCTATATAATGAGCTCAACTTAGCCGAAATAGCCCATAAGCTTCACTATAGTAGCCCAGCGCATTTGTCAAATCAATTTAAAAAAGTCACTGGCCTCACACCTTCATTCTTCAAAAAAATGAAGAAAAAAAGACAGCAAAATTTGGAAAACCTGTGATATATGTAAGGACCACAAATATTTATATAGCAAAATTCCCGTGGTTCTGTCGCATCTTTGCCTACTGTTATGATGTTAACGAACAGGACTAAATACACAACATGTATGGACATATTCGAAAAGAACAATTTGGTTTACGGTATTCTTAAAAAAATAAGAGATGTCTTTAGGCCTGTATTCGATAATACAAGCAAAGAAACTGCAAGATGGAAGGAATTGGAGAAAAACCTTCAACCCGATCTGATCAAAATCAGAAAGTGACTTCGGTCAATTTCAAATACGCGGCCTGAACCATACTAGGAGAAAGAGAATTTAACTTTGTTTATTGATAAGTGCTTTTAGATTATTCAAAAGCCCAAAAAAGAGCAGGAACTAAAAAACACTGCTCTTTTTTCATTAAAAGGCAAAAAGGGTTGGTGGTGCGGTAACCATTGTTTTTGTAAAGCAAATTTATATCGAAAGTAGCATTGATAAATTATAGTCCATGAGAAAATGCGTTATCTGTTTTGTGCTTTTATTAATAATGCTGGTGGTCGCAGTTTCACTTCCATAAATCAATAAAAAATAAAAATTATGTCGAGAGAAAAAGAAGGGAAACAAAAATCAGGAAAAACAGCACCATCAAGCACTCCCAAAGAGAAAAAGGCCGCCAAAAGGGCAAAACGGAATGCCAAAAACAGAGCGGAATAGGAAAAAAAAGGCAGATGTCATATATCTTATTCATGCCATAATTGCTCAACTATGGAAAAGGGCGAATTTGAAGAATCCAAGAAGTTTAACTTGGTAGATGCACTAGAGTATATTTCCAATACGATAGTTGTAAAAAACATAATGGTCGAAAACAACTGTGTCATACAGGCATTTGTATTCGATTATGGCAAAGTGCAATCTTACGAGAAATCCCCTTTTTCACGTTTTATTCACATAATTGAGGGTAAAGCGGAAGTTGTTATCAATGATTACTCCACCTTTATGCAAAAGGGAGACTCGATACTAATACCAGGGTATTCCACCAGCTCAATAGAAGCAAATCATAAATTCAAGATGATTTGTACTACTATTAAGATCTAACTGTAGCGCATGAATGTATAATAGAGAAATGAAACAATGGAAAAAAGGTTTGAAATAGGAGACGTGGTATGCGCGAAGGTAAAACCTTCAATTGCACTTGTTGTACGACTGTATGCTCGCAGAATCTATTACTGTACCCTTCAGAATCAACCTAACGCTAAAGATCAGGTCTATTTTGATAGGGAATTAAAACCTTATGAAGGAGGCACTATCCCTTCGGACACCTAAATAATACAACTTATGAAAGCTAAGGCTTTAATTTATTGTGAGAATGAATTTGGCCGTATAGACGGTAAAGTGGCCAATGGACTTGTTCGGCAATCGGAGACCTATGATATTGTTGGGGTCATTGACAGTTCGAAGGCTGGTCAGGACGCTGGAGAATATCTTGATGGTGTAAAAAATGGCATTCCCATTTTCGAAAGTATAGCACTTGCCTTAGAAGAATTGAGCATTCTTCCGAAATATTTTATCTACGGTATCGCCCCACTGGCTTCCTTTTTAAACGATGAACAACAAGAAATTATTTTTACCGCCATGAAAAGTGGGATGAATATCGTTAATGGTCTTCCTGAATTTTTTAACGAGAATACCCAATTTACCCGTATGGCCCGCAATTATGGAGTAACTATACTGGATGTTAGAAAACCGCCAAAGCGGGAAGACCTCCATAATTTTTCGGGACGCATTCAAGAGGTAAAGGTTCCGATAATTACGGTAATGGGCACTGATTGTGCGGTTGGTAAAAGAACCACCGCATTGGCATTGGTGGAAGCCTTACGCAATGAAGGTCTGAACGCCGTCTTTGTGACCACCGGTCAGACAGGCTTGCTCCAAGGCTCTAAATACGGAGTGGCTATAGATGTTTTGACATCAGGATTTGCTACCGGCGAAGTTGAAAACGCCATCTTAAATGCCTATGAGCAAGAAGGACCTGACATCATCGTTGTTGAGGGACAGGGAGCATTAAGCCATCCCGCATTTACTTCCTCAAGTGCCATAATTCGTGGGGCAGCGCCTGATGCAATAATCATACAGCATCCACCTAAGCGAAAGAGTTATTGTGACTATCCCAAAATTCCAATGCTGGGCTTGGTAGAAGAGATTGAAATGATAGAAATATTCTCTAAATCAAAGGTGATAGCCATCACCATTAACCATGAAAAAATGACTGCTGTTGAAGTGAACCAAATCATAGAGCAGTACGAATCAGAATATAATCTACCTGTTTCGGATGTCCTTATACATGGATGCGATAAACTGGTAAAGGAATTGGTCAAAACATTTCCAGAGTTAAAGAGAGAGTCGGTGTTGGTTTGAATCTTCCTAGGATAGATATAGATTTAGGAAAGATTGCCCATAACGTACAACAGTTGAAAACGCTTTATGGTTCTAAGGGAATCAATGTAGTAGGAGTAACCAAAGTGATCGGGGGCAATCCAATAATTGCCGACATCTTGGTCAAAAATGGTATTGAAATTCTGGCAGACTCTAGAATTTCGAATATTATAAAAATGCGCAAAGCGGGTATTCGGGCGCAATATCTGTTACTCAGGACACCTGCGCTCAGTCAGGTAGAAGCCGTGGTTATCCATACGCACATAAGTTTAAACTCTGAATTAACTGTTCTAAAAAAACTTTCGGAATATGCCTTAAGAAACCATATCATACATAAGGTTGTTCTTATGGTGGAACTTGGGGACTTACGGGAAGGAATCATGCCTTCGGAAATGAATGCCATGGTAAAAGAGGTCCTAAACTTGGAAGGCCTGGTCTTGGTAGGTATAGGAACGAATCTTGCATGCTTTGGCGGAATAAGCCCTGATGCAGACAAAATGAACGAGTTGTCCTCAATAGCGATTCGTTTGGAAGAAAAATTCAAAATTACCTTGGCAATGATCTCCGGCGGAAACTCTGCAAATTACAACTGGTTTACATCTTCAAAAGATGTGGGCAGAATAAATAGCTTACGATTGGGTGAATCCATTTTTTTAGGTAGGGAAGCACTTCGTAGAAAACAAATACCAGGACTTTTCACTGATATCTTTACTTTACTTGCCGAGGTTATCGAAGCAAAACGAAAACCATCACAACCCTATGGGGAGGTATATCAAAATGCGAATGGTGATATCCCAAAGTTTGAGAACGAAGGCTTAATGGATAGGGCCGTTCTCGCGATTGGAATGCAGGACGTCATCGTTTCAGGAATTACTCCAAAACAAAAAATAACTGTGCTCGGCGCTAGTAGTGATCACATGTTGATAGATAATACCGAAACAAGTTTAAAAGTGGGGGATACCGTAGCTTTCGACCTCAATTATTGTGCGCTATTAAGGGCATTTAGCACCCCAAACATTTCAAAAAACACGATCAACCTATATGAATGTGCAAGCATACTGTGACGCGGTGGAGACAAAAGACCTTCGGCATAAACTTTTAGTCCCCTCCATTTGGATTCGAGAAAACCACTCACAACTGGTGAGTTTGATGGACACGAATTTTAATTTGATTTTTGAACCATCAATTTTGAAAAACTATCAATACTTGGTCCGAGAAGCTATTATTGAAAAAATAGGCCGGATAAGCAAAGTATTGGACAAGCAAGATAAAATTCTGATCATTCGCTCCGCTTGGAGGTCTTTTGAACATCAGCGACTTCTTTGGGAGACTACATTTGCTTCCTTTAAAAAAAAACATCCAGAAAAATCGGATGGCGATATTAAACAGATTATTAGTTATTTCATCGCGCCCCCTACAAAGTCAATGCATGTGACCGGTGGAGCAGTGGACGCTTTGATTTATGATAAGATCGAAGATTGTGTAATGAATTTTGGCACCAACAAAGGATTGGAGATTGATCTTTCAAAAAAGTGCTATCCCTACTATCCGAATATTAGCCCCGAAGCGAAGAAAAATAGAGCCCTGCTGATCAATTTATTTGAAGATGAAGATTTTGTATGTGACCTAAAGGAGTATTGGCATTTTGATTATGGCAATACTATTTGGGCCATTGAAAAAGACAAGGAGTTTGCCATTTATGGCCCCATTACCTAATTGTGCCTATGAGCATACTGAAAAATGGATATGTTGGACAAAAAGGCATTCCATAAAAAAAGGGCTTTCGCCCCTTTTTAATATTTCTGATCCTTAAGAAAACCGTATTAATTTTATGGCAGTATGCCTTCGGTGATTTTTCCAGCTATCATGGCGGGACAATGGCCTGTCAATAACAATGTTACCGTCTCCAGTTCCTTTTTTTGTCTGCTTCATTATTCCTTCTCTATTTACTTGTTGTGATGGGTGCAATACGCATCCTTATCTACACATATTATAAGACGTAAAGATAGTCTAAATGTTACATGATTAGGGTAAGTTTAACACGATACTAGGATAGATAAAATGGGAGACATTGGTTATTTAAGGATTTGTAATTACCATTCTGCTCGTCTGCCGACAATACCCTTCAAAGGCCCATAATGCCATATAGTTGTTAAACATTCCTAGAACGCCTTGTTGAAGCCTAAAAGGCCCTTCGGATCTAAAAAAGTCTTCCGCTAAGGGCGAATGGCCCAATGCTTTCTTTTGTACCGAAATCACCTCTTTTTTAGAGCACCAAAATTTTAATCAGCCAGACTCAAGACGAATAGCGTCATATCTCCACTTTACAATGTGTGATTTATGTAAGATTGTCTTGGATTAGTACAATATACTTGGATACGTGAAATCCTATCTTTATAATAAACCTGATTACTATGGTTAATGACCCTATGGGCGAAATAAAGAACGTACTGAAAAAAGGTCAAAGGAGAAATCTGATTGTTATTGCCGTATTGGCGATATTGCTTTTTGCATTTAAACCATGGGTTCAAATTGGTGCGGGTGAGCGAGGAGTTGTCCAGAATTTTGGCGCCGTACAGGACAAGGTGTTGAATGAGGGAATCCATTTCAAAATACCAATAGTGCAGACCGTCATATTTATGGACGTAAAAATTCAAAAGGCAATGACCGATGCGGCATCATCTTCATCTGATTTGCAGGATGTGGATTTATCCGTGGCCCTCAATTATCACATCATACCAGATAAGGCCAATTTGGTTTATCAAACTATAGGTGTGGAATTCAAAGAGCGTATTATTGACCCCGCCATTCAGGAAGTAATGAAAGCGGTGTCTGCCAGATATACTGCGGAGGAATTGATTACCAAGAGGCCGGCTGTCAGCACCGAGATGCAACAAGCGCTCACTTCTAGATTGCTGGCATCGAACATAGCGGTTGACGCCTTTTCGATTATCTCATTTAGTTTTTCCCAAACCTTTACCGATGCCATTGAGGCAAAACAAACCGCAGAGCAAAATGCACTAAAGGCAAAAAGGGACTTGGATAGGATAAAGGTAGAAGCAGAGCAGACCATTGCCGCGGCAACGGCCGAAGCTGAAGCATTACGGTTACAAAAAATGAATATTTCACCCGATCTTATCGAACTCAGGAAGATAGAGGCAAATCTTAAGGCTATAGAAAAATGGAACGGGATTTTACCTGAGGTAACGGGTGCAGGCGCAATTCCATTTATTGGAGTAGGCGATGCAATTAATAACTAATGATGGGAATATCTGGGGATTTGGATGCAGGATCCATGATTACGATGCTATTGTTTATTCACTTGACGGTGGGCATTATTAGAGGGCTATATAGATATCATATGATTGAAAAATACCATTATAATTACTATGGCGACCCTCCCATGAATTTTTTGCGTAAACTAGCACACAATGGGTTGAATCGCGTTTTTAGCACAACAACTCTTCTTATTTCAGCTTTGCTGGCCATTATGGCATTTTTATTCTTTAATGTATTAATGAATGGCTTAACAACAAAAGGAAGCAACCATGGGATTCAATTATTATTGGGTACTAAATGCTATCTGTAAAAATGCCACAACACATAAGGTTAAAAACAGTGTTTTTATCGATTCAACTATTAGTAAGACTTAAAACCTCTGAACTTCGCGATATATGGTAAAATAGTTGATGCATCCACCATAGTTAGCACTGAAAATTTCGGTTAATGCCCCAAACTACGGAAACATCACTCTTGAAGGTGTTGTCCTGACATAAGCTTTTGTAAGCGTATCAAAGTGGATATTTCCTTGCCATCATCTTCCCAAACCTCAACATGCTCAATAAACGAGATTATAAAATTTTCCCCAATGTGTTTATCCTCATGTAGTGGATACTTTTCAAGGATAACAGATAGAATCTCATCAAAGACAACTATTTCTTCCATAGCCAATGCTGTTTTGCCACAAAACGAATACCCATCCTCAACACACCCAAGAAAGACCCCTTCTATTTCATTTATTTGGCTTATTCCTTGGGAAGGGGCGATGGCCAATGGGATAAGAGATATAAAGAATAGCATTGTACGTATCATTATCTTAATGTCTTTAAAAGGTAGTTTAACTGTTCGTTTTATGGGATGGAACGATACCTTAATTTTATATGTCCAGGGCGTTGTTGACCAAAAACAGTTAGTTATGCAACTGGTTGGCCGTTGGTATCCTGTTTACATTTTAGTATCACCATAATTTGGATGGGGTTTTGGTATTACATTTTTATCATCCCCAATTATTTCTCGGACATCAATTTCAATTCCCCTTGAAATTGTAGTAATCGGGACGTCATTTCTGGTCCCTTCAAAAGGGTTTTCCGACACATCACCTACCTTTTCCATAAGCATGAACACCCATGATATAACAACACTGATCGGAACGGTCATCCAAACAAAGTTCTCAACAATTAGGCGATTCATAAAATATCTATTTTCATCATTGGCCAAATTGAGTCCGATTTCATGAAATTCATGCATCAATCCAAACGGTAGGAGAATCATGAAAATCCATAGAAAAAACAAGTTTAGCGTCGCAAATTGCCTTGGGTATGGAAAGTTTTTGATTCTTTCGACCTTACCTTGTAAGGTAAATAGTTCACCAATGATA
The DNA here is from genome assembly GCF_042611095.1 of Meishania litoralis. Taxonomy (NCBI): domain Bacteria; kingdom Pseudomonadati; phylum Bacteroidota; class Flavobacteriia; order Flavobacteriales; family Flavobacteriaceae; genus Meishania; species Meishania litoralis. The sequence goes on from NZ_JBHFPV010000002.1 coordinate 924,100, forward strand.
TTGTTGAACTCCATGTGTCGGAAGTCATCAATCAATCCTTCTAATTTTAATTCTTTAAATTGCTTAGATTGCATATTGAGACACGCTGCTTGTTTATTTGTCATGCTCAGCACAAATTCTTTTTCATCTTCATTTAGATATCCATGAAGTTCTTCTTGTAGCGTCAGATCGTGTTCTCTTACTTCTATCATTTTCATGTGCTCTTTACTTGACTTACTACCCACAAGGGTTTCCCAAGGCTTTTTGATTCTAAGAGCGTATCTAAGAGAAGTCATCCAAGCTATATGGCGCATGATAATAACTTTCTTTATATTAAAAAATTCTTCATCGGTTCTCTCCACTCTGACAAATTCATTGGTAATGAAGTCATTGGCCATAGTAGCCAATAATCTTGAAGTGTTTACGATACCTCCATATATCTTTCGGGCTTCCCAAAGTCTTTCGTAAGAAGCATTGTTTTTAAATCCGGTTATGAATGCGAGAGATGTGCCTATGAGTCCAATGGGAAGCCAAGGCAGATATAACCATTTTAACCCAACCACATCATACAGTATCACCGGTACAATAGACATTAAGAAAAAAAAATAAATATATTTTCTCGTCAATAGGAGTACTATTTTTAAGGAGTAAACAGGTTTTAGATACATACTCTATTTATATTTACAGCTAAGCGGATGTGAACTTTGACTACATGATCACTATGTACGCGAATGATTTGACACTATGATTCTACCGTGCATCAAGCTCGATTAAAACGCTCAATCGGTGGTCGTCAATTTAGAAAATATCGTGTTCTTTTTATATGACTGGATAGGACTTCATACTGAATTTTGCTGTCGTGATTGAAATTTCTATGGTCATATTTCATCATATCCGACTTTGGGTTGTTATTTCAATATTAACCAACCTTATTTTCAATTTCGAGCACTTCCATCCATACCAGTTTGGAGGTAATGACTTAAAAAGCCATCTTTAAAGATGGCTTTTTCAAGGGTGTTGTAACTACAGGTTTTAACCAATCAATTCAACATTTACCGCGTTCAAACCTTTCTCACCTCTTTCGACTGTGAATTTCACCTTATCATCTTCGCGGATTTTATCTACTAGACCACTTTGGTGTACAAAAACATCCTCATCGGAATCTACAGGTTTAATAAAACCAAATCCTTTGGCATTGTTGAAAAATTTTACTGTTCCTTCTTTCATTACTTTATATTTATTGTTTGTTAATCTATTTAATGTTCGTTTGATTTAATAATGTTCATTGTTCTTTACTGTTCTTAAAATTTAGTTCCAATTGCATAGGAATCGACTGTATCTTTCCCAACTTATGCAAAGTTTTGACATGGTCTTTGACAGCAGAGAGAAAGTTTACTTTTGTGTGATAGGGCATCCCATATTCCCTGGCAGTATCAGCAACGATACCGGATATTTTTTTGTAATGGACGTGACAGATATTAGGCAGCAGATGATGTTCTATCTGATAATTCAGTCCCCCTATCAACCATGAAAAAAAACTGCTGTTTGGTGAAAAATTGGTGGTAGTGGCCAATTGGTGAGCGGACCAATCCCCTGCAACCATTCCATCATCATCAGGAAGTGGAAATTCTGTGTCTGGCATTATATGTGCCACCTGAAAAACAATACTGATCAGAAGACCAGTCACAAAGTGCATGCTAAGAAATGCCAGGATGATTATCCAGGGAGCCAGGGGTACCAGGAACAAAGGGATGACCAAGGCGTAGGTATAATAGAATAGCTTCCAAGCGGCTATCTTAATTAGCTCATTTCTAAATTCATTCTTTTTATCGAGAAACCCCATTTTTCGATAGCGGGCAAGCCGGATGAAATCTTTGGCGGTGACCCATGAAATTGTCGACAGACCATAAAAGAACCATACATACAAATGTTGGAACCTGTGGAGCTTATTTTTTTTGGCGTGAGGTGAGAAACGTAGAAAGAAAGGTGCATTTATATCATCATCCGCTCCTTCTATATTGGTATAGGTATGGTGGAGTACATTGTGTTGTATTTTCCAAACGGTGGCATTTGCACCGATCAGGTTCATGGTGTAGCCCAAGTACTTGTTTACTTTTTGATGCTTGGAATAGGAGCCATGTATGGCATCATGCATGATGCCCATACCAATTCCCGCCATGCCAATTCCACTTGTGATGTACAGCACGAAAAGTAACCATTGACTGGCCACAAGGCCAATATTTATAATAATCAGCGGAGCGAAGAAAAAGGTTAGCATTGCTATGGTCTTTGTGACCATGCTCTTGTTGGCATGCTTACTGATGTTGTTTGTTTTGAAATAATGGTTCACCCTCTTTCTCAATGTCCTTGAGAAATCAGTGTTTGCTCTTTTTGAGAATTTCGGATTTTTGATACTGCTAGTAATTTTGTTTTGAATCCCTTCTAGCCTAAGACCTTAAGGATTATGTATAAGCATGAAAACCTTGAGCTACCAGGAGAAAATCTAATTGTGAAGACTTGTTGTATTGGAAAAACTGTATCCCAACCACAATCACTACCCTGCGTTTAGCTTAAAATGTTTTTTGCACTATTGCTTTAAAAAATGAAGAGAGCTGAAAATAAATCGAGAATTGGGTAAGACTAAATGAATCTAGGCTTTCTGAATTTTAACTTCACAAAGATACCTGTAATTTGGGTAACATACCCCAATTATATGTTAAATACTGGTATTCATTATTTTAACCTATGTAATATAGGTAACTGACATAAGTTGGAATTGGATTTTTAGCATGCTTTTTGGGCGTTTCTACTCAAGGCCGTTTTATCAGACATATATGGCAAATCAAAAGGCCTATTCTCCGAATGTCCCAATTCTGGACTTTTTTATGTAGTTTCGTTAATTCATATTTTATCCGACACTTCCAACAAGGTGAAATGGCTAGATGTTTATCCCATCGACATATTTTCTACATATGTCAAAATTTTAGAATTTTATCGACATATTTAAAAAATACAACGGCTAGTTAATCATAAAAGCCCCTGCCATTAATTCCTGTTCTCCTCTAGAAATTCCAATTTTTTCGGCAATCTCCTTCCATTGCCCCACCGATTCCAGAACTTCTTCGATAATAGTATCCATTTGTTTATTGTCCAAACGGAAGTACTCGCCTACACTTTTTGCCAACTCAAAATCCAAGGCATTGTTATCCATATCAATGTTCAATGCTAGTCCGTTTTTGTCTATTGATGGGTTAATATCGTACGCAGGGGAAAGTATCCATCCTTTTGGGGTTAGAATAAAACCATGATTTCGCAAATGGTCGTCGGTATTTGAAATAGCAATGTTAAATACAATCCTGCGCCATAATTGGTGTAAATTTTGATCTACATTAACTCCATCGGACTGTATAAACGCTGCAATATCCAAATAACTTGCCGGACTATCCCGGATAGTATCTTCATTGTTTCCGGTCATGGTCATTGCGGATGAAAAGTGTATCCTCTCCCCTTCCGCCCTATCAAAACGCTGTGTAAAAAATGTATGATATTTTCCAACTATCTTTTCAATTCTTGAAGATGCCATTTCGATACCACAATTTACTGCCAATCGATATGCCAAAAATTCCCAAGCCCCTTTATCTATTGTATCGTTCTTGGAAGGAAATTTTGCTATCCATAAGTTTCCGTGTTCATCCAAGATATTAGCCTTCGGTCTTGCTCCCCCAAGAGAAGATCCCGGAGCCATAAGAACGGCTAGCCACTTTTTTGCTTCTTCGTTACCCGTATCATTCTCAAAATTTTTGACTGCTTCTTGAAGCTCCCTGACCGATGACCACGGTGGGGTGGGATTGCTTTCGCTATTATCAAGAAATGGGCCTTTAGGATCCGTTTTAAAACGTAAAGCCCCCATCCGGCTTTCATCATAGACACCTAGCAAGTAATCAATCTCATATAAGGTCGGAGCCTTTTGAGCCTTTTCTTTTGCAAGTTGAGCCGCTCGTCTTTTCATTAGTGTTCTTCCCCACGTATCGGGCATGCTATCCAAAAAAACTCCAAAGTTTTCCTTGTTATTGGGGTACTGCGGACCCGAATAAAATTGAATATCCGAGTCTAACAATAGCTGTTGTTCCGATTGTATCCAATCCTTATTGTATTCGAAACTGAAGGCTTTTTTCCCTTTGGCATAATGGGCCGCAAGAACACCTATCAGCTTAGCTTCTGGCATTCCTTGCCAATGTGCATAAACGTATATGTCAAATTTACCCTGTGCCATTCTTCCCTTTTATAATAAATCTAGGTCCTGTAGTTTTCTTCCGAATTCGTCATCTGTTGCTAACTTCAAGAAATCATCTTGTAAACCAAGTGCAATCAGAACATTAAAATATGACCCGATCGCGACCTTCGAATTTCCTTTTTCAATTTCGTAAAGGGTTCGTCTATTTATCCCAGCCCTTTCGGATATCTGAATAGTGGTAAGCTTTCTTCGTTTACGGGCAAGTTTGATATTTTCCCCTACCTGTTCCATTATCTTTTGATATTTTGGAAATAGCACGGCTCTCTTATTTTTCATTATGGGTAATATTTATCCCAAATATAACATTTTTGAGCAAAATAATACCCTTTTTAAATAAAAATGTTCTTGGAATCAATAAGCGTCCGTCTTTCAAAGAGAGTATATTCGGCGAATTTTCACGATTATTTGTAACAGAGTAAGGGTAATTTTTTCAATTTTTTGTAACAAAGTCAGGGTAAATATTATACTAAAATTAGCCTAGACTGTTGTACCAAAATTAGCCCTACATGTAAAATATCACTAAAGTTAAATTGAAATATGACAATTCATAACCTTTTTCTTCCTTCCCCCTATCCACAAGAAGTGCCCTTCAGGTCACAAATTCCTATTGACCGAACACATTGATTTATTCACAACTTGCTGGTAGTTTATGTTTGGGGCAAGTCCGTCCCAAATCTTACCCCAAAACTTTGCGCCTGGATCCTGTCCGGTTTTTGCAGCGATTCCGGCAGATTAGCGTTAAGCAAAAACCGGATAGGGCGCACCCCTACTCTCGATTTGGAACGCTGTCCTGCTTTTTGGCCCACCTTTCAAAATCCTTGTAGATAACTTCGTGGTCTTCAAAATAGCCCCTTGCCCTGCCAAGACCTTCCTGTCTCGCTGTACTAACAGCATCCTGCATTTTAAGTTCATATTTGATATTATAGTAGCCGAAATAATAGAACGCACTAGTATTGATAATTACATAGATGTAGAACAATGCAAGCTCCCATTTGGGAGTCCATCTAGATTTTTCAACCTTTTTTAAAACTTCCTCCATCCGTTCTTCATAGGAATCCTTGGTTCGGTTCTGAAGCCTTAAGAATTCCTTTATTTGGAATTCTAGATGAGAGGTATCTATTTTGATTTCTGCGTCATCAAACTTTTTAGAAAGTTCTTCCAGTTTTCCAATGGAATTGTTGAACCCCGATATTTCTTGGGTAAACACTTCCATAATTTCGTCCAGCTTTGCCATAGTATTATATTTCCATTCCTAATCCAATCGATTTTTTGACTGCCATTTTGATGGCCTTATTTGCTTGGGTCGTTGCCAAGTTCGACGACACCCCTGCGGTCTTTTCAAGAAGGTTCATTGTGTTTTCCTTAGCATTTTTTTGGGCTACCGTTCTATCCAGCCCGATTCGCTCAGCTATTCTTCCCATGGACATGGAGCGGTGTACATGGCTTCCTTTTAGGCTTTCTCCTTTGTACTCAAATCGAAAACCCTGAAGTTGGTTCTGTTTATTGATGCTCGGAACGATTTCTACATGCCGTTGCTTCATATACTTGATATACTGGTCAAAATCCTTTGGTCTCATTTCCGTCATGACTTTTTCATGGATTTGTTTTATTTCCGCCCGTATATCCTTAACCTTATCCAGTTTTTGTTGTTGAACCTCTCTGACCGTTGTCATGCCCAATTGCCTTGCTACCTTTTCGGCGGCTAGTTGGCTCCGTTTTCCGATAAAGTTGTCCTTATACGCCTTTCCTTCAAAGTTTATGCGGTTTACATACAAATGGATATGGATGTGGCTCATATTCCGATGAACAAATGCAATCGCCTGTCGTTCCTGTAATTTCATTTCCTTTACGAATCGTTCCGTGATTTCTCTTAGTTCCCTTGTCTTTAATTCCCGGCCATCTTCTATGGTGGGACTCAGTACAAAACTCAATGTATTCTTTTTGCACTTGTGGTTTTGCGATTGTATGACCTTGAATTCCTGTGTAATTTCCTTGGGGTCACCCCCAGACAGATGTTGCCGATACACTACTTCGGCATCCTTTTCATCGTTCCAACCGTACCCCATAGAAGCTCCGGTATGCGATATGGATTTCCCAAGACCTATCATTTCTTGAAACCCAAAAGATGTCTACGTATCTTATTTGCCAATTGCACTACTTCATCGGCCAGCTTCGGATTGCGCTTCCGGAACATATTTCCGATGCGTTTAAAGTTGAGTTCATACTTGGCCAGCATCTTGTACATTTCGATCTGCTCCTTTGTAAAGCGTTCGATGATCCTGTCCTCAAATGCGGCACGGCGACAATACTCACTTATGGAAAGTCCGCTCTTTTTGGCCTTGACCCTGAGCAGCTTCTTCTCATAAATGGAACATCGAAATTGTACGAACTCCTTTTTCACTTTTGGTATTTCTGGATATTATTTCCGAGCATTTTTTTAATAGTCCTAATCGAGATTCTGTTTTAATTCACATATTGAAAACCCGATTGCTAGTTCCTATTCTTTTGCGACCAACGGGAGCAAAAGCGAGATTTGTCATGACAATGACACATCTCGAATTACTACTTACTAATAAATATTGGATACTATTTTCATTTTTAGTATTTCTGTATTCATATACTATTCTCAATCATTTTCTCGATTAAAAATTGATATCGGTATTGAATTATTTTTTCTTCTTTTCAGGTGCAATTTTTTTATCGAACTCCCTATCCAAATAATCATCGGATAGATTAGGTTCGCCCAACAGCCAAGCATCGATAATATCCTTATCGAAGAATTTCTGACGGATATGTTTGTTGCCGCCCATAGGTATCAACCGTAATTGAGTAAGTTTGTAAATCTTACTTTTTGAGAGTCCAGTATAGGCCACAAGGTCATCAACGTTCATCACTTTCTTTTGATGGGAAAGAAGCCCCTTGATATCCTTTAGGAGTTCTATCATGTCGTTTTCCGTTTCCATAATTTTCGCTTTTAATAGAGCCGCAATGCGGCCTACTTGTGTTACAAATGTGCGATGCAATGTAAATGGATGATAGCAAATGGAAGGGCGAAAAGGGGAAATCTCCCCCTAAGATCTTTTAAATATCCCCCAAAAAGTCGAAGAACGAGTCTATAAGTTCTTCAGTTTCTCTTGTTAAGGGGTTTTTATTATAACTTTTTGAAAGCTTCTTGGCGAAAATCAACTCCCCTTTATTGTAGATTTTCTCGGAGCGTTCAAAAGTTGATAGATGTAGTCCTTTTTTGAACGGCTTGAATTTTTCCAATATGTACTTTAGTTCGGCCTGAGTGCAATTGAAATGCAGCACGGATTCATGGTCTTCGAAATCGTACACCAGCACATTGTAGAAATGTTCGAATTCGTTCCGGTTTTCGTCCAAAAATTCATTGTTAATCAATGAATTATATATTCTCCTGAGGATATATTCATTGAAATCCATATGTAAACCGACCAGTCTCATGGAAGGGTTCCTATATCGTTTTCTTAATTTGTCCTTATAGGCATCCGAAATCAGTATCCCGAATACGGTAACGACAAATGCGATTATCGGAATCGAGGCCAACCAGAGCTTTCCATAATCTACATAAAGGTCATAGGCCATATATAGAAAGAACAGCCCGAAAAGGGTCATACCGAAGATGAAACCGTTGTTTCCCCTTTTCATAAAGGTGGCATAGTCATCGTTGACCTTGGTTTTCCTTTCGTTCAGGGCCACCAGCCAATCCGCGATATGATCGATAATCTTTTTCAATTTTCCTGGCTATTGATTTCAAGATAGTTAAAAAGGATTTGTGCTCTAAATGATTATCGATGGGATGCCAGATTAACTGGACGGAAGTATCAAAAAGTTTTGTGGGCAGGGAGAAGAAAGGTCATGCGGCCTTTTGCTGCATGTGCTTTCGTGCGGCACCGAGGGTGTCGGGCAAGCTGTAGCGGAAAGACGACCGTTGCAGACTGGCGAAGCGTGTCCGCAAGGGGAGGATCGGAGCGGAAGGTCTGGCCGACTTCCGGAGGGGCTTAAGAACATTAAGGATACTCGTAGGAACTTCAGGTGTTTTCGATGCGAAATGTTTCAAGGGCTTCCTCGATATCCTCCTTAATAAACTCCCAATACTTTCCCCGTAGGCAAATGGGATCGAAATCCTCATCGGCCCTTTCGAAATTGGTTAAATTTTCAAGTATCAAATTCCTATCATGGCCATAGGGGTATCGCCTTTGGTGCAATTCCAGCATCTCCCCTATTCCATAAACGGTAAGAAGTTCGTGCAGGTCCCAAAAGTCCTTTTTTCGTCCTTCCCGTTGCACTACATCCAATTTCATGGCAATTATTTCTTCAACAGTGGCCATACGGATTCCGTCCTTGATTTTTACTGGAGCTATAAAACCATCGGTATGGAATACGTCCAACTTTATGGCGTTTTCCTTATCCTTTCCAATGAGATAGGATTTTCCCATTCCAGGGAACAGTTCCCGGATATCGTCCACATATGGAAACTCTTTGTCCAAATAGTTATCGATGCTGTTAAAGTCAATGGATCCATAGGGCAAATCACTGAACAGGTCTATGTCCACCGATTCCCGATGACCCATCTGTAGACTCAGGGAAGTTCCACCGACCAATCGAAAACCTTCAAATTCCTTTGCTCCCATTAATTTGACGAGGCTTTCTTTGAGCAGATTGTTTACGGTTTTGTAATGGAGCAAATTAATGAGTTTAAGGTGAAGTTGTCATATCATTCATGGAGTTGGTGACCGCAGCAACCTTTTTTGCACCATAAAATCGAGAAATCTCATTTTTTTCCAGAGCATTACCACGTTCCAGGACGCGGCGAATAACCGCTTTGTATTTCCCTTTCCAATCGATTTTTTCGATATCCGTATCCCAGAAAAGGGATTTTCGCAAAATCGAAAAATCAGGTGTCCTCGTGTTCCGTCCCTCTTTCTCTTTCTTGATGTCATAAAAAGCCTGTAAGAGAACCAAACTACCTTCCTTCAGTCCTAGTTTACTCTCGATCTTAAGGGCCAAAGCCGTATTAAGGTCGCGCCGCTCATTGGTAATGGCATTAAGCGTCTGGGGATGTTCCCCAATGGACAGGGCAAAAGGGCGTTGCTTAAGGGACCGCTTTTTCAGTTCCCTTTTCAGCACCCTGCCCGGATGTATTCCCTTATATTTTTCGGCATACGCAATCATGTTACAAATATAAACAAATTTGTTTACGTTTTATTGCAAGATGCATGCCGTTTTTAGTGGGTTTAACTTTTTTCAGGGATAACCTGACCAACGCAAAATGGTAAAATTGGACATTGCTATTTAGTTCCATTGGATTATTTGGTCGATTAAAAGTTACCTTCATTTTCTGCACTTTCAGTTATCAGGTATATTTCAATCCCATACGCGTCGATAATCGGGCGGAAAATTAGGTTTTTGTGGAAAGGGAAAGGAAAGGTCAAGTGGCCCTTTTGCCAGTTGTGTTTTCGCTAGGCCCCGAGGATGTCGGGCAACCTGTAGCGGAAAGACGACCGTTGCGGACTGGCGAAGCGCGTCCGCATGGGGAGGATTGGAGCGGAAGGTTGACCGGCTTCCGGAGGTTGACAACGTTTAAATATTTTTTGAAAATTACGCTTTTCAGTAAGGAAATTTTATCCAAACATAGTATCTTAGGAATTCTCTTACGAGAAACTTTCCCCCAAATAAAAATGCAAGAAGTATTATGCTATGGCCCCTGGGACTATGGATAGAACGTTTTTGATTAAATAACTAGAAATGCTGCATACGTTATTGAAAATTGGGGAATGGCAAAGCCAAAGAGAGAAACAAATTGGGAAATTTTTTGAACCCCTGCCAAGATTCGAACTTGGAACCTGCACTTTCGTTAGTACTGCTCTATCCAATTAGAAACTAGGATTGAAACTTCCGTTGACCAGATAAATGAGGGCTTTGAGACTAGATTAAATACCTATCCAATTAGAAACTAGGATTGAAACAAAAACAAAAAATAAGATGGCCGAATTTTCACCAACATTAAATACCTATCCAATTAGAAACTAGGATTGAAACTGCGCGACACTACCTATAAGATGGTAGAGGCCACCAAATTAAATACCTATCCAATTAGAAACTAGGATTGAAACTGGCCAAAAAAATCAATTATAAATAATAACCTCCTTTGCAGTTTTATTTCTTGACCGCATCGTTTCCATTAAATTCTGCATATCCTCCCCTACCTTTTTTTCAACCACCCTGGCATAGATTTGAGTAGTTGACAATTTGGTATGCCCTAAAAGCTTTGACACAGTTTCGATGGGTACACCGTTTGATAGTGTAATCGCAGTTGCAAAGGTATGCCGCGCCGTATGAAAGGTCATCTTTTTGTGAATCCCACAGACTTTGGCAATATCCTTTAAGGTGCGGTTCATCATTTGGTTGCTATAAATGGGCAGCAATTTCCCCTGCTCCTTCAAGTCTTTTTCATCATGGTACTTTTCAATGATTTCCATGGCCCTTGGCAACAATGGAATCTTTAAAGGTTCATCGGTTTTGGTACGTTTGGTGTAGAGCCAATCATTACCGTCAATGCCCTTTACCAAATGATCCGCTTTCAGTTCCTGGACATCAACATAAGACAATCCGGTATAACAGGCAAAAACGAAAAGGTCTTTGATACGTTCCACAGTAACATCCTTAAAAATGGTTTCCTCGATCAACCCCAAATCACGTTCGGTCAAATACTGGCGTTCCACTTTTTCAAAACGCAGTTTAAAGTTGATGAAAGGGTCTTTTTCCAACCATTCCAGTTTTACGGCCAATCTTGACATCTTTTTCAGACGTTCCATATGCTTCATCGTTCCGTTGTTGGCACAGCCCATCCGAGTAGCTGGTTTGTACTTTCTAATATATTGTTCAAAATCAACGATAAAACCATAATTGAGTTTTTTAAGTGGTATGTCCTCCACTCCTCTTTCCTCCGTTAAAAACTCTTTGATACAACGTTCAGTACTATAGTAGTTTTTTATGGTGCCTTTTCTGAGAACAGCACTCATAGTAGTATTGTGATAGGTAATCAAATCCAATAGGCTTTTGCCCCTATCGTCTTCCTTCAAATACCTTGCCTTGACCGCTGCAGAGGTAATATCCACATCTTCCAGTAAAAGTTGCCGATGGGCCTCGTGCAGTCCGGTAAAAACCTGATCGAGATACTTGTTCAGTGAAATAACGTACTTGGAAAATCCCTTCCCTCTTTTCCGTTTTTCGTCCCAAAGGGACGCCTCCAATTCCCGATTTAGACTGAATTCGGCTCTTTTGCCGTCTACTGTGACTCGGGCATAGAGTTTTAGTTTTCCTGTTTCCTTATTGAGCTTTCGGGTAACGAAAACGACTGATAATCTACTGTTTTCTAACATGTTACATAGCTTTAAATTAGTGAATAAAATGGCAAAAAACACAGGGTTAAATACCTTCTAAAGCTACTTCAATGTACAAAAAATACGATGGAGATCAATTCCCGATTTGGACACCAATGCGGTGTTTTTATATGGTTTCATGAGGTTTCATTTGGCACCCCAAAAAAACATAAAACGTTGCAAATCAGGTGATTTGCAACGTCATGCAACTATATGAAAATAGTTAAGTCGGGGTGGCAGGATTCGAACCTGCGACCTCCTGCTCCCAAAGCAGGCGCGATAACCGGGCTACGCTACACCCCGATACAGTTTATAAAACTGAAAAACAAAATTTCAAAAAACCCATTTTCAAAAAACTACTTCTTAAAGTAGCCCGCCGGGCGGAGTTTAGACCGAGCGAAGTCGAGGTCCTACACCCCGATACAGTTTGTAAAACTGAAAAACAAAATTTCAAAAACCCCATTTTCAAAAAACTACTTCTTAAAGTAGCCCGCCGGGCGGAGTTTAGACCGAGCTAGTCGAGGTCCTACACCCCGATACAGTTTGTAAAACTGAAAAACAAAATTTCAAAAACCCCATTTTCAAAAAACTACTTCTTAAAGTAGACCGCCGGGCGGAGTTTAGACCGAGCGAAGTCGAGGCCCTACACCCCGATACAGTTCATCAGAACTGAAAATTCAATATTTGTTCAAATAAGAACTTATAGCGGATTTATCCGCCCAAGCCTTAAAATCAAAATTTAAAAGCCCTCCTCCACATCCGTTTCGGAGGGCGAAGGCGGAGAGAATGGGACTCGAACCCATGCGACACTTGCGCGTCGACAGATTAGCAATCTGCTCCGTTACCACTCCGGCACCTCTCCTATTATTTCAAATGAACATACCGCCAAAATCATAACGGCAAAATGCGGTTGCAAATGTACATTTTTCCCAAGCTATTAAGCAATAATTTATTTACTTTTTTTATTTCCCGAAAACGAAGTGCCTATTCGGGATACTCAACTCGCAAATGATAGATATTTGTAAGTTTTTGCTTAAATATCTTTTTGATAGTTTCAATCTCCTTGAAGGTTATGTTCGCGTTCAAAAATTGGTTGGCAGACATTTGCCCCGCCACTATTTTATCGACAAATTCATCGATAATTGAAAAAGTTGGATTTTTAAGGCTTTTGGAGGCCGCTTCGACCGAGTCGGCCATCATCAATATGGCGGTCTCTTTCGAAAATGGCAATGGACCTGGATAACTGAAGTCCTTCATATCCACATTTTCATCTATTTCTTGTTGTCGCTTCAAAAAATAATAGACCGTTGTAGTACCATGGTGCGAACGGATAAAATCGATTATCCTGTCCGGCAATTTGTTTTTACGGGCTATCTCGATTCCTTCGATTACATGGTTGACAATAATCTTCGCGCTATCCTTGGGTGAAAGCTCATCATGGGGGTTGACATTCGTAATCTGATTCTCGGTAAAATAGGTAGGGTTGTTCATTTTACCGATATCATGGTACATGGCCCCTACCCTTACAAGCATCGCATTTGCCCCGATTTCGTTGGCAGCGGCTTCGGCCAGGTTTGCCACCTGCAACGAATGATGAAACGTTCCCGGGGCCTTGTTCGAAAGCTCTTTCAATAATTTGGAATTGGTATCCGAAAGTTCCAAAAGGGAAACATCGGAAACCAATCCGAAAATCTTTTCATAGATATAGATAAGTGGTTGGGCAAAAAGTGTAATCATACCATTGAGTAGAAAAAGGCCTAAAGTGAACCACATTATATTGTCGAGATTTCCCTCATGGATTATATGAAAGGCCAAATACCCGATAATATAGATAGAAGTGATCTGCCCTACCGAAATAAACAGATTCGCCCTTTTGTACAGCTCTGAAACTGTCAATATGGTCACGATACCCGCAATGATCTGTAGAAAGATATACTCAAAGCTATTAGGAACCACAAAACCCAAAATCAGCACGGTAAGAACATGTACAAACAACCCAAGTCTGGCATCGAAAAAAGTTTTCAAAATCAAGGGCAGTATGCAAAGGGGCACTACAAAAACATAAGCCTCGTCATACTTTACCACAAGGGTGGTCACAAAAACCATTAACAAGATGTTGAAGAAAATAAAAGTGACCTTGACATTGTTATCATAAATGCGCCTACGATACTTCTTTAAAAACAATAATAGCATTACCAAAACCAAGGCTACCAAAACCGTATATCCGGCCAAAATGAAGTAATAATTATTGGCAGTCCAAAGTTCAGATTCGTATTCTGATTTTAAAGATTCCAAAATTTTAAGATTCTCAGACTCGACAACCTCGCCTTTGGCCACGATTAGTTTGCCTTCGTCGACCGTACCCCTTGTGGTCGATATCTTTGATAGTTCATTTGAAAGGGCGGTCCCTGAAAGGGTCTGGTCAAAAAAGACATTGGGTTTCACCAGGCGAAAGAACATATTGTCGAAGGCGCTCTTGAAGCCGATCAGCCCTTTTTCTTGAAGTACCGTTTGGATAACTTGCTCGACATCGCCGATTACGTATAGGTTTTTAGAAGGTATTCGCCGGGCTTCATTATTTCTGACCAGATAGATATCTCGATCCGCACCGGAAGCCTCCACATTTTTTAATATTCCGTTAGAGTATAATCGGTCCAACACATCCCTCCCGGCCGTTCTTAACCTTCGGCGTTGCACCTCATTATATCTAGAATTATCGAATTCATTGGAAAAGCCAATATTGTAGTCCTCATAAACTTGATTGGCGATCTCAGAATCGAAACGAAAATAGTCCAAATGGCCTTTCTCGATCTGCCGTTTTTCTTCGGCAATTTCATCCTGTGTTTTTTGTATTGAAAAATCAAAGGGGGCATAAAGGTTGTCATATTGCCAAGGTTTCCCTTTTTGAAATTCGTATTTGAATTTTCCTCCCTTTGGAAAAAAAAATACTACGCAACAAATGGCACCCAGATACAGTAGGTATTTGTAAATGCGTGATTGATTTTTGAAAAGCTTTTCCAAGAAATTTCGCATGTAGGGAATATCTATACCAAAAATAGAAAATATATACGTACATAGTCCTTTTGATCCGCTCCCTGATTCGATTGTCCATTAATTTCTTAATTTCGCATCATCAAAATTCGTGAAATGAAGGATGTTGTAATTGTTTCGGCCGTCCGTACTCCTATTGGAAGCTTTTTAGGAAAGTTATCCTCGGTTCCAGCTCCAAAATTAGGGGCCGTTGCCATCAAAGGTGCGATGGATAAAATAGGTCTCAAGCCAGATCTGGTCGAGGAAGTTTTAATGGGCAACGTAGTACAGGCGGGCACGGGTCAAGCACCAGCTAGACAGGCCGCTATTTATGCCGGAATACCTGACGATGTGCCATGCACTACGGTCAACAAAGTATGCGCTTCGGGAATGAAATCGGTAATGCAGGCGGCACAGGCCATTGCCCTGGGCGATGTTTCGATTGTAATTGCCGGAGGAATGGAAAATATGAGCCTGATACCGCATTATATTCATATGCGAAACGGACACAAATTTGGGCCCGCGTCTTTAATCGACGGCATGCAAAAAGACGGACTGGTAGATGCCTATGATCAAAATGCGATGGGGGTCTGCGCCGATTCGTGTGCCGCAGAATATCAATTCAGTCGTAAAGATCAAGACGATTTTGCCGTTCAATCGTACAACAGATCCGCAGATGCTTGGAAGAACGGTAAATTCGATAATGAAGTCGTGCCCGTTGAAGTGCCCCAAAGAAGAGGAGAACCGATATTGGTCGATGAGGACGAGGAGTATAAGAACGTAAATATGGAAAAAATACCTTCTCTGCGCCCTGCATTCTCCAAAGATGGAACCGTCACGGCGGCAAATGCCTCTACCATTAACGACGGAGCGGCGGCACTGGTTTTAATGAGTGCCGAAAAGGCAAAGGAATTGAACCTCGAGCCCATTGCGACCATCAGGGGGTACGCCGATGCGGCCCAAGAACCGAAATGGTTCACCACAGCACCTGCCAAAGCATTGCCAAAAGCCTTGGCCAGGGCCGGTATTTCAATAGACCAAGTGGATTACTTCGAATTCAATGAAGCTTTTGCGGTCGTAGGCCTTGCCAATATGAAACTTTTAGGTCTTACCGATAAAAACTTAAATGTAAACGGCGGAGCCGTTTCGTTGGGGCATCCCTTGGGCTGTTCAGGCGCCCGTATCATTGTGACCCTATTGAACGTCTTGGAACAAAACAAAGGGAAAATCGGTGCGGCGGCCATCTGTAACGGTGGCGGGGGCGCCTCGGCAATTATTCTTGAAAAACACTAATCCCGTATACTAAGAAAGCCTTATGCAGTACGGTATCTGTGCGCTTAGTATTGTACCCGTCAGATTTAGTCCGGATCACCAAAGTGAAATGGTAACGCAAATCTTGTATGGCGAGCACTTCAAAATTTTGGAACAGCGCAAACATTGGAGCAAGGTCAGAATCGCTCTTGACGGATGTGAAGGATGGGCCGTAAATAACCAGCTGCATAAAATTTCTGAAAGTGATTATAAGGATATAGAAAGCAGAAATTCAAATGAATGTTCCTCAGACCTGATTTCTTATGTTGAGACGAAAAAAAACTTGTTGGTTCCAATAGTCCTAGGCTCGACGATTGGCAATACCGCATTGCTTCAGCACAAATTTGAGGGTGGATCCGTAAACGGTCCGCACGATAAATCCAACTTGATAAGCATGGCCTTGCTTTATTTGAACACGCCCTACTTATGGGGAGGAAGATCTCCTTTTGGAATAGATGCCGCAGGTTTTGCCCAGATGGTATATAAACTACATGGGTGCAATCTACATCGAAAGGCACAAGAACAAGCTACCGTCGGAACCGCATTGAGTTTTATCGAGGAAAGCGAGGCCGGAGATCTTGCTTTTTTTGATAACTCAGAGGGAGTAATCGATCACGTCGGCCTAATTATGGATAACAACTATATTATTCATGTCAATGGAAAAGTTCGTATAGACCGTTTGGACCATACCGGAATCTTCAACACCGAAGAAGGGAATTACACCCATAATTTACGGGTAATCAAAAAGGTACTATAAAAAAACCTCCCAAATTTGGGAGGTTTTTTTTATTTGCGTTTTACTTTAGATGTTCTATTCGCCCATCATCTTCTTAAGGCGCATAAAATTTTCGTTATCGCCCATTGCACCGTATATATTCTTCAATTGTTCCATGATACTCTTGCTATCCGGACTTGTCTTTAGGGCATCTTCCAACACTTGGGCTCCCTGCTCAAAGAAATTGTCTTTCTTTGTTTTGAGTTCGTCATATTTAGCGATGTCAGCCTTTGAATTGCCCAAAGAATTCATCTCATCGATCAATGCATTGCCTTCATTGATATATGTAGTCGAAAGGTTTAACTGGGCATTGGTGTAATCAGGTCTGATTTCCAAGGCCTTCTTGTAAGATGCGCGGGCCTCTTCCATATTACCCTGCTCCATGTTTATAACGCCAATATTGTAATGAAGATCGGCATTCTCTGGTGCCAAAGTGGTCGCTTCACCCATTAGAGACTTGAACTTATCCAAATCTCCCTGTGCATAATATAGGTTCGCCTGATTCAAAATTAAATTGACATCGTCAGGGTTGTTTTCCCTGGCCTCGACATAAGCGGCCATTGCCTTCTCATCTTGACCGGTTTCTGAATAGATCAGCGCTATATTTTTGACGATTTCAGCTTTTTTCGAAGGTGTTTTCTCATCAATAGGGTCTTTATGGGTACCAGCCTTGATCATTAGGTCCCGCTGCATCTTATCCATCTCCTCTACCTCTCCCGATTCTACATTGGTAGCCTTATAGACCAAGCCGCCGCCATCATACCCAATAGCTTTAAGTTCTTCGTAATAGCTTAAGGCTTGATCATAATGTCCACCCCTTACAGCGCTTCCCGCGGCAAAATATAGATAAGAAGTGTCTTGTGGACTGATTTTGTAGCTGGTATACAGCTTTTCAGCAGCTTCTTTGTATTTTTCCTCATTATTGTCCTTTACCGCCGCGTTGACCAAATCTGCCGTCAAGGACTCCATATGTTGTTTGGTTTCGTCAGTGTACTTTGACTTTCCTGAATTTTTCTCGATTTCAATAACTTTCTGCAATGAAGAAGCCGCATCTTCAAAAGCGGTCGCGTCTCCCTTCTTGGCCAAATCGGCATATACCTTACCTCGAACAAAATGATATTGGGCCTGGGTTTTCTCATCTGCGCCGGCAATCATGCCCGATGCACCTTCCAAAGCTGTTTTTGCAGCCATTGAATCACCGCCCTTTAGGGCTTTTTCCGCTGCCTTTATTTCGTTTTTCTGTGCAAATCCGATCGCGCCGATCAGCGTAACCGCTAGCATTAAAATTCTAGTTTTCATTTTTAATTAGATATTTAGTGTTTAAAAGATTTTTATTCTTCGCTACCTTCCTTATCAATAGCCGTGCCATCTTCTGTATCTACTTCGATATCAAGTATATCATTGCCTTCTACCGCGTCTTCATCTTTCATTACTTTGGCCACAGCGGCAATCGAGTCGTCACCTTTGATGTTGATCAACTTGACGCCTTGAGTCGCCCTACCCATGACCCTTAGGTCCTCAACGCTCATTCGTATGGCGATACCGGATTTATTGATAATCATCAGATCATCTGAATCACAAACGTTCTTTATGGCGACGAGTCCACCGGTCTTTTCGGTAATCGATATCGTTTTAACGCCTTTACCGCCACGGTTCGTAACGCGATAATCGTCGATACTCGAGCGTTTACCGTAACCATTTTCGGAGACCACCAGTATTTCATCTTCGAAATTATGGACCGATACCATACCGATTACCTCGTCATTATCGTCGGCCAATGTAATACCGCGTACACCGGAAGCGTTACGGCCCATAGGCCTTGTTTTACTTTCTTCAAAACGAATGGCCTTGCCCGATTTCAATCCTAAGAAAATCTGGCTTGTACCGGTGGTCAATTTAGCTTCCAATAGCTCATCGCCCTCCCTGACACCGATGGCATTGATACCATTTTGGCGTGGTCTCGAATATTGCTCTAGCGATGTTTTTTTGACCGTACCCTGTTTGGTAGCCATAATTACATAATGGCTGTTGACGTAATCTTCATCTTTCAAATCTTGGGTACATATAAATGCTTTGACCTTGTCGTCATTTTCAATATTGATAAGGTTTTGGATCGCCCTTCCTTTAGAAGTACGGCTTCCTTCCGGAATTTCATAAACCCGCATCCAGAAACATTTCCCTTTTTGGGTAAAGAACAACATGTACTGATGGTTAGTACCTACAAAAAGATGTTCTAGAAAATCTTCATTACGGGTCGATGAGGCCTTTTGGCCAACACCGCCCCTATTCTGTGTCTTATATTCCGTTAAAGGGGTTCTTTTAATGTATCCTGCATGTGAAATGGTAATCACCACTTGCTCATCGGGTATCATATCTTCGATACTCAAATCCCCACCGGCAAAATTGATTTCAGATCTCCTTTCATCGCCATATTTCTCCTTGACCTCAAAAAGTTCATTCTTGATGATTTCCATTCTTCGGTCTTTCTTCTCAAGAATATCCTTTAAATCGGCGATGGTCTTTATAATTTCGTCATATTCGGATCGCAACTTATCCTGTTCAAGACCGGTAAGTTGGCGCAAACGCATCTCTACAATGGCCCTGGCCTGTATCTCGGACAATTTGAAACGTTCCATCAAATTCTCACGGGCCTCATCGGCATTGGCCGAACCACGGATTATCGCAATGACTTCATCGATATTATCGGAGGCGATAATTAGTCCTTCCAAGATATGAGCCCTGTCTTCGGCCTTCTTCAGTTCGAACTTTGTTCTACGTACGACAACTTCATGACGATGCTCAACGAAATGATAGATCATGTCTTTGAGGTTGAGCATTTCCGGTCGTCCGTTGACCAGGGCGATATTATTGACACTGAACGAAGATTGGAGTGCCGTATACTTGAAAAGGGTGTTCAGAACGATGTTCGGTATAGCATCTCGCTTAAGTATGTATACAATGCGCATTCCCTTTCTATCGGACTCATCGCGGATCATTGAAATTCCGTCGATTTTTTTCTCATTGATCAAATCGGCGGTCTTTTTGATCATGTCCGCTTTATTGATCTGAAAAGGTATTTCAGTAACAACGATACACTCCCTTCCCTGCACCTCCTCGAAATTGGCCTTTGCCCTCATAACGACACGCCCTCGACCGGTATGAAATGCTTCTTTCACACCATCGTAGCCGTAAATGACCCCTCCTGTCGGGAAATCGGGTGCTTTTATATGCGTGATCAATTCATCTATTTCAATATCGTTATTATCGATATACGCCACGGTACCGTCTACCACTTCCGATAAATTATGCGGAGGCATGTTGGTCGCCATGCCCACGGCTATACCAGAGGCCCCATTGACCAATAGATTCGGAACCCTTGTCGGTAAAACGGTAGGTTCTTGTAACGAATCATCAAAATTGAGCTGATGATCCACCGTATCTTTCTCGATATCGGCCAACATGTCATCGGCGATCTTGCGCATACGCGCCTCGGTGTACCGCATGGCCGCAGGACTGTCGCCATCGACAGACCCAAAATTACCTTGACCATCGATCAGCATATAGCGTAAACTCCATTCTTGCGCCATGCGCACCATAGAGTCATAAACAGATGTATCGCCATGTGGGTGGTACTTACCTAGAACCTCACCGACGATACGTGCCGATTTCTTGTGTGCACTATTTGAGCGGACACCCAGTTCATGCATGCCGTAAAGCACCCTTCTGTGCACAGGCTTTAGACCGTCCCTGACATCGGGAAGTGCACGTGACACAATGACCGACATCGAATAATCGATGTAGGCAGATTTCATTTCATCTTCTATGTTGATCGGAATCAATTTTTCACCTTCTGCCATCTATGAATCTTCTGTTTTGTTTAAGTATTAAAAAAGCATGCCAATATACGCAAAATCAATCCTTTCATAGAAAAGAACAAATACTTTATTCAATAATTTATCAACACTTTTACCGTTAGATATAGTTGATAATTACATTGTTAATTATTTTGTAAATCAATGCTTTTTTCGTCATTTCGAACAAGTTTGTCGAATATAGGTACGGTATTTGTCCATGATTGGTCGAGATTTACTAATTTTATAATTGAATTGAAGGATAGTCTATGGATGATAATTTTTCGCCTCGGGTAAAAGATGTAATTGCATATAGTAAGGAAGAAGCGCTTAGGCTTGGCCACGATTTTATCGGTACCGAGCATTTGATGCTTGGTCTTTTGCGCGATGGTAATGGAAAAGCTATAAGTATTCTCGACGCTCTTGAGGTCGATTTGGATCATTTGAGACGCAAGGTCGAAATTTTGAGCCCTTCGAATCCGAATTCGGGTGGTTCCCAAAAAGACAAGAAAAACCTTCATTTGACCCGCCAGGCAGAAAGGGCCCTAAAAACTACTTTTCTTGAGGCAAAGCTGTTTCAGAGCTCCTCGATAAATACGGCGCACTTGTTGTTGTGCATTCTTCGCAATGAAAATGACCCGACAACCAAATTGTTGCACAAATTGAAAGTTGATTATGACGGGGTCAAAGAGCAGTTCAAATTTATGATTACCAGTGATGACGAGATCATAGACTCGCCAACATCGGAATCTTTTCCTGGTGACTCTGAAGATATGGGCGATTCGAAAGAAAGCACTTTTGGATCGACATCTAGCCAAAAAGGAAATAAGAAATCAAAAACACCCGTTCTCGATAATTTTGGTAGGGATTTGACAAAACTTGCCGAGGAAAATAGATTGGATCCTGTTGTCGGAAGGGAAAAAGAAATCGAAAGGGTCTCGCAAATATTGAGTCGTAGAAAAAAGAACAACCCCTTACTGATCGGTGAACCCGGCGTTGGTAAAAGTGCCATTGCCGAAGGTTTGGCGTTGCGGATCATAAATAAAAAAGTTTCACGTATTCTTTATAATAAACGTGTTGTTACCTTAGACCTGGCCTCTTTGGTCGCCGGAACAAAATATCGCGGCCAGTTCGAAGAACGCATGAAGGCCGTTATGAACGAGCTCGAAAAAAATGACGATGTCATTTTGTTCATTGACGAAATACATACCATCGTTGGCGCAGGCGGTGCCACGGGTAGTCTAGATGCTTCGAACATGTTCAAGCCCGCCTTGGCACGAGGTGAAATACAATGTATCGGTGCCACGACACTTGATGAATATCGCCAGTATATCGAAAAAGACGGTGCCCTTGAACGACGCTTTCAAAAGGTCATCGTCGAACCGACAACGGTAGACGAAACCATAGAGATACTCCAGAACATCAAAGGCAAATACGAAGACCACCACAACGTTCAATTTACTGATGAGGCAATTGTTGCTTGTGTAAAATTGACCCATCGTTATATGACCGACCGCTTTCTACCAGACAAGGCAATAGACGCCATGGACGAGGCGGGTTCAAGAGTTCATATTGTGAATATGGACGTACCCAAGCAAATTTTGGAACTTGAGAAGCAGTTGGAAGATGTTCGCGAATTGAAGAACAGCGTCGTTAAAAAGCAGAAGTACGAAGAAGCGGCCAAATTACGCGATGACGAAAAACGTATCGAAAAAGATTTGGCCATTGCCCAAGAAAAATGGGAAGAAGAAAGCAGACTTCATAAAGAAACGGTTACAGAGGACAATGTTGCAGATGTGGTCTCAATGATGAGCGGTATTCCCGTAAACAGAATAGCCCAGACCGAAAGCAACAAGCTGGCCGAACTGCCAGATCTTATCAAGTCCAACGTCATCGGGCAAGACGAGGCCGTTGCCAAGGTGGCCAAAGCCATTCAAAGAAACAGGGCCGGACTCAAAGATCCCAACAAACCCATCGGAAGTTTTATTTTCTTAGGACAAACCGGAGTGGGCAAGACGCAATTGGCCAAAGTGTTGGCAAAAGAACTGTTCGATTCGGAAGATGCGTTGATACGTATAGACATGAGCGAATACATGGAAAAATTCGCCATTTCAAGATTGGTCGGAGCACCGCCGGGATATGTCGGTTATGAAGAAGGTGGCCAGCTGACCGAGAAGGTACGGCGCAAACCCTATTCCGTAATACTGCTCGATGAGGTAGAAAAAGCGCATCCTGACGTTTTCAATATGTTGCTACAAGTATTGGATGATGGATACTTGACCGATAGCTTGGGGCGAAAGATCGATTTTAGGAATTCCATAATAATCATGACATCCAATATCGGGGCACGTCAATTAAAAGATTTCGGACAGGGCGTAGGATTTGGTACTGCGGCCAAAAAGTCACAGGAAGACAGCCATCAAAAAAGTGTTATCGAAAGTGCTTTGAAAAAAGCGTTCGCACCTGAATTTTTGAACCGTATCGACGACGTAATCGTATTCAATCCTTTAGAAAGGGAAGACATACACAAAATTATTGATATCGAGTTGCGAAAGCTGTATGCCCGTATCAAGGACATTGGTTACGACCTTAACCTAACCGACAATGCAAAGGATTATATCGCCGATAAAGGATTTGACAAGCAATATGGGGCAAGGCCTTTGAAGCGTGCCATACAGAAATATATCGAAGATGCGCTTGCCGAAGAAATAGTAAATTCCAAATTGGAAGAAGGCGACAGCATTTTTATGGACCTTGACAAAAAGAAGGATGAGCTGAGTATAAAAATCAAAAAAGCTGAAAAATCATCCAAAACATAACTTGTCGTAAGAATTTTTCTAAAAGGGAGTCGTATAAAATGACTCCCTTTTTTTATGTCATAAAATACGTTCGTAAGAATTAAATCACAGTATTTCAACATGCAAGGTATTATGAACGATATTTAGGCTTTTAATCTAATATTTTCCAAAGTTTTTCAGCTTACTTCTACATTCGTTGCAGACACTATAACGAATATTTTATGAGAGTGAAACCACCTAAGAAGACAATTATTGTCAGGGAATACCAGCTGGATATTGGAAAAGTACAAGTCTACGACAACTATATGGTCGCCATTTTCGAAGAAGGGGTTACCATAACCCTAGAACGCGCGTATCAATTAATAGGAATTTCGGAAATACACTTTAGGGAAAAGAACTTCGGGTTCATCAGCCTTAGAAAGCACTCCTATGCTATCGACCCCACGATTTACAGCTACCTAAGGGAATTGAAAAACCTTAAGGCGTTCGCTATTGTATCGGTGAAGGAAATCGACATGCACAATTTCAAGATCGAAAAGCTTTTCTATAAGAGACCTATGAAATTCTTTATCGAATTCAATAACGCGCTTGCTTGGGTGAAGCAACGTGTAAAGAGTAATACCTAAAGGAGCGGCAAAGGCAACGTTTTTTAGGCATAAGTCATTGATTGTATAATCACTCGTCAGAACGGGAGCTATTCGACTTTTCTTCAACCGGCACTGGCACTTCTGGAATTTCGAACAAATCGATATACGCCCTTCCCATGTTATCGATAATGGTCGAAGCGATCAAAGATTGATACCCGGTATTCTCAATGGCAATATCGCCCGCCCTGCCATGTAGATAAACCCCAAAAACGGAAGCTATCAAAGGTTCATAACCTTGGGCGATCAAGCCTGTAATGACCCCAGTGAGCACATCACCGCTTCCGGCAGTGGCCATTCCCGGGTTTCCATTGGCATTGACATAGCCCTTTTCATCATATACCGTTATGGTATGGGCTCCTTTTACGACAAGTACGCAATCATACTTTTTAGAAAACGATTTGACCTTTTTTAACTTGTCAAAGTCGTCTTTCCACTTTCCGATCAAACGTTCCAATTCCTTTGGGTGCGGCGTTAAAACGGCCTGCTTAGGCAATTTTTCAAGTAAGGCCTTGTTCTTTGAAAGTATGTTCAATGCATCCGCATCGATGACAATCGGTGTTTTGTTATTTTCCAAGAAATCAGAAAATGCCCTTATTGTTTCTTCTTCGGTACCTAGGCCCGTACCTATTCCAATGACATTTGGTTCAATTTCAAAAGTAATATTTGAAAGATGTGCCTCGTTGCGGTCAGCAATCACCATAGCCTCAGGCAAAGCGGTTTGAAACGGCACATATCCGCATTTAGGTACAAAGGCGGTTACCAGTCCGCTTCCTGAGACTAGTGCCGCTTTTGACGCTAAGATTGCGGCCCCTACTTTGCCATAACTTCCCCCGATGATCAATGAATGTCCATAGGTGCCTTTGTGCGAGAATTTTTGTCTGGGCACATACAAGGGCAACACCTCTTGCTTACCGATCAATTCATAATCCGTTTCCGTTGTCATGAGATATTCCGGGTCGAGACCGATATCCAATACTTCCCACTGGCCCACGTATATACCGGTATCAGGCAAGAAAAACACCAGTTTTGGGACTTGAAAACTGAGCACATAGTTTGATTTCACAACTCCCCTGCTATCTTCGGCAACCTTATCCATAAACAAGCCCGAAGGCATATCAATGGACAGAATGAACGCCTCCGAGACATGCAAATGTTCCATCAATTGTTTTACCCATTCGTCCGGGGTGCGATTCAGGCCAATACCGAAAATAGCATCGACTATAATATCATCGCGACCTATATCAGGATATTTAGAGCCTTTTTCCAAAAATTCGGGCCATACTTTTCTATCTTTCAACCGCTCAAGATTTATCAAAAAATCCTTAGATCTTTTTTTGCTGTAATTGACCACATAAACGGCAATATTATAGCCATGTTCTTTAAGATGACGGGCGAGCGCCACCCCATCACCACCGTTATTGCCAATTCCACAGAACAAATGGATCTTCACCGGTGCACCTTGCATACGACTATGGATCCAGTTAAAGATTTGTTCTGCCGCTCTTTCCATCAAGGCATCACTGGTTATCTGTTGCTTCGCTATTGTTGATTTATCAGCAGCATATATTTGCTCGGCGGTAAAAAGCTTCATTTAATAACACTTTTATTGAATTATTGACAATTTCGCAAAAATAATGTCAAAGATTTGATTGGGGTATTAAATGTACTACTTTTGGCCCTTTAATAAGGGTATGAAATTTTTCAGGACTTATTTACAGCCTCGACTTTCTTCAAATACTTCAAGAAAAGTTATTCTTACGACCCCTTGGGGGTAAGCTATTATATCTCTCGTCCGTACGTTTCCGTTAATCAGTATTTCAACTTATCGTTTAAAACATGAAAGTTCTAAAATTCGGTGGCACTTCGGTAGCCAACGCAAAAAACATTGAACAGGTAAAGAATATAGTGGCCCAGACCGAAAATAATGGACTGGTAACTGTCGTTTCTGCCTTCGGGGGTATTACAGACCTTCTGCTGCAAGCCGCAGAAAAGGCCGCTGCGAATGATATTTCGTATTCGAAACTAGTCGAGGAACTTGAAGCGCGCCATATTGCCACGATAAAAGAACTATTCCCGATAAATGCGCAAAGTGCCGTACTGAGCAAGGTCAAATCGGAGCTGAACCATCTAGAAAACCTGTTGGAAGGTGCCTTTTCGATTGGCGAGCTGACCCCGAAACTCTCCGATAAAATAGTTAGCTATGGAGAATTATTGTCGTCGTACATCATTAGCCGTTACTTCTTAGAGGAAGGGCTGGACGTCTGCTTTAAAGACAGCCGCGAACTTATTCAGACCAATGAGCAATATGGCAGGGCAACGGTTGATTTTAAGGCAACCGATAAAAAGTGCTCTGAGTTTTTTGAAGGAAACACGGCCAAGATAATCGTCATGGGCGGATTTATAGCTTCTTCAGAAAACGGAAATACCACTACCTTGGGAAGAGGTGGGTCTGATTATTCGGCAGCCATCATAGCTGCCTTGAACAATGCCAAGGTTTTGGAAATATGGACGGATGTCAGTGGTATGTATACGGCCAACCCAAAAATCGTGAAACAAGCGAAGGCCATTGCAAAACTTTCCTATGAAGAAGCAATGGAACTTTCACATTTCGGAGCATCGGTATTATATCCGCCAACCATTCAACCTGTACTGTACAAAGGCATTCCCATACATATTAAGAACACTTTTGAACCTAGCGCACAGGGAACATTGATAACAAAGGCCCAAGGTGACGATAAGAAGACGGTAAGCGGCATTAGTTCAATTGAAAACGTCGGACTCCTGTCCTTGGAGGGGCCTGGAATGGTAGGTATACCGGGAATTTCAGCGCGCTTTTTCGATGAGCTTTCAAGGGCAGGGGTCAATGTCATATTAATTACACAAGCTTCTTCCGAGCATTCAATATGTGTGGGCGTATCTGAAAAAGATATTAAAAATGTAGTAGAAAAGATCAATAGCGCCTTCGCGTTTGAAATATCGCAGGGCAAGATATATCCGGTAGTTTCAGAGACCGGACTTGCCATTATTGCGTTGATCGGGGATCAAATGAAGAGCCATCAGGGTCTTAGTGGTAAAATGTTCAGCACCCTTGGCAAGAACAATGTCAACATAAGGGCGATCGCCCAGGGTGCTTCTGAACGAAATATCTCGGCGGTGATCAAAGCCGATGATGTCAAGAAAGCGTTGAACACGCTTCACGAACAGTTTTTTGAAGAAAATATCAAACAGCTTAACCTTTTCGTAATGGGCGTCGGCAATGTTGGTTCGAAATTCTTGAACCAAATAAGACAACAGCGTAAATTCTTAAAAGAGCAGTTAAGACTGAATGTTCGGGTAATCGGTATTTCAAATTCACGAAAAATGGCTTTTGACGGCGGCGGCATATCTTTGGATAACTGGGAATCAGTGCTAGCCAATGGTAAAAATGCGGATAGGGCCAACTTTTTTGCGACCGTGCAAAAGTTGAATTATCGAAACAGTATATTTATCGACAATACGGCCAGTAACGAAGTGGCTTCGACTTACCGATCTTATTTGACCAATAGTATCTCGGTAGTAACCTGTAATAAAATAGCTTGCTCATCAGAATACCGAAACTATATGGACCTTAAGAATGCCTCACGCGAATATAATGCGCCCTTTCTTTTTGAGACCAATGTAGGGGCAGGTCTGCCCATAATCGACACCTTAAAAAACCTCATCGCCTCTGGGGATAAAATACTGAAAATTCAAGCGGTACTCTCAGGGAGCCTTAACTTCGTCTTCAATAATTTCAATGATCGAACCACCTTTCATGATGTAGTCAAACAGGCTCAAGAAGAAGGCTATACCGAACCTGACCCAAAAATCGATTTGAGCGGTATCGACGTGATGCGCAAAATATTGATCTTGGCCCGTGAGAGTGGCAACCGATTGGAAATTGAGGATATCAAAAACAAATCTTTTCTGCCCCAGGAAACTTTGGATACCAAAAACAACGAAGATTTTTTTGAATCCCTAAAAAAATATGAATGCGATTTTCAAAAACTGTATAAAGATGCGGTCGAAGCCAAGAGCAAACTCAAATATGTCGCACAATATGAAAATGGAAGGGCCAGTGTTGGCCTGCAGCAGATTCCTGTTGGGCACGATTTTTATAATTTGGAAGGAAGCGACAACATCGTTTTGTTCTATACCGAGCGCTACCCGAATCAACCCATGATCATTAAAGGGGCCGGGGCCGGGGCCGATGTTACCGCCTCGGGCATTTTTGCCGATATAATAAGAATAGGAAATTTTTAAGATGAACGAAATACGCGTCTTTTGCCCCGCTACCATAGCCAATATCTCCTGTGGGTTTGATGTTTTGGGCGTGGCCCTTGATTCGGTCGGTGATGAAATGGTCGTCCGCAAGATTCCTGAAAAAGGGATCCGAATTACAAAATTGGAAGGTCAGGATCTACCAAAAGAAACCGAAAGAAATGTTGCAGGTGTCGCTGGTCTGACTTTGTTGGAGGCGAGTGGCTACGACGGTGGGTTCGAAATCGAAATCTACAAAAAGATCAAGGCCGGTAGCGGAATAGGCAGTAGCGCCGCAAGTTCAAGCGGAGCGGTCTGGGCAATGAACGAATTGCTCGGCAGGCCTTTTTCTAAAATTGATTTGGTAAGGTTTGCCATGGAGGGCGAACGTTTGGCAAGTGCCGTGGCCCATGCCGATAATGTGGCCCCTGCCCTATACGGCGGGTTTACCCTTGTTCGAAGTTATGATCCACTTGACGTCGTTTCAATACCAAATCCCCCTGAACTATACGCTACGGTAATACATCCGCAAATAGAGGTGAAAACCTCTGATTCAAGAAGTGTGCTGCGCACAAAGATAACGCTCGCACAGGGTATAAAGCAATGGGGCAATGTAGGCGGACTTATTGCCGGCCTCTTCACTAACGATTATGACTTGATCGGTAGGTCTTTAGAAGACCATATCGTAGAACCTATCCGTTCGATATTGATTCCCGGTTTTGACAATGTGAAATCAGAAGCTCTAAATGCAGGAGCCTTGGGCTGCGGTATTTCAGGTTCCGGGCCATCGATCTTTGCCTTTTGCAAGGGTGAAACGATTGCCAAGAAAGTAAGTGAAAGCATGAAAGAAGTCTATCAAGATATCGGTATCGACCATGATGTACATGTTTCTAAAATCAATACAAACGGAGTTAGAGCTATATAAATGAAATTCTACAGCCTAAACAGCCAAGCGCAAAAAGTACCTTTTAAAGAGGCCGTCATTGCAGGAATTGCACCGGATAAAGGTCTGTACTTTCCAGAATTCATTGAACCGCTACCAGACAGTTTTTTTGAGCGTATCGAAGAGCTTTCGAACACAGAGATAGCCTTCAATGCCATTCATCAATTTGTTTCAGATGATATACCCAATGATAAATTAAAAGAGATTCTTACCAAAATCCTTGATTTTGACTTTCCCGTGGTCGAAATCGAGGATAATGTAGCCACCTTGGAACTTTTTCATGGGCCAACGATGGCGTTCAAAGATGTCGGCGCCCGGTTTATGGCCCATTGTCTGGGTTATTTTTCGGAAGGCGAAAATTCTCAAGTCACCGTTCTTGTGGCTACTTCAGGTGATACCGGGGGTGCCGTTGCCAATGGTTTTTTAGGTGTTGATGGGGTAAAAGTGGTCATTCTCTACCCAAGCGGAAAGGTCAGCGATATTCAAGAACGGCAATTGACTACCTTGGGCCAAAATATTACGGCCTTACGGGTCGATGGTACCTTTGATGACTGTCAAAAAATGGTCAAGGCCGCTTTTTTGGATAAAGATCTTTTGGCCCATATGAAACTTACTTCCGCGAACTCGATTAACGTGGCACGTTGGTTGCCACAGTTATTTTACTTTCTCTTTGCGTATAAACAGGCAAAATCGAAGGGAAAGGAAATCGTTTTTTCAGTGCCTTCGGGCAATTTCGGAAATATCTGTGCCGGTATTGTGGCCCAAAAATTGGGCATGCCGGTCAAACATTTTGTTGCGGCAACGAATATCAACGATACGGTTCCCGAATTCATGAAAACGGGCGAGTACCGCCCAAAAGCTTCTTCGGCCACAATATCGAATGCCATGGATGTCGGCGATCCCAGCAACTTTGTCAGGATTCGCCATTTATATCAAGACGATTTCGAATTGTTGGGCAAGAACCTTTCTTCTTATTCCTTTTCGGATGCCGAGACTAAAAAGGCGCTATCGCACATTCACAAAACTTCCGGTTACTTGGCCGATCCCCATGGTGCCGTAGGTTATTTGGGGTTGAAAAAATATCAAGAAAACAATCCAAATAACTATGGAATCTTTTTGGAAACTGCACATCCGGTGAAGTTTCTCCCCGTTGTGCGAAAGGCTTTGGGCATTGTGCCCGAAATTCCCCCCCAGATACAAAAGGTAATGGACAAAGAAAAAAAATCCATTCCAATAAAAGTATACGACGAGTTGAAAAGGTATTTACTGGGCCGTTAATCCAGTTCGGGAAGCACGAAATCATCCAACGGACTCGGCTGCTTCATCATGGCTTCAATAGCTTCGGTAGTTCTTGGTGCCATCGCCGATAAATTGACCGGGCCGTCATCGGTAATCAGAATATCATCTTCGATGCGTACGGCGATGCCCCACCATTTCTTGTCGCAATCACTTCCTTCGGGAATATAAATTCCGGGTTCGACCGTAATGACCGTATTGGGTTTAAAGGCCCCATAAGTACCTTTATCGTGTACGTCCAGTCCCAAATAATGCGAAGTACCGTGCGGAAAATAGGTTCTGGCCTCTTCGGCTTCTTTTATGATACCCAGTTTGATAAGCCCTTGGGCGACTACTTCACTAGACGCCCTTCCCGGTGCCTGAAAGGGGGCGCCGACCACACTGGCCCTGATACCAGCTTCCTGGGCATCATAAACAATATCGTATATAAGCTTTTGTTCCGGACTGAACTTCCCATTTGCCGGAATGGTACGCGTGACATCGGCCGTATACCCATGATATTCCGCCCCCAGGTCCATCAACACAAGATCATTGCCGACCTGGGGCTTATTGTTCTCGATATAATGCAAGATGCAACCATTGTTGCCGCCACCGACTATGGAAGGGTACCCCTCATATTCGGCGCCATATTTTTTATAAACATATTCGTGCACCCCTTGAATCTCTGTTTCGGACATATTGGGGTGCATGGCCTTCATGACCTCAATTTGACCAACCGCCGAAATTTCCACGGCCTTCTTCAATAACGCCATTTCTTCTTCGGTCTTGGTCTCGCGCAAGGTCGCCATAATTTCCGAGATTATGCTTGAATCGAGGTTGTTGGCATCCAGTTTTAAACTTACTTTTTGTTTGATCTCATTGCGTATGGCATCATCCTTGGCGTTTACAAATCCGCTTAACAATTCATCTTCCTTAAGCCTATCGTCATAGCTCAAGTAGCGGCCCAAGGTCTGCGCGACATTGGCACTGTTCTCGATATCGGTGGACTGTATTCGGCTGTACAATCGCTGTTTCGTTGCGCTGTAATCGGCAGGATATTCAGTTTTTATCTTGAAAGTTTTGATCAGATCGTACAAGTCGGCCGCGCCACTTTTATCCCTGACATCATTTTCGAAATCAAAAAACAAAACTTTGTCGAAAGAGGTAAAATCGATGTCTATTTTGCCGAATTCACCACCATTGAACACTTTTTCAAAACCCAATAGCTTCTTTACACCCTCGACGCCCAATCGCTTGCCGTTCCATTGCTCTGCCAATGGGTCACGTTCTTGCACATACATCAATTCATTATATTCCTTACCTTCTCTATCCTTTTGGTTTTCAGAGAATAATATCAAAACGGCATTGGGCTCTTTATATCCTGTCAAATAATAAAAATCCGGATCCTGATGATATATGTAGTCAACATCATTGGCACGGTTACGTTCTGCATTCGCGAAAAGCACGGCGACACTATTGGCCGGCATCATCTGACGGACTAAATCCCTTCTTTCCTTATGAAAATCTGCCGACAAGAAGTCGGTCGGTCTATTCTGCGCCCCAGCATTTGTCATCATGAAAAGGGCAATGCAAAAAGCTACTGTACTTCGGAACATCTCAAAGGTTTTAATGGCTCAAAGTAGCAATTTTGCTAAACAAATATGCCCCAGCCGGCATAAAATTGTAAAAACATACTGGTTTCGAGCAAGTGTTTCCCTTTTTATTTCAATAAATTTGCCCAGCAAAACATGAAGGTTATGAAAGATACCGCCTTATCAAAGACACATGAAGCCCTTGGTGCCAAAATGGTACCGTTCGCCGGTTACAATATGCCCGTTTCATATGAGGGTGTAAACATAGAACACGATACCGTTCGCAAAGGCGTAGGTGTTTTTGATGTTTCGCATATGGGCGAGTTTTTGATTACAGGGCCAACGGCCTTGGGCCTTATTCAAAAAATCACTTCGAACGATGCGTCGAAGTTGACTATCGGAAAGGCCCAATATAGCTGCCTGCCCAACGAAACCGGGGGCATTGTCGATGATCTTATCGTCTATCGCATCAAAGAAGAACAGTATTTATTGGTGGTCAATGCTTCGAACATTCAAAAAGATTGGGACCATATTTCTAAATACAACGCTGAATTCAATGCCGAGATGCGCGACCTTTCCGAGAATTATTCCCTTTTGGCCATTCAGGGGCCAAAAGCCATCGAGGCCATGCAAAGTTTGACTTCGGCAGATCTCTCCGAAATCAAGTTTTATAATTTTGTTGTCGCCGATTTTGCCGGAATCGACTACGTGATAATTTCCGCGACCGGTTATACGGGATCTGGCGGATTTGAAATCTATTGCAAGAACGAAGAGGTAAAACAAGTCTGGGACAGGGTTTTCGAGGCAGGTGCAGATTTTGGTATCAAACCGATAGGACTGGCCGCCAGGGATACGTTGCGTCTAGAAATGGGTTATTGTCTTTATGGAAACGATATTGATGACACCACTTCTCCTTTCGAGGCGGGTCTAGGTTGGATAACCAAATTCACCAAAGATTTTGTCAATAGCGATGCCCTTGCCAAAGAAAAAGCCCATGGCCCCGAAAGGAAACTGGTCGCTTTCGAATTGGATGATCGGGGAATACCCCGTCAAGGTTATGACATTGTAGATGGGAACGGCAAAAAAATTGGAACAGTGACATCGGGTACCATGTCGCCCTCTTTAGGAAAAGGTATCGGCCTAGGTTATGTACCAGTGATATTTTCCGAAATCGGGAGTAATATCCATATTCAAATACGTAAAAACGCCGTACCGGCCACGGTGGTCAAACTTCCTTTTTATAAAGGATAATCCAACTGTGCCAAACGGAGGGTAAGCTTGGAAGAAGGAGGCAAGAAAATATTGATTTTAGGAGGAAGCGGATTTCTGGGCCATGCCATTTACAAAGAACTCTGCAACTATTTCGATACCTATGGCACTTACTTCAGTGCCCGAAGGACATTTGAGGAAAACCAAAAATTTTTCAGATACGACATGCAAGAGGATGATGTTTTTCACTTGTTGGAAAAACTACGTCCACAACTAATCATTTCTGCCCTACGGGGCAATTTTGCGGCACAGGCACAATTACACCAGCATCTCGCCGAATATGTTTCGGGGCATGACTGCAAACTCTATTTTCTTTCTTCGGCCAATGTTTTTGACGCTTATAGCAAATACCCTTCGTACGAAAATGACAAAACCCTATCAGAAAGCATTTATGGACGCTTAAAAATAAAGATCGAGAACATGTTGTTGCGACTTCCCAAAGACAAAATGGCCATTCTCAGATTACCTATGGTCTTTGGCAATGGTTCGCCGCGCGTTAAGGAAATAAAAAACCTTATCTCACTAAATGAACCTGTCGAGGTATTTCCGAATCTCGTCATCAACGTCACCAATGATGACAAACTGACACAACAAATACATTATCTTATCAACCATAATAAAACAGGTATATTCCATTTGGGAAGTATCGACTTGGTACACCATGAAGATCTTATCAAAGAAATTGTGGAACGGATAGGTAATTTCAACCCGATTTACAAAAGAGTGTACACTACAAATGAAGAACGATATCTGGCCGTTCTGCCCAAGTACAACAAGCTTCCTAAAAATTTAGGGGCAACCGCCCAGGATATCATCGACCACCATATTTTAGGTTGAAGAAATAACGGTCTTTCTTATCTTTGGCCAAAAAAGAATCCATGGAAAAATTGTCGGAACGAACCATAGAGGAGCGATTGGAAAAACTTGAAGGTTGGGAATATGTCAACGGGGCCATCGAGACCTCTTTCGAGTTCACAAATTTCAAGGAAGCTTTTTCAGTCATGACCCTTATCGCATTTGAATGTGAGGCCCAGAACCACCATCCGGATTGGAGCAATATTTATAACTCCTTGAATATACGGTTGAATACGCATGACGCGGGAGGGGTTACCGAAAAAGACTTTGAGCTCGCCCATGCGATAGAACGAATTATAGACCCTGAATAGAGCGTTATTGCAAAACGATACCTCGACTTTTTCTTAAATTTGCAGCCATTATAATCTATAACGAAAGAAATGGGAAGAGCTTTTGAGTTTCGAAAAGCAAGAAAAATGAAGCGTTGGTCGGCCATGTCCAAGGCTTTTACACGTATTGGAAAGGATATTGTCATTGCCGTAAAAGAAGGTGGGCCAGATCCAGATTCCAATTCACGCTTACGTGCGGTCATTCAAAATGCAAAATCGGTCAATATGCCCAAGGACAATATCGAACGTGCCATAAAAAGGGCATCCGATAAAAACTTGGGCGATTACAAAGAAGTGCTTTTTGAAGGCTACGCACCGCATGGCATCGCCATTCTTATCGAAACGGCCACTGACAACAATACCCGTACCGTTGCGAACATCAGAAGCTATTTTAACAAATGTGACGGTAGCTTGGGCACTTCGGGTTCTGTTGAATTTATGTTCGACCATACCTGTAATTTTAGGGTTCCGGCAGAGGGCATCGACCCGGAAGAACTTGAACTCGATATGATCGATTACGGGGCCGAAGAGGTTTTTGTCGATGATGACGGTATCTTGATATATGCACCTTTCGAAAGTTTCGGCGCCATTCAAAAGGAATTGGAGCACCGTGGCATTGAAATCCTTTCCTCGGGATTTGAGCGAATTCCACAAGTGACCAAACAATTGACAGACGAAGAAGCCGCCGATGTCGAAAAACTACTCGAAAAAATCGAAGAAGACGATGATGTACAGAACGTATATCATACCATGCAGGAATAAGTTTTATTAATCTGATATTCAGTAACTTAATTATATTTTAGAAGATAAGTTTTGTACATCATTATACACTTCAAGTTTCGTAGTTTTTGAATATTAATTATGACAATCCTATCGAAGTACTCAAAAATAAGTGTGTTGCACTTATGAGTTGAACACAGCTTTTATCTAAATTTTGAAAAACAAAGTTTATCCCTAGGGATGGTCAAATCAAAATATCTAACTTTCCCAAATTACCTCAGTCAAGATTAATCGGCATTTTACTGAGTTCGATAAGAAATGAAAAGTGTGCAGTCCATAGCGGTCTTACCTTTTGTCAATATGAGCAATGATATTGACAATGACTATTTCTGCGATGGGATTACCGAGGAAATCATTAATGCACTCACAAAAATTAACCAACTTAAGGTTATTGCCCGGACCTCTTCCTTTGCCTTTAAGGGAAAGGATATCGATATACGGGAAATAGGCTGGCAATTGGGCGTAGATACCATTCTTGAGGGTAGCATAAAGAAGTCCGATAAAAGGGTCAGGATCACTGCACAGCTCATTGAAGTTGCCCATGGCACCCATTATTGGTCAAAAAAATTTGACCGTGAATTGACAGACATCTTTGTTTTGGAGGATGAGATCAGTCTTGCGATTGCAGACGAGGTGCGCAACAATTTTGGGCACTTTGAAGTTCAGGAGCATTTGATCGACCAACCTACGAGCAATATTGATGCCTATCAATTATTTCTAAAAGGAAGATCGTTACAATTGAAATGGACCCCGGAAAGCCTTAACCAGGCCATAACCTATTATAATCAGGCAATTGCCTTGGATAAAAATTATGCGAAAGCCTATTATGCCAATTTGCAATGCTACGGCTTATTGGCCATGTGGGGGTATATGCCCTACCAAGAAGCTATGGATTTGGCCATTGGCAATCTTTTGATCGCAAAAGAAATAGACACCTCCTTACCCGAATATCCGCATTCCTTTGTGGGTAAGTTTTTTTGGGGGGAATGGGATTTCAAAAATACGTACCTCCATATCAATAAAGTCTTGGCCATTAATCCGAATCACATCGATGGGTTGGAAGCTATGGCGGAACTGTTCATTGCCCTCGGCTTTTTTGACGAGGCCTTAGTATATGCCAACAAACTTTTGGATGTAGACCCGCTGTCGGCAAACAATCATTACACTTTTGCCCATATCTGCTACTATCAAGGTCAATTTGATAAAGCTTTGGAAAGTGTAGATTATGCCCTAATCCTTAATCCGGAATTAGCCCTAGCGCATCATTCAAAGTGTTTTTGTTTGATATGGTTAAACCAAGAACAGCAATTTGAAGAATTTATAAAGGACACGCCACTAGTCGAAGAGAAAAAATGGTTGTTCCGGCTTATCAATGAAAAGTCTGTTGAAGTCCCGAAGGAAATTGTATCACGATGGACAGCTAGTGAAAGCAACGAAACCATGCTTGTTCCCTACGACCTTTATATTTTAAGTAATTCCAACCATAAAGCGCTAGGTTTTTCCCGTTTGAAGGAAATGATCGACCGCAGGCGTGGCCAAATCATCAATTACAGGCAAGAACCTTTTTTGAAACCCTTACACGGGATGAATGGTTTTTCGGATTTGCACCATTCCAACCTGTGCCTTTCGGATATTGCATCCCCCGTGGAAGAGGAAGAAAAATCAACACCTACTATATTAGATGCTTCCCAAATAGCGGCCTTAAAAGAGGAACTGCTTACCTATTTTGAGGAAGAGGAACCTTTTTTGAATCCGCAATTGAGTTTAAAATTCGTGGCCGATGTCCTAGGGTTCAACACCAATAAAATATCCTACCTGATCAATACCGCCTTTGATCTAAATTTTAATGATTTTGTGAATTCATACCGCCTAAAACGCTTTAAATCCATTGCCCTGGACCCCAAAAACTCGCATTTGACCATTCTTGGATTGGCCTATGACAGCGGTTTTAATTCCAAAAGTGTGTTCAATACCTACTTTAAAAAAATAGAGGGGATAACCCCTAGGGCTTGGATGAAGTCCAATTCATGATTCATCTTCTTTAGTTCGTTTCAGATTATAATTCAGAACGATTGATGTGTACTTACGGTCAATCTTTGCATCAAAATTATAAATCAAAAAACGAACAATTATGACAACTTTACACAAACGCTTAGTCGTTTTCATGGTATCCCTTTTAGGGCTTTTTACATCTTGCTCTAAGGAAGACGACACCACTTCACCCAATCCCAACGACACCACCATTGAAACTGTCCTCACCGATATCGGGTTTCAAGGCTATGCCATTGTCACCAAAAACGGGAAGGATTTGGTACGCCAGGGTTTTGGATGGGCCAATCAAGACACGGAATTGCCCCAAGGGGATAACCTAGGGTACCGAATAGGTTCGGTTACCAAAACACTTACGGCAGCGGCGGTAGTACAATTAAAACGTGACGGGTTGATCCAAAGCTTTGATCAAACCTTGGATGAATTTGATACCGAATTCCCGAATGGTGATCAAATTACCATTGCCCAGTTACTATCCCATCAATCCGGTATACCAGAGTATCAATTACTGGCTGAAGGCGCTTACGAACAAGGGGGAACTTTGGATGAAGGGACTATTTATGACCTTATCAAGGAATTGATTCTTGAAAATGGACTCGATTTTACACCAGGGTCCAACAAAGAGTATTGCAACTCAAACTACCTCATTGCAGCCTTGTTGGTGGAGCAGGTATCGGGAATGCCCTATCACGAATATGTGCAGCAGAAAATTTTCAATCCGTTGGTAATGTCAGGATCCTACAAAGGGACGGATGAGATTGACAGCGATACCCACGCACAGGGCTATTTGAATGGAAGCCCTAACAGTTCGTATCCTATGGAAATTCCTTTTGGGGCAGGCGATTTCAGTAGTACGCCAAGCGATATGGAAACCTGGACAAATGCCGTAAAAACGGATTGGTTTACCGAAGCTGAAAAGTCGGAAATATTTGCCAAAGATGTTCCAAGTGGCTATGTGGATTTTGGCTTGGGATGGTTTACCACACAAGAGGGCAATACCACCATGTACTGGCACGGTGGCGATATTAATGGCTATTGGAGTATGATCGGTTTTATACCGGAATATGATGCCACGATTGTACTGTTAAGCAATCAGCAAGACGATACGGGAACGCAACGTAACACGATTATAGAACACGTATTGACCACAGCGTTTAATTAAAAATATTTCAATTATAGAGACATGAAAAAATTAGTAGTATTATTTGCCTTGTACACATTTTGTGTAAATCCTGTTTTTAGTCAGCAAGACTATGAAGTTAAAGTCATAACAAGTGTAGAATCTATTGTTTCAAGCGGATTGGGGCGATCACGTATACTCTCATCCAACGATGAAAGGAACTACAAAGAATTCACTTCCGAACAAACGGATGACGATAATTCCCGGAATACCTCTAAGAGAAAGGACATTAGGGTTAAAAACTTTGAAGAAACGAAACTGTTGAACTTTTACAATTTGGGCGGCATACGCTTTCAAAATATTGTAGCGAACGATGCCTTGATTTCATCAAAACTGACGGACATGCTTACGGAAGGTTGGGATTTGGTGTTCGTAACCAGTGCTGTGGAAAGTGACGCGGGTAGAAATGACGATAATGGGATTTTTATAACCCGATATATTTTTAAAAGAAAACTGGACTGAAAAACCCTTTAAATCTTTATTAGTGATGAAACATACCAACGTATTATTGGCAGGCGCTACAGGCTATTTGGGTGGTTTCTTATTGAAAGTCCTCATCGAAAGGAAAAATCAGGTCGTAGCCATTGTTCGCAATCCCGATAGCTTGCAAAATGACCATGAGAATTATTTGGAAATAAAACAGGCCCAAGTAACACGACCTGAGACCTTACGTGATATCTGTAAGGGCATTGACACCGTAATTTCTACCGTGGGCATCACCAGGCAAAAAGACGGTCTTACCTACATGGATGTCGATTATCAGGCCAATTTGAATTTGTTGGAAGAAGCTAAAAAGTCGAATGTAAAACACTTTGTGTACGTGTCCGCCATTAATGGGGACAAACACCGCAATCTAAAAATCCTTGAGGCCAAGGAAAAGTTTGCGGATGATTTGAAAGCTTCGGGATTGCATTATACCATCGTACGGCCGAATGGTTTTTTCTCGGATATGAAGGATTTTTTAGAAATGGCGAAATCGGGACGTGTTTATTTGTTCGGTTCCGGTCATCAAAAATTCAATCCTATCCATGGCGATGACCTAGCAAGGACCATTGTAGCTGCCTTGGATGATGGCAACAAAGAATTGACCATTGGAGGTCCGGATGTTCTAAGCTTGAATGAAATAAGTGAACTTGCACTAAAAACCTTGAACAAGCCCATTAAAATTGTGCATTTGCCGGATTGGTCCAGAAAACTGACCATTTGGTTTTTGCGAACTTTTACCAGTGTCAAAACCTATGGACCCATCGAATTTTTTCTCACCTTAATGGCAGAGGATTGTATTGCTCCCTGTTTAGGGACCCATCATTTGGAGGATTTTTATAAGGAAGTAGTTCAAAACAATATAGCACCAAAATGAAAAAAATAAACGTTTTTGGAAGAATTGCGCTGGGTATTGTAATGGCCTACGTTCTATTTCATATACTGATTTTATTGCAATTTATCCCATCCCATGTGGTTTGGGGAGGAAAAATAGTGGAACCCAAAACAATCCTAATTTTAGAATGGGTAGCACTTTTGGTTATGCTGTTTTTAGGCAGTTTGATTTTAATGAAAACCAAAGTAATTCCCAATAAATGGCAAGAGAAAACCCTAAACAGATGGTTATTGGTGTTTTCCGTATATTTTGTGCTCAATACCCTTGGGAATGTACTGGCTGAAAGTATTTTTGAAAAAGCGCAAGCCCTGCTTACCCTTATTTTAGCGCTAAGTTTATTTAAAATGTCCAAACGTAATCCATGAAAGCTCCGGACCCAAATACCCGCTTCCCCTTATCAAACTACGATACGCTTTGTTTTCTGAAAAACATCGTTACAAATCCGAATATCATAGTGGGAGATTATACCTATTACGATGATTTTGAAGATGTTGCCAACTTTGAAAAAAACGTCAAATACCATTTTGATTTTATTGGGGACAAGCTCATCATTGGAAAGTTCTGTATGATCGCCTCCGGTGCTACTTTTATTATGAACGGTGGTAATCATCTCACCGAAGCCGCAACGGCCTATCCCTTTGCCATATTTGGAGGTGCCTGGCAAAATGCCATGCAGGGCAAAAGCTATCCCACAAAAGGGGATACAATTATCGGCAATGATGTATGGATAGGCCACGGGGCAACGATTATGCCGGGAATACACATAGGAGATGGTGCCATTATTGCCACAAAAGCGGTGGTTACAAAAAATGTGGAACCTTACACCATTGTGGGGGGCAATCCTGCAAAACCAATTAAAAAACGCTTCTCCGAGGCTACCATTTCCAGATTGTTGGAACTACAATGGTGGGATTGGGATATAGAAAAAATCACCCAAAATCTAGGGAAACTCACCAGTAATCCTGAAGCGTTGTTTTAAAAACTTACATAGTATGTTCCAGAGGGCTTAACACTGAAAAGGTTAAGCCTTTTTTGTGCATCTAACTTTTCTTTTCACGATACAAAAACCTTGAATTAGTAAGGAAAACAAAAAGGTTTTGAATCATAATTCAGGACGATATGCCTTCCTGTGTACAGTTTCTTTGCCTCATCAATTCATAACAAATCAAAAACGAAAATTAAAAACACATTACAATGAAAAAACTATTCATCATCGGTTTAACACTTTGCACATTAAGTGTTTTTGCACAGGGTAACAAGGAGTCTATACTGAGTAATGATTCCGATTATAAGTACAGGGTGAGTTTTCCTGCCATCATCCTAGGTAATATTGGTAAAGGAGGCGAAAGAACCAATACCCAACATATTGAGCTTCATGTGAAGCGCGAATTGGATTCCAAAAACATCATCGGTGTAAAATTCGCCACTTGGAGATTGTTTCAGCCCATGGGCATACAGTGGTGGGACGGACTCCTGGATAAAATAGATTCCGAAAGTGAATTCTATCCCGGTTACCTACGTGAAACGGGTATTGGAATTTCATACCAACGCATGCTTTGGAAAGGACTGTTTGCAACGGTGGAAGTGCTACCGCAATACAAAACCTATCTAGACCTGAACAATGAAAAAATAGCCAATGGATTCAAGCTTTACACGTCTTACCATTTGGGTTATCATATTGCTTTCGGAAAAAAGAAGCGCATTTTTATTGAGCCACAGGTCCATTTTCAAAATTGGATGTTCGATACCAATACCCCGGACGCCTTTAAACAATTAGACAATAAATGGAAATCCTATTTCCTTTTTGAACCGAATCTATACGTTGGAATCAAATTTTAATGAAAATCCCAAAGCGATTCAGTCCTCCATGGAATATTAAATAAGAATTGGGATTACAGTGATTTAACCAATAATTTTTTAGCCACCACATCATGAAATATCTATTAGCAGTAATTTGTATTGCGCTATCCTGTACTTTATTCGCGCAAAGCCCTAGGCTGGATTCAAAACGTGTGGATACCACCCAATTTGTGAAAATTAGGGACAGTAAGCAATTCATCAGTATAAAAGGGAATAAAAGCAATCCGCTTATGCTGTATTTACATGGTGGACCTGGAGCGGCGAGCTCATCCCACAGGGAACAAATCACCCATATTCTGGAAGAACATTTCTTGGTGGTCCATTGGGATCAAAGAGGGTCAGGAAAATCATCGCTCGGTAATTTAAAATCGCCCTCCCTTTCGGTTATGACACAAGATGCCGAGGACATCTTGGAATATCTATTGGAAGCGTTTCATAAAGACAAAATGATAGTGGTAGCCAATTCTTGGGGAACCGTTTTAGGGTTCCATTTGGCATCAAAATATCCAAATAAAATAGCCTCATTGGTGGCCATTAGTCCCGTAATAGATAATCAAAAAAGTCAAGATGCGACCCAAGCCAAACTGATAAAACACTACAGGGCACGGAACAATAAGGAAGCCGTTGGGCAACTTAAAGCTGTACATATACCTTATGAAAACGTCGAGGATATGGCCGTTCAATTTAAATGGATCAGTGATTACAAGGGAACTCCCATTCCAGAAAATGAATTTGGTCAATACATGAAATTCTTTAAGGAATGGGAGCCACAATGGATGCCCCTTTATAAAGAACTGTATAGCATTAAGGCATTAAAGCATCGAACCCTTTTTAAAATCCCCGTGTATGTATTCATAGGGGAGAACGATCTAACCACCGGTTTTGAACTCACACAAAAATTTTATGAAAGGCTAGAAGCACCCAAAAAGCAACTGTTTCGGCTGAAAAATGTGGGACATCAAATACCGATGTACAAATCGGTAGAAATGCAAAACTTGATATACCATGTTTTGGCGACGGCCAACAAGTAATCAATCCAAAGTAAAAGGAATAGCTAGGTTTCAAATAATAATTCAAGACGATTTGCTTGAATAGGTACCCCAAATTTGTAACATCAATTTAAAACAATCAAAAAACGAACAATCATGAAATCAAAGATTCACGAATACCTATTAAAATTAAATAACAAAGGCATGAGTAAAACAATTAAAGAACAAATTTTACTAAAAATGGCTTGTGTAGCTTTTGCATTCGTATCCAGTATAACATATGCACAAAACGCACATTCAGAAACAACAACACAGAGGGATGGTTTCATCTTCGAATTCCAAGTAGGTGGAGGCATAATCGGTATAGAAGATAGTGCTGGCCATCAAACGTTTGACAAAGCCCAGGGAACGTTTGTTTTTCCAGATTTAAAGTTCGGCCATATGTTGAACGATAAACTCGCCCTTACGGTCTCTTTACCTGGAAACTTATACGAATTTCAGGACAACGACAGGCATTTTGGAGGCTTTATACCGTCCCTACAATATTGGGTAAAGGATCGTTG
Organism: Meishania litoralis; assembly: GCF_042611095.1. Classification (NCBI taxonomy): domain Bacteria; kingdom Pseudomonadati; phylum Bacteroidota; class Flavobacteriia; order Flavobacteriales; family Flavobacteriaceae; genus Meishania; species Meishania litoralis. Next base: position 967,528 of record NZ_JBHFPV010000002.1, read on the forward strand.
GTGGATTCATGGAGGTATAGGTTTGGCCATAGATTCACCGGCACTCTATGACATTAAGGACAACGAAAATGATGATTGGAATTTTGGATGTGCCGTGATGGCCAGCACGGGCTATGAAATCTACAAGAAGAAAAATTTTGCGCTGAACGTGCAGTCCAAGCTAGTGATGGGCAGGGCATTTTTAGCAGGAGATGCACATAGGGACGCAGTAAGCTTTAACATAGGGTTAGGGTTCAGTTGGTTCTAATAAGGACTATTTTAAATGAAGTATCTTACATAACGAAAGCAATACAATGAAAAATAAGGTAATACGAACCATAGTACTCTTTGTTTCCATATGGACTTTTGGTCAGCAGACGGCACCTCAAAAGATTGCGGAATTATTTACGACAGAATTGCAAAAGGAACCTATCAAAAGTGCTTTTCTGCACGTCCATTCCAAATCGAAAGGAATTGATGTTCGGTTGGCGGAAAGTAAGGTGGAAACGGAACATGGCATAACTATTAAAAACCCATTTTACACGGCCAGTATTACCAAAATGCTCACGGCTACCGCCGTAGGCATGTTAAAGGACCAAAAGAAGCTGAGTTTTGAAGATAAGATTGCACAATATCTGCCAAAATCACTAATTGAAAAGCTGCACGTATTGGATGGAAAGGACTACTCAAAAGACATTACCATCGCCCATCTTTTACAGCATACATCGGGGCTACCAGATTATTTTACGGACAAAACCGAAGATGGTAGTCCCAATATCATCAATCAGCTGTTGATGGATACGGATAAGTCGTGGTCACCCGAGGAAATGATTCGGTTTAGCAAAGAAAAAATGAAACCTCATTTTGTACCCGGTGATGGCTATCAGTATACGGATACGGAATATGTGCTGTTGGCACTGCTGGTCGAAAAGGTAAGCGGCCTTTCCTTGGATGCGTTTTTTAAACAGCATATTTTTCAGCCTTTAGGGATGCAGTCTTCCTATATCAATTTAAAATCATCATCGCTGAAGAATGAACGGCCCATGGCCCAATTTTATGCTGACGATATGGAACTATCAACGCTAAAAAGTTTAAGTGCCGATTGGGGTGGAGGAGGTTTGGTGTCCACAACCCAAGACCTGATTACCTTTCTTGAAGCTTACAACACCAATAAATTGGTAAAAAAGAATACACGCCACGCGATGCAACAATGGGTCGATGAAACGGTAGGCATGGAATACGGTTATGGGATACGAAAGGTATCTTTTACAACCCTTTTTGATAATGACACAAACTTGGAAGTAATCGGGCATACAGGTAGTACTGCATCCTTTTTGTGGTACTGTCCGCAATTGGACACCTACGTATCAGGCACTTTAAATCAATTGGAAGCTTCAAAAAGCACCCTCAAATTAGTGTATAACCTACTTCAACTTATAGAAAATGAGTATTTCTAGGTATTCATTTCGGAAAGGAATTGTTTATGCCGTTATTTTGATGATTCCCATAGCGCCTTCGGTATTTGCACAGTCAGTTCATAAAACGGATTGGAAAGAAGACCTTAAAATCTACAAGGAATTTTTGGTAAGAAAAAAATCAAAAGAGTAAGAAATATTTAATTTTATAATAGGCTTACTTATAAATTACCGAACAAATGTCGAACAAGCATTATTGTATATTTTTTTAATTATTTGATTATGAGTATTTTAAATAAAAACTAATGATATACAGAACGTATATCATACCATGCAGGAATAAGAATAATTTAGTCAATAGTTAAAAGCCCATTGGCTTATCATTTTTTGAAAGTGCCGTTAAATAGCCTGCAGCAACTTGATATTTTTGAACTTAGTAATCAAATAAATGACCTCCGTAAAAGAACATTGTTGTGGCGCAGATTTGTTTTTTGACAGGAAAACGGCAGAAAAACAATATCGGCACTATCTAAAAAATGGTCCATCAAGGGTAACGGCAAAAATCATCCAACAATTAACTAGGCAGACTATTGAAGGTAAATCATTGCTTGATGTGGGCGGCGGTATCGGTGCTCTGCAATGGTGGTTCCTTCAACGGGGCGGGTCAAAAACTATATCTATCGACGCCTCATCAGGTTATCTGCGGCAAGCGGAGGAACATGCTGCTAAAAATGGATGGGAGACAAAAACTCATTTCATTCTTGGTGATTATACCGAAGTATATTCTCAAGTCGACCGACCTGATTATATTACACTAGACAAAGTAGTCTGCTGCTATCCTGAATTTAAGGAAATACTTGAAATAAGCTGTCAACAAGCAAGAACATATGTTGCGCTGAGTTACCCCATTGATGGTATGATTTCTAGAATCATATCTTGGTTCGGCACTCTATTCATAAGATTTAAAAACAATTCTTTTCGACCCTATGTGCACTCTGTAAATCAAATCAGACAAGTGTTCGAGCAACAGGGATATAAAAGAGTTTCGCATGCACTGGCCTTCCCTTGGCACATTGAAATCTATCGTCGAGTAGAGGATATCTAAGGACCATTAAACTGTTGAATAGCAGGCTTTGGTCTACATCGAAGTAAATTCAGGCGAATGACATTGCCTATCATGACCTATTTATGTACGAACAATAGTTGAAGCCATAAGGAAGTAGTGGTATTGCCGATTTATGGGCCTTTCGAAAGTTTCGGGGCCATTCTAAAGGAATGGGAGCACCAGGGCATTGAAATCCTTTCCTCGGGATTTTGAGCGTATTCCACAAGTGACCAATCAATTGACAGACGAAGAAGCCGCCGTTGTCGACAACTACTCGAATAATTAAAGAGGGCGATGATGGGCAGAACGTATACCATACGACGTAGAAATGATATCGCCTGAAACCATAAAAAAAGCCACCTTGCACAAGGTGGCTTTTTGTCTTTTTATCAGCCTTATGGTTTGTTAATTACTTTTAAAATCTGATTGCCATTTCCAGTAGAAACATATATATAATACATTCCCGCCGGTAGTTTATCAGTTGTTAGGTTAATCTCATTTACGCCCTTCTTTAGATCGTATTTACCAAAAGTTCGAACTCTTTGACCAATTCCATCATAAATGGACAATTCTCCCGTCACATCGTTTGGTGATTTCACCACCAGCGTTATGTCATTTTTAAATGGAATTGGGTATCCGGACAATTCCAAGGCAGGTGTACGATACTTTTGAACATCATCCATTGGGCAAACCTCAGCGTGTAATATTACATGAAAACTATCCATATCGCCTGCATTCAGATTTTGCCATGTGTAGGTAATGAAATCACCACTGACCGTATCTGAATAAGGGTAATCCCCGGGCGCCACGGTTAAGTTACCATTGTTCTGTTTTACAGGTATGGAGTTACTGCCTACATACAATTGGGCCTCGGTCATCTTATAATCGTTTAGGGTTGATACCGTAACGTTGACAGACCCGTTGGAAAATGTTACTTCAACGGTTCCTACCAGGGCTCCTTTGCCAATATCGCATTGCCCGGCAGCAGCATAAAGATCCATCTGATATATACCATCTATAGAAGGAATCTCATTGGTCCATCCCCAGCGATTCCCACTTATATTGGGAATGTCTAAGAAGCAAGTCCTTACATTTTCATCCGAAGATCTCGCAAAAGCCGTTTCGCATTTGTCAATTGATCCAGGGTTGCAATTTAGATCTTCATCAATTTCTCCATCACCATCGTTATCTACACCATCGCAAACCTCAATATCGCATCCATCTGGGATACCATCACCATCAGCATCCAGGGTATCATCAGATCCAGGACAAACGTCAATACAGTCAGGCACCCCATCCTGATCGGTATCCATGCTATCGTCACAATCGTCAGTACAGTCAGGTGTTCCGTCGCCATCGCTGTCAATACTGTCATCACACTGGTCGGAACAATCAGGAGTGCCGTCCCCGTCAGTGTCAATCCTATCGTCACAATCGTCAGTACAATCGGGTGTTCCATCGCCATCGCTGTCAATACTGTCATCACACTGGTCGGAACAATCAGGAGTGCCGTCTCCGTCAGTGTCAATCGTATCGTCACAATCGTCAGTACAGTCAGGTGTTCCGTCGCCATCGCTGTCAATACTGTCATCACACTGGTCGGAACAATCAGGAGTGCCGTCCCCGTCAGTGTCAATCGTATCGTCACAATCATCAGTACAGTCGGGTGTTCCATCGCCATCGCTGTCAATACTGTCATCACACTGGTCGGAACAATCAGGAGTGCCGTCCCCGTCAGTGTCAATCGTATCGTCACAATTATCATAGCAATCGGCCGTGCCATCGCCATCTTGGTCGAAACCTTCGTCTATGTCGCCATCACCATCATTATCAATACCATCGCAGACTTCTCCATTGGGTTCTGTGATTGTAATGCTGCACCGGGAGGTTAATCCTATGGCGTCAGTGATGGTTACATAGTGAGTGCCCGCCTTTAACTTTGTGTTCAACTGCTCTGTTGTACCATCTTCCCATTGATAGGTATATGGTCGGTAACCCCCATTTCCTTGCACTTTGGCGGAACCGTCATTTCCTCCTCGAACGGTTACATTGCCATAAAGGTTGATCCAGCAATACAATTCTTTAGCTATATCTATTTGACCGACAGCCTCACATCCATTTATATCAGTAACGGTAACCGAATGCAAACCATAGGTCAAGGTAGTCGCTGTTTGGGTAATCTCCCCATTGTCCCACAAAAAGGTAAATGGACCCGATCCACCTTCTAGATTTACGGTAGCCACCCCGTCTTCCGTTAGATGGTTCGTTGCAAGCTCTTCCTGTTCAACACTGCAAATGAAATCATTGCAGCTACCCTCACCAGGTTCAGATATGGTCACGCTACACTGCGATGTGGCCCCCGTGGCATCTGTAATGGTCACATAATGGGTACCCGCAGACAGTGATTTGTTCACTTCCTCGGTTGAGCCGTCTTGCCACTTAAAGCTATATGGCCGATAACCCCCGTTACCTTTTACACTTGCAACGCCATCGCTACCTCCGCGGATGCTCACGTTCTGTATCAAGTTTGTCCAACAGTATAGTTCCTTGGCAATATCTATTTGACAAGTGGTCTCACACCCGTTGGAATCCGTTACGGTCACCGTATGCATTCCATAGGTCAAGGTGGTGGCTGTTTGGGTGTTCTCACCGTTGTCCCAAAGGTAAGTGTACTCTGCCGCGCCCCCTTTTGGGTACACCGTTGCAACACCGTCTAGCGTCAAATGGTTCGTTGCGAGCCTATCTTGCTCTATGCTACAGGTCAACGGCTCGTTGTTGGTTACGATGAAAGCCTCCGAAGTGGCCTCACATCCCAATTCGTTTGAAACCGTTACGGAATAGCTTCCCTCCAAGGCCGTAATGGTCCGGGTAGTCTGGCCGCCCGGTGACCATAGATAACTTGCAAAGCCGGCCCCGGCATCCAAGGTAACCCCGTTCCCGTCATGGCAATAGCTATCGTTTCCGGTGATCTCCACCATAGGGGCCGGGTTCACCGTTAAGGTGGCCGCTTCACTGGTCACCGAACAATCGTCCGTGGGGTCATTCGACGTACCGTTGTCCGAAGTTATTATTACACGGTATAGCCATCCATCTGCATTGACGAATGCACCCTGTGGCGCATTGATAATACTTTCAGTCTGATTATCAAGATTAGTCCAAAATTGGCCTCCACTAGTCGATGATTCCCAACGATATGTAAGTGTTCCGTTTCCAGTGGCCCCAACGCTAAAACTATAGGGCTCAAATTCGCAGACCTCTACATCCTGGGGCTGGGTGTCAATTGAAACTTCACATGGAATAATCACATCTATTGTGGCCGCATCGCCATCATCCTCATCCCCCGGGTCATCAATAACATTACCATCCCCATTGGTATCCACACCATTGCCCGGGGTAGAGTCCACATCGGTTTCGTTCTGCGCGGTTACTTCCGCAAGGTTCAAATAATCCCCCGATGCATTTACGGTGGCCGACACCGTCAAGGTTTCGCTTTGGACGGCCACTAGGCTGCCCAAAGTCCATTGTCCAGTACCACTGTTATACGTTCCTTGGCTAGTTGTGAAGCCCGTATAGGTATACCCACTGGGCAATTGGTCCGTAACCACTACCCCGGTTGCCGTACTCGGGCCCTGGTTGGTCACCACCACCGTAAATGTGACAGGGTCGCCAACATTGGGCGTGGCGTTATCAACGCTCATTTCAAGTTCTAGGTCCACCTCATTGGTATCGAAGTTCCAGAAATTGACCGATCTATTGCTAACGGTATTGTCGACCGTGAATTGGGTACATGGGCGACTCATCCCTTCCGGATCCGTATCACCTCCACCTAATATGTTGGTCCAGCCAGGCTGTGGGGTTTCACATATGGTGTAGGTCCCAACGGGAAAGGCACCAAAGGAAACCACGCCATTGGCATCGGTTATACCATCGGCCAACTCATTGCCACTCTCATCATAGAGCGTGAATTCCCATCCTGGGAGTCTTGGATCGTTCGCAAAGCTTACGCCTCCGATTCCATCATCTTGGAGTTTGGTCGCGAAAATATCAACAAGGTCTACCTCATAGTTCCAGAAATTGACCGATCTATTGCTAACGGTATTGTCGACCGTGAATTGGGTACATGGGCGACTCATCCCTTCCGGATCCGTATCACCTCCACCTAATATGTTGGTCCAGCCAGGCTGTGGGGTTTCACATATGGTGTAGGTCCCAACGGGAAAGGCACCAAAGGAAACCACGCCATTGGCATCGGTTATACCATCGGCCAACTCATTGCCACTCTCATCATAGAGCGTGAATTCCCATCCTGGGAGTCTTGGATCGTTCGCAAAGCTTACGCCTCCGATTCCATCATCTTGGAGTTTGGTCGCGAAAATATCAACAAGGTCTCCTGTTGTAATTGCAAAATTAACATCAACCGTACCTGGATAGACATTTTCATTATCGCTCACCCAATTAGCAATATTATGTACGGTTGCCCTAATTTCTTCGGGCGTGCCCGACAAGGGACAACCCGCTATACCACAACTAAATTGAAAGTTATCTTGTTCAATTCCTCCTGGGCCTGTCAATCTGATAGCGGTATCGCCTGTTGTCAAAACGTCAGGAAGCGCTGAAGTGGTGTTGCTCGTTGCGTCACCATCCCAGTTTGCATCATCTGTTACGCCAGATACCACATTAAAATGCAATCCTGCTATAAATGTAGGGCTGGCGATACTGCCCTGTATGGCGAACAGTTGATCTCCTAATACCGTAAATGAAGCCGCCGGTGGAGACAAATTACTAAAATCCAATACAATAACGTCGCCTGCCGTTCTGGCCACACCAGAAGTCCAGGTAAATTCACCGTCACCGGCAAAAGAAGAGAATCCAGTAACATCACTCCAACCTCGATCCGTAAAAATAATCTGTGTGGCAGCGTCAACATCTTTTAACAAAATGAAGGCAAAGCTGTCATCGGTATCTGTTTCCCCGTCGGTATTTATACCCAAAAAGGCAATATCTCCAGCACTTAGGGTTGTCTGGGCAAAAGCAGTAATAAAAGTGAGCAATAAAGCACACAAGAATGTAATTTTTCTCATATCAGGTCTGTCTTAGTTGGTGAATTTCTCGTAGATATTAACTTCTTGAAGGAAATAATCCAGTCAAAGCGATGATATAAGTCACACATTGGAAAGGTTGTATATTATTTACGGACTGGCTACCCCCTGAATTCAAGGTCTGAAATGTGGCCATGTCGGAGTCTGAGGTCGTACCAAAACTATCAAGACCTGCCCCGGCAACATAATTACCGGAGGGCACATCGGTATTACCTTCTTCCTTAGCAGGTAAGGAAACTCCATGACTGTGTGATGGTAGTTGATTTACATTCAACGTGTTGGTCTCCGTACCGCTTTTTTCTCCCAATCTTCTTGGGGTCAAACCAGGTCCATTTCCTGCATGCATGGGAACTCTACCACGTAAATCAGGTAATCCAAAGGTTGTTCGACCGTCACCCCCATAGGTAGTTCCTAAAATTGAATATAAAGCAGAGTTGCTTGCAATGGATAAAAGTTGACCGTCACACAATGCCCATCCGCGTGGGGCAAAGTTTCCGCCGAACATTATAATTTGTCCTATAAATGGTTCCATAGTTTAATAATTTATTGGTTGATTGAAATATTAAAATTGATTTTTGTTTTATAGAATAATTTTTCCATTTTTGGAAAAAGTAGACTGTCTTCTAAATTTCGATTGGATTCCCAATGTTTATCGGTGATATATGCACCGAAACCTGAAAATTTCAGCTCTGTCAAGGTCGACCTCGCACCCGTAGAAAGTTTAAAATGTACTGTTGTATGCTTACCGAACTCACGGTTAGGGTAATCGGTTAAGATGTGATAACAGCCATTTTCATCTGTTATCAAGCTGCCCTTATGACCCAATTTTTTTGAATCGGGCGATAGGTGCCAAAATTCGATTAGGACACCTCTCAATATATTTTTGCCAGTATCATCAAAAATTTGTCCCGATATCTCGATTTGTTTACCAAATAGTTTCTTTCGTATATCCTTTACATGCAATACTCCGCTTTCAAATTGCATCGTTGAAATGGATGGCCGCACTTTGGATGGAAATAACATAAGCCCACTAGAGGCTATTAAAGAATTCTTGAGGAAATTCCTTCTCAGGTAGTTTTGTTTCATATTCCTATAGGTTTGGTCATTTACAAAACCATAGGAAGTAAATCGGTTCAATTAAGGTGTGGGGTAATACAGACTGATTATCAATGAATTTTAATCAAAAAAATCAATTGAAAGGATGGAAGATAGGTTTTTGTTTATATAATGCTAATGAAATTGTATAAATGGTATGGTTTTCACGATAAACGACGAAAAAAGTGTTAAATAATTCAAATCCAAGATTTAAGAGTTCTTCGAAATACTGCATTATGGAAATATTGGCCCAAAATTAACTCAGTAATAATATCGGGGACATTTATCTCTCTATTGATTAAAGAAATATATTAAGTTTCAAGAAAAAAACTTTTAACGTACAAAACCAAAAAGCCTAATTTTAAATTGTTATTAAAGACAAAATAATATTGCCATGGAATGAGAGCTATTTATATAATATGCCGTACCAACACCTGCATCCACATTTAAGCATGGCAGAGCCTGGCATTCAACATACTAGCTTGAGTAATAAAATTGGTTTTTGAAAAAGAATCACCTCCTATCATAAAAATAAAAGTACATCTGTATTTAGTCACCCATGAGTTCAAACCATGCATATTATTATAGGGACAAAAGCTTAGGCGTTTGAAAACCTCGGTGTTCATCGGTCATTATGTAATCAATAAATCAGATGCAAATTTCTATTTTAAACCTCAAAAATATTCTATGCAATAAACGTGTCAATCAAAGAGAAAAATCTCGATACCGATAAAAAAATGAGAAAAATATGTTGGCCAGAACATCTGCCATGCGATGCAGGAATAATAAACTTCTCAACATTAAAAAAAGGGGGAGCCGCTTTGCGGCTCCCCCTTTTTTTTATTTAATTTTTCGGCCAAATCATTCTTTCTTGATGACCAGGCTTTCCTGGTAAACCCCTCCGTTTTCGTCGGTGGCCTGCAAGAAATAAATTCCTGTCCCCAATTCCTCAACATTCAGGTCATCGCCCAAATTGGTGCTTGGCACGGTTTTTACCAAACGGCCTGTGACATCAAAAATGGAAACATTAATGTACTTTATCGGGGTCTTAAAACTAACCGATACCACATTGCTCGCAGGGTTAGGATACAACTCCATTTCATTGGACTTTCCATTAACATAATTCTTGCCCGAACTACCGAGCGGACATCCATAGATCTCGACCTCGGCCATGTGCAGTATGCCCGTGCCCGCAAGCTGTACCCGCACGTACCTGCCATTGACATCCACGGAAAAGCTCTCCTCGAGGTCCGCGGCGCCATCGAAGTACACCGAAGTGATACCGGGGTCATCCAATAGCGAGGCCAGGGTCGCACCCGGGGTGAAGGGCTCATCGCTGATCAACACGTAAAAATTGTTCAATCGGGATTCAAGTCCGTTCGTACGGTTATAGATGTCGATGCGAAGGAGCTGGGACAGCTCGATGAGCTCCACCTGCCACCACGGCTGGTACTCGCCCACGGCCGTATGCTGAAGGTCCACCGACGAGCCCCATGGAATGGTCCCCGCGCGGTTCCCGTCGTTGGCGTACCTCGCCTCGCCCGTGCCATAGGTACTCGATTGAGAGGAGGGCCTATCCAACGCTAGGTTAGGGGAAATGCAATCGGCAGGGTTCACGATAATCTCCGTACTGGCCGATATCGTGCATGTACCCTCGGTATAGGTATAGGTAGCCGAATAGAAGCCAATGCCCTGACCCGGGTCAAAAATACCTTCCGCGGAGACATCCCCCGACCATATGCCTCCCAAAGGGCTGGCCGTAAGGCTCTGGGGACCTTCGGTACCCAAAAATGGACCTACGGGGTCTATCGCCACCTGGATCTCCTCACAGGGGTCCGGGCCGAGGGGGCAACCGTAGACCTCGACCTCGGCCATGTGAAGTATGCCCGTGCCCGACAGCTGTACCCTTACATACCGGCCGTTCACGTCCACCGGAAAGCTCTCCTCGAGGCCCGCGGCGCCATCGAAGTACACCGAGGTGATACCGGGGTCTTCCAATAGCGAGGCCAGGGTCGCACCCGGGGCGAAGGGATCATCGCTGATCAACACGTAAAAATTGTTCAATCGGGATTCAAGTCCGTTCGTACGGTTATAGATGTCGATGCGAAGGAGCTGGGACAGCTCGATGAGCTCCACCTGCCACCACGGCTGGTACTCGCCCACGGCCGTATGCTGAAGGTCCACCGACGAGCCCCATGGAATCGTCCCCGCGCGGTTCCCGTCGTTGGCGTACAGCGCCTCGCCCGTACCATAGGTACTCGATTGCGAGGAGGGCCTATCCAACGCTAGGTTGGAAGAGGTGCAATTGGTGTCACAATCGGCGTTCTTACCCCCATCGGTAATCGTCCAACCAAAATCGTCGATCAGTTTTTGGCGGGCTTCTTCGCCTAGGCAGTATTGGCTGTGGCCACCATCGAATGCAACTCCGCTTTGGAGTTGTTGAGTGCTCCAACCGTTTAAGGTGTTGTCGTAGTTTTGAATCGAAAGACCTATATCTTTAAACATTCCGCCCATTGAGAAAACCTGAGCAATCTTCCAGTTGCCTAAATTTTGGTTAAAGGAAGATGCCCCGGAGAACATCCCATGCATATTAGTGACATTTTCTACATTCCATCGCGCCAAATCTTGATTAAAGCTTTTGGCTCCAGAGAACATAGTTCTCATACTGGATACATTACTTACATCCCAATCTCCAATGTTCTGATTAAAGCTTTCATTTAAGGAAAACATTCCCGTCATATCTTGTACCTTACTAACATCCCATTGACCTATGTTCTGATTGAACTGCATTCCAGGAAAGAGAATACTATCAAACATATATTCCATGTTAGATACACTGCTTACATCCCAGTTACCAATGTCCTGATTAAAGGAGATTGCACTAGCGAACATATATCCCATGTCCTCGACATTGCCTACGTTCCATGTTGATATATCCTGGTTAAATTGATAAGCTGTTATAAACATACTATTCATATTAGTTATTCCTGAAACGTCCCATTGTCCAATAGATTCATTACCAATTAAATTATTACAATCCCCGAACATTAGCGATAAGTCAGTTACCTGGGAAAAGTTTGGCACATCTAAGGTTTTTAAATCCATATTAATACAGCTGTAAAAAGACCTCTCCATTGACCTCCAAATAATATCACCCCACTGGTCTACTGCAATCAATTTGCCCTTATCGCCCGAGTTATTAAAATAAATCCTGGGAAATTCCCCTGAAATTGAAACTTGATAGGTGCCCGGTGTTTCATACGTATGTGTGATATCACCATTAACCCCTTCGTTGAAACTACCATCTCCCCAATCGACCGTATAATCATAAAACGCTCCGGGGAATGTCGGAATCATAATCTGATTATCCTCTGAAGTACCAGGGTTATCTGTTTTCCAAGTGGTGATAAAGGGTCTAAAGGGTTCATCTTGCAACATGACGCTGACCGACCATTGTTGCTCACTTTGGTCTTCAGCCGTGACAGTATAAGACACGGGTTGACTAAAATCTTGAGCAATGCCTTCTTCAGGCGAAACGGTCGCACCGGCGGAAACGGAGATATTGCTTGGCGCAAGTGCCGTCACATCGGTATCGAAGGGCATGGTGATTGTAATGGTTTTTTCCAAGGGGTCGATTTGGGCCTCCCCGACCTGATTCGGTATTTCGAAGCCCGTAATGTCATTTTCCATCGAAGCGTCGAACATGACCGTTATCGTCTGGGTGCATTGCCCTACATTGCCGGCCACATCCATGGTTTCCCAAATGATAGTGGTCGTACCGACAGGATAAGGTTCGTTCAATGGTTCGTTGTCGCTTCGTGTTCCATTGACCTGTAGTTCCGCAGGACAATTATCCGTAGCACCGGCGGTACCTACTTCCAGGACCAGCGGACTGCCATTATTACTTATCGTCGAAATATCGGCCGGGCAGATGACCGTCGGGCCCTCTTCATCAACAATGGTAATCAATTGCTCGCAACTTTCCGAGGTATTTCCGGCTTCATCTGTTGCCGTCCAAGTGATGGTCGTCTCCCCTATCGGAAAGGGATCGGTCAATTCTAAATTGTCACTTCTTATTGCCTCAAAAATGAAGGTTTCGGAGATATTATCTGTGGCCGTAGGCTCTAAAATGGGGAAGTTGGCGTCACAAGCATCTTCATCGGTGGAAGCAACAACAGGCTCCGGACATGTAATCACGGGGGGCTCGATATCATCAGCTGTACCGGGCACCAATCCGGGAGACCCCACATCTGTCCTGGGCGTGTTACTGGTATAAGCACCTTCTTCGCCATCGATACTTAGCGCCCAATTGTTACCATCTTCATTATCAGATTCGATATTGCTCAAATAAATGGAACTTTGGCCATCATCAACAGGCCATCCCTCCTCGTTGTTTTTATAAGTCACTTGTTGCACGATGTTTCCGTTGGTATCCCAGATAGTAATCAGGTCGCCTGAACCATTACCCAATGTGGGCCATGCCGTAACTGGAATCAAGTACACATCTCCCCAAACATCCTTGAAGTCCTGCTCTGAAGTGTCATCTGCATCAAAGAGAATTGCCGATTGACCCGCTTCTAGTAAACCACTTAAAATATTAGCTTCGGAGGGTTGGGTATTTGTATCATCAAAATAAAATCCGCTACTAAAGTCGATGGGGTCGGGTCCATTATTATAAACTTCTATCCACTCCCAACCGGAATCGGTACCGCCGGGATTATACATAATCTCGGTAACGATTAAATCTATCGGTCCGGAAGCTGTAACGCCATTTAGGGTAATATCATTACCGTCACCACCCACATAGCTAATTGTTCCAGAAAACGCGCCAAAACTTACCGCGGTGCCTTCAGCCAATTCGGCAAATGTTCCGGTAATGGCATCGATCCCATCGTTATCGATCAAGACAATTTCATCGTTGTCACCATTGGCATAACCACCTAACAGGTTCAATGTTGCACCGTTTATGTTTACCGTACCCGTAACAACCACTTGATCGTGTTCAAGGCCAGGCAAAGGACCATTTACCTCGGCATCTAAAGTACTGCCATTTTCAAGGACAAGATCGCCTGTATTCAAAACACCAGGGCTTGCACCGGGAGCAATAATCGACGAACCATCTATATTCACCGTACCAATAATGGAACCTACACCTACCAAGGTGGAACTGTTGGAGAAATTGGCAGCATCGCCAACATTGATTATCAGGTTATTGGTATCAAATACACTGTTGTCGACATTCAAATGGTTCAAATCCAACTCACCTGAACCTGTAACCCGGACATTCAAATTGTTCAAGAACAATCCGTTTTCGGAACCCAAAAGTTGTAAAGGTGTTTCAATGGCGATCGAGTTGTTACCACCCGCACCATCGACGGTGATTCCGCCAGTGATATTTGCCAAAGGTACCTCTACCGTGTTCGCATCGATTTGTACTACATCATCACCACTAATCGAAATGGAATCGGATGTATTGACAATTCTAAGATTAGTACCGTTGACAGACAGTTCGAATATATCATCAATATTACCATTAACATCAGTTATCTGCAATATGCCTTCTGTTGATAGTGTAATATTGGTCTCAGGTGTCTGTAAAACACCGGAATATTCGTAAATAGCTACTTTTCCTTTCTGACCTTCATATCCAGGGCCTCCTAAGATAATAATGTCGCCTTCTTTGTTCATGGCCAAGTCTTGACCCACTTGTGCATAAATTGGTTGCCCCAGTAGCTGCCATTGTGCCCCATTATATTGAAAAATTCGTGTCGGCTGGCCAAAGTCTCCGATCAATACGATATCACCTATTCCATTAATATCTACCTGATAACCCGGTTGCTCAGTATTTGGCCCAGGTGTTACTGGGCCTATTGTATTGCCCAATTGAGACCATGAACCGTTCGCAAATTGAAAGATTTTTGCATAATCGGCAGCATTGGCACCTACTACCATTTGGTCACCTACATCATTAAGTGCGACGGATATGCCAAAAAAATCTTGATTGCCATCGGCGGTCAAATCAGTACCCAGTTGTTGCCAATTGTCATCTACCAGTTCGAAGACCTTGACATAACCGCCTGCCAAGGGCAATGAATAACCACTTTTACCTACCTGATAAGCCCCCACTGCCAAACGGGTTCCCGCCGCATTCAGACTTACATCCCTACCAAAATTATCGCCGAACTCAGAACCGGTTAGATTTTGCCCTACTTGCTCCCACTGGTTCCCAGCCCATTGATATACCACAGCGAGACCCGTCTCATTATTTTCACCAGCATAACCTATTACCAAATTGTTTCCGCTCGCATCAAAATCGACTTTTTGAATAAAAGCCACCCCTGCGGCAGGAATCTCGGCACCTAATGGCGACCAAATATCCGAGAGCAATTGAAATACCTGAACATCTCCATCAGCTTGGCTTACGGCCAGCCGGTCGCCGGCGTCATTCAAATCGATTCCGCTTCTACTGCGCCCAAATTGACCTCCGGAAACTGAATTACCAAGTACATTCCAATTATCACCACTTCTTTCAAGAACGGTTACCACACCCACATTTCCATTACCATTGGTATTCGGACTCACATAGGCTATTCTGTTACCCAGCGCATTTATACTAACTCCCGCCCCTAATTGATTTTCGGTGGCACCCACAAAAGGCTGACCCACCTGAAACCAACAATCACCTGAACCTGTTACTGTGATTAATTGTCGACAAGATTCCGAAACATTGCCCGCTTCATCAGTCGCTGTCCAGTCTATCGTAGTTTCACCAACAAAGAAGGGATCTGTCAAAGGTCTTTCATCGCTACGGATACCCACAAAGGTAAAATTGGTCGATACGTTATCGCTAGCTGTTGGGTCTGTAAGGGTTACCGAGGTAGAACAACTTGCACCCGCAATAGCATTAATATCAGATGGACATGTAATTAAAGGTGTTTCGGAATCTATGGAGGAGTCGATACAAAAAGTAAATGCTTGAATGTTTGCAAATTGACCTCCACCGAACAGTACTACACCGTTTTTTGTAACACGATAACTTCCGCTACCCTGACCACAACAAATACCGTCCCCAAATGAATCTTCAATGATAAATTGATAAGTGCCATCTGGTAAACCCGTAATTTGTTCAGTTATAGTCGTGTTCGACTGGGCGGCGGTATAACTTGCCTCTGCTAGAATTGCACTGCCATCGGCATTAATGATACGCCACGAGGTTTCTTCGGCGAAACTATCAAAAACGATTTCTAAATCCAGGTCCCCCGAAACGCATGGGGTATCGCCCAGTTCGGTAGTGAATTGCCAATCAAAACCAAATCCGTCCGAGCTAGTACCGACCCAATCATTACCGGCCAAATCCTCAAAATGACCTGATTTTATGGCCAACCGTAAGGATTTGTTTGGCGGTAAAGGTTGCAGCGGTGTTATAGTCAAAGTTGAAACATTGCCATCATCCGTCAAGGAAAGACCTCCGTTGGCAATACTAAGATCCGCCAAGGTAATAAATCCACCCGTTGAGCTTGGTTCATAAATATTCGCGATTAGATTATCATCGGTGCTTTGTACGATTTCATTAAAAAGTACCGTGAATACTTGATCTAGGGGAACATTCGCACGTTCGTTCAATGGTTCTAGAACGGCTATTGGCGGTTGGGCGTCAGATGTATCATTTGGATCGAACTTTTGAACAATAGTGTTGAAAGCGTTATTATTAGGCCCTTTGTCCATATAGGTAAGATAAGTGACATTGCTGACATCAACTAACACGGATGTCCAAGCCGATGTATTTTCTGCAACATTTAATGAGCCTAAGGGCTCCCATGTGTTTGCATTGAGTCTTAGTATAGATGCCTTCCCCTCATTATTATAATCTAAAAAAGAAATGTGGGGTATTCCAGAATCACCTACATATAGAGATGACTGGCCCAAACCTACACCGGTATCTGTGGTGCCGGTTACTACAGGGTTAGTTCCGGCAAAGACCCATTCTGTACCGTCGAACCGCTTTACATAGGTCTGGTAATTGGATACCGGATCTTGGAAGACTATTTCTGAATAGAGCACATAAGGCATTCCGTTTGCATCCAAATCCATATCGATATTGGCCGCAAACGACGGTACGACCACGGCCTCGTTACCTACAATTTGCCAATCATTGCCATCAAAACTATATACGACAACCCCTGGCCCGTTCACATTTGCCAAGATAATAGGGTAACCATCTGAATTTATATCAATGTGATGAGGAGTAGCATAAGGGGGAGAAAAATTATCATCGCCTACGGGTAACCAGTTCGATCCATCAAACATTCTTACTTTAATCCGAACATCATTTTCATAATCACGGTATACAAGAATAGGAGTGTCGTTACTGTCTAAGACGATTTGTGAAAATCCTAGGGCTTGCGAAACAAAAGAACTTCCTACAATTTCCCAATTTGACCCATTAAATTTCTGCACGGTCACACCATTTAAACAGCTATATGCGAGGTACACATTTCCCAGTGAATCAAAATCCAAGGAAAAATCCGCACAGTTTTCATCGGTGAAATTCGGTGTTCCAACATAAGTCCAATTTCCATTATCGAATTTTCGAACATTACCTTTAGAGTTGTTATTGATATCAGCATACGCAATATATAATACATCACTGTCATTCAGTGCTGATGTTTGCCGATATGAAGGGCCGAGGGTAGGTACGTTTGGTTCATCAGAACCTACATTTTTCCATGTTTGAGAGTGGAGCGAATAAAACGAAAAAAGAAAAAGCAATGATAAGGTAATTGTAAAATTTCTCATAATGGTTGTGTTTTGGTTATTCAAAAAATTGGAAGGCCAAGCTTAATATAGGGCACTAAACTAACCGCCAATATAACACCACAAAGCATCCAAGTAAATACCTATTAATGGGTATTCTCTTATTAGGAAGTAAAGTTTATCAAAGAGATCTGGGAAGATTACAACTTTTGATTTGCACGTTGAAACTATACAGAACGACCAAATCCCTTAAATTTTTGTTGTGAAGTACTTCAATTTTGTGGTATAAATCTGTCAAATTTGATGTAGTGTACTTCGCTAATATTCTTTGGATGCCAAATAAATATCAGATCAGAAACAATAATATTAGATTTATTAAGAGAAAGTCAATCACTATTTTCAGGAACTTTGCCCTTTACTCCTTTAAAAAAAGATTTATAACCTTTGAAGTCGGCATCCTTATCATCGGTGGTCAAATAGGGACTTGAAATTTTCACTTCTTTTCGACCATAGTCAAAGGCCACCATAACTATGGGTACATTGGCCGTTTTGGCGATGTAATAAAATCCTGTTTTCCACTCGGTGACCTTTTTGCGGGTACCTTCGGGGGCCAAGGTAAGGTGTATCTTCTTCGAATTTTTTATCAGCTCGGCGCACGCGGCCACAAAATTATTGCTCTTGCTGCGATCAATTGGCATACCGCCCATTCGCCTAAAATACCAGCCCCATGGCCACTTGAACAAACTTTTTTTGCCCACATAGTTAAACTCTTCGTTCAAAACCCTGCGCACAAGAAGTCCTAGAAAAAAATCAACGTTGCTCGTATGCGGTACCACGATGACGACACACTTATCTATTTGCGGAAATTCACCG
The DNA here is from genome assembly GCF_042611095.1 of Meishania litoralis. Lineage (NCBI taxonomy): Bacteria > Pseudomonadati > Bacteroidota > Flavobacteriia > Flavobacteriales > Flavobacteriaceae > Meishania > Meishania litoralis. The sequence goes on from NZ_JBHFPV010000002.1 coordinate 985,848, forward strand.
ACCAATTTCCATCCCATTAATTTATAATAGATAAATTTGGCCAACTTGTACATAGTTATCGAATCTGTAAAATGGTCAACGGTTCTTGGTTAGGGCAATAAAATAGGTGAACAGATACTATATTTTCTGATAAATGGCCCTTAATTTCTCAGGTGTAATCGTTTTTTGCCAATTTGAACCCAAGGCATTCTCCCAAAGGGGTTCCATGCTCAGGGCCACATTGATCATCGTTTCAAAGTCGCTTTCGCTCAATGTGGCGCATATGTTTTTAGGCAATTGAATTCTATGCTTTTTCAACATCGTGTCGAAAAGGGCGACACCGTCGGGATAGAATTCATCCAAATGTTTAAAAACCAAACAGTTGCCTATGCCATGTTTTACCCCCAACAAATAACCAAGTCCATAACTCATGGCATGCGCAACGCCAACTTGGGAATACGCAATGCTCATGCCACCATGCCATGAGGCCATCATCAATTTATCTCGAGATTCGGAAGGGGAAAGGTCACCCAAAAAGACCTCTTTGCAAAGTTCCAAGGCCTTTTCGCCATAGCTTTGGCTGAAAGCGTTCAAATATGTACCATTGAGCGATTCTATACAGTGGATGTAACAATCCATGCCTGTGTAGAACCACTGCTCTTTCCCGACACCTTTGGTAAGTTCGGGATCTAATAATACCTGGTCGAAAGTCGTATAATCTGAATTGATCCCTAATTTCTTTTCAGGGCCCAGAAGTACCGTAGTTCTAGATACCTCGGCACCTGTTCCACTAATGGTGGGAATGCCCACATGATAGATTGAAGGTCGATGGACCAAGTCCCATCCTTGATACTCACAGGCACTACCTTTATTGGTCAGCATGATAGCGACGGCTTTCGCCAGATCGAGTAAGGTACCCCCACCAATACCCACTATACCCGATGGAAGTTCGGTGAATTCATCCCTTAACCTTTTCACGATGGCATCTACCTGTATGGTCTTAGGTTCTTCATCGGCAGAGATAAAAATAATTTGGTCATTGAATATTACCGGTAGTCGATCGATCAGGCCTGTTCCTTCAAAAACATCATCGACCAAGAAAATGAAAGGAGCTTCGGAATGGTTTCTTCTAGGCATTAGAATTTCACCTAATTGATCAAAACTTCCATTGCCAAAAACAACCCTGGGCACCATTGGAAAGTTTCGATACTTCTTTTGCGAAATGCTCATTTTATTTGCTCCGATCTCCTTTTTTATATGCATAATACTATTTACAAATGTGATGCAATATCTTTTAAACTATTGACCGTCAAATAATTATTGTTTTGTTCTTCAACAGGTACTTCTTCGTGTTGCCAAGTCGTATGAAAAGGAATATGGATCGCCTGTGCCCCGATTCTGGTAATAGGCAGCACATCGGACTTCAAGGAATTGCCTATCATCAAAAACTCTTTGACATCGATTTTTAAATGGTCAAGCAAATTTAGGTAGTTTTCTTCTTTCTTATCGCTCAGTACCTCGACGTGATGAAAATATTCCGACAATCCGGATCGCTCAAGTTTTCGTTCTTGATCCAATAGATCGCCCTTCGTCAAAACGATCAATCGGTATTTATCCTTTAATTGTTCCAATACTTCCTTGACACCCTCGAGCAATTCCACCGGATGTGAGATCATCTTTTTACCTAGATTCAAAATTTCGCCAATCGTTGCTTGCGAAATCTTGTTATTTGAAATATCCAGGGCCGATTCGATCATCGAAAGCATAAAACCTTTAATACCGTAGCCGTATAAATCCAGATTTTTGATTTCAACCTTGAACAGTTCTTGGTCGATCTTATTCTTGGTTTCATAGGCATCCAACAATTCAGCGAACTTTTCTTCGGTTTCCCTAAAATAGGTTTCATTGACCCATAAGGTGTCATCGGCATCAAAACCGATGACCTTGATCATGCTGTAATCTATTTCCATACTTCTTGCGCCCTCTTTAGGTCTTCAGGCGTATCTATTTCAATGCCCGAAACGGTGGTCTCAACCATTTTGATCTTTTTACCATATTCCAAATAACGGATCGCCTCTATTTTTTCCGTTGCCTCCAACGGCAACATCGGTAATTGTTGAAAAGCCATCAAAGCACTTTTTCTGAACGCATAGATACCTTTATGTTTGAAATATCTTGCTTTGGCTTCCGTAGATCGAGGATAGGGAATCGGTGACCTTGAAAAATAAAGTGCAAAATTTCTGTTGTCGACAATTACCTTGACCGTATTAGGGTTTTGTATCTCATCTTCATCGGTTATGCGCACCATCAATGAGGCCAAATCGATTTCATGTTCCGTGTCCCCTTCAAAAACCTCCAAAACGGCTGATAAACTGGCTTTTTCGGTAAAAGGCTCATCACCCTGCACGTTCACAATGATATCCACATCCATGTCGGCTACGGCCTCTGCAATTCTATCACTGCCACAATCATGTTCTTTCTTGCTCATGATGGCCTTACCTCCGGCATCGGTAACCGTCTCAAAAATAACGGGACTATCGGTAACCACATAGACCTCATCGAACAGTCCAGTCTTTGCGGCCGCCTCATAGGTTCGCACAATTACAGGTTTACCCGACAGGTCTTGCATCAACTTTGCCGGGAAACGTGAGGCGGCATAGCGCGCCGGAATCATTGCAATAATCTTCACTTTATTCCACAGATTTATATTAGGGCCTCGTCTTGGGCCTAAGTTTTCGATAGATCAAAAAAATGATAATCAAGATAATTATCACCATAACGATGGCCAAAACTGGTGCAAAAATTGATGCCGCCGTTACCGCCAATGCGGTACCGGTCTCAACTGTCGATACGACCGGATTGCCCAATCCCCCGGTAGTGGCCGTAGAAGCCATTCTTCCCGCAGCACCGGCACCTTTAATTGCGGTTGCCGTGCCCCCGCCTGCAATAATGGCCAATGACCAGGTAACCACGGGGTCTAAATTTGCGACGGTCGAAACCATTACGGCCGTACCTGCAATTGCGGCCAATGGAACCGCAAAACTATCCAACAAATTATCGACCCATGGAATGAAGTAGGCGAAAATTTCAACTACCGTAGCAACGCCAAGCGTTATGACAGCGGCCAGACTGCCGATCCATTGCCAACTTTCATTTAGCTCCCAAACATTGAAATACGAGGCTAGACTAAGCGCAAAAAGTGGTAGGAAAACCCTAAAACCGACCGATGCCGCCAAACCCACTCCCAAAAAAATACTGATAATCGTCTCAGACGTCATAAAAAAAGTTTGAACTAAAATAAACTATTGTCAGTCAACAAAAAAATCATCCTTAAAACCGATGAGATAAAGCTTGTTCTTGGCACGGGTAACAGCCGTATACAACCAACGAAGGTACTCTTTGTCCACCCCATTAGGCAAGTACGGTTGCTCGACAAAAACCGTACCCCACTGCCCTCCTTGAGATTTATGGCAAGTTATGGCATATGAGAACTTTACCTGTAATGAATTGAAGTATTTATTGTTCTTGACCGCCAAGAACTTTTTGTACTTTGATTTCTCGCTTTCGTAGTCTTTCATCACTTCCTGATAAAGGCGATTACCATCTTCGTAAGACAATGAGGGCGTCACGGCCTTGACCGTGTCTAGCAATAAAACCGTTTCAAAAGGTTTTTGATTGGGGTAGTCGACCATTTTTACCCCTACCTCGGCAAATCGAAAGCCATATAGTTCTTTTATCGCAAATATTTCCAGCACCTCTAAGATATCACCATTAGCGATAAAGCCCGCTTCTGAATTGGGTTTCAACCAAAAATAATTGTTCTTCACCACCATCATATAATCGCCCACGGCGAGTTCATGTTCAAGATATAAAATACGATTGCGTATGTTCTCATTGTAAAGGTTGGCGCGTTTGTTCGAACGGACAATAAACGTCGTTTCCTCTTTTCCGTTCACCGCGTACGATTCTTCGATCGCCTCCAATATTTCACCGCCATCAATAAGCCTTACGATGTCTTTGTAGGGCGCCACATCGAATCTAAATACATCGAAAAAATTATGCTGCAGCTGTTCCCTTAACAAAGTTGCATTGACCAAAATGCCCGAATCTTCTTCTTGCCTGACCACCTCGTCCAGTTCGAGCCTGACGACTTCCTTATTATAGTTCATCGACAGCTTGTCACGATCTAGTGCCGGACTCAAATCTAAGTGGACCGGGGGTAGCTGCGCCTTATCGCCTATCAAGATCAGTTTGCAATTGTGCCCTGAATAAACGAACATCAAAAGGTCGTCCAACAAAGACCCGTTCTCGAAAAGTTTAGAATCTGCCGGGGTATCGGGGATCATCGAAGCTTCGTCGACAATGAAAATCGTATTGCGGTGTTTGTTAGGTGCCAAAACAAACTGCACCGCTCCCCCTTTTTGTTTTTTCGGGAAGTATATTTTTCTGTGGATGGTAAAGGCCTGAGTATTGGAGTAGTTCGACATTACTTTTGCCGCCCGTCCGGTCGGGGCCATCAGTACCGCTTTCTTGGAAGTTTTCCAAAGAGAATTCACCAATGTGCCGACAATCGTTGTTTTACCGGTTCCCGCGTACCCTTCCAATAAAAAAAGGTCGTTAGGGTTTTTAGATAGAACGAACGTCGCTAACTTTTGCAAGGCCACCGATTGTTTGTCAGTCGGTCGGTGCGGGAACTTTTCCTCAAGTATGTTATAAAAATTTGTTTCGGTCAAATTGGCCATATTGAACCAAATATAGTCATGATTTAGAAGTAAATGTTTCCGTATGCCCGAAATATCTTAATCAAACCTACTTCGTCGTTTGAGAATTCAAGGGATCATAAAGAGAATTGAAAAAAACCTCAATACGTCCTAAAAAACAAATGTTTACCGCGATATTTAGACCCGAAAATCCCACATCCAAATCAGGCCTTAAAAAATTAGGCAGTTTCCAAAAAAATTGTAGATTTGTGTCAACCGCTAAATTAAACAAACACTTAAGAAATGAAGACCATAATTCAAATTGTACTTTGGATTGCTTGTATCGGTTTAGGATACATGATCTACAACTCTGTAACTGGCCCTATCAAGTTCAACGAGGTGAAGCAAGAACGCTATTCAAAGGTCATTGCCAAACTTAATGACATCAAGAATTCCCAGGAGGCCTACAAAACGGTCAATAAAAGGTACGCCAAAGATTTTCAATCGCTCATTAGCTTTGTTGATACCGGTAATTATACAATTACCCAGCAAAAAGATTCGTCTTTCATGCGGTACGACAAGAACTATCAGATCGACCTCCAAGTCGATACGGTCTTGATCGATACTTTGGGCTTCGTTTCGGTCAAGGATTCCCTTTTTAAGAATGATGATCGCTATAAAAGTATGATGAACGTACCCGATGCCCTGAACGGGGAGAAATTCGAGATGAAAGCCGATATTATAGATAAGGGCGGTTATCGGGCACCGGTATTTGAGGCCAAAGTTGCCAAGAATGTCGTGTTGCATGATCAGCCTTCAGATTTGTTATCGCGTGAAAATGCCCAGATAAGTGTTGAAGAGGTCAACGGAAGTGAAATAAAAGTAGGGTCACTGACCGAAGTGAGCACAAGTGGAAACTGGCCACCGATCTATGACAAAAAAGATAACAAATAATACTGCCGCCCAAGCAGCGGATACGTTTGAAAAACTGTCCATTCAGGTTAGCTTGAATGGACTTTCTTTTTGTATTCTCGATACCATTGCCAATACTATTCTTGATGCCCAGAACTCGGTTTTCGAAAATGAACAGCCTCCGCATGAGCTGCACAATAGGCTAAGGCAATTCTTAAAGGCCCACAAAATTGACGAAAAAAGGTTTTGTGAAGTTGTGGTCATTCACAGAAACCCTATGTTCAGCTTGGTTCCTCGCCCGCTCTTCGAAAAAAATGAATTGGCCAATTATTTAAAGTTCAACACAAAAATATTAGCGGGCGACCAAATCGTACACGACGAAGTTCCGAACCATGAAATCGTCAATGTCTATATTCCATTTTCGAACGTCAACAACTATATTTTCGATCTATACGGCGAGTTTGAATTTCAGCACAATGCCACTATTACCATAAACTCTTTATTGAATGAACAAAAAGGAACCAAGGACATCATCTGTTATGTCAATGTAGGGTATCGGCAAATGGATGTTGCCATCATTTCAAACAGAAGGCTTTTATTATACAACAGTTTTGATTTCTATACAAAGGAAGATTTTATCTATTATCTGCTGTTCGCCCTAGAGCAGTTAAAATTAGATCCGCATTTAGTGCCCCTTAAACTTTTTGGAACTGTGGAAGAGGGTGATGAAATCTATGAACTATGTTTTAGGTATATCAAAAATGTTTCCGTTTTTGTTCCTTCAAAACGCAACTACCCCGTTTTTGACCCGAAAGAAGCAAGTATCGATTTTACCATTTTAAGTACCCTTTAATGCGCATAATTTCAGGAATACATAAAGGGAGACGGCTAATCGCCCCTAAAAACCTACCTGTACGACCTACCACCGATATGGCCAAAGAAGGGCTTTTCAATATTCTCAACAACGAGTATTATTTTGGCGACCTCAAGGTACTCGACCTTTTTGCCGGAACAGGAAATATCAGTTATGAATTTGCCAGTAGAGGTGTCGAGCGGATCATGGCCGTCGACGACCACAAGGGGTGTATAAACTTTATCTCAAAAACATCGGAACAGCTCGATTTAGCGATTACCCCGCTAAAAAGTAATGTTTTTTCTTTTTTGCAAAAGACCACCGAAAAATTCGACATAGTTTTTGGCGATCCGCCATACGATATGGCCCTAGAAGATTTTGAGCGCATCGTTCGATCAATCTTTACCAAAAATCTAATATTGAATGATGGGGTATTGATTTTAGAACATGCCAAGCAAACGGATCTATCGCGATTGCCACAATTCAGGAATGCCAGGAAATACGGAGGAAGTGTTTTTAGTTTTTTCGTTCCTCAAGAACCTAATTAAAGGGTCTTGCGAAATCCTGTAATCAAAACTCCCCGCCCTAAGGAAGTCATCGAAACATTTCATTAAAAAAGCAGGCCATAAGCCGGATTCTGTTTCCGTTTGAAACGGACCCCTATCATTTATCTAGGCCCTAGGTTGCCCCAAGGCTCGAACCGCCTACCCTTCGGCTCGGGCGTGCAACCCTCTTCCGTCCCGATAACTATCCGGGTCGAAACACCGATTTACATGACGTTTCACCATATAGAGTTTACCTGATTTCACTACAGCCGAACTGTACTTGCTTTCTGTTGCACTGGTCCTCGCCTTACGACGGACGGGCGTTACCCGCTATATTGCACTTTGGTGTCCGGACTTTCCTCTCCCATCAATATGGGAGCGATAAGGTGGCCTGCTTGGCCGCAAAGTTACGGCAATTGTTGATAAATAAGTTGGTAAACCACCCCAAATGAAGGGTTATGTACATTCCGATTTTTATATTTGTATTTGCACTGGAAATAGTCAAAAACAAACGTATTGGAACCTTTTATCGTATCGGCACGAAAGTATAGGCCACAGACCTTTAAAGATGTTGTTGGCCAAACTGCGATAACCAGCACTTTGACCAATGCCATCGAGAACGATCACTTGGCACAGGCCTTATTGTTTACCGGTCCGCGAGGAGTGGGCAAGACGACCTGCGCCCGAATTTTGGCCAAAAAAATCAATGCCGATGGTACTGAAAGCGAAGATGAAGATTTTGCATTCAATATTTTTGAACTCGATGCCGCTTCGAACAACTCGGTAGATGATATTCGAAGTCTTATAGACCAGGTTCGTATACCACCGCAGGTGGGCAAATACAAGGTCTATATCATAGACGAAGTGCACATGCTTTCGCAATCTGCCTTCAATGCGTTTTTAAAAACCTTGGAAGAACCCCCAAAGCATGCGATATTCATTTTGGCCACTACCGAAAAGCATAAAATCATCCCTACGATACTTTCGCGCTGCCAAATATTCGATTTTAAAAGGATTACCGTTAAGGACGCGGCCGAATATTTGAAGTATATCGCTGAAAACCAAGGAGTGGAAGCTGAGGAAGATGCACTGCATATTATTGCAAAAAAGGCAGATGGCGCCATGAGGGACGCCCTTTCGATTTTCGATAGGGTCGTTAGTTTTTCAGGAAAAAAATTGACTCGAAGGGCTGTGACCGAAAACCTGAACGTTCTTGACTATGATACTTATTTTGAGGTCACCGATTTGATTTTAGAACACAAAATACCCGATCTACTATTGGCCTTCAACCAAACCTTGGCCCTTGGTTTTGACGGCCATCATTTCATTACCGGCCTTGCTTCTCACTTTAGGGACTTAATGGTATGCCAGCATCAAAGTACGATTGAACTCTTGGAAGTTGGCGATGAAGCCAAAAAAATATATGCTGAACAGGCTAAGAAAACCACAGCCCCTTTTTTGTTAAAGGCTTTGGATATCGCGAATGAATGTGATCTAAACTATAAAACGAGTAAAAATCACCGTCTTTTGGTCGAACTCACCCTTATGAAACTTGCCTCGATCGATTTTAACGGTGAAAAAAAAAATCCTGAATCGAATGCCCTAGCGAATTCAAAGGTCGATTTCATTATTCCCGCTTCGTTTTATCGCACCAACGGTCTTGACAAGACACGCACTTCATCGGTTTCCGAAACCGCTGAGCAGACCATCGAACCGAACAAGAACTTAAACACCGAACCCAAGGAAGAAGTCACCAGACCGTCTTTGGCCACCGATGTCGAAGAAATAGGGAATGTGACGGTCTCAATTGCCGAACCCCCTGTCAAGATTGCGAACGCAGCTATAGAAGATACTCCCAAAACAATTGACATCAAGGTTGCCAACAAAAGGGTATCAGGTCTTTCCATTTCAAGCCTAAAGGCAAAAAAAGAACACTTAAAATTAAAGCAAGAGGAAAATGGAACGGAAACCGAATTAGCCGAAGATCCATTTACCGAAGCGGAAATGCTAGAGCATTGGAAGGATTATGTCAATGACATCGATGTGAAAGGTAAAAAAATCATGGCATCGAACCTCATGACCGACACCCCTAAATTACTCAAAGACCACGTCATCTGGATCGAACTGCCCAACAGCACGATGAAAAAGGAGGTCGAAAGAGATCAATTTGAACTGATCAATTATCTACGCACAAAATTGAACAATTATGCCATCGACCTAAAAATATCGGTAAACGAGGAAACAGCAAAAAAGTTCGCTTTCACACCTGAAGAAAAGTATCAAAAGTTGCGGGAAAAGAATCCTGCGATCGACCTGTTACGAAAAGAATTCGATCTAGACTTTTGAAGTGCTCTTCGAAAATCGCGTCCAAAAAGCAAAAATGAACATTACGACGGCAACGATCAATAGGCCGATAGACTCCCTACCCTCTTCAATATTTTTTATATCCCCTTCACCAATGGTAAACCCTTCAAATTGTTCAGGAAACGTATACCAACATCCGACTACGGCAATCACACCGGCAAGCAGGGGCACAATGGTATTAATCCTCCCCAAGGCAAAAGCGAAGGATATCGCGGCGATAATCACGTAAATCGATACCCAAATCAATGGGTCGGGGTCGTTATATTGCAAAACTGCCGAAACCAAGCTAAGTATGCCGAACAGCCATCCGAAAATCTTAAAAAATGAGTTCATCTCGTTATTGGTTTTGATTACTATCCCTTTAGAAGTATTTTTACAAATCTAACAATTAATATCATGCTAGGCCTAAAATTACCGACCGATCCGCGATGGGTGAATATCGTTGAAAAGAACATCGATGAAATATTGACCGATCATGCCTATTGCGAACAAAAAGCGGCCAGTACCGCTATATCATTGATTATCGGTTTTCCCGAATATACTGATTTGGTTGAGGAAATGGTTGCATTATCACGCGAGGAGATGGCACATTTTAAAATGGTACACGATCGAATAATAGCGCGTGGTAAGACATTGGGCCGCGATAGAAAAGATGAATATGTCATAAAATTGCATAATTTCTTTCCTAAAGGAGGAAGCCGAACGACCCAACTGGTGCATCGGCTATTGTACGCTGCTTTGATCGAAGCAAGAAGCTGCGAGCGCTTTAGGTTACTTTCGGAACAATTGGAAGATCAGGAGCTTGCGGAATTCTATCACAAATTGATGGTCAGCGAAGCAACACATTATACCATGTTCCTGTCATTTGCAAGACAGTACGGCAATCGAACCGAGGTGGATGAAAAATGGCAAAATCTTTTGGAATATGAAGCCCAGATTATGAAAGACCTAGGCAATAAAGAGGCAATCCACGGATAAATACATTCTATCGTATCATCTTGACGAACCTATTTAATCGATCATAAAATACACTTATGAATCAATTTCAGCTTGATTCAATTTGTGTTTGTAATATTCGTACAGTGCAAATTGCGATCTTACCTTGACCTTGTTGCTCTTACGATAAGCATTGTCGCGCTTCTCACCGAATACCCGCGCCTTAACATTATCTTTCCATGAGATCTCAAATGTATCGATAAGCTCCTGCTTGATATCAGGGTCGTAAATAGGGCAACCGACCTCTACGCGGTAATCCAAATTTCGGGTCATCCAATCGGCCGAAGATATATATACTTTAGGGTTGCCGGCATTACCGAAAATAAAAACCCGCGGGTGCTCAAGAAATTTATCGACGATACTGATAGCCTCTATGTTCTCGCTCATGCCCTCGACCCCGGGCACTAGACAACATATTCCGCGAACGATCAATTGAATTTTCACCCCTTTTCTACTGGCCTCATATAACTTATCGACCATTTTGTACGAAGTAAAACTGTTCATTTTTATCTTGATATAGGCTTCTTTGCCTTGCCGTGCGTTCAAAATCTCTTGGTCAATAAGTTTTCCAAAGGCCTTTGCCGTATAATGCGGCGAAACAATCAGGTGCTTATATTTTTTAATCTTGTAGGTAGTCTCGAAGAAATCGAAAACCTTGTTCAATTCTTTCAAGATAGACTCATGGGCGGTAAATAAGGTATAGTCTGTATAGATACGGGCGGTCGACTCGTTAAAATTTCCGGTACTGATAAAACCATACCTCTTTATCGCGCCAGCTTCTTCCCGCTCGATGACACAAATCTTGCTGTGCACTTTTAACCCCGGAACGCCAAATCTAAGATTTACCCCTTCGGCCTGTAGTTCTTCGGCATACTCTATATTGGCACGCTCATCGAAACGTGCCTGTAATTCTATTTGAACAGTTACCTGTTTTCCGTTTTTCACCGCATTAATGAGTGACGCCGCAACCTGCGAGTTATTGGCCAATCGGTATACGGTTATTTTTATGCTCCTGACCTTAGGATCCAGTGCAGCCTCACGTAGAAACTTGATCAAATACGAAAACGTATGATAGGGCGTATATTGCAAATAGTCTTTTTTTGCGATATGCTCAAAAAGGCTTCCTTCCAAGCTAAGGCCCTTAACTGGTAGCGGTGCGACTTTTTCGTACAATAAATCATGTCGCCCCAGGCTAGGAAAACCCATATAGTCACGTCTATTATGATAACGACCTCCGGGAATCACACTATCCGTCTCCTCAATGTTCATTTTATCCTTCAGGAACTTCAAGGTATCCTTGCCGATCTTTTTGTCATAAACAAAACGAACCGGAACACCTATTTTTCGGTGCTCGACACTCGAAGATATCTTTTCAATGAAACTTTTGCTCAAATCGTTGTCGATATCAAGCTCGGCATCTCGGGTAATCTTGATCATATGTGCCGAAATCGACTCATAATCGAACATGGTGAATATATTTCTCAAACAGTACCTTATGAGGTCATCAAGCACGATTATGTAGCTTTTATCGCCCTCTTTGGGCAGTACGACAAAACGGTCGATCCCCTTAGGAATTTCTATAAGGGCATATCTTTTTTCCTTTGACTCCGACCTTCCATTGCCGATAATGACCATTTTTACCGCAAGATAGGCGGCGGTATCCTTTAAGGTAGGAAATTGTGTCAACTCGTTCAAGATTATGGTCATGAGCTGCGGACTCACCTTTGTGACAAAATAATTCTTCACAAACTCGGCTTGGCTCTCGCTGAGCTCTGTTTCTCGAATAATAAAAATGTTCTGGTTTTCGAGTTCGTCTTCGATATTCTTTAATATATCAAGACTTTTTGTTTGCTGTTTAATGACAATTTCGGTTATTTCGTCCAACAAATCCTTTGCAACTTCACCGCCAAGAACACTTTTGCCCGACTTGCCTGCGTCTATAATTCTTTTGACCGTTGCGTAGCGCACCTTAAAAAACTCATCAAGATTATTTGAGAAAATACCCAAAAAACGAAGCCGCTCTATCAGCGGTACGTTCTTATCGGCACTCTCTTGAAGCACTCTTTCATTAAACCATAACCAACTGATCTCACGGTTTACATATTGATTTTTGGTTTTTATCATCCTCGTAACTGTTTTGGGAAAAGTGTTTGAACGGTGGTTCCCTTGCCGATATTCTTCCAATTTTCAATATCGAATTGCAATCTGACCAGTCCGCTCGTAGGAACGTTTTCAATATAGCTATTTCCCAATGAATTGGCAATGTGGGTAAAGGCATGGTTATGGCCGAAAATCATCACCGAATCAAGGGCATTATCCAAACCCTTTATAAAGCCCAGCACATCATCGCCTGAAAAATCATAGAGATGGTCGGTAATTTCCACCTTTGATAATGGCAAATGCAATTGATGAACAAAAATCATACATGTATGCAGTGCCCTGATCGCAGGGCTTGAAAATACCGCTTCTATTTCAATTTGCTCCTTTTTGGCAAATGAACTGACCAAAAGGCCGTCGTCAATTCCCCTTTCCAACAAGGGCCTATTTTTGTCACCTACCGAATATTCCCAGGATGACTTTCCATGTCTTACCAGTGTAACTTGTTTCATTTACCTATTATTTTAAGAGATGTACCATTAAGAGACTAGGGTGCCAATCGTTCGATTTTCCAATCGAAATCTTCTTTCAAACTGTAGCGAATACGGTCATGCAAACGGTTTGGGCGTCCCTGCCAGAATTCCATAGATACCGGCTTTACGATGTAGCCGCCCCAATTCTTAGGGCGATCGACCTCTTTTCCTTCAAGTGATTTTTCCAATTCAAGTAGTTTCTCCTCCAAAAATTCCCTTGAGGGTATCACTGTACTCTGTTCAGATACGATCGCCCCTAATTGACTTCCCTTGGGCCTTGATTCGAAATAACCATCTGAAAGGTTTTCCGCAATTTTTTCGGCTTTGCCTTTGATGATTATCTGACGCTCGTGATGCGACCAAAAAAATGACAGGCACACATTGGGGTTTTTCGCGATGGCCCTGCCCTTTTCACTTTCATAGTTGGTGTAGAAAATGAACCCTTCGTATGTATACTTTTTTAAGAGTACCACCCTACTTTTAGGAAAGCCATCTATTCCCATTGTCGCAATGGTCATGGCATTGGGTTCGTCAATACTGTCGGAAGCCTCCAACTCGAAAAACCACTTTTGAAAAAGCTCCATGGGATTATCGGAAATTGTCTGCTCCGACAAGGCGCTTTTTTCATACGATCTTCGATAACCACCTAAGTCTTTCTGCATGTTTGTACTAAAGAAATTGATATGTAAAGTTCAGTAAAAGTAGTGACAATTAGAAACGTATGGCGAACTTTAGTGAATCCTGCAATTTTTAAACAACACAATATCGAAATTGACTAAAATTCGAAGACTTTGCCGTCATCTGCTAGTTCGACATTTTTAAATATTGCCTCGGCCTCTTCACGAAAAAGGTCTATTGACTTATAGCGCGTCGAATAATGACCTAATACCAGTCGGCCGACCGCGGCCAACTTGGCTATCTTGGCGGCCTCCTTCGCTGTGGCATGCTTTGTTTTTATCGAGAGTTTTGAATCGGAATCAAGAAATGTCGATTCATGGTAGAGTACATCGACATGCTTTATAAGCGGAACAATTTCAGGATAATAGCCCGTATCACTACAAAAGGCGTAGCTTTTTGGTTTGGGCGGATCAAAACTTAATTCAGTATTGGGAATGGTTCGGCCATCTTCCAATTGTACATCTTTGCCTTTTTTGATATTTTGAAAATAGGCCTTGTTGATCTTATATTTGGCGACCGCCTCAACGTTCAACTTACGTTCCGCCGGTTTTTCCTTGAAAAAGAACCCATTCGTATATATGCGGTGATCCAGTGGAACCGTACTCACGGAAACCTTTTCATCTTCAAAAATCGATTGGGGTTCGGGCGATGTCAATTCATGAAATTTTAAAGGATAGTTGGTCCATGAATCGCCCAGTTTCAGAAGTAGGGAAATGGCCTCCTTTATTCCCTTGGGTCCATAAATGTGCAACTCTTTTTTTCTTCCCAACAAACGGAACGTTGAAATCAATCCCGGAAGTCCGAAAAAATGGTCCCCATGCAAATGCGAAATGAAAATATGGTTTATCCTTGAAAACTTGACCTTGTTCTTACGCAACTGCACCTGTGTTCCCTCACCACAGTCGATCAAGAACATATGATTACAGATTTCAAGGACTTGCGAAGTCGGGCTGGTCAACGTTCTGGGAGTGGCCGCATAGCAGCCCAAAATGGTAAGTTTCATCTATTTAAAAATTCTTATTTCATTGCAAATGAAGCAAATAAAAATTTTCTGCATAGATCAACCGCTGCGCTTTCGCACAAAAAATTTAATTATTTCGGTGGGTAAGCAAAAAATTAAATCTGTCTATGCCCATTTCACAATTCTAGATCCCTTTCTATCTCTTCCATTTCGATAATATCCCTTGCTTCTTGAATGGTAGGGACCACACATATTTCATCAGGAACCTCATCGTAAGAGACCTTTTCGGTGACAATGACAAATGATTTGTTTTTCGCTCGATGGGCGTTGGAAAGTTCTAAAAATTCAAGTACATCATCAGCCTTCAATTCTGAAAATGAAAACAGATTGATGATAAGATGGTCGTTCTTGATTTTGGAATATCCATCCTTCAAATTGACCAGAAACTTATCCAAAGCGATATTCTCTTGAAAAACAAGGGTAGTAGTACCGTCTGAATCGAAAATCATAGCGTATTATTTAATTTTTGATGCCAACAGATATATGACCGCCATACGTATGGCCACGCCGTTCTCCACTTGGTTCAAAATGATGGACTGTTTCGAATCGGCGACGTCACTGGTTATCTCGACACCCCTATTAATGGGCCCAGGGTGCATAATCACGATTTCCTTATCGAGACTGTCAAGCAGCATCTTGTTTACACCAAATTGCTGGGTATACTCGCGAGTGGTCGGAAAATAACTAATATCCAAGCGTTCGTTCTGAATACGCAACATATTCGCAACGTCGCACCAATTCAAGGCCTTTCTCAAATCTGTCTCTACTTCGACCCCTAAAGTTTCAATATGTTTGGGCAAAAGGGTTTTCGGGCCACAAACCTTTATATTGGCCCCTTGTAGCCTCAAGGCAAAAATGTTCGATAGGGCCACTCTTGAATGTAGAATGTCACCTACGATAACCACATTTTTTCCGGCGACATCACCAAACTTTTCACGAATGGAGAAGGAATCCAATAACGCCTGGGTCGGATGTTCGTGTGCGCCATCGCCGGCATTGATGATCGACGCCTTGACATTTTTAGATAAAAAGATTCCAGCACCGGGATTGGGGTGTCGCATTACGACCATATCGACTTTCATCGACAATATATTATTGACCGTATCGATCAAGGTCTCACCTTTTTTCACCGAAGACTGACTGGCTGAAAAATTTATGACATCAGCAGACAATCTTTTTTCAGCCAGCTCGAAAGAAAGTTTGGTTCGGGTGCTGTTCTCGAAAAATACATTGGCGATAGTGATATCGCGAAGTGATGGTACTTTCTTTATGGATCGGTTGATTACCTCTTTAAAATGGTCGGCGGTTTCAAAAATGAGCTGAATATCGTCTTCGTTGAGATACTTGATTCCAAGCAGATGGTTTACGCTCAGTTCGCTCATTTGCTAATTCTTTATCAAATAAATAATATCTTCCCCGTCATTCTCTTTCCACATAACCTTTACCTTTTCCTCGTTGATAGCATCTACCTGGCGACCTCGATAATTCGGCTGTATGGGCAAATGCCTGCTAAAACGCCTATCTATCAAGGTCAACAGCTCAATTTCAGCGGGCCTTCCGAAAGATTGTATCGCGGTCAAAGCCGCCCTAATGCTTCGACCGGTATACAAAACATCGTCGATCAAGACCACCCTTTTATCCTCAACCAAAAAGTCGATCTTGGTTTCAGTGGCCTCCAAGGTCTTGTCTCCCCTCCTAAAATCATCGCGATAAAAGGTTATGTCCAAGAAGCCGACATCTATTTTTTTAACGCCGTATTCGTTCTTTAAAATCTTGGTCAGTCTTTCAGCAACGTATGTTCCCCTCGGCTGAAGGCCAATAAGCACTGTATTCGAAAAATCAAGATGATTTTCAAGCAATTGACAGGCCAAACGGTGAAGGATGATGTTTATTTCTTTTGAGGAAAGCAGCACTTTTTGACTCATACCAAGGCCATCAACACTTTTGAAATACAAAAATAGGTATTTCTCGGCAAATACCGGACAGTGTTAATGCAAACAAAACATAAGGCCCCGCAAGTCGATCGACTTGCGGGGCCTTATACAATTTTGGCAAATGGAAACCTAAACTTACTTCTTTTTAGATTTTGCTTCCATTTTGTCTTTCAACGCCTGTAACTGCTCATTGGCGTCTCCTAAGGTAGGTTTAGCCTCCTCGGCACTGGCCGCCTGTCTTTGCGCGGCAGATTTCACATTGCGCCTTTCTTCTTCCCTAAAGATAGCGGTATGGCTGGCAACGACTCTTTTAAAGTCTTTGTTGAACTCAATAATCTTGAATTCGGCTTCTTCACCTTTGCCCAGTTTCTTGCCATCTTCTTTCTCTAAGTGACGTTGTGGTACAAATGCCGTAATGTCATCATTGAAATCAATGGTAGCTCCCTTATCGACTATCTCTGTAATCGCAGCCTTATGCACGGTATCCAAGGCAAATTCATTCTCATACTTGTCCCAAGGATTTTCCGTAGTCTGTTTGTGTCCCAAACTAAGCTTGCGACCTTCTACATCCAATTCAAGAACCTCTACTTCCAAAGTTTCACCTACCGCGGTAAACTCGGACGGATGTTTGATCTTTTTGGTCCAAGAGAGATCTGATATATATATCAGACCATCGATACCCTCTTCCAGCTCCACAAAGACCCCGAAATTGGTGAAATTGCGAACGATACCTTTATGTCGAGAACCGACAGGGTATTTAGTGGTTATATCTGTCCATGGGTCGGGTGTAAGTTGTTTGATACCCAACGACATTTTTCGGTCTTCTCGATCCAAGGTCAAAACAATCGCCTCGACCTCATCACCAACTTTTACGAAATCTTGAGCCGAACGTAAATGGGTCGACCAAGACATCTCAGAAACGTGAATAAGACCTTCAACACCTTCAACAACCTCGATGAAAGCACCATAATCTGCAATCACCACGACTTTTCCTTTGACTTTATCGCCAATTTTAATCTCATCGCTCAATGCCTCCCATGGATGCTTCTCTAATTGTTTCAATCCTAATTGGATACGTGATTTATTCTCGTCAAAATCCAAAATAACCACGTTGAGTTTTTGATCTAGTTCAACGACCTCGTTGGGGTGATTGATCCTGCTCCAAGAAAGATCCGTAATATGTACCAGACCATCTACGCCGCCCAAATCGATAAAGACACCATATGAAGTAATGTTCTTGACGACACCCTCCAAAACTTGTCCTTTTTCCAATTGGCTGATAATCTCTTTTTTCTGTTCTTCGATATCGGCCTCGATCAAGGCTTTGTGCGAAACGACCACATTCTTGAACTCGTGGTTTATCTTGACCACCTTGAATTCCATGGTCTTGTTCACATATTGATCATAATCTCGAATCGGCTTCACATCGATCTGCGAACCTGGCAAGAAGGCCTCGATGCCAAAAACATCGACGATCATACCTCCTTTAGTCCTGCACTTCACAAAACCGCTTACTACTTCTTCATTGTCATGGGCCGCATTTACACGATCCCAGGCCATGATTGTGCGGGCCTTTCTATGGGAAAGCACCAACTGGCCACTTTTATCTTCCCGAATGTCGATCAGCACTTCGACCTTGTCCCCAACTTTTAAATTAGGGTTGTAGCGAAATTCGTTCAGCGAAATTACACCTTCGGACTTTGCATTGATATCGATAATCGCTTCACGATCCGTAAGATACACCACTGTACCGGTCACTACCTCTTCATCGGCCGTATCGACAAAATTCTTTTCTACAAGGGTTTCGAATTCCTTTAATTTTGAATCCTCTACTTTTTCGATGCCCTGTTCGTACTTATCCCAATCAAAATTTTCAAGAAATTCTTTCGGATCTTGAACGGGAGTTTCCTCTTTAACCTCTTTTACTTCTTGTTGTGCCTCGACAGTTTCTTCTACCTCAGCCGTTGTTTTTTCTTCAGCCATTGCTGATCACTAGTTTGTATTCCTTGGAATTACAAGAGTTAAGCAAAACTCCTCGGAAGATATTATCAGTTTTTTCAGTCCCTTTTCCTCTTGTTACCCTGCAAAAAAGGAGTGCAAAAATACAATTTAAAAGTGGTTTTACCAATCTTTGAGTCAAGAGACCCAACTATTTAATTACTAATACCGGTTTTTTGGTCATAAATAGGTTAAATATTAGTATCTTGGGCCCATAAATATTAACCGTTTAAAATTATTATGATGAGTGTTAAAGAAAAATATCAACCCGTTCTAAATCTTGGTGAACAATTGGGAATAAAAGATGGCAATGTAACCGAGGAAAATGGGATATTAAAAATAAAGGGGCAGGCCGCTACCCAATATGAAAAGAATATTCTTTGGGACAAAATCAAGGAAATCGGTGGTGAGCACCCGTCAGATCTTAAGGCCAATATCACCGTTGCGGATGAATCGGTCTATCACAGGCACGTGGTCAAAAGTGGTGAATCGCTTAGTAAAATTGCGAAACACTACTATGGCGATCCCATGAAGTACAAACAGATTTTCGAGGCAAACACCAATATTTTGAAAAACCCGGATTTGATCCACCCTGATCAAATATTGGTCATTCCAAATTTGTAAAGAACGATTTCAAGAATACAAAAGGGGGTCAAACGACCCCCTTTTTTTTATTTTCTATTATACGCAAAGTATAATTATAAATTCGTTCGAACTGTTCTTTAAGCCCCATATCACTGTTGTCAAATGCGATGGCATCATCGGCTTTTTTTAAAGGGGAGAATTCGCGGGAAGAATCGATTTGGTCGCGATGTTGCACATTCTTCAAAACGTCGTCATAAGACACTTTTTGGCCTTTTTCGAGTAATTCCCTATAACGCCTGTATGCCCTTTTTTCTGGGGAGGCATCCATAAAAATTTTGAGTTCGGCGTCGGGAAATACGACCGTACCAATATCCCTACCGTCCATAACGATACCCTTTTCTTTTCCCATTTTCTTTTGCATATCGACAAGCATATGGCGCACTTCCTCAATTTCAGCAACCCTGCTCACATGCTTGGATACCTCTAAACCACGAATCTCATTTTCTACATTTTCATTGTTCAGGTACATTTCAGAAAACCCCAAGTCGTCATTATAGATGAACTTCAATCTTATTTTGGGCAATAATTGCACCAGTGCATGAATATTTTCATGTTTTCCACCGACCAGTCCATTACGAATAGCGAATAAAGTAACCGCGCGATACATGGCGCCGGTATCCACATAAATATAGCCCAAAGCCTTTGCCAATTGCTTGGCGATCGTACTTTTACCGGTAGACGAATAGCCGTCTATGGCTATAGTGATTTTCTCCATTGCTTAAAAGTAATGAGAAATAAACGATGTGCATGCCTTTTGACTATATCTTCGATGGCGAATCAAAGTTTTTTAGGATTTTTCACCTTGCTTTTCATCAAGGCGATATCGACAACCTCGTGCATATCGGTTACGTAGTGAAATTGAAGTCCTTTCAAATATTCTTGTTTGATTTCCAATATATCCTTTCGATTGTCTTTGCATAGTATGATTTCCTTGATGCGCGCCCTTTTGGCCGCCAATATTTTTTCTTTGATTCCGCCAACCGGCAAGACTTTACCGCGAAGCGTGATTTCTCCGGTCATGGCCAAACTTCTCTTCACCTTTCTTTGAGTAAACAAAGATACCAATGAGGTCAGCATCGTTATTCCCGCACTAGGGCCATCTTTTGGCGTCGCACCTTCCGGAACATGAATATGTACATTATAGTTGTCAAAGACATTAGGGTCGATTCCAAATCGGTCCGCATTCGATTTAATATACTCAAGGGCGATGGTGGCCGATTCTTTCATCACCTTCCCAAGATTTCCGGTAATGTTCAAGGTTCCTTTTCCTTTTGACAAGATCGATTCGATAAACAAAATGTCCCCACCTACACTTGTCCATGCCAAACCGGTTACTACCCCGGCAATGTTATTGTTTTCATATTTGTCACGTTCCAATCTCGCGGGACCTAAAATCTCAATAACGTCTTCATTGTTAATCTGGATATTATAATCCTCTTCCACAGCTATCGATTTGGCGGCATAGCGCACCATTTTGGCAATCTGTTTTTCAAGTCCGCGCACACCAGATTCGCGAGTATACCCCTCTACTATTTTTTCGAGCTGCCGCTTGCCTATTTTTAAATCTTTTGCAGTAAGCCCATGTTCTTTTAATTGTTTAGGCAATAAATGCCTTTTGGCAATCTCGACCTTTTCTTCAATAGTATAACCAGTTACATTGATAATCTCCATTCGGTCTCTCAAAGCAGGCTGAATATCAGAGATGTTGTTCGCGGTGGCAATGAACATCACCTTAGAGAGGTCATACCCCATTTCAAGAAAATTATCATGGAATTCACTGTTCTGTTCAGGATCCAACACCTCCAACATGGCCGATGAAGGGTCTCCTTGGTGGCTGTTCGACAGTTTGTCGATCTCATCAAGAATAAAGACCGGGTTCGAAGTGCCTGCCTTTTTTATGCTCTGTATAATTCGACCGGGCATGGCTCCAATATACGTTTTTCGATGCCCTCTGATCTCTGCTTCATCTCTCAACCCCCCTAACGACATTCTAACATATTCCCTGCCCAACGCTTCGGCGACCGATTTACCAAGTGAAGTCTTTCCAACCCCCGGAGGCCCATACAAACAGATTATCGGTGACTTCATATCGTTGCGAAGTTTCAAAACGGCCAGATATTCAATGATTCTTTTCTTGACATCTTCTAGGCCATAATGATCTCGGTCCAAAATCCTTTGGGCACGCTTTAAATCGAATTTATCGGTAGAATACTCGTTCCAAGGCAAATCCAAGATCAGATCCAAATAATTTCTTTGAATCGAATACTCGGCCACTTGCGGGTTCATTCGTTGAATTTTGGCCAATTCTTTTTCAAAATGCTCTTTGACTTTCTTGCCCCAATTCTTTTTTTTAGCCCTATCACGCATTTCCTCTATTTCCTCATCATAGGAAACACCTCCCAATTCTTCTTGAATGGTCTTCATTTGCTGATGAAGAAAATACTCACGTTGCTGCTGATCCAAATCGCTGCGAACCTTGGATTGGATATCGTTCTTCAGTTCCAATTTCTGAAGTTCTACGTTCATGTACTTCAAAGTGGCCAACGCCCGCTCTTGAAGATTGGGTATTTCGAGCAGCTCTTGCTTATCCTTGACATCTAAATTAAGGTTAGAGGATACAAAATTGATCAGGAATGAATTGCTCTGAATGTTCTTGATCGCAAAGGAAGCCTCGCTCGGAATATTCGGGTTGTCCCTTATAATCTTCAGGGCCAAGTCTTTTATCGATTCGATGATGGCCAAAAATTCCTTTCCGTTCTGGTCTGGCCGTATCTCTTTGGCTTCACGCACTGTCGCCGTCATATAGGGTTTTTGGGTCAATATTTCGGCAACCTCAAATCTCTTTTTACCCTGAATAATAACCGTAGTATTGCCATCAGGCATTTGCAATACCCGTAGTATCCGCGCCACCGTACCCAAGGTATTGATATCGTTTACCCCAGGATTTTCGGTTTCCTCGTCTTTCTGGGAAACAACACCAATAACTTTAGAACCGTTATTTGCGTCTTTGATTAAATTAATGGAAGTATCCCTCCCTGCGGTTATAGGTATGACCACTCCGGGAAAAAGTACCGTGTTGCGCAATGGCAAAATAGGTAGGGTTTCAGGAAGCTGCTCATTGTTCATGTGTTCTTCGTCCTCAGGTGTCAATAATGGAATCAAATCTGATTCCTCGTCAATGTTATGCAAGGACATATTGTCAAAATTCGAAAATTTGGAATCTCCCATAGTATATTTTTCGGTCATTCTGTCATTAAAACGTCTTTGACCTTACCGTTATTTTTTCATAAACCTGTGAAAAGCCCCATTTTCATTAAAAAGTCGCCTTTCACCTCTTCATTCTTCCATACTACAGGACAATTGTTATGCCAATCGGTCGTTGGCATAAAAAAACCCTTGGGAAGAAACCAAAGGGTCAGGACTTTTTTTGCCGGTGAAGCAACCTTCTACCTACTTTTGACTATTTTATTCGTAATCACCTCGCCATCATCCAAAACTAGATTGAGTATATATATACCAGGAGTAAAATTCCCAAGGTTTAATTTCATGTAGCCCGAATGGTCTTTTTCGAGAAACTCATCTATCAGCACCTGTTGCTGCATATTGGTCAATAAAACCCTAACCGACTTGCCCATAATGCTCTGAAGATTAACATTGGCCTCATCAAATGTAGGATTTGGATACACGCTTACCTTATCCAAAAAGCTTGTTTGGCCTTGAAATTCAACATGAAATTCTTCAAAACCTGCTGTTTTAGATGTACCGAACCTTTGGACCTCAAGTGTCAAAGTAGTTTTGCAGCCTTCTTCAGATTTAAGCGTATATACGCCTGAATGCGCTTGAGTGACATTTACAAATCCATAATTATCAGGTACTTCTCGACCATCGGGGGTAATAATCGTAAGTCCCACATCATTGGGCAACATACTGATCAACAGGTTACTACCTTCGTCTACCTGTATCACATTTTTCCCACTCTGCCATATTCCATCGATTCGATATTCTGGAATAATACTACCTACGGAACAATTTTCTAGGTCGCTAACAGCCAAATTTATTGTTTCAGTACAACCTTCAACACTTAAAATTGTATAGGTACCTTCCTGATCTTTAGTAACATTGCCCATCGCATAATCTCCAGCTACGACCGAGCCATCTGGCTTGATTATCGAAAAATCCATTGCATCGGGCAACATGCTAAGCACTATATCGGTTCCTTCATCAACCGTTAAATTATTTTCCCCACTAGACCAAGTACCATCCAATCTGTACTCAGGAATGACGCTATCTTCGGTACAATCGTCAACGACTGTTACATTTAGTGCCTTACTACATCCTTCGGCGGAAGTAAGTATATAGCTTCCTGCCTGTTCGGCAGAGAAATTGTTGATTTTATGGTTGTCTTTGACAACCCTGCCATCTGGAAGTGTAATCGAAAGCGCTACTCCATTGGGCAACATACTGAATATTATTTCAGACCCATCGTTGACCGCAATGGAAGCCTCGCCACTTAACCATTCTCCGTTTATTCTATATTCGGTAATCAACCTTTCATCACAATCTTGTAGACCGTCATTTACCGTAAGATTGATTTCAGAGGTACACCCACCCGCGGAAGTCAAGATATATTTGCCGTTATTCTCTGCCGTAACCGCCCCAAGATTGTATTCATCACCAACGATCTCGCCACTAGGCAAAGTAATTTGCAGGCCTACGCCATCCGGCAACATACTTAACACAACCTCGGAGCCTGATTGAACGGTAACATCTTTTTGGCCACTGAACCAAAGGCCATCGATTTGATATTGAGGGACCACGCTTCCTTCAGTACACCCTTCATTATTTGCTATAACCACAATTTCGAAATTTGAACTGCATCCGTCATCTTGAACAATGGTGTAAACCCCGTTATGATTTGGACCAACGGCTCCTAGGTCAAGTGGTCCTGAATTACTATTTCCCGCAGGGCCGGTTATGACGTATTCTTGTCCATTTTCCGACATCTTGACTTTTAACTGCGTACCTTGATCCAAGGTGATCTTTGTTTCGCCTGAAATCCAACTACCTCCGTTCAGGGAATATTCCATGGTAATTCTTGCATCCGAACAATCAAAATTTTGGGACCAAACCGCAAACCTGCTTGAAGCTATGTCTCCAGTGGTGCCGAAATTGCCTCCGACAAAGAGGTCATTATTGTTATTGCCAAAGGATATACTATTTATTTCATTGTCAGAACCAACATCCTTTGAAGGTCCCAATGCCTCAAAACCAGATGTTATGCTCCATCTTGCAATATTATTTACGACACTGTTCACATCTGTATTGTCAGATGCCGTTTCAAAATTACCAGCCAAATAAATATATGAGTCGTCCATCGCCAGGGCGTTCACGCTGCCACTCACACCATTGCCGATAGCCTCCCATGACCCGGTGGATATATTCCATCTAGCGAATCGATTAACGGTCTTGTTACCGGCCAGTACAAAATTTCCCCCTGCATATATATATCCGGAATGTGCCATAATCGCCTGCACAAACCCGCTGGTTCCCTCACCAAGGGTGCCCCAATTATTTCCGTTCCAGGTGGCAATTCGATTTGCGGTCTTCCCTCCGGCACTATCGAAGTTACCTCCAACAATAAGCATTCCATTTTCATCAAAGTCCATGGCCCTTATCTCATTATTGGTTCCTGGTTCTAATGTGCCGGAATCGGCAAGGGCTGCCCAGCCTTCATTCCACAAAGCAATATTGTGGACCGTTATCCCTCCTGCGGTCTCAAACGCGCCGCCCACATATACGTTGTCATCACTATCAATCTCGATCGTTGCCACAGGACCGTTGGTACCGGCATCAAGTGCGGACCAGTTTGACCCGTTCCAAACGGCAACATTGTTTGCCGGGATTCCACCGATACTTGTAAATTCTCCTCCAGCATAAACCGAGCCATCGGAAGCTACGGCCACAGAATTTACCTTTCCATTCGAACCACTTGACAAGGCCCTCCATCCATGGGTCTTATTATAAACCGCAATATTGTTCGCACTGATAGAACCTACGGTCGTAAAACTACCACCTACATAAATATCATCTCCAATTGAGAACACCGATTCGATATTCCCATTACTACCTCCTTCTACATCTTTCCAAGTACCGAAACCATCGATCAAATTAGTAACCGGACCAGTATTTTCATTTCCACCAATAATCCTAAAAAGTTTTGCAGAAGAGCCATATCCGCTAAAATACAACTCGCCCGACTCATCAAGACCAAAACTGGAAACATACTCACCACTGGTTCTGAACAACAATTTAGATGTTGCCTCACCACTGACTTCATTGTAATCAAGCGCCCAAACCCTACCAGATACGTAATCGGCATAAATATATTTGCCCAGTATATTCTGATTATTACTTGAACCCCTATATACATAGCCTCCCGTTATTGAGACGTCACCATTACCATGGCCGTAAGTATAAATCGGCCTGATGTCAGGACTGGTGATCAGGTCGGTCGAGGTATTGTAATTAGCATTGGCCTCATATCTGTTCCAGCCGTAGTTGCCTCCCTTTTTAATTAGATTGATTTCTTCATATTCACCCTGACCTACATCGGCTCCCCACAATCTGTTGGTCTGGGCATCAAAAGAGAACTTCCAGGTATTCCTGATGCCCCAGGCATAAAGTTCATCCATACCTGCCTGACCTACCAATGGATTGTCGCTAGGTATTTCATAGTTGCCATTTGGTAAATCAGGATTGGATTCCAAAGGATTGCTGCCATCCACATCTATATCTATTCGCAAAATACTTCCGAACGGATTTTGGAGGTTTTGTGCATTTTTATTGGGGTCCCCGCCTCCGCCCCCATCACCAAATGACGCATACAGATAACCATCTGGACCAAACCCAATTTTACCACCATTGTGATTCGAATGGTTTTGGTTTTTATCAAAACTGAAAATTTCCAATCTACTGGAAGCATCAACCTTATTACTATCCGAAGAACTCACGGTATACCTTGCAACAACAATTTCAACGCCCACATTGGGTACACTACTATTTCTGGTATAGTAGACATACAAGTAACCATTTTGACTATAGTTAGGATGAAATGCCAACCCTAAGAGCCCTATTTCTTGACCTGAAGAGAAACTGACCTCATTGGTCAAATCTAAAAAAATGTGCTGCTGGGATGTGTCTGAATCGTTTTGAAAGACTTTGATGCGACCCGATTGTTCGACAACAAAAAGTCTGTTGCTCGAATCATTGGCGTTTTGAATCTCTACAGGAAATTCAAAACTAAGATTAGGGAATGCTTGTTCATAAGTAACCGCCTCTTGGGCGCTTACCGTAGAAAACAAAACACTAAAAAACAGGCACAAGTAGGTAATTTTCTTCATAAATTCTTGGGGCTAAATTTATTCAAGACAATGGGTAAAACCCGATTAAACACATATTTATTACGTTGAATTACCCAAAAAAGTTTATTACCTTATTCTTATTATTAATTTTTTCGATGAAAGTATCTAAATATTAACATTTGTTGATGGAAAAACAAAATGAATAATTACAATGTTAGGTTCGAATAATTGAACCCTGTAAACAATTTTGTACCGCTAACGATTCCAGAGAATTCATGAAATCTTATAATAAATCAACCAAATTCATCAAAAAAGTATTCTTAACAATGTCAATTTTTGCAATATAATTATTGATTCCATGTTAGATAGATACAAACTTAGGGGAGATTAGATATTTTTAAACTGAAGATAATTCAAAACTTATGAATGAAAAACCCAAAATTAGTGTACTAGTACCTGTTTACAACGTGGATCTATATCTCAAGAAGTTTTTAAATTCTCTTGTCAATCAAACATTAGAAGCAATTGAAATCATAATAGTCAATGATGCCTCACCTGATTCTAGTGATATGATTATTTCCGAATTTTTGAGTGACCCAAGAATAAAATATATAAACAAGGAAGTCAATGAAGGTCTAGGTCGTGCTCGTCAATCGGCATATCTTGTTGCAACGGGTGAGTATATAATTAATTTAGACCCCGATGATTACATAGATTCTGACTTTTTGGAGGTCTTATATTCATTTGGTCAAACAAATAGTTTAGATATTGTTTTGGGTAATGTTCAAATTGTAGATGAAGAGGATAATCCAATAGGTTCATCAGCATTAAGCACGTTGAAAATTCCCAATGTTTTGTTAAATGACTCAGAATATAAGATTCTATTGAGAACACCGTACGCTACTTGGTTTAAGCTGTTGAAAAAAGATATTCTTGACAAGTACGAGTATTCTTATCCATTAGGTGAGTTAGCAGTATTCATCATGCAGTTCTATGATGAAATTAGAGTTGGCATAAATCCAAAAGTACATTACTACTATAGGAAACATAGTAACTCAATGTCAAACTATAATAAAAGTGCTAAAAGGATAAATGAATCAGAGGGTTATAATTGGGATGGTATTCAATCTAAAATAAAAAACCTCAAAAAATTACCGATAAAATCAGGTTTGCGGAGACAAATTCTGAATATATACTTATTCAGGGTCTTTTATTCATTGACAATGATTTCTTGGCTGCACTCACTACCAGATAAAAGCAATAGGAAAAAAATTGCAAAAGAATTTAAAAATGAGTTGGGATTTAATTTTACCAGTTTTTTAAAATATGTTTGGTACTTCAAACCTAAAGAGAAAATCTTCCTTTTTCTATGTTTAATAGGTTTTGATAATGTCGTCCTGACCTTTTTAAAGAAAAAAAAGAAATGACTTTTTCATAATAGATTTATTTAAATTTAAGCCCTGAATATTTGAACTTAGTTTGCCAACTGGCAAACTCATTTAAATTTATCAGTTTTCTTAAGACATTCGCAAAAACGTACCAAAATCATATCAATTCACTATATGTGTACTTATCGGATGTATTTGATTTAGTTGTGAAAAATTTACTCGTGTCCTGAAGAATATAGAAAAAAAACACAATGAATTGTAAAAACTCATTTCTTTAATACCACGGTTTTAAAAACACTTCCATACAAACTCTGAATCATCAAATAATATATTCCTTCCGAACTATTTCCAAGATTAACTTCCTCTATCAATTCGTGGTTCGAAAAGAATTTCCTTGTCCAGACAATTTGCTGTGCCGAATTATAAATTATACAATTCACTTCTATCCCTTCTAAGTTTTGCAAATCTAGATACATTGTTCCGGTGGTAGGATTTGGTGAAATCGAAATACCAATATTGGGACTATTTTTATTTTCTTGACCTTGGAATATTGTGTAAGAATTCAGTATAGATTTCCCTTCTTGAGAAGTTTTATTACTACTTCCAGCCATCTTACTCACCACCAGGTTGTCGTAGAGCGAGCTCCCAGGGGCCGTGCTGCCGTAGTTCGGATAGAGCCAAATATCAAGCGCGGAAATGCCTGAGG
>NZ_JBHFPV010000003.1:0-1527 GCF_042611095.1 Meishania litoralis
AGGAAACCCCGTTCGCCTGGTCAAGGCCCGAATAGAATATGCCCGGGGGAAGGGGCAGCGAACCGTCCTCGTTCGAAAGCCCGTCAGGGCATCCGGCAGAATCGACCGTTAAATCGATTATTACGGAACACCCTTCAGCAGAGGTAAGGATATAAGCACCGGAATTTCCTTCAGTTACACTTCCCATTATATAATCTCCTGTAATATCACTGACTATGGATCCATTTGGCAATGTAACACTAAACTTTAAAATGTTACCATTTGAATCTTGGTTCGGAAGAATGCTTAACCTAACATTTTCACCTACTTGGGCCGTTATAGATACGTTTTCACCAACCGGACCATTTTGATATGGATTGTTGTTTATTCTCCATTCCGCCGAAATCGGTTCATCGCCCGGGTCGCAGCCCTGCACTACGTTAAGGTTAATTACAGTAGGACACCCCCCAGCGGTGGTAATTACGAACTGGCCTTGATTACCTGAATCAATCAGCCCATCGTTCCTACCAGGGTTATTGCTTCCCGGATCGGAGACTTGCGTGTCAACTTGATATCCTTCTGTTTGGGTAAAATCGATCAGAGAACTCAACGTAGGCGCTTGATAGTCTTTTTGTGCTGTAGTCACGAAATATTCTCCGGTTGTTTGCGCCCTGACATAGACCCTTGAACCTTCCGGAGCATTTATGTTGTTACCGTTGACGTCAAGCCAAGGGCCGTCACCAAGCTTATATTCAACTGTTATAATCCCCTCGGGACATTCGGGGACATTTGGCATTCCAACGCCAAGTTCATAGAAAGCTCTGATTTCCTGTGGGCCCAATACCTTATTATACACTTTCAATTCATCTATCTTTCCTGAAATTTCGTCAGTTACCCCGCTACCATTAGGAGTATAACTTACCAGGTTAGAAATTTGTGCCAAACTCCTTCTTTCATAGAAGCCTGAGGAAGTGAATGAAGAGAAGTTTGGTTCTGTACTATTGAAATTAAAATTACCGTTAACTGCCTGTGTGCACACCTCGACGCCGTTGGCGAAGAGCCTTGCCGTCGCGCCGTCATAGGTGGCCGCGATATGGACCCACTGTCCCGCTGGCGAATAGCCTGAGTAACAATGAGCACTACCTCCATTATCCGTTGGAAATTCCCATTTATAAAGGCTGTTGTGGAAACCGAAGAACATGGCCGGGTAGTCATGGCTTAATATCCCAACATTGTAATGAATATTGTCTCGGTTCACCCAGGCCATAACCGTCATGGATTGTTGTATACTAGTTAGCGAAGGGGAGTTCGCGGCTTCGATGATAGTATTGCTCACGAACTCGTTACCATCCATCTGAACCGCCCCTCCGAAAAGCCCTTGTGAGGTCCAATTGGTGGCGCTGGGGGTCTTGGTCGCCCCGTTGTCGTCTACGAACAGGACCGTGCCGTCGTTGCCATTGCCCGAGACGTCGGCGGCCACCGACCCCGATGTCTCGTCAAAGGGGAGGTGCATGACCAGGTTCGGGTTGTTCTGCAGCGGGATGGCGG
>NZ_JBHFPV010000004.1:0-341014 GCF_042611095.1 Meishania litoralis
CCCGTCAGCGCCGATGGTACTGCCACACCAGGTGGGAGAGTAGGTCGCCGCCTTCCTCGAAGCCCCTTACATAACTGTAAGGGGCTTTTTTTGTTTTATATCCGAAGTAAACAAATTCTTACTTTCACAGGAGTCCAAAAAAACAACAGGGTTTTACTATTTTTATTCCAAAACGAATAAAATGTTCAAAGCCATTTATTTCCATACAATATTAATTTTGGGGTTTTTGCTCGTTACGGGCTGTCAAACAGAAGGAGTTCAATCTGAAAAGAAACCCAACATTGTCTTTATTTTGGTCGATGACCTTGGTCTTCACGATTTAGGTGTTACGGGAAGTGAATTCTACGAAACCCCCAATGTTGATCGAATAGCCAAAGAAGGTATGATGTTCACCCAAGGCTATGCGGCAAGTAGGGTATGTAGTCCCTCTCGGGCAACGATCATGACCGGAAAATTTACGGCAAGACATGGTATTACCGATTGGATCGGTGCTGCTTCTGGTACCGCGTGGCGAAAACATAACCGTCATGATAAACTGCTTCCGTCTGAGTACGTACATAGCTTGCCAAATGATGAAGTAACCTTGGCCGAAGCTATGAAGGCTGCTGGGTATACTACTTTTTTTTCCGGTAAATGGCATTTAGGTAATGAGGGGTCTTATCCTGAAGATCACGGTTTCGATATCAACAAGGGTGGTTGGGAAAAGGGGAGTCCTATGGGAGGCTATTTTTCTCCTTGGGAGAATCCAAAATTAGCGAATAAAATTGACGGCGAAAATCTTTCAATGCGACTGGCCCAAGAAACAGCAGATTTTATCAAACAGCATAAGGATACTACATTTTTTGCTTTTCTTTCGTTCTATGCGGTTCATGGTCCTATTCAGACCACGCAACAAAAATGGCAAAAATATAGGGATAAGGCCGAAGCTCGGGGCATTGCGGAAAAAGGATACATAATGGAACGGGTACTGCCTATAAGACAAGTTCAGGATAATCCGATTTATGCCGGGTTAGTGGAGAGTATGGATGATGCCGTGGGCGTTGTACTACAGACTTTGAAAGATGCAGGTTTGGAGAAGAACACAATCGTGGTCTTTACTTCGGATAATGGAGGGGTAGCCTCAGGCGATGCATTTTCTACTTCGAACCTGCCACTGCGCGGCGGAAAGGGATATCAATGGGAAGGTGGTATTCGGGAACCTTATTTTATAAAAGTACCATGGTTGGACAATAATGGTTTCGAAAATGATTTTCCGGTCACCGGGGCCGATTTTTATCCCACGCTACTTGATTTGGCGGGAATCGAGCTTTTGCCTGAACAGCATGTGGACGGGATTAGCCTTAAACCTCTTTTGGAAGGAAAGCGATTGGATATAGAACGCCCTTTGTATTGGCACTATCCACATTATGGGAATCAGGGTGGTAATCCTTCATCAATTATAAGGGAAGGCAAATGGAAACTTATTCATTACTGGGAAGACGGCACTGAGGAACTCTATGATTTGGCAAGCGATGTCGGCGAACAGCGCAACGTAATCAAAGAACATGCCGATGTGGCCAAAACCCTTAGTAAAAAACTGTTCGACTGGCTGACAAGCGTCAATGCCAACATGCCGCAATCGGACCCAGAATATGATTCCGTTCTTGCCGCCAATCGACGTCAAACAATTATTGATGAAAGATGGCCGGCACTAGAGGCCCAGCGTATGGAGTTTCAGACCGAAAATTTTGAACCCAATGAAGACTGGTGGGGGAGTAAGGTTACCGAAGATTAATTTTCTTATTCCCTAAATCCTCGGCAAATCTCCATCCCCTTTTAATGGCAATGCCGAATCCCCCATTAAATATTTGTCCACATGGTGCGCCGCCTGTCTTCCTTCCGATATGGCCCAAACGATCAGTGACTGTCCTCGCCGTTGGTCACCAGCCACGAAAACACCGGGTACATTGGTCTTGTAATCGTTTTCGGTGGCCTGTATATTGGTTCTGGCATCTATTTGAAGGCCCAGCTGATCTGCAATCGTTGTCTCGCTGCCCGTAAACCCCAAGGCTAAAAGGGCCAATTCACATTTCCACTCTTTTTCGGTGCCTTCGACTTCTTTCAACTGGGGTCTTTGTCCGGGAACAGTGACCCATTCCACCTCGGAGGTAACCAAACCCGTCAAATTTCCTGAAGCGTCGCCTATGAATTTTTTGGTGGAAATGCTGAATATCCTTTCGGCTCCTTCTTTGTGCGAAGAACTAGTTCGCAATCGCATGGGCCAAAAAGGCCAAGGCTGGTTTTCGGGCCTTCCTTCAGGGGCCATGGGCATGATTTCAAAATTGGTAACCGATTTTGCACCATGGCGAAAAGAGGTACCGATACAATCAGATCCGGTATCTCCTCCACCGATTACGATTACATGTTTATCGGTGGCTTTTATTTCTTCGCCAAGGTTTTTGATACCATCAACACGCCTATTGTTCTGGGCCAGAAAATCCATGGCTTGTACCACCCCCTTTAGTTCGGCACCTTCAATTGAAAGCGGCCTTCTCACTGTGGCACCTCCCGATAAGATCACGGCATCAAAATCCTTCCTTAGACTATCCGCTTTTATAGCTACACCGACATGGATTCCACATTTAAATTCGATACCTTCTTCCTCTAAAATTTTCAGTCTTCGGTCGATAATATGTTTTTCCAATTTAAAATCAGGGATTCCATATCGCAACAGCCCGCCCGGTTTTTCATCACGTTCAAAAACGGTGACCAAATGTCCTGCTCTGTTCAATTGTTGTGCGGCGGCAAGGCCGGCAGGGCCAGAACCTACGACAGCAACTTTTTTACCTGTTCGATTTACAGGAGGTTTGGCGACCACCCACCCTTTTTTAAAGGCCGTTTCAACGATATTTTTTTCGATGTTCTCAATTGAGACGGGGTCTTCGTTAATACCAAGCACACAGGCCTCCTCACAAGGAGCCGGACAAAGTCTTCCCGTAAATTCAGGAAAGTTGTTGGTCGCATGGAGAATTTCAGCTGCCTTTACCCATTTGCCACGATACACGGCATCGTTAAAATCGGGAATCAAATTGCCCAAAGGGCATCCACTATGGCAAAAGGGAATGCCGCAATCCATACATCGCGCCCCCTGTTCCTTAAGTTCTTTTTCCTTCAAGGGCAAGGTAAACTCCTTATAGTTTTTTACACGTTCCTCTACAGGTGAATAAGCTTCAACTTTTCTATCGAATTCCAAAAATCCGGTAATCTTTCCCATGTATCGATATTATATGGTTTGCAATTTTTCTTGTTCCAATCGTATGAGTGCCTGACGGTATTCCTCGGGTAAGACTTTAATGAAATCAGGAAGACATTTTTCCCAATTCTCAAGGATGCGTTGCGCCAAAGGACTCATCGTATAATTGTAATGACTTTCTATAAGATCTTTAAGCTGTTTGATGTCTTCGGCTTTCTGAACGGGTAAAAGGTTCAATGCCTCCTTATTGCATTTTCTTTCAAAGGTCTTGTTCTTGTCATAGATATAGGCAATGCCACCGCTCATACCGGCCCCAAAATTCCTTCCTACCTCGCCCAAGATAACGGCAACACCCCCTGTCATATACTCGCAACCGTGATCACCGATACCTTCAACAACGGTCTTGGCCCCAGAATTACGAACGCAGAAGCGCTCACCCGCCTTACCGTTGATGTAGGCTCTTCCGGCTGTGGCGCCGTATAGGGTTACATTGCCAGTAATGATATTTTCCTCGGGCACAATGGTCGATCCTTCGGGGACTTTAATGACCAATTTCGCGCCTGATAGTCCTTTTCCGAGATAATCATTGGTGTTCCCGTTTACGGTCAATGTCAGTCCCCGAGTGGCAAAGGCCCCAAAACTTTGTCCTGCGGAGCCCGTAAAATTCAACCGTAATGTGTTGATAGGAAGCCCTTGGGCGCCATAAACTTTTGATATTTCATTGCTAATAATCGCTCCTACCGCACGATCTGTATTGTGTATCGGAAAATCAAGACTCAATTTTTCTTTTCTGAACAACGACGGATTCGCTTTTGCGATTATCTCAAATTCGATTGATTTGTCGACATCGTGTTTTTGCTTTTCGGTGTTGTAAAATTTGGTTCCCTTCGGAACATCGACCTGGTGCAGGATCGGGGTTAAGTCGATTCCGGCTGATTTGTAATGGTCTATGGCCTTTTTACGATCCAATTTTTGTACTTGGCCCACCATTTCGTTCACAGTTCGGAAGCCTAACTGCGCCATGATCTCTCGAAGCTCTTGGGCAACAAAGTACATATAGTTCACTACATGCTCAGGCTTGCCTTCAAATTTTTTGCGCAATTCGGGATTTTGGGTTGCAATGCCGACCGGGCAGGTGTTCAAATGACAGACGCGCATCATGATACAACCCGATGCGACCAAAGGCGCCGTGGCAAAACCGAATTCCTCGGCTCCTAGAAGACATGCTACCGCAACATCTCGACCCGTTTTTAATTGCCCGTCGCACTCTAAAACAATGCGGTTTCTCAAATCGTTCATTACCAAGGTCTGTTGCGCTTCGGCAATGCCCAATTCCCATGGAAGGCCTGCATGTTTCAACGAGGTCAAAGGCGATGCTCCGGTGCCTCCATCGGATCCCGAAATCAATACGACATCGGCCTTGGCTTTTGAAACCCCGGCCGCGACGGTGCCTACACCCACCTCGGAAACCAGTTTTACATTGATTCGAGCTTTTCTATTCGCTGATTTAAGGTCATATATCAATTGCGATAGATCTTCGATTGAATAGATATCGTGATGGGGCGGCGGCGAGATCAACCCCACATAAGGTGTTGAATTTCTAGTTTTGGCAATTGAAGGATTGACCTTTGGGCCGGGCAGTTGCCCTCCTTCCCCAGGTTTTGCACCTTGTGCCATCTTGATCTGTATTTCCTTCGCGTTTGTCAGATAGTTCGAAGTCACACCGAAACGCCCTGAGGCCACTTGTTTGATCGCACTGTTACGCCAGTCTCCCGTGGCATTTTTATAAAACCTTTCTTCGTCTTCGCCACCCTCTCCCGAGTTACTTTTACCACCGATACGGTTCATGGCTATGGCCAAATTTTCATGGGCCTCTTTACTTATGGATCCATATGACATGGCCCCGGTCTTGAAGCGTTTTACAATTTCTGTCCACGGTTCTACTTCATCTATCGGAATAGGGTCATAATTCGAAAATTCGAACAACCCGCGAATGGTCATTAAGTTTTTTGATTGCCCATTGACCATTTCTGCAAATTCCTTATAGGTTTCGGGTTCGTTGCCCCGAACGGCCTTTTGCAGTTTTGCCACCGAAAGCGGATTGAACATGTGTTTTTCGCCATCGCGTCTCCAGCGGTATTCCCCGCCGATTTCCAAATCTAAATTTGCGGCAACTTCTTTTTTGGCAAATGCTTTTTGATGCCTTTTGGCGATTTCTTTTTCAATCTGATAAAGCCCGATACCCTGTATTCTTGTCGGGGTATTCGGAAAATATTTATCGACTACCTTGGTGTTGATACCAATACACTCGAACAATTGTGAACCTCGATACGAGTTGAGTGTTGAGATCCCTATTTTGTTCATTACCTTTAAGATACCCTTTCCAATTGCCTTGTTGTAATTTTTGATGGCCTCGTCAAATGTAAATTCGGTGATGTCGTTTTCTTCGATTTGTTCCCCAATAATCTCATTGACCAAGTATGGGTTGATCGCACTGGCCCCAAACCCGAAAAGTAGACAGAAGTGGTGTACTTCCCTAGGCTCGGCAGATTCGACGATAATACTAAGCTTAGACCTTTTTTCTAGACGCTGTAGGCCACTATTGACATATGAACAGGCAAGCAATGCGGGAATTGGTGCATTGTCTTTATTGACATTTCTATCTGAAAGTATGATGATATTGGCACCTTCGTCAATGGCCCTTGAGGCCTGGTCAAGAATCGATTCAAGGGCATCTTCCAAACCATTGTGTCCTTTTTCGACTGTGTATAGAATCGGTATTGATACCACCTTATAGTCAGGGCTTGAATCATAGTTCTTGATCTTGTCAAGGTCTTCTTTTGAAATTACGGGATTCTGTATTTTTAATTTTCTACAGTGGTATTCATTTATGTTAAAAATGTTTTGATCGGCGCCCAAGGTCAGACTGATATCGGTAATCAACTCTTCGCGTATACCATCGAGGGGGGGGTTGGTTACCTGTGCGAAAAGTTGCTTGAAATAATTATAGATCAATTGTGGGCGTTGCGATAGTACGGCTATTGGAGTATCTGAACCCATTGAGCCAATGGGCTCTTTCGCGTATTGCGCCATCGGAAGGATAATGGTATTGATGTCTTCTAGGGTATAGCCGAATACCGACTTTCTTTTTTCAACCGACTCTTCGCCAAGAAATAGCGGGCAATCATTGTACGGTATATCCCTAAGATGTACCAGATTATTGTCAAGCCATTTTTTATAAGGATGTCGCGAGGCGATTTCTTCCTTGATTTCCTCGTCATTGACGATTCGGCCTTCTTCCATATTCACCAAGAACATTTTTCCTGGTTCGAGCCGCCCGTGAAACTCGATGTTTTCAGGGGCGATGTCAAGTACACCGGTTTCTGATGACATGACAACATAACCATCTTTAGTAACCGAATATCTAGAAGGTCGCAGTCCGTTTCTGTCCAATACCGCACCGATGTAATTACCGTCGGTAAAGGGAATCGAAGCCGGGCCGTCCCATGGTTCCATTAAGCAGGAGTTATATTCGTAAAATGCCCTTTTTGCCTCAGACATATCAGGGTTTTTCTCCCAAGCTTCAGGTACCAACATCATCATCACTTCTGGAAGTGAGCGCCCTGTCATCAATAAAAGTTCCACCACCATGTCCATTGTGGCCGAATCTGATTTTCTAGGAAGAATTATCGGTAGTATGTTCTTTATCTCATCGCCGAACCATTCACTTTTTAATAGTTCTTCTCTCGATTTCATGCGCGAAACATTGCCCCTCAAGGTGTTGATTTCACCGTTATGGCACATATACCGGAACGGTTGGGCTAGATCCCAAGTAGGGAAAGTATTGGTCGAAAAGCGCTGGTGCACCAATGACAACCGTGTCACTACCCTTGGATCCATAAGGTCTTTGTAGTACAGGCTGATGTCCTTGGGCATCAAAAGCCCTTTGAAAATAATAATCTTGGTTGAAAGACTAGGTACATAGAAAAATCCGCTTTCAGATAATTTAGAATTTATTATCTCATGTTCGGTCAATTTTCTTGCTATGTACAACTTCAGATTAAAATTGAAGTCGTCTTGCCCTTCATTTTCCTTGGCAATGAAAATCTGCTTTACAAAAGGTTCGGTCTCCATAGCAATTCGGCCCGGTACCGTACGGTTTACAGGTACATCGCGCCAACCTAGAAGTCGAAGCCCCTGTTTCTCGATATTTTCTTCAAAAATATCGATGCAGAACTGCCGCTGATTTTCTTTTTGGGGCATGAATATGTTGCCTACGGCGTAGTGGCCTGGTTCCGGAAGTTCAAAATTGCATACTTGGACAAAAAAGTCATGGGGAATATCGATGAGGATACCGGCCCCATCACCTGTTTTGCCATCAGCACTGACCGCACCGCGATGTTCGAGTTTATCCAATATTTCCAAAGCCTTATGAATAATGTCATTCGACTTTTCGCCTTTTAGGCTACAGATAAAACCGGCACCGCAATTATCGTGTTCAAATTCGGGCAAATACAATCCTTGTTCCTTCAATACCATATACAATATATTTACTTTCAAGGCCCATTTTGGGCATTCCAAGCCTATAAAAATATCATTTTTGTTGAATTATTTATGCTGTTTTGGCTATAATCCAACAAAAAACGCAACGATTGTAATAAAACATTAAAAAATCTTGAATTCCGAAATTTCGGACGCCAATAATTGAGATATTGATAATACACTCATCGCGTTTGGGTACGCCGCGTATTAATCTGGATTCAGAAATTAATTTGATTAGGTTGATATCTCAACTTTCATAATAGAACTTTAGGCTTCTTTGTACAGGCGAGCATTTGGCCAATGGGCCTGTTGGTCGTAATTTACCTTACCATCCATATTGTACCGCTTTCGTCGTTGTCTCCGCTATGTGTTCCGTAGATGCTGTCCGGAGTTATTATTCTTCCCTGGAAAGAAGCTCTAATTGTACTGCCATTATAGTTTATTGAACCAATGTAACTAATATTACTACCTGATACTCTCCAACAACCATTTAATGATGGAACGCCTTCCCCAGAGGCAAGTACAGTTCCGTTATCTTTGAAATTGTGCGTCTGGGGGTACGCGGTAGAATTTGAATTGAAATAGATTTCTCCAGTCCATGCTCCGACTATGTCTTTGTCGATTATACCTGCGACATCACAACTTGCCTCGGTTTCATCTGTTGTTTGCAGGTCGTTATTTTTAGAACAACCAAGAGCAAATAAGAGATGATAGATAAGGAGGACTGCCGAAACTGCGATTGCTTTGTTCTTCATACTGGATTTTGGTTAAACTTGATATATCAAAGCTAAGGAAGTGCCTCGTCGTTGCCTTTCAAATATGTTTCAAACTAGTTTGACAATGTTACCTTCATGTTATGAACGTCTGTGTTGTTCACGATAAGTTGAAGGTGTGACGCCAAGGTCTTTTTTGAAGGAAGTAACGAAGTAGGAGGGTGTGTTAAAGCCAACGTTATAGGCTATCTCTTTTATGGTCAAACGAGAATCGACCAAAAGCTTTATTGCAAGTTGTAGACGATTGTTTCTTATAAATTCAGTAGTTGATCTGCCTGCGAGTGCTTTTAGTTTTCTATGTAGTTGTGTGCGGCTAACATTCATTTTTTTTGCTAGATCTTTAGAAGACAATTGCGGGTTCATAATATTCTCATCTAGAATCTGCTGAAGACGTTTTAAGAAGGCCTCGTCCATGTCAGAAAAGGGTATATCTTTTAAAACAAACCCTTGGCGATATTTCAATTTGATATTATTGCGCAATCTCATTAAATTCTCCATTTTTAGATTTAGCACCTCTACTTTAAAGGGCTTGGTAATATAATCGTCCGCACCTGATCTTAACCCCGAAATCTCATTGGGATTTCCAGACTTCGCAGTAAGCAGAATTATTGGAATATGACTTGTGAGTTCATGGTTTTTTAACTTTTTTGTCATTTTTTCGCCATCCAACTTTGGCATCATAATGTCACTAAGTATGATGTCAGGAACTAACTTTAGTGCCGACGCAAATCCGTCCTCACCATTGGTACATTCCTTAATTTTATACCTTTCCTTGAATAAGGACTTAAGGAAAGATCGAATGTCCTCATCATCTTCAACTATCAGTAATACCGGTTTTTCGGTATTTGGCACACTAGGGGTATCATCATTTTTATGGTTTGTGAATGGGGTCGAAGTAACCAATGACGAACTATGTTCTTCAATCTCATGTTGATCGTAAGCGTGCTTTGAGATGGGTAATTTAACCGTAAATTGAATATGGCCGTTTACAATTAATTCTGCCTTGACGGTGCCATGTGACAATTGTACGAGTTCCTTTACTAAGGATAGCCCGATCCCCGATCCGTCTTTTGTACTTTCCTTTTGGTAGTAGCGCCGAAAGAGTTTTGGTATTTCTTCTTGAGAGATAGAAACACCGTTGTTCATAACAATTAGAATGAGCTGATCGTCTACCGTTTTTACTTGGCACAGAATTGTGCCATCTATTGGTGTATATTTGAATGCATTGGATAGTAAGTTGCCCGCTATCTTTTCAAGTACATCCAAATCTATCCAAGCCTTGCCCAACCCATTTGAATGCCATTCAAAGTTTATCTTTTTTTGCTTGGCTTGATACTCGAAAAGGCTCATAATCTGTTTAAAGAACGAAGAAATTTGAACCTCTTTTGCCCTTATGTTCAGATTTCCACTTTCCAACTTTGCAAGGTCTAGAAGTTGATCTACAAGCTTAAGTAGTCTTTTCGTGCTTTTATCAACTAATTGAAGATCATTTTTAAGGCCTTCTGGGTTATCAGGATTTTGTAGCTGACGTTCGATTGGTCCTGAAATTAATGTAAGCGGCGTTCTAAACTCATGTGAGATGTTGATGTACAAACGGTTTTTGAGCTTATCCAGTTCTTTTAAGTGTTCAGACCTTTGAAATTCAATCTTCAATTTGGATTGTAGTTCCCATTTTGAATAAAAATACTGATATATCAAGAATATCAACAACAAAAAGGCGATACCGTAGGTAACCCTTGCGGTCTTTGACAAGT
The DNA here is from genome assembly GCF_042611095.1 of Meishania litoralis. NCBI lineage: Bacteria > Pseudomonadati > Bacteroidota > Flavobacteriia > Flavobacteriales > Flavobacteriaceae > Meishania > Meishania litoralis. Next base: position 10,302 of record NZ_JBHFPV010000004.1, read on the forward strand.
ACCAAGGGTTTTTTATTTCAAATTTATAGGTAGCGGGAGTAAGGTCCCATATATTGTCATAATTACCGCTAAGTGCTTGAAATTCATATTTTCCAGGTGGAAGGTTAGAGTATCTTATCAAAGATTTATTTTGGCTATGGACCCAATCCGCATCATAGTTCAATAGCCTATGTTTGAATTTGTTTTTGTCATGAGATGAAAATTGTAGGGCAGATATTTCAAAAGTGAAGGAGTTTTGGTCATATTCGAAATCTGTTCTTACCGTGCCGTCTATCGGGTTGTTGAAAAGGTTTATTTTATCTATGGCCGTTTCTGGGGCATATGGATTTTCAGTTATTTCGTCAGGTTTGAACCAATTGATGCCTTCCTTGCCACCAAGGTAAAGAGTTTGGGTTTCATTGTCCCAATAGTTGGCAAAAGTAAATTCAAGAGACTGAAGGTCCTGTTGGTCATCGTATTTGAACAATTCTCCTGTGCGCTCAGGTATTTTTATAATACCTTGACTAGATGCCAACCAAAACCATTCATTGTGATGATTGATTGATTGCACCGTAAATTCTGGTATAAAATCGTATTTCAATGTTGTTTTGTTTTTCTCAGGGTCGTATCTGAGAAGGCCAGAGTTGTGGTTCCATATCCATAAAGTATTATCCTCAAAAGGTAATATCTTCGAGTAGTTGTTAAGATCTAGATCATAATGTTCAATTTTAGAAGATCTTAAGTCATAGCTAAAAAGTCCCTCATCGCCAACTATCCACATTTTCTTGTTGTTACCTTCTTTAAAATCGAATATCTTTTTTGAAGGGAATGTATTTATGTTTTCGGCTTCTATTCTTATAACTGGCGGAATCGTGCTTTCTGGATCGTATTTCACCAAACCATTATTGGCTATTTGCAGCCAAATATTATTTTCAGAATCCTTCTTTATTTTTTCGACCCAAGAATTTAGTACTTTTTTTGTGCCGACATTTTTTAATACCCCGTTTTGGTCATAGTTCATAACCTGAATTTCTGAATCAGTATTGCTGACCCATAGCTCTTTTCCTATAAACTCCATAGATAGAATTCCATTACCGGTCAGGCCACAGTTTTCGTTATTGAAACTAGTTATGTCTCCTGTTGTTCCATCAATTTTGAATATTCCAGATTCCATTGAAGCAAGCCATATATGACCTTCAGAATCTTTTTGGATTTCAGTGATGGTCGACATTGTGAGATCATGTGGTAATTCATTTTGAGTAAGCCGATTGAATTTAAATAAAAAGGGGTCGTACAGACTGATGCCCCTGGTATTGGTAATCCAAATACCCTTATGGGAGTCTTCATACAGCATTAAGGTTTTGTTCGATAGAAGACTGTTGTTGTCATATTTGTTATTTGTCAAGTGATTGATCTTCTCTTTCTTAAGATCAATCAAAAAAACACCTTGTCCATTAGTAGAAACCCATAAACTGTGATCGCTATCGAACAACAGGTCGACTATTTCTAGGTCGTCTGAAAAAGAATAGTGCTCAAACCCTTCGAATTTTTCAATTCCTGACTCGGAGCCATTGAGTTTGTATAAGCCATTTTTGCGGGTACCCAGCCAAACGCCGTGTTCTTCGGAAGAGGTTATGGCACTATATCCATTGGGGTTTTGCGACGGTATCTTCAACCAGCTAAACTTGCCATTCTCAGACTTTGCGATGCCGTTTGTCGTAGAGGCAAATATATTTTCTTTGTATTCGATAATCTCAAAGATTTGTTCAGGAATTTCCTGTCTCTTCAAGAGCTGTAAAGTATCCTTGGTTTTTTGGTTTATCGAGTATAGACCATTTCCGACGGTGCCAATGAAGTAATTTCCATTTTTGGCTTGAATCATACATTTGGCCTTATCGATAGCGTTTATATCGTCAAAACTGTCAGATTCTTTGTCGTAAATAGCAAGTGGTCTATTGCCAACGATAGACCATATTCGACCTAATCTATCTGTATAGATTTTCTGGTCATTCACAAACTCATCCGTTGAGCTGATCATGGAAATGCCATAAACTTTGAATTCTTTTCCATTGTATCGATTAATACCGTTTAAGCTAGCAATCCATAGGTAACCTGTACTATCTTTTGAAACACTATAGACCAAGTCCCTTGGTAGTCCATGTCGGCGGCCAATGTTTTTAAAGTTGATTTTTTCGCAGCTCTGATTGGTTTGGGATAAACAATGGCATGATGATGCCAATAAAAAAAGCATTACAAGTATAGCTTTTATGTAATGCTGACACCATTGAGAAGACGATGTGGAGCCAATATTATAGTTGTTTTTTACCAATCCTTTTGAAGTAAAATCTGAATCAATTTTAAAGCATTTTTTAATCACGGGGAAATAAGATAAGAATTTTTGAAAACACCCTTACCTCTTTTTCTTAATGATTCACAGATGTATTATGTGTGAACAATATCAGGATGACGTAGCCTCTTTATTTTGTAAATATGTTGAAAATGCTCATGGCGATAAGATATTATTGGCAAACCTGATGTTTTATTGATTACGTAAAGATTGCACAAATTGGCAATTGTTCACTGTCTCAATCTGAAGCATTACAGCTTTTAAAAGTCAGTTGGTATTAAGTTTTACGGGCAGTATGGCTGTTGAAGTGTCAATGATTAGAAGTTGCCACAATGCAATTTTAACCTTTTAGTATGTTACGTGAAATAACGATTTTCTGAATTTCCGAAGTTCCCTCGTAGATTTGTGTAATCTTGGCATCACGCATCAATCGCTCGACATGGTAGTCCTTTACGTAACCGTTTCCGCCGTGGATCTGCACTGCCTCTATGGTCGTTTCCATTGCGACCTGTGATGCATAAAGTTTGGCCATGGCCCCTGAAAGATCATAGTCAGAACCATTATCTTTATCCCATGCCGCTTTGTAGACCAAATGTCGCGCCGCTTCGATCTGGGTATGCATATCGGCCAATTTAAAGGCTATGGCCTGGTGATTGGCTATTTCGGTGCCGAACGCCTTTCTTTCTTTCGCGTATTTTTTTGCCAGTTCATAGGCTCCGGCCGCAATTCCCAAAGCTTGGGCGGCAATACCGATTCGCCCTCCCGCTAAAGTCTTCATGGCAAATTTGAATCCGAAGCCATCTTCTCCGATTCGGTTTTCCTTGGGTACTTTTACATCGTTGAAATTAAGCGAATGGGTATCGCTTCCTCGAATGCCCAGTTTATTTTCTTTTGGGCCGATTTCAAAACCCTTTGCACCTTTCTCAACAATAAGTGCATTGATGCCCTTATGGCCTTTATCCACATGGGTTTGGGCGATTACCAAGTAGATCCCGGCCGTACTTCCATTGGTTATCCAATTTTTGGTGCCGTTCAAGATATAATGGTCACCTTTGTCGATTGCCGTCGTTTTTTGGGAAGTGGCATCACTTCCTGCCTCGGGTTCGGACAGACAAAAGGCTCCTATTGTCTCACCAGTTGCCAATCGAGGCAGGTATTTTTGTTTTTGCTCTTCCGTTCCGTAGGCTTCTAAACCATAACATACAAGCGAATTGTTGACAGATACGACTACCGAGGCCGACGCATCGACCTTAGAAAGTTCTTCCATAACGAGCACATAAGACAAGGTATCCAGCCCACTTCCCCCGTATTTCGGGTCTACCATCATACCCAAGAAACCAAGTTCGCCCATTTTTGCAACCTGTTCAGAAGGGAAACGCTGTGCATCATCCCTTTCGATTACTTCGGGAAGCAATTCGTTCTGCGCAAAATCTCTTGCGGCTTGTTGTATCATCAATTGTTCTTCGGAAAGTGTAAAGTCCATAATCTTGAGGAATTGTTAGTCAGTGATGCAAAGATAAGGGTATGTTTGAAAATTCAAGAGACAATATGGTCAGGTTTTAAGAATAATTCAATGGTTTTTGCTTTTACACATATCGAATAAACAGCTCCAAATTTTTATATTTGTTCGCCAAGCTTCGATAATCGATTTAATAAAAAAAATTATGAGACAGCATTAGCCCCGCAAGGGGAAAAAATGATAATCGAGATTTGCTAGATCGTCCAAGGGGCGAATAATCCATAATTTTATTTTAAATCACTAAGATGAAGGAATTACTCAAGTTATATGAAGACAAACAGCCCGAAATAGTTTTCAATTGGAAGGACCCCGAAACCGAAGCCGAAGGTTGGGCGGTCATAAATTCACTGCGCGGCGGCGCGGCAGGCGGCGGTACACGAATGCGTGAGGGCCTTGATATGAACGAAGTGCTCTCATTGGCCAAGACAATGGAGGTAAAATTCACGGTGTCGGGCCCCCCGATAGGTGGTGCCAAATCAGGTATTAATTTCAATCCGCACGACCCTAGAAAAAAAGGGGTGCTTGAGAGATGGTACAATGCGGTGGCACCCTTGCTAAAAAGTTATTATGGTACAGGGGGCGATTTAAATGTAGATGAAATCCACGAGGTCATACCCATAACGGAAGATGCAGGGGTGTGGCACCCGCAAGAAGGGGTTTTCAACGGACATTTCAAACCTACCGAGGCCGATAAGATCAACAGGATCGGGCAACTGAGGCTGGGTGTTATCAAAGCATTGGAAAGCAAGAAGTATTCGCCCGATATCTCAAGAAAATATAGGGTGGCCGATATGATCACCGGTTTTGGCGTTGCAGAAGCGGTACGGCATTATTATGATATTTTTGGCGGAAATGTTATGGGAAAAAGGGCCGTAGTACAAGGTTTCGGCAATGTTGGTGGCGCGGCGGCCTTTTATTTGGCGCAAATGGGGGCAAAGGTCGTGGGTATTATCGACCGTGCCGGTGGGGTCATTAAGGAAGAAGGTTATTCATTTGAAGAAATACGATCTTTCTTTCTCAATAAAAAAGGAAATAACTTGATGGCCGATGCGGACCAAATGATTCCTTTCGAAGAGATCAATGAACGCATTTGGACGCTACCGACGGAAATATTCTTGCCCTGTGCAGCTTCCCGGCTCATAACCAAGGAACAGATTGCCAAAATGATCGATACGGGGCTCGAGGTTGTTTCTTGTGGTGCCAATGTGCCTTTTGCCGATAAGGAAATTTTCTTTGGCCCTATTATGGAATATACCGACGAACGCGTAAGCCTTATTCCTGATTTTATTTCAAACTGTGGTATGGCCCGTGTTTTTGCATATTTTATGGAAAAAAGGGTGGGTATCGATGATAATTTAATATTTAATGACACTTCCGATACCATTAGAAAAGCAATTTTAAATATCTTTAGGCAGAATCCTTCAAAAACCGATTTGAGCAAAACCGGATTTGAAATTGCGCTGAAACAACTGATTTGACGAATAGGTTCTTTTGATCAATATTTGATATATTTCAAGCGGACCACTAAAACCGACCGAATATGGAAACCATCATTGTAATTGTATTTGTTGTGGGTTATCTGGCGATAACCATGGAACATAACCTTAAAATCGATAAGCTGATACCGGCTTTGGCCATGATGGCTATTTTATGGGCGATTATCGCTTTGGCACATATGCCGGTCTTCGAGGTCAATGCGGATCTTAAGGAATTGGAACCGAGCCACTTGGATGAAATGCTATTGCATCATTTGGGCAAGACGGCCGAGATCCTTGTCTTTTTATTAGGGGCAATGACAATAGTGGAAATCATCGATTATTTTGATGGTTTTGCTACGATCAAGGGTTTTATACGAACGAAGAGCAAGCGTAGATTGTTATGGCTTTTTTCAATATTGGCATTTATTCTTTCGGCCATAATAGATAATTTGACCGCGACGATAGTGCTTATCACGATCTTGCAAAAAGTTATCAATGATCGAAATACCAGGCTTTGGTTTGCGGGTATGATCATAATTGCAGCCAATGCAGGAGGGGCGTGGTCACCTATTGGCGACGTTACCACAACGATGCTTTGGATTGGAAATAAGGTATCCGCATTGCAGTTGATAGAACATGTACTACTTCCTTCCATCATTTGTATGGTTGTTCCCGTATTGGTCGCTAGTCGTTATACAGCTTTTAAAGGTGAGCTCGAAGGCGATATGGATACTTTGGAAGAACCCAAATCGAGATTCGGCTCGACCATGTTATATTTGGGCTTGGGAGCCATAGTATTCGTGCCCATATTCAAAACGATTACCCATTTGCCGCCCTATGTTGGCATGATGCTTTCATTGGCCGTCGTTGCGACTTTTGCCGAGATCTATAGTAATTCGAAGTTCACGATTTCCGATGCGGTCGATATTCCCGGTGAGAGCGATTCGCATGGGCACCATAGTCCGGTTCATGCTTCGCTTTCAAAAATCGAGCTGCCCAGTATTCTATTTTTCTTGGGAATATTGATGGCGGTCGCGGCAATGGAATCTTTGGGATTGCTTTTCCATTTTGCCGAAAGTTTGGACCAAACCATGCCTATGTTGGGCACAGAATCGGTTGGGGAACATGTTTCCGATCTTGTGGTCTTGATTTTAGGCATCGGTTCTGCGGTCATCGACAATGTGCCCTTGGTCGCGGCCAGCATGGGTATGTTCTCGGTGCCGATCGATGATCCGGTCTGGCATTTTATTGCCTATTCGGCCGGAACGGGCGGTAGCATGTTGATAATAGGTTCAGCCGCAGGAGTCGTAGCCATGGGCATGGAAAAAATAGACTTCTTTTGGTATCTTAAAAAAATCGCTTGGTTGGCGTTCCTCGGATTTATTGGTGGCGCGGTTGCTTTTATATTGATGCGAAATTTAGTGTTGAACGCATAATTTAATCGATAAAATACCGTTATAAGGGCAAATCAACTAAGAGAAATTATATGTTTTTGATGCAAGACCTTGCCACTGACCCAACTACAGGCGAAGTACTATCTGAAGAAAAGACCCTTTCGGTCATGGATTTGATCTTTAACGGCGGTACCGGGAGTATCGTAATTATTTCCGTTTTGTTCATTATGCTGGCCGTAGCACTTTACATTTACTTTGAACGTCTGCTGGCGGTCAATGCGGCTTCCAAAATCGATAGTAACTTCATGAACCAAATTCGTGACCACGTGACCAACGGCAAATTGGAGGCGGCCAAAATATTATGTGCCCAGACAGATTCACCTGTTGCCCGATTGACCGAAAAAGGAGTGTCTAGAATTGGTAAGCCGTTAGATGATATAAATACCGCAATTGAAAATGCGGGAACATTGGAAGTTTATAAGTTGGAGAAAAATGTGAGCATTTTGGCCACAGTAGCGGGTGCGGCACCTATGATAGGCTTTCTTGGAACCGTTATCGGCATGATTTTGGCTTTCCATGAAATGGCCACAAGTGGAGGTCAAGCTGAAATGGGATCTTTGGCATCGGGCATTTATACCGCTATGACGACTACGGTAGCCGGATTGATCGTTGGAATTATCGCTTATATGGGCTATAACCACTTGGTCAACCGTACCGACAAGGTCGTTCATAAAATGGAGGCCAATGCGGTTGAATTCCTTGATTTGTTGAATGAACCGCTTTAATCCCTGAGTATGAAATTGAAAGGAAGAAATAAGGTGAGTCCTGATTTCAGCATGTCATCGATGACCGATATCGTTTTTCTGTTGTTGATATTTTTCATGCTGACGGCAAATTCACCCAATGCATTGGATCTGTTGTTGCCCAAGGCAAAGGGAAAATCGACCAATACCCAGAATGTTTCGGTAAGTATCGATAAGAACTTACAATATTTTGTGAACAACGAGAGAATCAACGGTGAATACATAGAAATTGAATTAAAAAAAGCACTTGAAGGTCAAGACAAACCTACCATTATCTTGAGGGCCGAAGAAAGCGTTGCTATTAAGGAGGCCGTCAACGTCATGGATATTGCGAACCGTAACAATTATAAGGTTATCTTGGCAGTGCGACCCAATTAGCGCATGTCGTTCTTAGATACGAGACACAAGAAAAAATCCTTTACGCTTACAACATTATTGTTAAGTGTACTCCTACTTGTTTTATTCTACATTGGACTTACCTATATGGATCCGCCCATCGAAAATGGAATCTCCATTAATTTCGGTACGACCGATTTTGGTAGTGGTCAAGTACAACCCAAGGAAAAAATACGTTCTGAACCATTGGATACTCCGCCTGTAGAACCGACCAAACAAGAAGAGGTAGTCGAGGAAACTGTGGAGGAAGTCGTTGAAGAAAAACCGGAGGAAACTGTACCGAAAGAAGCCCCTTCCGAACAAGTGCTTACTCAAGAAAATGAGGAGGCCATTAAAATAAAGCAGGCCCAAGAAGCCAAAAGAAAGGCAGAGGATGCTGCTAGGGAAGCTCAACGCAAAAAGGAGGCCGAGGCTCAAAGAGCAAAGGCCGAAGCAGAAAGAAAAGCTGAAGAGCAGCGCAGGGCTGAAGAGAAAAAAAGACAGGAACAAGAGGCCAAAAAGAAAAAATTGGACGAGTTGATGGGCGGTCTGAACAAATCCGATGGTAGCGCCTCGGGTAGTGAGGGAGATGATGATCGGGCCGGTGATAAGGGCTCTCCTGACGGGGATCCCTATGCAACAAGTTATTATGGCAGCCCCGGTTCAGGAAGTGGTACGGGCGGTTATGGACTCAATGGCCGGTCATTGGTAAGTAAGGGTAAGGTTCAGCAAGAATGTAATGAAGCGGGAAGGGTTGTGGTACAAATATGGGTGGACAAAAATGGAAACGTTGTCAAGGCGGAACCGGGCGTAAAAGGTACAACCAACACTGCGTCCTGTCTTCTGGAGCCAGCTAAGAAAACCGCTTTTATGCACAAATGGAACCTCGATTCCAACGCGCCCAGCCAGCAAATAGGTTTCGTAGTGGTCAATTTCAAACTGGGCGAGTGACCTACGAAGAGACGCTTGATTGGATGTTCTCCAGGCTTCCAATGTACCAACAAAAAGGTAAGACGGCCTACACCGGAAAGCTTGACAATATCAAGGCACTTTCAGAGTATTTGGGAAATCCTGAAACAAAGTTTAAAAGCATCCACGTAGCCGGAACCAATGGTAAAGGTTCGAGCAGTCATATGTTGGCATCCATTCTTCAAGAGGCCGGTTATAAGGTCGGATTGTACACTTCGCCCCATTTAAAGGATTTCCGCGAACGTATTCGGATCAATGGCAAGCCTGTTCACAAAAAATTCGTCATCGATTTCGTGGCGCGAAACAAATCTTTTTTTGAATTAAGGCAGCTGTCTTTTTTTGAAATGACCGTCGGAATGGCCTTCCAGTATTTTGCCGAGGGCAAGGTTCATATTGCGGTCATCGAAGTTGGCCTTGGCGGTCGTTTGGATTCCACCAATATTATCGTGCCTGAAGTTTGCCTGATTACGAACATAGGTATGGACCATGTCGATTTTTTGGGCGATACACTTCAAAAAATAGCATGGGAAAAGGCCGGTATTATTAAAGAAGGAGTACCTGTAATAATTAGTGAATATCAAGATGCCGTGGCTTCGATATTCGAATCGGTTGCCAAAGACAAAGACGCAAGACTTGTATTTGCCCAAAAAGAAATTTTACATGCGTTCGATACATCATTGTTAGGGGAGTACCAACACAAAAATGTCAAGGGCGTCATTGCAACCGTCAAGGAGCTAAAAAGTCTAAAGGTTCGTGAAAAAGAAATAAGATCAGGCCTTCTCAAAGTTGTGGAGAATACAGGGCTTTTGGGAAGGTGGCAGATGCTCAAAGACGATCCGAAAGTAATCTGTGATACTGCGCATAATAGTGAAGGGCTATCGTTGGTTTTGGAGCAAATTAGAAAACAGAAGTATGATAAACTCCATATTGTTCTAGGTTTTGTCAAGGATAAAAATTTAGATACCATACTTCCACTTTTTCCAAAGAATGCCGATTATTATTTCGCAAGCCCGAATATTTCAAGAGGGCTTGATGTTGCCATTTTAGAACAAAAAGCTGCAGAAATAGGGCTTAAAGGTGAAGGTTTTTCCTCGGTTGATAAAGCATTTACGGCTGCTTTGAAAAACGCAAAAAAAAACGATTTCATTTTCGTGGGTGGAAGCACTTTCGTTGTGGCCGAGGTAGTGTGATTTTTTCTTTTTTTCTTTTGGGTGTATCCAAAACTGTTCTATATTTGCACACCTTTTTATGGGCAATTAGCTCAGTTGGTTCAGAGCACCTCGTTTACACCGAGGGGGCCGGGGGTTCGAGTCCCTCATTGCCCACAAAAACGACCCGCCATTGGCGGGTCGTTTTTTTATAGCTGTGATATTACTTCTAATTTTTTTATTACTAATTGTTGGGCTACAAGGTTAAATTTTCATCTTTGTAGTCATCTCTCACGTCTTTCTAATGCTCTGTGGATTTCGGTCGAACTGGACTTAGCTTTGAAGTACTTTGATTCGTGAAAAGTATTAAAAAACAAATTGATATAATGGCTGGGCAACCTGTATATTTTTGTGATTGAAGCTTTGGATTAAAATGTGTGGGAAATACACAATGATTGGGGTCGAAACAGATTATTTAATTGTAAATGAACTGATGTCAAAGACATATCTTTTACTTGGCAATAATCAAGCTTTTCATTCAAGATTTGGAAATTTATTGAAATTGGTCGTTTGACAATTTTTTCACTTTTGTATAATACACCTAAATAAAATATTTAAAGGTGCTTTTTTTGTCAATAATTAACATTTTAAGAAATTCAGACCTTTTTGCCAGAACCATTTGACGTAGGAATCAAGTTTTAAAGGACATAAATTTTATAACTCTTTGTAGAAAATTGGTGTTAAAAGGCACTTCATGATTTTTTTTTAAAAGAATTATTCTAATTTTAGCAAAATTTTAGGATTATTGTATTCCTATTTATGAGAACAGGGAAATTGATCTGTGTTAACAAGTGGGAATACTTTAATTTTAATATATTGCAGTATTAACTAACTTAAAACTCAACTTTTTATGAAGATTAAATTGATTAAAAGTTCTTTGCTTTTAGGGGCATTTTTATGCTTCGGGCTGGCAAAAGCGCAGACCGTGTCCGGAACCGTTTCGGATGAAACTGGTCCTTTACCGGGAGCCAATGTTATTGTAAAGGGTACGACCAATGGTACCCAAACCGATTTTGATGGAAATTATACGTTGGACAATGTGGGTTCCGATGGCATTTTGGTTTTTAGCTATATTGGTTATAGAACTGTCGAAGTTCCCGTAAACGGACAAACCACAATCGACCAAATTATGGAGGAAGATGCCGCTGCACTTGACGAAGTAGTTGTGACCGGTTATGGTTCTCAGACGAAAAGAGATGTTACGGGTTCGGTGGCTACCGTTGACGCCGAGGAGTTGACAGCCGTTCCGGCCACTACCTTTGCCCAGCAGTTGCAAGGTAGGGCTGCGGGTATTGGAATTGTAAACGATGCTACACCCGGTGGTGAGGCAACGGTCCGTATTCGCGGTTTCGGTACAATTGGTAACAACGATCCTTTATATATAATTGATGGGGTGCCTTCGCGTTCTCAGGCTAATTTGAACCCTGGCGATATTGAATCATTGCAGGTGCTGAAAGATGCGTCCGCGGCTTCGATTTATGGTTCACGTGCCGCTAATGGGGTAATCATTATTACCACGAAGCAAGGTAAAATGGGTAAGCCTGTCATCAGCTTTGAAACATTTTATGGCACACAATCTTCTTCGGAGGATGTAGAGGCCCTTAATGCGGAAGAATTGGGTTCTTACCTCTACTTGGCGGATCTTTATGCAGGAAAGTCTCCTGGTCACGGCCAGTATACATTTGGGCCGAACGGGGTCATCATTCCTGATTATGTTTTTCCAAGTGGTGCTTTTGAAGGCGATCCAGGTGTGGATCCAAGTCTCTATGCATTGGAGCCTGGAAATATTTATGCAATAACTAGATCTGCCGATACTAATTGGTGGAAAGAAACCACGCGTTCTGCGCCTATTCAGAATTATCAGATTTCGGCATCCGGGGCCACGGAAAGTGCTCGTTATGCATTTACTTTGAACCATTTCGCCCAAGATGCGATTACCAAATTTGTTGGGTATAACAGAACATCGATTCGTGCAAATACCGAGTTCAGGGCCTTAAACAATAGACTGGCGATAGGAGAGAACCTAACGGTAAGTTTTGACAATAGAAAGGGAGGGTTTTCCAATGACTCGGAGCAGAACACCGTTTCTGGAGCCTACAAGCATCACCCGTTGCTGCCGATTTATGATATCGCCGGTAATTTCGCAGGAAGTAGAGGGGCGAACCTAGGAAACAATTTCAACCCTTATGCCGTATTGCACAGGGATCAAGATGATCGAAGATATCGGTCTAGGGTCTTCGGTAATGTTTACGCGTCTTACGATATCTTGGATAATTTAGAGGTAAAAACAAGTTTTGGAATCGATGCGGCTAACTCAAGGGTAATCAATTTGCGCAGACCACAGCCAGAGTATGTTGAGGGTAACTTTATCAATGGTTCTACATCTGATAATGCCTATGAATACCAATGGCAATGGAATACGGTATTGACCTATGATAAAACCTTCAATGAGGTTCATAATTTCAATGCCTATGTGGGTATCGAGAGTATTCAGGCCTATGGTGAGTTCTTTAATGCAAGTAGAAATCAGTTCGCTTTTGAAACCACGGACATTCTGAGGTATTTAAGACTTGGGGATGCCACGACAGCTAGCAATGATGGTGCCTCATTCAGGGATTTTTCCTTGTTTTCGCAATTCGGTCAGTTCAAATATGACTATGATGGTAAATATTTGGCACAGTTCACGATTAGGAACGATGCTTCATCAAGGTTTCAAGCGGCTTCAAGAAGCGCTGTTTTCCCTGCCTTTAGCTTGGGTTGGCGTGTCAGTGACGAGAAGTTCATGGAAAATGTTGATTGGATCGATGAATTAAAGTTGCGTTACGGTTGGGGTAAAACCGGTAACCAAGAAATTGGTGATTACAATGCCTTTACTACTTATCGTTCTAATATTTTCAATGCAGGATACCCCATCGATGGCTCGACTGGTGCCCCTACAATTGGTTTTGACGCTTCTGGATTTGGAAATCCTGATGCGAAGTGGGAGACCACAACATCGAACAACTTTGGTATTGACTTATTGATGTTAGATCGAAAATTGAATTTCAATTTGGACATTTGGGATAGGGTTACCTCCGACATGTTGTTTCAGTCGCCGGTTACATATAGTGCTGGTGATGCATCGGCTCCCTTCTTCAACGTAGGTCAAATGACCAATAAGGGTATAGACCTTAATATTTCTTGGGATGATAGTGTTGGAGAAGACTGGAGTTACGGAATCAGCTTTAACTTGTCACAATACAAGAATGAGGTTGATAAGTTGAGTGAAAATGCCGACACCCGTCTTTTCGGTGACGGTTCTCGTGTGCCTTCTTTAACGGTAACAGAGGCAGGAACTCCTATTTCGTCCTTCTATGGTTTCAAGACAGTAGGTCTTTTTCAATCACAGGCTGAGGCAGATGCATGGCCTGCTTACGGAAGCTACAATGCGCCAGGAAAATTGAAGGTGGCCGATGTCAATGGAGATGGTGTAATCGATGACGATGACCGCACCATTATTGGTAGCCCACACCCTGATTTTACGTATGGCATCAATTTGGATTTGAGCTACAAAAATTTGGCACTAAACGTTTTTGGTAACGGTTCTCAGGGGAATGATATTTATAATTATGTGAGATACTTTGCCGACTTTAATACCTTTCAAGGTAACCGTTCAAAAAGAGCATTATATGAAGCTTGGCAACCAACAGACCGTAATGCAGACCCAAGTACTTGGGTAGCTGCGAACCCTAACGCAACTGTGCCAATTATGGATGCGAACGATCAGGTGAGTAGTAGGCCTTCATCCTATTTTATCGAAGATGGAAGCTACTTTAGGCTGAAAAATGTCTCTTTGACCTATACACTTCCTCAAAAGCTTTTGGGCAATGGAGGTATTTCAAACTTTCAGATATATGCACAAGGCCAGAACTTATATACCTGGACAAAGTATACAGGTCTTAACCCTGAGATTCAGGCGGCTAACAGAGATGATGATACACTTGGTTTTGATGGAGGCTACATGCCGGTCGCAAGAACTTATACTCTTGGTTTAAGAGTTAGCTTTAAATAATAATTGCATGAAAACGGAATGAATCGATGTTTTACGAATTGAAAATAAGTAAGTAGGACAGAAAATGGTTCGTTTCAAGAAAATTAACAAACATAAATGATAGTAAAAATGAAGAAGAACAAATCAATTTTAACGATGTTCATCGCATTGGTGATCCTGATTACGGGGTGCAATGATGAATTTTTGACCCGCGAGCCAGAAGGCCAATTTGGCCAGCCCAGCTTGCAGACCCCAGAGGGTGTGAGAAGTTTATTGATAGGTGCCTATGCAATGATTGATGGTTCTGGTCTTGATGGAACTGCAGATTGGAATGTAACTGTGGAAAATTGGGCCTTTAACCTAGCTTCCGATGATGCCTTGAAAGGTACCGATGCAGGAGACCAGCCAGAGCAATCTTTTATAGAGGCATATGACTTTCAAGCGTTTAATGGACATATTAATAACCGATGGAGGTCGCTTTTCAAAGGCGTGGCTCGAACAAATGATGTTATTACTTCTGCAAACGCCATAGAGGGCTTGGGTGATGCCGAAAAGGCACAAATAATTGCCGAAGCTAGATTTTTGAGAGGTATTTTTCATATGGAAGCTCGTAAGATGTGGAGAATGCCTCCGTATATTGGCGATGATGTTTTTGACATCAATGACGTAAATAGCACATTGGTGCCCAATGACCGTGAAATCTGGCCTTTAATCGAAGCTGATTTCGAAGCGGCCATTGCCGTACTGCCCGATACACAATCTGATGTAGGGAGACCTACCAGTTGGGCGGCAAAAGCTTTTTTGGCAAAGTCAAAAATGTATCAAGGGTGGAATGAAGATGGTTCTGCGAATACTGCTAAGCTGCAGGAGGCTAAACCTTTATTGGAAGATATCTTAAATAATGGGCCTTTTAGTTTGGTAGCTGATTTTGAAGACAACTTCTTGGTCGCAACACGAAATAATTCAGAATCTATTTTTGAAATTCAATATGCGGTCAGTAGTGCGGCCGATCAAGCATCAAGTAGAGGTATGGGCCTTGCGCACCCATATACTGATCCTTGGGGTTGCTGTGGTTTCTATCAGGTCTCTCAAAACTTGGTAAATGCCTACCAGACTGAAGATGGATTGCCATTGCTTGACACGTTTGATGCTAATGATGTTTCGCCCGATACCAATGCAGATGGAACTTCTGTTGTTACTACAACCTTGGATCCAAGGTTGGACCACACGGTAGGTCGCCCTGGAATTTTGTACAAGGGCTTCAAGATTTATCAGACAGACTTTGTTCGTGATTTGTCATATGCTGGGCCATTTTTCTCAAAAAAGCATGTTGCTGAACCAGAAGGGTTTGGTATAGGTGGTTGGGGTAATCTTACTGCAAACAATTATCGCTACATGCGCTTGGGAATGGTTATACTTTGGTTAGCCGAGGTTGAGGTCGAGATAGGAAGCTTGGAAAGGGCCCGTGAACTTGTCAATTTGATTCGTGAGAGGGCTTCGAATCCTGATAGTTGGGTGCCAAGAACTATTCAAGGTTCCGATCGTAACGATTTTACCGTTGTTGATGGTGAAGCTGCCGCCAATTATGAGATATCACAATACAGCACACCATGGACTGATCAGGCGACGGCCCGTAAGGCAGTTCGATTTGAAACTCGTTTAGAATTCGCTATGGAAGGCCATAGATTTTGGGACTTGGTACGTTGGGGAATTGCAGCAGAAACACTTAATGCTTATATCGCTAGTGAGTCACAACATCGCCAGTATATGGCCGGTAAATCTTTTACTAAGGGTAAACATGAGTATTTTCCTATTCCGACCCAGGCCATTGATCGCTCTTTCAAGGAAGGAGTACCTACTTTAACACAAGATCCCGCCTATTAGGATTAGGATATATATAGTATAAACTTTGAATAACGGTGATAGGAAACATCCTATCACCGTTTTGTTTGAAAAACACCATTTTATATTTGTAGACAACAAAGACAGATTTGTAAATTAGTTTTTTCTTAGCATTATTTAAATTCATGAAGACTTATTTATTGTATGTTTTTATAGCTTCGATTTTCTTGTTTTCCTGCAATGAGAGTAAGGAGCTTGTTCTGTTTAAGAATAAGCCAAGCACTCTTACTCAAATAACTTTTAATAACAGTATTGTTGAGACTGACAGTGCCAATATTCTTACCGAAGAATATATTTTTAATGGTGGAGGGGTCGCAGTCGGAGATTTTAACAACGATAAACTTCCAGATTTGTTCTTTACTGGAAATCAGGTGTCGAATAAGTTATATTTGAACAAGGGCGAGTTCAGATTTATGGATATTTCTTCTGAATCCGGTATTGAAGCAACCGATAGATGGTGTACTGGAACGACAGTAGTTGATATTAATCAAGATGGCTGGCTTGACATCTACGTTTGTGCTGCTCGCGAAGCTGATTTAAAACGAAGGGCAAATCTTCTGTTTGTCAATCAGGGCCTTAACGAACACGGTATTCCTGTATTCAAGGAATCTGCAAATTCTTACGGAATTGCTGAACAAGGCAACAGTATGGGGGCAGCTTTTTTTGATTATGACAGAGATGGTCTTTTAGATCTGTATGTATTGAATAATGAACAGGTGCACATACTTCCAACTAACTATAGAAAAAAGGTTGATGATGGAACCGCCGTAAGTAACGATCGTTTATATCGGAATAATGGTAACGGTACCTTTACTGATGTCACTCTGTCTGCCGGAATAAGGTATGAAGGTTTTGGCCTTGGAATAGCTATTGGTGATTTGAACTATGATGGTTGGCCCGATATCCACATAGGTAATGACTATCTTACCAATGATTTGCTTTATATAAATAATGGAGATGGTACATTTTCAAACGATATCGAAGATTTTATAAAGCATCAGAGTAAGTTTTCTATGGGCTGCGATATTTCTGACTACAACAATGATGGATATCTTGATATAGTTACTCTGGATATGTTGGGAGAGACCAACTATAGGATGAAGACCACAATCGGTATGAACAACTATATCAAATATGTGTTGAATGAACGTTGGGGCTATGAATATCAATATAGCAGAAATATGCTGCATGTTGGCAATGGACCCGGTATACCCTTAAGTGAAATTGGCCTTCAAGCAGGTGTGTCTAGAACGGATTGGAGTTGGTCACCTTTATTTGCTGATGTTGACAACGATGGATTTCGAGATTTGTTGATAACCAACGGATTTCCTAGGGATATTACGGATAAAGATTTTGGAGATTTTAGATTGAGCGTAAGTCAGTATTTGAGTCCTTACAAGATTTTGGATTCTATTCCCGTTGCCAAAGTACAGAACTACGCTTTCAAAAACACAGAGGATGGACTGTTTCAAAATATGGGAAAAGAATGGGGGCTGAACTTACCTTCCTTTTCGAACGGTGCCGCATATGTTGATTTAGACCAGGATGGTGACTTGGACTATGTAGTAAATAATATTAACGATGAGGCCTTCGTATTTGAAAATACGATCGGAGGTAGTGCCGAATCTCCACAATCTCTTAGAATATCGTTGAATGGCCCTGAATCGAACCGTATGGGTATTGGTGCCAAAATAGTGATAAGATACGGCGAAAATCAATTTCAGTATTACGAACATTATTTGACAAGGGGCTATATGTCCTCTGTAGAAGAGGTCATTCATTTCGGTCTTGGCGATATAAGGTCGGTTGATTCGGTCGAAATACTTTGGCCAGATGGCAAATTGCAAAAAGTTATCGGCATAAAGACAAACCAGACTTTGAAATTGGACTATGACGATTCCGATACTATTGTTGACACTGAGCCAGTTTTCCCGTTGGTGCCAAAGAAAATAAAAACAATCTTTAAAGAAATATCAAAAGAACTGTCGGTTGATTTTGTTCATCAAGAAAAAGACATTGTCGATTACAATATCCAGCGTATTTTGCCACATAAACTTACGCAGAATGGCCCATGCCTTGAAGTGGGTGACATAAATGGCGATGGGTATGAAGATTTTATCGTTGGCAGCTCCTCCACTTTTTCGCCAAGTATATTCTTTCAAAGAAGCGATGGTACTTTTGCCGAAAAAAAGCTTTTTGACAAAGACTCGGATATGCGATATGAAGAACAGTCAATGGTTTTGTTCGATCTTGAAAATGATGGGGACCTCGATCTATATTTGGTTTCGGGTAGTGCGGAGTTTGAAGAAAAAAGTGAACTCTATGTCGACAGGCTTTTACTGAATGACGGTAAGGGCAATTTTACCTTGACTAATGATGTATTGCCCGAAGTAAGAGCAAATGGCTCAGTAGTAAAAGCCGAGGACTTTGATAATGACGGATTTACGGACCTGTTTGTTGGAGGCCGTACCCCTATTGCGAAATATCCATTACCAGACAGTAGTTTTCTACTTAAGAATGAAGCGGGTAAATTGGTTGATATTACCGACACATATGCAAAGGGTCTAAGAAAGGTCGGCATGGTTACCGATGCCAGTTGGTCGGACTATAATGGAGATGGTTTGTTAGATCTCGTTGTTGTCGGTGAATTTATGCCCTTTACGATTTTTGAAAATAAGAAAACCTCGTTTGAAAAGGTAAAATCGTCGACACTAGATAATAATCTGGGATGGTGGGAAACCGTTAGTGCCAATGATTTTGACAACGATGGTGATACGGATTTTGTGGTGGGCAATTTGGGGTCTAATAATTTCTATCGGCCAACAAAGGAAAAGCCGGTTACCATTATAGCAAAAGATTTTGATGCTAACGGTAGTATCGACCCCGTAATGTTCGCTTATTTTAAGCAAGATGAAGATAGTTACGAAGCATTTCCAGTAAATTTTTGGGGCGATTTGAATGCTCAAAGCCCTTTGTTTAGGTCGAAATTCAATCTTTACAAGGAGTACGCCAGAACGACCAAAAATGATTTGTTCACAGAAGAAGAACTAAAAGACGCCATAACTTTGACCGGAAATACTGACAAAAGTACTTATGTCGAAAATATGGGCCAAGGAGAATTCAGACTATCAGCCCTTCCCCTGGATGTTCAGGTGGCACCTGTCAATGGATTTTCGACAGGCGACTTCAATGATGACGGCTTTATGGACGTTCTCGTAATCGGAAATGACTTTGGCAATGAGATTTTTATTGGCAGGTATGATGCCTCGAACGGTAGCCTACTCTTAGGTAATCAAAATGGAGGATTTAAAAGCCTTCATCCTGTGGCAAGTGGTTTTACGCCTAGTGGTGATGCGAAAGCAATTGCTAAGTTGAGAAGTGCTTTGGGTGAAATGTTATATATCGTTACTCAGAACGAAGGGCCTATTCTGATTTATAAACAAAAAGTTTCTAGTACTAATTCAGCGCAGAAAAATAGATTGGTTCGGAGTAATTGAATATGATATCTTTGGCAAAGCAATATTACGTAGGTACTTTTGACGGGTTGTATTCGTATCCTTAAGGTCATATAGTCTTACATCCGGAAGTTTTGTAGTTATACTGCTCCATAAGTTTCCAAAATCATCTGATCGGTTTCTTCAATAGATTTGAAAACACTAAAGTCTCGCCCTTGCGTTCGTTGTGCTCCCAAGGCATTTGCATACTTGGTGGCGGTTATATAATCGGTTCGGTTTTTTAAAATCCCGTAGCCTAGGCCGCCTGCAAACGAATCGCCGCAGCCCGTGGTGTCAACCACATGGTCTACATGAATCGATTTGACCCTTTCATGATATATTTCACCTTCCTTTTTAAAAAAAACGGCACCGCCATTCGAGTCTAAGGTAACGATTAAGGATTTTACCCCGTTTTCAAGGGCATGATTTGCAAATTCAGGAAGATGTTCGGTAGACCCATCATGTAGATTTACCAAACTCTCCGAATGGTATTCTTTTTCGAACCAGCAACATTTCGATTCTTCTAAATTCATTTTGAGCACATCGATATAGGGCAGCCATTGATCACGGTCGATCCAAAATTTGACCAATCGATCTCCGGTCATCGTAACGGTATTTGTGGGCCCATGGGCATCGAAAATAATCGTAGCGTCACTTTTTTTCTTGATATACTTCAAGGTTTCGAGGGGTACCTCGTAATCGGTGATCGGTACACATACGAAAACATCACAATGCAAAAGATTTTTTACGTCTTTGGGGATGATTGGGTTCATAAAACCTGTTTGTTTCTCCAATCGATTGTTTTGGTCCAAAAATTTAAGGCTGATAACATCACCTTGGTCCTGATCTGAAGTAATGTTGGCGACATTTATATTCTCATAGTCGGCAAGAATCTCCTTGATGGCCTGTTCGTCTTTCTTGCGAACATGTGATACCAGGTGAACCGTTCCTTCATTGCCAAGAAGTTTCGACAAACCAATGGCCGTATGGGTGGCACATCCATATTTTTCTATGACTTCACCCCTATGTGTTGTAATATGATCCCTAGGGATTGGGCCCAAAACGGCAATGTTGTATTTTGACATAGTTATCTGCTTGTTGCTGTTAATAATAACAGTAATTCAAAAGAACATAAGAAGATACGACTTTTTTGGAAAGTTCAAACGCAAGATGAAATTAGACGCGATGTAGCTTGACAGGGTAAGTTTTTCCGGATGCCCACTGTGGAATGTAAAGGTTTTCATCGTTATCAACGAACACATCATGCGGGTTTTTAAAAGTTTTTCCGTCGTATTGTGGAGCAACCAAGACACCTCCTTTATATTCGGGAATGCTCCCTCCGGGAAAGGAGATGACGTTATTGTCCTTATCGAGAACGGCCAGCATACCGTCATAGCTGTCCCAGGTTTTGGTTACGATTACGGCAAAGTAAAGATTCTCGCCACGTATTACCGGCCTGCAGATTGAGCAACCCGGCAGCGATATGGTTTCCAAGTGTTTTCCATCCAAAGAGAAACGCTTGAATTCTTGGCTGGCCCGAGAGGTTATCAGTAAGGTTTGATTGGTTTTGTCCCTAGTATCCAAGGTGATGCCATGGCAACAATTGAATTTGTCATCTTGGTCACCCGTTCCACCAAAATGATTTAGGTACTCACCTTTCGAATTGTAGTGAATGATAAAATTCTTTCCATAACCATCGGCCACGTAAATGTCACCATTGGGCATAATGGCGGTCTCGGTGGGTAGAAATTGGTCGTCCTTTTCATATCCGCTGACCTCCTTTGGTCTTTCCAAGGTCATCAAGACACGGCCATCCAAGGTTGTTTTTGTTACCTTGTGTGTTTCGGGATCCGTTATAAAAAGAGATTGGTCGCTGCCTTCACCGGTAATGGTCAACCCGTGCGCTCCAGGAAATTCGGTGCCCCAAGAATCCAATACTTTTCCCGATTTATCATATATCAGAACATTGTTGTTGTTTGCACCGGTCGTTGTCATAAAAATACGGCCCTTATGGTCCATGGCCATTTCATGGCAATCGTTTACAGGTATTTTAGATGGGTCCTGTACTCCCCATTCTTTATCTACGCGATATTTGAATTCTCCATGCCCTACAATTTCCCCCATATTTTTTGTTGAGTGTGTAATTCCAAAAGTATATTTAGGTGCGGCCAAAGTCGCCCCGGCCACTATAGTTGACTTTTTTAAGAAATCCCTTCGGCTATTATTTTTTTTCATAACGTTTCTAGTTGTGTCCCGCATCTTACAGTGCGAGATGGTGTTGCCCTAAATTACGTTTTTTAGACTAGAAAATCATCATTTTCTAGTTTGGCAATTCATAAACTTATGAAAGAACCGTCTTTTTTGAATGCAAAAATAGTTATACCTTAGCGACCTCTTTTGGGTCATTAGCTCAGTTGGTTTAGAGCGCTGCCTTGACAGGGCAGAGGTCATTGGTTCGAATCCAATATGACCCACATTCTTTCTCATTTTGGGGGTTGACAGTTGTCATTATATCGCCGTATATAGTTTTTTTATTCTTCAATATTGTTTTCGCGATTGCCTATACGGCCCTTCTGTGTTGTGGGCCATATCATTGTATATCTTTTTCGTTTAAATAGTTCGCCTTTCACCACAATCATTTGTTACTTTTGAACGTTAAGGTTTACGGGAGTTTTTCGACGAACGGAACTCTATTTGCAAACAACGGAAAATGCTTGACAGAGGCATCAAATTCTTGATCGACAACAAACTGATGGCCGTCATTTTGATGCTATTGTTTTTAGTATGGGGGCTAGTACATTCCCCTTTCGATCTTGGTGCTGGTATAATTCCGAAAAATCCCGTATCGGTGGATGCTATTCCCGATATCGGGGAAAATCAGCAGATTGTTTTCACACGATGGAATGGGCAATCTCCACAGGATATTGAAGACCAGATTACGTATCCGCTTACCGCCGACTTACTGGGTGTTCCAGGGGTAAAAACGATTCGCAGCTCTTCGATGTTCGGGTTTTCGAGCATCTATGTGATTTTTGACGAAGACATAGATTTTTATTGGGGAAGAAGCCGTCTTCTCGAAAAGTTGAACGCCCTCCCAAATGGTTTACTTCCAGAAAACGTCAAACCAACCCTTGGCCCTGATGCCACCGCATTGGGGCAGATATTTTGGTATACATTGGAAGGAAGGGATGAAAACGGCAATGTTACGGGTGGCTGGGACCTTCATGAGATTCGAAGTATTCAAGACTTCTATGTGAAGAACGCCCTATCAGGAGTGGAAGGGGTATCGGAAGTGGCTTCCATTGGGGGTTATGTTCGGGAATATCAGATCGATGTAGATCCCGAGCTAATGCGGCAATACGGAATATCACTTTCAGAGGTCGTACAAGCAGTCAAGAATAGCAATAGGGATGTTGGCGCAAAAACACTTGAGATAAACCAGACCGAATATTTTGTGCGCGGACTAGGTTACGTAAAAAGTACTACGGATATCGAAAATACCGCGGTCAGGTCAGAAAATTTCACCCCGATCCGAATCAAGGACATTGCACATGTTACTTTGGGCCCGGCCGAACGAAGGGGAATTCTTGACAAAGAGGGAGCCGAAGTCGTTGGAGGGGTCGTAGTATCGCGATATGGGGCAAACCCTATGGAGACCATTACCAGGGTCAAGCAAAAAATCGATGAAATTGAAACGGCACTTCCGACCAAACTTTTGAAAAATGGTACCAAATCTCAACTGACCATAGTCCCTTTTTATGATCGTACCGAACTCATCGAAGAAGCCTTGGGCACTTTGGGCAATGCGTTGACATTTGAAGTTTTGATCACAATTCTTGTGGTGGTGGTGTTATTGTATAACCTACGAATTTCGGTACTGATCTCGGGCCTGATGCCGATTGCCGTACTTACCGTTTTTATTGCGATGAAATTGTTCAAGGTCGATGCCAATATCGTCGCCTTGTCAGGTATTGCAATAGCCATTGGTACCATGGTTGACATGGGCATTATACTTTCCGAAAATATTATCCGTCATTTAGAGGCGCATCGTGATATTGGAACATCCGATATTGATAAGGTAGTTTATGAGGCGACTTCAGAAGTATCCGGAGCTATTTTGACCGCAGGGCTTACCACGATTGTCAGCTTTATTCCAGTATTTACAATGACCGGGGCAGAGGGTAAGTTGTTCACTCCTTTGGCTTTTACAAAAACAGTGGCTCTGACCGTGTCTATGATAATCGCACTTTTTTTGATACCGCCTTTTGCCGCGCAATGGTTCAAAAAAAGAAAATCCAAAAAGAATCATTTGATTTTTTTTGGGTCGACCTTGTTCCTTATTGGGGTGATTGCCGTTGTTCTTGGCTATTTGGTGGGAATCGTAATCATAGGATTCGCGATCATTGATCTGTTTGGTAACTTCGATAAAATAACGAAGGACAGGAAGCAAACCTATTTGCTCTTTTGGAGTGCCCTTTCCATTGTATTGCTGTTGGGCTATTATTGGCGACCCTTTGGTTATGCCCATAATTTGGTGATCAATGTACTGTTCGTTGGAGTGATTTGTGCCGTGATACTCGGGGGTATTATTTACTTCAAAAACAGGTATGAACGAATTATGATATGGGCCCTTGAAAATAAGGTAAAGTTTTTGAGTGCTCCATTGGTGCTATTGATTCTCGGTATTTTGATTCTGTTCAATACCGGCAAGGAATTCATGCCCTCATTGGATGAAGGTTCCTTTCTTTTGATGCCGACTTCAATGCCCCATTCGGGTATTGTAGAAAATCAACGTGTTTTAAGGCAGTTGGATATGGCGGTGGCCAATTTGCCCGAAATTGAGACCGTAGTGGGTAAATCGGGTCGGGTTGAATCTGCATTGGATCCTGCACCCCTATCAATGTATGAGAACGTTATTTTCTATAAACCTGAATTTATTCAGGATAAAAAAGGTACTCCCATAACCTTTAAGACAGATGAAAGGGGCCTGTTCGAAACAATTTCCGGGGACTTTGTCAAGGCGGGAAGCGGTTATAAAAGAGAAGATCTTATCGAAGACGATCATGGTGATTTTTATAGAAATTGGCGACCAGAAATTAAAACCAAAGCAGACATATGGAATGCAATCGTAACAGCGACCAGTCTTCCTGGTATTTCATCAGCTCCTAAGTTACAGCCTATCGAAACCCGGCTCGTTATGCTTCAGACCGGTATGAGGGCCCCTATGGGCATTAAGGTCAAAGGTCAGGATCTAAAGGATATCGAGGCATTCGGATTACAACTGGAAGCTATATTGAGAAATGTGGAGGGGGTCAAGAAGGAGGCTGTTTTTGCCGATAGAATCGTTGGCAAACCCTACCTTTTGATTAACATTGACAGAAATAAGATCGCACGCTACGGGGTATCAATTTCCGAAGTTCAAGAAACCCTAGAAATTGCTGTAGGAGGTAAAGTACTGAGCCAGACCGTAGAAGGTCGTGAACGCTATGGAATACGGGTACGATATCCTAGGGAACTTCGTGGTTCTCCCGAAGACTTGGAAAAGATCTACCTTGATGTTCCCAATGGAATTTCAGTGCCTATTTCAGAATTTGTGACCGTTGAATACGAACAAGGCCCGCAGAACATTAAAAGTGAAAACGGATTTTTGGTAGGTTATGTACTGTTTGACAAGCTAGATGATTATTCGGAGGTAGGTGTCGTTGAAAATGCAAAAAAATTGATACAAGAAGGTATAGCGCAAGGCTCCTTGAAGGTGCCGGTAGGGGTTAGTTATCAATTTGCGGGAACCTATGAAAATCAACTGCATGCCGAAAAAACGTTGTCGTTTATAGTACCTTTGGTACTATTGGTCATTTTTTTGATCCTGTATTTGCAATTCCGTTCAGTATCCATCTCATTGATGGTCTTTACGGGTGTTGCAGTGGCTTTTGCCGGAGGGTTTATTATGATATGGCTCTATGGCCAATCATGGTTCATGAATTTTGGAATTGCAGGCACCAATTTTCGTGAAGTATTCAACATTCATACAATAAACTTGAGCGTTGCGGTATGGGTCGGTTTTATCGCCTTGTTTGGGATCGCCACCGATGATGGGGTCGTTATGGCCACCTATCTAGACCAGGAGTTCAAAAAGAATAGACCCAATGATATTGGGGCAATACGTGAATCGGTTTTGGAAGCGGGCAAAAAACGAATTCGTCCTTGTTTGATGACGACGGCAACGACTCTGTTGGCCTTGTTGCCCATATTGACATCCAATGGGCGGGGGAGTGATGTAATGATACCGATGGCCATTCCAAGTTTTGGAGGTATGCTGATTGCCTTGATTTCATTGTTTATCGTTCCGGTATTGTTTAGTTGGAGAAAAGAGGCGGAATTGAAATATTCGGCGCAAAATAAAGTTTTAGGAGTATGATCAAGAAGTATGCAACATATCTGGCACTTTTGTTGGCGGGCTTGATTGTAGGTTACTTGCTCTTTGGTACTGGTAGCGGTATCGACACTCATGCAAACAGCACAGATGTCGAAGAGGCAACGCATTGGACATGTTCGATGCACCCACGTATAAACAAAACGGAAAAAGGCGAATGCCCCATGTGCGGTATGGCCTTGATTCCGATTGATGCCTCGCAAGGCTCATTGGGGCCAAATCAATTTCAGATGTCTAAAAATGCCATGGCATTGGCCAATATTGAAACGACCACGATAGGGGTCGGCAGTATGACCGACAATAGTTTGCTTTTATCCGGGGTAATTACTTCCAATGAAAAAACAGATGCGGTACAGACCACTATTTTCGATGGTAGAATCGAAAAGCTAAATATAAACTACGTAGGCCAATATGTCAAAAAGGGACAGCAGATAGGTGTGATCTATGCTCCTGAAATGTATGCCGCGCAAGATAAAATGCTAACCTCTTCATCTTACCAAGATACCCATGAAAAATTGTGGGCGGCGGCAAGAAACACCTTATCGCTCTGGAGAATGACCGATGAGCAGGTAGAAGAAGTTATTCGAACGGGCAAACCTATGGCAAATTTTCCATTGATTGCCGATGTTTCGGGTACCGTTACCGAGGTTGTGGCATCCGAGGGCAAATTCTATAAACAAGGCGACCCCTTGTATAAAGTTTCCAATCTATATACGGTATGGGCAGTTTTTGATGCATATGAGGGCCAATTGCCTTTTTTGAACATAGGACAGGATATAATGATTGCCTCGAAGGCTTTTGAAGGTAGGCAATTGGAAGCAAAAGTATCTTTTATAGAACCTATTTTTGATACATCTAAACGTACCGTTTCGGTCAGGGTTACCTTGAACAATGGCGAGCAACTGCTTAAACCGGGAATGTTCGTCGAGGGAACCGTTAAAGTGAAAGGCGCCGGTCAAATATTGACAGTGCCCAAGTCTGCAGTTTTGTGGACAGGCAAACGTTCACTGGTCTATCTTAAAACGGATCTGAACAAGCCGATTTTTGAGATGGCGGAGGTTACCTTGGGCAATGTTATTGGTAATTCTTATGTGGTGATCGATGGATTGGCCCCGGGCGATGAGGTAGTTGTAAATGGAACATTTACAGTCGATGCCGCTGCGCAACTTCAAGGCAAAAGGTCTATGATGAACCGTATGCATGAAGGTGGTAATAATGTCCAGGCGATCGACGATGCAAGTTCCGGACTCAAATTTGATGGCCGATTTCAAAAACATTTTTCGAAAATAATTGACAATTATATAGCATTGAAAGATGCCCTAGTAGCGACAGATGTTGAAAAATCAACCAGTAAAGCACGTGTTTTACTCGAAGAGCTGAATAGGCTTGAAATCGGGATGTTGAATGATATTTCCAGTTCGCATGTGGAAAAAATCAAGGAGTCTGCCAAGGGTATTGTAGAAACAGACGATATTGAAGAGCAACGAAAATATTTCAAGCCCATGTCGGAGCATATGGTTGCGGTCGCTTCGACCTTCAGCAATCTCGATAGACCTATTTACGTACAATTTTGTCCGATGGCAGATGGTAATAAAGGTGCGAATTGGTTGAGTTTTGAAGATAAAGTGCGAAACCCATATTTTGGTGATAAAATGTTGACATGTGGTAGTCTCACCAAGACCATTCATTAAGTCGTTAGAAAAAATCTAAAACACGTTCTAAGGCCATACCTCTCGAACCTTTTACTAGAATGTTTCCTTTTGATAGCTTATTTTTTTTCAAATACCCCGCTAGATCTTCGAAAGATTTGAACTTTTTTGAATCGGTCTTAGTTTGAAAAAAGTTTTCCCCTACCAAAAAAATCTGGTCGAAATTCATCATATTGGCCAAATCGGCAATATTCTGATGCTCGATTTTGGCAGTTTCGCCCAACTCGAACATATCGCCCAAAAAAACGATTTTGTAATTTCCGTCCATCGCCTTGAAGTTTTCAAGGGCCGCCTGCATACTTGTAGGATTGGCATTATAAGCATCCAATATAATCTGATGCCCGTTTCTTTTGATGATCTGTGAGCGATTGTTTTGCGGCAAATAGTTCTCTATGGCTTCTTTGATGGCCGGAACAGGAACATTGAAATACTTCCCCATAAGAACGGCCACCGCACAATTCGTGAAATTATAACTCCCGATAAGCTGTGATTGTATTGTAGTGTTTTCGACCCGCAAGGTCACAAACGGATTGGCGCCCAGAAATTCAATTTTATAATATTCCGGCTTGGTCGTGCTGAATCCGTATTTGTTGATATACGTGCCGAGTTTGTCCAATTGTATGGGGTCGTCCGCATTTAAGAATGCCGCTTTTTTGTTCTTTAGTAGGTATTCATAAAGCTCGCTTTTTCCCTTTATAACACCTTCCTTGCTTCCGAAACCTTCGATATGGGCCCTGCCAAAATTGGTTATATATCCGAAATCGGGTTGTGCAATTGAGCAAAGAAATTCAATTTCTTTTTGATGATTGGCCCCCATCTCCACAATGGCCAATTCGGTATCAGGTTTTATCGAGAGCAGGGTCAATGGTACGCCTATATGGTTGTTGAGATTACCCTGTGTCGCCACGGTATCGTATTTTTTTGACAGGGTGGCGTTGATAAGTTCTTTGGTAGTGGTCTTGCCATTACTTCCAGTAAGGCCGATAATTTTTGCATTGCAATGGTTTCGATGAAAGATGGCCAATTGTTGCAACGCGCCCAATGTGTCCTCGACTAGAATGTACTTGTCCGATACCCTATAATTTTCATTGTCGATAACGGCATAAGATGCTCCTTCGCTTAGTGCCTTGGAGGCGAATTGGTTTCCGTCAAAGTTGGTTCCCTTTAGGGCAAAGAAGATACAATTTTTAGTGATTTTTCTAGTATCGGTACAGACTGTGGGAAATTTTAGGAATAGTTGGTGAATTGCTTCTATTTTCATTCAAAGAGGGTGGTAGACGTTAATAACTTCGTTTGGCAAAAGAGTTTGGTCGGTAATTTCAGACCTTTAAGGTAAAGTTAAATAAAAAAAGCACCACTCTTTTCAGTGGTGCTTTTTTGCTTTATTTGGTAACAGTGTTTATTTTGCCTTTTTGCCTCTAACTGTTTTATTCTTTGTTTTCGATTTAGAGCCGACCCTTGACATGGCGCATCTGAAACCGATATAATCGGTTGCCATATATTGTGGCAAATATCTTCTTTGGGCGGGGTCTAACCAATAGGCCCTATCTCTCCAAGAACCTCCTTTATATACCCTGACCTCATCGTTGATCAAGGTTGTTCTGTTGTTGGATTTGTCATATTGACGGATCAAGTTCCCAGCAGAATCACGCTCCACTTTATGTTTCGGTGAATTGTACATTTTTTTGCCTTCCTCCTCTTGTTCTTCGTCACTGAACCTGTCAAAGAATCTCGAAGAACCCGGGTCGCCATCACGGTAACCTCTGTTATCGGAAGAAGAGAAATTGGTACGCAAATAGGTCTCGTTCTCATCGACTGGAACCATTTTGATTTCACCTGGTAAGTTCATTGCCACGATCTTACCGTTTGGCAGGGTATCGTAAACTATCGAATCTCTCAATATGTTTACCTTACCATCCTCACCGATGGCCGTTTTCATGTATATGTTGCCACGGTAGTAGTTAAAGTCACTTACTTCGTCATCGACTATGGGGCGGTAGACATCGGCTACCCATTCGGCAACATTGCCGGCCATATCGTATAATCCAAGATCATTGGGCTTATACGACATTACCTGCGCGGTTATATCGGCACCGTCGTCCGACCATCCTGCGATTCCGCCGTAATCACCCTTGCCTTGTTTGAAGTTTGCCAATTGGTCGCCCCTACCGACACGTTGTCCGTTACGGGTATAATCGCCTTCCCATGGATATTTTTTTCTACCTCTATAATTATTGTACTCTCGTGTGCCCTGATTGGCCTGCGCGGCATACTCCCATTCGGTTTCGGTAGGCAACCTATATTCCGGAATGATAATACCACTGCTTCTTTTTGCATAAGTGTTCACACTGTCCTTCTTCTTTTTGCCCTGAAGTGAATCGATCTGACCATTATAGACTGATTCAGGTCGGTTCAAATAAGCTTCCGTGCTGAAAGTCCCTTGTACTTCTCCGGTAACGGCCTGATATTTGGCATCTTCAGAAAGATACCCTTCGCGTTCCAACATAATCTCGTTGACACGGTCGGTTCTCCATTCCGCAAATTGAGTTGCCTGTACCCAGTTGACCCCGACGACAGGATATTCTGCGTAGGCAGGATGGCGTAGATAATTGTTCGTCATGGTTTCATTGAAGCCCAAACGATTTCTCCAAACCAAAGTGTCCGGTAGTGCTCCTTTATAAATATTGGTATATTTAGGATTTTCAGGAGGGTAAACGCTTTTCAAGTAGTCCAAATATTCCAAGTACATGACATTGGTAACTTCCGTCTCGTCCATGTAGAATGATTGAACGTGTTGCGCTGTAGGGGTATTGTTCCAATCATGCATTACATCATCCTGTACCTTACCTTTGGTAAAGGTACCTCCTTCGATAAATACCAGTCCTGGAGCGGTTTCTTGCTCCTTAAAGTCGGTATTAAATTGAAAACCACCTTCTTTGGCATTGATTTTCCAACCTGTAGCTCTCGATACGTTTTTAGATGTGCTACCGGATTTCTTACAGCTGGTAACCGTAAAACCTCCTGCAATTACTGCAAATGAGAGTACAACTTTGATAAATTGTTTTTTCATAATTAGGACTTGAGTTCAATTACCAAACTACCAAAAAAACTGTAGGTTAGGCAGTTTGTACGTTTGTATTTTGATTAATTTTTAGTACCACTTTCGGCATATTAAACGATGTTTTACCCATTATATTTTATATGTCCGGAAATAATTTCCGATAGATTCGTACATATTATTCCAATGGCACCGGCTTCAGAAATTATAACGGTGTAAATAGGGATATAGTATGGAATATTACATTATCTTTTAAGTTCTTGGCGACAAAGAACCGTTATGGTTATGGGCCTTTGTTTTATTGAAAATTCATGCCTTTTATTTTTTTGATCAATATTGTGCCTAAACCGGTGAATTAAAAATAATACCTTGGTAATACAAGATATTTTTGAATTGCCCGTTTATCTTGTAATATGACCAAAATCATTTTGGCAAGTCACCTTATTTTTGAATATTTGACCAGTTAAATCTTTAGATTCTATCCAATGAAGAAATTTGCAGTATTTATTGTTTTGGCCATCGGCCTAAAATCTGTAGCGCAAGACGAAAGGGTAATAACCACTGCCGTACCGTTTTTGACCATCGCGGCCGATGCCAGATCGGCTGGAATGGGCGATATGGGGGTCGCGACCTCTTCCGATGCCTTTGCACAGCAGTGGAATCCGGCAAAATTTGCGTTCGCCGAGCGCAAAATAGGAATCGGACTGAGCTACACCCCTTATTTAGAAAGTATCATTACCGATATATCGCTTTTAAATGCAAGTTTTTACAACAAGATTGACGAGCAGAGTGCATTTGCCATTGGGTTACGTTATTTCACACTTGGTGAGATCGAATTAAGACAATTTGCCAATGACCCGGGTACATTGGCCAAGCCAAACGAGTTGGCCCTTGACGGTTCGTATTCCTTAAAATTGAGCCCTACATTTTCTATGGCCGTTGGTGGTCGTTATATTCGCTCAAACTTGAAGTTGCCTCAAAATGGTGATGTTGACTCGAGGGCAGCAGGTTCTTTTGCCGTTGATGTGGCTGGTTTTTACCGTTCTCGGGAAATCGCATACAATAGTTTTGATGGTCGTTGGAGGGCCGGGTTCAATCTGTCGAACCTTGGGGGTAAGATCCAATACGATGAAGGCGGTCAGGAGAACTTCTTGCCGACAAATATGAAATTGGGAGTTGGCTTCGACTTCATTTTGGACCAAGACAATGTTATAGGCCTTACTACTGAATTCAATAAACTTTTGGTGCCAACACCCAAAGATTTTAATGGTGATGGCAATATCGACAGCGCAGACAATGATGAATACCAGCAAATAGGATTCTTTAACGGACTTTTCAAATCCTTTGGCGACGCACCTGATGGGTTCGGTGAAGAACTTAAAGAATTTACCTGGGCGTTGGGCGCTGAATATGTGTATCAAGATGCCTTTATGGTACGAACCGGGTATTTTAATGAAAGTGAGGAAAAAGGTTCAAGAAAGTTCTTCACCTTGGGCGCCGGGTTTAAATTCAAGGCGGCCCAGATTGATCTATCGTATTTGTTCTCGACCTCACAGGTAAAGAATCCTTTGGAAAATACGCTGCGTTTCTCGCTGACGTTCAGTTTAGGGGAAGAATTTTATAACGATTAAACGTTGTAGAAAAAAGAAAATAGGAAAAGCCTGCCGTTGTGCAGGTTTTCTTATTTTTAGTGGCCATATAAACTTGTAATGGATAAAAGAACAATAACCTTTGAACTTCTGGTGTTCGACTCCTTTGATGAACTTTCTTCTATCGATAAGACATTGATGACTTCCGCGATTGAAGCTAGGGAGAATGCCTATGCGCCATATAGTAAATTTCGTGTAGGAGCGGCCGTTCTTTTGGAAAATGGTGAGGTGGTCATCGGCAACAACCAAGAAAATGCCTCTTACCCCTCGGGTCTGTGTGCCGAACGGGTTGCCGTATTTCACGCAGGAGCAAGATTTCCCAGGGTAGCCATAAAATCAATAGCCATTAGTGCCGCTTCAAAAGATTATGTTGTTGATGATCCGGCGGCCCCTTGCGGCAACTGTAGACAATCGATTTCGGAATATGAAGTAAGGCAGGGCAGCCCCATTGCTATATTGATGATGGGCGAAAAAGGCAGCGTTTTGAAATGTGGCTCTGTTGCCGATATACTTCCGTTGGCGTTCGATAGCTCTTATTTAAAGTAAGTTGTCCAACGGATTTATTGTGCGTGTTTTTACATAGTCCGCTTTATAAAACGACCGCTTTTATAGAGATTACCTTTTGTTCCGTTTTTTTTTACCGATTCATTTATATGTGTATTTTTGTTGTTCCGGTTATTTTCAATGAAGTCTATAGAAACATTCTTTTTAACCGAACCGGAAACCTGCTAAAAACACCGAATGAATGGAAAAAATCACTAAGGAAACCTATCTAAAATGGTATGAGGATATGTTGTTTTGGCGCAAGTTCGAAGACAAGCTTGCCGCAGTATATATTCAACAGAAGGTAAGGGGGTTTCTTCATTTATATAATGGCCAGGAAGCCGTTCTAGCCGGTTCCTTGCATGCCATGGACCTTACCAAAGACAGAATGATCACGGCTTATCGCAATCATGTACA
Organism: Meishania litoralis; assembly: GCF_042611095.1. Lineage (NCBI taxonomy): Bacteria > Pseudomonadati > Bacteroidota > Flavobacteriia > Flavobacteriales > Flavobacteriaceae > Meishania > Meishania litoralis. The sequence continues at coordinate 43,609 of NZ_JBHFPV010000004.1, forward strand.
ACCCATAGGCATGGGTGTTGATCCCAGAAAGGTTATGGCCGAACTATATGGCAAGGTCACAGGAACCTCAAAGGGAATGGGAGGTTCTATGCATATCTTTTCAAAGGAACATCGATTTCACGGAGGCCATGGTATCGTAGGTGGCCAGATACCGTTGGGCGCCGGCATGGCCTTTGGCGATAAATACCATGGCCGCGACAATGTTACGCTTTGCTACATGGGCGATGGTGCCGTTCGTCAAGGGTCGCTGCACGAGACCTTCAATTTGGCTATGTTATGGCAGCTGCCGGTAGTTTTCGTCTGTGAGAATAACGGTTATGCGATGGGGACTTCGGTGGCACGTACCTCGTATTCCACTGAAATATGGAAATTGGGCCTCGGTTATGAAATGCCTTGTGGACCGGTCGATGGAATGAACCCCGTTGCTGTTGCAGAAGAAATGAGCAAGGCCATTGAACGCGCCAGAAATGGTGGTGGACCTACCTTTTTAGAGATGAAGACCTATCGTTACAGGGGCCACTCCATGTCAGATGCACAACATTACCGCACCAAGGAAGAGGTCGAGGAATACAAGAAAATTGACCCGATAACGCAGGTCTTGGATGTGATCAAAGAGAATGAATATGCAACCGACGAGGAAATCAAGGCCATTGATAAAAGGGTCAAGAATTTGGTTTCGGAATGCGAAAAATTTGCTGAAGAATCTGAGTATCCACCGGTAAACCAATTATATGATATGGTTTACGAACAAGAAGATTTCCCATTTGTAGAACATAAATTATAAGTATGGCAGAGGTAATCAACATGCCCCGTTTAAGCGATACCATGGAAGAAGGTACCGTGGCCAAATGGTTGAAAAAAGTAGGCGATAAAGTGGAAGAGGGAGATATTTTGGCCGAGATCGAAACTGACAAGGCCACCATGGAGTTCGAGTCCTTTCATGAAGGTACACTCTTGCATATTGGTATCGAAGAGGGCGATGGGGCTCCGGTCGATTCCCTTTTGGCGATTATCGGTGAAGATGGAGAAGATATATCCTCATTACTGAATGGTGGCGCGAAGGTAATCGAAGAAAAGCAGGCCTCCGAGGCAGAAGGTTCGGCTCCCGATGCTGAAGAGAGTGATGATGATGGCGATAGTGGTTCCAGTGAAATGCCCGAGGGTGTTGAGATCGTAAAAATGCCGAGGCTCAGTGATACCATGGAAGAGGGTACAGTGGCCAGTTGGTTGAAAAAAGTGGGCGATAAGGTAGAAGAAGGCGATATTCTTGCCGAGATAGAGACCGATAAGGCAACCATGGAATTTGAATCTTTCTATTCGGGTACATTGTTATATATCGGTATCGAGGAAGGGGAGTCGTCTCCCGTAGATGCCGTATTGGCTATAATTGGGCCAGAAGGCACCAATGTGGATACAGTATTGAAATCAGGGTCATCACCTAAAAAAGAAAGCGTACAAGCAGCACCGACCGGTAGTGATGCAGTTGAGGAAAAGCGAGAAACAGGTGCCCACACGACCGTTGCCGATACCAAAATGGCGAACAACGGACAACGGATTTTCGCTTCACCTTTGGCAAAAAAAATAGCTAAGGAAAAAGGTATAAGCTTATCTGATATAAATGGTTCGGGCGATAATGGGCGTATTATCAAGAAAGATGTCGAAAACTTTAAACCTGCGACCCAAACCGAACAACCGACAATCGAAAAAGGTCAGGTTGACAATGCCATTACAGCACCAATAAATCAACCCGTTGGTCAGGAAGGAAGTGAAGAAGTCAAGAATTCACAGATGCGCAAGACAATCGCGAAAAGATTGAGCGAATCAAAATTCACGGCGCCACATTATTATCTTACCATCGAAGTTGATATGGATAATGCTTGGGCATCAAGGGTTAAGATAAACGACTTGCCCGATACCAAGGTATCTTTCAACGATATGGTGGTCAAGGCCTGTGCAATGGCGTTGAAAAAACATCCTCAAGTAAACACCACTTGGAACGGTGATACCACCCGTTATAACCATCATGTGCATATCGGGGTCGCCGTTGCCGTCGATGATGGCCTTGTAGTGCCCGTATTGAAGTTTACCGATCAAATGAACCTTACCCAGATTGGGGCTTCGGTCAAAGATTTGGCGGGTAGGGCCCGGACTAAAAAATTGACCCCAGCGGAGATGGAAGGAAGCACCTTTACAGTATCCAATTTGGGAATGTTCGGTATTGTGGAGTTCACCTCGATCATTAACCAGCCCAATTCGGCGATTTTGTCCGTGGGGGCCATTGTTGAAAAACCGGTGGTTCGAAATGGGGAAATCGTAGTCGGTAAGACAATGAAGGTAACTTTGGCCTGTGATCATAGAACGGTCGATGGGGCTACAGGGTCACAGTTCCTGCTCACGCTGCGGGCTTATTTGGAAAATCCGGTTACTATGCTGGCCTAATATAAAATTTAGCCATCCCCGGTATCTTCCTTGTGAAGAACGAAAATAGAATTAATGTCTTGAAAGCATCCTTTTTATATAGGATGCTTTTTTACCTTTGAAAAAAAATCGAAATGAAGGCATTCCTCCCGATTATGTTATTTTTTCTGCTCATGGATTGCGGTTCCTCCAAAGTGGAGCAAAATGTGACCCTCCATGATAGAGAGACGACCAGCTCTAAGAAAATAATGAAATCTTTTGAGAAATCAGCCGATGTAGATGAAAGGGCTAAAGAGATTCATGAAATTCGAACAGAGGCATCTCAACCCAAAACCATGACCGGTGAGACGGCTCAAATCAAACTTCCTTCAGGAGATACTTCCCGGGAGCGTATCGAGGAAATAATGAACTATTTGACATCCGATGAGCTGCAAGGTCGCGATTCCGGTAGTGAAGGTATTGAAAAGGCCGCCAATTATATCGCAGCTATTTTCGAAGCCAATAATATTGCACCCTATTTCAATAACTATCGAGACACGCTTTCCAATTTTGACAAAACGGCATTCAATGTCGTGGGTTATTTGGAGGGTAGCGATAATAAACTAAAAAATGAGTTTATTATCATAGGTGCACATTACGATCACATAGGAATATTAGAGCCAAAAGATGGCGACAATATTGCCAATGGGGCCAATGATAATGCTTCGGGTACTACTACCGTACTTGAACTTGCCCGACATTTCGCAAACTCTAGATCGAACCGAAGAAGTATTATTTTCGCCCTTTTCAGTGCCGAGGAAAAAGGCCTTTTGGGATCTAAGCATCTTGCGCAAAAATTGAAGGAGCAAGAGATAGACCTTTATACCATGCTCAATTTCGAAATGGTCGGGGTGCCCTTGGTCGACAAGAATTATTTCATGTATGTTACGGGCTATGAAGAATCGAATCTCGCGGGAGTGGGCAATATGTATGTGGGTTCCAATCTAATCGGGTTTTTACCGCAGGCCAAGGAATACAACCTCTTCAAGAGATCTGACAATTACCCGTTTCACGAGGTTTTCAATGTACCCTCGCAAACCTTTTGTACTTTCGATTTTACAAATTTCGACCATTACCACCAAGTCGGCGATGAGGTCGGATTAATGGATTTCGATCATATGGCCGAGGTGGTCAAAAAGTCGATTCCATTGATCCAAAGTATCTCGAACTCCATGACGAAAATGATCAAATACAAGTAATGGCAAACGTTATCATAACGGGCTCGAGCCGTGGCATCGGTTTCGAATTGGTCAAACTTTTTGCGGATGATGGCCATAAGGTATTGGCATTGTCGCGAAATGAAAGGCCGGTCGCCGATTTGAACCATTCAAATATCAACTGTTTACCGTTCGATTTATCGATAGACGATGATTTGAAAAAGTTGGATGATATGCTCCAAGGCGATTGGGCCCACGTCGATATTTTGATAAACAATGCCGGAAGATTGTTGAACAAGCCTTTTTTGGAAACTACGGCGACCGAGTTTGAAATGGTATATAGGGTCAATGTATTCGGAGTGGCTCGACTTACTAAAAAGGTGCTTCCCAAGATGGGAAAAAATGGCCATGTCATAACGATAAGTTCAATGGGAGGCGTGCAGGGCAGTGTTAAATTTCCCGGCCTTTCCGCTTATAGTTCTAGCAAGGGCGCCGTAATAACCTTGACAGAACTTTGGGCCGAAGAATTCAAGGAAACCGGTCCGTCGTTCAACGTTCTGGCCTTGGGCGCGGTACAGACCGAAATGTTGGCCGAAGCCTTTCCGGGCTATAAAGCACCGACAACGGCTTTGGAAATGGCCAAGTATATCAAAGATTTTGCCCTGAACGGCCAAAAACTGTACAATGGCAAATTACTTCAAGTCAGTAACAGTACACCTTGATTTTTTCATTGAAGTGCTATTTTTTTACCAGTACGGCACATTGATTTCCAAAAACCCCGGCAATTCCCGCCGCTAGACCACCTACGATTCCTGTAATTAATAGCAATAGATTTACATTTCCTTCCAAAGGGAATAAAACGGCAATTTTCTTTGCCATTATAAAATCATTGGCACTGCTGATGGAATAGGCATAGGAGATCCAAAAAAGGGCTATAGCCAAGAATGGGACCATGAAAACCGCCATTCTTTTAAGTGGAATGAAAAGGCCGCTCAAAAAGGCCGCCAGCATAACCCCCCACCAGGGTAGTAATTCAGAAAAGACCGCTGCGAGGACCAACGTAATTATGAAATTGAGTAATTTTTTTCTCATGGCTTGGGATTTAGTTCTTGGGTAAACAGCACATTTTGCGCTTGGTCTTTGCTTTGCATGAAATCGAGTTCAAGATAGTTTCCGGCGGCCCAGATATCGATAAAATCGTCGTAGTATTTACTTCCGGGATTTCCTGACTGTCCGCCCGGATATACACCAAAGGCCTTTGGCGGAGAGCTCATTTCAACGATCATTCGCCAAGAGGGGCCATGATCTTTTTTGGTAGCATTCACGATTCCACTGTTGCCCCCGATGGGTAGATCAAACCTTGAAAATGCAGGTAGGGCCTGTAGCAAATGCCCGACGAACGTGGCTTTGTAATCTCCCCAATCAATATCACCGTTTTTAATTTTCCATGCCTGAAGATCTTGCACGGCTTGCTTAAAAGAAAGCAAGAAAAGGTCTTTCGCGGTTTCCTTTTCAGGAGTGTCCAAAAGATCCATAAAGGTATCATCAGGATTGTTTTTTAAAAGATGTACGGTTTGATATTGAAACGGATTGGCCAAGGCCAAGTCTTCGACTTTCAATTCATCCCATGTAAGGGGCACTAATTTATTCCACCAGGCTTCCCATATCGAAGGGCCGATTTTTTCAATGTCATTGTTGAAATCCCAATTTTTCAGATCCTCTAACATTTCTGACTCCTCAGTGCTCAAGGCAGAAACATCCATGTTTTCGATCATATGCGGTAACAGTTCGGCCGCCTTGAGGTTATAATTATTGTTATGAAGGTCTTTGAAATCTTGAATATCGAATTTTTCCTTTGATTTGAAAAAATCGTTGATTACGCGATTTCTATAGGTCTCGTACCCGTCATTGAAAACATAATAAGGGTACGATTCGTCGACCGGATGTTGATTTGCCGAACTCACGAATCCCCTTTCGGGATTTTTGATGTGCGCATTGTGTTCCTGGGGAATAAAACCGTTCCAATCATGGTCGGGGTTGCTTCCATCCATCAAGAATTTGCCCTGTCCTTCCCATTTATTGGGAAACATGCCTTGGATCCAAAGGGCGATATCACCAGTAGCAGAGGCAAAAACAAAATTTTGGGCCGGGGCGACATGGTGTTTCAACGCACCCATGTATCCATCGTAATCCTTGGCTTTGTTAAGCTCTAGAAACGTACGTTGGTTATTGCCCCCGATATGGCCCGTCCATTGCATGGCATAGCCTATTTTTTGACTATTGCCCTTAAAATCGGAATCATAGCTCACAGGACCGTGATGTGTATAGACGACGGTATCAAAGACCGTTTTTCCATCTCTGACCTTGATTTCCTCAATACGTTTGGTAGTTTTCTTTAACTGCCCATCATATCGATATGCGTTTCGGTCTTCATTCTCGAATTCGATCTTGTACCAATCTTTGACATCGCGGGTAGCGTTGGTAACCCCCCAGGAAATATCATTGTTGAAACCGATGATAATGCCCAGAGCTCCGGGAAGACTGACCCCGAAGGTATTCTTTTCAGGTGTCGCCAATTGCATGGCATACCATATCGAGGGCAACTTAAGACCGAGATGCGGATCATTGGCCAGAATAGTGTTGCCCGAATACGATTTTTCAGGGGCCACTGCCCAATTGTTGCTTCCATTATCCGGATCGGGCTTTTCCATAGTCTCGGAAATAGAATCCAAAGGAAGTTCGCCCTTTGGGATATCATGGGCCAAAACCTCCCAATCGCTCCAATCACGTTCTTTGGGAATTACGGGGTCTATGGTATCAAAGAAATCGGGATAGAGCAGGTCAAAACGCTCTTTGCCATATTTTTTCAAAAAGTTCGTGTATTCAAGATCCGAATCACCACCGGCCAACATATCGGTCATGTACATTAGCAACAAAGCGGTTTTTTTGGTGGTCCAAGGTTCTGGACTATAATCGAGCAACTTATACTCTACCGGGTAGTCAGAGGGATCCAATTGTGCAATATATTGGTTGGCACCGTCTCTGTAAGCTTCTATAAACTGTCGGGTTTCAGGGTCTTCCTGCATTTTTTTTAGGGCATTCTCGGCACCGAAGACCATGCCTTTGCGACGTTGACCTCTGTCAAAATTGATCGCTACCTCACCGATAAGTTCAGAAATTCGTCCGGCCGCGGCATGGGTCTGGAACTCCATCTGCCATAATCTGTGTCTGGCCGTGATGTAACCTTGGGCAAAGTAAAGGTCATGGTCGTTTTCGGCAAAAACGTGCGGAATCAAATGTTTGTCGTAATGTACTGTTACGGGTTTTTCCAATCCTACCAACTCAAGTCCGTCAGTTTCACCCGACTCACTTTTGTCATTTTGCCATATACCATGGGCGGGATCTAAAAATTTTCCCAAAGGAGGAATGCTCCCAAACTTCGTATTCAAACCATAATAAATGCCAAGTGCCAGCAAGAGCGATAAAACAAATTTTAGAAATTTCATATGCAGGGAAAATTATGAGTCCGAATGTACTAAATGGACGTAGCTTGAACAACACTTAACCATGATTTTGTCAATCAGATATGATCTGGTTTTACGGACTAAAGTAACATCTTCTCAAAACAAACACTGTTTTCAACCCCTGAGTACTGTCCATAATTGGGGATCACTACATACCCATTTTTCATGTAAAGAGCAATGGCCTCGGGTTGGCGTTTGCCGGTTTCCAATACGCACTTTTTGTAGTATAGTTCTTTGGCCCATAGCTCAAGACCCAATAATATTTTGGTGGCAATGCCTTTGCCCCGTTGATGGGGCAAAACGTACATACGTTTGACTTCCATTGAACCGGGTTCGATTTCTTTGATGGCCCCGCACCCAACAGGTTTATCATTTTCGTAGGCCACCAGCGCATATTTTATATCAGTGATCTTGTTGAACTGATCATAGAAGGCATGATCGTTACCATCTCGTTGCGCCAAATCGGCATCGAGACGGGCAACCAAATTCTGGAAATCTATGTTCTCTGAATCAGTTCTTGACAGCTGTATCATTTATTATCTTTTCGAAAGGACATATTACGTAAAGTTACGAATCGTTTAATTCCTATTTTTGCCATGATGGATCACATTCTTCAAAAATACGTGCCCGAAAGGGCGGTAGAACCCTCTTTGCAGTTGATAAAAAAGTCGGGGGTGCACCTGAAAATTGTAGATAAAAGGGTAACGCGGCATGGAGATTATCGCAAACTGGCCAATGGCAGCCATCAAATAACGGTCAATGCCACTTTGAACAAATATCGATTCTTGATTACCTTGATCCATGAAATCGCCCATTTGGTCGCATTTGAAAAGTATGGTCGGTTCATTAAACCCCATGGTCTTGAATGGAAACGGACTTTTCAATATTTAATGTTGCCTTTTATCAGACCCGAGATATTTCCGACGCGATTGTTGCCCCTTTTGGCGCGGCATTTCAAGAACCCGAAGGCGAGTAGCGATACCGATGCCAGATTATCGCTAGCTTTGAAAGAATACGATGTACAACATCTTGATATGTCTTTCGTTTTTGAGATACCGCACGGTGGTTTTTTTAGGTTATACAACGGAAAGATCTTCAAAAAGGGCAACAAACGGGTAAAGCGTTATGAATGTGTTGAGGTCGCTACGGGGAGGACCTATCTTTTTCAACCAAATGCGGAGGTCGAGATAATCGAAAGTTAGAAAGATGTGGAAGATTTGGTCGTTCCCTGTTGTCATCCTGAGCGCAGTCGAAGGGCAACCAAATGCCGAAGTGGAATTAGTTAACTGAACAAAGCATGAACAAAAATTATTACGCCGTTTTAATGGCAGGGGGAGTAGGATCACGATTTTGGCCGATAAGCACTTCGGAGTATCCGAAGCAATTCCATGACATGTTGGGTACTGGGGAAACGTTGATCCAAAAAACATTCAAACGACTCAATAAGTTTGTACCTACGGAAAATATTCTCATCTTGACCAATGAGCGGTACAATGAACTGGTATTACAGCAATTGCCGATGGTCAAGCAAGAACAGGTAGTGCTCGAGCCGGCCATGCGCAATACGGCCCCGTGTATCTTATATGCGGCCTTGAAAATTAAGAAAATGAACCCTGATGGGGTAATGATCGTGGCACCTAGCGACCATTGGATCGAAGACGAGGATGCCTTTGCCCGAGACGTCACGATTTGTTTCGAGAAATGTATAAAAGAAGAAGTGCTATGCACCTTGGGCATTCAACCGACTTTTCCGAACACGGGGTTTGGTTACATTGAATTTGAAAAGGGAGGTGATACTGAATTGAAAAAAGTGCACCAGTTCAGGGAAAAACCCGATTACGAAACGGCCAAGGAATTTTTGGACCAAGGAAATTTCCTATGGAATGCCGGAATTTTCATGTGGAGCGTAAACACGATCGTCAATGCCTTTAAAAAATATCAATCGGAACAATATCGGTTGTTCGAATCAGGTCTTTCTTGCTATAATACCAATGAAGAGCGGGGTTTTATTTATGAAAATTACCCAAAGGCCGAGAATATTTCGATCGATTATGCCATATTGGAACCTGCGGAGTCCATTTTTGTGCTTCCGGCGACCTTCGATTGGAACGACTTGGGTACCTGGGGCTCACTTTACGACAAACTCGATAAAGATGAAAGTAACAACGCCGTGGTAAACGGCCGGGTCATAGCGGAAGACGCGCAAGGCAATATGATCCGTTCCCCCAAAGGGAAGATCGTTGTGGTGGATAGCCTGAACGATTATATCATTGTCGATAAGAAAGATGTCCTACTTATCTATCCCAAATCAAAAGAACAGCACATCAAACAAGTTTTGAACAAAGTCAAGGATACTTTTGGAGATGAATATGCATAATATATGGATCAAGATTTAAACAAAAATAACAATACCCTGCAAGAAAATCAGATTGAAAGCGGGGAGGAAGTAAAAAAGGACTTTCAGGGTTTGTTGGGCAGTATGAAAAAGTTCTTAAAGGAACTTTTGGATATACGCCCGAACACCGACCAAGAGGCGACCAAAGAAGCGATAATCGCCGATATTCCGTTTAAGGGGCATACCTCTTGGATTTTGATATGTTCGATTTTTATAGCTTCGGTCGGCTTGAACGCCAATTCTACCGCGGTGGTCATCGGCGCTATGTTGATATCTCCTTTGATGGGCCCCATATTGGGCATTGGTATGTCTGTCGCCATCAATGATATAGACACGCTAAGACGTTCGTTGAAGAATTTTGCCGTCATGGTCGTGTTAAGCGTATTGACGGCGTATTTGTTCTTTGAGTTTTTTCCGCTAAGGGACGAATCTTCAGAGCTATTGGCCCGAACGGCACCTGATATTCGAGATGTACTGATAGCATTTTTTGGTGGTCTGGCCCTTGTAATCGCCCGTGCCAAAAAAGGTACTATTGCCTCGGTCATTTTTGGTGTGGCCATTGCTACGGCTTTAATGCCGCCTTTGTGTACGGTCGGTTTTGGATTGGCCATTGGAAATTTTGATTATGCCATGGGCGCCATGTACCTCTTTACCATTAATACCATATTTATCGCGCTCGCGACCTTTTTGATTATCAAGCTGTTGCGTTTTCCGATGGTGCGATACGTGAATTCGAAAAGAAGGCGATTGGTGGCGCGGATCGCCTCGGCCATCGCTATTTTGGTAATGGTGCCGGCAGGTTTCACTTTTTATGATACGTTGCAAGAGTCGCTCTTTATGAAAGATGCCGACGAATTTATCAATGAAAAAGTGGCCCCTTATCAGTTTTCCGGAGAAGGTCGTTTTCTTGAAGATTTTACCGATATCGAGTACAATCATGGTGAAACCCCGATAATTGAACTCGTTTTTATGGGCAATGAAAAAGTGCCTGACAATGTCATCGAAACTTGGAAGACCCAAATGGAGGAATTCTCGAAATTAAAAAATTGTGACCTAAGAATCATTCAAGGTGGCAATGGTGAGGAAATAGATCAGTTTAAATATGTGAACGAGCTTTACGAGTCGCAAAAAAATATTTTAATGGGCAAGGACGACAAAATCAAATTATTGGAGGTCGAGCTCAATAGAATGAAAAAATATGCTGGCAAACAAATTCCGTTTTACAATATAAGTGCCGAAGCCAAGACCAACTATGAAGATTTGGCATCGATCGAGTATGACCATGCCATTCGTACCGACTTTAAGAGAATCGATACCGTTATGATTTTTGAACTCAAATGGAACCAAAATGTTTCTAGGGCCCAGGTGGCCGAGAATAATAAAAAAATACACGAATGGCTAAAAGTTCGCTTGAACGACAGTACCGTTCTGCTTAGGGTGTCAAATAACTAGTTGCGCTCTTCGATATACATCTGACGTACCTTCTTGAAAAGCTCGGAGGAATACACGAAGTTGGTGACCGCTTCATTATCGGTCTTAAAGATTTCGTGTTTGGTGCCTTCCCACTCTTTTAATCCGTTCTTTAGAAAAACGATTTTTTCACCGATTTCCATTACCGAATTCATATCATGGGTATTGATGACGGTGGTTATGTCATATTCTTCGGTAATCTCCTTTATCAGGTTGTCGATGAGAATGGCAGTTTTCGGATCGAGACCCGAATTCGGTTCATCGCAAAAGAGGTATTTCGGGTTCATGACGATCGCACGGGCGATGGCGACCCGCTTTTGCATACCTCCTGAAATCTCGGACGGATACTTATGATGGGCATCGATGAGGTTCACCCGTTTCAAAACGAAATCGACCCGATCTTGCATCTCCGACCTCGATTGTTTGGTGAACATTTCCATAGGGAACATGACGTTGCCCTCTACCGTGAGGCTATCGAACAACGCACTGCCCTGAAATACCATGCCCATCTCTTGACGTAGGTCGCGCTGTTCCTTACTTGAAAGCTCATCATATATCTTTCCGTCATACGATATAGTGCCTTCTTCGGGAGTAAAAAGGCCCAAAAGGCATTTTAGAAAAACGGTTTTTCCCGAACCGCTCTGGCCGATGATCAGGTTGGTTTTTCCCTTGTCGAAAACGCTTGAAATCCCTTTTAGTACATGGGCATCGCCAAAAGACTTGTGTATGTTTTTTACTTCTATCATCAGCCTAGCATCAATTGGGTCAAAATGTAGTTAAGAATAATGATCACAACGCTGGTCCACACAAAAGAAGTGGTACTGGCCTTACCTACCTCGAGTGCGCCGCCTTTCATATAGAATCCATGAAAAGAAGGTATGGTCGCCAAGATAAAGGCAAAGACCAAGGTCTTGATAAAAGCGTAAGTCACATGAAAAGGAATAAAATCGAGCTGTACGCCCTCTACAAAATCGGCGCTGGTACTAAAACCTCCGAAAACACCGGCTATCCAACCCCCGAATATACCCACGTACATTGAAATGGCGATAATAAACGGGTACAACATCATGGCGATTATCTTCGGGAAAACCAAATAATTCAGGGCATTGACACCCATAACCTCAAGCGCATCGATTTGTTCAGTGACCCGCATGGTGCCGATACTTGAAGTTATATATGAACCGACTTTTCCGGCCATGATTATTGAGCAAAAGGTGGGTGCGAATTCCAAAATAATCGATTGCCGCGTGGCGAAGCCCACGAGATATTTAGGTATGAGTTCACTGGTAATGTTCAGGGCCGTTTGTATGGCAACCACGCCTCCTATAAAAAAGGAGATGAAAACAAGAATACCTAGAGACCCATAGATGAGTTCGTCTATTTCTTTGAGGATCAAGGCTTTCATTATACGCCATTTGGTAGGCTTTTTAAAAACCTCAATAACCATAAGTGCGTAAGAGCCGATCGACGCTAGGTAGTTCATTGCTTAAATATAGAATTCCGACAGTAAAAATAGGAATAATGAATGTCTTTTAACCTTCCTTTAATCTTTAAAGGCTTTAATTACATATTTTTGTGCTATCAAGAAATAAGACATGCGTAACAGAACATTATCTCTTTTTTCAACGGGTATTTTGATACTCCTGTTGATCAATTTTTCATTCGCCCAGAAGAATTCCAATGACAAAGAAGAACAGTTTTTAAGAACAACTCCGAAATTGGTCGTCGGTATTGTTGTGGATCAGATGCGCTACGATTACATTACCCGTTTTTGGAACCACTATGGCGATGATGGCTTTAAAAGATTGGTCAATGATGGATTTAACTGCAAGAATAATCATTTCAATTATGCGCCGACAAGTACTGGCCCCGGCCATACCTCGGTATATACCGGAACGACGCCCGCGACCCATGGTATAATTGGCAATGATTGGTACGATAAAGATTCGGGCCAATGGGTCTATTGCGCCTCCGATGATGCCTATACCTCGGTCGGCACTACTTCAGATGCCGGTAAAATGTCGCCGCATCGAATGAACGTAACCACGATAACCGACCAGCTTAGACTTCATACGCAAATGCGCGGCAAGACCATTGCCATTGCAATGAAGGATAGGGGGGCGGTACTGCCTGGCGGACATACCGCCAATGGGGCCTATTGGTTTCATGGTATGGATGAGGGCAAGTGGATAACAAGTTCTTTTTACATGGCCCAATTACCCAAATGGGTTCAAGATTTCAACAGTTCGAACAAAATCGAGCAGTACAAGAAACCATGGACGACTTTAAAAGATATCAATACATATCTCGAAAGCGGGTCGGACAACAATGCCTATGAAGGGCTTTTCACAGGCGAAACCATGCCGATTTTTCCGCATGACCTCCCAAAATTGTGGGAAGCGAACGGTAAATATGATTTGCTGAAAGCGACGCCCTACGGTAATAGTTTGACCACTGACTTCGCACTTGCGGCATTGGAGGGCGAGAACCTTGGTGCCGATACGACAACCGACTTTTTGGCAATTAGCTTTTCAAGCACCGATTATGTGGGGCATAAGTATGGTGTCAATGCCAAAGAGGTGCAAGATGTATATCTGAGGTTGGATGAGGACCTGGCCCGGTTGTTCAAGGCATTGGACAAAAAAGTGGGCGATGATGAATACACGGTGTTTTTGACCGCTGATCATGCTGCCATAAATGTACCGGCCTATTTGAGCGATCAAAAGATACCCGCAGGTTATTTTGAGACGGAAGGCATGAACGCAAGGTTTGCCGAATTCTTGAATTACAGATTCGGTACTACGGATATTGTCAAAAACAATTCCAATTATCAACTGTTTCTCGATCATAAGATCATCCAAAATTTAGATATGGAGGTTGCCGAGGTTCAAGAAATCTTGGCCAAGGAACTGTTGACTTATGAACACATTGAAAGGGTCTACACCGCACACCAGATGTGGCAGAACGAATATACCGATGGAATACCCTATATACTTCAGAACGGGTATAACCAAAAACGTTCGGGCGATATTCTATTGGTCTTGCAGCCTGGGTTCATTTCTTATTCAAAAACAGGGTCTACCCATGGTTCGCCGCAGATTTACGATACCCATTCGCCTTTACTTTTTTATGGTAAGGGAATAAAAAAGGGTAGCACGGTCGAACGTACCGAAATACCCGACATCGCCCCGACGATTGCATCCTTGTTGGGCATTGCCTTTCCAAATGGCACGACCGGGAAGCCCATTGCCAAAGTCCTCGAATAATTGTGTCGAAAATGAACGACCATTGCATTGGTATTTTTGATTCGGGCGTTGGGGGGACTTCAATCTGGAAGGAAATAAACGCCTTACTGCCCAATGAGAACACGATTTATTTGGCCGACAGTAAGAATGCCCCTTACGGTGAAAAGACCTCCGAAGCCATTGTTGCGTTGAGCGTCAAGAATACCGAGCTACTATTGAGCAAGGGTTGTAAAATTGTGGTCGTGGCCTGTAATACCGCTACCACCAATGCCATTGATTATCTTAGAAAGAACTATGATGTTCCCTTCATCGGTATCGAACCGGCCATCAAGCCTGCTGCACTTTGGTCACGATCTAAAACGGTTGGCGTTTTGGCGACAAAGGGCACATTATCGAGTAGTCTTTTTCATAGTACCTCTGAAAACCATGCCCAGGGTATCAAGGTTATCGAGCAAGTCGGTACGGGACTTGTACCGCTCATCGAACAGGGTAAGGCAAATACAAGGGAGACGAAGCAATTACTGAAAACCTATTTAAGACCAATGCTGGATGCCGGTATCGATTATTTGGTCTTGGGTTGTACGCACTATCCTTATTTGGTTCCGGTGCTGCGAAAGCTGCTCCCAGAGAATGTCAAAATAATAGATTCGGGCGAGGCGGTGGCGCGACAGACCAAATCGGTTTTAGACAAAATGGGATTGTTGAATACTACAAAAATTGTAGGCAGTAAAAGGTTTTACACCAATACGGATGCTTCCATCTTGAAATCCTTCCTTGAAACGGTATCCGACACTGAAGTCCGTTATTTGGATTTCTAAATTAGGCCAGTATTGGTTTTTTCCTTCTAAAAAGGAAAAACTAACGTAGCGTGAGTTCTATATAACTTCTAAATACTGGTATTGATTCTTTGCCGTTTATGTAGACATGTCAGGTCGAGCGCAGTCGAGACCTCATTTAAGATCTTGGATTTTATCTACCTGTCGACTGCCCTCGAGGCGACATCCACTTTTTTTATAAACCTTTGATCATAAAAATGCCAAGTATCAAATCGACCTCATGTAAACTTATTGAAACGAAATTATAGGACATCCAAGATTTCTAGGGCCCTTCTGGTCAAGCGGGCTTTGGTCATATCGGTGATGTACTTTTTTTGATCCAATTGTTGGGGTTGGTCCGTCGTACAGAAATAACTGTGTATACTTCTCCTGAACTTGTCAGTTTTATTCGTGGTTCCGCCATGCCACACATGTGAATTGAAAATAAAGACCGAACCGGCCGGCGCTTGGATCAAAATTTCATCAGGATGTGGTTTTTCCGGATCGTCCATTGCCTCGGCAGGAAGAACAGTTGACTTATGCGTTCCGGGTACAATACGTGTGGCACCGTTATTTTCGGTAAAATCGTCTAATAGCCAAATGGTATTGCAGACTTTATATCCACTGTTTGCGACGGCATTTTTATAGTCGACATGTAATTTTTGAAGTCCTTGACCTGGTCTTGCGGCGCGATAATTCAATGAAGACAATTTGAAATCGCCACCTAAAACCGCATTTATTCCGGCCAAAACACGAGGATGCGTATAAAATATGTCGAAAATCTCACCTTTATTCACCAAATCGGCCAAGCGATCCGCCCCCGTTTCCTTAGGATGCCGCATGTACTTCGAATCGAAAAGTTCGGATCCGGCATTGTCACCTTCGTTCGAAATCAAATCTGCGATACGGTGGTTCACGGCCTGTACCTCTTCGGCAGATAGCAATTGGCCCAGGGCCAGATAGCCGTCCCTTTCTAGTGCTTGTTTTTCCTCGGGCGATATCACTGTGGTATTCAATTAATCGGTTTATTTAGTTCAATTTGAGAACAACGTTACCTTACATAGGTCAGATATGTAAAATCATATCGGTGCTTTTCGTCTTTCGGGTGGTATTCTTTGTCTACCAATTGCCAATTGGTCCAGTCGATTTCAGGGAAAAAAGTATCGGCATCCTTAAAAGTAGTATGCACCCGTGTTAGTTCTATTTTATTGGAGAATGGGGCCGCCTGTTTATAAATTTCACCTCCACCAATGATAAATGAGGTTTTTTCGTCCTCGACTTTTTTCAAGGCCTCTTGCAACGAATGCACCACTTGGCAATCGGGGTGGGAAACCCTGTATTCTTTATCCCGGGTAATTATGATGTGTATTCGGTCGGGCAAAGGCTTAGGGAAACTTTCAAAGGTCTTGCGCCCCATGATAATTTTATGCCCCGAAGTTATTTTTTTAAAGCGTTTGAAATCATCGGGTAGATGCCAAAGTAGATCGTTGCCCTTGCCAATAGCATTGTCTTCGGCGGCGGCGGCTATCATGCAAATAGTACTCACAGCTCTTTTTTTTTATTGATCCGGGATAGTGGGAATTCCGTTTCGATTTCTTTTTGGATTTCGGCAATGCGCTTTTTTTGTTTAAGGACCAGTTTCTCTCTTTGTGACCTTTCCCAATCCTTTCCCATGAATTTTTGGGTCACGAATACGTTGAAAACGTGAATTACGAACAAAAAAGCCCAAAAGGTAATCGCCCAGATAAACCAATCATAGGCTTCTCCGTATTTCAAGATTTTGTTGATCAAGACCAAAAAGACGCTGCCGATCAAAAAAATGACGAAATGAACATACAACCGTTTTTTTTGTTTGATGCGCGCATGGGCAGTTTCCAACAGATCGTGTTGTTGCAAGTCTACTTCCGGTTCATTTTTGTTTTTAGAGAACATGTGAATGGCTATATTCGTCATAAAGATACATCAACCTAATAAAAGTTTGCTATGCAGGGCATTAGAAGGGAGTTTCCGCTGCTTGAAAACGGTATTTATGCAAATACGGCTTCATCGGGCCTGATGCACAAAGCCTTGATAGAATGGCGCAGACGGCATGACCTTGAGTTTTTGAACGGAGGTAGCCAAATGAAGACCGAGGCAATGCGCACCCAAATTCCCGAAGTGCGAAAAACGGTCGCGCGATTTTTTAATTGCAAGAACGAAAATGTGGCATTGATCCAGAATTTCTCACTGGGACTAAACCTTCTCTTGGAAGGACTAGACCGAAATAACAAGGTCTTATTGCTCGAAAACGATTATCCTTCGGTGAACTGGCCCTTTGAGAACAGGCACTTTTCGATAGCCTATGCAAAAATCGATGCGCAGTTGGAAGAACATATCTGGGAGAAACTAAAAGATGGAAATTTTTCGGTTCTCGCCATAAGCCTTGTTCAATGGTTGACAGGAATCAAGATTGATCTGGAATTCTTGAAGAAAGTGAAGTCCGAATTTCCGGAAATCATAATAATTGCCGACGGAACCCAATTCTGTGGTGCCGAAAGTTTCGATTTTGAAAATTCGGCCATCGATATACTCGGTGCGAGCGGTTATAAATGGTTGTTGGCAGGTTACGGTAATGGGTTCATGTTGTTCAAAGACCATGTAAAGGATTCTTTTTCGGTCAAATCCATTGGTTTTAACGCCGCGAATATCAATAAAGATATGCGCGATTCGATTCGTTTTGCCAAACATTTCGAGCCGGGCCATTTAGATACCCTGAATTTCGGAAGCTTGAAACGCGGTATGGATTTTCTTGTCGCTATCGGTATGGACAAGATTACGGCCCATAATAGAAAACTTTTCGAAAAGGCAAAAAACAGCTTTGCCGACCTCGGACTTTTGAACGCCGATATATTGCAAAGAAAAGAACATAGTACCATCTTCAATATCAAAGGAGACGATTCGCTTTATAGGCTTTTGACCAACAAAAAAGTAATGTGCGCACAACGTGGCGATGGTATTCGCCTCAGCTTTCATTGCTATAACACTGAAAATGATATTGATGAGATCTTGGAAATCTTAAAAACAACGATGTGGAATTTACCTACTTAGAAATTAAAGTACTTTTTTTTAAGGGACTGTTTCAATAGTTGCCAAAATATTATGAAAATGATAAAAATGGCATTAATCATTGTAAATGAGCATTTTAATGTAGTAGTTTTGCCCCGAATTTTGAAATGACAGAATCAATTTAATTAAAAATATTTTTATCATGGCTATTAAAAAACAGTATTTAAAAAGTAAACCAGTTTGTAAGGTGACTTTTACCGTACCTGCTGAAGAAGCTAAAAAAGTTGCCGTTGTAGGCGATTTCAACAATTGGAAGGCCAACAAGGCAAGCGCTTTGACAAAACAAAAAAATGGAAACTTCAAGGGTACCTTGGAACTTCCTAAAGAAGGTACTTTCGAATTCAAGTACATCATCGATGGCAACTACGTAAACGATGATCAAGCAGACCGTTACCAGTGGAACGATTTCGCCGGTTCTGAAAACGCCGTTCTGGAACTTTAATCGAAAAGTGTAATCAATAAAAAACCCGAAAGTCTGACTTTCGGGTTTTTTATTTTGAGTTATACGGCTACGGCCCCTTTAATATGTGGGTGCGGGTCGTAATCCAATAGGGTAAAATCCTCGAATTTGAAATCGAAGATATCCGTGACTTCAGTATTGATCATCATTTTCGGTAGCGGTCTGGGCTCTCTGCTCAATTGAAGTTCGACCTGCTCCATGTGGTTGTTGTAGATATGGGCATCACCAAAGGTATGTATGAATTCTCCGGGTTCGTACCCGCATACCTGTGCCATCATCATGGTGAACAGGGCATACGAAGCGATGTTGAACGGAACGCCTAAAAATATATCGGCGCTGCGTTGATAGAGCTGGCATGAAAGTCTGCCATCGGCCACATAAAACTGAAAAAAGGCATGACAGGGCGGCAGGGCCGCTTTTCCGTTCGCTACATTTTCAGAAAATGATTTCGAGGTATCGGGCAATACGCTCGGGTTCCATGCCGAGATCAACATACGCCTACTGTTCGGATTGTTCTTCAAAGCATGTACGATTTCCTGTATTTGGTCGATTTCGTCATTGTTCCAATTGCGCCATTGATGGCCATAAACGGGTCCCAAGTCGCCGTTTTCATCGGCCCATTCGTTCCAAATACGGACTCCGTTTTCTTGCAGGTACTTGATATTGGTATCGCCTTTTAGAAACCATAACAGTTCATGAACAATGGATTTTAGGTGCAATTTTTTGGTCGTGACCATAGGGAAGCCCTCGCTCAGGTCGAATCGCATTTGATAGCCAAAAACACTCATTGTGCCCGTGCCGGTGCGATCGCCTTTTTGGTTGCCGTTTTCGAGTACGTGTTTTAGTAAATCGTGGTATTGTTTCATTATGGGGCTAAAGGTAAAGGGTTATGGGTAAAAGGTCAAAGGTCTAATGCTTTGAGTTATTATATTTTATCAACGAGGCGATGCGCTTTTGCAAAATTTGAAGTTCATCTATAACTGGAGAAATTTCTTCGTATTTGATAAATTCCAAATCAGCGCAGAGAATTAAATGCGATTCTAATTCGTAAGCCGAACCAAGACTAATCTGTAAAAATCTAACAAAATCTTTTTGCGAATATTTTGATGAACCTTCTGCGATATTCGCAGGTATTGATATAACACATCGGTTTATCTGTGATATCAACCCGTATTTTTCTTCTTGAGGTAATTGTTTTGTGATAAGGTAGATTTCTTTAACTAGTCTTCTGGCGTCTTTCCAAACTTCAAGTTCCCTAAAGTTTCTCATATTCAAACTTTAATCTTTTACCTGTAACCCTTGACCTCCCTACCCCAAAATCATACCGGCAATGGTAACTGAAAGCAAAGTGGCCAAAGATATGGCCGTTGTTGTATCTTTTTAATTTCTGTTTCTATATAGTTCGATGGCCTGCAGGTATTTCATTCCGACGGATTTCGTTTGAGGATATAGAAATCCACTTAATTCGGGGTGGTTTTCATCGACCCAGCTTACAAGTCCATCCCTGTTTTTGAGAAATTTTTCAACATCGAAAACCTCGTATTCAATTCTTTCAACCTTGACTATTTTATTATTGTCAAATCGTACGATTTCATTCCAAACCATTGGTTCTTCATGAAGGAACAAGATTCTTTTGTCCATTTTTGAAATCTTTGCTTTGACAATTTCACCGTCTTGTTCAATTTGAAGGATGTTGTATGTTGGATTGAATACAGAATCCCATTCCAGCCATACGGTATATCCCTTTTGAGAAAAACGCTCTTCATAATTGTCAGCATTTTCCCGAATCACAATACTATCTCCTAGCAAAGTTCGCATTTTGGAATCATCGGATTGATCAAGAGCCTTGTAATATTGTTGTGCGATTTCAAGTTTGCTCGTTTCTTTGTTTTTTTCCTTTTCGGAATTTTTACAGGAAACAAGACCAATGGTCAATAGTAATGATAGTATTATGATTTTGTTCATTCGGGTTTAGTCAATTGGTTACGTAGTGCTTTAAGGCCTCCATATATATTTAATGTACTCCTTTTTTTGTCTGAAAGCAGCATTGTTACTTTGTATCCTCATTAATTGATGGTTCATCATTAATTTGTGCCATATGTAATGCTCTTTCGGCTTGTAGAATATGCCTTAAATTATGGTATAAAACTACTCTAAAGGTATCTCCTAACCTCAATTTTATCCATTTTGATATAGAAACCGATGTTTTTACTTTCGATAAGTTTATTTTTTTGGATTTTTCGAGAAGTTCCAGAATCTGCTCTTGTTGATTAATGAATTTGTCCAGAACCTTTTGGTCCGTTAAAGAGCAATTTAAGGGATTCATAGATTTAAAAGTTTTCATTTTGTTCAACTTCTCTTTCGGAAGCATACTCTTGGCAAAGTAGTTTCCTAAAAGTCCGCTTTTGAAAGTTTCGGATTCGCCATAGCTCGAATTTTTGATTCTAGCTTCAATTTCTGGAATATAAAAGTCTCCGTACCTGTTCAAATGATCAATACATTCCAGTACATTCCAACTTTCAGCGTTTTGTTTTTGAATGAGGTTTTCGATTGGTAGCGCCTTAAAGGTCCTAACTTTATTCATGTTTTGGTTAGTTAGGTCGATCATTTCATCGATTAATTCCTGTGTTTTCATAAAATTTATTTGACAGCAAATGTCCAAATTTAAGAGGTACGAAACATTGACCGAAATCAAGACTTTTTCAATCTGGACAGTGTCTCGGGAGACATCCTCAAATAGGAAGCAATGTATTTGTTGGGAATTTCTTGAAATAACTGCGGACTTCTTTTCAGCACTCTGTTATATCTTTCCTTGGGCGAAGTGATCAAAATATCTTTTTCCCTTTCAAGCTGTTGTAAAATAAGTTGTTGCAAAATTGAATGCCAAAGATTTTTCAGTTCGCTATTTTGATCGATAAAATTTAGATATTTCTGTTTTGAGATAACTTTTAACTCGGTCTTTTTGATAGCCTGTATATAGAACTCGGATGCCTTTTCGGTAATAAAACTATCTAAGGCGGATAAAAAATCGTATTTATACCCAAATCGTATTATATGTTCTTCGCAGCCTTCAATAATTGAAATTTTTAGAGCTCCGGAAACAATATAAAAAAGATTTGTTTCAACCGTTCCCGCAACCTTTAAATATTCGTTTCTCTTCAATGAGACCTTTTTGTCCCAAAGGTTTTGACTTTCAATTCGCTTATATAACGCATCGAGGGTGTTCATTAATACTTGAAGGTAATTGTGGCAAACATTGCAGCCTAAATAATGTTTGAACAGATATTCTGTTGAAATCCGTTCTCGGGGAAATATAACAAAATCTGTCAACTATATTTTGAGATTCTGCCCAAATGCCGTGTTCAGTGTCCCAAAAGATAAGCTATTAAGTAGGCCACATCGTAAATGGATTTTGCCCCTGGCATGTGATATTATTTATTCCAGTTCTGTAATCGGTCAAGATAGAGGTAGCTTTCAACAAATTCCCTGTGTTCTCGACCGGTCATTTTTTCCAGCAAATTCAAAGCTGAAATGTAACTGGCCAAGTTTCCGTTCGACGAACTGAACTTGCCATCTTCCACAAAGGTCACCAAACTGTCGTTCTGTACTTTTAAGTTCGGATAGTCTTTTTGCAACTGCTCGCCGCCACCGATCCAGGTCACGATTTTATGACCGTCGGCAATGCCTGATTTCCCTATCAATTGTGCGCCTGCGCAATTGCTTACGGTATATTGGGTCTCTTTGTTCTTTTTCGTGATAAAGGCTATAATCTTTTCGTTATTGACCTGTGCGCTCATATCATAGGCACTTGGTATGAACAGGGCCGTTAATTCAGGACAGTTCTCAAAAGTGTAGTCGGGAACAAAATGCATTCCTTCTTCGGTCGTTATCGGGTTTTCAGTCTCCGCTATGGACACAACATTGAACAGTTGTTTTCCGTCAACCGTAAGTTTGGCAAAAACGTCGGAAGTTGCAATGACTTCGCCCTGTAAAACCCCGTCATACATCAAAAGCCCTATGGTTGGTAGTTCCGGCTTGAAAGCTTTTAGATATTTGTCGCGTGTATGTGTTTCTTTTTCAGTTTTGGTAATCTCTGGGCTTTCGGTATTTGTCCGTGATTTGTCTGTATTGCAACCCACTGTAATGATTGCACAAATCGCAGTTATAATTCCAATCTTTTTCATTTTTTCACATTTTGTCGGCAGCTGTTTTTTTTATCTTTCTTGATGGTTTTCGAGGGTGAAGTACATAGCTGAAGCGGTTTTTAACTTTGGTAATGTTCTTAATGTCCTTAGTTTCTTTTATCCAGCCCTTGGTGATTCTTGTGAGCCTGGATTTATCCACTGACCCCATATCACCTTTGAGTTTCTCTAATCGTTCAAGGTTTTTGCTAATCAAATCTATATTGTTGTAAATATCGGGGAGATAGGATTCAATAACGCTCACTAAAAATTCCATCTTCCGAACAGGTGAGTTTAAGAATGAAGTTATTTTTGAGACGTATCTTTTCGTTTCCTCAATGTCCATAGATAGAATATCACTAATAAGTTGTTCTCTCAATTGATTCAATCTCTCGTCATTCAACCTGTCAATCCTTTCAATAATATGGAATGACATGGAGATATTGCCAGATGTTAAATAAGAATAGTAATTCTCCAAAAGAAAGAAATCAAACTTCGATAGGAAAGGAAGAGTCAATTTGAATTGTTTAATTAACCCTAGGAACTTATCCTTTGTTTTTCTGATAAGTAAATACTCGATATCATCTTTTGACAGAGATTTTAGAAACTGTTTGAATGTATTTTCATTAACAAAGTATCGAGAGGAGCTAAACCAAGAAGAAAGGTTGTTTTGATGCCCCTCATCTTTCAAAAGTCTTAAACCCTGAAGGAAATAGTCCTTGCCTTCTTGTTGAAAGGATTGTCCGCTGTAGTAATTTATTCTTAAGAATAACTGATTGTAGAAGTCTTTACTGTAATTGTCTGAGGATAATATCTTAGATAACAAGTAGACCACATGTTTGTCGTGAGGTGAAAATCTTCGTTGTCCATTTAATTGTTGGATTTTAGGAGATAACAACTGAGTGAGCTTTTTGCTGGACTTCAAATCCATCTTGTCTGAATCCGTTATGAATACAGGGACAAGGTTTGAAATGTCAACCTCATCCTCGTTAAAATTGGACTCATTGAAAACTTTCTCGATGTATTCCATCGGAATAATTTCATTGAGATTTTTAATCGATGATTTCCTAAGGTAAGGAATTGGGAAAATCTCACCCACACTTTCCAAGTCAAATTCCCCCTTTATTCTTAGAACATAATTCAAGTCTGATTTTGATAACAATGGCAATAAAGTATCGAAAATTTTTTGTGCTTTCTGATTGTGTTTTTCTGATAAGATATGAGGAAGTATTTCTATGTGACTTGTCCGTAGTTTTGGTGATTGTAAAAGATCTAGTTTTGAATGTAATAGTTCACTATTTCCTACTAAATAGCTTGATGGAACATCATTTCGGTACTCCCAAATTATCTTGAAAATTTCCTCAAGTAGGGTGTCATTACGTTTGTCCTCTTCCAGGATATGAACCACTAGGTAATCAATACTATCTTCAAGGTAGACCTTTTCCTCTTTAGACTTGAAGTTCTTTAGGATAATTTGAACTATCCTGGGAGTTTCCTTAGTCACTTCAATTGCCTCTTGATTGATTAGTTTATCCCGAAGTCGGTAAATGTCGAATCGTACCTCCTTCTTCAAAAAGACAAAGTTCATGGGTTCCTGAACCTTCTTTAGATTCAACCTCTCACCAAAGGAGTTGACAAATAACCTGAATCGTTCTACCGATTCAACCGTCATTGAGCCATTACTACTAGATCGGTCCAAAACCTTCTTAAGTTCTTCATATAAGGGGTGTGCTTTATCTTGATACGAACGGAAAAAGTCGGGATACTGGACAAATAAACCTTCTGCTTCTGTGAATACCTGTTTGGTTACAATAAAGAAGGTGAATACCCGTAAATCCTTGAGTAAAAACTCCTCCTTCGAATCAATATTTTTTGACAACCTATAATAAGTGATATAATCATTGATAAACCTTTTGATTTGACGTGGAGTTTGTCCTCTATACCCTCTATATAGAATAGACTTGACTATGTCAAAGTCTTTCTTTTCTATTGGAACAATACTTTCCTTCAACAAGTCTTCAATGAAATCATCTCTATCAAATTCTTCTAGTACTGGAATTCTCATATAGGTTTGGAAAACCTTGTCCATGAAATCCAGTTTTAGTCCTTTTTTACCGCGGTATAAATGATTCATTATTTCTTTGTCGTCACAGGGAATAATGTAAACACAGTTTTTATGTTCCATGAAAGTTCTCAATCCTGTGAGTGTCTGATATGAAACCTTTGATTCACATCTATCGATATTATCGAATACTATCACCATCTTACTTGGAGAACCATTCTTATCCATTTCTCGAACACATTGATTTACAATGTCTTTAAAGATGTTTTCAAATTGATCCTGTGAAAATGTAGGAGGGTTGGATACAACTCTTACACTTGTCTCTTTTTGGAATCCCTTTCCAATTTCTTTAAAGACATCTTCGAATATTTTAAGTCCACCCATAAAAATGAAGATGGTATAGAAGGATTTCAGAATTTCTCTTAACCAGGTAATATCTTCTGTCCAAGAGATGTTCTTGAGTACGACAATAACGATGAAAATCAACAACAGATACCAGTACTTGAGTAGAAAGTCACCTACTTTCCGGTACCACTTTTTCTGTTTCTTATCATAGTCCTCTTCTATGGTAATATTCCTATCGAGAATGTCTGTAAGAGATTGTCCGTCATATTTATATCCATCTGAGAATGACGTACTGACTCTTAAATTTGAAGAGTTCCTTATTTCTTTCTCAATATCAAACAGAATTGAACGATACAAGGATGTGTTCACATACTTCCAGACGTCTATATAGACGTAGCACACATCTTCATTCTTCTTTAGGAAATTCTTAAAGAGATGTCTTAGTATTAAGCTTTTTCCAGAACCCCACTTCCCAAAAAGTCCGATTGTAAAAGAACCATCTGATAAGTCTAGTTTTTCATCTGTTATAATGTCATTGAGAGTTTTCGATATATTGGTGTGGATTCCAAATCTGTCTTCACTCAATTCATTATCTAACAGGTACGACATAATTATTCCATCTTAGTTGCTGCTCATAGGTGTCTGATTAATGATAGTATATCCATAGATAACCAACTCGGTCCATACTACCAATTTTTTTAAATCAGATAAAATGTGGCACTTTGTCACTAACGTTTATAAGCCTATCCCTTACTTTTTACAGTAATCAACCCGCAGATTCGATTACCCCAAAATCATACCCGCAATCGTGGCCGAAAGCAAAGAGGCCAAAGATCCGCCCAAAACCGCCCTCATTCCGAATTCCGAAAGGGTCTTGCGTTGGCCGGGTGCCAAAGAGCCGATGCCACCGATCTGTATGCCGATGGAGGCAAAATTGGCAAAGCCGCAGAGCATGTAGGTCGCCATAATGACCGATTTGTTGAATTTAAAATGGGGGCTGGTCAAAACATCCTTCAGTTCGGCCAACTGAATATAGCCGACAAATTCACTGGCCGCCAATTTGATGCCCAACAACTGCCCCATCAACATAATATCCTCATTGGCGACCCCGATCAGCCACATCAATGGGGCGAAGATGGTGCCCAAAATAGCTTCGAGCGAAAAACTTTGGTACGATGAATTGGCCCCGATCCAGGCATTTAGCGAAGTCCAATCGCCTACCCATTCGAGAATGCCGTTGACCATGGCGATAAAGGCGACAAAGACCAAAAGCATGGCGCCGACGTTTACCGCTAACTTTAACCCTTCGGTAGTACCGTTCGAAATGGCATCCAAAACATTGGCCCCTATTTTGTCGGTAGCTACATGAACATCGGTATTGACCGCTTCAGTCTGCGGGTATAACATTTTGGAAATAACTATCGCCCCGGGTGCCGCCATGACCGAAGCGGCCAAAAGATGTTTGGCAAAAATTAGTCTCAGCGCCTCGTCATCCCCTCCCAAAAATCCGATATACGCTGCTAGTACGGCCCCAGCGACGGTGGCCATGCCGCCTATCATTACAAGGAGGATCTCAGACTTGTTCATTTTTTCCAGATAGGCCTTGATGAGCAACGGGGCTTCTGTTTGGCCCAAAAAAATGTTGCCGGCGACCGAAAGACTTTCCGCGCCCGATATTCCCAAACCCTTTGATAATAGCCAAGCAAGTGCTTTGACCACCTTTTGGATGACTCCCAAATAAAACAGTAAAGAGGTCAATGCGGAAAAGAAAACGATGGTCGGCAAGACCTGAAAGGCAAAAATGTAACCGAAAGTGTCCATGTCCACCACGAGGCCTTCGAACAGAAATTGGCTTCCGGCACGTGTAAAGTTCAAAATGCTGACGAAAACGCCGCCCAATTTTTCAAAAACCCATTGAACCGCCGGTACTTTCAATACCCCAATGGCGATCAACAATTGAAGCGATAGGCCGATACCGACGGTCTTCCAATTGATGGCCTTTCGATTCGAACTAAAAAGGTAGGCAATGAGTATGAGAACGAACATACCCAAGATACCCCTCCACAGACTGCTGATGGAAAAGCCCTCGTTGGGAATGATTTCGGCCACATTGGTATTGGAAATTACGTCGATGGAACTCTGTATGGTATCGGCGGAAATGCTGTCTTGGGAAAAAGCGAGAAAAGGAATAAAAAGTACAAGCGAAAAAATCCATAAACGGGTTTTCATAGGCTTGTCGGTTGGTTAGTTGCGCTTTGAGATTTCGTCCCGCAGTTTGGCCGCTTTTTCATAATCTTCGTTGGCCACAGCCTTGTCGAGTTCTTTATGCAGTTCTTCCAAGGTCAGTTCTTTATAGGCTCCCGCGACTCCTGAATCGATTTCTACGGTCTCTCCTTCTTGAAGTATTTCATCGACCATGATGCTGTCATCTTTTTCATCATTGTCCTTTTCCTTGGAGGAAAACTTGAGAAAGATTCCGGCTTTGTCCAAAATAGTCTTATAAGTGAAAATGGGAGCGTTGAAACGCAAGGCCAAGGCAATGGCATCACTGGTACGGGCATCGATGATCTCTTCGATCTTATCTCTTTCACAAATGATGCTGGAGTAAAAAACGCCATCCACCAGCTTGTGAATGATTACCTGTTTGATAACAATATCGAAACGATCCGCGAAGTTTTTGAAAAGATCGTGGGTCAAAGGCCTTGGGGGTTTGATCTCTTTTTCAAGTGCAATGGCGATCGATTGCGCCTCAAAGGCACCGATGACGATCGGTAGCTTGCGGTCACCTTCTACCTCATTTAAAATAAGGGCATAGGCGCCATTTTGTGTCTGGCTATACGATATACCCTTTATCTTTAATCTAACTAAGCTCATATACTTACTAAAAATACAAAAAGCTGTTTAAATAGTTGGGCGCACCAGATATTTAAACAGCCCTTTCGTTCCAATGCATTGGCAATTGGAACCGACGCGCAAATTAACAAAAATTAAGAGTTCTGAGCTTTAAATTCCTTTAATTTTTCGGTGAGTTGCGGAACAACCTCGAAGGCATCGCCGACGATGCCATAATCGGCCGCCTTAAAGAAAGGCGCCTCGGGATCGGTATTGATGACCACTTTGACCTTTGAGGCACTTACCCCGGCCAAATGTTGAATGGCCCCTGAAATACCGATTGCGATATACAGATTACTGGCCACCGGTTTTCCGGTCTGTCCGACGTGCTCGCCATGAGGCCTCCAACCCATATCGGAAACGGGTTTGGAACATGCGGTCGCGGCACCCAATACCTCGGCTAGTTCTTCTACCATTCCCCAGTTTTCAGGTCCTTTCAAACCTCTTCCTCCTGAGACGACAATATCGGCATCGGCAATCGTTACCGTACCTACCGCCTTATCGATTTCAACGGATCTTACGTTAAAATTACCGTCTTCCAACGATGGGGCAAAGGTTTCTACCGCAGCTGTGGCATCGTTTTCATGGGTTCCGAACGCATTGTTCGAAACGCCTATTATCTTTACATCGGTGTTGATCCGTGTATGTGCAAAACCCTTGTTGCTAAATGCCGTTCTCTTTACGGTCAATGGATTTGTACCTTCTGGTGCGGCGACGACATTGGGGGCATAGCCCGCTTCAAGTTTGGCGGCCAAGATCGGGGCCAAAAATTTGCTATCGGTGCTTGAACTCACGATAATGACCTGTGAACCTTCTTTTGTCGCGGCCTGGGCAATTGCATGGGCATAGGCCTTGGCATTGAAGGTCTTGAGCTTATCATCTGAAACACTTAGAACTTTTGATACTCCATAGGCGCCCAAGCTCTCATTGTCTTCAGCGTTTACGGAAATAGCCGTTACCGTTGTGCCCATTTGATTGGCGACCTCATGGGCATATGAAGCGACCTCAAAGGCATTCTTCTTGAATTTTCCGTTTTCTGATTCGGTATATACTAATACTGACATAAAGTTTTTAATTTTTGGGTTTTTAGATCGTTAAATCACTTTCGCCTCGGTGTGCAAAAGGTTTACGAGATCATCAACATTATCTACCAATTTGACCGCACCTTTAGGCGCCGGTTTCTCGAATTTGGCATCGGTGGTCGCGTTGATCGCTTCGACAGGTTCGACCACGTTCAGCTTTTTCTGGCGCGCCATCATAATACCTCTCATATTGGGAATTCGAAGGTCGCTTTCTTGGACCAATCCTTTTTGGCCCCCTACAACAAGAGGAAGGGTAGTGGTTATTTTTTCCTTTCCGCCGTCGATTTCGCGTATAGCGGTAGCGTTGTTTCCCTCAATTTCGAGATTGATGCAGGTATTGACAAAATTCATATCGAGTAAAGTGGCCAATATTCCGGGCACCATGCCACCGTTATAGTCGATGGATTCCCTTCCGCCAATGACAAGATCATAGCCGCCATCCTTTACCACTTGCGCCAATTGCTGGGCGACAAAAAAACCGTCGGTAGGTACGGCATTGACCCGAATGGCCTCATCGGCACCTATGGCCAGTGCTTTTCGCATGGTAGGTTCGACCGAAGCTTCGCCGACCGTGGCAACATGCACCGTGGCCCCTTGTTTTTCCTTGAACCACATGGCGCGGGTCAAGCCGAACTCATCGTTAGGGTTGATTACGAACTGTACGCCGTTCGTATCGAATTTCGTATCGCCTTCGGCAAAATTTATTTTGGAAGTAGTGTCGGGAACATTACTTATACATACTAAAATCTTCATAAAAAGGGCTTTAAAATGACTGCGCTAAGATAACCATTAATTTTCGAAAATATTATGCATGCATAATAAATTTTGAAACTTTTTTTAGTCCGTACCGATGATCTATTGATGGATATTTTCATATTTTTGCTTGCATTCAAAAAAGCGAACGCACAACACGATAAGCAAATCGATACATGAAGACACTACAATTTAGAGAGGCCATAGCGGAGGCAATGTCTGAAGAAATGCGCAGGGACGAATCTGTTTACTTGATGGGTGAGGAAGTGGCCGAATACAATGGCGCTTATAAGGCCTCGAAGGGAATGTTGGACGAATTCGGTGACAAGCGCGTTATCGATACCCCTATCTCTGAGTTGGGTTTTGCGGGTGTAGGTGTCGGATCCACCATGACCGGCAATCGGCCGATAATCGAATTTATGACCTTCAACTTTGCCTTGGTGGGTATCGACCAGATTATCAACAACGCTGCCAAGATCAGACAGATGTCGGGCGGGCAGTTTCCTTGTCCGATCGTGTTTCGTGGGCCGACCGCTTCTGCAGGTCAGTTGGCGGCGACCCATTCGCAGGCTTTTGAAAGCTGGTATGCCAACTGTCCGGGTTTGAAAGTAGTAGTTCCTTCTAATCCCGCTGATGCCAAAGGTTTGTTGAAATCGGCCATTCGTGACGATGATCCGGTAATTTTTATGGAGTCGGAGCAGATGTACGGTGATAAGGGCGAAGTGCCCGAAGGAGAATTTACGATTCCCCTTGGAGTGGCAGATATTCGCAGACAGGGATCCGACGTGACCATTGTATCTTTTGGAAAGATCATCAAGGAAGCCGATAAGGCTGCCGATGAACTCGAAAAGGAAGGAATCAGTTGCGAGATCATTGATTTGCGAACGATAAAACCGATGGATTATGAGGCGATTTTGACCTCGGTCAAAAAAACCAACCGTCTTGTAGTCTTGGAAGAGGCCTGGCCGTTCGGAAACGTCGCCACCGAGATTACCTATCATGTGCAGGCACATGCCTTCGACTATTTGGATGCCCCTATTCAAAAAATAAACACCGCCGATACTCCTGCGCCATATTCCCCTGTACTTTTGGAGGAATGGTTGCCGAATCACGAAGACGTCATCAAGGCTGTTAAGAAAGTGTTATATAAATAAGGTTTAAGAAATTGTACGACTACTTTTGCTCCGCAGCCAAAAAACTGCGGAGTTTTTTTTATTGAACTCAAGACGGGTTCATTGGTACGCTATTTGATAAATCAGTTTCGAGAACTAAACTTTTAATGAAAAAATTTCTCTTTTCCATACTCTTGTTGTCGGCATATTTCGCCGACGCCCAAACAAAAGTTGGCGGTATGGTGACCGATGAGACTGGTGAACCGGTGGCCTTTGCCAACATTCTTTTCAAAAATTCGACCGAAGGTACCATTACCAATGATGACGGACGGTTCTATATGGAATCGGATATGACCCATGATACGCTGGTCGTTTCCTTCATCGGCTTCGCCGAACTTGAGATCTTGTTGACTTCAAAGGTCAATTACGATATGAAAATCGTTTTAAAAGAAGCTACCGAGCAACTAAAAGAAGTTGTACTGATCGCGGGTAAACAACCGAAAAAGAACAATCCTGCGGTTGATATCCTTAGAAAGATATGGGAGAAAAAAAGGCGGAACGGCCTACGTATGTTCGAGCAATACAAATATGATAAGTACGAAAAAGTGGAGTTCGACCTGAATACGATAGACAGTTCGGTGATGAAAAGTAAGATTTTCAAGGGACTTGAATTCGTTTTTCAAGATCTTGATACCTCAAGGATAACAGGAAAAACCTATCTGCCCATCTTTTTGAACGAAAAATTCTCTAAAGTCTACGGTGATAACCTATTGAATGAAGAAAAGGAAGATATTCTGGGAAGTAAAAATTCCGGATTTGAAAACAATCAGGCCCTCACCGCTTTTATTCAAGATATGTATGCCGAATACGATGTGTACAATAATTATATAGAATTCTACGATAAAAGCTTCACCAGCCCGCTTTCAAGAACAGGTGTCGACGTGTATAATTACGCGCTTCGCGATAGCGCCTTTATCGACAACAAATGGTGTTATAATATCGTCTATTATCCCCGGCGCAAGAACGAATTGACGTTCAAAGGCGATTTTTGGGTAAACGATAGTACGTACGCCATCAAGAATATCAATCTGCAAGTCACCAAAAGTGCCAATCTGAACTGGGTAAAGGAATTTTATATCGAGCAAGATTTCGAAGTTGTCAACGATTCGGTCTTTCTTTTAAGGCGCGATTATATGCTGACCGATTTCAGCTTCCGAAAGAAAGAAGAATCAAGGGGTATCTATGGCAAGCGAACCACGGTTTACGATAATCATATGTTCGATATTCCCAAACCGAAATCGTTTTACAGGGCAGAGAGTAATCCGTTCGACCCTTTGGTAATGAACCGCGACAGTACTTTTTGGGAAAATAGCCGATTGGAAACCTTGAACAAAGACGAAAAGGGGGTTTATCAGCTTTTAGACACCCTGAAGACCGTGCCTAAGTTCAAATCGTATTATAACCTGATCAGTATTCTCGGTTCGGGCTATGTCGAAGTCGACAAGTGGAACATCGATATCGGGGACGTTTACAGTGTTTTTGGATACAACGATGCCGAGGGCGTAAGATTGCGCGCCGGAGCGCGCACCTATTTCGGACAGAACGATCCATGGCGCCTTGAAGGATACATGGCCTATGGTTTTAAAGATAATAGGGTAAAGCACGGTATTTCGGGCAAATGGCTGGTAGACCAAAAGACAAGGTTGATCTTTTCTGGCGGACATCGTCGCGATGTCGAACAACTGGGTTTGAGCCTTACCTCTACAAATGACGTGCTGGGGAGGAGTGTTGCGTCCTCATCGGTTCTTACAGTAGGGTCCAACAACCGATTGACCAATATCGACCTAAGTACCTTTAGTATGGAGATGGAGCCGGTGACCAATTTTAGAATACGGTTCGGTAGTTCGTTCAGAACGCTGAGTTCGGCACTGCCCGATGCATTCAGTTTGGATTATATCGATGCCGATTCCCCTACGGGTATTTCCTCTGAGATAAAACAGTTCGATATCAGTACCCTGCTGATCTATACGCCAGGTAAAAGAGTGATCGGCTATGGCGTTGAACGTTATGATATCAATGATGACTACAGCACGCTGCTATTGAATTACACAAGAGGTCTCGATGGCTTTCTGCAAAGTGATTTTAATTACAGCAAAATTCAGTTTTCCTATAGCCAGCCATGGCAATTGGGCGGTTTCGGAAGGTTATTGAGTACCGTGGAAGTCGGTAAGACATTTGGAGAGGTTCCTCTAGGACTTTTAAACGTAATCCCCGGAAACCAGACGTTGTTTTCGCTATATAATGCCTTTCCCAATCTCGATTTCTACGAATTTGTAACAGATACCTATACTTCGGTACACTTGGAACACAATTTTAACGGTAGATTGTTTTCTAGGATACCATTTCTACGCAAACTTAATTTGAGGGAGATTGTCGGGTTACGCGGCGTTTGGGGAGAACTATCGAATGAAAATATAGCCCTAAGCTCCCCGACGAACATACCGTTGCAGGCACCTTCAGACAAGATTTACTATGAGTATTCGGTAGGGGTAGGAAACATTTTTAAGATCTTTCGAATCGATTTTAATTTTAGGGGCAATTATTTGGATGCCCCAAATGCACGCCCTTTTGCCGTTACCGGAAGCTTCGGCTTTAGTTTTTAAGCAATTCTCTTCACAGAAGTATCATTAACCGCTTTAGAGGTATTTTAACGATTTCAATAGCGCAAAGGTCGTTGATCGAAGTACCTTTGTAATCCCAAAAAACAGATAAATATGAGCGCAGACGAAATTACCTCTTTTGACGTATTGATAGAGATTCCAAAGGGCAGTAGAAACAAATATGAATATGACTTTGAGCTAAAAAAGATCCGATACGACCGAATGATTTTTTCGTCGATGATGTATCCGGCGGATTATGGTTTTATTCCAGAAACTTTGGCTCTGGACGGCGACCCACTTGATGTTTTGGTACTTGTGACCGAACCGACCTTCCCCGGTTGTGTTATGGAAGTCAAACCGATCGGCGTTTTTCACATGGCCGATGAAAAAGGTCCCGATGAAAAGGTAATCTGTGTGCCTGTGTCGGATCCCATAGCCAATTCTGTGACCGATTTGAGCGACCTCAATCCGCATTTGATAAAAGAAATAGAACATTTTTTCAAGGTTTATAAAGATTTGGAAAAGAAGAAAGTCGATGTAGGAGGGTGGGGCGATGTTCTCGAAGCGAAAGAAATAGTTGCAAAATGCATAAGAAGGTTCGGCCGAAGCGATGTACCGAGCGAAGAGGTCAGTATTAAATAAAAGGCTACGACAGAAGTCAATAGAAAGCAATATCCCTCAAAAAGATATTGCTTTTTTATTCTGATAGGTTTTCCTATTTTTGCACGCATTTTAAAATTATAAACAACTGATCAATATGGATTTACTAGTGAACTTCTTACCGGCCTTTGGTGTTTTGGCCTTGATTTATGTCTTCGTTAGGAGCGGATGGGTTTCAAAGCAAGATGTCGGGGATGAAAAGATGGCCCGGATCGCCAAAAACATTGCCGATGGTGCCATGTCTTTCTTAAAGGCCGAATATAAGATTCTCTCGATTTTCGTCGTGGCCGTAGCTGCACTTCTATTCGTCAAAGGAAGTAACGAGGTAGGCTCGAACGGTATGGTAGCGGTATCGTTCATTGTAGGTGCCATTTGTTCTGCTTTGGCAGGGTTTATCGGTATGAAGGTCGCTACCAAAGCGAATGTCAGAACTACCAATGCGGCAAGAACATCGTTGGGCAAGGCCCTAGAGGTTGCTTTCGCAGGCGGCGCCGTTATGGGCCTTGGTGTAGTTGGTCTCGGTGTTTTGGGTCTGAGCGGTCTGTTCAAGTTCTACAGTGGAATGGGCTGGGGCATCGGTGAGGTGCTGAACGTACTTTCCGGTTTTTCATTAGGAGCTTCCTCTATTGCACTTTTTGCGCGTGTTGGTGGTGGTATTTATACCAAAGCTGCCGATGTCGGTGCCGATTTGGTCGGTAAGGTAGAAGCAGGTATTCCAGAAGATCATCCGTTGAACCCCGCAACCATTGCCGATAACGTAGGAGATAATGTTGGTGATGTTGCCGGTATGGGCGCCGATTTATTTGAATCATATGTCGGGTCGATTATCGGTACGATGGTATTGGGTGCGGCCTTTACGCAGATTCCGGCATTTGAAGCAGCTTTTGATGGTTTAGGAGCAGTTTATCTACCACTGGTTTTGGCCGCGGTCGGAATCGTTATGTCCATTATAGGGACCTTCTTTGTAAGAGTTAAGGATGGCGGAAATCCCCAAACGGCATTGAACATAGGTGAGTTCGGTTCTGCCGGTCTTATGTTGGTCGCTTCCTATTTTATCATTGATATGATGCTTCCCGCAAGCTGGACTTTTGGAGGCAACGAATATACTTCATTGGGTGTTTTCTGGGCGGTACTTGCAGGTTTGGTCGCTGGTCTTGCTGTGGGTAAGATCACCGAATATTATACCGGTACGGGAACAAAGCCCGTAAATAGTATCGTGCGCCAGTCTGAAACTGGTGCTGCAACGAACATTATCGCAGGATTGGGTGTGGGCATGATGTCCACCATGTTCCCGATATTGTTCATTGCCGCTGCTATTTTGGTGTCGCACCATTTTGCGGGATTATATGGAATCGCCATTGCTGCGGTAGGAATGCTTGCCAACACAGGAATTCAATTGGCCGTTGACGCCTATGGCCCGATTTCGGATAACGCGGGTGGTATAGCCGAAATGGCCGAATTGCCGAGTGAAGTACGCGAACGAACCGATAAATTGGATGCCGTTGGAAATACTACTGCTGCCATCGGAAAAGGTTTTGCTATCGCTTCTGCGGCTTTGACGGCTTTGGCCTTGTTCGCCGCCTTTATGCAAACGGCCAACGTGGTCGCGATCGACGTTTCAAAGCCAACGGTAATGGCCGGTTTGTTGGTCGGTGGAATGCTACCGTTTGTATTCTCGGCCTTGTCGATGAATGCAGTAGGTCGCGCTGCCATGGCCATGATCGAAGAGGTGCGCCGCCAATTTAGGGACATTCCACAATTGAAAGCGGCCTTAGAGGTAATGAGGGCCGTTGATTCCGATATGTCAAAAGCGACTCCAGAGCAAAGGGCGATTTTCGATGCCGCTGATGGTGTTGCCGAATACGATAAGTGTGTTGCCATTTCTACGACCGCTTCGATCAAGGAAATGGTA
The DNA here is from genome assembly GCF_042611095.1 of Meishania litoralis. Taxonomy (NCBI): domain Bacteria; kingdom Pseudomonadati; phylum Bacteroidota; class Flavobacteriia; order Flavobacteriales; family Flavobacteriaceae; genus Meishania; species Meishania litoralis. The sequence continues at coordinate 79,896 of NZ_JBHFPV010000004.1, forward strand.
TTGCCCGGACTTTTGGCCATCGCCGTGCCCGTTGCGGTAGGCTTCATTGGAGGAGCTGAAATGTTGGGCGGACTATTGGCCGGTGTTACCACGGCAGGGGTTCTGATGGCTATTTTTCAGTCAAATGCAGGAGGTGCGTGGGACAATGCAAAAAAAATGATCGAGGAACAAGGTAGAAAAGGTACCGATGCCCATAAGGCTGCCGTTGTCGGTGATACTGTTGGTGACCCGTTCAAGGATACTTCAGGGCCATCATTGAACATTCTTTTGAAATTGATGTCCGTTGTGGCTTTGGTCATTGCGCCAAGTATTGCCTTGAACGTTACGGGCATGGCCGGTAATGACAGTAACATCGAAAAAACCATAAAGGTGACCATGGATGCTAATGATAGTGATTTGGCCGAAGCTACCGTACAATATACAACGATGTTGAACGGTGAAGAGGTAACCGAGGAAAAGACCTTTAAAGGAACAAAGGCAGAAGTGGAAGCCCAGTTAAAGGAATTTGAAGATACTACCATTGATTCAAAAGGGAAAGAAACTGAAATTACTATCGAAAAAGTTGATATAAAGAAGCAGTAACTTCCAAAGTAAATAAAAAAAGGGATGTAGGTTACTACATCCCTTTTTTTGTATTTATTACAATAGGTCTATTGTAATTTAAACGTAATAGGAATACTAAAAGGTACTTTGACAGGGGTGCCACTTTGTTTTCCCGGTGTCATTTTAGGAAGTTTGCCTATGATTCTTGTTGCTTCTTCCCCTAGATTTTTATCAGGACTTCTGAGAATTCGTATTTCTCCGATACTTCCATTCTTCTGAATGACAAAATTCATATAGACCTTTCCTTGAATATTCATTTCTTGGGCAATTTCCGGATAGCGAAAAGTATTTCTGATATGTTTTAACATCATCGTTTGAAAACAGGCCCGTTTGTCGGTTTCGTTTTCACATCCTGGAAATACCGGAACGCTTTCTATTACAGAGAAGGGTATGGCAATATCTTCTTCAGGTTCTTCGACCACCACACTGTCGATCGCGATGGGCGTATCCGGAAAAGGTTCGGTAACGGCAATAGGCGTTTCATCGATTTCGGGGTCGTCGGGCACAACATCTATTATTGTTGGCGCCACAGGTGGCGGGGGCGGAGGAGGGGTCTTTAACTGAAAAACAGGCACTTCTTCCGTTAAATCATCATCAACATCCATTGAGATGTATTGGGGGTAATTTGTTTCATACGTCTTCCATTCCAATGCTATAAAAGTCAATAACATGACCAAGGCCAGTCCGGTCAAAAAATAGACGCTCCTATTTCGGTTCAGATCTTTTTTAGGGTTCTTTTTTGGTTTCATAATTCTGTGGTTTTATGTTCGGCGAAATGAACTCGTCATAAAGCGAACAGGTTGAACATTACCATAAATCTAGAAGATGTACCCGCATCATAAAATAAGGATTGAGTGTAAGGGTCATCTGAACGAGTGAACAAGCCATTTTTTCATTTCGCAAACTACTTTGTGAATTCGGCCTTTTCCTATATTTGGGCCAATGGGAGTATTCGGCAAAAAAGACAAGTTACAGATCATCGCTTTTCAGACCTATGGTACCGATGCCCATCTGTATTTAAGGGGAAGGGCTTTGGAGGATGAAGAAATCGATTTGGCCGATAAAGGATTCTTCAAGTTGATCCGTAACACATACCAACGCTTTGATGCCGATGAAATAAAACATACACCTTTAAATATCAAATTGGTCGACGGAAGGGCCGTTTCGGGCGAGACCAATGATGACGGATATTATTTGATAGACCTGCCGAGCAAAGATTTAAGTCAACTAATCAACGATGAAGGTTGGTTGCAATACGCGATTTCATACTCCGATTATTCGTTAAAAAGGGAAATTTTACATGAAAATCGTTTTCCCGGAGAAATGATGATTCCTCATGAAGATGCTGAATTCGGGATCATCAGTGATATCGACGATACGATTCTGTGGACGGGAGTGGCTTCTTTTTTAAAATGGCGCGCCATTCTCCGTACTTTTTTTTCTAATGTGGGCCAACGGATCCCACTCAAAGGAGCTGCCAAACTTTACCACCGATTACACCACGGAAAATCTGGTAAGGCCGTAAACCCGATTTTTTATGTAAGCAACAGTCCTTGGAACCTTTATCGGTACCTCGAATTCTTCCTGATCAAGAATAGCTTTCCCAAAGGGCCGATTCTTTTGAGAAGCTTGCGGGCCGCATTGACGAAAAACCACGATAATGACAGGCCACATAAGCAACACGAAATCCGTAATATTCTCAAAACGTACCCCGGTCTGAGTTTTATATTGATCGGGGATAGCGGAGAGTATGATGCTGATATTTATAAGGAAATAGCAGAAGAATATCCGAACCAGATATTGGCAATTTATTTAAGGGATGTCGGCCACAGAAAAAGAATGGTCCGGGTCAAGGATTTGTTCGCTGAATTTGATAGTACCCCGGTCTTGTTTGTGGAAAACAGCGATCAATTGGAGCTACACGCCAAGCAAATAGGATTGTTATAGCTTAATTTGTTCGCCCTTAATTAAAAGAGTCCATTGATCTCTGCATCGATCTTATTGATAATTGTTCCGAGATCTTCAGGGTTATCTACAAAATCAAGGTCATCGACGTCGATGACCAGCAAATTACCTTTTTCGTAGCCATGCACCCATGCCTCATAACGTTCGTTCAGTCGGCTGAGATAATCGATTGAGATCGAGTTTTCATAATCCCTTCCTCTTTTATGTATCTGCTTGACAAGGTTGGGTATCGAACTTCTGAGATAGATCAGAAGATCGGGTGGTTGCACCAAACTCTCCATCAGTTCAAAAAGGCTTGAATAATTGGTGAAATCTCGGTTGGTCATCAAACCCATTGCATGTAGGTTTGGTGCAAAAATAAAGGCGTCTTCATAAATAGTACGGTCTTGTATGATATTCTTGCCACTTTCACGAATCTTTAATATTTGTCGGTAGCGATGATTGAGGAAATAAATCTGGAGATTAAAGCTCCATCGCTCCATTTGGTTATAAAAATCATCGAGATACGGGTTGTCGACAACATCTTCGAAGTTGGCTTCCCATTTGTAATGATTGGCCAATAATTTGGTCAAAGTGGTTTTTCCGGCTCCAATGTTTCCTGCAACGGCAATATGCATTTTTGCACTATTTTATGGTTGGTGTCTTGCTTTTGATGATGACGCACAATATACGAAGTATATCGAGTTTTGGAAAAAATAGTAGGTGAAATACGCTTTTGTTGTACAGAGTCAAGAAAATGAAATTTAGGAAGGTCTACAACGCCCTATTCTTTTGTCCTGAAGGGATTTTTTGCCGAAAATTTAACCCCTCATATCAAAACTTAAGTGAAATAGTATTGTCACCATAACAATTTTCATATTTTTGCGTTCTCAAACGAGAGGATGGATTTGACTGATTGCAACCTCGAAATGTCGAAGATGAGTTCGGCGGAAAAAATGCTAAAGCAGTTGATATAATTCGGTTATATCATTCTACTTGGTAACTCGGTCAGGTCCCCATAGATATAAATTATAATTATTTAAATCGTATGTCATATTTATTCACTTCGGAATCGGTCAGTGAAGGCCATCCCGACAAAGTGGCCGATCAGATCAGTGATGCCCTATTAGACAACTTTTTAGCTTTTGACCCTGAGAGTAAAGTAGCTTGTGAGACCCTTGTGACTACCGGTCAGGTCGTATTGGCAGGAGAAGTAAAAAGCAATACTTATTTAGACGTTCAGAACATTGCCCGAGGTGTTATCAATAAAATCGGTTATACCGAAGGGGAATATCAGTTCAGTGGCGATTCTTGTGGGGTTATTTCGTTGATCCATGAACAGTCACAAGACATCAACCAAGGTGTCGATCGGGGCAAAAAAGAAGAACAAGGTGCCGGTGACCAAGGCATGATGTTCGGTTATGCCACAAAAGAGACCTCGAATTATATGCCCTTGGCTTTGGATATTTCACATAAGATCCTCCAGGTTTTGGCCGACTTGCGACGTGCGAAAAAAGAAATTAAATACTTACGCCCTGATGCAAAGTCGCAGGTAACCATTGAATATTCAGACGATAATGTGCCCCAACGTATCGATGCCATCGTTATATCTACGCAACATGATGCTTTTGATAAGAACGATGACAAGATGTTGGCCAAGATCAAGAAAGACTTGATCGAGATTTTGATTCCGAAGGTCAAGAAAAAATTACCCAAAAAGGTCCAGAACCTTTTCGACGATCAGATTACCTATCACATCAATCCTACAGGGAAGTTTGTAATCGGAGGCCCTCATGGTGATACCGGTTTGACGGGAAGAAAAATCATTGTTGATACCTATGGTGGAAAAGGAGCCCACGGCGGAGGAGCTTTCAGCGGAAAAGATCCGAGTAAAGTTGACAGAAGTGCGGCATATGCTTCACGCCATATTGCCAAGAACTTGGTTGCCGCTGGTGTTGCTGATGAAATATTGGTACAAGTAAGCTATGCGATCGGAGTGGTCGAACCGACTTCGATATTTGTGGATACCTACGGCAGGTCGAATGTTGATTTGACCGATGGTGAAATTGCAAAAAAGGTTGAGAGCTTATTCGATATGCGCCCTTTTGCCATTGAAAAGCGTCTAAAACTTAGAAATCCCATTTATCTTGAATCGGCCGCATATGGTCACATGGGCAAAGACCCCAAAGTGGTCAAGAAAGTCTATGAATCACCATATAATGGACGTGTTGAAAAAGAGGTCGAGCTTTTTACCTGGGAGAAATTAGACATGGTAGACAAGGTCAAAAAAGCATTCAAACTATAAATTTTTCAAAAAAAGTAGGGAATTTAAATATTCCGACTATATATTTGCCCCAACAAAGTTCAAACACGTATTGAATAGTTATCAAGAAAGGTGGAGGGAATAGACCCTTTGAAGCCTTAGCAACCCTTTGTAATATCCGATGGCTATCGGTTCAAAGAAGGTGCTAAATTCTACTGTGTGCTGAATTCTATTCGGTATCCGGCAGATAACGTAAATAAATTACATCCGTAATTTTTCACTTTCTTATAACTTTTTGATTTAGCCGATTCGCATTGTCCGCGTTTTGGGTTTGGCTTTTTAATTATTTGTTTAACGATTAAAAATCCTTAAAATCATGAGTAATCAAAAATTTTCAACGAACGCCCTTCATGCTGGGCATGACACAACTGCCAATGGTGGTACTAGGGCGGTGCCTATTTATCAGAGTACGGCCTATGTCTTCAACAATGCCGACCATGCGGCGAATTTATTCAACCTGTCGGAACCCGGTTTCATCTACACGAGACTGAACAACCCTACCAATGATATTCTTGAACAACGCTTGGCTACTTTAGAGGGGGGTATTGCCGCAGTTGCGACGGCTTCCGGTACCGCGGCCATATCAACGGCGCTTTTGGTTCTTTTGCGTGCCGGTGATCATATAGTTGCCTCGAACAGCCTTTACGGGGGTACTTATAATTTATTGTCGAATACTTTACCAAGACTGGGAATTACCACAACTTTTGTCGACCCCGAAGATCCCACCAATTTTGGAAAAGCAATTGAGGAAAATACGCGTGCAATTTTTGTGGAATCCTTGGGGAATCCGAAGTTGGATGTTCTCGATTTAAAAGCTATTTCCTCTGAAGCCAAGGCGGCCAAAATTCCTTTTATTGTAGACAATACGGTAGCGACGCCCGCTTTGTTGAATCCGATTGAATATGGCGCCAATATCGTTATCCATTCCCTGACCAAATACATCAATGGCAATGGCACTGCACTAGGTGGTGCTATTATCGATGCGGGAACTTTTGATTATGGCAATGGGAAATTTCCCGAGTTTACCGAGCCTTCCCCCGGTTATCACGGTTTGGTCTATCACGAAGCCTTGGGGCCTGCCGCTTTTATCGCCAAAGTTCGTATCGAGGGCCTTCGTGATTTCGGTGGGGCACCCAGCCCTTTCAATTCTTTCCAAATCATCCAAGGATTGGAAACTTTGGAAATACGCATGAAAAAACACAGTGAAAACGCCCTGGCACTTGCCGAGTGGCTTGAAGACAGAAATGAGGTGGCCTGGGTGAACTATCCCGGTTTGAAAACAAGTAAATACAAGGCACAAGCCGACGCCTATCTTCCAAAAGGCCAAAGCGGAATCGTCACGTTTGGGGTAAAAGGCGGATTCGATTCCGCGAAAAAAATAGCCGACAACACAAAATTATTCTCCTTGTTGGCGAATATCGGCGACTCAAAATCATTGATTATCCACCCGGCAAGTACGACCCACCAACAATTGGATGATGCGGCACAAGAATCGACCGGGGTAACGAAAGATTTGATCCGTCTTTCTGTCGGTCTTGAAGATTTGGAAGATTTAAAGGCAGATTTGAAAAGTGCGTTCGCCACTATCGACAAATCGGTTTTTGCTTAAAAGAATTAAGTCATAACGGGTACAGTGTCGGTGTTTTTATTTCGGCACTGGGCCCGCACTGACTCCGCTTTATACAATGATCCATGCATCGATTAGTAATTGAAAATTTTAGCACCTCAAGCGGTGCTTCTCAAGATATAGAACTTTCTTATCAGGTTTTTGGCAAGGAACTTCATTCGGCACCGATCGTGCTCGTCAACCATGCCCTAACAGGAAACTCAAATGTAACCGGTGACGGTGGTTGGTGGTCGGCGTTGATCGGCGAAGGTAAATGTATCGACACCCAAAAGTATACTATACTTTCGTTCAATATTCCGGGTAATGGTTATGATGGCTTTGTAATTGACAACTATAAGGATTTCGTTGCGGGCGATATTGCGAAGATTTTTTTGTTGGGCTTGAAGCAATTAAAAGTCAACAAATTGTTCGCGATTATTGGCGGTTCGTTGGGAGGGGGCATAGCCTGGGAAATGGCTGCATTGAATACGAAGATTACCGAACACTTGATTCCGGTGGCTTCCGATTGGAAATCGACCGATTGGCTCATCGCCAATTGCCAGATCCAGGAACAATTCTTGGTGAACTCAAAGCAACCCGTTCACGACGCCCGTATGCATGCCATGTTGTGCTACCGTACCCCAGAGTCCTTCAAAGAGCGTTTTAAACGAAGTACCAATGAAGAGCTTCAGGTCTTTAATGTCGAGAGTTGGTTGATGCACCATGGAAAAAAATTACAGGAACGTTTTCAGCTTTCTGCCTATAAATTGATGAACCAGTTGTTGAAAACGATCGATATTACACGTGATGGCGATCAGAGGTTCATCGATCTTCAAAACAGCGATACGAACATACATATTATCGGGGTTGATTCAGACCTCTTCTTCACGGCCAAGGAAAATAAGGAAACCTTTCGACAATTGGCCCAGGCCAACAGTAATGTTACCTATGGTGAAGTACAGTCGTTACATGGCCATGATGCTTTTTTGATCGAGTTCGAACAAATGCAAAAATTGTTGGACGGTATTTTCAATCAGAACGGAAGATCAAAAAAGTACAAGGTACTTAAGTTCGGGGGCAAATCATTGAGCAATGGCGAAGGCCTTGGCAGTGTACTGGAAATCGTCAAGACGAAAGTCGATAATGGCGAACAGATAGCACTGGTGCTATCCGCGCGCGAAAAAGCTACCGATCAATTGGAACTCATGCTTGACAAGGCCGCGAACGGTCAAGATTTCTCAAAAGATTTCAAGGATTTTGAAGCATACCAAAGCCATTTGTATAAAAATGTAAATCTTTCAGAGGAGTTTGGCAATTTATACAAGCTTTTGGAGGGTGTCTCTTTTCTTGGGGATTATAGTAAGAAAATCAAAGATCAAGTATTGGCGTACGGTGAACTGATCTCTGTAAAACTGATTACCAAATTGTTGATCGGCAAGGGTGTCAGGGCCATATGCGTCGATGCGAGAAAACTCATCAAGACTGATGACAATTTTGGCGATGCGAGAGTATTGGAAGCCGTTACAAAAGAGAATGTATTGCTTGAATTCGCCAGATTTGATGATGAAACGGTTCCCGTAATTACGGGCTTTATCGCTTCGACCGAAAATGATGAGACCACAACCTTGGGAAGAAACGGCAGTAACTATTCCGCGGCCCTGATCGCCAATTTCTTAGATGCAGAAGAGCTTCAGAACTATACCCATGTTGACGGTATTTTTACGGCCAATCCTGATTATGTGGGTGATGCCAAACGTATTTCCGAACTTTCGTACGCCGAGGCCAATGAACTGGCAAGTTTCGGAGCCAATATTCTTCATGCGAAGACCATTATTCCGCTAATTGAAAAGAATATTCCGCTTCGAATCCTTAATACTTTTAAAAGAGAAAATGAAGGTACATTGATCAGTGCCAAGACCAACAAAGAAGGTATTAAATCGCTATCGGTGATCGAAAAGGTCTCGTTGATCAATCTCGAAGGCAGGGGGCTGTTGGGCAAGGTCGGTGTCGATGCCCGCATTTTTAGGGCTTTGGGAGAGAACAATATCAGTGTTAGCATAATTTCGCAGGGATCTTCTGAAAGAGGTATCGGGCTGGTAGTCGATGCCGATAGGGCACAGCAGGCCAAAAAGGCATTACAGCATGAGTTTAGCAGTGATTTTTATGCCAAGGATATTAATACGATAACGGTCGTTGATCAGGTTTCGGTCATTTCCATAATCGGCCAAGACCTAAGTTCTTTTCACAAACCTTATAATGCATTGATCAAAAATCAAATAGTGCCCTTGCTGTTCAACAATACGGTAACCGGAAAGAACGTGAGTTTGGTTGTTAAAAAATCGGACCTGAAGAAGGCTTTGAACGTAATGCACGGACAGATTTTCGGAATCAGCAAAAAAGTGAACGTAGCCATTTTCGGCCATGGCAATGTCGGCGGAACACTTATCGATCAGATCTTAAAATCGTCAAAGACCATTGAGAAGAGAAAAGCGATCGATTTGAACGTTTTCGCCGTGGCCAATTCACGAAGATTGCTTTTGGGCAAAGATGGCGTTCCTAAGAATTGGAAATCTGTTATCGAACGAAAAGGTTGCGAATACAAGGTCGGCGATGTGTTCGAATTTGCAAAAAAGCACCATCTCGAAAATCTGATTATGGTCGATAATACGGCCAATGAGAATTTTGTTTCCAATTATTTCGATTTTGTCGAGAATGGTTTTGATCTAGTGTCCTCCAACAAGATTGCGAACACCTTGGGGTTTGATTACTACCAATTGTTGAGGGAAGAACTTGCCAAGAACCAAAAGCAGTATTTATACGAAACGAATGTGGGTGCGGGCCTGCCGTTGATCGATACCATTAAATTGTTACACTTGTCTGGTGAAAATATAACACGTATCAAGGGTGTTTTTTCCGGAAGCCTGAGTTATATCTTCAATACGTTTTCAGAAGTCGATATTCCCTTTTCCTCGATTCTCAAAAATGCGGTAAAAAAGGGATTTACAGAACCGGACCCCAGAGAAGATCTCTCGGGTAACGACGTTGGCCGCAAATTATTGATCCTAGCCCGTGAGCTCGATTTGAGAAACGAGTTTTCCGATATCAAGATCCAAAATTTGATACCAAGTTCCTTGCAAGAAGGTGATGTTGACTTTTTTATGGAAAATCTTGACGTGCTCGACGACCAATATAATGAAATCAAAAAAAACCAAAGACCCGGTCATGTACTTCGATATGTCGGTGACCTTCATGGCAATCTACAAAGGGAAAAAGGTATTTTGGATGTGAAACTGATTTCAGTGCCCAAAGAGAGTGCCTTGGGGCAAGTCAAAGGTTCCGATTCGATCATAGAAATTTACACAGAATCATATGGGGAGCATCCTTTGGTCATTCAGGGTGCTGGGGCAGGGGCCGCTGTGACCGCTCGGGGCGTTTTTGGAGATATTTTACGAATCGCGGAGCGGTTATAGGAAGTATGAAATAAGAAGTACGAGGTAAGAAGTGCAAAGCAATATTTAAACACTTTGTTTTAGGCAAATAGCCCAAAGCAAAAGGCCAACGGCCAAAAGCCAACATGCAAACAACAAACGGCCAAAACAATGAAAGCCAAGAAAACTAACGAAACCCAAGAGCTAAACACCCACGGCAAGTTTGAAACCAATGCCATTCGAACGCAATTGGAACGCTCACAATTTTTAGAGCACTCTAGTCCGATGTATTTGACATCCAGTTTTGTTTTTGAGGATGCCGAAGATATGCGGGCCTCCTTTGCCGAGGAAAAAGATCGGAATGTCTATTCGCGGTATTCCAATCCGAATTCTTCGGAATTCATCGAAAAAGTCTGTCAAATGGAAGGTGCCGAAGATGGTTTTGCCTTTGCCTCTGGTATGGCAGCGGTGTTTTCAACATTGGCGGCCTTATTGAACAGTGGTGACCATATTCTTTCGGCTCGAAGTATTTTCGGTTCGACACATGCTTTGCTTACCAATTTCTTTCCAAAATGGAATATATCGCATACCTATTTTAAAATTGATGAGTTGGATGAATTGGAAGCATCGATCACACCTCAGACCAAAGTTATATATGCCGAAACGCCGACGAACCCTGGAGTGGATATTTTGGATCTCGAAGTTTTAGGAAAAATCGCTAAAAAGCATGATCTTATTTTGGTCATCGATAATTGTTTCGCTTCTCCCTATTTACAGCAGCCGATAAAATTCGGGGCCGATTTGGTCATTCATTCCGGCACGAAACTAATGGATGGACAGGGCAGAGTTTTGGCTGGAATCACTGTTGGCAATGCAGATTTAATAGATAAAATCTACCGTTTTTCAAGAATTACCGGTCCTTCACTTTCGCCTTTCAATGCATGGGTGCTGTCGAAGAGCTTGGAAACTTTGGCCGTTCGGGTGGACAGGCATTGCGAGAACGCGCTGAAACTTGCCGAGTTTTTGGAAAACCATGAAAAGATAAATTGGGTACGGTACCCTTTTTTGAAATCGCATCCTAAATACGAAATTGCCAAAAAGCAAATGAAGGCCGGGGGCTGTGTAGTGGCGTTTGAGGTCAAAGGAGGATTGAAGGCGGGCCAAAATTTTTTCGATTCCATAAAACTGTTATCGCTTTCGGCGAACTTGGGCGATTCACGTAGCATTGTAACGCATCCTGCTTCTACTACCCACAGTAAATTATCTAAAGAAGAAAGAGCCGAAACGGGTATCACCGATGGCATGGTCCGCGTCTCCGTTGGTCTGGAGCATATTGATGATATCGTTGCCGATATTGCTCAAGCTTTGGCCTTGGCATAAAAAAAGCTGCGTACTTATTAAATACGCAGCTGAATAGGGTAAACCTTCTTAATTCTATCCTACCACCTGTTTGTCGGTTGCATAAGGTTGGCTATAGTGTCGTCGACCTGTTGCTTTGTAAAGGGCATTGGCCAAAGCTCCCGATATCGGTGGCAATGAGGGTTCGCCCAAACCTGTTGGGTCGATTCCATTGTCAACATAGAAAGTTTCTATTTCCTTGGGTGCCTGCTGTTGTCGGATCAATTGATATTTGTCGAAATTTTCCTGTTCGGGTTTACCATCTTTAAAAGTCATTTGGCTATAGGTGGCATGCCCTATACCATCGATGATACCCCCTTCAATTTGATTTCTACCGCTTAACGGATTGATTACGATACCGCAATCAACGGCGCACCAAACTTTTTTAACGGTAGGGGTATTGGCTTCCATTTCCATGTCTAGTACCTGCGCCACATACGAATTGTGACAGAAGTAGGCAGATACGCCACGCAGTGAATTACTGTTCGACCCACTGTTCCAGCCCGATTTTTCTTTTACCAATTTTAATACCCCTGCATAGCGCGCTGGGTCATAGTCGTTTTTCTCGGGATCTCCTACCGGATCGGCAATTGCTCTTTCAAATAATTCCAAACGGAAATCAATGGGGTCTTTTTCAGCCAATTCGGCCACTTCATCCAAAAAGGACTGTTCCGCACCGGCAATAAAATTGGAGCGAGGTGCTCTCCATGCGCCCGTAGTAACGTTTGAATCCAATCGATGCTTCTCCGCCAAATAATTGTCTACGGCCCCGGCCGGAAAACGATTTTCGAAAACTAGGTCGTCATTGGCCCCGGCCCCTCTGACATGCCAGGCGATCAACTTACCGTTTTCGTCCAACCCCGCCTTATAGCGCACTTTGTAGGCCGGACGGTACGTACCTTGGGTCATGTCGTCCTCACGGGTATAGACCAATTTTATGGGTGCTTGCATTTTTTGGGAAATCACGGCCGCCTCGACCCCGAAATGTCCATAAAGGCGCCGACCAAAACCACCTCCCATTCGGGTCATCATAATGTCGATTTTCTCGAGGGGCATATCTAGTCGCGATGCCAATGTCTTTTCAAGAAATTCAGGAGTTTGAATGGGACCCTTGAGCTCGGCCTTGTCCGAAGTGACATTGGCGAAAAAGTTCATGGGTTCCATCGTATTATGGGCCAAGAAAGGCGCACTATAGGTGCGTTCTATCACCTTAGCAGCGTTTTTGAAGGCTTTTTTAACATCACCGTCTTCGCGGGCCGGTGCCTGCGGTGTAGTATTTAATAATTTGGTCAAAGCCTCTTCGTGGTAGGCACTACTTTCAAGCTTTGATGTTTCTTCCCATTCAACGGTCAGCGCTTTTTTGGCTTGCATACATTGCCAGGTAGTTTCTCCCACAATGGCGACCAATTGCGGAATACCGCCACCATCGGACCATTGTTTTTCAACCTCTTCGGGGTAAACCTCGATAGGAAAGACATCTTTGATGCCCGGCATTGATTTGACCGGTTCGGCATCCATAGATTTATAGGTCATGCCAAATGCAGGTGGATGGACGATCATGGCAATGAGCATACCTTCTTCCTGCACATCTAAACCGAACAAAGGTTTGCCGGTTATGATTTTTGGCCCATCGACATTCTTTCTGTCCGTACCTATTATTTTAAAATCGTTTATATCTTTTAATGCCACCTCTTCAGGTATAGGGATGTTGGCCGCCGCGGAGGCCATTTCGCCATATCCCGCCGATTTATCCGAAGCCTTGTGAGAAAGAACCCCGGCATTGGTGGTAATTTCTTCTGCGGGCACTTGCCAAGCTTCTGCCGCCGCCGCTATTAACATATGTCGGGCCGTGGCCCCTGCCATTCGCAGCGATTCCCAGCCTTGACGAATGGATTGGCTGCCACCTGCCAATTGTCTGGTGAAAATATCGGTATTCAGGGGTGCCTGTTCAACAATGACATCTTCCCAGGCCGTATCCAACTCCTCGGCAACGATCATGGGCATGGCCGTTTTGATGTTTTGGCCGATTTCAGGGTTTGGAGACATAATGGTCACTAAGCCATTGTCCGCGATTTTCAAGAATCCATTGATGTCGAACCACTCTTTTGGCAAGCTCTTGATTTGCTCGGGTGAAGGCTTGCATGAGGCCAACCAACTGAAACTGAGCATCATTCCCCCGCCTGCAAGTGCAGAACTTTTTAAGAAAGATCGTCTGTTATATTTTGTTTTTATAAGTGTCATTTTTTTGCGTTTTATGCGTTTTCAGTGGTTGCCGCCTTTTTAATGGCTTTCTTGATTCTAGTATAGGTGCCACAACGGCATATGTTGCCGTTCATGGCCGTTTCGATTTCTGCGTCGGTCGGATTAGGATTCTTTTTCAGGAAGGCACTGGCATTCATGATCTGGCCGGACTGACAATATCCACATTGATATACATCTTCCTCTATCCATGCTTTCTGAACGGGGTGGTCCCCATTTTCTGATAGTCCTTCGATTGTCGTGATTTCTTGTTCACCTACGGCCGAAACGGGCAGTTGGCATGAACGTACTGCGTTGTCGTCAAGATGAATGGTGCAGGCACCGCATTGCGCGATACCACAACCGTACTTTGTGCCCACCAATTTAAGGTGGTCCCGCAAAACCCAGAGCACGGGAGTTGTTGGGTCGACTTCAAGCTGCTGCGTTTTTCCGTTGACTTTAAGTGTAAAATTTGCCATGATGATTATCTAATTGAATGTATGTGTTGAAGTTACGAAAATATAGTGTTAGACAAGTGCAGTTTAACAGTTTAACGGCGAATTTGTAAAAAATTTAATAAAGACGGTGCCGATTCTTGAATGGTGAGCGCGAATCTATGAAAGAACCCTTGGCCAAATTTTCCTATCTTAGCCCAATGCTCTCCAAAAAAACAAAATATGGTCTGAAAGCCTTGGCACATTTGGCCTCCCAAAAGGATAACAGGCCTGTTCAGATTGCTGAAATAGCAAAGCATGAGAACATTTCGCAGAAGTTCTTGGAAAGTATTTTGCTGTCCTTGCGAAAAACCGGATTCCTAGGCTCAAAAAAAGGCAAGGGTGGGGGGTACTACCTAATCAAAGACCCCAAGGAGATATTAATGACCGATGTTATGCGAATTCTCGAAGGCCCGATAGCTATGGTGCCCTGCGTCAGCCTGAACTTCTACGAGAAGTGTGACGACTGCCCAGATGAAAATACCTGTTCGGTCAATAAATTGATGCTCAAGGTACGTGATGCCAACCTGGCCGTCTATCGTAACAACACTCTGGCCGACCTGGTCATTTAGTTTGCTGTGATTTCGCCGGGGCATGGAGGCTTTGTGTATAATGTGATTTTATTGCCCATTTGACCAGCAATATATAGTTCAAGTAAAAATTCCTGATATTTTATGGCCATTCTTTATTAATCTACTAAATCTATAGGATTATTATAAAGTTTTCTAAAATGATTCTTTTCTTGCAATAATTTTAATCTATCTTTGTTTACTCTATTAAATAGATGGGGTAATTAGATTAAAAGCATTATCAATGATCGTTGACCAACTCGTTCTAAGTAAAAAAGAATCTAAAACAAAGTATGAAGCCGACAAAAACTCTGAGAAACCCATTCGAAGTGTTGCCAAAGCGGTAAGTTGGCGGGTCATAGGTACTTTGGATACCCTGTTGATCTCATACTTGCTTACAGGTAAGGTTTCCATTGCGGCGTCAATTGCATCCATAGACTTTGTTACCAAAATGTTCCTCTACTTTTTTCACGAAAGAATTTGGAATAAGATCAATTGGGGAAAATAAAATATTAGTTCATGGCCTATACAAAAGAACAGATTGAAAAACTGAACATTCAGTTTAAAGGAATCCCGCCAGGGGAAATCATTTCGTGGGCGATCAAAAATGCCCAAAAGGCGGTGGTCACCACCAATTTTAGACCCTATGAGGTGGCAATACTAGATGCCGTGGCAGACGTGAAAAAAGACATTCCCGTAATATGGTGCGATACCGGGTACAATACGCCGAACACCTATAAACATGCCGAAGAATTGATCCAAAGGTTAGGTTTGGCCATAGATCTGTACGTTCCAAAACAGACATCGGCATACCGTGATGCGGTCATGGGTATTCCGAATATTGATGACCCTAGGCATGCCGAATTTACCGAACAGGTAAAACTTGAACCTTTCAGAAGGGCAATGGATTTCCATAGGCCCGATGTTTGGTTTACGAACCTTAGAAAGGGGCAAACGGCACACCGTGATTCGTTGGATATTTTGAGTCTGAGCAAAGATGGCGTATTGAAAGTGTGTCCGTTTTATCATTGGTCCGACACACAATTGGACGTTTATTTAAAGGAGCGAAACCTGCCCAACGAACATAAATATTTTGACCCGACCAAGGTTCTGGAAAATCGGGAATGTGGATTGCACACTTGAAATACTTGGTACGAAATTGAAAGTACGAAATGTGAATTAATAGAAAAATAGATCTAAAGATTTTGAACTTGAACTTTTTTATGAATAACAGCACATCGCATATCAACGCATTGGAGAACGAGGCCATTTATATTTTTAGGGAAGTGGCGGCACAATTCGAAAAACCGGTTTTGCTCTTTTCGGGAGGAAAAGACTCCATTACGCTCGTTCGGTTGGCGCAAAAAGCCTTTTGGCCGGCAAAGATCCCTTTTCCATTGATGCATATCGATACGGGGCATAATTTTCCCGAAACCATTGAATTCCGTGATCGACTTGTCGAAGAACTAGGTCTCGAACTTATTGTAAGAAATGTTCAGGACTCGATAGATCAAGGTAAGGTAAAGGAAGAGTCGGGTCGATATTCGAGCAGAAATTCCCTCCAGACCACGACACTTTTAGACGCCATCGAAGAGTTCAAATTCGATGCCTGTATCGGGGGTGCTAGAAGGGACGAGGAAAAAGCACGCGCCAAAGAACGCATCTTTTCGGTTCGTGATGATTTTGGCCAATGGGACGAAAGAAACCAGCGACCTGAATTGTTCGATATGTTGAATGGGCAGATCGAATTGGGCCAGAACGTACGTGTGTTCCCGATTTCGAATTGGACGGAGCTCGATGTTTGGTCCTATATCAAAAAGGAGGAAATTGAAATTCCGTCGATTTATTTTGCGCACAAACGCAAGGTATTCCTAAGGGACGGATTGATCTGGTCACATTCGGAATACGTATTCCAAGAAGAAGACGAAGAGGTACTTGAAAGAATGGTGCGGTTCAGAACAGTGGGCGATATGAGCTGTACGGCCGCAGTATTTTCCGAAGCGACCGATATAGAATCGGTAGTACAGGAAATCAGGGATTCCACAATATCGGAACGGGGTGCCCGAATCGATGACAAACGCTCGGAAGCGGCAATGGAAAAGAGAAAACAACAGGGGTATTTCTAAAATTTTATAAAGAAAATTTTGCCTTTGGCTTTCGGCTATTGGCCGATAGAAAAACAAACAATAAATAGCCGAAGGCAAAAAGCCAGAGGCCAACAGTTTTTAAAAATGCAAGTACTAAAGATAGCGACAGCGGGCAGTGTAGACGACGGTAAAAGTACCTTGATCGGCAGATTGCTCTATGATACAAAATCATTGACCACCGACAAATTGGAGGCCATAGAAAAGACCAGTAAGAAGAACGGATATGATTATCTTGATTTTTCATTGGCCACTGACGGACTTGTGGCCGAACGTGAACAAGGCATAACCATTGATGTGGCCCATATTTATTTCTCGACCGAAACGAAAAGTTACATCATCGCCGATACTCCGGGGCATGTGGAATATACCCGAAACATGGTTACTGGAGCCTCGACTTCGCAAGCGGCGATAATCTTGATCGACGCACGAAAAGGTGTTATCGAACAGACCAACCGTCATTTTTTCATCAACAACCTTTTGCGTATAAAAGAGGTCGTAGTAGCCATCAACAAAATGGATCTGGTCGATTTTTCCGAAGAAAGATATAATCAAATAAAGTCCGATTTCGAAAAGTTGATGGCGAAACGCGATTATCAAGATCAGAAAATTACGTTCATTCCGGTCAGTGCCCTAAAAGGGGATAATGTCGTGAATAAATCGGAAAACACGCCTTGGTACAAGGGCGAAACCCTATTGGAGCATTTGGAAAGCTTGGATCTCGCAGCTGTATCGAATATAGGAACGCCAAGATTTCCGGTGCAATACGTCATACGTCCGAAGACCGAAGAACACCATGATTTCCGCGGATTTGCAGGAAAAGTGTACGGCGGCGAATTGAACGTAGGCGATGAGGTTGTGGCCCTTCCGTCACAGACCAGATCAAAAATCAAGGAAATCTACTTTTATGACCAGAAGTATCAAACTGCTTCGCGAAGGTCTTCCGTAATAATAACCTTGGAAGATGAAATCAACCTGAGCAGGGGCGATATGTTGGTTAAGGCCGGTGATCTGCCCACTATAGAGAAACAGTTTACGGCCACCGTTTCTTGGATGGATTCCGACAAATTAACGGCCGGTAAAAAGTATATCGTACAACATGGGATCAATAAAGTTTTGGCAAAGGTCGATAATATACATCACAGGATAAATCCTGATTATTCGGGTATCGAAACCGATGTACAGGGCCTTGGTATGAACGATATCGCTGAGGTTACCTTCAAACTGAACAAGCCGATTTTTTATGATAAGTTCAAGAATCATCGCACCAATGGTTCGTTCATTTTGATTGATATGCAAACGAATAATACCGTTGGGGCAGGTTTTATAGGTTAAATAAGGTCGGTTAACAAGATTTTAGGATTGATTTATCTAATAAATCTAATAAATCTATTAAATCTATAGGCAATAAAGAATATAGTAATTGATTGTTGAGATTAAGAAATGCAAAGCTTTAGAACAGAAATAGAGAACCCGGTAGTCGAAAAAGATATTCTCGAACTGGAACGTAAGATTCACGAATTCCACAACGGGAAACTTGATGGGGAAAAATTCCGGAGCCTTCGTTTGGCCCGTGGTGTCTATGGTCAGCGTCAGCAAGGTGCACAGATGATACGGATCAAACTGCCGTATGGCAAAGTGACTTCCAATCAATTGCACCGTATTTGTGATGTTTCCGATGAATATTCCACGGGGCGTCTGCATATCACTACCCGACAGGACATTCAAATCCATTATGTCGATCTCGACCGAACACCCGAACTTTGGGCCCAACTTGAAAAAGATAAGGTAACGCTTCGCGAGGCCTGTGGAAATACGGTGCGCAATGTAACGGCAAGCGAAACCGCTGGTATCGATATTGACGAACCTTTCGACGTTTCACCATATGCCGATGCTTTGTTCAAATACTTTCTTCGCAATCCGATCGGCCAGGAAATGGGTAGAAAGTTCAAGGTTTCTTTTTCTTCGAGCGATGCCGATACCGGACTTTCATATATGCACGACCTCGGTTTTATCGCCAAAATCAAAGATGGTGTTCGGGGGTTTAAGGTAATGCTCGGTGGTGGGCTGGGCTCGCAACCCCGACATGCCGATGCACTTTTTGAATTTCTACCTTCGGAAAAGATAATTCCGTTAATGGATGGTGTCATCCGTGTTTTTGATCGGTATGGCGAACGAAAAAGTAGGGCCAAGGCACGCATGAAATTCTTGTTGAAGGATATCGGTCTTGACGGATTCAAAAAGTTGCTGGAAGAAGAACAAAAAGCGGTGCCGCACACGAATTTTGAGATCGATGCAGAAAGCTATCCGAAGGTAAAAGTGGCCGAAAACGAAATTCCAAAGGTTGAGATAAAGGATGCCGATGCCTTTGAAAAATGGAAATCCACGAATATCGTTCCTCAAAAACAGAAAGGTTTTGTGGCAATCGGCATCAAAGTTTTGTTGGGTGATTTCTATACCGATAAGGCGAGATCGTTGGCCGACTTGGTAAAAAATTATGCGGCGGGTGAAATCCGTTTGTCGTTGCGGCAGAACATTTTGATTCCGCATGTAAAAGAAGAATTGGTTCCTTTCTTTTATCAAGAACTTGAAAAATTAGGTTTTGTAGAGGCCGGGTATAATAAGGCACTCGATATAACCGCTTGTCCCGGTACCGATACCTGTAACCTGGGCATTGCGAGCAGTACCGGAATTGCCGAGGAGTTGGAACGGGTCATTAAAAACGAATACCCGCAATATATTTCCAATCCTGATGTGGCCATTAAGATAAGTGGCTGTATGAACGCTTGCGGACAGCACAATATGGCAAACATCGGCTTTCAAGGAATGAGCATTCGTACAAAGGATAAATTGGTTGCCCCGGCCTTACAGGTTTTGTTGGGAGGTGGAAATGATGGAAACGGTAATGGCCGTTTTGCCGATAAGGTTGTAAAAGTACCAAGTAAAAGAGGCCCAGAGGCGCTACGATTGATCTTGGATGATTTCGATGCCAACGGAAACGGCAAATCGTACGCCGATTATTACCAGGAAAAGGGGCAAATGTATTTCTATGATTTTCTGACCCCGTTATCCGATATTGAAAATTTGACTCCCGAAGACTTCATCGATTGGGGCAATACCGAGAAATATAAAAAGGAAATCGGTATTGGCGAATGTGCCGGGGTCGTTATCGATTTGATCGCTACGTTGCTGTTGGAAAGCCAAGAAAAAATCGACAACGCAAAGGAGGCCTTCGAAACAGGAAGATGGGCCGCGAGCATCTATCACTCCTATTCGTCAATGGTAAATTCGGCCAAAGCTTTGTTGACCGCCGAAAAGACGAAAGTCAATACCCATGCCAGCATTATCAAGGATTTTGACCGCTTTTTTGTCGAAACCGGGAAAATCGTATTGAATGCCAGTCAGTTTTCCCCCTTTGGGGGAACGGAAAGGGGGCTAGATGGATTTGAGGAAATGGCACTGCAATTGAACAAAAATGAACCGAGCGAAGCATTTGCCAAAAGCTATTTGAAAGATGCAAGTAGCTTTTTGCAAAAAGTAGAAAACTTTAGAAAACTGGAATTGGCCCATGTATAAAGAACCAAAATTGACCGTGGTAGGGGCCGGTCCTGGTGACGTGGAGCTTATCACCCTCAAAGCCATTAAAGCCCTGAAAGATGCCGATGTGGTCTTGTACGATGCGTTGGTCGATACCGAATTGTTGGAATATGCATCTCGGGCCGAACATATTTTCGTGGGTAAGCGCAAGGGGTGTTATTCATACCAACAAGAGCAGATCAACGAACTGATTGTAAGCCGGGCGAGAACCCATGGCCATGTAGTGCGTTTAAAAGGTGGGGATCCATTTGTGTTCGGCCGAGGTGCCGAAGAAATGGAACATGCCGCCGCCCACGGATTAGAAGTTGAAATGGTTCCGGGTATATCTTCTTGTCTTTCAGTGGCTGCTTCCCAAAACATTCCCGTGACCAAAAGAGGTTCTTCGGAAAGTTTTTGGGTCATCACGGGCACCACCAAAGAACACAGGTTGTCCAATGATGTTCGATTGGCGGCCAAATCGAGTGCGACCGTGGTCATTTTAATGGGCATGTCAAAGCTTCCGCAGATCGTGGAGCTTTTCAAGAAAGAAGGAAAATCGCGGACACCGATCGCCATTATCCAAAACGGAACGAGGGTAGATGAGAAAATCGGAATCGGAACGATTGATTCTATCGAAAAAGAAGTAGAACGGCAAGATTTGGCCAATCCTGCAATCATCATTATCGGTGAAGTGGTAAAACACCGCAATATAGTGAAGGAATTAGTTTTCCGGTCGAGCGCAGTCGAGACCTCGATAAGGGCTTAGTTATGCGGTCTTAATGTAAGATACCTTTTCCCAGTGATGACCTTAAAATAGTATTGATGGAAAGAAACAACCTATACCCGATTTTTCTCAAAACATCGAATCTTCAAATTTTGATTGTGGGCGGGGGAAACGTTGCCGAGGAGAAATTGACGTTTTTGACCAAATCGAGTCCCGATGCAAAAGTGACCTTAGTAGCACCCATGTTCCGAAAAGCGACCAAAGACTTGGCGCGTAAATTTGATGTCGAACTGATTACCGATTCGTACCATGCCAAATACCTAATGGGAAAACACATGGTCATTGCGGCCACGAATGTACCCGAAGTGAATATACAGGTGTACAATGATTGCAGGTCATTTGACAAATTGGTCAATGTAGCCGATAATCCGCCCTATTGCGATTTTTATATGGGTGGTATAGTGACGAAAGGGAATGTCAAGATTGCGATTTCGACCAATGGTAAATCGCCGACGACGGCAAAACGGTTGCGCCAATTTTTCGAGGAGGTGATTCCCGAAGATATCAATAAAATGGTACACAATTTAAACGAATACAGAAAGACGTTAAAGGGCGATTTCGAACAAAAAGTGGATAAAATGAACGCGATTACCCAAAAACTGGTCGAAAAGATTTAAATAGACGTAAAGCATGATAAAAACAGATATACTAATAATAGGGGCAGGTCCAACGGGACTGTTCACGGTTTTCGAAGCCGGATTATTAAAACTAAAATGCCACTTGATAGATGCCCTGCCGCAACCGGGCGGACAGTGTTCCGAAATCTACCCTAAGAAACCGATTTATGACATACCGGCCTTTCCCGAGATTTTGGCGGGCGATTTGGTCGATAACCTTATGGAACAGATCAAACCTTTTGAGCCTGGATTCACACTAGGTGAACGAGCCGAAACCCTTGATAAGCAAGAAGACGGATCGTTTGTGGTGACTACTAACAAAGGTACCCGACATCAAGCTTCCGTAGTCGTAATTGCAGGAGGTTTGGGTTCTTTTGAACCACGAAAGCCACCCATAGAAAATATTCAGGATTTTGAAGATAAAGGTGTGGCCTATATGGTCAAAGATCCTGAAGTCTATCGCGATAAAAAAGTGGTCATTGCGGGTGGGGGAGATTCCGCCTTGGACTGGTCGATTTTCTTGGCCGATGTTGCTTCTGAAGTTTCCCTCGTGCATCGAAGGAATGAATTTAGGGGTGCATTGGATTCCGTTGAAAAAGCATCGGAATTGGCAAAATTGGGCAAGATAAAACTCTTTACCGAGGCGGAGGTAAAAAAGCTATATGGTGATGAAAAACTTGAAGCCGTGGTCGTTAAGCACAATGATTCCGTTAAAGGAGAAACCTATTTAGAGGTGGATAGTTTTATACCCTTGTTCGGCCTTTCCCCTAAATTGGGCCCGATTGGTGATTGGGGGTTTGAAATCGAAAAAAATGCCATCAAGGTGAACAATGCCAAAGACTATCAGACCAATATTCCGGGGGTTTTTGCCATTGGTGATGTCAATACCTATGAAGGCAAACTGAAACTGATATTGTCAGGGTTCCACGAAGCGGCCGTGATGTGCCAGTATGCTTACCAGATTATCAATCCTGGAAAGCGTTACGTTATGAAATACACCACTGTTGGAGGAGTAGAAGGTTTTGATGGCAGCAAAAAGGAAGCCAAAAAAGAAGTGGTACAAAGCATTGTTTGAAAAATTTGCCGTGATACCGAATTAGCTTCGACCTCCAAATTTTGAATTTGGAGGTTTTTTTTGGATTCCGTAATTCTAAAAACCAGGCGGTTTTCTTGCTTTTAAGAAACACGTATCGTTACTTTGTACCCAGTTCATATAAAAATTGAAATCGTTATCAAGAAAGGTGGAGGGACTAGACCCTATGAAACCTTAGCAACCCTTTAACTTTAAAGAAGGTGCTACATTCTATCCCGTAATAATATTCGGGACAGATAACCCAAAAATGAGGTCTTTCATTTTATCTTTCCTGATCATACTATACGATTTTACAAAACGTTTGCGATATGACAACCCTTGCAAGCCTATGGGGGTTATGAATCTGTTTTATGAGTGCTATCAAACAAATATTAAGCAAAAGGATTTTAGTGCTGGACGGTGCCATGGGTACTATGCTCCAACGTTACAAATTTAAAGAGGAGGATTTTCGGGGCGAACGGTTTAAAGATTGGGAGTATCCGCTACAGGGAAACAACGACTTGCTTTCATTGACGCAACCGGAAGCCATTGCAGAGGTGCACCGAAAGTATTTTGCGGCAGGTGCCGATATTGTGGAAACAAATACTTTTTCGGGGACGACCATTGCGATGGCCGACTACCATATGGAAGATTTGGTGTATGAGTTGAACTATGAATCGGCCAAGATCGCCAAAAAAGTGGCCGATGAGTTCACGGCCAAAGAACCCCATAAACCGAGGTTCGTTGCGGGTAGTATGGGGCCTACGAACAAGACGGCAAGCATGTCACCCGATGTTAACGACCCGGGGTTCAGGGCTATTTCGTTCGACGAATTACGAATTGCATATAAACAACAGGCAGAAGCTTTGTTGGATGGTGGTGCCGATATATTGCTGGTCGAAACTATTTTTGACACCCTCAATGCCAAAGCGGCACTTTTTGCAATCGAGGAAGTCAAAGAAGAACGGAATATCGACGTGCCGATCATGGTCAGTGGTACGATTACCGATGCATCGGGTAGAACGCTTTCCGGTCAGACAGCAGAGGCATTTCTAATTTCGATATCCCATATTCCGATACTTTCGGTCGGGTTTAATTGTGCCCTTGGTGCAAGTCAATTGGTGCCACACTTGGAAGTGATATCCAAAAGGTCGGAACATTTTATTTCGGCCCACCCCAATGCGGGTTTGCCAAATGCCTTTGGCGAATATGACGAATCTCCCGAACAAATGGCAGAACAGATAAAGGAGTATGTAGAAAAAGGATTGGTCAATATCGTTGGAGGATGTTGTGGTACGACCCCTGAACATATTACGGCCATTGCCGAGCTTGTCGCTGGTTACAAGCCACGGCAGGTAATGGTTAGAAGTTATTAGTTTAAAGGTGAATCGAAATTTTGTTGCTTTACTGGAGAAAAGTCAATTTACACACCAAATTTTAGGCAATGGTGTTACTCAAATAGATGAAGTTGACCATGCTCAAAAAGGATACTATATTTTTGGGATGCACCGCCATTTCAAAAAGACTGGAGAGAATTGGAAAAATTGTGTTTGATAGTTGATTCTTATTTGTCAACTAGAAAGACATACAATAGGTAAAATATTCATTTTCATAATTAAACGAGAATATTGTCTACTATAAACCACAAACCATTAACTAGTGACCATAAACGCCCTTTGCGTTTGTCCGGTCTTGAACCACTAACCGTTACCCCGGAAAGCAATTTCGTCAATGTGGGGGAGCGCACCAATGTTGCAGGTTCGAAAAAATTTTTAAGACTGATAAAAGAGGGCAACTTTGAGGAAGCGTTGGATGTAGCCCGAGATCAAGTCGAAGGCGGTGCACAGATTATCGATATCAATATGGACGATGGCCTTATCGATGGCAAGCAAGCGATGGTCAGGTTTTTGAACCTGGTCATGGCAGAGCCTGATATAGCGCGGGTTCCAATTATGATCGATAGTTCAAAATGGGAAATCATCGAAGCCGGACTTCAAGTGGTACAAGGCAAATGTGTGGTGAATTCCATCAGTCTTAAAGAAGGTGAGGAAGAATTTATCCACCATGCAAAATTGATAAAGAGATATGGCGCCGCGGTCATCGTAATGGCCTTTGATGAGGTCGGGCAGGCCGATAACTATGATCGGCGTATAGAAATTGCGAGACGTTCGTATGATATTTTGGTCAACAAGGTCGGTTTCCCGCCAGAAGATATCATTTTCGACCTCAATATTTTTCCGGTCGCTACGGGAATGGACGAGCACAAATTGAACGCCCTTGATTTTATCAATGCCACCAAATGGGTGCGAGAAAACTTGCCCCATGTGAGCGTAAGTGGCGGTGTCAGCAATGTGTCATTTTCATTCAGGGGCAACAACCCGGTGCGGGAAGCCATGCACTCCGTTTTTTTGTACCATGCGATCAAGGCAGGTATGAACATGGGTATTGTGAACCCTACTATGTTGGAGGTTTACGACGATATTCCCGAGGATCTGTTGGTACATGTTGAAGACGTTATGTTGAACAGACGGGATGATGCTACCGAAAGATTGCTCGATTTCGCCGAGTCGGTAATCGGAAAGACGAAAGAGAGTAAGGTTGACTTGTCTTGGCGAAAAGAACCTCTGCAAGAAAGGATAACTCGTGCCCTGGTCAAGGGTATCGATCAATACATTGAAGAAGATGTTGAGGAAGCCAGACGATCGGCAAAGAAACCCATTGAGGTCATAGAAGGTCATTTGATGACCGGAATGAACGTTGTCGGCGACCTTTTCGGAAGCGGTAAGATGTTCTTGCCACAGGTGGTCAAATCTGCACGGGTAATGAAAAAAGCGGTGGCCTATCTTTTGCCTTATATTGAAGAAGAAAAGTTGCTCAATCCTCAACTCGAAGATTCAGAGGGGGCTGGAAAGATCTTAATGGCAACGGTAAAAGGCGATGTACACGATATCGGAAAGAACATAGTCAGCGTAGTATTGGCCTGTAACAATTACGAGATAGTCGATTTGGGGGTCATGGTGCCTCCTGAAAAAATAATTGCTGAAGCCATAGAGCATAAAGTCGATATCATCGGCCTGAGCGGTTTGATCACACCGTCGCTCGACGAAATGGTACACCTCGCCAAGGAGATGGAACGACAGAACTTCAAGGTACCGTTGTTGATCGGTGGGGCGACAACTAGTAAGGCGCATACCGCCGTAAAGATAGATCCGCAGTACAGTCAGGCCGTGGTGCACGTAAATGATGCCTCAAGGGCCGTAACCGTGGTTGGGGATTTGTTGCAAAAAGAGACTTCCGAGGGGTATAAAAAATCCATCAAGAAAGATTATGATGTCTTTCGCCAGAAGTTCATGAACCGCTCGCAACACAAAGAATATAAATCTATCGAAGCCGCCCGGCAAAACAAATTCAAGATCGACTGGAAAACTTCTGAAATAATTGAACCCAAAGCATTGGGAATCCAGGTGATCGAAGACCTTGAGTTGGAAAAACTTATCGATTATATCGATTGGACACCCTTTTTTAGAAGTTGGGAACTGCACGGAAAATATCCCGATATATTGACCGATGAAATAGTCGGTGCACAGGCAACGGAATTGTTTTCCGATGCCCAAAAAATGCTGAAAAAGGTAATCGAAGAAAAACAGTTGATGGCCAAAGGTGTTTTCGGATTGTTTCCGGCCAATACCGTAAATGACGATGATATCGAAATAGCCCCCCGACCCCCAAAGGGGGAGCACTATTGGATGACGGCAAATCCTGGTCTGTACGGGTTGTTGAAAGAACATGCCAAAAAGATGCGAAATCGGCCCACTTCGGCCGAAACAATGTTATGGAATGCACTTTCCGGAAAGAATTTGGACGGTCATAAATTCCGTAGGCAACATATAATCGGCGAATTTATTGCCGATTTTATCTGTTTGGAGAAAAACCTGATCGTTGAGGTGGATGGGTCGTACCATCAACTTCCCGATAACAAAAAGAGCGATAAAGAACGTACGATTTGGCTTGAAAAAGAAGGGTTTAGGGTAATTCGTTTTACGAACGATGAGGTTTTGGGCCATCTCGAAAATGTCTTGGACAGAATACACGCACAATTGACAGCTCCCCCTTCGGGGGCGGGGGGGGCAATATTTAGAACCCTGCGCCAACAACTCCAGCGAAAAGAGGGTGTGCCCGATTACGCATTGGCCGATTTTATCGCTCCTAAAGAAACCGGCAGACAAGATTATATCGGGTGCTTTTGTGTCACGGCAGGTTTTGGCACCGATGAACTTGCCGAGCAATACCGAAAAAATCTGGACGATTACAATTCCATTTTGATAAAGGCGTTGGCCGATAGGTTGGCAGAGGCTTTTGCAGAGTATCTGCATAAGGAAGTCCGTACCCAACATTGGGGTTACGCAGCGAACGAAGATTTGACGAATGAAGATTTGATCAACGAATCGTACAAAGGAATCCGCCCGGCACCGGGTTATCCTGCCTGTCCGGATCATTTGGAGAAATTGACCATTTGGGAAATACTCGATGTCGAAAAAAGAATTGGCGTAAAATTGACCGAAAGCCTGGCCATGTGGCCGGCGGCTTCCGTTTCAGGGTATTATTTTGCCAATCCCGAAGCGCGGTATTTTGGATTAGGTAAAATAAAGGAAGATCAAGTAAAGGATTATGCAGAGCGAAAAGGGATGGATTTTGAAGAGGCGAAAAAATGGCTAACACCGAATATCGCTGACGATTAAAGAATTTAAAAATGAAAGTAACCGATCATATCAAAGATGCAAAAGGAAAAACCTTGTTTTCCTTCGAAATCATTCCCCCTGTAAAAGGAAGGAACATAAAAGAACTCTATGACAATATCGACCCGTTGATGGAGTTTAACCCTCCTTTTATCGATGTGACCACCTCACGTGAAGAATATATCTATATTGACCGTGATGGCCTGCTCGATAAAAAATTGACCCGTATGCGTCCGGGTACCGTCGGCATTTGCGCCTCGATCAAACATAAGTATGATGTAGATACGGTGCCGCACGTGCTATGTGGTGGTTTTACCAAAGAAGAGACCGAATATCTCTTGGTCGATTGTCATTATTTGGGTATCGATAACGTGATGGCCCTTCGTGGTGATGCCATGCGCGAAGAAAAATATTTTGAACCGACCAAGGGCGGGCATCATTATGCACTCGGACTCGTTCGGCAGATTCAAGATTTGAACTGCGGAAAATACCTGCATGATGTTATCGAGACCGATGATTGTGCCCATTTCTGTATCGGAGTGGCTGGCTATCCTGAAAAACATATGGAAGCACCATCTTTGAAATCGGATCTGCAACGGCTAAAGGAAAAGGTGGATGCCGGCGCTGATTATGTAGTGACCCAGATGTTTTTTGACAATAAAAAGTATTTTGA
The DNA here is from genome assembly GCF_042611095.1 of Meishania litoralis. Classification (NCBI taxonomy): domain Bacteria; kingdom Pseudomonadati; phylum Bacteroidota; class Flavobacteriia; order Flavobacteriales; family Flavobacteriaceae; genus Meishania; species Meishania litoralis. The sequence continues at coordinate 108,101 of NZ_JBHFPV010000004.1, forward strand.
ATTCGTGGAAGCCGCCAGGGAAGTGGGTATCGACGTCCCCATTATTCCGGGAATAAAGCCCATTGCCGTCAAACGCCATTTGAATTTGCTCCCACAAGTGTTCAAAATAGACTTGCCACAAGACCTTGTCGATGCGGTTGATTCCTGCAAAGACAATAAGGCCGTGCGACAAGTTGGTATCGAGTGGTGTATCGAACAATCAAAAGAATTGAAAGCTGCAGGGGTGCCGGTACTACATTATTATTCCATGGGTAAGTCTGACAATATACATGCGATCGCGAAATCGGTCTTTTAATTTTTGAGTATTACTTCGTATTTCGTACTCGAATCTTACCTTTACATCCCATGAGGCCAGTGTTGATCTGTATTGCTCTATTGTGCGGCGTTCTTTGTTTTTCGCAAAAAGATAAGGTTAATAAAAAGTATGTTTTGGATGCCGACCATTTCTATGGTTCTATTCTATTGCACAATCCCGATATCTCCCACTTGATCAACGAACATCCGGGAGGCCTTATATTGGGCCTGAACCGCAAAACTTATGGAAATGAAGAATGGGAAGAACTTTACAATTATCCCGATGTAGGTTATTCTTTCGTTTACCAAGATATGAACAACGAAAACTTGGGGAAAAACTTTGGTCTCTTTGCGCATTATAATTTTTACTTTTTTAAAAGATACCTGCAACTAAGGATAGGACAAGGGATTACTTATAATACGAACCCGTATGATAAGAACACGAACTTTCGAAACAATGCTTACGGATCAGACCTAATGAGTTCAACGTATTTGATGTTGAATTTTCACCGTGAGAATATTTTTAAGGGATTCGGGTTTAAAGCTGGGATTTCGGTCATCCACTATTCGAACGCCAATATAAAGGCACCGAACACTAGCACAAATACTTTTGCCCTCAATGCGGGGCTCACCTATGATTTGGATGGAGGACAAGAAAAAGAATACCTGACCATCGCGGATCGAGAAAAGATTACCGAACCGATTAAATACAATATTGCCTTTCGAACGGGGGTCAATGAAAGTGATGTAATCGGTCTTGGGCAGCATCCGTTCTATATTTTTTCGGGCTATGTTGACAAGCGTCTTGGCCGCAAAAGTGCCATTCATTTGGGAACCGATATATTTTTCTCGAATTTTTTGAAGGGGTTGATCCAGTATCAAGCCATCTCTTTTCCTGAAAAAGGAGTTGGGCAAAATGATGATTACAAGCGTGTCGGCCTATTTTTGGGTCATGAGCTCTTTGTCAATAAAATGAGCGTAATCGTCCAATTGGGGTACTATGTGTACTACCCCTTTGATTTTGAGGGCAGGGTTTACAATCGTATCGGGATGAAGCGTTATTTCGGAAAAAAAATGTTTGGTTCCATTACCCTGAAATCACATGCCGCGGCAGCCGAGGCCGTTGAATTCGGAGTTGGGGTACGCCTGTGAAGTACAAAGTACGAAGTTAGAAGTGTTAAATTCAAAATATGGTTAAGTTGGAATTTTATAGCCTTTACAACAGAGTAATTGCCTCTTGGATGGTATTACTGATTTTCCTTTTGTTCGTTGGCTGTAACACCGACTCTGCTCCCGATTGTTTTCAAACTTCCGGTGACCTTGTCCGTAAAGAAATATCCGTACCCGATTTCTCTAAAATCACAGTATTCGAGAAAGTAGGTTTGGTGTTAAAACAAGGGGATGAACAAAAGGTGGAGATCGAAACGGGCGAGAACCTTTTTGAAGATGTTTCCGCTTTGGTGCAAGACGGGCGTTTAATATTGCGCAACGAAAATGCATGTAATCTTTTTCGGGAATATGGCATTACGAAGGTCTATGTCACCGCACCTAATATTACCGAGATTCGAAGTAGTACGGGTTTGGCGATCGAGAGCGATGGGGTATTGTCGTACCCGGATCTTGAATTGTTATCGGAAAGTTTTTTGGAACCCGATGCCGAGACCACCGATGGTGAGTTTGATTTGCAACTAGATTCCCAAAACGTAAGTGTTGTCGTAAATGGCATTGCCTATTTTAAGTTGAAAGGGGCAGTCGATAATTTAAGCCTGATCATTGCCGCTGGCGATTCAAGGATCGAGGCACAAAATGTTACGGCACAGAATGTGACCCTTGACCATCGGGGAAGCAATGACATGTCCATAGACCCACAGGTATCTATTCGCGGCGTCATCCGAGGCAATGGTGATGTAATCAGTTCGAATAGACCTAGCACGGTTGAAGTGGAGGAATTGTTCAAGGGCAAGCTAATTTTTAAGGATTAAACCCAAGGCAAATTCTTGGTTATTAATCTACCAGTGACCAATAACGAAATACTTTGAATCCGATAACCAAATATTTAAAAAATCTTTTCGCTTCGAAAAGGGTCATTGGCGATGATATAAATTTGACGGGGCTGGCAAGGGCAGACGCCATACTAGCTGATCTGATTGAACGAAAGAAAGTTCCCGGAATTTCAATCACCGTTTTAGAAGGCGGAAAGACCCTTATGCAAAAAGGGTATGGCTTCTCTGATATTGAAAACAAAATTCCGGTCCACCCTAAGAAGAGCGTTTTTCGAATAGCCAGTATTTCAAAAAATATTGCGGCCACTGCGTTGGCCATTATGGTGGAAGAGGGCAAAATAGATTTGGATGCTTCCTTTTATGACTACGTGCCTTACTATCCAAAAAAGAAATGGGATTTTACCATCCGCCAATTGGCAGGCCATACTGCGGGAATCCGAGGGTATCGTGGTACTGAATACGGACTTAATAAACCTTTTTCCATCAAAGAAAGTATCGAAATATTCAAAGATGACGAACTGCTTTTCGAACCCGGTTCTGATTATTTCTACAACAGCTACGATTGGGTACTGATTTCATTGGCGATGCAGGAAGCAGGCAAAGTTCCATTTGAAAAATATGTAGAAGAAAAGGTTTTGGATCCACTTGCGATGAAAAACACTTTTACGCCCTATCAGGCCGAGCACAGTCGAGATCTGACATCTAATGAGTTTCTTACAAAGTTCTACACCAAAAATAGGTTAGGTGATTATAGGGAAGCCATCGTCGTAAACAATTTTTACAAATTGGCTGGTGGCGGCTACCTTTCTACATCCGAAGATATTGCCAAATTTGGCCGGTCGTACCTAGATGGCATTTTGTTGAATGAAGTGGTCAGAACCGAGTTTTTGACCTCGCAAATGGTGAAGGGCAAACCGACCTATTATGGTCTCGGCTGGCAGGTCAGCGAAGACCAAAAGGGACGCAAATTTTATGGACATATAGGTAATGGGGTGGGAGGCTACGCCAATCTATTTGTATATCCAGAAGAACAAATGGTATTCGCCATATTGACAAATTCTACGAATCCCGATATTCAAGATGAGTTGGATAAGGTTGTTGATGTTTTGATTTCTACGCGCAAAGTATGATTTTAGCTCTGGTACCGAAATAGATCGGATGTAATATTTCAGATATCACTATATTTATTTTGTCAACCGACCCAAATAATCCGAACACATGAAATTTCTTGAAAATACCATCTTGATAATTTTAATGAGCACGCTCACGTTCTCTTGCAAGCAAAGCAAACCTTTATTTGAACCTAATAGCGGCTCTTGGTTACAAAAAGGGGACGCAAAATGGGAGTTTGCCAATGATGAGATATATGCAAGCCTTCTAGAGGGTTCAGGTTTTATAATGACCAAAGATGTTTATAAGGATTTTGAACTGGAACTTGAATTTTATCCCAGTGAAACAATAAACTCCGGTGTTTTTGTCCGGTGTAAGGATTATGAGCTGAGCTATACCGACTGCTATGAGATTAATATTTGGGATGAACATCCTGATCAACCCAATAGAACAGGGGCGATTGTTTCAAGGGCCAATCCTGCGAAATATGTAAGGACAATCAATAAATGGAATACGTATAGGATAGTATGCGAGAAAGATCACATACAGGCCTGGATCAATGATATTTTGGTGGCCGACCTTCGTAATGATGAGTTAAAGGAAGGGTATATCGGCCTTCAGGCCGACCAAATAGGATCCGTTAAGTTCAGGAATGTACGTATTAAGGTTTTATAATCGGTTCATCAAAGTGCAAGAATATGTTCAAAGTGTATTTATTGGCAATTCTTTTATCGTGTACCTCGGCTTTATACGCCCAACCGGCCATTTCAGGTCATCTCGACCTTGAAGATATACAACAAAAGAAACTTAGAATCTATCTCGCCAAACTTGATTTGGAACATCTTCAAGATATAAAGTTTGCAAAGCAAATTGCTTGGGCACCTATAAAGGATGACGGTACTTTTTCTTTTGACCGAAAACATATTTCCGAGAAAGATGCGATATATCGATTGTATATCGGCAAAATTGAAAAGGCGATTCAAGATACCATCATCAATGGAACCACATTCATTCTTTCCGATTCCGATACGCTGGTCTTTCAAAAGAGCGATGCACCTTTTGAAAACTATTCCACCACCAATCAGGCCGACAAAGAATGGAAGAAGTTACAGGCTTTCGAGGCGGAATTATTACAATCTAAAATCGAGAGCAATGACGAAGGTGCCCAACTTAAAGGTTACGCCAAGGATTCATTACGTATTTTGATGGTCAAGTTGATCGGTATAAAACAATTGGAAGAAAAGCAATTGCTGGATCAAGACATTGCCAAAAACCCTGATTTCTACCTAGCCCTTTTAGATGAATTGAAACATAGCGAAATGCCACTCGAAAACTATCGATTTCTTGAAAAGAAACTGGCATTTTTGACCCAAGAGGTTGTCGAGCAAAAATATGCTTGGAGCAGGGTAATCAACTTTATACTAGGTTTTTTGGTACTGGGGTTGGGGGTGTTACTTGTTTTTAAAAGAAAAAGAGAAGCGAATTTACCCGATTTGAGCCGTCAAGAACGAAATGTGCAAAACCTCATGCTACAGGGCAAGACCAATAAAGAGATTGCGAAAGAACTTTTTATCAGCGTCAGCACTGTAAAGACCCACATCACAAATATTTATGGCAAGCTAAAGGTTTCCAATAGACAAGAGTTGCTGCAAAAATCACAAAATTAGTACGGGTACTAGTACCTAAATCAGACCTCCTTTATTTTACGGTTCAAGCTTTCCGAAGGTACTTTGGGGAAAGTATTTTTTTGAATGGCGGAAAGTGGTTTTAAACGTTGGAACCTGATTTTAGGGTGGTCTGTTTTTGCTTTGGCCCTCTTGGTCTATGGCATTACCGTTGAACCTACCGTAAGTTTTTGGGATGCTGGCGAATATATTGCCACTTCGGCCAAATTGCAGATTGCGCATCCGCCCGGTGCGCCCTTGTTGCAAATGATCGGGGCGTTCTTTGCATCGTTCGCGACCGACAGATCCCAGATTGCCCTAGCGGTGAATTATGTTTCGGTGGTTTCGAGTGCTTTTACCATTCTCTTTTTATTCTGGACGATTACCAACTTAGCACGAAAATTGATTTCCCGAAAAGACAAGATTTCCGGGGTGCAGAATATGGCGATTCTCGGCAGTGGTTTTATCGGTGCGTTGGCCTTTACTTTCTCAGATAGCTTTTGGTTCAATGCGACCGAGACCGAAGTGTATTCCATGGCGAGCCTTATCATGGCTCTACTGCTTTGGCTCGGTCTTAAGTGGGTGCATAATCTCGGATCGCCCCGAAGTGACAAGTGGTTAATCTTGATCGCATTTGTAATCGGGCTTACCTTCGGTATTCAGTTCATGGGCTTTTTGGCGATTCCATCCATCGGATTGCTTATTTATTTTAAACGATTTGAGATTATTACACCAAAGAACTTCATAATCGCGAATGTAGCGGCTGTGGCCCTGTTGCTGTTGGTCTTTAAATTTTCGTTGACCTATGTATTGAAAATGTTCGGGTGGAGCGAGGTGTTTTTTGTAAATACCATCGGATTGCCCTTCAATTCGGGTAGTTTGATTATGGGCATTCTTTTGGCGACCGTATTTTTCTTGGCCTTGCGCCATACCCAAAAAAGAAACCTGCGAACTGCGAACACCATTATATTGGTACTGCTGTTCTTGGTTTTGGGATTTTCCTCGTGGCTGATGCTTCCCATTCGTGCAAACGCTAAAACGGTGATCAATGAGAACGACCCCGACAATGCCCGTACCCTATTGGCCTATTACAACCGTGAAATATATCCAGCACCGGCAAGTCCGTTTTACGGGGCCTATTATTCCGATAAATTTGCCGATGACCACCCCGATAAAGATGACCATCCCAAATATGAAAAGGATCATATCACCGGAAAATATATTGTCGTCAATTCTTATAAGGGCGCTTTACGAGGGGATAGTCCCCAACATACGGGTTGGCTCCCCCGAATGTGGAGTTCGCAAAATGCCGAAAATTATATGCGTTATTATGGGCCGCTCGAATTTACCGTTAAAAGGGAGTTTCAAGGCAATTCGGACTTGCAGCGGGCAGCCGAGACCATACGAACGCAATATGCCGATGGAGAAATCGATACGGAAGGCTACATAAAGTTTTTGACAGATGCCTCTGATTATATCGAGGTTCGGCCACCAACGGTTTGGCAGAATATCGAATACCTCTTTCACTTTCAACTGGGCTACATGTATTTGAGGTATTTTATGTGGAATTTTGTAGGGCGACAAAACGATGAACAGGGCCGTTTCGATGGCAATGGCGAATGGTTGAGCGGTATTGGTTTTATTGACGGTCTTCGGTTGGGAAATCAAGAAAACCTTCCTTCGGAAGAACTTGATAATAAGGCGCGAAACACTTATTTCTTTCTGCCTTTGTTATTGGGACTGGTCGGCTTGGTCTTTCAATTCCAAAAAGATTGGAAACAATTTTGGGTGCTGATGGTGTTCTTCCTGTTTACGGGCTTGGCCATTCAATTTTATACGAACCCACCCATATTCCAACCACGTGAACGCGACTATTCCTTGGTCGGATCTTTCTATGTTTTTGCCATTTGGATCGGGTTAGGGGTTTACGGCCTTTTTGAGGAGTTCAAAAAATTTGTAAAACCCAAAATGATGCTTCCTATCGTTTTGGTCGTGTGTTTTGTTGCCGTACCCGCATTGATGGCCCAACAAAATTGGGACGACCATGACCGCTCGGATAGATACACGGCACTTGCGATGGCGAAATCTTACCTCGATTCCACAAAAAAAGAGGCGGGGTCGATACTTTTTACGATCGGCGATATCGATACCTTTCCGTTATGGTACGCCCAGGAAATCGAAGGCTATAGAACCGACACACGGGTAATCGTTACTACCTATTTCAACACCGATTGGTACATCGACCAGATGAAACGAAGGGCCTATGAAAGTGAACCCATTCCGTCTCAGTTGACACATGATCTGTACCGATATGGTTCGCGCGATGTCATTTACTACGCCCCGATGACCGATACCCGATGGCCGATACAGGATTTTATGAAATGGGTCGCTAGTGACAGTCCGCAGACCAAGGTCAAAAGTTTGATGGAAAAGCAGGGAAGGGATATTTCAAACTTTTCGGATGGGTATCTAGACGCGGTTTTTTATCCCACGAACAAAATCCGGGTACCTGTAAACAAAGATAAAGTGTTGGCCACGGGCCTGGTAAAACCTGAAGACGCTGACCTAATCGTTGATCATATCGATATAGACCTGCCCGAGACCGGCATCGGAAAGGGAAGTCTGCTGATGTTGGATATTATTGCCAACAACGATTGGGAGCGCCCTATTTATTTCTCCGGGGGAAGTTTTGACGAACAGGAATACATCTGGATGAGCGATTATCTACAATTGGATGGCCTGGTCTATAAATTGGTGCCGATCAAGACGAAGAATACCAGTATTTTTGAAAAAGGAAGGATAGATTCCGATTTGATGTACGATATCGTCATGAAATGGGATTGGGGCAATTCGGGAAGCCCTGATATCTACCACGATCCGCAGACCAGAAAACAGGGCGGAGTCTCGAACCGTATCGCATTGGCGCGCCTTTTGGAAAAATTATTGGAAGAAAACAAAATCGAAAAGGCCAGAAAAATTATCGAATTGGCGATGGTAAACATTCCCCTTGAACATTTCGGATACTACACCTTTGTAGTGCCTTTTTTTGACGGGTACTACAAGGTGGGCGAGCCCGAAAAAGCGAACCGATTGTTCCATCGATTAAAATGCGTCTATCAAGAACGGCTTGACTATTGCAATTCCGTTCCTATGAATGAACAATTCGTCCAAATCGAAACGATTTTGGCCGATTTACAGGGCTATCGACGACTGATCGATGTACTCGAAGAAAATAAAGAGCGGGAAATGGCCGAACGGGAAACCTTGGTTTTCAATGAGTATGCCGATTTGTTTCAGAAGGTCTTGAGTCAGTACTGATTTTATTGCTTGTTTGAAATATAAAAAAGGGCCGTACGTTGTAAATAGGCATGCGTTTGGTGTGCTTTTCATTTAATAGACTTGACAAATGAGCAAATTTAAAATTATTGCGGTTTTAATATTGATTTGGACAAGTGGGCTTAACGCCCAGGAAATTACAGTTTTTCCAGGGTTCTGGAGTGCGGAGTATTATCAAGATGATGAGCGGATAAGTAAAAAAGAAGTGAAAGCTTTAATGGCAAAGAACGAAGAAATAAATGCGTATTGGAAGAAATCAAAAACTCAAGGCACTATAAGTTCTGTTGGTTTGGTGGCCGAATTCGGATTTGCCCTTTGGATGTATGCCGAGATCTTGAATGATGACCCTTATTTGAGCAATCGGGATAAAGCTAAAAACGCATTAGGTCCGGCTTTTGGAGTTTTGGGATCGGGTGTGGTCACCGGTATATTCATGTACGCTTCAAGCAAATCAAAAAAGAAAGCGATTTTGGCCTACAACAAACAGTTTGACAACAAAACTACTTTCCGTTTAGTGCCCACGAGTAATAAAAACGGTGTTGGGCTTGCGTTGAGATTTTAAATCATTTGTTCGTCAATTCCGTAAACAATCCTTCCAAATTCCTGTTTTTTCGGCTTAATTGAAGTGTTTTTAGTTGGTTGTCATGGGCAAAATCAAAGATGGTAGGGCGCATATCTTTTAGAGTGTCGAAGGTTATCTCATAGACAAAACCACCGGTATTCTTTACTTTTGTTACATTGGGCAATTGACTTAAAAATGCCTCTTCTACACGGTAGTCGAACTCCACTTCGATAATTTGCTCTTCTTCGCCACGAAGATCGGCGAGTTTTTTGTCGGCCACCAAGACCCCTTTGTTGATTATCAACACTCGGTCGCATACCGCCTCGACCTCTTTCATGATGTGTGTTGAAAGCAAAATGGTCTTTTGTTTTCCTATTTCGCGGATCAGTTTTCGTATTTCGAGAAGTTGGTTAGGGTCGAGGCCGGTGGTAGGTTCGTCCAAGATCAAAACATCGGGATCGTGTATCAAGGCCGCTGCGAGGCCTACGCGTTGGCGATAGCCTTTTGAGAGCTGTCCGATTTTTTTGTGGGCTTCAGGTGATAGTCCTGTTTGTTCGATAACCTCGGTAATTCGATTTTTGTTTGTTTGGTAGGCCTCGGCATTGAATGCCAGGTATTCCTTGACGTACATATCCAAATACAACGGATTATGTTCCGGTAGGTAACCGATACTTTTTTGAACATTTTTTTTATCCTTCAGCACATCAAAAGCATTGACTTCGGCATTACCTTCATCCGCTTCGTGATAGGTGGTCAAAATTTTCAACATGGTAGATTTCCCTGCTCCGTTGGGGCCCAAAAATCCGACGATTTCTCCTTTATTGATTTTAAATGTCACATCGTTCAACGCCTTTTGCGCCCCGAAGGATTTACTGATATTTTGTACCCAGATCGACATGTGTAGAGAATTTATCCAAAATTAAACAATAAAGACTGTATTATAGGGGTTCATTACTTTCTTATGGGATACTGCTATGGAAAAATCACCTTGATCGATGTTCCCAATCCTTGAGAAAACAAAAAAAAATGTTCTAAAAACGACATTTTTAAATTTAATTCTTACTTTAGCCCAAGTTTAAGTGTATTATGACTAGGCAATATTTTTATAACGGTTTCTATTTTTACTTCTTTTTCAAAAGAAGTACGGGACTGTTATAGATATTGTAAGATATAAAACAAGTTAAAGTCCCGTGAAAAACGGGACTTTTTTGTTTTTCATTCTAAACGTACGACAATGCCATTGAAGATAGCGATTCAGGGGATCAAGGGATCCAACCACCATCAAGTGGCCAAGGAGTATTATGGCCATGACATCGATTTGGTGGAATGTCTGTCGTTTCACGATTTGGTAGACCGTTTGTTGGAGGGCAAGGCGGACAAAGGTATAATGGCAATCGAGAACTCGATAGCGGGATCCATCATACCGAATTACGCCCTGATAGATGATAACGGGCTCCATATTATCGGAGAACATTATTTGAACATCAACCATAACCTAATGGGGTTGAAAGGGCAAAGTATTACCGATATTTTTGAAGTACGTTCGCACCCCATGGCGCTATTGCAATGTCGCGAGTATTTGAAAACACAGCCCCATATCAAGATGGTCGAAGATGTCGATACGGCGGAAACCGCAAAGCGGATACAGGAAAAAAACCTTAAAGGTATTGCCGCGATCGCCCCAAAAGGGGCCGCGGAACTCTACGGGCTCGAGATTATCGTTCCTGAGATCCAGACGATTAAAAACAATGCCACACGTTTCATTGTGGTAAAAACAAAGAATAAAGAACTTCCCAAAAAGGAAATCAACAAGGCCTCGGTACGATTTGTTACCGATCATAAACGCGGTAGTTTGGCCACGGTACTCAATGTTATGAGCGATTGTAACCTGAACCTGACCAAGATCCAGTCATTGCCGATTATCGAAACACCTTGGAAATACGCTTTTTTTGTGGATGTCACTTTTGACGAGTTCGAACATTTTGCCAAGGCCAAATCGTTATTGAACATCATGCTCGAAGATTTTAAAGTACTTGGTGAATACAAAAATGCCAGATTATGATACGTACGGCGGATCGTTTACATACCGTTGAAGAGTACTACTTCTCAAAAAAATTACGCGAGGTACGCGGTCTTATTGCCGAAGGAAAGCCGATTATCAACATGGGTATCGGTAGTCCCGATTTGGCACCTTCGAAAGACATAATCGATGCGATGCAGAATGCAGTTTTGGATCCTGGGGCGCATCAATATCAAAGCTATCAGGGCTTGCCCGAACTACGGGAGGCGATCGCTGATTTTTATGCATCTAAGTTTAAAGTCGATATCGATCCCGTAAACGGTATTTTGCCATTGATGGGTTCTAAGGAGGGAATCATGCATATCAGCATGGCTTTTCTAAACCCTAGGGATGAAGCGTTGATACCGAATCCGGGCTACCCAACTTACAATGCGGTGACAAAGCTGGTCGGTGCGATTGACAGAAGCTACAATTTGAAGGATGAGGATGGATGGTTTCCCGACTTGAACGAATTACAGCGTCAAGATCTTTCAAAGGTAAAGTTGATGTGGGTAAGCTATCCGCATATGCCGACCGGGGCCATGGCCAGTAAATCACAGCTCGAACAACTGGTCGCTTTCGCCAAGAAGAACGATATACTTTTGGTGAACGATAATCCGTACAGTTTTGTGTTGAGTAATGACCCCATCAGCATTTTGTCCATAGAAGGTGCGAAAGATGTCGCCCTCGAGCTGAATTCGTTGAGCAAGACCTTTAACATGGCCGGCTGGCGCGTGGGGATGGTTTTGGGCAATACCGACCATATCAATGCTATTCTCAAAGTAAAGAGCAATATGGATTCTGGGATGTTCTACGGCATTCAAAAAGGTGCCATCGTGGCTTTGAAGAGCGGTCCCGATTGGTTCGAAGGTCTTGACAAGGTTTATACCTCGCGTAGGGAATTGATGTTTCAATTAGCTGATAAACTCGATTGTACGTATGATCGCAGTGCGGTTGGAATGTTCGTTTGGGCCAAACTACCTCCCGGTAGCGAACCATCAGAAGCATTTATTGACAGGGTGTTGTACGAAAAGAACATTTTTATCGCCCCAGGAACGATTTTTGGGACCAATGGTGAAGGTTATATTCGATTTTCACTTTGTGTGACTAAAGAAAAGATTCGAGAAGCGTTGGAAAGGTTTTAGAGGTACGAAATATGATTTTGGAAATAAGTACTATGATTTTTGAAAAGAAAGTCGAAACACAAGAAATTTGCCTCCTTTGGAGGGGCCAGGGAAAGCCATGAAACTATTTATAATCGGTATCGGTTTGATCGGGGGGTCTTTTGCAAAAGACATAAGGCGTCTGTATCCAGACACAACAATTTATGGTATAGATAGCAATCCGTCGCATCTTGATGAGGCCATGGCCTTGAAAATCATCGATGCGAAATCAGACTATGAAGATCTTGGCGTTGCCGATATGGTCGTTGTAGCCATTCCGGTCAATGCTTTGGTCGCCGAACTACCCAAGATATTGCATAAGGTTGGCGATGATTGTGTTGTAATCGATGGGGGATCGACAAAGAATTTAATTTGCGAAACCTTGGAAGACCATCCGAAACGAAGAAATTATTTGGCATGCCATCCCATTGCCGGAACCGAGTTTTCGGGCCCTTCGGCGGCCATTGAAAGATTATACGAGGGTAAAACGAATATCATCTGTGAAGTCGAAAAGACCGCTTTCAAGTTGCAGGAAAGGGCACTTGAATTGTTTCGACAGATGGGTATGCGCATACGTTATATGAATCCTTTGGCGCATGACAAACATATTGCCTATGTGTCGCATCTATCACATATCAGCTCTTTTATGTTGGGAAAAACCGTTATCGAGAAAGAGAAAAACGAACGTGATATTTTTGACATGGCAGGCAGTGGTTTTGAAAGTACCGTGCGATTGGCAAAGAGTTCGCCAGCCATGTGGACACCGATTTTTGAGCAGAACAGAGAAAATGTAATTGAAACGTTGCAAGAATATATCAATAACCTGCAAAAGTTCAAGGATCTGCTCGAAAAAGGAGACTATACGGGCATTTATAATGAAATGAACGACACAAATAAAATAAAGGAAATACTAAAAGGAATACCTCATAACAAACAATAAAATGGAAAATACAAAGGAAATGAGAAAATGGTTGGACGACTTGAACTTGGGTCATCCTTTGGTGATTGCGGGCCCATGCAGTGCCGAGACAGAAGAACAGGTTTTAGGCATAGCACATAGTTTGAAAGATACCGATGTGAGCTATTATCGGGCAGGAATCTGGAAACCTAGAACCCGTCCGGGAAATTTTGAAGGAGTTGGGGCCTTGGGTTTGAAATGGTTGCAAAAAGTCAAAGATGAGACCGGCATGAAGACGGCGACCGAAGTTGCCAATCGCGCCCATGTAGAATTGGCTTTGGAGCATGACATTGATTTGTTATGGATAGGTGCGCGTTCGACCGTTAGTCCTTTTATCGTACAGGAAATCGCCGATGCTCTTGAAGGAACCGACAAGGTAGTCTTGATAAAGAACCCTGTGAATCCGGATCTTTCGCTCTGGTTGGGAGCTGTTGAACGTCTCAGCACAGCCAATATCAAAAAGTTAGGGGTTATACATAGGGGTTTTTCCACTTACGAAAAAACAAAATATCGAAACATTCCAGAGTGGCAGTTGGCAATCGATTTGCAGACACGTTTTCCAGACCTGCCCATTATCAATGATCCTTCCCATATTACGGGAAAGCGCGATATGATTTTCGATGTCTCACAAACCGCATTGGACCTTAATTTCGATGGCTTGATGATTGAGACGCATCACGATCCAGATAACGCGTGGAGCGATGCCGCGCAGCAAGTGACCCCGAAAACCTTGGTTCAGATTATGAAAGATCTCATAATTAGGAAAGAAAGTGACAGCGAAGCTGAATACAATGCAAAGTTGAGCAATCTAAGGGCCCAGATAGATATCTTCGACCATCAGCTGATCGAGACCCTCGGCAAGCGAATGAAGGTTTCCGATAGTATCGGGGCTCTAAAAAAACAAAAAAACGTTGCCGTTCTGCAATCGAATCGATGGAACCAGATCCTTGGTGCCATGATTCTTGAAGGCGAATCAAAAGGCCTGAGCGAAGAATTCATTCTAAAGATGTTCAAGGCGATCCACCAAGAATCGATCAATCATCAAGAGAAGATTATCAACGCAGAAATTTAAGTCGTTTAAACGTATTGTGACAAATATATGCTAGGCACCGTTTATAAATCTACGGGAAGTTGGTACACCGTCAAATCGAATGAAGGTGATTTCTATAAATGTCGCATAAAAGGAAAATTTCGGCTCAAGGGGATAAAAAGCACCAATCCGATAGCCGTCGGAGACATTGTTAAGTTCGAAAAAGAGAATTTAGGTGATGAGACAATAGGGGTAATTTATGCAATACAGGATCGCAAGAATTATATTGTGCGAAAATCGGTTAACCTATCGAAACAGACACATATTATAGCGGCCAATCTTGATCAGGTCTTTTTGATGGTTACCTTGAACAATCCGAAGACCTATACCATTTTTATCGACCGTTTTTTGGCGACGGCCGAAGCATACGACGTAACGGCTATTTTACTTTTCAATAAAATAGATACCTACAATAAAGAAGAATTGGCCGAGGTGACGTATTTGGCCGAGCTCTATAAGCGTATTGGGTATACGTGCATTTTGATTTCGGCCCATACCGGCGAAAATGTGGACCTTGTGAAGAAATTGATGCTAGATAAGACCAGTATGTTTTCGGGAAATTCAGGTGTTGGCAAGTCCACATTGGTGAATATACTTGAACCGGCATTGAACATCAAAACTTCCGAGATCTCAGAGCAACATTTACATGGCCAGCATACAACGACTTTTGCCGAAATGTTCGACCTTGGTTTTGGTGCCAAGATAATCGATACCCCAGGTATAAAGGGTTTTGGTGTCGTCGATATGGAAAAAGAAGAAATTGGCGATTACTTTCGTGATATATTCAGGCTTAAGGCCGACTGTAAGTTCAATAATTGTCTGCACCTCGATGAACCTAAGTGTGCGGTGAAAGAAGCTCTCGAAAACGATGAATTGGCGTGGAGCCGTTATGAAAGTTATGTGCAAATGGTCACGGGTGACGAAGACACCTATAGAATCGACAACTATTCTAAAAACTAGATGAGGGCAATTATTCAAAGGGTTTCAAGGGCTAGTGTTACCGTTGAGGGAAATTTGATTTCAAAAATCAAAATGGGACTATTGGTATTGTTGGGAATCGAAAATGCCGATGCCAAAGAAGATATCGAATGGCTATCGCGTAAAATTGTCAATCTTAGGATTTTCAACGACGAAAACGGAATAATGAACAAATCGCTTCTCGAAGTCGATGGAGATGTTATCATAGTTAGCCAATTTACATTGCATGCCGCTACGAAAAAAGGAAATCGCCCAAGTTATATCAAAGCCGCCAAGCCTGATCGAGCTATTCCTGTTTATGAGCAATTCGTGCGTCAAGTGGAACTAGATTTAGGCAAAAGGGTCGGTACTGGCGTTTTCGGGGCCGATATGAAGGTCGATTTATTGAACGACGGCCCTGTAACCCTAATAATTGATACCAAAAACAAGGAATAATGAATATAAAAAATTCCCAAGTCGCAGTCGATAACTGGATACATGAACACGGTGTTCGATACTTTAATGAATTGACCAATATGGCCCAGTTGACCGAAGAGGTTGGCGAAGTCGCCCGAATAATCGCCCGACGTTACGGTGAACAAAGTGAAAAAGAATCTGATAAAGAAAAAGATCTTGGCGAAGAATTGGCCGATGTGATTTTTGTGGTACTCTGTTTGGCCAACCAGACAGGGGTCGATCTGCAAGAGGCATTTGACAAAAAATTGGCTTTGAAGACCAAGCGCGACCATGATCGCCATCAGAATAATAAAAAGCTCAAATAGTACTATATTTGGGCTTTCTTTTTAGACCTAAATAAATCACCTTGAAGTTACGCCTTACGGGTCCTCTTAACACCCTCTTAAAAACGGATATTCGAATAACGGGCTCGAAGAGCGAGACCAATAGGTCATTACTTTTACAGGGACTCTTCCCCAATATTTCCATTGAAAACCTTTCCAATTCTGATGATGCGCAGGTTATGCAAAAAGGCCTGAAGATCAAAAATGGACTCGTAGACATTCACCATGCCGGTACGGCAATGCGTTTTCTGACCGGTTATTTTGCATCGCAAGAAGGTATCGATGTAATCTTGACAGGTTCGCAGCGAATGACTGAAAGGCCAATAAAGGTTTTGGTAGATGCACTTCGCGAACTAGGGGCCGATATCGACTATGAAAATGTTGAGGGTTACCCTCCCATTCGGATCAAGGGGAAAAAGCTGAGCAAGGGCAAGGTAAGCCTTCCGGCAGATATCAGCAGTCAATATATATCTTCATTACTGTTGATCGCCCCAAGTTTGCAAAACGGGTTGGAACTTGAATTAATTGGTAAAATAACTTCCGTACCCTATATCAAAATGACGTTGGGCCTATTGGAGCGTATAGGTGTCAGCACTTCGTTCGAAGAAAATATGATCAGGGTATTTCCAAAAAGAGCCATCGAACCGACTGAATTGATAGTCGAATCCGATTGGAGTTCGGCATCCTATTTTTACAGTGTTATCGCATTGGCCGAGGTCGGGTCCGAAATATCCCTTTCCGCTTATAAAAAGGATAGTTTGCAAGGAGATAGCGTGCTTGCCAATATATACGGTGATTTTGGTGTATCTACAGAATACAGAGATCATTGTATCATCCTCAAAAAAGTCGCAAACTGTCAATTGCAAAAGGTCGATTACAGATTGGATAATGCCCCTGACATCGCACAGACCATCGCCGTTACCTGTTTTGCTTTGGGAATAGGCTGCCACCTTACAGGACTTCACACACTCAAGATCAAAGAGACCGACCGTTTGGAGGCCATGAAAACCGAACTTCTAAAATTCGGTGCCGATATTTCGGTGAGCGATAAAGATCTTACGCTTAAGCCTTCAAAAATATGGTCAGACCATCAAATCGAAGTAGATACATATAATGACCATAGAATGGCAATGGCTTTTGGTCCTTTGGCAATGAAGACCTCTTTTTATGTGAATAACGCAGAGGTGGTCTCAAAATCATACCCTGATTTTTGGAAAGACCTTGAAAAACTAAAGTTCGTGGTCCAAGAAGTCTAAAGTTATTTAATCAAGCTTTTACTTGACATCGTCTGTTGCCGAATCGTATATTTGCAGCCGCAAAACACATAACGAATAGAACAGTATGAAATTATCGCACTTTAGCTTTGAACTTCCTGATAATCTGTTGGCCGAGCGCCCTGCCGAAAATAGAGATGAATCCAAACTTATGGTAGTTCATCGGGAAACCGGTAAAATAGAGCACAGAATGTTCAAAGACCTTATCGATTACTTTGATGAAGGCGATGTAATGGTATTGAACAACACCAAGGTTTTTCCCGCTAGATTATATGGAAACAAAGAAAAGACCGGGGCAAGGATTGAAGTATTCTTACTTCGCGAGCTTAACGAAGAGCAGCGGCTTTGGGATGTTTTGGTGGATCCCGCCAGAAAAATACGCATCGGAAACAAACTTTATTTTGGCGATGATGAGACTCTCGTGGCCGAGGTAATCGACAATACCACGTCAAGAGGTCGAACCCTGAGGTTTTTGTACGATGGTTCTTATACCGATTTCAGAAGAAAGTTGAAGGAACTGGGCGAAACCCCATTGCCCAAGTATATAAAACGCGATGTTGAACCTGAAGACGAGGAACGTTATCAAACCATTTATGCAAAGCACGAAGGGGCGGTAGCGGCTCCCACGGCAGGGCTTCATTTTTCCAAACATCTATTAAAGAGGCTTGAAATCAAGGGGATTGATTTTGCAGAACTGACGCTTCACGTAGGTTTAGGAACTTTCAATCCTGTTGAGGTCGAAGACCTGTCAAAGCATAAAATGGATAGCGAAGAGTTGATCATTGATGAAAGGGCGACCGAAGTCGTAAACGCGGCAAAGCGCAACAAGCGTAAAATATGTGCTGTAGGCACCACGGCCATGCGAGGCCTTGAAAGTGCCGTATCTTCAGATCAAATGCTGAATACTTTTAATGGTTGGACGAACAAATTCGTTTTTCCACCGCATGATTTTAGCATTGCGAACGCTATGGTCACCAACTTTCATCTCCCCAAATCCACTTTGTTGATGATGGTATCCGCATTTATGGGCCACGACTTAATGAAAAAAAGTTATAAGGAAGCAATTCTTGAGGGGTATAGGTTTTATTCTTATGGTGATGCCATGTTGATAATCTAATAGAAAAATTGTTTTCGTTCAAAGAAGACGGAAATATGTTGCTATAAATAAGCTAATCCCTCTTTTGCCGACGCCGGTATAGAGGGATTTTTATTTTCACCATGGAAGAAACCAAAAAGAAAGATGTCAGGGCCTTGACCCGTGAGCAACTGTGCAATTTTTTTGTGTCGCAAGGCGATAAGCCTTTTCGTGGCGATCAGGTCTATGAATGGCTTTGGCAAAAAAGCGCCCATTCTTTCGAGGTTATGACGAACCTTTCGAAAGCGACCCGAGAAATGCTCGAAACCAATTTTGTCATCAACCATATCAAGGTCGACCAAATGCAGCGGAGCCAAGATGGTACCATCAAGAATGCCGTGCGTCTTCACGATGACCTTGTTGTCGAGTCGGTATTGATTCCAACGAAAACGCGCACCACCGCATGTGTGTCTAGCCAGGTGGGTTGCAGCCTCGACTGTCGATTCTGCGCGACGGCCCGTTTGAAACGAATGCGCAACTTGAATCCCGATGAAATTTATGACCAAGTAGTGGCCATTGATAATGAAAGTCGCCTGTATTTTGAACGCCCACTGAGCAATATTGTTTTTATGGGCATGGGCGAACCTTTGATGAACTATAACAATGTCTTAAAGGCTATAGAAAGGATTACCTCTTCCGATGGTCTGGGAATGTCGCCGAAACGTATAACGGTTTCAACATCAGGGGTGCCCAAGATGATAAGAAAAATGGCCGATGACGGGGTCAAGTTTAAGTTGGCGGTATCATTGCACTCGGCGATCGATGAGGTTAGAACCTCGATAATGCCTTTCAATGCAACTTTTACACTTTCCGATTTACGCGAGGCCCTGCAATATTGGTACCAAAAGACCAAAAGTAGGATCACCTATGAGTATGTTGTATGGGATGGTATCAACGATACTCCAAAAGATGCCGATGCCTTGGTAGAATTCTGTCGATTCGCGCCCTCTAAAGTAAACCTTATTGAATATAATCCTATCGATGAGGGCACTTTCAAACAGGCCTCGAACAAGGCCATAGAAATGTATGTTGAAAAGCTTGAACGTAATGGAATCGTAGTTACGGTGCGCCGTTCGAGAGGTAAGGATATCGATGCCGCCTGCGGGCAATTGGCCAACAAATCATAATTGAATATGAACACATTCGTTTTTCTCAATTTATTCGGTAAAACTCAGGCCGGTTCGTTGATAACTGTACCCGAAACCCAATAAATTTCCTCTTTGGGCCTGAACTTGATCTTTAGGCATTGATGCATATCGATTACTGCATGCTAAGTACGGTTTACTCTTTCATTTTCGCTATTTTTATGGCTTAACACTGGCCTACCCGATAAATCATAAGAATCCTTTGAAAATAGTATCCCAAATTAAGGAGCCTGTTAACGAGGAGATGGAACTTTTCGAGAAGAAATTCCATCAGTCCATGGCCTCGAACGTCGCTTTGCTGAATCGTATTACATACTATATCGTAAATCGTAAGGGCAAACAGATGCGGCCCATGTTCGTTTTTCTGACCGCCAAGCTGATAAACAATGGTCTGGTGAACGAGCGTACCTATCGAGGGGCTTCGGTAATCGAACTTATCCATACCGCAAGTTTGGTTCACGACGATGTAGTGGACGATAGCAATAAACGAAGAGGTTTTTTCTCGATAAATGCCCTTTGGAAAAATAAGATTGCCGTTTTGGTCGGTGATTTTTTGTTGGCCAGGGGTATGCTGCTGTCCGTTGATAATGACGATTTTGATCTATTGAAGATCATTTCGGTGGCCATGCGCGAAATTAGCGAAGGTGAACTACTGCAAATCGAAAAAGCGCGCCGATTGGACATTACCGAAGAAGTATATTATGAGATTATACGTCAAAAGACCGCCACATTGATCGCCGCTTGCTGCAGCTTAGGGGCCTGTTCGGTAAAACCGGGTTCGCCCGAGGTAGAGACTTTTCGAAAATTTGGCGAACTATGCGGAATGGCCTTTCAAATAAAGGACGATCTTTTCGATTATGGCGGGTATAAAATCGGAAAGCCTACCGGAATTGACATTAAAGAGCAAAAAATGACACTTCCCTTGATTTACGTGCTGAACAATTGTAGCGATAAAGACAAAAAATGGCTTATCAATTCAGTAAAAAATCATAATAAGGATAAAAAGAGGGTAAAAGAGGTCATCGCTTTCGTAAAACAAAACGGTGGTCTCGAATATGCCGTTCAGAAAATGCTCGCTTTTAAAGAAAAGGCCTTGGCTTTGCTGGAAGCCTACCCCGAATCTGATTATAAGAGCGCACTTCAATTGATGGTCAACTATGTCGTTGACAGAAAAAAATAAGTAAATTACTGAAAATCAAAAATTTATATTTTTTTCAAAAAAAATGTTGCTAAAAAGGCAACGTTTTTGACTAGCACTCCGTCTAGACAAATAGAAGCTTTTAAAATTGAAGATCATTCCTTTTTATACAAGTGAAAGACAGCTTATCAAAAGGTCGGCAGAAGGTGACCCAGGGGCCCAAAGACGACTTTATGAGAACCATGCGCCTAAAATGTTGGGCGTTTGCCGCCGATATATCAAAGATGTCCATTTTGCCGAGGACGTAATGGTCAACGGTTTCGTAAAGGTATTTCGACATTTGAACACATTTAAGTTCGAAGGTAGTTTTGAGGGATGGATTAGAAGGATAATGATAAGGGAGAGTATCTCCTTTTTGAGAAAACGGCAGTTCGTTGTTTATGATGATGAGGTGTATGAGCGTAATGAAACGTATGAAGTGCCATTGTCGAATGATATGGACGTGGAGCATATTCAAGAGTTGATAGACCGATTGCCCGAAGGTTATAGATTGGTCTTCGTACTCTATGCCATAGAAGGTTATAAGCATTGTGAAATCGCCAAAATATTGAAGATTTCCGAAAGTACATCGAGGTCGCAATTGTTCAAGGCAAGAAAACTGTTGCAGTCGCGGTTAAAACAACAAAATATCATAGGTTATGGAAACCAATAAGTTCGAAGAGCATATCGCCAAAAAAATGAACGAACGGGAAATTCAACCTTCGCCCGCTGCTTGGGAAAAAATTAGCGGGCAATTGGAAACATCGCGAACCCCGAAAAGAAAGAGCTATTTGTGGTATTCCGTTGCTGCGGGTTTTATCGGATTACTGATTATATCCGCTTTGTTTTATAATGAAAATGATGCACTAGGTACGCCTGAAACCGTCAATGGCACAAAAGCTAAAGAAAAAAATAACATTGAAAAAGTGACTCCTATAATTATCGATACCAATAAGACGGAAATAGTTTTGGAGGATGGAACTGATGATATTTCCGACGATGAATATGTCGAGTCCCATAAGATGGTTGATTTTGGTTTGACAGAAAACGAGAACGCTTCAATTACAAGCGCGCGGAAAGAAATATTGTCCAATAAGAATATTGAAGAAACAATGATTCCCGATACTGTGGTCGAGGCCAAAATAACGGAGTTGTTGGCGCAGGTCGAGGCAATTGAAGAAACGGGTCCGTTGCTGACCGATACCGAAGTTGATTCTCTTTTGCGAAAAGCACAACAAGAAATAATGTTGGAAAAACTTATGGGTAATGGTGCTTCGGTAGATGCCATGGCCTTGTTGAACGAGGTGGAGGAAGAACTTGATCAGTCGTTTCGAGATCAAATTTTGGAAAAGTTAAAATCAGGATTTCTAAAGGTCAGAACTGCAGTAGCCGACCGTAATAATTAATCGATCATTCATCAATCAGGCTTCTATTCGCCTCCCCGTTGGTGGGGAGGCCGGGCAGAGGCTTATCAAAATCTAAAAATCATGAGTAGAATCATCATTTACCTTGTACTAGTATTATCCTTGTTTACCGTTCAGAATGCCCTGGGCCAAGAATGGTATAGGGAAAGAGTGGAGCAATTGAGAACCCAAAAGACCAAAATAACCGAGCAGGAAAAAGAGGCGCTTAAGTCTGAGGTCAATGATATCAACGATCGTTTGGAAGAGGGTCTGATCAATAATGAGGAAGCTATTGAACTAAAAGAAGCTG
Source organism: Meishania litoralis (assembly GCF_042611095.1). Taxonomy (NCBI): domain Bacteria; kingdom Pseudomonadati; phylum Bacteroidota; class Flavobacteriia; order Flavobacteriales; family Flavobacteriaceae; genus Meishania; species Meishania litoralis. Next base: position 130,541 of record NZ_JBHFPV010000004.1, read on the forward strand.
CGGCAAAAAAAAGAGCGCTCAATATTGAAAACCGAATTGCCATTATCGATAACAAAATAGCTTTGCTAGAGCGAAATGAAGGTGCCGTTTTAAAAAGCGAAAACGAGTTTTCGATTACCGATGACGATGGCGGTATAACCATACGGTGGGGCGACGAAGAGCCTTGGACGATTTTCAAACATAGAAATAGACCATTGAAATACGATCGGCGTACAAATTCGGATTTTGTTTTCGCCATAGGTCTGAACAACGCACTGATCGATGGGCAATCACTGGAAGATTCACCCTATAAAATAGGCGGTAGCCGCTTTGCTGAGTTGGGTTGGCAGTGGCGGACAAGGGTTTTCAAGAATTCGAATTTTTTACGGTTCAATTATGGGTTTTCGTTTCAGTTCAATGGCCTTAAGCCAAATGATAACCAATATTTTGTGGCCGATGATGGTCAGGTGCGTCTTGAACAATTTGAATATGACCTGAAGAAGTCAAAGTTGCGGATGGACAATCTTGTTTTTCCTGCGCATTTTGAATTTGGACCATCAAAATTTCGGAAAACCGAGAAAACCATCCGATATTCATTACGCAATCAATTCAGAATTGGATTAGGCGGATACGGCGGATTCAATCTGGGCACAAGGCAAAAACTGAAATATGAAAGAAATGGCGAAAGGGTCAAGGACAAATTAAAGCGGGGTTACGATACTACTAATTTTGTATACGGTTTAAGTGGCTACATTGGGTTTGATGGAGTACTGTTGTATGCCAAGTACGATCTGAACCCGATATTTAAAAATGCCGAAGTGGAACAACATAATATTTCATTGGGCCTGAGGTTTGACATATAGCCCTATCGCGTTTGTTGCTGTGATGCGCATGAAATCTTTTAAGCATTAAGTGGTAGGTGAAATTCTGAAGAAATACATTAGTTCGATATGGCAGCTTGCATGGCATCGCTGAACTCCTCCTCATAGAAGACCTTCTTGCAATGTGAGCATTCTGCCATTCGGCTCGATGAGATTTTGAACAGTTTGATCCAGAATAAATGAAACCAGTTGCTAGTTTTGTAGAGGGTCATGGTTGCCCGTTGTTCGCAATAAGGACATGCAACTTCCGGAAGCGAATGGAATTGCGTTTTGCCGGGCCGGGTGCCAAAAAAGAGAATCAAAATATTGGATTTTAGAATTCAATCTACATAATTTTCTTTTCCCAAGCGCAACTATTTCGCTACATTTATCCGTTACAAGATCAAGAAGCCATTGATTTCAAAATCCACCATAGACCAAGTTTACGAAACCGCCCGTTTGGAAGAGGTCATCGGCGATTTTGTGCAACTTAAAAAATCAGGTTCGAACTTCAAGGGCCTGAGTCCGTTTACCGATGAGCGTACTCCTAGTTTCATGGTTTCGCCGGTCAAACAGATTTGGAAGGACTTCAGCAGCGGCAAAGGTGGAAACGTAGTGGCATTTTTAATGGAGCACGAACACTTCACTTATCCCGAAGCCATTAAATATCTGGCTAAAAAATACAACATCGAGATTGAGGAGACCGAGCGTACCGATGAGCAAAAAGAGGAGGCAAACGAACGGGAAAGCATGTATCTGGTATCGGAATTCGCGAAAGAACATTTTGCCGAAATGCTGTGGAACACCGAGCTGGGCAAAGCCATTGGACTCAGCTATTTCAAAGAGCGGGGATTTACAGATGAGACCATTAAAAAATTCAGCTTAGGTTATTGTTTGGATCAATGGGACGGTTTCACGAAAGCGGCACTTGATAAGGGCTACCAATTGGAATATCTTGAAAAAACCGGCTTGACAATTGTCAAAGAAGATACGGCCAATCCTGGTGATCCGAGAAAATTCGACCGTTTTAAGGGGCGGGTAATGTTTCCCATTCACTCGATGAGCGGCAGGGTCTTGGGTTTTGGTGGGCGCATTCTGAACAATGATAAAAAGGCGGCGAAGTACCTGAATTCCCCTGAAAGCGAAATCTATCACAAGAGCAAGGTGCTTTATGGTATTTACTATGCGAAACAGGCAATCAACAAAGAAGACAATTGTTATCTGGTAGAAGGCTACACCGATGTCATACAGTTCTATCAGCGGGGTATACAAAATGTAGTGTCCTCCAGTGGAACCGCCCTGACACCTGAACAGATACGGTTGATCAACCGATTGACCAAGAACATAACGGTTCTGTTCGATGGCGATGCCGCGGGCCTGAGAGCTTCGATACGCGGTATCGACCTCATCTTGGAACAGGGCATGAACGTAAAAGTATGCTCGTTTCCTGAAGGGGAAGACCCCGACAGTTTTGCGAAAAACAATGAGCTTGAAGATATAACGATATATCTTCAAGAGAATTCAAAGGACTTCATACAGTTCAAGGCCCATCTTTTGGCCGAAGAAGCGGCAAATGACCCTATTAAACGTGCGGATACCGTTAGGGATATCGTAAACAGCATTGCCAAGATACCTGATGCCATAAAAAGGGAAATCTACATTCAAGAGTGCGCCCAGATCATGAATATTTCCGAAGCGGTGCTGTTCGGTACTTTGGCACAGATCGGTAAAAAGGAAATCGCCGATGTTTCAAAAAAATTGCAGCAAGAGCATAAGGCCTTTGAAGTAGTAAAGAACGAAGTTGCTGCCGAAAAGGTAGATGTACAGTATGAACTCGAGCGAAAGATCATCGAAATGTTGTTGCTATACGGAAAGGAACAAGAAGAATTTGAAGATTTGGTTCTCAAAGAGAATGAAGAAGGTGATTTGATTTTAGAACCTGAATCATTGGAAGCAAAGGTTTACGAAAAAATTTATCTCGATCTGCAGGATGACGAAATCGAACTGACCAACGATCAATTTAGAAAAATCTACTACAAATTAATCGAGCAATTGAACGAGAAGGAAGATTTTTCGGTGAACACCTTTTTATCCGAATTGGATCAAGAAATGGTATCCGAGGTATCATCTATTTTAATGGAAGAGGAAAAATATGTGCTGCATAAATGGGAAAGTAAGGACATCTATCCCAAGGACAAAAAACACGGAGTCGCGCAATTGGTCAGCGAGACCATATTGACCCTAAGGTGCTATTTGATAAAAAAACGCATGGAGCGTTTACAGAAAAATACGCAGAATGTCGAAGAAGACCATAAGGAGACCCTAGAGGAAATAATGAACTATATTCAGTTGAACAAATTGTTGAACAAAAAACTTAATAGGGTGCTTTCTTAAGGTCTGGCCAACAAAAAAACCCAAATGTCATCGACAAATGGGTCTTGCGTTTTTGGAAGGTATTAGTTCTATTTTAATACAGCTCTAAAGCTTTGGCCTGCTGTAAGAGATCTACCATATTATCAACGTTCAATTTTTTCATCAAACGTGCCTTATAGGTGCTCACCGTCTTTTCGTTGAGGTTAAGCCCGATGGCGACATCTTTGTTTCGCTTACCACTGGCCAACATCTTCAAAACCTCGACTTCACGTGTTGAAAGCTTTCTGAAGAATCTTCTCGGTTTTTGTGTGCCTTCATCGAAGGCCAAACGCTGCGCAAGTTCATTGGTAATGAACATGTTGCCTTCGGCAACTTTTCGTACGGCGGAAATGATATAATCAATGTCGGATGCTTTTGAAAGATAGCCAAATGCACCGGCGCGAATCGTACTTAGCGCATAGACATCTTCAGATTGTCCACTATACATCAAAACTTTAACGTTCGGATATTCTTTCTTGACTTTTCTTAAAGTCGCAATACCATTAATTTCAGGAATATCCATTTCCAACATCACCACATCTGGCGAAACATCTTTTAATTTTTCAAATAGTTCTGAAGTGGTCGATACGTCGTCGAGCACCTCAAATCCTGATGCGGATTCCAAAACATTTATTACGCCCATGCGAACAATGGGGTGGTTGTCGGCAATCAATACTTTAATCATTTTGGTCTAGTTTTCTCGATATTCAATTCTATCAAAGGTAGGTATAAATACGTACGTGCAATGTAAGTTTTAAATATCGAATTCAGAAGACAAATTTGTAGTTTTTTCCTAAAAGAAGGGCAAAGAATGCCATTATATTCGTTTTATACACCTGATTCTTAGTTAAGTGGTCGATTTTAACAATTCTGGAATTTCACAAACAGGTATTGGAACCATTTTATGCCTATTGGCCCTGTTCAGTCTGTAATATATGGTAAATACCTCTTTTTGACGTCCGGTAAAATCGGTGGGCTCTTTTCCCTGGGCATTCATTTTCATTGCCCATTCCAATTCTGGGTATGACGCACCTATCTGGTCCTCATCCGTGCGATTGTCGCCCCATAGGCCATCAGTTGGTGCGGCTTTGATAATTTCATCGTTTATTCCAAGATATCTTGCAATTTCATAGACTTCGGTTTTCATCAAATCGGCAATGGGGCTCAGATCGACGCCGCCATCACCGTATTTCGTAAAAAAACCCACTCCGAAATCCTCGACCTTGTTTCCCGTGCCCGCAACAAGATAATTTTTTAGTCCGGCGAAGTAATATAGTGTCGTCATTCGCAAACGTGCCCGGGCATTGGCCAACGCCATAAAACGTTCCTCCTCATTTTTAACAGAGGGCAAAGCGGCAACGAAACTGTCAAAAACCGGGGTGAGTTGTACTGTGCGTGAGCGCACGGTATCAAAATGTTTTTCTAACCAGGCGATATGGTTCAAGGCCCTGTTGATTTGACTTTCGGCCTGATGTATCGGCATTTCGAGACAGAGGAGTTCCAGTCCGGTCATGGCGCATAATGTTGAGGTAACGGCAGAATCTATGCCTCCTGAAATACCGATGGTAAAACCTTTTATATTGGCATCGGTAGCATAATCTTTGAGCCATTTTACAATATGGGCAACTACTTTTTCGGTTTGCATGAAGATATTTAATAGGTTAACGGTTAACTTTGTGAACTAAAAATAAAGGGTACTAACGTAAATATAAAATCTTGAGGAAATTACTTGATGCAAATAGGTCGATTTTTGCGGTTTTGCTGATTTCAATGATGATTTTTGCATGTAATGACAATGATAGGGTCGCTGATGAAATCGCTAAAATCAATATTGATCTTCAAGTTAGTAGATTTGATAGGGAATTTGCAGAGGCAAAACCATCGGACCTTCCGGCATTAAAAAAAACCTATCCCTATCTTTTTCCCGTACAATTTGCCGATAGTGTGTGGGTGGCCAAACTCAGAGATACTTTGCAAATTGAACTTCTGTCGGAGGTAGGGAAAACATTCGTAAACTTTGAAAAGGAACAGCAGGATCTTGAATCCCTGTTCAAGCACATCAAGTTCTATTTTCCGAATTATGACATTCCGAAGATCGTTACGGTCATCAATGATGTCGATTACCAAAACCGAGTAATTTTGACCGATTCGCTGCTGTTCATTGAACTGGACAGCTATCTCGGTGCCGACCACAAATTCTATCGGGGTATTCAACGTTACATTGCCCAGGGTCTCGATCGAAAGTTCATGGTCTCCGATGTTGCAACGGCCTTCGCCAATAAATTCATTCGTAGGCCTCGGGAACGCATGTTTTTGTCTAAAATCATATACTATGGAAAGATATTATACCTAAAGGACAAGATTATGCCGTTCGCCTCCGATGCCTTGAAAATAGGATATTCGCAAGATCAGGTCGATTGGGCACAGGTGAACGAAGAACCAATTTGGCGGAATTTTATCGAACAAGAACATCTTTATAGCACCGACAACAAGTTGGACACTAGGTTTTTGGATCCTGCTCCTTTTTCAAAATTCGGACTCGAACTTGACAACGAATCTCCCGGTCGCATCGGGCGCTATATGGGTTGGCAGATCGTTCGCGCCTTAATGGAGAGGAATGAAATCACCTTGCAGCAGCTTATAGCGTTGCCCGAAGAGGAAATATTCAAGAAAAGCAACTACAAACCAAGAAAATAATGGCAATGCTGCACACATCTGAAATAACGCTAAAAGTAGGGCTGGACGAAAATCGTGTTCCGGAAAAATTAACATGGTCCGCACAAGATGGTGGGGTCGATAACGAAGAGGCAAAAGCCATGTTGCTTTCAGTATGGGATAGCAAGAATAAAGAGTCATTGAAAATTGACCTATGGACCAAAGATATGCCGGTCGACGAAATGAAGGTTTTCTTTCACCAGACCTTGGTCTCGTTGTCCGATACTTTTATGAAGGCGACCCAAGACGAGAAGATGACCGCTACAATGAAGGATTTCTGCGACTATTTTGCCGAAAAGCTGGAATTAAAAGGTTGATCATAACCACTACTTCGCTTATCATCAATCAATGGCCAATACCGGTATTTTCGATTTTAAGGTGAGCATTTCGGTCAGCCTACCTTCCGACGGGTTGCTTCTTTTGGCATGATTTCTCGGTAGTATGGCTATCATATCCATTTCCTTTTCAGTGGCATGCGATAGAATACCCTTGACCACGTCGCTATTTTCGATAAAGGTATGCTCGGTATAGAAACTTTCGAGATAGTATTCCAACAAATTCTCGTTGGCTTCATCGGTCTCAGAATAACCATACATCTCTGAAGTGTTCTCAATGGTCAATACATGCACCTTCGCATTGAATTTTCTAGCAATATCCAATAAGGTTTCCAGGGCGTGTCGATCATCGATTTCCTCTTTTCCCAAGACGAGAGCGATGTTCTTGATTTGAAATTCATCCATTTTTTCTGGAACGACCAAAACCGAACAATCTACCTCCGACACGAATTTCGAAGTGTTGCTGATCAATTTGATTTCATGGTCCTGGGCCTCGGAAGTACCCATGATAACGAGATCGGTTTTTTTATTCTGTTGTAATTCCACCAAAGATTCGGTCAATGTACCTTTCAAATCTATCCATTTCAAAGGCTTTTTCAAGTCTCTTGAATATCGCTTTTGCAATTTTTCGAATTGTTCGCTTAAATTTTCAGAACTAGCCTCGCCTACAACATGGGCGAGTAAAATTTCAACGCTATCGTCGACAATGGCAAATTGAACAGCATACTCCAATGCTGTCTTAGAAGCATCCGAAAAATCAAAAGGAATAAGAATAGACGAGATTTCGTTCATAACGGTTATCTTTTTATTGAATAAAACTAATCATAGAATGCTATTGATTTTATGACCGAAGTCATAAATTTTTGAAAAAAAGATCCTTGTGCCGGGAACAATTGATTTTCGTCGTCAGTTAGATCGACAAATTTTGGCATACAAATTTTTACCCTATTCCATTGAAACCGTCATGGGCCAACCTTCGAATTGTTGCGCATTGGGCTGGGTTACATCGACATATCTTGGCCAACATTCAAAAGTGGCGGTTTTTTCTTTTTTGTTGAACCGTATTAATCCGTATCCACCTCCTTTTGATGAACTCTCGGGGTTGACATAGGCCATCATACTTATCTTATTGCCGAAACCATCGAGGTAATCGCCCGTCCATGGTAGCGATGTATTCGTGTTGGGGTTTGCACCTGCTTTTTCATCTTCGGGCCACCACCAACGGCTGTAATAATCATTTACTATGGCGGGCACGACAAACGCCCATGGTCCGTCACGGAATTCATCGATACCTTGTTTGATAATAGTTGCCAAATGTTGGTCTCCCGCAATATGTACGGCATTGGCTTTTTTAATCAGTCTCAATGCTTTGTTGCGCCCTGTCTGTGGCCATCCGTTACTGTCTAGGTCGGCATGAAGTCGGTTATCAAGGCTGCCATGAATGTGGGCGCCCCCGCAAAACCCGGTCTGCGATAAAACAACTTTTGGGGCATCGGTATTTTGACTTCCCCAATCTTCCAGAAAATTTAGTTGGCGTTCGCCCAAAAGGGTAAGCCCCGGTAAATCAATTGAGGCGGGATCATAATCGGGGTTTCGAATATGATCGGGCCGCGGCCCCTGCTGAGGAATCTTTCCTTCAGGCCCTGATTTGAACTTCCTGTCCTCTAAAATAGCGAAATCGGCTCCTCCCCATAACAGATTTGTGTAATAGACACCGATACCTTGTTCGACCGGTGTTGGGTCATAGGGGTCGGGTAAATGAGCGGTTTGGCAGCGTTCGACCATTTTTACATATTCGGGATGATAGGTATACCCACCATCAGGACTGCCAGGCGAGGTGGATATTTTTCCGTTTTCACCCCAAAGATTGCCCTGTCCGATGTCGTGATCGTCAGGAATGGTAATTGCCGGCCGATTTCTAAAAGTCTCTCGAAATTGAAGACCGAATTTCAACCATGCAGCCGTATGTTCGGTATGGTCGTACGATTGGTCTCCCGCAAAAAATATTAGGTCGGGATCTTGATAGTTTATGTTGCGTACATAATTTTCACGCATACCACGATCTTGGTTCGAATTGCAGGAAAGTGCCGCTAGGGAAATCTCCTCTTCGTTTTCGGGATTTTTGCGAACAAGACCTTCAAAAAGAGCATTTTTCGCATGTCTAATACGATATTTAACGTTTTTCGAATCGTCCCAATTTTCGATACGGAAAAGTGCCGACCACCCTAAATCATTGATGTTCCGTTTTTGAATTTCTTTCCATTGACCGTCTTTTTCGATTTCCAGGCGCACCTCTCGGGTCTCTTCGGGGTATAACGGATAGAGTTGGGCGCTCAATTTTAAGATTTTGTTCGAAACTGTATAAATTCCGAAGGCGACCACGCTGTCGCGATCAACTTTTAAATCGATTATCGCATTGTCATCGCGGTTCCACCAATCGTTGATGGCAAGTGTATCGACATTTGAAAATGGCGAGGTCACCGGGGGAATTCTCTCCTTTGGTTTTTCGCCACATGCCAAAAAGGTGAAAAGCGATAAAAAGACAATAGGCAATTTTTTCATTCTAGTCGGTTTTAAAAAGTTCGATCGTATAGTCGAGCAATGCCGTATCCCCATGGGCTCCGTGACCGGGAACGACGATTTGCGTATCTGGATAGTTTTCCTTTATTTTTTGTACGGTTTTGCTCCATTCCAAAAGATTGGCGTCCGCAAGATTTCCTTTTTGGGCGTTCAAAGACTTTATTGCACATCCGCCAAAAATCAAACCTTCTTCAACAATATAACTTATTATATTATCTTTTGTATGGGCCTCACCAAAGAAACCGTTGATGATTTTGGTACCACCAATACTTAATTCATGCTGCATATCAAATCCGTTTTCCGGAACAACGTAGCCCATATTTCCAGCCAATGTGATGGTCAAGTTGTTCGAATACGAAGGAATCTTGGCGCCATGAAAAGCAGCTAGTCCGCCTAGGCAATCGATGTGAAAATGGTTGACAACAACTGCCTTGACCTGACATTTTTTATCTTCCATCAACCATTTCAATAACTCAATGGATACGTTATTGTCGATTGGGGTATCAAAGACTATAGCTTCGCCATTTTTCAAATAAATAAGACCGTTACATTCCACTTTGCCATAAGCACTAGTATCCAAATAAGAGACATGCACGTAGCTATTCTCTGAAATGGAAAGTATTTTAAGATCATCAGAGCTGTAAGCAATATTGTTTTCCTGTGACTTACACTCTAGCTGAACCAATGTCAGCATTAAACATGTTAAGATAAATTTGTTGAAAGGCATATTGTGCTTTTGAATGTTATAAATATATAGCTTTGCCGTTCAACATTAAAAGGGGCCAAATTGCGAAAACTGATTTTTATATACAATGCCAATTCAGGCCTGGGCAACCTAATCTTGGATGGGGCACATAAATTAATGAGTCCTGGCACTTATGAGTGTAAACTCTGTAAATTGACTTTTGGGGTATTGACCGAGAACTCAATCTGGAAGAAGTTTCGAAAATCGGCAGATTTTGAAATGGAGTTTTTGCACAAAGATGAATTTGAAAGGCTTTATGCGTCAAAATTTGGCAGCAAGTTTACATTTCCGATCGTTCTTTTGGAGGCCAATATGCGTTTAGAGGTATTTGTAAATACCGAAGAGATAGACTCTTTGCATGATGTGGAATCTTTGATTCGATTGATCAAGGAAAGACAAGAATTGCCTTAGCCTTTTTGTTGTTCAAAAAAATCGGCATTGATTGTGCCGATAAAACTTAAGACTTCCTCACGGCCGCTGCCATTGGTAGAAGATGTAACAAAGTATCTGGGGGCCTCTTGCCATACACCGTTCAACAATTCTTGAATGTAGCTTTCAACATTTATCTGTATAGCCCTTGGTTTCAATTTATCGGCCTTGGTGAATATGATGCAAAACGGTATCTGATTTTCACCAAGCCATTCCATAAATTCCAAGTCAATTTTTTGGGGCTCATGGCGAATGTCGACCAATACGAAAGAACAGACCAATTGCCCGCGCTGAAGAAAGTAATTGGTAATATACTTTTGAAATGTTTTTTTGTCCCTTTTTGAGACTTTGGCATATCCATAACCGGGCAGATCTACCAAAAACCAATTGTCATTGATTTTAAAGTGGTTGATAAGTTGAGTCTTACCGGGCTTACCCGACGTCTTGGCCAAACCCTTATGATCGGTCAACATATTGATCAAAGAAGACTTACCTACATTGGATCGGCCGATAAAGGCGTATTCAGGTATCGGTTCTTGTGGGCATTTGGCAACATCTGAGTTGCTCATTACGAAATTGGCCGTTTTGATCAACATGGATGGGAGGGTTTAAAAGCCTCGTTTTTTTAGCCAGGTAGCGAGAATGCTATTGAACTCATCAGGATGTTCCATCATTGGGGCATGCCCACATTTCTCGATCCAGAACAAGTCTGAGTCGGGCAGTAGTTCGTGAAAAAGTTCAGCGACGTCGGGGGGTGTCACGCCATCATTTTCACCCCAAATTATACAGGTCGGGGTCCTCATTTTAGGAAGGTCTTGTGCCATGTTGTGCCTTATGGCACTTTTGGCTATGGCCAATGTCTTGACCAATTTAACACGATCGTTAACGGTCGCATAAACTTCGTCGACAATTTCCTTAGTGGCAACGGCGGGGTCGTAGAAAACGTTTTCGGCCTTTTTTTTGATAAACTCGTAATCGCCCCGTTTTGGATAACCATCGCCCATTGCGCTTTCGTAAAGTCCTGAACTGCCGGTAATGACCAACGCCTTTACCATTTTCGGGTACATTTTGGTATGTAATAGTCCAATATGTCCGCCCAATGAGTTTCCAAGAAGTATGACATCTTTAAGACCCTTGAATTCAATAAACTTTTCAAGAAATTTCGCGAACTGTTTTACATTGGTCTTCAGCAAGGGCATATCGTAAATGGGTAGTTCGGGTACCAATACCTTATATCCTTTAGCAGGAAAATAATCGGTCACCCCGTGAAAATTACTTAACCCGCCCATTAGACCGTGCAAGATAATTAGCGGAGTGCCCTCACCTTTTTCAATATACCTGTAATTGCCCTCGGTAATAATCTTTTCTTCCATTCAGGATGTGTCTGGTCTATGTTGGCAAATATATACAATTCCACATAATACCCATCTTATAGAAACTATCGCACAATCATTTTTTGTAGGCCCTACGCATCAAGATAACACATTGAAAACTGAGGTTTTGAAGGTGCCGGCAAATGGTCGTAATACCATATTGGAGCGAATATTTATAAAATTTCGCAACAAAGTGGTAATTTGTGGTAAAATGTGGTAATAATATTTATATATTTGAGTTATTAAAAGACAAACCAACCATTTTAGGTGATCAATTTCATTGGAACATACGATTGCAAGGCCGATGCCAAAGGTAGAATAATGCTTCCTGTTGCGCTAAAAAATCAGATGTCTCCGGTATTGAACAAAGGGTTTGTGATCAAAAGATCGGTTTTTCAGCCCTGTTTGGAGCTATATCCAATGGACGAATGGAATCTGCTCATGCAGAAAATGAACAAAAAGAACCGATTCAAGAAAAAGAACAACGATTTTATCCGTCGTTTTTCGGCAGGGGTAAAGGTTGTTGAAATCGATGGCACGGGAAGACTTTTGATACCTAAAAACTTGATTTCGGTTGCAGGGATCTCTAAAGAGGTGGTACTGAGTTCGGCAATCAATATTGTCGAAATATGGGATAAGGATAGCTATGAGAAAGTACTGGAGGAAACGGCGGAAGATTTCGCCGCGCTTGCCGAAGAGGTGATGGGCGAGGACGGAGATGATGAAAACGATGTATCATAATCCGGTACTGTTGCAAGAGTCCGTTGATGGACTCAATATTAAGGAGGATGGCATTTATGTGGATGTGACCTTCGGTGGAGGAGGGCATTCAAAAGAGATATTGAAACGTCTTGGAAGTCGAGGTAGGTTGATAGCCTTTGATCAAGACGAAGATGCCCTTGAAAATAAGATAGTTGACGAGCGGTTCACGTTGATCAATGAAAATTTCAGGTACATCGTACAGTTTTTAAAGTTCTATGGCATTCGGAAAGTTGATGGAATCTTGGCCGATTTCGGTGTTTCATCGCATCAGTTCGATAAGGCGGAGCGTGGGTTTTCGACCCGTTTTGAAGCCGAACTCGATATGCGCATGAACATGAAAAACGAAGTGTCGGCCCACGATGTTGTCAATCGTTATGAATTTGATGATTTGCGTAGAATTCTGTTCGAGTATGGTGAGCTGAGAAATGCCAATGCCATAGCAAAGAAATTGGTCGAGCAACGCGAAAAGTCACCTTTGAAGACTACGGGGCAATTAAAGGAAGCCTTGCAGTCATTTTTGCCCAAGTCGAAGGAACATAAAATATTGGCACAAGTTTACCAGGCTATTCGTATTGAGGTCAATCAAGAAATAGAGGTCATCAAAGAATTTTTGTTGCAGACCGCTACTTTGATGGAGGCTGGAGGTAGGTTGAGCGTTTTGAGTTATCACTCGCTTGAAGACCGTCTGGTGAAAAGGTTCATTAGGGCAGGGCAATTCGAAGGCGAGCCCGTAAAGGATTTTTACGGCAATATCGATGTTCCCTTTAAAAAAATTGGAGGGCTTATCGTACCGTCGAGTGAAGAAATAGTAAAGAACAATAGGGCACGCAGTGCCAAGCTCCGCGTAGCGGAGCGTATCTAACAATAATATAAGGTGTGATGAAAAAAGGACTATTGGACTTGTTGAAAGGAAAATTCTTGGTGAGCGATGACGCCCCTAAGAATTGGTTGTTCATCATTTTTACATCCTTTTTGGCGGCGGTGATGATCGGTAGTTCGCACAGTGCAGATAAAAAGGTACATCAGATCGCGGTTCTGAGCGAAGAGGTAAAAGAATTGAGAAGCGAGTTCGTCGATATTCACAAAGACATACAAAAATTGAAACTTGAATCGACAATCACCCAAAATTTGGCTGGGAAAGAATTGTACCCATCAGAAGTTCCCCCGAAAAAAATCAGGGTAAAATCAGTTAAGGAATAAATGGCAGTCACCGATAAACGCATATTGAACCGGTTATACTTTGTTGTGGCATTTCTGTTTTTGTTTGCCTGTGCCGTTCTTTTTAAGTTGGTCACTATTCAGGTCATGGAAGGTGAAAGATACCGTGGTCTTGCCGAAAAGCGAACCACAAAGATGTTCACGATCGCCCCGAACCGCGGAGATCTTTATTCCGATGATGGCAGTTTGTTGGCCACCTCGGTCTCACGCTATGAAATTCGATTTGATGCTCAAACCGTAAGTGATATCGATTTTAAGGAAAATGTAAAACCATTGTCCGACGCTTTGGCAAAATTGCTGGGCAAGTCATCATCACATTACCAGCAGTTACTGCGCAAAGCGAAAGAGAACAAAAATAGGTATGCATTATTGGCCCGAAATCTTGACTATTCCGATTATATGGCGGTCAAGAATTTTCCACTTCTCAACAAAGGGCCCTACAAAGGGGGGTTGATCATCGAACAAAAAACGGTTCGTGAACATCCTTTGGGAAAAATTGCCGAGCGCAGCGTGGGTTACGAACGTTTGAATGAGTACAATAGGTATGCCGGGGTCGGATTGGAACGGGCTTTCGGCCCATACCTCAGAGGCACCGAAGGTAAGCGCTTAAAACAGAAAATAGCAAAGGGTCAATGGAAGCCGATCGGCCTAGATAACATTATTGAACCAAAAGACGGCTATGATGTGTACTCGACCATCGACGTGAACATTCAAGATATTGCCCACCACGCTCTTTTGAAGCAGCTTGAACATTACAAGGCCGATCATGGGTGTGTTATTGTAATGGAAACCGAGACAGGTGAGATCAAAGCAATTGCCAATTTGGGGAGGACCAAGGAGGATAAATACTATGAACGTTTGAACTACGCAATCGGTGAGTCGCATGAGCCGGGTTCGACTTTCAAACTTATGAATTTGGTGAACGCCCTTGAGCATAAAGTAATCGATACCAGCACGGTCATCGATACCGAGAAAGGGTCTTGGAAAATCTATAACCACAGGGTAAAAGATTCCAAGCATGGTGGCTATGGTAAAATTTCGGTTGGTAAGGCATTTGAGGTCTCTTCGAACACCGCTTTTGCCAAAATGATACATAATGGCTACAAGGAAAATCCTGGAAAGTATGTTAACGGATTGATGGGCATGAGACTGAACAAGGAGCTCGGATTGCCCATTCAGGGCGAGGGGGTTCCGGTGATAAGGTTTCCTGGCGACAAGGGTTGGTCGGGTCTTTCTTTGGCCCAGATGGCCTATGGATATGAGGTTTCGTTGACTCCTTTGCAGACCTTGACATTTTATAACGCCATTGCCAACAATGGTGAGATGGTCAGACCACGATTGATCAAAGAGGTTAGGGAAATGAACCGTAGGGTAAAGACTTTTGAAAAAGAAGTTATAGATCCATCGATATGCTCACAAGAGACCATCGATAAGGTAAAACAGCTTTTGAAGAATGTGGTGGAGAAAGAACATGGTACCGGTCATGGGTTATATTCCAGAAATTTCTCAATGGCGGGCAAGACAGGCACAACACAAAAGAACTACGTGGCCAAAGACCCCGATAAACTGAAATATATCTCAAGTTTCGCAGGGTATTTTCCCGCGGAAAATCCGAAATATTCGTGCATAGTGGTCATTCATGAACCCGACAGAAGTGTGGGGTATTATGGCGCCGATGTTTCCGGACCGGTGTTTAAATCCATAGCACAAAAAATATACGCCAACAATCCCTTGATCGATGAGGTCGAAATGAAGATTGCCGAAGAGCCTACTTTGGAAGATGCCTATGAAAAATACTATGCCGAAGCACAGAAGAAATATAACAAGGTGCCAAACGTGAGGGGAATGAGCGGTATGGATGCTATTTCCATATTAGAGAATTTAGGACTTAAAGTTGAGGTAAAGGGTAACGGCAAGGTAAGAAAACAGTCCATTAATCAAGGTACCGATATCAATAAGGTCGATAAAATTGTCTTGGAACTTTCATGAAGCTGTTAAGGGACATATTGTACGGTGTAGGCCTTACCGCTGTTAGCGGATCCACCAATGTTATGATAAACGAGATTCGTTTTGATTCGCGCGAAGTGGGTATGGACGATGTTTTCGTTGCCATCAAGGGCACATTGACCGATGGGCACAACTATATCTCAAAGGCGATTGATAAGGGGGCTAGGGCGATTATTTGTGAAGAACTTCCTGGGCAAATAATCGATGGTGTTACCTATGTCGAAGTCGATAATGGCAACAAAGCTTTGGCCATTATGGCCTCCAATTTTTACGATAACCCTTCTAGGAATCTGAAATTGGTAGGTGTTACAGGTACCAATGGCAAAACCACTATTAGTAGTTTATTATATCAGCTTTTCAAAAAAGCCGGATATAAGGTAGGGCTCATCTCTACAATTAAGATAATGGTCGATGATGAAACTTTGCCCACCAAGCATACCACTCCCGATGCCTTGACCATTAACCATCATTTGAAGATGATGAACCAGATAGGGGTAGAGTTCTGTTTTATGGAAGTAAGCTCACACGGAATACATCAAAAACGAACCGAGGGCCTGGTTTTTGAAGGTGCGATTTTTACTAACCTTTCACATGACCACTTAGATTACCATAAATCTTTTGCCGAGTACAGAGATACTAAAAAAATACTTTTCGACGGCCTGTCGAAAAAGGCGTTCGCGCTAAGTAACATCGATGATAAGAATGGATTGGTCATGCTGCAAAATACAAAAGGGCGAAAATATACCTATGCACTAAAGACTTACGCCGATTACAGGGCCCAGGTTTTAGAGAATCAATTCGACGGACAGCTCATAAAGGTCGATGACAATGAAATTTGGACAAAACTCATCGGCAATTTCAATGCCTACAATATTCTGGCGATCTACGCCACGGCCGATCTATTGGGTTTGGAAAAAATGGAAACGCTCCGTTTACTCAGCGAACTCGAAAATGTCGACGGAAGGTTTCAGTACTATGTTTCAAAAGAAAAAATTATAGCGATAGTTGATTATGCCCATACTCCGGACGCACTAAAAAACGTGCTTGATACGATCAACGCGTTGAGAACTGGAAATGAAAACGTCATCACCGTTGTGGGGTGTGGTGGCGATAGAGACAGGTCTAAGCGTCCGGTTATGGGTCATATCGCTTCTGAGATGAGCAATAAGGCCATTTTTACGTCCGATAATCCCAGGTCTGAACCCCCTCATGCGATTATCGATGAAATGGAAGCGGGGGTAGAGCCCCAGAACACCAAAAAAATCTTGTCCATCGAAAATCGAAAACAGGCGATTAAGACTGCGTGCCAATTGGCAGTGGCGAACGATATCATTTTAGTTGCCGGAAAAGGCCATGAAACGTATCAAGAAACCAATGGCAAAAGAATTGACTTTGATGATTTTGAGATTGTCAAAGACTTATTGGAGAGTATGAACAAATAGATTAAGAAGTAATAAATGCTGTATTACCTGTTCGAATATTTGGAAAACGAATACCAAGTGCCGGGAGCTGGACTTTTTCAGTTCCTCACGTTCAGGGCGGCCATGGCAATTTTGTTTTCCTTGATCATTGCGACGGCATATGGTAAACGGGTAATACTGTTTCTACAACGAAAGCAGATCGGGGAGACCATTCGTGATTTAGGATTAGAGGGTCAGCAACAAAAGGCCGGTACGCCGACCATGGGAGGTTTGATCATCATCATGTCGACTTTGATACCGGTATTGCTATTTGCCAGGTGGTGGGACAATATTTATGTCATTTTGTTGATAGTCACCACTATTTGGATGGGCCTGATCGGGTTTGCCGACGATTATATCAAAATATTCAAAAAGAATAAAAAGGGTTTAAAAGGCAGGTTCAAGGTTTTGGGCCAGGTGGTACTGGGTTTGGCCGTTGGGGCCACCTTGTATTTTCATCCTGAAGTGACCATGAAAGATCAAGATAGCACAATGATCACGGCGCGGTATACTGTAGAAAAGGTTGAAGGGCCCGAGATAAAATCAACGATGACAACCGTACCATTCTTCAAGAACAATGAGTTGGACTACAGTCGATTGATTTCTTGGGCCGGTGAAGGTGCTAAAGATTATGCTTGGTTGATTTTCATACCTATAGTAATATTGATCGTGACGGCCGTTTCGAATGGTGCCAACCTAACCGATGGTATCGACGGTCTTGCCGGGGGTACATCCGCGATAATCGTATTGACCCTGGGTATTTTCGCCTGGGTCTCGGGTAATACCATCGTTTCTGAATACCTGAATATTATGTACATCCCCAGGGCGGGTGAACTGTTGGTTTTTATAACCGCGTTTACAGGGGCCCTCGTCGGGTTTTTATGGTACAATGCCTACCCTGCCCAAGTATTTATGGGCGATACGGGCAGCCTTACTATTGGTGGTGTAATCGCGGTAATTGCGATTATTGTTCGTAAAGAGCTGTTGATTCCCTTGTTATGCGGAATCTTCTTTGCCGAGTCGATTTCGGTAATGCTACAGGTTGGATATTTCAAGTACACCAAGAAAAAATTAGGAGAGGGCAAGCGCATTTTTTTGATGGCACCATTGCATCACCATTATCAGAAAAAAGGATATCACGAAAGTAAGATCGTAACCCGATTTTGGATTATAGGCATCCTTTTGGCCATTGTGACCTTCGTGACCTTAAAAGTCAGATAGGATGAAACGTTTGGTGGTTTTGGGAGGAGGAGAAAGCGGAGTAGGTACGGCCATTTTGGGCAAACAAAAAGGATATGAGGTTTTTGTTTCCGATAAAGGAAAGATAAAGGAAAAATATAAAAACGTTCTTGAACATTTTGAGATTGATTGGGAAGAGGAAAAACACACGGAATCCAAAATTCTGAATGCCGATGTGGTAATGAAAAGTCCGGGTATACCCGATAAGGTGCCAATAGTGGTTCAATTGAGACAAAATGCAATTCCGGTAATATCGGAAATAGAGTTTGCCGTGAAGTATACCGATGCTACGATAATTGCCATTACCGGAAGCAACGGAAAGACCACGACAACCATGCTTACCGACCATGTTTTCGAACAAGCAGGGCTTAATGTCGGAATGGCCGGAAACATCGGCGATAGTTTTGCCAAAATGGTGGCCGAAAACAGCTTTGACTACTACGTTTTGGAAATCAGCAGTTTTCAACTGGACGGTATTGATACATTCAAACCGCACATCGCCATTTTGACCAATATCACGCCGGATCACTTGGATCGATATGATTACAAGTTTGATAACTATATCGCCTCAAAGTTTCGGATTACCGAAAATCAGACCGAAGATGATTACTTCATCTATGATGCGGACGACGATGTAATAGTCGATTGGTTGAAAAAACACCCGATCAAATCAAAATTGATGCCTTTTTCGATTCAAAAAGAATTGGATGAAGGAGCATATCTCAAGAACGACCATATAAGAATAACGACAACTAACGATACGATTGAAATGACTACGAACACATTGGCATTGGAAGGCAAGCACAATTTAAAAAATACGATGGCGGCGGCCACGGCGGCCAAGTTGGTGGGGATACGAAAGGAGACCATTCGCCAGAGCATCGAGAATTTTCAAGGGGCGCCCCACCGATTGGAGAAGGTGCTGAAAATTCAGCATGTACAGTACATCAATGACTCCAAGGCGACCAATGTGAATTCGGTTTTTTATGCATTGGACAGTGTAAAAACACCGATTGTTTGGATCGTTGGCGGCGTCGATAAGGGAAACGATTACCGTGAACTGATGCCCTTGGTACGTGAAAAGGTAAAGGCAATAATTTGTTTGGGTACCGATAACTCTAAAATCAAGGATTTTTTCGGTAATGTGGTCGAATTGTTGGTCGAGACCTTCGCCATGGAAGAGGCCGTGAAAGTGGCCTATAAAATTGCGGAGCGGGGCGATACCGTTTTATTGTCTCCTGCCTGTGCCAGTTTCGACCTTTTTGAAAATTACGAAGATCGTGGAAATCAATTTAAAGCGGCGATAAGAAATTTATAACAGTGATTAAAGTTTTTAAAAATATTAAAGGTGACAAAGCACTTTGGGCGGTAGTGGCCCTTTTGGGGTTATTCTCGTTCCTTCCGGTATATAGTGCCAGTAGTAACTTGGTCTATGTCGTTGGCAGTGGTACGCCCATGGGTTGGTTGGTCAAACATGCCGTTCTTTTGTTTTTGGGCTTCGGTATCATTTATGGCGTTCACCGCATTCCTACACATTTTTTTAAAGGTCTTTCTCTTATCGCAATGCCCATCGTTATTATTCTATTGGCTTTCACATTGGCCCAGGGCACTACTGTCGAAGGTGCCAATGCGAGCCGATGGATCCGTTTACCTTTAATTGGTATAAAATTTCAGGCATCGACCTTGGCGGCCGTGGTCCTGATGATTTATGTGGCCAGATACTTGACAAAGGTCCAAGATAAGGTCGTGACCTTTACGGAAAGTATCTTGCCCTTGTGGGTTCCTGTTTTCTTGACCGTGGTACTCATTTTGCCGGCTAATTTCTCGACTGCGGCGATTATTTTTTCCATGGTATTGTTGCTCTGTTTTTTAGGAGGATATCCTATTAAATATTTGATAGGAATCGTAGGAACGGGAATCCTGTTTTTGACAATTTTTATACTTATGGCCAAGGCATTTCCAGATATGTTTCCGAACCGGGTGGATACCTGGACGAGTCGTATAGAAAGTTTTTGGAACCCTGAGGATAGCGAAGATGTATACCAAATAGAAAAGGCGAAGATTGCTATCGCTTCAGGAGGTCTTGTAGGCAAAGGGGCCGGTAAGAGCGTTCAAAAAAACTTTCTGCCGCAGAGCTCCTCTGATTTCATATACGCCATCATTGTTGAAGAATATGGCCTCTTGGGCGGTTTTGTGCTGATGTTCTTTTATATGTTCCTGTTGTTCAGAATTGTTGTCATAGCCAATGGGGCGCCTACAATTTTCGGAAAATTATTGGCATTGGGGGTTGGTTTGCCCATTATTTTTCAGGCACTTATAAATATGGCGGTGGCCGTCGAACTGTTTCCGGTGACCGGACAGAATTTGCCGTTGATCAGTAGTGGCGGTACTTCGGGGTGGATGACTTGCTTGGCTATTGGCATTATTTTGAGCGTGAGCAACAAGAATATAATATCTGAAAAAGAGGCGGTAGATATGAACAGTAATAATCCATTGGAGGTTCTAAGTGGGCAATTATAGGTTCATACTTTCGGGCGGGGGTACCGGTGGCCACATTTACCCGGCCATCGCGATCGCCAACGAGTTGAAAAGAAGGCATCCTGATGCCAAGTTTTTGTTTGTTGGTGCGAAGGATAGAATGGAAATGGAGAAGGTGCCCCAAGCAGGGTACGAAATAGAAGGATTATGGATTACAGGGTTGCAACGGAAACTGACCCTTAAAAATTTAATGTTCCCCTTTAAACTGATAAGTAGTTTGGTGAAGTCAGGCAAAATAGTTTCGCGGTTTAGGCCCCATGCGGTTGTGGGCACAGGAGGCTTTGCCAGTGGCCCTTTATTGAAGGTGGCGTCAGGGCGGGGCATTCCCTGTGTATTGCAAGAACAAAATTCGTTCGCGGGCATTACCAACAAATTGCTGAAAGATAAAGTCGCCAAAATATGTGTGGCCTATGACGGTATGGAAAAGTTCTTTCCGGCTGATAAGATCGTGAAGACCGGCAATCCGGTCCGTGGCGATTTGGTCGATCTGCAAAAGGACAATCAAGAAGCCGTGGATTTTTTCGGACTGGATAGAACAAAACCCATCCTGTTGATTCTGGGGGGGAGTCTAGGTGCCAGAAGAATCAATCAACTGATCGAACAAAAACTCGACTTTTTTAAAGCAAAGGGGGTTCAAGTGATATGGCAATGTGGCAAACTTTATTTTGATGAGTACAAGAAATATGGATCACAAGATGTAAAGGTCTTTGATTTTCTAAATCGAATGGATTTTGCCTATATAGCCGCAGATATGATCATCTCAAGGGCGGGGGCCGGTTCGGTCTCTGAATTATGTATCGTTGGTAAACCGGTAATATTCATTCCCTCGCCGAACGTTGCCGAGGATCACCAGACCAAGAATGCGGAAGCGTTGGTTGGCCAGAACGCGGCGATTCTCATTAAGGAAAAAGAATTGGATACGGAATTCGATTCGGTGTTCTCAAGTTTGTACGAATCAAAAGAAAAACAGCGGGCATTGGGCCTGAATATTAAAAAACTGGCCATGCCAAGGGCTACCGACCATATCGTTGACGAAATAGAGCGATTATTGGCGAATGGTAAACAGCAAACGGTAAGCAAAAACCATCAAGAAACAACCATCAAAGAATAACGGATATTTTGAACCTGAATAACATACATAACGTCTATTTTATCGGTATCGGGGGCATCGGTATGTCGGCGTTGGCCCGTTATTTCAAGTTCGTTGGCAAAAATGTAGCGGGATACGACAAGACCGAAACACCTTTGACCAAAGTGTTGGGAGATTTGCATATAGATATCCATTACGACGACAATATTGATTTGATACCGCAAGGATTTGATAAGGTTGACGATACATTGGTCGTATATACTCCGGCAGTCCCGAATAGTCATTCTGAATATCAATATTTCTTATCAAATGATTTCGAGGTCAAAAAGCGGTCCGAGGTTTTGGGCCTTATAACGAAAGATACATTTTGCTTCGCCGTCGCAGGAACGCATGGAAAGACCACGACATCAAGTATACTGGCACATTTGCTCAAAGAGGCGGGCACCCCCTTTACGGCGTTTTTAGGAGGTATATCAGAAGATTTCAACAGCAACTTTCTTTTTGAGGGCGCTGATTATTCGGTTGTTGAGGCCGATGAGTTCGACCGTTCTTTTTTGCGATTGTTTCCCGATGTGGCCTGTGTGACCTCGATGGATGCAGACCATTTGGATATATATGGAGATCACGATGCCCTCAAAAAATCTTTTCAAGAATTTGTCGAACGAATAGCGCCCGACGGAAAATTATTTGTTCGCAATGGATTGCCGCTTAAAGGAATTACCTATGGTATAGAAGACGATTCTGATTACTGTATCAGAAATTTAAAAATACAACATGGCGCCTACATTTTTGACTTGCATACTCCCGATGCTACCCTATCGGGAGTAAAATTCAACAAGCCCGGAAAGCATAATCTGCTTAATGGACTGGTCGCTTTTGCAATGGCGGAACAAGCTGGTTCCCCCCGGCACCGCCTTGCAGGGGCTTTGGAAACTTTTAAAGGGGTGCAACGAAGGTTTTCATACCATATCAAAGAAGACAACTTTATTTTTATCGATGACTACGCCCATCACCCGGCAGAGATCAGTGCGGTCTATGATGCTATTGGTGAAATGCATCCAGGTAAACGTGTACTTGCTATTTTTCAGCCCCACCTATTCTCAAGAACGAAAGATTTTGCCGATGAGTTTGCCAAGAGCTTGTCGAAATTTGACAGCGTTGCGCTGCTTGATATCTATCCGGCAAGAGAAGAACCGATCGAAGGCATTACCTCACAATGGTTATTGGATAAAATAGAAAATCAGAACAAAACCCTGATCGATAAATCAAAGATCATGGATGAAATTAAAAAACAAAATCCCGAAGTACTGGTCACCATGGGTGCAGGTGACATCGGACTCGAAATATCAAAAATCAAAAAAGAACTGGATCATGCGCATTAATTGGGACTATATCAAATTAATGGCCCTTCTCTTGGTCATTTTCGGCCTCTTCGCATTCTCGAACGAAAGAAGTAAAAAAAGGGCTGTCACAGGTATTAACGTGGAATTCGTTGGTGATCAGAACCTTTATATAACAGAGGCCATGGTTAATAAATTGTTAATACAAAAATATGGGAGCCTCACGAACATGCCCAAAGAAAAATTAGTTTTGAATACTATGGAAGAGGTCATTGAGACCAATAAAATGGTAAAGAACGCCCAAGTGTATCTTACTGTAAATGGGGAGCTTACGTCTAAGATCGTTCAGCGACGGCCAATCGGAAGAATTGAGGGGAGTACAAAGTTTTATCTTGATGATGAGGGAAAACGCATGCCGTTATCCATGAGCCACTCCGCAAGAGTGCCCATCATAACAGGTAAGATTACGGGCAAAAGTCTAGAGGATGTCTATGAAATTCTAAAGTACATCAACGATGACAATTTCCTTAGAAAAAATGTAATCGGCATACATGTCGAAGACGAAGAAAATTATCAATTGAAATTCAGAATGGAAAACTTCGTGGTAAACCTTGGCGGTATCGATAATCTCGAGGAAAAGTTCAAGAATTTCAAGGCTTTTTACATAAAGGCCGATAAAGACAGTACGCTCGATGACTTTGCCATAGTAAGTCTTGAGTTCAACAATCAGGTAGTGTGCACAAAAATATAAATCAATCAAATGGAACAGGGTAATTATTCAGTAGGGCTTGACATAGGAACGACAAAGATCGTTGCCATAATTGGTCGTAAAAATGAATATGGTAAAATCGAGATATTGGGCATCGGTAGGTCCAAAAGTCTTGGTGTTCACAGAGGTGTGGTGAACAATATTACCCAAACCATAAAATCGATCCAACAGGCGGTCGAAGAGGCCGAGGTCAACTCAGGCCTAAAAATAGGTTCGGTGGTCGTCGGTATCGCAGGACAACATATTAGAAGCTTACAGCATAGTGACTACATTACCCGGTCCGATTCGGAGGAAGTGATCAATGAAAATGATCTTGATAAATTGGTGAACCAGGTATATAAATTGGTCATGTTGCCTGGTGAAGAGATTATTCATGTTCTCCCACAGGAGTATAAGGTCGATGGGCAGGCCGAAATCAAACAACCCATCGGAATGTACGGTGGTAGGCTCGAAGCAAACTTTCATGTGGTCGTTGGCCAAGTGTCGTCGATCAAGAACGTAGGCAGGTGTATCAAGAGCGCCGGGTTGGATCTCGGTAATATTACATTGGAACCGTTGGCCTCATCTGAAGCCGTATTAAGCCAAGAAGAAAAGGAAGCTGGTGTTGCATTGATAGATATAGGTGGCGGAACCACGGATCTCGCCATATTCAAGGATGGTATTATCCGTCATACCGCGGTAATCCCTTTTGGTGGCGGCGTGATTACCGAAGATATCAAAGAGGGGTGCTCGATAATCGAAAAACAGGCCGAATTGCTGAAAATCAAATTCGGTTCGGCATGGCCCG
The DNA here is from genome assembly GCF_042611095.1 of Meishania litoralis. NCBI lineage: Bacteria > Pseudomonadati > Bacteroidota > Flavobacteriia > Flavobacteriales > Flavobacteriaceae > Meishania > Meishania litoralis. The sequence continues at coordinate 155,179 of NZ_JBHFPV010000004.1, forward strand.
GTGAAAACAAGGATAATGAAATCGTATCCATCCCAGGTTTAAGGGGAAGGGAGCCCAAGGAGATTACGCTTAAGAATCTATCAAAGATCATTCATGCGCGTGTGGTCGAAATTATAGAGCAGGTCTATGTTGAAATTAAGAACTATGGCCATGAGGAACAGAAAAAGAAATTAATTGCAGGTATTGTACTTACAGGCGGCGGGAGTCAGTTAAAGCACCTAAAACAATTGGTCGAGTACATTACGGGAATGGATACCAGAATCGGGTACCCGAACGAGCATTTGGCCGGAGATACCGATGAAGAAATCGCCAGTCCGCTATATGCGACGGCAGTGGGCCTTTTGATGAATGCCGTTCAAAACGAGGCAAAAGGAAAGACTATCGGCAAAAGAGATGTAGAAGAAGTACATGAAATGGCCTATGCCGGGCATGATGAAGAGGCCGGAGCAACTGCCAAAGTGAAAAGAGAGCGTAAATCGGTTTTTGATAAGTGGTCTGAAAAGCTAAAGGATTTTTTGGATAACGCCGAGTAGATAATGCGAATAAACAATAACCAGTAATACATAATACAACTACTATGAGCAACGACATGGAATTAGAAGGAATCGCTTTTGACCTTCCAAAGAACCAAAGCAATGTTATTAAAGTCATCGGGGTCGGTGGAGGAGGAAGCAACGCCATAAACCACATGTTCCAAGCTGGAATCAATGGTGTTGATTTCGTGATTCTCAACACGGATCAGCAGGCGTTGACCAATAGCACCGTGCCCAATAAAATCCAACTGGGAGTTTCATTGACCGAAGGACTGGGTGCCGGAGCGAACCCAGAGGTAGGCGAGCAAGCGGCTTTGGAAAGTATGGAAGATATCAAGAACATGTTGGACCATAATACAAAAATGGTCTTTATAACTGCCGGTATGGGTGGGGGAACAGGTACTGGTGCTGCTCCCGTTATCGCCAAACAGGCAAAGGAAATGGATATTCTTACCGTAGGAATCGTAACCATGCCATTTCAATTTGAAGGCAATATGCGTTGTCAACAAGCCCAGGTAGGTATCGAAAAACTTAGAAGTAATGTTGACTCGCTCATAGTCATCAACAATAATAAGTTACGTGAAGTATATGGTAATTTAGGGTTCAAGGCCGGTTTTTCAAAAGCCGATGAAGTTCTGGCTACCGCTGCCCGCGGAATTGCCGAGGTGATTACCCATCATTATACACAGAACATAGATTTACGTGACGCCAAGACGGTGCTATCGAATAGCGGTACTGCCATTATGGGGTCGGCCATGGCATCGGGATCCGCAAGGGCCAATGAGGCGATAATGAAAGCACTTGATTCCCCCTTGTTGAACGATAATAAGATTACTGGCGCCAAAAATGTACTGCTGTTGATCGTTTCGGGTACTTCAGAGATTACCATTGATGAAATTGGCGAAATCAATGATCATATTCAGATCGAGGCCGGTCATGGCGCGAACATCATTATGGGTGTGGGTGAAGATGAAGATTTAGGAGACGCCATTGCGGTTACCGTGATTGCCACAGGGTTCAATGTCGATCAACAAGATGACATTGTAAATACCGAATCGAAGAAGATTATCCATACCTTGGAAGATGAACAAAAAGCGGTACATAATCTATCTTCCGGTAACGTTGTTCATCAACTGGGAGATGTTGAAGTTTTCGAAGAGCCTATTTTGAAGGACTTTGGAGGTGAAGATGAAATGGAGTTGATTCCGACCTCTAACTACATTAGAAACTTCAATGTTTTCTATGATGAGGTATTGGCAGAAAATGTTTCGGAAGATGACTTCGTAATCATTGAATCGAAGAATGAAATTGAAAACTCCAAGGTCGGTGATCGGAACGTGCCACCTACAAGGCAAGTTGAAGAGGACCAAATCGAAATGAGTTTCGATTTGCCGTTGGTCAATTCGGAAGATGATGAAGAATATACGGACAATGTAATTACGTTTGACCTTGATGAAGAAGTGAAAGATCTTGACGTGAACGATCATATCGAGGTGATTCCGGTATTGGAGTACAATAAAGAAGGAGAGACTCGATATAGCCTTGACGACTATATGGAATTGGAGAATAGCCTTACCGGGGCCAAATCAAAAGCGGAAGAATTCGAACCCAAGATCATTGAAGACGAATTGGTCTTTGAAAGAAAGGTTGTGTCTATGGATCAAGCGCAACAAACTTTCGATGACAAACAAATCGATCCAATGGATACGCCTCTTGAAGAATTGTTGAAACAAAGGGCCGATGAGCGTCGAAGAAAGCTTAAAGATTTCAATTATAAGTTTCAAAATCAAGTGAACAATATTGACGAAATTGAAAAACAGCCAGCGTATAAACGTCAGGGTGTCAACCTAAACGATATACCACAGGAAAAAAAAGTATCTAGAACGACTTTAGGAGAGGATAGTAATGGTGAGATCCAATTGCGATCCAATAATTCTTTTCTAAACGACAATGTAGATTAAGGCTAGTTCAAATTAAGTTTTCCCATAACCATAAACCCGAAAATACCGATTATTTTCGGGTTTATTTTTTATCTTTGCACTCCTAAAAACTGTATGCTATGGGCTTACAACAAGAGGTAATGGAACAGATGAAAATTGCGATGAAAGCTAAGGATAGTGTTGCCTTAGAGTCATTGAGAGCAATAAAGTCGGCGTTGTTATTGGCCAATACGGAAAGTGGCGCAGGTGAACTTACCGAAGCGGACGAGATTAAATTAGTCCAGAAATTGGTCAAGCAACGAAAAGACAGTGCGGCCATATTTACCGAACAGGGCAGGGCCGATTTGGCGGAACCCGAATTGGCGCAGGCCGCGGTCATTGAAAAATTCCTTCCAGAACAATTGACGCAAGAAGAAATAGAGAAAGTAGTGATTATGGCCATCGATTCGATGGGTGCCTCGGGCATGAAAGATATGGGAAAGGTAATGGGAGTCGTATCCAAAGAATTGGCCGGCCAAGCCGATGGTAAAACGATTTCTACAATTGTAAAGAATAAATTATCTTAGCCGACGCTAAAATGAAGAGGCCGCGTGGCGCAATCCGCCATAGGCGGACGCGCTGAATACGGGCCCGACCCGGTCGGGGCGCATCAGATGGAGTATTATGTTTATGTTTTGAAGAGTATCGATTTTGGAAGGAATTATGTTGGATTTACAAGAAATGTTGAGAAACGTTTAAGACAACATAATTCAGGGAAGACAAAATCGACTAAACCATATGTTCCTTGGAGAATACTTTTTATAGAGACTTTTGAGATTAAGGAAGACGCTTTGGCAAGGGAGAAGTTCTTAAAAACAGGAAAAGGAAGAGAATATATTAAGAATCGGCCGCGTGGCGCAACTGAATAGCGCATCAGATTTCGGCTCTGAGGGTTGGGGGTTTGAATCCCTCCGCGGTCACGAATGAACCACAAAAAAGTGGAAATATGAGCGAGTTTCAAAAATGAAGCTCGCTTCTTTTTTGAAGAAGGCGAATGTTTCGTTTTGTGGTTTTCAAAACGGAGCTCAAGGGAAAACCGAAGGTAATCCCTCCGCGGTCACGAATAAATAAGAAAGCAAGCAAAATAATAGCTTGCTTTTTTGATTTTGTGGGATTTTGATTTTCAATGCGGATAGTTATAGGGAAAGGAGCGGCCAATCCCTCCGCGGTCACGAAGTTAACTCCACATATTGGGGTTGTTATGCTTGAAATAAGTAAATGCAGCTTTTTTGCGTTTTCAATGTGGAGCGGTGTAGCTAAAGACACAGCCTTCACCTCCGCGGTCACATAAAAGACTAACTTTAAGTTTATATATTTTATGGATAGCCCAATATATACAATAAAGGGGTTCATGGGGCCCTACCCTTTTTTGAAGGCATTATTGTAAAATTATTAGCCAAGCTGGAATACTTTTATTTTGGGTTAGCGTTTTTTTGATTAAGCGCGTACTTGCATAAACAACCCCATAATAATGCAAATTTGAATGAGGTTCATAGGATTATCTCATGTGAACTATCGGTTCTAAAGGATTAGATGCGCCCGAACCTCAAGCACAAGTATTTTTTAGCAATATATTCTTAATTTGCATGAATAATGCTCAAAACTAAAAAGTTAAACTAAACACTTTGATCAAACAACCACCCTTCTAAAATCAAAATTAGATCCATGGATGACAAAGCAAAATTTGTTTATGAAAATCTAGAAAAGAAATCGAACGCAATATCCGGATTCGTAATTCTTCAAAGTTTAGCTCTTGCATATCAATTTTCAAAAGCTGATTTCATCCTAAAAATCAAGGAAATAAACTTTGTCAACTATATCATAATCGGACGCGTAATACTTCTAGTCTTTGCCATCATCTCGATTATTTTGATTAATAAAAAAATGAATCGAAACATTGGGAATTTAAAAGATGAGGTTTTTTCAACGCAATCAAACTTGGTTAAAATCTGCCTTATCCTATTTTTTGGGGTAATCCCAATTTATGTGCTGTTTCATTCTTGACCGAACTGCAAAAAGGAGTAGTAAAGGCTAAAAAAGTTTCAGATAAGCTTATGTTTATGGAAGCTTTGCTTTAAGGGATTCTTATACCACTCTTATTTTGTACAAACTTTTTGATTAGCCATCCCACAATCTTCAAAGAAACCATGCATTTCTGTTAGTCTATTTCTAGGCCTTTCCAACCGCCGGGTAAATCGGTTGGAGCTTTATCCATTTGGTATGTTTTTAATCTAAGATACCTGTTCCCTTTAAAAAAATAGTTCTTTTCGGAATCAGGATAGTAAAATGACGCACCTATATTTTCATGAAAAGTATCATCCATTTTCCAACCTCCGGGAAGCGTTTTTGGGGTTTCATATCCATCATCTATTGTTGTCCCTCGAAATCTGACATATTTGTTTCCCTTGAAAAAATAGGTAAAACCGTTAGTATAAATGGCCGCATCAATACCAGAGGCAAAGTCTGCCGGCAGCCCTTTCCATCCTCCAGGGAGGTCCAGGGGATATTTTGCATCAACAACGTACCCTTTTCCAGATTGGCTGTTCGTTTCTTGATTTTCGGCAAGTTCTTCACGATTTTCTTCCCAATCCATGGTATTTGATTGAGGGGTAAATCGCACATATTCATGACCCTTGAAAAAATAAATTTGTCCAGTAGGGGGATAAAAGAGCGCTGCGTCAATACCTTCTTGAAAATGATTTGGCAACCCCTTCCATCCTTTATTAATTTCTCTGGGATAGCCCTTGTCTATTTTTGTTCCCGTAAAGCGAGAATATCTATTTCCAGAAAAAAAATAGGAATGGCCATTGTGATATATGGCCGCATCAATGATATGTTCCGAACCTTTTTTAGTTGGCGGGTCTGGAATGGTTACTTTAGTTTTATCCTCATCATTGCCATTTCCCCTATCATCACCGGTGCCATCATCGCCTTTGCCATCGATAGTACTGCCCCCACCGTTACCTTTTTTATCATCAGTTTTCCTAATATCATCGTCAATGTCATCTCCGCTCTCATCCCCTTTCCCTCGGCCATCGCCAGTGCCATCATCAACTTTTCCATCTATTGTGCTACCATCTCCGTTTCCTTTTTTATTATCGGTGCTTCCGATACCATTTTTATCTTCATTGTCACCTGTGATTACAATATCACCCGTAATGCCGATATCTTCTTTGTTAAATATACAAATGCTTGAAGCTCCAATATTTAGAAATTCATAGTTTACCCAAGCAAATCCTTCTTCACCCCAATCCGTTCCCCAAGAATTTTTTATGAGCCAAGCTTTTTTAGCATTGTCCCATCCAATTATCTGAATTAAATGAAGGGCTGAAGATGGACTATATCCTCCATTATAATTAAAAACTCCTCCAGCATATTTTTTAAACTCATCATTTACAATAATTGTGCTTGAAACCGCACCATATCGATATAGGGCATATTTAATATGTATGACCATTTCACTTATTTTATCAGCATCATAATCTCCCCAAACACGCTTGAATCCACCTATTTTGTAAAACTCAGAATTCTGGTTAACCGGATCCGTACACTGTTTTTTTTCTCTGTCATAATCGCGGTAGTTTTCCTCTTTTGGCAGATAGGCTGTTTTTAAGAAACCTAGTGCTTGTACTATTGATCCCTTGCCACTGTCACCTGCTTCAGAACAATCTAATACAAACTGTTCAGATAGGTCAAGGTCTTTATTTGAGGATTTGTCCTCTATTAATATGGCTGTCTCAGCAAGCGAAGTGGCCACAAAGGCCCAATTGCAACCGCAAATACCTTGATTTTTGGGGATTGTGACAACTTGGTGTTCCCTTAGATCAAAAGACCTTAACTGTTCGATTTCCGTTAATCTTTTACCTGTCACTAGACTAATATCATCTGCAACCAATTTAATTTCTGGTGAACCTTCAAGTCCCTTACCCTTGACATGACCGGTAATCCAATCTGTTTTTAATTCATACATGCCCGTGTATCCAACTTGAAAGGTCCAGTTCTCATTTTTTCCTTTGAGCCGGAGTTCTTTTAAGTCCTGTTTAATTCTGGCCGAAGCACCGGCCTCACGTTTTACATATTCTTTGGCCAATGGAGGCATTTGGGCAATTATTTCACCGCTCACAATAATGAACGACATTACAAGCAGTTTTCGAATGAAATCCTCAAATCTTCTAAAATGGTAATTTTTATATGTACTCATTACTAATTCAATATTGTTAATATGACTGAAGCGTAAAATTGCCCGTGACCTGTAAATCCTTATTATAGGTTGGAATCGAAATTTTTTCTATCCCATCGGATACGTCTGAAAGAAAGATTTCTTTCGACCCGTTCCAGTGTTCATTGCCAAGTGTTTTTTTATCTACATAGTGCCATTCGATTCGAACGTAGGCACCCTTTAATTCATTTTTATCTTTAAACTCATGGTTCACCGCTTTGCCAACGATAATGGATTTATGGGTAGTTGCTTGTCCTGCATCGACATCCCAGATCCCTCGTACTTCTTTGACCTTTTTTCTATCGTTATTACAAAAAGAGATGTTTATACTTCCGTATAAATCAGCATTTCCTGCTACGCCAATTTCATCAACTGTAAGTTTCCATTTTAGTTGGTTGGCCGTACAATTTCTTATGGCATACTTCGAAGTTAGGCTGACCTTTGCATTTGATTTATCCTTTAAAAATTTCATGGTGTAAGATACTGGCACCACATCCCTATCTGTTTGTGGTGCTGTTTTAATATAGTTGAGAAAATCATTATAGTTACCCGTGATACCGGCAGCTGCTTTGTTCGGGTCGCCACCGGCAATGTAAACCTTAACAGTGGAATTTTTAATCACCTCACTTTTGCTCAATTTTGCCTCGATTTCAGCTGTTGTATACCTTCCTGAAAAATAAGTGCTCAAAGCATCAATAGATTCATCGGATTCAATACTCATGTACGCACGTCGCCCATAGGTAATGGAGGAAACGTACATTGGCATGGTATTATAGAAATCAATATTTGATGGGTCTTTGATCCACTGCTTATAGCTTCCGATATCATCCATGGACATGGTAAAACATTTTTGGGCAAATTCTATGACCAGCCGATGCTTTTTTTTGGTCGATGACATGCTCATGCCTGCACTAATGCTATACAAACCCGCATTATAACTGCCTCCAAAACTTAACCGAAACTGTTTTTCACTATAAACCTCATCTTCCTTATATGATGAACTGAGATTTGGTATTTGGCCTCGCGGTATACTTCTTAGAATTTTGTTTACATTATCATTGATATGCGATTGCGCCAGGGTATTTGAGATCGTGGCACTGGCGATTTTTGCCTGTGATACATTGTTGATTTTTATTGTATAGGGATTTCGGGGGAAACTCAATAATTTATACTCACCGGTAGGAATACTTGTTCCGTCAACAATTGCACCCAGCCATATAACTTCACTAGTTGGATTTAACAAAACCTGTTCTGGGGATACCAGTTTTTCGTCAACGTGCGTTGTAACGCACTCGTAATTACCTTCTTCCTTTGGTTCGTCCTTTTTTTCTGTTCTATTCGGTTTTTCTTTGCTCGATTCAGGCAATACAGCTATATCAATACCATCATTATTTCCATTGGCAGAACTCTTAAACGGTCTTTTGCGGACGGGCAGCTTCCATAAATCTGCTGGTCTGGCTTCATAAAAGGGCTCGACCTGTGGTAACTCCTTCAAAGAAAATGAAGCACCTTCCGTGGCGTAACCATGTAAAGCCACCATAGATTGGTCTCCGGAAAAGAGCGTTTGACCTACCAATAGCCCTATAGCTGCTTGTATTTCATTGTTGTATCCTTTTGGCAGACCTTTGAATAAATCCTTTGTACTACCCGAAGCAACTTTTTTCCAATTATGGAATGCCACAAAAGACTTGTTTTTTACCAAAATTACATAGGTTTTACCTTCCCCGCCTACGGTAAATGCCGCATCGATGTCGGAATAGAACGACTTGGGAAGGCCTTCCCAATTGCCCGGGAATGTTCTGGGATATCCCTCGTCCACTTTTCGACCGGTAATTCGTAAATATTGATTTCCTTTAATCAAATAGGTTTTTTTATTCCCGATGTAAAAAGCTGCATCAATGTCGGCGTGAAATTCTTTAGGTAGGCCCTGCCAATTTCCTGGTAAGGCCAATGGATAACCATTGGCAAGCTTTGGTTCCTTTTTGCCACTCAAATCAGGTGTATATTTGTAATACTTGTCATCCGCAAAAATATAGGTGCCCATATCGGGAATATAAACTCCCGCATCCGCTGAAATTTTTGAATAATCAGGCGGGGCAAGGTTATATAGTTTTACGTGCCAATCGTTCATTGAATTTATTCCGCCAAAGGCCACTTGAGAGCGACGGGCGAAACTTAGCCCATCTGATGTTTCGTTCAACTTATTGCCCAAAGCGGTTACGTAATTATTACCGCTAATTAGAAATGTCCCAATGGGATTTTCAAGCATTGCATCTATTTTTATATTAAAAGGAGAAGGTAGATTCGCGTTCCACAGATCTTTCACATTTCCGTCCAACACTTGAAGTTTGAAATTCTTGTAGCTCACATATTTGTTGCCTTTTACAAGTATGATATGCCCTTCCACTCCATCCTCTCCAGGATAATACATCGCAGCGTCAATATCTTCGGAAAACCCTGAAGGCAAACTTTGCCAACCACCCGGCAACTTTCTGGGAAAACCTTCCATCACCTTTATACCTTTTAACCTAACATATTGGCTTCCCTTGAAAAAAAAGGTGGTCTCACTGGGGGGGTGGTATACCGCTGCATCTATTCCTGAAAGAAAGCTGTCAGGCAACCCTTGCCAACCACCGGGCAGTTTTTTTGGATAGCCGGCCAATAGCACCCGTTCATTATTTATCATTTCGTATTTATAGTACTCGCTGCCCCGAAAAAGATAAAGACCAAGCCCAGGAATGTTGACGGCGGCCATCGGTGAAGTTCCGGCAATATTTTCATCTAAACCTTTTTGTTCGATGGATTTTCCGTAATGTCCTGTCGATGTTTTTTCTAGGGAAAAACACAACATAACAAGGATGGTCAGGTGTACAAGAAAATTCTTCATAAGATTCATTATTATTTAAAATAATCTGGGCAGAGGGACTTATGATAGTACATGAGATGACCCCTACCGTTAAAGTTAAAAACGAGGATATATTCTTTACTTTCACGAAAAAGCTTTTCGTAAAATGCCAAATCCGATGTTTCGTATACGGGAGGCCCTATATTTATAAATTCCTGACCAGGAATTTGGGTTTTGCCCGATATTTCAATTGACATGCCTTTTTTATTTGTGGGCACCGTAAGGTTTGAACTGGGCAAATATTGAATGTTTATGACTTCGATGGGCCAAAATTTATCACTCCAATATGTATAGAAATTTGGGTAAAGAGGATTGAAGTTTCCCAGACCTATATAGTTTGGATTTAACGATTTCGCCACTGGCAAACTCCGAAAGGTGACAGTTTTCTTGGAGGCTCCATTATCACCTGTTTTTGCATTGTTGTCCTGGGCATGCGATGACAATAAAAATAGGATGACGATTAACCCAAAAACAATTTTCTTCATAGTTCTGAATGCTTGAAGGGGGATCTAGGGGTAAAAACCTAAAAAATAATAGCGATAAGAATACAGTTAAGATGAAATTAAGGCAAAGAATTCCCTCCTTGTTGTATAAATCGGTCTTTTCTTTGAGAAAGGTAAGCTAATCGATTTTCAATATGAGAGGATCGTCAATCCAAACTTCTTTAAAGAAATTGAATTTGTCCAAATGAAACTTAGTTGGGGCGTGGCCACAATATTTTTTGAAATCTCTTGAAAAATGGGCAATGTCAAAATAGCCATAGTATGCGCCAAGTGATATAAAATCATTCTTGTTTTGAGAATTCATTTCTGAAAATAAATAATTGAAACGTATGATTCTGGTATAGACCGATGGGGTAACCCCAACAATTTCTTTGAATTTTTTACGGAAGTATCTAATACTTATGTTAAGTTTTGACGCCAAGTCTTGGATTTTTACGCAGCCTTTTGCTTTCAAAATTTTATCTACTGCAATATCTATTATGTTTGATTCAAATTTTTTGTCATTCAAATGTTCAATTAGACCATTTTCAAAGATTTCTATCCGCTGATTTATTTTCAAATCTTTTCGCAATAGATTGCCGAATAGGTCTTGGCTATTCTTGATGACAATCTCAAGGTCCATTACCTCATCTTCCAAAGTTGATACGTCAATTCCAAAAATATGCCAAACGGCCGTAGGTCTGAGGCAGATTACAAAGGCCTCGAAAAACTTGTCCTTTGAGGTAATATTGGCACTACTGACCTGTTGCCCGGTAAAATACATTTTGGGTAGTTCAATAGTCTTATTTAAAATATTATTATGAATAGTGAAATCTCCTGAGTGTTTGAAGACTATAAAAGGGTGGCCACTTGGCAGAGACATTTCGCTATATGGCCTTACTCTTGAATTCGACCCTCCACCTACTACATACATCATTGTTATGTAATGGTCTAACTCTTTCCGGTTAGGCTTATGAACTTCCATTATCTATAAGGCCTATTAATGAGAAAAAATACAACTAGTTGATTTTGATATATTTAAATATACGCTTTTTGATTTAGTTAATACCAAATGTTGCTGGGTTCAAAAGTTCTATAGAAAATTAAATTTTTTTTACCTCTAAACCTTTTAAGAAATTACTGTATAAGATACACCTTAGGGAATTTCGGTAATCAAAAAAGTATAGGCCTGATTGGAACTTAAATCAAAAAAGTTCTTTCTTAAGAAGATGCTCAATAATGAGTTTGGCATGTATCCGCGAATTTTCGATGAACCATTTATGTGTTTCCATGCCCCCGCAGATCACTCCGGCGAGGTATAATCCCTTGACGTTGGTCTCCATGGTTTCAGGATCATAATTGGGAAGTCTTTTTTCATCATCGGAGAGTTCGATTCCCAAGTTTTCCAAAAATTCAAAATTGGGCATATAGCCCGTGAGTGCGAGCACAAAGTCGTTTTTAAGTTCAATGGTACCTTCTGGTGTGTCTATGACAATCTTGTTCTGCTTGATTTCCTTAACCGTAGCGTTATAATAGGCCTTAATGCTCCCCTCCTCAATACGGTTGATGATATCGGGCCGTACCCAATATTTGACCCGTTGACCGACTTCAGGCCCACGAATGATCAGACTTACATCGGATCCCTTTCGCCAACATTCCAAAGCTGCATCGATAGCGGAATTACTTGCACCGATGACGGCTAATTTTTGACTCGCATAAAAATGAGGGTCCTTGTAGTAATGGGAAACTTTGGGAAGATCTTCACCGGGTACATTGAGCAAATTGGGAAGATCGTAGAAGCCTGTTGCGATAATCACATTGGTGGCCGTAAATGTGTTTTTGTCGGTCCGAACTTCGAATTGGTTATCCGATTTTGCGACTTTTTCTACCTTTTCAAATAGGCGGATGTTCAATTGGTTACCGGTCACGATACGACGGTAATATTCCAAGGCTTCATTGCGTTTGGGTTTGGCCTCTTTGCTGATAAAGGGTATATCATCGATTTCCAGCCGCTCGGAAGACGAAAAGAACTGCATGTTCACGGGATAATTGAAAAGGGAATTTACGATCGGCCCTTTTTCGAGAATGATATACTTCAATCCTTTTTTCTTTGCCTCAAGGCCACAGGCAATTCCGATCGGCCCTCCCCCAACAATTACAATATCGAATTGTGCCATTACGAAGTAATTTCCTTTAGCTCTTGTATGGTCAGGGTAGGATTTTCACTTTTAAAGACAAAACTGCCGGCCACTAGAACATCGGCTCCGGCATTTATAAGGGCTTTGGCATTTTTTGAGGTAACACCACCGTCCACTTCAATAAGTGTCTTTGCCCTTTTATGTTGGATCAAGGCTTTTAAATCGCGCACCTTTTTATAGGTGTTTTCGATAAAGGACTGTCCTCCAAACCCCGGATTTACACTCATCATGCAGACCAGGTCGATGTCGTTGATGGTGTCTTCGAGAACATTGATGTTGGTATGCGGATTCAAAGCTACCCCCGCCTTCATTCCTTCAGATTTTATGGCCTGTAGACTTTTATGTAAGTGGGTACAGGCTTCATAGTGCACGGTAAGCACATGGGCGCCCAATTCGGCAAAAGTCTTGATATAGCGGTCTGGATCGATGATCATCAAATGCACGTCCAAAGGCTTAACGGCATGCTCTCCAATAGCTTTCATTACGGGCATTCCATAGGAAATATTAGGTACAAAAACGCCATCCATAATATCTAAATGGTGCCAATCGGCCATGCTGTTCTCGACCATTTCTACATCACGTTGAAGATTGCCGAAATCGGCGGCGAGAAGAGAAGGTGCTATTTTAATAGTGCTCATTTGCTTGTGAGGATTTTTACAAAAGTAGTGAAATGATATGTCGAACGGTGTACATAACATTTCAAAATAACAGGTTGGCCGCGTTTATTCGCTACACTTTTTCGGCAATAACCTCTGACATTAGGCAAGTGCAGATTGAAGCCCCGGGAATTTTTTTCAATTCCCCCATTTCTGAAAGTGCTTTTCTCACCTCATCATCGGTCAGGTAGTTTTGAGGCACTAGGCGCGGAAAGTAACTTTCGAAAAAGGTTTTTGGCCATTGCCATACCCCGTTATCTGGAGTACCTATTTTAGACATTGGTCGAAAACCGACTATCTTCATGCCAATATCGTGTAACATCTTGGGAAGATGTCTTCCGATATCGACCTCCGAATCGGAATCTTTGAAACTTTTTAACGCCATGGCGATGGCTTTTGCCAACGACTCTTTTCTAGGCTCCGTTTGAAGGGTAGACCAATCATAGTATTCTTGAATGACCATTCTACCGCCCGGTTTCAACGCCTTATGGACTTTGGCAAGTATTTCTTCGGGATTCGGGATCCATGCCAAGGCCCAGCGGCAGTACATACCATCCAAGCTTTCGGGTTCAAGCGCCATTTGGTCAAAATCCGAATGGATCGCCCTGATATTCAGGCTGTAATTTTGTCTTACCTGTTTCAAAAATTCTATATATGCTTCCGACTTGTCGATACCGATGACCTCTCCTTTTTGGCCCACAAGAAATGCCAATTCCTTGGTGCAGTAGCCAGGTCCGCACCCCAGATCGAGAATCGTTTGTCCAGCTTTAAAATTTGCCGATTTCCACCCTTGTTGGGCTTCTTCGGCCCAAACTTGGTGCTGCACGCCCAACCTAAAAAGTTCCTCCCTGTCCGTTCCTAAAATGTAAGCTTTGTTTTCTGCCATGGATAATGTTCGAAGATTTAGTTGAAATAATGGGTCAGATCACTTTCTGCGGCAATATAACCAAACGAGGTAAAAGCCTTGCTTTCGATCAGTGCTTCCATGGCTTCTTTTGCCTTTGCTTTTTCACCGTTATAGAAATACCAATTCGAGAGCCCATAGGCAATGGCGTCTCCGGTTGGGTTTCCCGTAACCGTATTTTCAAGTGAGTCAAGAGATATCAGCCCTTTATATAGCTTACAAAGCTTATGATAACTTTGATTTTCAATGACGTTCATTTCATTCATTATCGGATCCAGCATTTTGTTGGCTATTTCTTCGTTGCCAAGCCGACGTTGGATCATATAGAGCCAATGGGTACTTGAAACGATATTGTCGGGCAGTTCGCCCGATTGTCTACATTTTATGTACGCATCAAAGGCCTTTTCATAATCATGTTTGAGGTAGTAGGCCAAACCTAAATGATACCAAATATTGCCATGCAGCGTACTTACCGGAATATTCTTTGCATTCGGAATGCCATCGGGCTCTACTGCGTTTTCCGTGCCTGCAATTAATTGTGCGGCTGTTTCAAGATCGGCAATTGCCTCATCGAACTTTCGGATCGAAATGTACCGATGTCCACGATGTCTATAGAATCGCGCATCTTCGGGAAATTTCCTAATCCCTTCCGAGAAGATATTTATGGCATCTTCATAATTTCCTAAATAGGCCGTTCTTCTGCCATACCAAATAATATTATCGGCGTTATCCTCGTCCTTTTCATAATCTTTTTTGGCCGAATCATATTGGGATATCATTTTCGGGGATGGTTCCGGCAATGAAAACTCCTTGCCCAATGGTGTTTTAAAAGTATTTTGCCTTTCTATGGTTGCTACTTTTTCCTTGTTATTCCCTTTACAGCCTGTAATTAATGGAAGAAAAAAGAAGACCAATACCGAAAATCGTATGGTACCCATTTTACTTGATTATAGTTTTTGCTTGTTCGTTTTCTGCGCAACAAATTTAGAGCGAAATTTGGATCGGAAAATTTTCTGGATATTTTTAGTCGGCGTTAATTTATTGATTTAGAAAGATCACATTGAGATTAATCCTTGAGTTTATTGTATTTTTTCATAAGGGATAGAACCGTATCGATTGGAATCGACGATATTTTGTGACCGTCTCTCCCAAGCATCGTTTCAGCTGTGAAGAGCGAGTTTAAAATTGCTTCTTCAGTCGCTTCTATGGTTGCTAGAAATAAGGGGGACAATCCGTCGTTACGCAAAATTTTGGTTTCGCGAAGCAACGAATCACTGGAATGGGGAATCAAGTTGCTTTTGGCCGTTGACATGGCGATGACATAGTCTCCACTACCGTTGGAGGCAATGCCCCCTGTTTTTGCCAATCCCATAATCGCTCTTTTGGCGAGACGCTCTAAATTTCTTGAACTTAGTGGGGCATCCGTAACAACGACCATCATACAAGAGCCATCGACATCATAATTGAACTGCCTTGGAATATTGCCCAATTCTTTGGCAACGGGTACTCCATTGATTTCAAGTACGCCACCGAAATTTGTTTGCACCAAAACGCCGACAGTATAACTGCCAAAAGATTCGGGTGCAATTCGTGAAGATGTCCCGATTCCGCCTTTGAAACCAAAACACACAGTTCCGGTGCCCGCACCGACATTGCCCTCTTCAACAGGGCCGTTCTTGGCATTTTTAATGGCGGCAATAACATGTTCATGTTTTACATGCCTTCCTCGTATGTCGTTCAAATAGCCATCGTTTGTTTCCCCTACTACGGAGTTGACTGACCTGACGGTTGTATTTCCCTGTTGATCCAACGTATAACCTATCAACGCATCTGAAGCTGTTGGTACGCTCAAGGTATTCGTGAGAACAACGGGAGTCTCAATATTTCCCAATTCTTTGACTTGGCTGTAACCGGCTAATTTTCCAAAACCGTTACCTATATATATGGCCGCCGGAACTTTTAATTGAAAGATATTGTCAGAATGGGGCAGTATGGCCGTTACCCCGGTTCTTATGCTATCGCCCATAATTAAGGTAGTATGGCCTACCAGAACCCCCTCGACGTCGGTTATCGCATTGTAAGCCCCTGTTTTTAAAACACCGATTTCAATACCGTAGTCCCTTATTCTTTTTCCTTGGGAGAAAACTTGCGTTACGGCCATCAGAATAAAGATTTGTAGCCACCTAAAAGGAATCACATGTTTCGGCATTATGTTTTTCCATTAAAGAAACTATTTAACTTTTCGATTCTTGATTACTACTCGCTCTTTTTGCCCGTATAGATTTCATGGTTTTCATCTCCGCCCGACAATAGGTATGCATAGAGGTCTATGATTTCTTCATCGTTCAGGCGATTCAAAAGTCCTGGAGGCATCGGCGAAACCGGCGAAAGCTCTTGTCTCTCAACATCGGTCTTGGCCAATTTTGAGGTGTAAGACGGGTTATATGGATTTGTCATAATGTTCAGGGAATCACCCGAATCGGACAACAACCTTCCGATAACCTGCGAACCATCTTTTTTATGGAAAACAGTATTCGCATATTGATCCGAAATCTCGTCGCTAGGGCTTATGAGCGAAAAAGTCAGGTCGTAACTGCTGAATTTGGAATGTATTTGTGTGAGGTCAGGCCCTGTGGCCCCTCCTTCTCCTTTCATTCTATGGCATGAAATGCACAAGGCGGCCCGATAGGCCCTTTCTCCTTTTGCAATGGTACTTTTGTATTCCTTACTTTTTTCCCAATAAATACTATTGGCATTCTGCATGGTGTAATTCTGACCAGGGCCTATGGGTTTGGGAAGATCTGCCAAAGCATCGGTTGGAGAATAGATACCCGAGAGCCTCTCATAGTATTCCCTTTCTGCTTTTGGCACATGTGTCATGGCCTTCTGTCGTACATTCTCGATATAGGCCTTAAAGCTCATGCCACCTTTTGCATTCATCACATCGAAAAACCACTTGAAGTATTTTTCACGGGCTTCTTTCGTCCAACCTTCATCGGCATGGCTCAATAACATGCCGTAGTAAATCGATTCGCTCGGGGGCATTTTGGCAATAACATCGCGAATGAGCGGCCCGTACTGCTCACTTCTTAAAGTGGCCTCTTCGGAAAGCATTTCAACACCCTCGGTAATCGTATTTTCCTTGGCATGTCTTTCGAGTAGGTCGGCCAAATTTTCGGTAACACCATCTGCCTTGAGGAACAACAATAATTGCCCAAGTTCTCGGTTAATGGTATTGTTGGCGTGCGGGAAATAAGAATTTAATTTGCGGCCGGTCGCATCTCCAATACCAGCTTCGGGTTCGCCCATTCTTATGAATAAGAGGGCATAGGTGCGTAACAGTGCAACTTGATCATGTTTTGAAAGTGATTCAAGATTCAGTTGGTTCAATTTTTCGAGTATGTTCTTTTGTAAACTTTTATCACCTTGATGCGCTAGGGCAATTCCGGCCTCGATGATTTTTGTAGGGTCTTGTTCACTAAAAAAACGATCTTGCCATTGTGCGGTCGGTTGATGTTCTAATGCGATTCGCGATGCATAGCGGATAAACCGATCCTTATGGTTCAGATTATTCCAAGCCAATGGAATGGCTTCTTCCGATTTTTCTATATGATATCGCTCAATATTATGTCTTAGTTCGCGGAGTTTTTCCGATTCCGAATCCACTATTTTTGCTTCAGTTGTTTCCTCATTTCCAGTATATCGTAATCGAAATAGGTGCGAATCGATCCGGCGGCCCCCGGTGGCAAAATATAGGTTTCCGTCAATGCCTGCGATCATATCGGTCAAGGGTAGGGGAGTGCCTGACAGAAATTCTTCCCGAGTGCCCGTATAACTGCTGCCATTGGGCTGCAGGTCGATAAAATAGATGGTGCCGAAACTCCAATCCATGATAAGAAGTCCGTTTTTGTACTTCGATGGAAAATTTAGGGTGTTCCCTGCTAGAACCGCCGTCGGCGAACCTTGTTCTAGATTATGAACAGCTGGAAGATTATCAGGATAGTAAGCCGGCCATTTGCCGGATCCCGTACGCCATCCGTATTCACCGCCACTGGTCACATGGCATATTCTCGTTGGGCGGTACCAAGGCATTCCTATATCCCACTCCATATCGGCATCATAGGCGAAAAGTTCACCGTCTTGATTGAATGCCATATCAAAAGGATTTCGGTATCCTGCGGAGATAAGCTCCCAATCCGTTCCATCCGGATTGAACTTCGCGACCCACCCTCCAGGAGCCTTGATGTCATTGGCGTGTCCACGGGCATCTAAATAAGGTTCGAAAAGATTGTCTTCGCCCCAATTGGTAGGCAACAAGCTATTTTCCTTCAATGTTTCGGGTACCAAAACATGATTCCCGGCAATAAAATAGATTTGTGTACCATCTGGTGAAAGCACAAAACTATGTGGCCCGTGTTCGCCGGCACCGTTTAATTTTAATAACATTTCGGTTTTGTCGAGCGTACCGTCGCCATCGGTATCCGTTAGACGATACACCCCACTACCATATTCCTTTTCATCGGGCAGGTCGTCGCTCCAATTTTTATTTACCGCAACGTAAAGGCTGTTGAAGGCCCAAAGTAGGCCATGGGCATGACCAATTTTAAGATTTAGCGGTATTATTTCATCGGCATTTATGACGCTGCCTTCCGATGGTGCTTTGAACTTATATATTTTTCCGTACTGATCGCAGGAAAAAAGCCAATTGTCCGGACCTTGGGCTAAAGCGACCCATGATCCCTGTTCATTCTCACTCGGGCTGTAGAGTTCCTCTAGTTCAAATCCATTGGGTACGTTTAATGATATGTCATCTATCGTAATCTTTTGGGGTTCGATAGAATGAACTTCTTTTTCTTGCTTGCATGAAATAAAAAAATAAATAAGGGCGATTAATTGGGTGGCCTTCTTCATACCTGAAATTTAATGTAACTAATATACCAAAAATACCTTTTAATGAGCCCAATGAAAATAAGGACGGCGATGGTATAAGATCTTGAGTGAAACAAAAGTTCGTTACCGCACTATTTATTACTTCATATAAACCTTTATCCAATCAGTAAATGCCTTCGCATTTTTAGAGGCCTCAGGTGCAGTATCTGAAAATGGTTTTTTTTCTTCTGCCAATGCCTTAAAGTAATCGGAAAACATGTATGCAGAAATTTCGTTGGGATGGTCAAGACCTCTTGAGGTCGGGAAAGAATTCTTATAGAAGGGAATGTCATCAACGGTTTTATAATTAGGATTTTGTAATGAGTCTTTTTGAACGAAGTAATTGCCGTTCATTTTTCTTATGATAAAAACCTTATCTACGAAGTCTTTGCCCATAACAGGAATTCCCTTGCCTTTCTTCAAAAGTGTGCGCAACCAATAATACGAATCTTTATCTACGGGATTCGAAATTAGCCACTCTGCAATAGGTGCATCAGGATTTGATACCTGATCAACTTTAATACTTTCATCGACCGTAATATCTGCGCGTACAAAATTCCAATTCTCGGTATAGAGTTTTGTAAATCTTGACTTATATGTTCGCTGTAGCGAGTGCATTTGCTCGTGTACCAAGAGCCCGCCTAATTTGACGACAAGTGCTTGCTCATCTTCAGGAGTCATATTTTCGCTCCATTCCTTTGTCAAATAGTCGATATGCCTTTGGCTTAAAATAATATAAGTTCCTCTGGTATGGGCGAAGCCACCACATAACCAATCCTCTATTTTTATGAAACGCCATGGTTGATCCGCCATCAGCGAAATACTATTTTTTTCAAGAATTTCTATTACCCTTTCGGTAACATATGAAATACACTTTTTTTCCTTTGGTGTAAAATTGGTAACTGCCGAGGCGAATTTTTTTCTTGCAAACACTCGGGCACTATCAACTTGCTGCAATGGAGGATTCTCTCCTACAAAAGCTGATATTTCACGAATCTGGAGTTGAGAAAAATAGGGTTCAAAAGTTTCGTCCAAAATGGCGATTTCTCCTTTTTCTTTCTTCAGAAAATCTATTCTGGGGTGTACCAAATTGCTTTTGCGAACGATATCGATTTGATAATCGGTAAGACTATATTTTGGATCAATACGATCTTTGAAATTCCCATCACCTTGAATATTAGGAACATCGTCTGGTATATTATCATCATCAATAATATGCTTAAGGGAAAGATTATGCCCTACTTCATGGGCGATTACAAAAGCTTGCATGTATTTAAGTTCACGGTCATCCTCTTCTTCGGTACGCTCTCCTAAAGCTATAAATGTAAAGTTTCCATTCATCATCCCCCTTCCTAGAGGTCCTTTATTTCCATCTACCGCGTTAACGAAAAACATGTTGACCACATCATCTTGTCCTCTCAATATTCCTTCTTTTCTCACATTTTCGACTATTTCATCAAGATTGATTAGACCATCTCTGGTCTTGGTGTCATTGTAGAAAATAGGTTCCAGAAAGCGAAAATCGACCCCTGCTTTTTCGTACGATCTATCAACTAGTTCTTCTGGAACAGCAATGGAGGCCGGATTGTCACCTTTGTCGCTTTGTACTACTATCGGTTGAATGATAAGCACATAGGGTGAACTAGTTTTTTTTTGTTGAGAACATCCTAAAAAATGGATTGTAATCAATAAGAATCCAAGAATAGCATGTTTCATACAAATTCTAATTTGTTGTACGGCCAAAATAAACTTTTATTTTTTTTAAAACAATGATTAAGTTTCAAGGCCATTGAACAAAGATGGATAGCTTAAGGAATAGATTTTCTCAAACCCTCATAAACGACGATACCAACCGCATTTGCCAAATTCAAACTGCGTATACGACTATTGTACAAGGGAATTCTATAGAGCATGTCGGTATTTTTTCCGATAATGTCTTTTGAAAGTCCAACGGACTCCTTTCCAAATATTAAAAACATATCTTCTTCGAATTCGATGGACCAATGCTCTTTTTTTCCATGACTTGAAAAGAATGCCATTTTTTTATCCGCATGAAGTGAGAAGAAATCACCAACGTTCTCATAAATAGATGGTGAAAGATATTTCCAATAATCAAGTCCCGCCCGTTTAAGGTGTTTGTCATTAAGTTCGAACCCGAAAGGTTTTACCAAGTGCAGTCTTGAACCTGTAGCCAGTGCCAATCTGCCGATATTACCGGTATTATTGGGTATTTCAGGTTCTATTAGCACAATATTGAATCCCATTTAACTAATAATCGATTTTAAATACAGCTATTCGACTTTTTTTCTGGCCCATGGCGTTCTTCTCAAGAATTTTAAACTTGACTTTATGGAAGGGTTGTTATTGAAGCAATTGATATTTATTTCGGATGCCAATTCATTCCATGTGTAATTTTGGGTAAGGTGTTCCATTATGTCCAATAATTTTACACCATGAAGTGGATTGTTCGGTTGTTCATGATTTTCAGTCATGGTCAAGTGCTTTAAAAAAGGAATTGATCTACGCCTTAAATGAAAAAACTCCGGTAATCAGCCGGAGTTTATTCATCAATCAAAAAACGAACAGTCATGATAAACTGTTGTTGTGCTTCACAAATTACAACTTTTGTTCCATTTTTCCAATTTATGGAAAATTTAACATCTAACTTGTGTCTTGGCCTGTAAATTCCGCCAGTTTGACGGGTTATCTATCCAAGATAGGTCTTCAATATTTTACTTCTCGAAGTGTGTTTCAACCTTCGAATCGCCTTTTCTTTTATTTGACGCACCCTTTCCCTTGTAAGGTCGAAGGTTTCACCTATTTCTTCCAACGTCATCGAATGTTGTCCGGCTAAGCCAAAATACAAACGAATTACATCAGCTTCCCTTGGTGTCAAAGTTTCCAGGGCACGTTCGATCTCGGTTCTTAGTGATTCATGCAACAATTCTTTGTCAGGATTTGGAGATTCACCGCTACGAAGTACGTCGTAGAGATTTGAATCTTCACCGTCGATCAATGGGGCATCCATCGAGACGTGACGCCCTGAGTTTTTTAAGGATTGTTTTACATCTTCGACGGTCATGTCCAACTCTTTTGCAATTTCCTCGGCGGATGGCTGACGCTCATGTGCTTGCTCCAAAAAAGCAAAAGTCTTGTTGATCTTGTTTATAGATCCGATTTTGTTCAAAGGCAAGCGCACGATACGCGATTGCTCGGCCAATGCCTGTAAGATGGACTGACGGATCCACCATACGGCGTACGAAATAAATTTAAATCCACGTGTTTCGTCAAAACGTTGGGCGGCCTTGATCAGGCCAAGGTTTCCCTCGTTGATCAAATCCGGTAAAGTAAGTCCTTGGTTTTGGTACTGCTTGGCGACCGATACCACGAATCGAAGATTGGCCTTTGTGAGTTTTTCAAGAGCGATCTGGTCGCCTGCCTTGATGCGTTGTGCCAATTCTACTTCTTCATCTGCGGTAATCAAGTCAACTTTGCCTATTTCTTGCAAGTACTTGTCCAAAGATGCGGTTTCCCTATTGGTAACCTGTTTTGTGATCTTGAGCTGTCTCATGTACGTAAATTAAGTTCAAATTGTATAGACTGCATATACTTATACGTAAAATTCGCAGGAATGTTACAAAACAGATTAAAAACTTCGATTTATCGGGTAAAAGACATAAAAAAGGCCCCGATTTATGTATCGGAGCCTTTTTAGAAATTTCTAATAATCAGAGATCGTTAATCCCTTCTAGGTTTACGATCGCGGTTGTCACGACGGTTGTCCCTTCCGCGATTATTGTCCCTTCGTGGTGGTCTTTCCGTAAAACCTTCTGGTTTTGGTAAAAGAGCCTTTCTTGAGACCCTTTCTTTCTTGGTACGGGGATCGATGCCTGTATATTTTACGTCGAAAACATCGCCCATGTTTACCACATCGGAAACGTTCTCGGTTCGTTCCCATGCCAATTCAGATACGTGAAGCAAAATTTCATTGCCCGGAGCTTCGGTATATTCTACCACGGCCCCAAAATCGAGCATCTTGATAACTTTAACTTCGTAAACACTGCCAACTTCGGGTTTGAACATCAACGAATCGATTTTTGCCAGTACGGCATCGATTCCGTTTTGGTCGGTGCCCAAAATCTCAACAATGCCCTCTTCGGTCACAGGGTCTTCATTGATTACGATGGTAGTATTCGTTTCTTTCTGAAGCTCTTGAATCACTTTTCCGCCGGGGCCAATAAGTGCACCGATAAACTCATTAGGGATGGTTCTAGTGACCATTTTGGGCGCATGTGCTTTTACATCTGCGTTCGGAGCGGCAATGGTATCGGTTAATTTTTCTAGAATATGTAAACGACCGTCGCGAGCTTGTTTTAAAGCTTTAACCAAGATTTCATAAGACAGGCCTTTCACCTTGATATCCATCTGGCAAGCCGTAATTCCGTCAGCGGTTCCGGTAACTTTGAAGTCCATATCACCAAGATGATCTTCATCGCCTAAAATATCGGAAAGGACGGCATATTTTCCAGAATCGGTATCGGTAATCAGTCCCATTGCAATCCCTGAAACGGGTTTTTTCAATTGTACACCGGCATCCATTAGTGCCATAGTACCTGAACATACGGTCGCCATTGAGGAAGAACCATTCGATTCCAATACTTCTGAAACCACACGCACGGTATAAGGGCAATCATCGGGAACCATGCCTTTTAAGGCACGCTGCGCCAAATTACCATGACCTACTTCCCTTCTAGATGTACCACGGATGGGCCGTGCCTCTCCCGTCGAGAAAGGTGGAAAGTTGTAGTGTAGGTAAAAACGTTCCTCACCCTCATGTGAAGGCATGTCTATCTGATTCGAATCCCTCGATGTTCCCAAGGTTACGGTAGCAAGAGCCTGGGTTTCGCCCCGGGTAAAAATAGCCGAACCATGCGTCGACGGCAGGTAATCTACCTCGCACCAGATGGGACGAATTTCATCGGTCTTGCGACCGTCCAATCGTAAACCTTCATTTAAGGTAAGGTCGCGGACGGCAGCTTTTTCGGCCTTGTAAAAATATTTAGAGACCAAATCGCCAAAATCTTCGAGTTCTTCTTCCGAGAAAGTTGCTACGACCTCTTCTTTGATGGCTTCGAAAGCAGCACTTCTTTCATGCTTGGCAGAACCTGCTTTGGCGACTGCATATACTTTGTCATAGGTAAGCTCATGTACTTTTTTCGCCAAGTTCTCGTCTTCTCTTTCGGGCTCGTATTCGCGCGTTTCTTTCTTACCGAAAGCTTCGGCCAATTTTAATTGGGCGGCACATTGTACCTTAATGGCCTCGTGCGCATATTTGATCGCCTCGGTCATTTCTTCCTCCGAAATCTCGTCCATTTCACCTTCTACCATCATAACGGAATCGGCAGAAGCACCGATTATCATATCGATATCCGATTCTTCCAATTGTGCTCTAGTGGGGTTGATGATGAACTCACCGTTTACACGTCCTACCCTAACTTCTGAAATGGCGCATTCGAACGGGAAGTCCGATAGCTGTATCGCTGCCGACGCCGCCAGACCGGCCATGGCATCGGGCATTACGTTTTCATCGTGTGACATCAATTGGATCATCACCTGGGTCTCAGAATGATAATCTTTTGGAAAAAGTGGTCGCAGTACGCGGTCTACCAAGCGCATGGTCAAGACTTCTCCATCGCTAGGTCTGGCCTCTCTTTTGAAGAAGCCGCCCGGGTAACGTCCGGCGGCAGCGAACTTTTCACGGTAATCTACGGTAAGCGGTAGAAAATCGACATCGCTTTGCTTGTAGTTTGAAACTACCGTACACAATAACATACATTTGCCGGATTGCACGACGACAGAACCATGCGCCTGTTTCGCCAATTTTCCGGTTTCGATGGAAATTTCCCTTCCATCGCCAAGGTCGATGACCTCTTTAAATACTTTTGGAATCATAAATTTGATTTTATTCCGCACGTGCGGAACTGTTAAACAATGGTCATCCGGATGTTGAGACCGGAAGGTTGTGTTGTTGTGTCGACCAATGAAAAACCAAGTGTAGCTTTTTATGCTTGCCCTCCGAACCAATTTTCGGATTTCATATTCAGGACTTGGAATATATATAAAATTCAGGGCCGGAAATTACCGACCCTTAACTTTTATAAATTACTTTCTTATATTCAATTCTTTGATAAGCTCTCGATATTTTACAATATCCTTCTTTTTTAAATAATCGAGAAGACTTCTTCTTTTACCTACCAAACGTACCAGTGAACGCTCGGTGTTGAAGTCTTTGTGATTTCTTTTTAGGTGACCGGTCAAATGGTTGATGCGATGCGTGAACAATGCGATCTGCCCTTCGGTCGAACCTGTGTTTTCAGCGTTACCCCCATGTTTCTTGAAGATTTCGGCCTTTACTTCTTTGGTTAAATACATTCCAATATTATTTTAAATGATTATTATGTATCCGACTGTCTTTTCCTTCGACAAGCTCAGGACGAGACAATCAGGCGGCAAAGATAAGATTATTATGGCTTTGACGTAAGATTATGTGATTTTTTTTGAGGTGGAAGAATTTCGCGTAGACCGGTACGCCTCCTAAAAATCACAACCTGTCGGGAGTGGTTCTTCCGTTTCCAAATCTTTGGCAAATTCAATGTCAAGATCTTCGGCCAAGAATCCCTTTGTCACGGAACCCCTGAACACTTTGTTAGAATATCCTGAATTGTTCATGTGCACACGAACGTAGATTTCCAAATCGGCCGCGATTTCGACAGGGCCGCCCGTTCGCGTAAAAGGCTGTTCGTTCGTATGGCTATGTGTCAAAATCCTTCTATAAATAAGATTTCCGTCCAGATCGAATACTTCCCACCAATCGGCATATTGATTACAACCTGTGTCCGGGCTTTTGAGGGTTACGCTTAAGGTATATGAATTTTCACCACCCGATACGGTCACGTTCGTAACTTCGGCCAATCCGGTATTTTGTTGATACATGGCCATTTCCTTGGTCATGGCAATGGCAATGGTATTTTCTTTATCGGTTGAACAGCAACAAAACCATACGATTATAAAGGGAATAACATGAAAAGGTTTCATGATTGCCGCTTAGGCCCGAATCGGGTTATTCTGGATCAAATCAATGTACAGATTTATTTTCTTCTTAAGGTCTCTGCGGTGAACTATAAAATCAAGGAAACCATGTTCGAGAACAAATTCGGCGGTCTGAAAGCCTTCGGGGAGTTCTTTGCCCGTGGCCTCTTTAACTACTCTTGGCCCGGCAAAACCGATCAGTGCACCGGGCTCTGCAATATTGATATCGCCCAACATGGCATACGAAGCCGTGGTGCCTCCAGTGGTAGGGTCGGTGCACAACGAAATATAAGGTAGCCCCGCATCGGAAAGCTGTGCCAGTTTCGCAGATGTCTTTGCCAATTGCATCAATGAAAGTGCAGCTTCCATCATTCTTGCCCCACCAGATTTCGAAATCATTACAAATGGTGTCTTTTTCTTGATCGCATGGTCGATGGCACGGGCTATTTTTTCACCTACCACACTCCCCATCGATCCACCGATAAAACTGAAATCCATACAGGCCACGGTAAGGTCTTTGCCCATCGATTTTCCCCTCGCGGTACGCACCGCATCTTTAAGTGACGTTTTTTTCTGGGCAGCCTTCAATCTTTCCGAATACTTCTTGGTATCAACGAACTTCAATGGATCCTTCGAGGTAAGCTTTGCATCCAATTCGGTAAACTTGTTATCGTCGAAAAGAATTCCGAAATACTCTTTGCTTCCAATACGTACGTGGTAATCATCTTCGGGGCTTACATAAAAATTCTTGGCGAGATCTTCGAACTCGACAATTTTACCTGTCGGTGATTTATACCAAAGTCCTTTCGGGGTATCTTTTTTCTGGTCGGTAGAAGTCTGAATTCCCTTTTCTTTTCTTTTGAACCAAGACGACATAGTATCGATTTTTTGGGTTTGGCAATTGGTGTTCAACTACTATAACGTATTCACATTATTAAGGTCTTCGAAAGCTTTTTTCAAACGATCGATAAAGGCTTTTTCGCCTTCGCGAAGCCAAACTCGGGGGTCATAGAATTTCTTGTTGGGTTCGTCGGCCCCGTTCGGGTTTCCTATTTGGGATTGAAGAAAATCTTTTTTGTCTTGTATATAGTCACGAACACCCGAAAGGAAGGCATATTGCATATCGGTATCGATATTCATTTTTATTACGCCATAGCCGATGGCCTCACGTATTTCTTCGATGGTCGAACCTGAACCGCCATGAAACACAAAATCGATATGATTATGGCCAACGCCATATTTTTCGGAAATATATTCTTGCGAGTTCTTAAGAATTTTCGGGGTCAACTTTACGTTGCCGGGCTTGTAGACACCATGCACATTGCCAAATGCCGCGGCCACCGTAAACCTGTGACTGACCTTCGAGAGTTCTTCATAGGCATAGGCCACTTCTTCGGGCTGGGTATATAGTTTTGAATCGTCTACATCTGAATTATCGACGCCGTCTTCTTCTCCGCCGGTTATGCCCAACTCGATTTCGAGCGTCATATTCATTTTGGCCATGCGTTCTAAGTAAACCTTGCAGAGTTCTATATTTTCCTCGATCGGCTCTTCTGAAAGGTCGATCATGTGCGAGCTAAACAATGATTTTCCGGTTTCGGCAAAATGTTTTTCGCTGGCGTCAAGAAGGCCATCGATCCACGGCAACAATTTCTTGGCGCAGTGATCGGTATGCAAAATAACCGTGGCACCATATGCCTCGGCAAGTTGATGAACGTGTTTGGCACCTGCGATGGCTCCTTGAATCGCTGCTTTTTGGCCTTCGTTCGAAAGTCCCTTGCCTGCATTGAACTGGGCTCCTCCATTTGAAAACTGTATAATGACAGGAGCATTCAAGCTTGCCGCGGTCTCGAGTACTCCATTTATAGTATTGGAGCCGATAACATTAACGGCCGGAAGTGCGAACCCCCTCTCCTTGGCATAATTGAAAATATTTTGAACGTCATCGCCGGTGGCTACACCCGGTTTTATATTGTGGGCCATAATTTTTAGGTCTATCGGTTTGTAAATTGAACGGCTAAAGTAATAAATTATTAACTCTAAAAAGGATAATTGATGCCGATTTGAAGTACGGAATTCGAAAAGTTATATGTTCGAAACCATCTTTTTGACTGCTCTTCAGCAGGATTATACGTCTTGAAACCCAAATCTACCCTGAAAAGAAAATACGTAAAATCGTAGCGTAGGCCGAACCCCGTACCCAATGCTATGTCGGCCAATGAGCCGATACCGTTAAAAGTGGCATCGGGGTCATCAACATTATCAAAGACGTTCCAAATGTTGCCGGCATCGGCGAACAGGGCGCCATTGATATCACCGACCACCGGAAAACGGTATTCCAAATTAAATGCAAGTTTCAAGTTGGCCTCATTAAAATTGTTGATGGCGCGGGTCTTTCCGGGCCCCAACGAATATGGGTACCAAGCCCTGTTGTCGTTAGAACCGCCGGCGAAATAACTTCGCACGAACGGAATATTGTCAGAATTGCCATAAGGCACGGCGATACCCAAAAAACTATGGAACGCCAAAACATTCGACCGCCTAAGATCCCAATACTTCACATAGTCGAACTCGGTCTTTATATATTGTGAATAAGGAACGTTGAAGACCAAAAGTTTATCATTTTCTTGGTCAAAGGGTATCAAATATGAAAGCCCCGATAGAAGATTTCCGGCACTTTCGAGCTTCCAACGGAACCTATAAAAACTATTGTCGGTCAGGCCATTCCTATTATTGGTGTTCAAGGTATAGTTACTGGCAAAAATAAGATTGTTCTCCGTCAGCCTTTCTCGACGTTCCTCAATGCGCACAACGTCAATATAATCCTCATCCGATGTCGGTATAAGTCCTTGGTTTTTGACGGCTTTTATAAAACCGGCCGTACCATCGGGTGTATCGGGGTCATCATCGGGCAATAGCAAACTGGCATTTCCGTCATCATCAAAAGTATAGAAATCAGATACTAAGGGGTTGCCGATATAATTTTTAACCGGATTTGTTGCAATGTCGTTCAATTGATTATAAGCACTGGTGTACACGTTGAAAAAACGATCCGGATTCAGATTCTTCACGAATTGAACGTTCAATAGTTCCAATGAATGTCGCCTAAAATCAGATGGTGCCCAATTGTAGCCAAAAATCGTATTGAAAGTCCGTTTATCGAGACCTATATTTCTTTGCGAAGTGGTGCCCAAAGTGACCCTGGTCTGGGGCAACATATAGTTGGCTATGATTTTGTCGGTCTTAATGAAAGGAAACCAGATTCTGGGGAAATTGAGGCTAAGGTCGACCCCCCATTCAAGGATATTGAAAAAACGGTTGTCATCGATTATTGGGTCTTTTGACGCTCCCAGGTTTACACGCCCCGACAAGCTTAGGTTCTCGGCTCCCCTGAACAAATTTCTGGCCTGTAGCGATTGAGTGAGCCCCATACCTATCTGCTGGAAGTTTGAACGTGTTACATTGAACTCTGAACCCGATGAATATTTAGGCCTTGCGGAAAGGTAAATATTGGCGGTCAGATCTGTATTCGTACTATCTTCCTCTATCACGATACTCGGATATTTGAATACATTTAGGTTGGTAATCTGACGATAGGTTCGTATGCGGTCTATTTCCCTGTAGATACTATCCTTTTCAAAAAAAATGGCATCGGTAAGGGTCTTGGGTTTGAAGCGTAATTTATTTCTGTAAAATATGGTATAGTCACCAAAACGTTCAAACTTAAGCTCGCCATCGCGCTCGTCAAAAAGAAAATCGGTATAGATATTGACCTTGTCGAACTTATGGACCTTATATTCAGAAGTGGTCAGGACATTTTCTTGCCTCGCCCTTAGATCATCTATTTGTAAAAGAACATCAAGTTCTTTGTCGACGCCTTTAGCTGTCGAATCGCGTAAAATTTCAAAACCAATGGAACTTTCCTGAAAATTGTAGACCCCTGAATTTTTGAAAATCGCCGTCAACCTTTCACGTTCAAGGGCAAAATCTAGTGAATTGAACTGTTTTCCTTTGCTGATCAGCGATGCTTCACTGTGGGCAAAGTACAATGAATCGATGGCCTTAGAAGAAATATCATGCGTAATTGAATCAATGAAATAGGGTTGTCCAAGGTTTATTTTGTAAGCCACCCCGACCCGCTGTTTTCGCTTTTTACCAACAATTTCATAGGTAGTGCTGTTGTTGAAATAACCTTTGCCGCTGTAATATGCACTAAGACGCTGCAAGGTCTTGCGGGTGGCACTTGTGTCCAATATCACAGGGGCCTCGCCAATGTTCTTGAGCCATTCGCTCATGCCTTTGACCAAAAATGACTCTCCCAGTCTATTGACCTGTTTTTCCGATAGCAGGTCGACCAAACGTTGCTTGCGCTTCTGTTTACGGTAAAGCCATGCCTGAAAAGAAGAATCAGGATTCACTTTGGCCAAATTGTAAAGGTTTAGGCGCAGTGGATACCCCAAAAGACTGCTATTGGGTTCTTGAATGATCAAACTCTCTATCTCTTCGTTGTTGACCTTTTCGTCGTCAACGAAAACCGTGTTCTTGACGATTAATGATTCGTCATCTTCAACGCGTCGAAGCGTATTGCACGATGAAATCGCCACCGCTAGCAATAATAAGCTTATTTTAGCCATGCATCTTGGATTGCGCAACGGGGTCATCATAGAAATCAAAAATACATTTTTTGTATGGTTGTCAAAAGCCAAATAAAACTTATCAAAAGCTTACAGCAAAAAAAGTACCGCAGTAAAAACCGAATGTTCGTGGTAGAGGGAATCAAGATGGTTCAAGAGCTTTTGAATTCAAATTTTACGGTCTTTAAGATCTTTACCACCGATTTGTCGAATTTCAAGACTCGGGCAGATATTGTTGAGGTTGTTTCCAATTCTGAACTACGCCAAATGAGCGGCCTTAAGAATCCTAATCAGGCCTTGGGGGCCTTTTACATTCCTGAATCGAAAACGGTTGATTTTGATGATTGGATATTGGTGCTCGACGATGTTCGGGATCCTGGAAATTTGGGTACCATTATCAGGCTGTGTGATTGGTTCGGCATAAAAAATTTGGTCTGTTCGAAGAACACGGTCGATTGTTATAACCCAAAAGTACTTCAGGCCAGTATGGGCTCGATAGCACGGGTAAATGTTGTCTATAATGATTTGGAGCATTTTCTGGATAATACAGGTAAACCTTTATATGGCGCCTTTATGAGTGGAAGTTCGGTTTACAAAGAGCAACTTCCTAAGGGCGGAATATTGGTCATGGGCAACGAAGCCAATGGGATCTCAAAGAACGTGGAAAAATTGATATCTTCTAAAATAGCCATTCCACAGTTTGGCGATAGTACAACTGAAAGCCTGAATGTCGCCACCGCTACGGCAATTTTATTGAATGAAATCAGGAGAAAATAGCTTGATCGATTTTATTCGAAGGTAAAATTGATGAATATGCCTCGGGTTCGCATGGCGTCCAAATTACCGGTCCAAGGACTGTTAGGCTCCAAATCGCGAACAAGTTCGTCGGTAATGGCGAAAACACCGCGGATCGACGGGGTGAATTTGAAATATTCAAGATAAAAGTCGATGCCGAAACCGAGTTCGTAGTTATAGACCCATTTTGTCATGCGAAAAGTTCCGGCCGAATTGTCATCAATACTGCTCTCGTTGCTTCCTAAATTTAGAGATGCGGATCCACCCCCAATTATGAATGGCTTCCAGTTTCCGAAGCGTTTTGTACTTACTTTTAGCAACAGCGGAAAGTTGATATAAGTCGATTTGACCTCCCTGACCGTATTGCGCTTAATGTCATCCTCCCCGGTAAACCCTGGAAAGTTCAGTATTCGCGAATTGTAAAGTAATCCGGGTTCGAAACGTAGATCTAAAAAGCGATTTAGCCGCAATTCACCTATAAGTCCGACATTGAATCCTATTGACTGATCGACCAAAATGTCATCGGTGAAATCTTTGTAATCAAACTTGAAATCATAACGGTTGAATCCCAAAAAGTAACCCCAGTTGAGCAAAGGCTCATCTTCGTTCTCTAAATTGAGTACCGGATTTTCCTTAAATTGGGAATAGCCATTTTGGCTTAAAATGACACCTAACGCCACCAGAAAAAACAACTTCTTCATTTACGCAAATTAAAAGGGCCGGAAATGGGAAAATGAATCCTGCCGAACCGACCTCAAATTTTGATAACGACCATTGGTTTGTAGTGTAACAAGTCAATTGGCCTTAGTTGCAATATAGATAGAGGCGACGCCCATCGTCTGAGGCCTGTTCTCTACATCTATAAACCCGATTTTGCGCAAAATATTGTTGAAGTCCTCACCATGCGGAAAAACCGAGGCTGATTCGCTCAAATAGCCATATGCGCTATTGTCTTTTGAAAAAATGCGGCCGATGACAGGCAAAATGTATTTCGTATATAATCGGTAGCCCTGTTTGAAGGGGGGTTTCGTCGGAATAGAAGTTTCCAATACTATAAAAGTGCCTTTTGGCCGTAAAACACGGTATATTTCCAAGAGTCCTTTTTCCAAAGTTTCGAAATTTCGCACCCCGAAGGCAACCGTAACGGCATCGAAAGAATTCTTCTCAAAAGGGAGGTTTTCGCTGTCGCCGACGACCATTTCGATAACATTTTCCATATTTTTTTTTCGCACTTTTTTTCTACCAACATCAAGCATGCCCGGGGAAATGTCGAGACCTACGATTTTTTCTGCCCCGGTTTGTGTTAAATTGATGGCCAGGTCACCTGTTCCCGTGGCTATGTCGAGTATGTTTTTCGGCTTTTTTGTCTTCAGTAGATCGACTACCCTACGACGCCATTTTACGTCAATGCCAAAAGAAATCACTCGGTTCAGTCCGTCATAATTGTCACTAATTGTATCGAACATTTTTGTAACCTGCTCTTTTTTGCCGAGTTGGGAGTCCTTATAGGGAATTACTTTTTTTGCCATCGTGTAATTTTCGTCAAAGATACTATAAGACAGGTTCGATTAATGGTATATGAAGACAATAATGAAGATCCTTCAGAGTTCTTTACTTGTGTTTTTTAAAGGGCAATCGAATTTATTTGTGTAATTTCGTATTGCAATATTTGCGAATTTTTTGCGAAATGGGCTTTACTATGGCTTTCGAACCCGATTGGGTTTTTCTTTCTGATTCTTGTTTGAAGATATTTGGCTTCGGCGTAAATACAACTTAAATTCTAAATGAAAATAATAATTGCCGGCGCAGGCGAGGTAGGCTTTCATTTGGCAAAGCTTCTTTCTTATGAATCGCAGGATATTACCTTGATCGATACAAAGAAGGAAAGCCTTGCATATGCAGACAGCCATCTTGATATCAGGGTGTTACGTGGCGATGCCACCTCGATAGAGGTATTGACCGATGCAAAGGTACAGACCTCAGACCTGGTTATCGCGGTCACTTCTTCTGAAACGACGAATATCACCCTTTGTATGCTTGCCAAACAGTTGGGCAGTAAACGAACCATTGCCAGAATATCGAATACCGAGTTCATCGAAAATAAAGATGCCATTAAATTCTCGGAGTTGGGAATCGACGAACTTATTTCTCCCGAAGAATTGGCAGCGGCCGAAATTCAGCTTTTGTTGAACAAGTCGGCCTTTAACGACACCTATGAATTCGAAAAAGGCGAGTTGATCATGATCGGGGTTTCTTTGGGTAAAACCGCCCCTTTTGTCGGCAAAATGGTAAAGGAGGCCGCGAAAATTTTTCCCGAACTACATTTTATGCCGATAGCCCTGCAACGTTTGGGTACGCAATTCACGGTTATTCCGCGTGGGGATACTATTTTTAAGGAGGGTGACCGGGTATATTTTATTACCGTGAAGGAAGGCGTTGATGAACTTTACAAGCTTACCGGAAAAAAGAAGCGCGAAGTAAAAAATGTAATGATTCTGGGAGGCAGTAAAGTGGGGTATAAAGCGGCCCGAGACCTATGTGCAAAAAGTTTCAACGTTAAATTGATCGAGAAGGATAAAGAAAAGGCCTTTGATTTGGCAGATGAACTTCCGAACGCCTTGGTGATCAATGGTGATGGTAGAAATGTCGAACTTCTTGAAGAGGAGAGTTTAGACTCGATGGATGCCTTCGTCGCCGTTACTGGAAATTCGGAAACGAACATTATGTCTTGTTTGGTCGCCAAGTCCAAACATATCAGAAAGACGATCGCTTTAGTAGAGAATATGGATTATTTTCAACTGTCGCATTCCATTGGTATCGATTCTTTGATAAATAAGAAACTTTTGGCCGCCAATAACATTTTTCGGCATATAAGAAAAGGTGAGATCGTTGCGTTGATGCGCCTGAACAATCTCAATGCAGAGATTTTGGAATTTGTGGTAAAGCCTGATTCAAAAGTTACGGGCAACGTCATACGCGAACTCGATTTTCCTAAATCGGCTACCATAGGGGGGGTGGTAAGAGATGGCCAAGGTATTATTGCCCTTGGTGGTTTTGAGATTATGGCCGGCGACAGGGTGGTCGTATGTTGCCTGCCCGAAGTCATACCCGTCATAGAGCGTTTATTCTTATAAAATGGAGCTGAACTCCAGAATCATAATACATTTAATGGGCCTGCTATTGCTTTGCAACGGCGGTTTTATGCTTTTGGCCGCCCTGGTGAGTGGCATATATGATGATGGGGCTACCCTTGACATTGCCATTGCCGCAGTGACAACCTTGTTCACAGGGGTTACGGCGATGTATTTTACCCGCGGACATAAGAAAGAAGTCAAACGTAAAGAAGGGTATATAATAGTCACGTTTGGCTGGATAGTAATGTCTTTATCAGGCATGTTGCCCTATTTGTTTTCAGGTTCGATACCGACCATTACCAATGCCTTTTTCGAGACTATTTCGGGCTATACGACCACAGGAGCCTCTATTTTAGACGATATCGAGGCATTGCCCGAAGGCATTCTTTTTTGGCGCAGCCTTACACATTGGATAGGGGGTATGGGAATAATTGTCTTGGCCATTGCCATACTACCGCTTTTGGGCATAGGTGGCATGCAGTTGTTCGCGGCGGAAGCCCCCGGCCCCAGCGCCGATAAATTGCACCCGCGTATTACCGATA
Source organism: Meishania litoralis (assembly GCF_042611095.1). NCBI lineage: Bacteria > Pseudomonadati > Bacteroidota > Flavobacteriia > Flavobacteriales > Flavobacteriaceae > Meishania > Meishania litoralis. The sequence continues at coordinate 190,178 of NZ_JBHFPV010000004.1, forward strand.
CCGCTAAAAGGCTGTGGTATATCTATGTAGGGTACACCCTCGCCGAAACCTTGCTGCTGAAACTTGCGGGCATGTCTTTTTTCGATGCCATAAACCATTCATTGGCAACATTGTCAACGGGGGGGTTTTCAACCAAGAATCTGAGCCTTGCCTTTTGGAATGATCAGCCGCTCATTCAATATATCGTTATACTATTTATGTTTTTGGCAGGTACGAATTTCGTACTCAGTTATTTCGCTTTTAAAGGTAAGGTACAACGTGTGTTGAAAGATGAGGAATTCAAATATTATGGTGCGCTTATCGTATTTTTTACATTGATTGCCACATTGGTGATTTATTTTAAGGCCGAGGTTCCGGTTTCAGAATATCATCCAAAAGTTCTGGGTACGGCCGAAAGTTCGTTTCGACATGCCCTATTTCAGGTAATTGCCGTAATTACGACAACTGGATTTGTGTCAGCCGATTTTACTAGTTGGACGCCGTTCTTGACCATCTTCTTTTTCGGGCTGATGTTTTTGGGGGGATCTGCCGGATCCACTGCGGGCGGTATCAAGGTGATGCGGCATGTATTGATCATTAAGAACGGTCTGCTCGAATTTAAGCGAACCTTGCACCCAAGTGCCATTATTCCGGTGCGGTATAACAATAAGACGGTAAAGGAGCATATTGTCTACAACATTATCGGTTTTTTGATTTTGTACATGCTACTTTTTATCATCGGTGCCCTGGTCTTGGGTGCTCTGGGATTGGACTTCGTAACCGCTATTGGAGGGGCGGCTTCATCGTTGGGCAATGTGGGCCCGGCCTTTGGCAGTTTGAATCCACTGAGCAACTTTAACGGATTGCCCGATCTTGGTAAATGGTGGTGCGGATTTCTGATGCTGGCCGGTCGTTTGGAACTTTTTACGGTCTTGATCTTATTGACCCCCTATTTTTGGAAACGAACTTAAAGATAATATCGGTTCTGTAGAGACCTTATCAATTTTAACCTTCGAAATTTCATATTTTTCGTTTGAACAAACGCAACAAAATTGTCACTGGTCATAGGCTCTGTGAGCGAACTCTTGAGTCTAGGGGTTAAGAGGGTAGTGGTGCGAAAAGCTTACTATACTACTGATTTGATCCTTGCCATGGCCTCACGGATCTCTTTTTCCGATGCGGCATACGAAATACGAATACAATTGCCATTGCCAAAGGCATCACCGGTTACGGTAGCAACATTGGCGGCCTCCAAAAGATACATTGCAAAATCGGACGCGTTGTTGATTAAACTACCGTTCAAGGTCTTTCCAAAAAAAGCGGAGACATCGGGAAAAACATAGAATGCCCCTTCGGGTTCATTGCAATTGAATCCTTCAATTTCGCCTAGAAGATCCAATATCAATTTTCTACGTGTTTGAAACTCATCGACCATATATCGGATGCGGTCCGGCGACTCGGTCAAAGCGGTTATCACGGCACGCTGAGCAATGCAGTTGGCACCACTGGTAACTTGACCTTGAAGTTTGTTGCAGGCTCTTGCCAAATAAGCGGGGGCACCGATATACCCGATACGCCAGCCTGTCATCGCGAATGCCTTGGCCACCCCGTTCACGGTTACCGTTCGCTCATACATATCTGAAAATTGGGCCATTGAGGCATGTGCGGTGACACCGTAATTAATGTGTTCATAAATCTCATCGCTCACGACGATGATCTGTGGGTGTTTTTGCAAGACATCTGCCAGGGCCCGGAGCTCATTTTTGCTGTAAATAGACCCGCTGGGGTTACAAGGAGAGCTGTACCATAACATCTTTGTTCGGGGCGTAATGGCAGCTTCTAGCCGTTCGGGGGTCATTTTGAAATCGTTTTCAAGCGAGGTTGGTACCTCTACGGGAACTCCATCGGCTAATTTGACAATATCGGAATAACTTACCCAATACGGACAGGGCAGAATGACTTCATCACCTTTGTTCAGGCAAACCTGAGCTATGTTGTACAATGATTGCTTGGCACCCGTGGAGACCACGATCTGTGCCGGTTCATAGATGAGGTTATTGTCTCGCTTGAACTTGGTTATTATAGCTTGTTTTAATTCGACATAGCCATCGACCGGAGTGTACGAATTGTAACCGTCGTTCACGGCCTGAATTGCGGCATTTTTTATATAGTCAGGAATGTCAAAATCGGGCTCGCCTAAACTTAATCCGATGATATCTTTGCCCGAAGCCCTTAGTTCACGGGCCTTTGCGGCCATTTCTAGAGTAGCGGAAGGAGTAACGCTGTTAATCCTGTCCGAAAGTTGTTCGTTCATTGTGAATTTAAAATTACTAGTACTGCAGTGAAGGCTGTTTGCCCAATTCCTTTAAATGTTTGAAGTGCGAAATTATAGCTTTTCTAGTAGTTTTATATTCGTTATAAGGTAAATTAAATTCTTTGGCCGTTTGTTTAACGATTTTTGAGATTTTTGTGTAATGAATATGGCTGATATTAGGAAAAATATGATGTTCGACCTGATGGTTCAACCCACCTGTAAACCAATTGACGATTCGGTTTTTGGTGCCAAAGTTGACCGTTGTGAACAACTGATGTATGGCCCAAGTATTTTTCATGTTGCCGCTTTCATCGGGTAGGGGCGTTTCCGCTTCGTCAACAATATGGGCCAATTGAAAAACGACGCTCAAAATGACCCCTGCGACATAGTGCATGATAAAGAAGCCCAAAAGAACTTTCCACCAAACTATGTCAATGAATATCAGTGGAATGATAATCCAAATAGTCAGGTAGAGCATCTTTGTTATTACCAACGTGCTCCAATTGATGACAGGGTTGGGCAACTTGCCATAGGCCAATTTTCGCTTCATATAACGATACATTTGCTGAAAATCGGTAGTTACGGCCCAATTGAAGGTTAGCAGTCCATAAAGGAAAATGGAATAAAAATGTTGGAATTTATGGTGTTTCTTCCACTCGGCATGTTTTGAGAAACGCAGTATACGGCCCGCTTCCATGTCTTCATCATGTTCGTGGATGTTCGTATATGTATGGTGGAGCACATTGTGCTGTACTTGCCAATTGTAAACGTTTCCCGCTAAGATGTAAATGCTGCTCCCCATTATTTTATTGACCCATTTTTTGTTCGAATACGCCCCGTGGTTTCCATCATGCATGACGTTCATTCCTACACCGGCCATACCGATTCCCATTACGATGGTCAATAAAAGATTTGCCCAATTTGGCAACCCTAATGTTAATATCAAAAAATAAGGGGTCAAGAAAAGGGCGAACATGATGACGGTTTTCAGGTGCAAACGCCAATTACCGGTTTTTTTAAGCTTATTCTCTTTGAAATAGTCATTGACCCTTTGGTTCAAGGTCTTGAAAAATTTAGCTGAATCTTTTCGGGAAAATCTAATGGTCGTATTCTCCATAGGATGAAATCTTTTAAATAAAAAAGAGCAATCGCCTTTTTTGTCGAAGGGATTTAATATGGACAGGAAATCGCGCCTTCGAATATACTATTTTTGTTCAAATACAAAGATAAGCATGAGTGCACAAATATTGTTCGAATATTTCCCAAACTTGACCCAAAGCCAAAAATCACAATTTGAACGGCTCGAGGTGCTCTACCAAGATTGGAACCAAAAGATAAACGTCGTTTCTAGAAAAGATATCGAAGAACTCTATCTGCGCCATGTGCTACATTCATTGGGAATCGCCAAAATACATCGATTTAGGCCGGGAAGTTCAGTCTTGGATGTTGGCACGGGCGGAGGTTTTCCCGGTATTCCATTGGCCATTCTTTTTCCCGATACCCAATTTACATTGGTCGATGCCATCGGTAAGAAAATAAAAGTGGTGCAAGAAGTGGTGGACGGTTTGAAACTGACCAACGTGACCGCAATACATAGCAGGGTCGAAGATTTAGATGCCCGGTTCGATTTTATTGTCAGTCGGGCCGTAGCGGCCATGCCTACTTTTGTTTGGTGGGTAAAGGGACGTATAAAAAAGGAATCTATCGACGAGAATCGACGTAACGGAATACTTTATTTGAAAGGGGGTGATTTGACCGAAGAGATGGCGGACTATAAAACGGCACAGATTTATGACCTTTCGGATTATTTTAAAGAGGGTTTCTTTGAGACGAAAAAAGTGGTCTACCTGCCAATGAAATTCAAAGGGTAAACTTATACGCTCAACATACTCAAATAAGAATTTCTGCACTTTCTGGCATAAGACCTTACATAGCTCTGAACGCGTATTAAGAACGATGTCCTCGGCTCACTTTTTTGTGTCACATGGGTATTATCTTTCATTGTTAGCGATTGTTAGGTAATCAACGGCTAAAGTTAAATTACTTAAAATTTACAATTACTTAACGTTAAATTTACATTTAGATTGTCCTAAAGCGACAAAAGCGTAGTTTTTCTGCCCAATTATAGGGACGACCTAAGTATATGGACTTTTCAATGCGTAGCTATTCACAGGCAAAATTTAAGGGTTTGAATAGCAGTTGAATATTCGTAAAATCATCTAAAACGAACTCATTGCCTATTTCCCCTAAATTTTGGCCCTCGCAATCATGCACGGGAACAATAACGTTGGCCTTTGGGTCACAACTACGATAGAGAAAGACAGTCTGGCCTTCAAACTCGGCACTTGAAATATATTGGTATTTTGCATCTTCTGAAACATCACGTCTCCTTATGGCTATTTCGGATCTTAACCAATCGAGTTCCTCGATGGGATCGGTGGTTCCACAGACTGTATTGAGGGTATCATCGCTATCGGAACATGATATTGTTGCCGTAAATGATAGGATCAAGAAGAAAGAACATCTTAAAAGATTGATTTTCATAGGGACACTTGATTTAATGGTTCTTTTGCATTTTTATATTCCGTACCTCCTTTTGGCCATGAAATTGCCAAATAAGTATATAGCTCCTGTCATTTTAAATAAAAAAAACCTTCAAAGACATTGCTTCGAAGGCTCGATATGGTATCATTGGTTCGGTATTATTGAAGACTCCAAGGCGGAGTGACACCATTGGATCTGGCATAGGCGATGAGTTGGCCCTTATGTTCGCCGTTATGTTCCATAATGGCCAAAAGACCACCAAGCTTGTTCATTCTGGCAAAGCCGAAATCGACCTCTTCGCCAAATTGGTCACTTTCAACCATCGGGATATTTTTCAACACAAATTCGTTCGATTTTCTCAGTGCTGCGATGACATTTTCCTTTCCCGTAATCTCGCCCAATTTCATCACATCAACATCTGCGGGTGGGGCGAACCCCAATTTTGATGCAAGAAAGTAATTGCCGCCCGCAATGTGCAGGAGAGCTTCACGAACTGAATTTACTCCCTCCATTGGTCGCCAGTCATACTGATCTTCTGAAAAGGCTTGGGCAAGTTGTATCACCTGTTCTTGATTACTTGCCAATAGACCTTGAATTGTGTTTTGGGCCAAATTATCTTGTGCATAGCAGCCGAACGCTACGATGAGCATCGCTGCCATTAATACTAATTTTCTCATTTTTTTTGTTTTTTAATAATGTCCTGTGTTTGTATGTATTATTTATGAAAAGTAATAAAAATCTAACTAATCATTACTAAAACCTAATTCTTTAACTTCTTAATTAGCCCAGAAAAGGGTATCGATAATCTTCAGGCGACACAAATGTTTCCTTGATCAATCTGGGCGAGACCCATCGCAAAAGGTTCTGGGCCGAACCTGCTTTGTCGTTCGTGCCCGAAGCCCTAGCGCCGCCAAAAGGTTGTTGGCCTACGACCGCACCTGTCGGCTTATCGTTTATATAAAAGTTTCCGGCACAATTTTGAAGTACTTGGGTGGCCTCTTCGATTGCGTAACGGTCTTTTGACAGTACCGCACCGGTCAAGGCGTATTCAGATGTTGCGTCAACGAGTTTTAGGGTCTTGGACCAATCGGCGTCCTCATAAACGTAAATGGTCACCACTGGACCGAACAATTCGGTTTCCATTGTTGTGTAATGGGGGTCTGTGGTCAATATGACCGTCGGCTCAATGAAATACCCTTTACTTTTATCACAGTTGCCACCGGCAATAACTTCGGCGTTTTTGTCCTGCTTGGCCTGATCGATATATTTCGCCAATTTATCAAAAGAATTTTCATGGATCACCGCCGTAATAAAATTGGACATGTCTTCCGGAGAGCCTGGTTTATTAAAGGATTCAATATCCTTTTTTACCAGACCTAGAATTTCTTTTGATGTTGATTTTGGAAGATATACCCTTGAAGCGGCGCTGCACTTCTGGCCTTGAAATTCAAAAGCTCCTCGCGTAATGGCAGTGGCAACTTGTTGCGTATTCGCGGTCGGGTGGGCAATAATGAAGTCTTTTCCGCCGGTTTCACCAACAATTCTTGGGTATGTTTTGTAAATGTCAATGTTGTTTCCGATTTGTTTCCAAAGACTCTTGAATACATGGGTAGACCCCGTAAAATGTATCCCGGCGAAATCAGGACTGCCCAAAATCGTTTCCGTAATCATTACGGGGTCGCCATAAACGACATTGATGACACCATCAGGTAAACCGGCCTCTTTAAAGACATCTACAATGACCTTGGCGGAAAAAATTTGACTGTCACTGGGTTTCCAAACTACTACGTTGCCCATCATCGCCGCACTGGCAGGTAGGTTTCCGGCAATTGCCGTAAAGTTGAACGGGGTGATCGCATATATGAATCCCTCTAACGGACGGTATTCGACCCTGTTCCAAATACCCGCGGCAGAATCGGGTTGTTCTTCATAGATCTGAGACATGTACTGCACATTGAACCGAAGAAAATCGATTAGCTCACAGGCCGAATCGATTTCTGCCTGATGAATCGTCTTTGACTGTGCGATCATGGTCGCAGCATTGATTTTCGCACGATACGGCCCGGCAATCAACTCGGCAGCTTTTAGAAAAATAGCGGCGCGCTGCTCCCATTTCAAATTTGCCCATTCATTGCGGGCATGCAGACAATTATCTATAGCTTGGGCGACATGTTTTTTTTCGGCCAAATGGTATTTGCCCACGATATGTTTGTGGTCATGCGGTGGCGACATCGGTTTGGTGTTTCCTGTCACGATCTCTTCACTGCCAATATAGAGCGGTACTTCTACTTTGCCGTTATAATATTCTTTGTATTGTTTAAGTACTTCTTCCCTTTCAGGTGAGCCGGGAGCGTAACTTTTTATCGGTTCGTTGAACGCTGTCGGCACTTGGAAAAAACCTTTACCCATTATGCAGTTTTTTAAGTTAAAAATCGCTGCAAAGGTACTAAATGCAATTCGTTTAAAACCAATTTAAGGCCAAAAGAGGGTCGTTAGTTCAATGCAAAGGGCGCACTGAACTTGAAGGTAGGAATGTAAACCCTGAACTTTTCAGTAGAGCTGAAATTAACCATGTTGTAATAACCTTTCATGGCACCGATAGGAGAGGCCAAAAGACAACCTGAACTATAAGTATGTGACTCTCCGGGTTTGATTACCGGCTTTTTCCCTATCACCCCTTCGCCATCCAAAGCCTCCATTTCATTCAATGCATCATAGATATCCCAATGGCGTGAGGTCAATTGCACCGAATCCTTACTTTGATTCTCGATGGTAATGTTATAGCCAAACGCAAAATGCATCTTATAGTTCTTGAAGAAAGTGCCTTCAAAACTGGTCTGTACCGAAATCTTTATGCCTTTGGTTACCTGTGTGATCATAGTTTATCTCTAAAATGTAAAAATATTTCCAATGAAAAATAGGAGCGTTGAAAACGTTGCCAATATAAAAAAAACCGTATTCAAATACATGTACTTGACACCTGTTTTAAAAATGCCTTGGCGATAGAATCTTTTCATGGCCAAAAACAGGTAAATCAAAAATAGCAATAAGAAAATACCGTTACTGGAAAGACCAAAAACAGAATCGATCAAATAGCTAATAATGAGCAAGATAATCAACGCCGAGGTATTGTGAAAGCTAAAGATGAGATGATCGGTATAATTATATTTTTTTCTGATGTACGCCAGTTGAATGAACAGTGCGAAGAGTGGTAAAAAGAAAAATATGGCGAAGGGAACTTTTGAGATCAGTGAGCTGAAGAATTCACTTGGCCGCTTTTTTGCCTTTGAAATACTTTTGGCCGCATTAAAGACTGTCTTGTTTTCAGTAGTTGTGGGAATATCGTATTTGGTCGTTATTTCCGATAGGTCGCGAACCCCTTTTTTGTCTATCAACGTGCCGAAAAGTTCCCTTTTGTCAAAAAATCGTTCTATAAGTCCCTTTTGTGCAAGGGTATCGTAATGTGCCTTTGGATCTGCAATCATCAAAGAATCCTTCTTTTTGATCTGTTCGTTGATCTTTTCCAATTCGGGGATGGAATCCAAAGAAGTTACAATGTCTTGGCCAACATCATTTTTTTTCAACTTTAGGTTCATTATGCCCTCTTCCATATTAAAGTCTCCAGTCTCATTGTCAGCCGCAAAACGATCCAATGTGCTAAAATCGCCACCGATATTGAGCATTAAAAAATATACTATGGAAAGGCTCAATAGAAACCGAAACGGATTTGTATATCGTACCCTTTTTCCATTGATGTAATCGCTCGTAATCTTGCCCGGTTTTAAAAGCATCGCCGAAAGTGTGTTCAAAAGTTTCGAGTCGTAGGAGATAAGGGAAGAAAAGAACTCATCGAAAAAGTCCTTAAGCGTCAATTTTTTGGTGCTATTGGCCTGTGAGCAATTGGGGCAATATTTGTCGCTCATATCGAGGGGGTGGGCACAATTTGTACATTCCGTTCCCCGATATTGAAGTTTGTACCTTCCGGTAGTCTTTATGGTTGGTTTATTCTCGTCCATCTATCCGTGAATGGGGATAAATATACGTCAATTGCTAATACTTCTTGAGTTGGTAGAGCCGACCCCGATAATACTATCGTATAGGTCTCCGAAATTGCGGTAATACACTAAAATAAGATAGTTGTTCTCGGTAAAGTGAAAGTTGCCACAGATAGTATTTAAATCGATAATGCCATCATCGCGTTTTATCACATATTTATAGTTGTAGAAGCCTTGTTTCATTTTTAAGCTGACTTCCATCATACCATTATCTTCATTGTAGGTCATTTTGTTTTCATCGTTAAGCCCATAATTATTGAACTTTCCAAAAATGTACACGTCGTCAAGGCCCAATTGCTCTTCATAGGGAAGACTAAAATGCACATTGGTGTACTCGGCTTCGCGTGAAATATCATCACCTTGCAACGTGCGGACGACAAAATCGCCATTGATGTCAGGATAGTAGGTATAAGGCCTGTCAAAGCGAAAACGATCTGAAAAAAGATAGTGGTTATAAATGTCGGTCAATTCAATGTGCGAAATCGCCGAAGTCGGGGCGCGAAGGTCTTTGGTGTCGAAGTTATAGAACTCGTTGCCACCAAAAAAGCTGGTCTCCTGGTCGTATTTATAGACCAATTCAGAGCCAAGGGTATACTGGGGTTGAATATTGTAAAGGGCTGTAGGCCAGTAATGATTTTGTATGATAGCGACCTTAACCTCCTTTTTAGGGTTCACCAAGCGAAAATTGCCAGCATTGATGCTGAACTGTACCACTTGCTTTTCGTTCAAAAAGTCGAAATCACGTGAGCGCTTGACCGTTGCGGCCACTTTCACGGCATCAGAGTAAACAACGAACCTTCGGCTGAATTGTAGGTCATAACTGTCGTTATAGACTTCTAATAGATAGTTGCCGGTAACCTTTAGACCTACATTATTATTGGGTAGGGTCAATCTATAGTTCGAATAAGGTTGTAGCGTATTGTAACTGTTGCCGTAATCGATTATGCGCTGGTTGTCCACGCCATTCAGATATTGCGATTTCAGTAGGTTTGAGGGTTTCCAGTCGTAATTGCAATGAACGATTTTATAATAATAATCGCTTTCCTTGGCCGTGATATCGTCAAATTCAAGGTAAATCGGGTCGCCGAGCTTTACTACCGGAAATTGGTCATCCGTAGGTCCTTTGAAGATAATCGATTTGATGTTCTCTGGCGGATCGACTTCTTCTTGAACTTGCGCAAAAAACACCTGAACGAACAAAAGAAACAAAACCTTGCTAAGAATTAGGCGCATTTAAAAGCTAATTTGGGGCAAAGGTAAACAAAAAGCATACCGAACAAATTATCATCGTTGTACTGCCCAAATTTATGGGCAATAATTATGAAAACTTTCTTTTATATGCTATTTTTGCCCCAAATTTTGATAACCTAAGGTCTACTAGAATATGTCCAAAGACATCCGGATCAAAAAAGGCTTGAACATCAACCTTGTCGGTGCTGCAGAGCAAACTACTTCAAAAGCCGTTTTAAGTAATGTTTACGCCCTAAATCTTGAAGATTTTCACGGAATTACCCCAAAAATGATGGTCAAGGAAGGTGCCGAAGTCAAAGCGGGAGAAGCACTTTTTTACAATAAGAACCGCGAGGGTATGTTGTTCGTCTCCCCGGTCAGTGGTGAACTGGTGGAAATAGAAAGAGGTGCAAGAAGACGTATTCTTACGCTGAAAATATTAGCTGATAAAGATCAGGAGACCTTGGAACATGCCGTACCGGATCTAGAAAAAGCTTCGATACCCGCTATAAAGCAATTTTTGCTTAAGGGAGGGTGCTGGCCCTTCATCAAGCAAAGACCTTACGATATCATTGCAGATCCCGATAGTACTCCCAAAGCAATCTTCATTTCCGGAACCAATACGGCCCCATTGTCGGCTGATCTTGATTATGTCTTGAAAGGAAAAGAAAAAGAATTGCAGGCGGCGATCAACGCACTATCAAAAATGACACCTGGCAAGGTACATATATCGATTGGAAGGTCATCATCTTCGCCTTTTGCCGAATTGAAAGGTGTTGAGCTGCACAAAGTTTCAGGACCGCACCCTTCGGGGTTGGTCGGTACACAGATCAACAAAATCGATCCGATAAACAAAGGTGAGATTGTGTGGACGGTCAGCGCCCAAGATTTGGTCATAATCGGCGAGCTATTGTTGACCGGAAAGTTCAACGGCGAGCGAATAGTGGCGCTTGTGGGGTCTTCGGTAAAACAACCAAGATATTACACCACCAAAATCGGGACAGAGATTTCTACGTTTCTTTATGCAAGTGGAGTGAACAATGAAAATTTTAGGGTCATAAACGGCGATGTGCTCACAGGTAAAAAATCAAGTCAAGATGGGCACCTTGGCTATTATAACAATACGGTAAGCTGCATACCCGAAGGTGACGACTATGAACTTTTCGGATGGAACAAACCGGTTTTCAATAAAATTTCCGCAACTAGGGCCATGACCTTTTCGTGGTTGCAACCGAACAAGAAGTACGACCTTAATACCAATACAAACGGTGAACATAGGGCATTCGTGGTTACCGGAATGTATGAAAAGGTCTTTCCTTTGGATATTTACCCGATGCAATTGTTGAAAGCATGTATGGTCAAAGATTTGGACGAAATGGAACAATTGGGTCTTTACGAAGTGGCTCCAGAGGATTTTTCGCTAACCGAGTTCATATGTGTATCGAAACAACCGCATCAAAAGATTATTCGCGAGGGACTAGATCTATTGCATAAAGAAATAGGATAATATGAGTGACAAAAGACTGACATTCAAAAAAAGACTGCACATACTTAAACATCGGTACCGTGACAAAAAAATGGCTCCCGCTTTCAATGCGTTCCATACCTTTTTGTTCTCTCCCGATGAGACTACGCACAACGGCTCACATGTGCGGGCGGTCGATGACTTGAAACGAACGATGAATACGGTCATAATGGCACTTGTGCCCGTATTGATTTTCTCCATGTTCAATGCAGGGTATCAGCATTATTCGGCAATTAATGGCTTTCCTCAAGAGTTTTCGGTGACCGAACATTTCTTGACGTGGGATAATTTTTGGATAGGGGTTGTTAAAGTACTTCCCCTCTTGGTCATTTCGTATGGTGTCGGACTTTTGGTGGAATTTATCTTTGCGGTAATCAAGGGGCATGAAGTTGAAGAGGGTTATTTGGTTACTGGTATGCTCGTTCCGCTTATAGTTCCTATTGACACACCACTATGGATGTTGGCCGTTGCCGTCGTATTCGGTGTGGTCATTGGCAAAGAGGTTTTCGGGGGTACGGGAATGAATATTTTGAATCCCGCTTTGACCATTCGTGCATTTCTATTCTTTGCTTATCCGACCTGGATGAGTGGCGACAAGGTCTGGGTGCACGGGGCACGCGAAAGGGCAGATCAGATTGCCGAGGGTGCCACGAATGTCGATGCCATTTCTGGTGAGACCGTTCTTGGGTTTTTGGCACAGAACAAGGGCGCTGAAATGTCTTATTCCACCTGGGATGCCTTTTGGGGCTTTATTCCGGGTTCCGTTGGTGAGACCCCGACATTCTTGATTCTGCTGGGGGGCTTGTTCTTGATATTTTCGAAAATAGCGAGCTGGCGCATAATGCTCAGCGCAGTTTTGGGTTCGCTGTTCATGGGACTCATTTTCAACCAGGTGGTAGAAATGGGTTGGATAACCGAAACAAGCAAGTTTTACGGCTTGATGAGCTACGAATTTTGGAAACATTTATTGGTTGGTGGCCTAGCCTTCGGTATCGTATACATGGCGACCGATCCAGTAACCGGGGCACAGACCAATCGCGGAAAATGGATCTATGGTTTTCTAATCGGATTTATGTCGGTAATGATCCGAGTGTTCAACCCCGCTTACCCCGAAGGTGTTTTCTTGGCAATTCTTCTAATGAACGTGTTTGCACCTACCATCGATCATTACGTGGTGAGGGGCAATATCAAAAGAAGGATGAAGCGCTTGAAAAATGCAGTTGTCTTACCCAAGGATTCCGATCAAGAGGCGAAAGAACTTAAAGCAGAAACGGTTTAACTATGGCGATCAATACTGAAAAAAATACGTACACCGTACTATTCGCGGCAATAATGGTTATCGTGGTGGGTACCATCTTGGCCTTTTTGGCATCGGCCCTGAAACCTGCGATAAAGGAAAACGAGCGTTTCGAAAAACAACAGAACATTCTTTACGCTATGGGCGTCAATGAAAATGAAGGGGAAGGAAGCGTGAATTTTGTTCCCACCGATAGAGTAGAAGCAGAATTCCATAAGTATATCAAAGAGCAACTGGTTATTAAGGGAGATGAAATTCTTAATAATGACGAAGCCTATCTTATCGATATGAAAAAGCAATTGGCATTGGCCAAAAAAGGCGAGACTCCAGAATTGCCGCTTTTCATTGGTGAAAAAGACGGTAAGAAATTCTATATCATCCCAATGTACGGCAAGGGTCTTTGGGATGCTATTTGGGGGTTCATTGCGCTAGACGACAAAATGACGGTACAGGGGGTTTATTTTGACCATAAAGGCGAAACACCTGGTTTGGGAGCCAATATTAAGCAACGCTATTTCATGGATGATTTTTCGGGGGAGACCATTTTGAACGGTAACCGGTATTCAGGTATTTCCGTTGTCAAGGGTAACAACGACCCATTGAACAAGGTCAAGGATGATAATGAGATCGATGCATTGGCAGGGGCTACCATAACCGGCAATGGCGTATCTGCAATGATCAAAGAAACGGTCACTTTATACAAAGATTATTTAGAAACCATAAGAACGAAGTAACATGGCACTACTTTCAAAGAAAGACACCAATCTAATATTGGATCCGTTGGCCGATAATAACCCCATAACCATTCAGGTTTTGGGTATCTGTTCCGCCTTGGCGATCACTGCCGAGCTTAAGGCATCGGTCGTTATGGCACTGGCCGTTATTTTCGTTCTTGGCTTGGGCAACGTGGTCATATCCTTGATGCGTAATATCATTCCTTCGAAAATTCGGATCATCGTGCAATTGATTGTGGTCGCCACCTTGGTAATCATCGTTGATCAAGTGCTCAAGGCATTCGCCTATGAGCTGAGCAAGACTTTGGCCGTTTTTGTAGGCCTGATTATTACGAACTGTATTATTATGGGGCGTTTCGAGGCTTTTGCCTTGGGTAATGGTCCATGGAGGTCGTTCTTAGATGGTATCGGCAATGCCTTAGGATATGGGGTAATACTTGTTATTGTCGGTTTCTTTAGAGAACTGCTGGGATCGGGCACGTTGTTCGGATATCCCGTTTTCGGAGATCCCATCGCCAAGACAGGTTTGTATTCAACTGGGTATGAGAATAACGGATTTATGATTATTCCTCCTGCCGCACTGATAGTCGTAGGTATAATAATCTGGGTGCAACGTTCAAGAAATCCGGATCTTGTCGAAGAAAATTAATTAAGAATTTTAGCAAACGATCATGTTGGAACATATAGAATTGTTTTTCAAATCCATTTTCATAGACAATATGGTATTTGCCGTATTCTTGGGAATGTGTTCATATTTGGCGGTTTCGAAAAAGGTGGCCACTGCCGTTGGTTTGGGCGCGGCGGTAATTTTCGTGCTCGGGGTTACGGTTCCCCTGAACTGGTTGCTCGATAAATATTTGTTGCAAGACGGTGCTCTGGTTTGGTTGGGCCCTGAATATGCCGATTACGATTTAAGCTTTTTGTCGTTCATACTTTTTATCGCCACTATCGCCACTATGGTACAATTGGTGGAGATCGTGGTAGAAAAATTTTCACCTTCGCTATATAATAGCCTCGGGATCTTTTTGCCATTGATAGCGGTTAACTGTGCCATTCTGGGAGGTTCTTTGTTCATGCAGGCCAGACAGATAGAAACTTTGGGATTGGCATTCAACTATGGGATCAGTTCGGGTATCGGTTGGTTCTTGGCGATTTTGGCCATTGCGGCTATTCGTGAGAAAATACGTTATTCAAATGTGCCCGCTCCTCTGCGCGGTTTGGGAATCACCTTCATTATTACAGGATTGATGGGGATCGGGTTTCAAAGTTTTGGAGGAATGTTGACAGGTGGAGATGATGCCGCCGAGACTCCCGTTGATGATACTACCGCCAAGAAAATTGAAAAAGAGAAAGAATTAAAGAAGGAAATCGATGAAAATGAGATTTCCTATAATGATGTCATAAAAGAATAAATATGATCTTAGCTGCAAGTACGGGAGGTACCATTCTGATTACCGTAATAGCATTTTTGACATTGCTCATGCTGTTGGTGGCCTTATTGTTGTTCACCAAAGAAAAGCTGTCCCCATCAGGTCCCGTAACCATAACTATCAATGGCGAAAAGAAAGTGCAAGTAGGATCCGGCAATTCTTTGTTGACCACCCTTGGCAATCAGAAGATTTTCTTGCCATCTGCCTGTGGTGGTGGCGGAACGTGCATTCAATGTGAATGTCATGTGCTTTCAGGTGGGGGAGAGGCCCTACCTACCGAAACGCCCCATTTTTCAAAAAAGGAATTGGATCATGGTGCACGCTTGGCCTGTCAGGTCAAAGTAAAGCAAGATATGGAGATTACCATTCCCGAAGAAGTATTCGGGATCAAGAAATGGGAAGCCACGGTGGTCCGAAATTATAATGTTGCCTCTTTTATCAAGGAGTTTGTGGTCGAAATACCTGAAGATATGGGGTACAAGGCGGGGGGTTACATCCAAATTGAGATTCCACCCTGTGAGATCAAATATTCCGATATCGATATTACTGCCCACCCTGAAGAACATGAGACTCCGGATAAATTTCAGGCCGAGTGGGACAAGTTCAACCTTTGGCCGTTGGTCATGAAAAACCCTGAAACGGTTGAGCGTGCCTATTCCATGGCATCTTACCCTGCAGAAGGAAGGGAAATTATGCTCAACGTGCGTATCGCTACCCCGCCCTGGGATCGTGCAAAAAATGGATGGATGGATGTAAACCCCGGTGTGGCATCTTCCTATATTTTTGCGCAAAAACCGGGTGACAAGGTTATTATATCCGGACCTTATGGAGAATTCTTTATAAACGAATCAGAAGCCGAGATGCTATACGTTGGCGGAGGTGCGGGTATGGCCCCGATGCGTTCGCACTTGTACCATCTTTTCAAAACTTTGAAAACAAATAGAAAAGTTACCTATTGGTACGGTGGGCGTTCAAAAAGGGAATTGTTCTATCTGGATCATTTTTATCAACTGGAAAAAGATTTCCCCAATTTCAAATTCTATTTGGCTCTCTCTGAACCGCTACCCGAAGATAACTGGAAGGTAAAGGAAAATATCGATGCCCCAGGTGATGGTTTTGTCGGCTTTATCCACAATTGTGTTATCGACAATTATCTCAACCACCATGAGGCACCTGAAGATATAGAGCTTTATTTCTGCGGCCCCCCATTGATGAACAAAGCGGTGCAAAAAATGGGCGAAGATTTCGGGATACCCGATGAAAACATACGTTTCGATGATTTTGGAGGGTAGATAGTGGTTTTACTATAAAATTATGGTGGGACCCGATTTGGTTTGCCACTACATAAATAACAAATGCCGATGTTTTTAACGTCGGCTTTTTTCGGATTAAGTTTATCAAATGGGAAAACCCCTGACCCAACAAGAATTGCATAATCTCGCCATGAATATCGTCGGTAGGCGATTAGAGGCAGACGGGTACGAATTTATGGGGGTAAACAGCAAGCCCAAAAAAAATCCGCAATTCGTTTGTCTCAAAGAGAAACAACTTCATTTTATAGTGGTCAGGAATGTGTCCTTTCCCGAGGATCCCAAGAACTACGATGAAAATTTGATGGCAAAGATGAAAGAGCATGCCGAAAAGCATGAGGCAAAGGCGTATTATGCCGGTGTGGGCCTCTCGAATGCCAATGACCGAACGTTGCCTGTGTATTTAAATGAGGCATATATAGTAGATTATGAAGGACTTATAGAAATTAAGGATGATGAGTAGATTCTTGGTGTTTTTTCTTTCACTTGGCATAATGGGATGTAGTCTCAATAATGGTCCTGTAGAAAATGTAAGTGAAGGTGGCGCTCTCGGCACTTCTTATAGATTGATCTACATTACTGAAACTGAATCGGATTTTAAAACAGAGATCGATTCCGTTTTTGCTGCAATTAATAAATCATTGTCGACCTACATATCCGATTCCGATATTTCAAAAATAAATAAGGGCGATTCGACCTTGGTCATTGATGCCATGTTCGATGACGTGTTCGTGCTTTCAAAAGATGTGTATCAGAAAACCAATGGATATTTTGACCCGACGGTAGGTACGTTGGTCAATGCATGGGGTTTTGGGCCTGAAGAACAAATAGCAATGGACAGCACTAGGGTAGATAGCCTTTTGGAATTTGTTGGCTTTGACAAAGTCTGTATTACCGATAATGGGACCGTTGAAAAAGAGAACCCTAATATCTATTTTGACTTTAATGCCATAGCAAAGGGGTATGCCATCGACCGTCTCGCCCATATGATGGATTCCAAAGGAGTTCAAAACTATCTTTTGGAAGTCGGAGGCGAACTGGTAGCCAAGGGAGAAAACATTATCAAAGATAAGTCTTGGGTCGTGGGTATTGACGATCCCGAAATGGGGGTTACGCGAGAATTGAAAAAACTGATCTATTTAAAAGACAGGGCACTGGCCTCTTCCGGTAATTATCGCAAGTTCAGGATCGATGAAGCGACTGGTAAAAGATATGTACATACCATAGACCCTAAAACGGGCTTCACCAAAAACGGCAATACCTTGGCCGCTACGGTACTTGCCAATACATGCGCCAAGGCCGATGCCTATGCCACAGCTTTTATGGCGATGGACCTTGATGATTCGTTCAAGCTGCTCAGTCAATTAAAGGAACTGGAAGGATATATCATCTATATCGACGAAAACGGAACGACCCAAGAATTTATGACCGAGGGGTTTGAGGATTTGGTGGTAAAATAGCACCATTATTTTCTGACGAGCGGAATAATCTCCCCCTTTGCCAACCGGTATTTCTCAATTTCTTCACGGGTAAGTTTGGCGGTATAGTCGACTTCATCTACTTTAAATCCGACATTTCGAAGCTTGTCAAAATAATCACGCCCATAAATGCGTACGTGATCGTATTGCCCGAAGATTTTGGTCCGTTCTTTTTTATCGGTAATCGAATCATCCTCAAAGGTCTTCTCCCGTTTCAAATCTTGCGGAATTTGAAATATGCCCCAGCCGTTAGGTTTCATAACGCGATACAATTCGTGCATGGCCTTGGTATCTTCGGGTATATGTTCCAATACATGATTGCATAGTACTAAATCGAACGAGTTATCTTCAAAAGGCAGGTTGCAAATATCGGCTTTCACATCGGCCAGTGGAGAATTGAGGTCGGTAGTGACGTAATCAAGGTTTTTTAATTTTCGAAAACGTTTGTAAAAAGCTTGTTCTGGGGCAAAATGCAATACTTTGAGCGTATTGGTAAAAAAGTTTGTCTCATTTTTTAAATACAGCCACAACAGGCGATGCCGTTCGAGTGAAAGGGTAGAGGGTGAGAGTACATTTTCACGAGGCGTTTCATATCCGTAGGGGAGAAAACTTTTGAACTTTTTGCCATCAATGGGGTCGATGTAATTTGAGCCTTTGTACGACCAAATCAATATCGGGCGAACATAATAGCTCAATGTAATGAGAATGGGTCTTGGAACGGTATTCAGAATGCGTTTGAAGATTTTCTTCATGCCGAAAAGCTACAACTTCAATTGCTTTTGTCGAAATTCATCTTCTTCATCACTTTCAATACCCAAGGCTTCATAAATATATTGAAAGGTTGATAACAATTCGGGTTTTCCGTTGACAATGGCCACATTATGTTCAAAATGGGCACTAGGTTTGCCGTCAGCGGTTAAAATGGTCCAGCCATCTTTCAGCTGTTTGATATTTTTGGTCCCCATATTGATCATAGGCTCAATGGCCACGACCATACCTTCGGCGAACTTTTTTCCCCTTCCCCGTTTACCGTAATTGGGCATTTCAGGTCCTTCATGCAGTTTTTTGCCCAGTCCGTGCCCCACAAGTTCACGAACCACTCCATAGCCATGGCCCTCACAATGGTTTTGAATGGCATAGGCCACATCGCCAACGCGGTTACCTAGTTTGAATTCACGTATTCCCAAATACAAAGATTCTTTGGTGACCTGTAACAGTTTTTTCGTCTCCGGTGCCACTTCACCGACTTCAAAGGTATAGGCGTGATCGCCATAGTACCCATTTTTTAACGAACCGCAATCAACAGAAATGATATCACCGTCTTTTAGAGGTTCACTATTGGGAATACCATGCACAACTTGTGCATTCGGACTCATATTCAATGTATTCGGAAAGTCGTACATACCCAAAAATCCGGGTTCGGCGCCCTGTTCGCGAATAAACTCTTCGGCCAATTTATCAAGATATAGGGCATTTACACCAGGTTTGATTTCAGAGGCCAACATTCCCAATGTCCTGGAAACCACAAGGGCACTCTCGCGCATCAATTCGATTTCTTCCGGGGTCTTCAGTTTTACCATAGGCCCGTAAAGGTAAACAATCCCCTAATTTTATCCGTTTGAAAAACCACTTTAGTATTGATCGGTCAGTTCATATTAGTGAATGGCATGTCATTTCCTTGGGCTGGTCAATTCCCATTAAGTGGAGGATAGTCGGTGCGATATCCCCCAAAATACCATCCTTTATTTCCTTAATGTCCTTATCGACCAATATCAGGGGAACAGGGTTCGTAGTATGGGCCGTATTCGGACTTCCATCGGGGTTTATCATGGTATCGCAATTGCCATGGTCTGCAATGACCAGGGTGGAATACCCGTTTTCGATGGCGGCGGTGATTACCGATTTTGCACAGTTATCGACCGTTTCACAGGCTTTGACGGCCGCCTTCATATCTCCCGTATGGCCTACCATATCGGGGTTGGCAAAATTCAAGCACACAAAATCCACCTCTTGTTTTTCCAATTCGGGAATGATGGCATCACGTATTTCATAGGCGCTCATTTCAGGTTTGAGGTCGTAGGTAGCGACTTTGGGCGAGGGACAGAGAATTCGCTGTTCACCTTCGAACGGTATTTCCCTTCCGCCATTGAAGAAAAAGGTGACGTGGGGATATTTTTCGGTCTCTGCGATACGTATCTGTTTTTTTCCTGATTTTTCCAAGACTTCCCCCAAAGTCTCCCTTATGTTTTCCTTGTCATAAACCACATGGACCTTTTCAAAAGAGTCGTCATAGTTCGTCAAAGTCACATAATAAAGGTTCAATTTATGCATGTTGAGTTCATGCATATCTTCTTGGCTGAGCACTTGGGTCAATTCCCTGCCGCGATCTGTACGGAAATTAAAAAAGATAACCACATCATCTTCCCCTATTTTTGTAAGCGGCCTAGAATTGGGGTCGACCATTACAATAGGTTTGATAAACTCGTCGGTAATACCATTATCATAACTTTGTTGCATGCTTAGGGAAATATCGGTCGATTTTTCACCGATTCCATTGACCATTACATCATAGGCAAGTTTTATGCGTTCCCATCTTTTGTCGCGATCCATGGCGTAGTAACGACCGATTACGGAAGCTATTTTTGCATTCTTATCAGAACAGAAGGTGTTGAGGTCTTCCAAGAAACCTTTCCCGCTTTTAGGGTCCACATCACGACCGTCTGTAAAGGCATGCACGAACATGTTATCCAGCCCAAAACTGCTTCCGGCCGAAATGAGACCTTTTAGATGGTCGATGTGACTGTGCACCCCGCCATTGCTCAATAGGCCTAAAAAATGAACTGGTTTGTTGTTTTTTTTGGCATACTTGAAAGCTTCTTGCAATGCTTCCTCATCTTTTAGGGTATTTTCTTTGACGGCCAAATTTATCTTTGCCAGATCTTGATAAACGATTCTACCAGCCCCAAGGTTCATGTGTCCTACTTCACTATTGCCCATTTGGCCTTCGGGAAGACCTACGTTCATACCATCGGTCAGAAGGTTCGCATCGGCATAGTTCAGATAAAGCGAATCTATAAAGGGCGTATCGGCCTGATCGATCGCCGAAACTTTTGGATCTGGCGATTTACCCCATCCGTCGAGAATCATCAAAATAACTTTCTTATCCATGTTGGCGTGTATTGAGGGACCAAAAATAAGCCGATTTGAGTAGTTAAACTAGATTTTTACAATGCTATTTTATGGTGATAACACATAAATTGTTAATTCTTTAACGTTGAAAAGCGGAGCCTTGTTAAATTTTAGTTATTTAACTGTTAACGGTCTACCAAAGTGGCATAGAAGAAGTTTATATTTAAATAATCAAAATTTATTCATCAATCAGCCTGTTTCTTGACAGGTACAAATCGTTCATCATGAAAAAAACAATCGTATCGGTTGCCACGGCATGTCTGTTGGTAATCGCGGTGGCCAAGGCCGACCAAAAACCAAATCACAATTTTTTTGAACAAAGTACGGTTACAAGTTCCTTTGAGCTAAACTCGTTTTGCAAAGCGATCATGCAGGGAGATTTGGAAACCGTCAAGCGCATGATCGCCTTGGGCGAGGATGTGAACAAGAAATCCTTAGGGATGACCCCGGCCATTTTCGCGGCACGCTACAATAAGGCCGAAATATTAAAATTGCTCATAGCCAATGGGGCCGATTTGAGCATACGTAGCGATAAAGGATATACCATTAAAAAATATGCCGAGCTTTCAAATGCCCAGGATGCCCTTGCGGTTCTTGAGGCTGCCATGTGATTTACGGTTGCCGTAAACACAAAAAACCCGTTCTGCAAAATCTTTTCAGAACGGGTTTTTAACTTTTAATTTAACTACTCTAAATAGTGTTCAAGTAAAAGAGCGCAAAAAAAATCAATTAAAAGTCAAATCCTGTGAACGCCCTGTACATAAATGCGTAGACGGCCATAGATAACATCAATACACAAAAAACCGAGTAAGCTTTCAATATCATTACAACGATGTCGGGCTTACAATTTTCAAAGGCTTCGGTGTAGATGTTCTTAAAATGTAAAAGTGTTCCCATATAGTTTCATTTAAATACCCAACCAAGGTTCGGCATATATTATTTAAATCAAAGCTACAAGGGTTAAATTTGAGGCACTAAAGACCGGGGATTTCCAAATATAGCCAAAATTGGCAAAGAATTACTTCTAAGGCCTTATTTTAACAGGAAAAAGCAGGTTTATACGATAAAAGGCCAATAGTATCGATGTTCAGTATTTAATATGAATCTTAGCGCTTAGCCTCCGTACTTTGCGATTGCCTCCTTTATCTTTTCGATCCGATTTTCGGGATCAGGGTGTGTACTTTGAAATTCTGGAACGCGATTGGGCCCGCTGGCGGACTTAAGAATTTCCATCACTCTTATCATTTCCCGTGGATCGTAGCCTGACCGGATCATAAGCAAAACACCTAGATCATCACTTTCGAGCTCATCGCCCCTACCATTTTTGAGCAGCGTGTTTTGACCGATGCCACTGACGAGCCCTCCCATGTCACCACCTACCGAGGCGCCCATGGTCAAGGTCCTCCAAAAGTCGCTTTCGGCAATGCGTTCGGCAGAATGCCTACCTATAACATGGCCAATTTCGTGGCCCAAGACCCCCGCTAGTTGAGCTTCGTTAAGTTGTGAAAAAAGGGCGTAGGTGATGAATATCTGTCCTCCTGGAAGCGCGAACGCATTGATGGTGCGTTCATCGGCCAATAGGTGAAAATCGTACTGGTATGGGGTTTCCCGGGCCATACTATTGTTGACCAGCTTGTTGCCCACCGCATCTACAAAGGTCTGTAACCGCTCATCAGGGTATAGTCCGCCATGTTGTTGGGCCATTTCAGGGGCGCTTTGAAGGCCTATGGCAATTTCTTGTTCGGCGGTCATGTTTATAGTTTGTACACGGCCTGTGTACTCATTGGTCTCTTTGCTATTGCAACGTTTGATGAAAGCAAAGGCCACAATGGCAAGTCCGATCAGAATACGGATTTTCCAACTACTTCTTCTCATTTTTGTTAGTGTTCGTATTGAAGTTCAAGATACAAAACCGTTATAATAGGTCAGTATTAATATCCAAAATATTATTGCGTATATACGATTTGACAAAACCGTTCGTAAAATGTTCTATGCCCATAAATTCTTCGCGTTCGAGTAAGGCTTGTATATTCTTACTTCGAAATGCCGTCAGCATCGGAATCGAAATTGGTGCGTAGCTATAGTGCCATGGTTCATATTTGAACCCTTTTCTTTTTGGGTCGTCGGTATATACCAAATGAAAATCGAATTTTTTCGAGTTTTCATCCATCCATTTTTTTAAATCCTCGAACGGCCCCCCTGCCTCAAATTTTTCGGGTACGAGCACATCACCTTCGGTTTTTCGATATCCGTCGATAATATCTATATCGGTGCCCCAGTGATGCCTACTTGTTCCGGGTATGGTCGAATATTCGATAATCTTGTCGATAGCGGCAATGGGTTCCATGCCGTCTTCATCGGTATATCTTTGATACTTGCCTTCCCAAATGGCCTCTTGGCGGTAAAAATCTCTGTAACTCGATACTATTTTTATGTCGATACCATCGCTGTAGGCGGCTTTTTTCATTTCCAAGAATGCATCATGGGCCGGCTTGCGAAGATTTATTCCTTCTCCGTACAGGTCGACATTGGCTTTTCCCATAAGTTCCGTTATGCTAAATTCATTCTCCTGGATTTGCGAAAAAGAAAGCGTGGGTGCCGCGCCAAACGCGACTAACGAAATGCCCCCGGTCTTAATAAATGATCTTCTCTTCATGGATGTTTTTTACCTTGTGGAAACTTTATTTAACACTATCAAAAAGGTTGCCAATTTTTGATGGTTCGTTGGAAGTTCTAAAATTAAGGAAATAAACCTATTTCGCGATAATTTTTGACAATGTAAGAATAGCTTTTGAAGGAGTAGAAAGTAAAAAATCAGTTTTTCACCTTTGAGGAGATATATAGATAACCTTGATGTTTTTGTCTTAGATTGACAAAGGTGATAATGTAGAAGTAGATTCCTGAGGCCAGGCCTGATTCCCTGCCGATCACCGAATTTCTGTTCGATACACCATTGAACTCATTTTGATAGTTCTTTTTGGAATAGACCAATACGCCGTATCGGTCAAAGATTTGGATCGTATTGTTCGGAGAGTTTTCGATTCCGTCAAATACGAGAAAGTCGTTTTGCCCATCTCCATTTGGGGTCATAAAATAGTTGTCCAATTCAATGGTGGAGAATGATTCCAATTTGTCATCGTTTCCACCAAGTGTGATGATTTCATATTCGTTCGGAACAAATTCTTCGGAAGTTACCGAACCATATGACATTTCACCTTGAACATCGGTATTCCCCAGGTTTATCCACTTCTTTTGTTTTTTGTTCCATCCGACTACCTTGATGTCACTTATGTAGGTGGCAAAAGTATTTATATCGCTCCAATCATCCCATGTTAGTGTCACAGTGGTGGGCAGCGCACCTTCTAGGTGCCAAAATTCCTTTTCACTTATCGCCAGAAATTCGGAGTCCTTGCTCGAGGTCTTATAGCTTTTAGAGAATGTCGATGGCGTATTCGGGCTTTCATAAAAATATGCGCATTTCACCAAAGGATTAATTACCATCGAAGAAATGGTCAACGGTCTAAGGCGTTCATCGTCGCCTACCGGAAACGTAAATGTAGATTTATTGGTTATAGCTGCATATCCATCGATAAGGGAAACATCGTTTTCCCCAACGTAAAAGGCATTGTCGATGAAGTTGGGAAATATATCTGTATTGTTTCTAGGGGTTACAACGTCTCCGGTAATTAAATTGCCATTGTTAATGACCCCGATACCGGTATCGAGATAAAGTCCATTGTCGACTACGATCTCGGTGTCGTAAAAGACAGGGGCGAAGGCACCTGAAACCGTCATGGACCTATCGTACCCATAAAAACCGATGAGGCCTTTGTTCTGATCAAAACTCCCATCGTTTATTAAGTCCGTATGAAATCCGACGGCACCGGATTCATGAAGTTGCATTGATCCATAATTATGTATGGCGTCTTGTGCATTGACCAGGTAACCCAAGCAAAAAAAGAATAAGATGATTCTTGTTCGCATGGCGCTATCTTAATTTGTTGATTATAAAACTGGATTCTCCAGCTCCACTGAATCGCACCGTACCGGAATTTGCCTCTCTAAACATGATTATTGATATGACGTCGTTGGCACTCAATTGTAATATTTCACTCACATGAATGCTGGATTGTTCATGTCCGCCTGCATATCTGATGTAGCCTGAAGCGGCGTTTGCTCCAATAGGAGTTCCGTTTATGGCAATACGCGCATTGGCATTGGTTCTTTGTTCGGATGACGCGCTTGAGTTGATTCCTTCTAGCGATAAATTGGCCCTGATGTCATATCTTCCAGATTCTTTGACGATCAAGGTATTGCCGCTTACCTGGTACAGGTTGTTTCCGTCGTCTTTATAATCTTGGTTCCCAAAAATAGGAGCGACCGTATTGTTTACGTTAAGATCGGTGCTGGTATTCGAATTTGTCCATCGGGCGCCATAATTCACTTTGGATCTTTTCAGAACCCCGGTGGCATCGGCAGCTATTATGTTATCTGAATCTACTGCATTGCCCAAAGTTCGTATTCTTGCATTCCCGTTTACATCCAATTGCTCAGAAGGAGCATTTGTATTGATTCCGACCTGACCTCCATTTTCAAGAAATAGACGATAATCCGCAACATTGGATTCCACAAAATTCAAACCGTTGGCAAGAAGGTTCCAGTGCCATTTTGGCGTACCTGTATTATCTTGAAATGCAAGTACATCAACACCGTTTGCCTTGATTACAAGAGGATGATTGTTGAATGTCCGTGCTTGATTGATAAGCACCTGACCCTTGTTTTGAACCAATCTAATTTTTTCGGAATTATTTGATTTTAAAACAAGGTCTTGGCCATCTGTTGTTCCAATAAAGTTGGTCGTAGCATTCGTGCCATTGTTGCCCAATAGCTCCCAAGAGGGATTCGCAGCATCTCCTTTTTCACCTTTCTCGCCTTGGATGCCCTGTGGACCTACGTCTCCCTGGTCACCCTTGTCACCTTTATCTCCTTGGATACCTTGGATTCCTTGGTCGCCCTGGTCACCTTTCTCTCCTTGGATACCCTGGGGGCCAACATCGCCTTGGTCGCCCTGGTCTCCCTTGTCACCTTTCTTGCCTTGGATACCTTGGACCCCTTGATCGCCCTGGTCACCCTTATCGCCTTTTTCACCTTGGATACCTTGGATACCTTGGATTCCTTGGTCACCCTTGTCGCCTTTCTCTCCTTGGATTCCCTGTGGACCGACATCGCCTTGGTCACCCTTGTCACCTTTATCTCCTTGGATACCTTGGATTCCTTGGTCGCCCTGGTCACCTTTCTCTCCTTGGATACCCTGGGGGCCAACATCGCCTTGGTCGCCCTGGTCTCCCTTGTCACCTTTCTTGCCTTGGATACCTTGGACCCCTTGATCGCCCTGGTCACCCTTATCGCCTTTTTCACCTTGGATACCTTGGATACCTTGGATTCCTTGGTCACCCTTGTCACCTTTTTCACCTTGTATTCCCTGTGGACCTACGTCACCTTGGTCTCCCTTGTCACCTTTCTCGCCTTGGATACCTTGGACCCCTTGATCGCCCTGGTCACCCTTATCGCCTTTTTCACCTTGGATACCCTGGATTCCTTGATCGCCCTTTTCGCCTTTCTCACCTTGGATTCCCTGGTCACCCTTGTCACCTTTTTCACCTAGTATTCCCTGTGGACCTACGTCTCCTTGGTCACCCTTGTCTCCTTTTTCTCCCTGGACACCTTGGTCGCCCTGATCACCTTTTTCACCTTGTATTCCCTGGGGCCCTACGTCCCCTTGGTCTCCTTTCTCCCCTTGGATCCCCTGTGGACCTACGTCACCTTGGTCTCCCTTGTCACCTTTCTCGCCTTGGATACCTTGGACCCCTTGATCGCCCTGGTCACCCTTATCGCCTTTTTCACCTTGGATACCCTGGATTCCTTGATCGCCTTGGTCGCCCTTTTCACCCTGGATACCTTGGTCTCCCTTGTCTCCTTTCTCTCCCTGGATACCCTGGATCCCTTGATCGCCCTGGTCACCCTTGTCGCCTTTCTCGCCCTGGATACCTTGATCGCCCTGGTCACCCTTATCGCCTTTTTCACCTTGGATTCCCTGAGGACCTACGTCACCCTGGTCGCCTTGGTCTCCCTTGTCGCCTTTTTCGCCTTGGATACCTTGGACCCCTTGATCGCCCTGGTCACCCTTATCGCCTTTTTCACCTTGGATACCTTGGATACCTTGGATTCCTTGGTCACCCTTTTCGCCTTTCTCTCCTTGGATACCCTGTATCCCTTGGTCACCCTTTTCGCCTTTCTCACCTTGGATTCCCTGGTCGCCTTTGTCACCTTTCTCTCCTTGGATTCCCTGCGGACCTACGTCGCCTTGGTCTCCCTTTTCTCCTTGGATACCTTGGATGCCCTGCGGACCTACGTCGCCTTGGTCTCCCTTATCGCCTTTCTCTCCCTGGATTCCCTGCGGACCTACATCTCCTTGGTCACCTTTCTCGCCTTGGATACCCTGTGGGCCTACGTCGCCCTGATCACCCTTGTCACCTTTCTCTCCTTGGATGCCCTGTGGACCTACGTCTCCCTGATCACCCTTGTCACCTTTTTCACCTTTCTCTCCTTGGATACCCTGTGGACCGACATCGCCTTGGTCTCCTTTCTCCCCTTGGATACCTTGTATCCCTTGGTCACCCTTGTCACCTTTCTCTCCCTGGATACCTTGGATTCCTTGGTCGCCCTGGTCGCCTTTCTGGCCTTGGATGCCCTGTGGGCCAACATCTCCTTGGTCGCCCTTGTCACCTTTTTCCCCCTGGATACCCTGGGGGCCAACATCGCCCTTGTCTCCTTTCTCACCTTGGATTCCCGGTGGACCTACGTCTCCTTGGTCACCCTTGTCGCCTTTCTCTCCTTGGATTCCCTGTGGACCTACGTCTCCTTGGTCTCCCTTTTCTCCTTGAATACCTTGTATCCCTTGGTCGCCCTGGTCACCCTTTTCACCTTGGATTCCCTGTGGACCTACGTCTCCTTGGTCACCCTTGTCACCTTTCTCTCCTTGGATACCCTGTATCCCTTGGTCGCCTTGGTCTCCTTTCTCACCTTGGATGCCCTGCGGACCTACGTCTCCTTGGTCGCCCTTGTCACCTTTCTCTCCCTGGATACCTTGGATTCCTTGGTCACCCTTGTCACCTTGAATACCTTGTATCCCTTGGTCGCCTTGGTCTCCTTTCTCCCCTTGGATTCCTTGGTCACCCTGGTCGCCTTTCTCACCTTGGACACCTTGGTCTCCTTTCTCCCCTTGGATTCCTTGGTCACCCTGGTCGCCTTTCTCACCTTGGACACCTTGGTCTCCCTTGTCACCTTTCTCCCCTTGGATGCCCTGTGGACCTACTTCCCCTTGGTCACCCTTGTCACCTTTTTCGCCTTGGATACCCTGTGGGCCTACGTCGCCCTGGTCACCCTTTTCCCCTTGGATACCCTGTATCCCTTGGTCACCCTTTTCTCCCTTTATCCCTTGGATTCCCTGGTCACCTTTCTCTCCTTGGATACCTTGTATCCCTTGGTCGCCTTGGTCACCCTTTTCACCTTTCTCGCCTTGTATTCCTTGTGGGCCTGTCAGATTTTGGGAGGTAAACGAGGTGCCATCGGAATAATTTATGGTAAAGGTGCCATTACCATTATTTACAAATGAAAAAGTTCCTTGATTAGAGCTTTGGCAAAGGTTGTTCCATTGCATTCCATCGTAATAATGAATGCATTTTGTATCGGTATTATAGACCATAGCACCACGAAGTGGAACAATGTTCTGCATTTGGTTCGTGGTCAGTCGTGTCAAGACCAAAGCTTTTGAAGTACTTTCCATTTCTACGATCGAAGTGGGATCGATGGAATTTGGATTTTCACCAATTTTTAACTGTGCGGTCGCCACATTTATGTAGGCAAAGAAGAGCAATAACAGCCCAAGTTTTTTTAAGTCCATTTTAGATAAGATTTGGATCGGTTATCTAATCAAGAAGTAAAATTAGATGCTGGCACTCAAAATCACCATTAAATGTTGTAAGCGCCTTCTAAAATGTTGTAAAATGAGAATTGAAGACCAATCGCCTAAGAATATGGCCTTTAAACGAGGACATTATCGGGAAAATTTATCGGGTCAAGTAGAAAAACCCTTGAAAATCCAACCCGACATCTTTCATTGAAACGACGTAAAAATAGACCCCTGACGGAAGCCCTTTTTCCCTTTGGATCACAAAATCGCCCGTATTGGCAAAACCTTTAAATTCATTGGTGTAATTTACCTGTTCGAACACCTTCACTCCAAAGCGATCGTAGATGAAAAGTTCATTGTTCGGCGACTGTTCCAATTCCGCAATTTCAAGAAAGTCGTTGATGCCGTCACCATTGGCGGAGACCAAATAATTGTCAAGGTTCAACAATTCTACGGGCTCACCGGCACCGGCAAATGTGATGGCCCTGAAATTGTCAGGAATGAACTCGGCCGAGGTTACAAAACCTTGGGAAAGATCCCCTGCCTGCCCGGTGACACCCAGACTTATCCATTGGTTCGTACTTTTGCTAAACCCAACGGGGATTATCGTGCTCACGTCATCGGTGAGGGCGGCCATAGCGCTACGTTCGTTCCAACTGATGCTTATTGTTGAGGGCACCTCACCTTCCAACCTCCAAAATTCGACCGGACTTATAACACCGATATTGCTTGCTTTTCGCGTGGTATCAAAGCCATTGTCCAAACTTGGCGGATTATTCGGGTTCTCGGCAAAATAGGCACATTTGGCCAAAGTATTGATTCCCGAAGAAGTAAGTATCAAGGGGCGCAGCTGCTCAAAATCGCCAACCGGGAAGGTAAAGTTCTGTTGACCATTGATACTGGCATAACCATCGACCTTATTGAAATCGCCTTCACCGGTATAAAAGGCGTTTTCAAGAAAATTTAAGGCAATACCCGATTGTATTCGAGGCGAAAAGACGTTGCCGTCGATAAAATTGACGTTATTGACCACATTGACCGTGGTATTGAGCGTTGTACCAATGCGCGTATCGTACTCGACATCAAAAAAGGTAGGGGGGAAGGCCCCGAAAATATCTCGGAATTCATTGCCGTAAAACCCGGCCAACCCAAGATTCTCGTCGAAGACACCATCGTTGATCAGGTCGGTATGAAAGCCGATCTGCCCGTTTTCATGAATTCGTATATTCCCCTGATTATAAAAGGCGGGTTGGGCATTGGCGAGAATGCCTACTGAAAGAAATAGAATGTTCAGTATCGCTTTCAATTCGATTTTTTTATCAGGTTTTTTATAGCCTCCAATTCTTTTTTGAGAGCGATAAGTTCGTTAGAAATCGTTTGGTTTTCTTTTTGTAACTGTTTGATCTTGTTTTCTTGTTCTATGGTATGAAGAAATAATTCTTCTATTTTTTCAAGATTCTGTATGTTGGACTCACTGAGGTTCCAAGAACCCTCTTTTTTGACTTGAGCGGCCGATTTAATGCCAGGCAGGTGGTGGTATTTTTTTACAAAAGCTTCAATTTCTTCAAGGCTTTGAAAATCGTAACTATCATTCAATATTGAATTGCCCAAAAAGTATTTTTGAAAAACATAGTCAGGATGAACAGGTATACCACCAACAGTAACTGGGCCGTTAACGGTAAGATTTCCTGTGGTAACAATGTTTTGGGCGCCAAAATCCGGATTAACTCTTGTTCCATCGATGCTGCCAACAGGCAAAGAGGTCGCATCGAAAGCAAATGTGTTGCCAACGAGTGATATCCCGATACCAGCCGTATATGTTGTATCATCATCGATATCATCTGAAAAACCTGTCGGGATGTTTATAATATTGCTCCAATCGACTGAAATAGAGCTTCCATCTAAGGAAAAAGTGGTACCTGAAAGTGTCAACCCAGCGCCAGCTGAATAAGTTGTATCGTCGTCGGTATCGTCGGCAAAACCCGCAGGTACATTTATTAGGGTGTTCCAGTCGGGAGTTATCGATGAATTATCGAAGGCGAATGTCGTACCTGTGAGTGTAAGTCCTGCACCAGCGGTGTATTGAGTGTTGTCATCGATATTGTCAGCAAAACCAGCTGGAATATTGGTTATGGTTGTCCAGTCAGCATTCCCTACAGCGGGCGAGTTAATCCACTCCACGCCTGCGCCGGTCGAAGATAAAATTTGGCCTGCGGTTCCAGCATTTCCATTTATATCTCTGAGTTCATCTTCTAATTCCAGACTGCCAAAGGCCGTTATTTCCAGACCATTTCCTACGGATTCCGCCAAGCGCATCATTTCTTGTCCACCGGCACTAAAACTCAGTTCATCCTCGGCATTTCTATACATTCCCGTATTCGTGTCATTGTTGGTATAAAAACCGTAACCGGGATTTCCAACTGTGCCTTCTGTAGAGGCGAAACCATTGGACGCTGTTATTTGTCCATCAACATCAAATTTGGACCTTATAGAAGCTGGTCCGGAGTTTCCAAAATCACCAACTCCCACATTTCCTGATCCCGAAAATATTAACTCTTGCCCATTTAAATCATAAGTTCGGTTCTGACCGACCAGTTGCGTGAGGTTAGTATTGGAGAGGTTTTGACCCCCGGAGACACTGGCTATTTGGTTGTCTACATACGTTTTGACCGCATTTTGCGAGGGGTAATCCGTATCGGAATTTCCAAGAGCGATGTCGGTAGACTTATTGGCTAAATCTTCTTTCAAGGCCAAAGCAGCTGAATTTGCCGCCGTAACCGTTACCAAGGCCGAGTCATCATAAAGTGCCCCACCATCTGTACCTGGAGAAATCGAATTAGGGGTATCTGTACTGACGATTGTTCCAGCGGATACAACTTGTGCGTCTACGTATGCCTTTGTAGTTGCGTCTCCTGGGTCGATGGGTGTTCCAATGTTCTTTATGGGTGCCCCACCAGCATCGTTGCCATCGGTTAGGACCTCTGCCAAGTTCTGGATCTCGTTTCCGGGGTCATTGTCCGGGTCGTCGTAAAGCGCTCCTCCATCGATGCCCGCGGTAATCGAGTTTGGAACATCCGTACTTACTATAATCTGGTTAGAAGCCGCTATTGCTGCGGCTAATTCGATATCGGTCGCAAACACGGGATTGAGGTCTACGGTTGGTTGAATGGTAGCTCCTTCCGCGATGTCAAGACCCGTACCGTTCAGGGCAAAACTCGTTATCAATTCATCGTTAGGATTTGCGGCACCACCTGTTGAAATACCATCGATTTCTGTCTGTAGTTCTTCAATGGCCGTTTGTACATCAAAACTGGTTGTATTTCCCGTCGGGGTAAAAGTCACATCCGAGGCAGCGGGATTTCCTGATGCGGGCAAATCGACCCAAGCAACGTCGGTACCCCCTACGTTTGTTCTGAGAATTTGATTTGATGCACCAGGGGCAATTTTAAGATTGGTGACGCTACGATCCGCATAGTCAGCAGTGGTTAAAGTTCCATCGAGAATATCCTCAGATAGAATTGTTTCATTGGCAATTCGCGCAGAATTGATGGCATTATTGGCTATTTGAAATTCATTTCCCAACGAACCGTCCCCAATAATTGTATTCTGATCGGCAAGTTGGGTAGAACCCGAACCACCAGCTAATGAACTGAGATCTGCCTCGTTATTCCCAGTGGCTGGATTTGTCAATGTCAATATATTGGTGGCAGGGTTAAAAGCAAGGTCTGTGAGTTCATCGGTTGTATTTTCGGTACCTCCGGCCAAAGCTCCTAAATTAGTATCGAATACATTACCGCCTTCGGTTATCCTCAGAACATTTGTAGAGGTGATGAATTCTACGTCGGTAATCAACTCGTCATTCGGGTTGCCTCCCCCGGCTGTAATAGCAGCCAAAATCTCCGCATCGACATATCTTTTGTTCGTGGCATCCTGTGGCGCCTGTGGATCCTCCAATCCCCGAATTAAATCTCCTGCTATATTGCCCTGAGCCAAAACCTGTTGTAAAGTGGGGTCGACGAGAGCATTGATTGCATCCGTATTCGATTGAATACCATTGGCCAAGTCGGTATCGTCAAAAAAGGCCCCCCCATTATTTGTGATCGCATTGTTGGCCGCCGTGCTGACAATATTGGCGTTGGTAATAAAACCCGCATCATTGGTAAAGTCCGTCAGACCGATATTGGCATTATCAAGAGCGAAGGCCCCGACCGAGTTTTCCGATAATTTATCTTGGGTCACTGAATTGTTCTGCAACTTTCCGGGCCCGATGGATCCATTTTGAATATCCACTCCGTTTATCCCGCCATCGACGATCATTTCGCTTCGAATACTGTTTTCGGCAATCTCAATATTGGTGCCATCGGCCGAAGGGGTCAGCGCAATTGTCGGAATATCATGAATGATCGGGTCGGCCGTAATATTGGCAGTTCCGTTGTTTTCGCAAAGGTTTACCCATTGGTTTCCGTCATAATAGTGTACGCATTCAACATCGGTATTGTAGACCAGTGCACCTCGAAGGGGCATAATCGCATTCATTTCCGCGGTGCTTACCCGGGTAATGACCAATACCCTTTCACGACTTTCCAACTCCAAAACCGAGCTGGGGTCAATGATCTGCGGATTATCGCCGATTTTTATTTGTCCGTAGATCGTACAGCAAAACAGCAGTCCGAGAAGGGCGGGAATGTTGTACATTTTCATAGCGTGCTTGTTTATAAAGTAATGGTCGAACGGGTGTTTGTCAAAAAATCAAGAATGTATATTAAGGTTTTTTAATCAACCAAAAACAAACGATTTGCCGTTAAAAACCAAACGAAACAAAAATAGAATTATCTAGTCATTTACCTAGTTTTCAGCCCCAAAATATAACTATCAATGGGTAAAGTGAACGGAATCTTCGACAAACGGACATGCCATTATAATAGAATCTTATAACCGTTGATCGCGGTGAAAAAATTCTGTGAAAAACAAATTAACAAAAGTTTAGT
Organism: Meishania litoralis; assembly: GCF_042611095.1. NCBI lineage: Bacteria > Pseudomonadati > Bacteroidota > Flavobacteriia > Flavobacteriales > Flavobacteriaceae > Meishania > Meishania litoralis. The sequence goes on from NZ_JBHFPV010000004.1 coordinate 224,223, forward strand.
GGCTTCGTTTTTTTTATCGGCTTAACTTGTATTTTCTTTATCAACCAGAACTTTATAATACATGAGACGATTACTACTCCTTTTATTTTTGACCGGTGCGATAAATGTTCATGCCCAAGATGATCGTCGTTTGCTGCGAGGTCAGGTGCTCTACAGAAATATTAGCGTGCCCAACGAAAATGTCATCAATGTTACTTCAGAGGCCGGCACCATAACCAATGATAGGGGTGAATTTGCGATTGCCGTCAAAGAAGGTGACGAACTTGCCTTTACTGCGGTCAATTATCAATTGATGGTCGTCAAAATTACAAACGACATTCTTCAAAAGAACCGACTTGTGGTCGAAGTCAACGAAAAAGTGACCGAATTGGACGAGGTCGTGGTAACTCCCGATGACCCTGAGCGCTTTATTCAGGTCAAGAACGAAGAGCTGAAAGAATTCGAATACGAGCAAGATCGTTCGACGGAAGTCGAAAACATCGCGATGCCACGTACGGGAAACATTCTGCGCGATGGTTTGAACCTCAAGAATTTATTTAAGGTATTGTTGAAAACCAATAAAGAAAAAGCTGCACCAGGCCCCAAGTTAAAGGTGAGCGAGGTGCTCAGGCATGTTTATGACGATGCTTTTTTTGTGCTCGACCTGAAAATACCCCAAGACAAAATCGATGCCTTTTTGCTCTATTGCGACGCCCAGGCGCCCGAGCAAGAATTGCTAAGGCAAGATCACGAGTTTCAGTTGATTGATTTTTTGGTTACCCAGAGCAAGAATTTTCGTGAAACCCTAGATGACGAAAAGTAAAGTACTTCCATGGGTTGTTATTTTGTTCACCACTTGCTTGAGTGGGCAAACTTTGTTGTCAGGTAGGCTAGAGGGCCGTGTCTATAGTGCCAATGCCGATGTGGCCGCCACACATGTTCTGAACACGACCATGCAACGGGCAACGATTACCGACGAAAACGGATTTTTCTCCATATCTGCCAATTTGAACGACACGATCGTTTTTTCGGCGGTCCAATTCAAAAGGAAGGAAATTGTGGTGAGTGCCGATATGCTAAAAAGCAAAATGTTGTCGATACCTTTGGAAGAAGCGTTGACCGAGCTCGACGAAGTGGTGATCATGCCCTATAACCTGACAGGTAATATGTCGAGGGATGTTGAGCGTATAGGTACGGATAAAGAAGTGGTGACCGCTTCTACCTTAGGTCTGCCCAACGCTTATGCATGGGTGCCGACGAAGGCTGAAAGGGAGCTGTTCGAGGCCACTTCAGGAAGTGGACTGCTACCTCTAAATCCGATTTTGAACGGTATTTCAGGGCGCACCAAAATGTTGAAAAGACGCGTTGCAAGAAACAATACGTACGCCCGTACCCAGCGGGTACGCGAAATGTATGCCGATTCACTTTTTCGGATCGATTTTCAGATTCCTCAGGACAAGATTTCCGATTTTATGTATTTCTGTGAGATCGATTCCATTTTTCAGTCCACGGTAGATACCCATGACCGTTTGAAAATATGGGACTATATGCGAAAACGGAGTGTAACCTATCGTGAAAACAATAACCTCCAAGAATCTTCAAAAGATTAGATTTTTATATAATATCGTGATTAGACCTAATTCATAGTTTTTGGCAGTCGTGTAATCGAACTGAACTACTTCACCAATTTGGCATGGCAATTGTTTATTTTAGCGATGTGTAAATTGATTCTATGACGACCTTTAAGAAAAGTTTTCTGATTCTGATGTTGCCCTTAATGGCCTTCACCGCCGCCCATAAATTCTATCTGAGCGTAACCCATGTAGGCTATTCCGAAAAAGATGATGCGCTGCAAATAACCACACGTCTTTTTATCGATGACATGGAAAAACTACTGGACGAACGTTATGGACTTAAGGCTCAGTTGGGTACCGATGTCGAATCGAAATCGGCCGACGAGTATCTGGAAAAATATTTTAGAACAAAACTCTTGTTCGAAATTGACGGGCAACCGGCCGAATATCAGTTTTTGGGGAAGAAGTACGATACCGATATGCTGATATGCTACTTTGAAATTCCTAAAATCGGTATGGATAAAATAAAGTCGATTCAAATACAGAATGAAATACTTACCGATCTTTTTGATGAGCAGCAGAATGTAGTGCACTTCAAAATAAAAGAAAAGAAAAAAAGCTTCGTATTGATCAAATCTGATACTAAAGGAATGTTAAACTTATAACATTAGCTTAACAATTTCTTAAAAAACCATTATTTTTCACAGCTTTAAAAATCAAATAAAAAAATGAATAAGATCAAGTATTGTTTTGCTTCCGTTCTTTTCTTGTTCGCCTGTGCATCTTGGGCGCAAGAGGAAGCTCCAAAGGAAAAAGAACCGGGCCATACCAACCAGAGCAAGTTCAAACAACTTTACGAAGAATTTGCCTCGCCCAATACGTATCGCTCGGCTTCGGGTGCTCCGGGCCCCGACTATTATCAGCAGCAGGCGAATTATAAAATAGATGTCGAGCTTGATGACAAGAATCACAGACTTTATGGTGAAGAAACCATTACCTATATCAACAACTCCCCCGATGACCTCGAGTTTTTGTGGCTACAGTTGGATCAAAACATAAGAACGAAAGATTCAAAAGCCCTTTTGAAAAATGGCAATGGTGTGCCGTTGGCCGAACAACCGGGTACATTTGCCGGTAAGTATTTGGGTGAGCCTTTCGACGGGGGCTTTGTCATCGAACATGTGAAGGACGCATCTGGTAATCCGATGTCGTACACGATCAATTTTACGATGATGCGCATCAATTTACCGCAACCCCTAAAAAGCAAGGATCAAATATCTTTTTCGATCAAATGGAATTATAACATTCCCGACCATACCGTTGATAGGGCGAGATCGGGCTATGAAGAGTTCAAAGACGGCAATCGCGCCTATGTAATCGCCCAATTCTTTCCGAGAATGTGTGTGTACAATGATGTTGAAGGATGGCAGAACCACCAGTTTTGGGGCAATGGCGAATTTGCATTGGTTTTCGGCGATTACGACGTGAACATTACCGTGCCCGCCGACCACGTGCTCGATGCTACCGGAACTTTACTGAATCGAAAAGAGGTATTTTCAAAAGAAATGATGAGCCGTTATGAAAAGGCCAAGAAATCGTACGACAAGCCGGTAATCATTGTTAGCCAAGAGGAAGCCGAGAAGGCTGAAAAAGGATTTTCTGATGAGAAAAAAACATGGAAATTCAGGGCCGAGAACGTTCGTGATTATGCTTTTGCAACTTCCCGGAAATTTATTTGGGACATGCAAGCGGTCAAAATGGGCGATCGAGATGTGATGGCCGTGTCTTTGTATCCAAAAGAAGGAAATCCGCTATGGGAAGAATACTCAACAAAGGTCGTGGCGCATACGTTGAAATCGTACTCGTCGCATACGTTCGATTATCCCTATCCAAAGGCCATTTCGGTACATGCCAAAAACCAAGGTATGGAATACCCGATGATCTGTTGGAACTACGGCAGGCCTAATGAAGACGGAACATATTCCGACAGGGTCAAATATGGAATGATGAGTGTAATCATCCACGAAGTGGGGCATAACTTCTTCCCGATGATCGTAAACTCAGATGAGCGTCAATGGGGTTGGATGGATGAAGGCCTTGATACGTTCATGCAATATATGGCCGAGCAAGAATTTGGCGAGGCATATCCCGAAGCAATCGCACCTAACGATGCATACCCATCAAGAAGGGGCGCCCCATCAAAGATAGTACCCTATATGAGCGGGGATCAAAGTACGATTTCGCCCATTATGTCAAACCCGGAAAATGTATATCAATTGGGCCCGAATGCCTATGGAAAACCGGCGACCGCTCTGAACATTCTACGTGAGACGGTCATGGGAAGGGAATTGTTCGATCATGCATTCAAGACATATTCAAAACGATGGATGTTCAAACACCCGACTCCCGAAGATTTTTTCCGCACAATGGAAGATGCTTCGGCGGTAGATCTTGATTGGTATTGGAGAGGTTGGTTCTATACCACCGACTATGTCGATATCGGTGTTAAGGGTATTAAAAAGTACTACGTGTCGAACAAACCCACGAAAAAAATGGAGGAATATATGGCGGCACGTAATTTAACGGAAGCCGATTTACCGCCATTGGTATATTTGGCCGAAGAGGGCAGCGAAGATTTTGACGAAAGTTTGAAGGGTAAATCCCCATCCGAGACTTCGAAGACCTTGAAAGAATTCATGATGGACAATATGACGGCCGAAGAAAGAAGAAATGTCAAGGAGCCTAAATATTTTTATGAGGTCACGTACGACAAACCAGGTGGAATACCAATGCCATTGATCGTAGAATACACCTATGCCGACGGAAGTACCGAGAATATTACCTACCCACCTGAAATATGGAGGAAAAATGATAAAGAGGTGAGTGTCGTAATTTCTTCAGAAAAAGAATTGACGGGCGTCATAGTCGATCCCAAGGCCGAGACTGCCGACATCGATGTAACCAACAATTCATGGCCTAAAAAAGAAGAGAACTCCGATTTTGACAAGTTTAAGGAGAATATCAAAGGGTAATCCTAAGCAATAAATATCATAAAGTCCTGACAATTTTATTGTCAGGACTTTTTTATTTCTCTGTTTTAAACTTCATTATATTTGTAACATGTATTTGATCCAATTTTTGTTTATCAGCGGCGGTGAGATATTCTTTATCATGTTCATCGTGGTCATGGTTTTCGGTGCCGATAAGATCCCGGGCATTGCCAAAGGGTTGGGCAAGGGTATGCGCCAGTTGAAAGACGCCACCGAAGATATTAAGAAAGAGATTCAAAGAAGTGCCGAAAAACAAGGAATCGATACCAAGATCGTCGACGATATCAAGAAAGATATCAACGATGTCAAAAGCAATCTCACCTCGGGTATCGGCGATGATATCAAGACAGGTTTTGACGATGTGAAAAAGAATGTCAACGATGTTACCGGTACGATAAAAAGAGGGTCGTGAGATTATGCTCGAGGCGATACTCGAATGGGATCGAGAAACCTTCATCTATCTGAACGGACTGGGAATAGAAAGGTATGATGCCTTTTGGTCGGCCGTAACGAATTTTAACCATTGGATTCCCTTACTTGCCCTTTTTATTTTTCTTTTCTTCAGGCAATTTCAAACAAAAAAGGCTTTGGCCGTTTTGGGCACGGTACTATTTTTGGCTCTTTTTATTACCACTTTGACCGACCTGACCAAAGAAGCCGTGGCAAGGATCAGACCCAACAACAATGAAGAAATAAATACCTTGATCCGTATTGTCAAAAGTCCGACCGACTTCAGTTTTTTTTCGGGACATGCAGCCAGTTCGTTTTCGATTACGACTTTGGTATTTTTATTTTTAAGGCGTGAAATAAGATGGTCTTGGCTTTTTTATATCTGGCCGATACTTTTTGCAATGAGTAGGATCTATGTCGGGGTACACTACCCAATTGATATTATCGTAGGCGCATTGGTCGGTATAGCCTCGGCGGTATTCATACATCTTTTGTACAAACAGCTTATCGTACCCTGCTTAGGGTTAGACCATCTCTAATGGGTAGCAAAACCGTTTCAAACCGTGGGTCTTCTTTTAACTTTTTGTTGTAATCAAGAACAGCTTTTGTTGCCTTGTCCTTTGGGTCCAACGGCTCTACGACCTTACCCGACCAAAGTACGTTATCTGACAAAATGATGCTTCCCGATGTTGTCTTTTGCAGAACCCCTTCCAAATACTTTGAGTATTCCATTTTTTCCGCATCGATGAAAACAAGGTCGAATGTGGCTTCCAGCTTGGGTATTATGTCAAGGGCATTGCCCAAATGTTGCACTATTCGGGTGCCATATCCACTTAAATCAAAATATTTGCGCTGCAAGGCGGTCAACTCCTCATTGATGTCTATGGTGTGCAGACGACCCTCTTTTTGAAGTCCCTCGGCAAGACAGATGGCGGAATACCCTGTATAAGTACCTATTTCGAGAATGGATTTTGGGTTGATCATCTTCGATAACATGCTCAGTACCCTGCCCTGAAAATGACCTGTCAACATTCTAGGCCGCAATACTTTCAAATGGGTCTCACGCGTAAGGTCTTGCAAGATTTTCGGTTCATCTTCGGAATGATCTTGAATGTACGCTTCCAATAATGGTGATAAAAAGTGCATGCCCTGATTTTTTCAAAAATATAGATTAATACGCTATCTTTTGCCTTTAAATATTTTCATGAGCGAACAAGATATTCTGATACGTGAGGCCCGGCCGGAAGATGTGCATACCTTGCTTGAATTTCAACAAGGAGTCGTAGCCTGGGAACGTCAGTATGACCCAACGATTGCCAAGAGGCATGTGTCTTATTATGACATTGAAAAGCTGATTTCAAATGAAGAAGCCATGGTACTCATTGCGGAAGCCGGTGGTCGGCCAATAGGTTGTGGAATCGGTATGGAAAAAGAAGCCCGGCATTATTTAGATCATAAAACCTATGCATATCTGGGCCTAATGTACGTGGATCCCCAATTTAGAGGGCAAGGTGTGAACGCCATTATTATCGAAAGGTTAAAGAATTGGGCTTATGCCAAAGGCTTGAAAGAAATACGCTTGACCGTGTATGAAGATAACCTTTCGGCCATCAAAGCCTATGAAAAAATAGGGTTCAAAAAACATATCAGCGAGATGCGTATTCAATGACCCATACTTCGTGAACCCCTAAAAATATCGCTTTCGAAGTCGTAATTTTAGATAAATTTATTTTATGCAATTTGAAAATAAGTTGTCGTTTGCAAAAAAAATGGACGCGAATGATGAACTCCGCAACTATCGTAACGAATTCCATTTTCCACAGATAAATGGTAAGGATGTCATTTATTTTACAGGAAATTCCCTCGGTCTTCAACCCAAACGTACCCAGAAATATGTCGATGAAATAATGAACGACTGGTCGGCATTGGCCGTTGAAGGTCATTTTCATGCTGAAAAACCTTGGTGGGACTACCATGAAAGGTTGGCCGCACCGTTGGCCAGGGTGGTGGGTGCGGAGCCAAAAGAAGTATCGGCAATGAATACACTTTCGGTGAACCTGCACCTGCTTATGGTCTCGTTTTATCGTCCGACTTCAAAGCGTTACAAAATTATCTGTGAGGAAAAAGCATTTCCGTCGGATCAGTATATGCTTCTTAGTCAGGTCAGGTTCCACGGGCTTGACCCTTCGAATGCCATTGTCGAACTAAAGAAAAGGCCGGGAGAACATTTTTGGCACACAGATGATATACTTGATAAAATCGAAGAGGTGGGCGACGAGCTTGCCTTAGTGCTTATCGGAGGGGTCAATTACTACAATGGCCAAGTCTTCGATATGAAGCGCATAACGAAAGCAGGAAAAAAGGTCGGGGCCATGGTCGGTTGGGATTTGGCACATGCAGTAGGCAATATTGAATTGAAGCTTCACGACTGGAAAGTTGATTTTGCGGCCTGGTGCAGTTATAAATATATGAACAGCGGCCCAGGGAATGCCTCTGGCGTTTTCATTCATGAAGCACATTTGGAAAAAGATGACATTCCAAGATTCGAAGGGTGGTGGGGCACCAAGAAAGAAACCCGTTTTCTCATGAAACCTGAATTTGAGCCCATGCCAACCGCAGACGCGTGGCAAATAAGCAATCCGCCCGTACTATCCTTGGCACCTTATCTGGCATCGTTGCAAATGTTCGAAGAAGTCGGAATGGACGCATTGATCCGAAAGCGTGATACGATCGTCGCTTACCTTGAATACATTCTGCTTGAGGTAGATAAAGAGGTCGAAGGTTCCTTTGAAGTGATTACCCCTAAAGACCGTGGTTGCCAATTATCGGTCCTTCTTCATGGACAAGGCAGAACACTTTTTGATTATTTGATGAAACAAGGGGTAATAACCGATTGGCGTGAGCCTAATACCATTCGTTTGGCTCCGGCACCTTTTTATTGTTCTTATGAGGATATGTACAACTTCGGACAAATTTTAAAGAGGGCATATTGACAAAAAGCAGTTAGTTGATAGCAACCGTTTTGATTAGCTTTGACCCATAATTGGGCTATTTTAATGAAATCACTCCGACTTATTCTTTCGAACCCGCGGTATTTTGCCCCTGCATGGGTGTTTGCCAGCCTTAATATCTGGTTTGGTACCTGGGCCATCTATATCCCTACCGTCAAGGAAAATCTGGGCATTGACAAATCGCAACTGGGCATTGCCATTTTCTTTCTCTCCTTGGGAGTTTTCACGGTGTTTCCCGTTGCGGCCAGGATCATCAATTGGCTCGGTGTAGGCAGGGCGACGTGGTATGGCGTACTGCTCTGTAGTTTTACCGCTTTATTGCCGCTTGTTGCAACGAACTATTATAGTTTGATGGGATCTCTCTTTCTTTTTGGGGCCTCAAACGGTCTTACCGACATATCTATGAACACATTGGTTACCGAACTTGAAAAAGAGGATAAACAGAATTTTATGTCCGCCGCCCATGGTTTTTTCAGTCTTGGAGGTGTGTTGGCCGGCTTGGGCAGTTTTCTGATAGTTTACATAGGAAACCCCGCTTTACATATGGCAATTGTGGTGTTCGCCGTATTGTTGATCAATTATCTGTTGCATAAAAATTACTTCCATATTACAGCGGCTCCCGTTGAAAAAGAACCGTTTAGCCTAAAACTATTCAAACCGCTATTGGTCATAGGCATTGTATCTTTCATGGTTATGGGGGGCGAGGGAGCCATTGTCGATTGGAGCGGACTATTTTTGAAGGAGATCAGTTTGGCACCTGAGGCCCTTTGGGGAACTGGTTTTTTGGCTTTTTCCGTCACCATGACCACCGGACGGTTTTTAGGTGATAGTATCAGCCAAAAAATCGGTTCGGTAAAAATCGTTGCCTTGGGGAGCCTTGTCGCCACTGCTGGTTATATGGCGGTATTGAGCACTTATACCTTCTTGGCCATAATCGGCTTCGGTCTCATAGGTCTTGGCTTTTCGGTTATCATTCCTGAGCTTTTTCGTATCGGGGGCAATGTAAAGGGTATAGAATCGTCGCAAGGGGTCGCTTTTATTGCGGGAACGGGTTACGCCGGTTTTTTGGCGGCACCACCGATCTTGGGCTTCTTGGCCGATAGATACTCGTTGATGACCAGTTTTATGGTGCTATTGGCCTGCGTTATAATCGTGCTCTTGGCGACCCGTATACTGCGAAACAGTCGAGGCTAGTCGGTAACCACCTCGATATTGGTAAAATAGAGTTTGAAGTTTGCTTCTGGCATCTTATGCATTTGGGCAATCTTAAGCCCTCCTTTTTCTACATAATCTTCCCACGATGTCACCATTGAAGGTTCGGCTTGGTTCGCCCTTCTGAATACCCATTCTTGAACAATGTAATCATTGCCGAAATAAAAATCATAGGCATCGCCGGGGGTATAGCCTCCTTCATTTCCATAGACAACGGTCAATTTTTGTAATGGTTTTTTACTGATGGGGGCTTCTGCACCGGACAAATGTTCCTGGGTTATGTTGTTTTCATCCCATAGAATATTGATTGGGGCCAACAGCCAATATTTGTCATTGATAAAACTACTGTTTGCATTTTCTGCAATGCTATCCATTTGTTTCCGATTGTACGAAACGGTATCGGTCGCCGATACCATGATGACATCATTGCTTTTGGGTTTCCAGCTCCATGAACGCTCGAAATGCGATGTATCCCGGTCTACGTTGAATGTGAATTTAAGCTCGCTGACGTTTTTCCAATTTTCATATCCGTTGGCAAAAGCTATTTTTTCCAATAGTGTAAGTTCTTTTTGGGCCGCTGCTGTTTCGTTTTTCTCTTCTTTGCATGCAATAGTTATGCACATAAGTAAAACGATTGTCAATAGGTACTTTTTCATTTCTTTCGGTTTTTATCAAAGATATCGAATATGTCAAGTTTAGCCTACTTTTAAAAAAAATGGAACAGAATAGTGACTTTATTAAAAAATCGGTGTCTAAATATTAAACGACCAAGACTAACACAACCTTGAATACAGCAGACCTTCTTGAATCTCTATCTGACGAAGAGCTTGTCGAAAGAGTGGTAAAAGATAACAATCCCTATTTTTTTGGGGAATTGTACGATAGGTATGCAAGAATAGTATATAATAAATGCTTTGGATTTTCTAAATCTGAGGACGAGGCCAAAGATCTGACCCAAGATATTTTTTTACTGCTTTTCGTTAAACTCAGAACTTTTAAGGGTAAATCTAAGTTTTCTACCTGGCTGTATTCTTTCACCTATAACTTTTGCGCAAACCATGTGAATAGGAACAGGGAGCGTAAAATCCAAGATAAGGCCAAAACGATCGATGAGAGCGAAGATGCTTATTTGATCCATGTGCCCGAAGAAACAATGCTTCGACTAAAAGTTTCTAAATTGAAGAAAGTGTTGGAGATAATTCCTGCCGATGACAAATCACTCTTGCTTTTAAAGTATCAAGATGAAGTACCGGTGAGGGAATTGGCAGCACTTTTCGATGTAAGTGAAAGTGCGGTCAAAATGAGGTTAAAAAGGGCCAAAAGCAAAGTAATAGTAGCATATAATAAAATAGGATAGATGTCGAACACAAAAAGAAATCCTTTTAAAGAATTGGAGGAGTCGATTAGAGAAGTTCCACCAGAAATGAGACAGAAGGTCATGGACGATGTGGCTACTGCCAAACTGATGATGGATATTACTTTTCTCGTAACCAATAATTATCCGTCAACGTTATCGCAATTTTTGAAAACAAAAAACAAAAACAAGTATAATTAGAATAACATTAATCAACTAAAGAGTATGGAAACAATTAGCGAATGGAAAGACCTTGCCACAGAATCAATTAGCACAATGGCCGGTAATATTGGCGCTGCCCTGCCAAGTATTGTCGGGGCGATCCTCATTTTATTGGTAGGCTGGTTGATTACCAAAGTGGTATTATTGGTTCTGAAAAAACTTCTGAAAATAGCAAAGGTCGACCGTCTTACCGAAAAGATCAACGAAACCGATCTGTTCGGTCGCCATGACATAGACTTCAAGGCCTCAAAGGTAATTTTGAGTTTTGCAAAATGGCTAATGTTCCTGGTTTTTTTGATCGTGGCGGCCGATATATTGAACTGGAACATCATTTCATCGGAAATAGGGAATCTGCTTAGGTACCTTCCAAAATTATTCAGTGCCATTGCACTTTTCATGATCGGACTTTACATTGCCAATTTTATGAAGAAGGCCATAAAAGGGGTTTTTGAATCATTTGAATTAAGTGGTTCTAAAATTATCAGCAATATTGTTTTCTATTTAATTCTCGTATTTATCACGGTTACCGCCTTGAACCAGGCCGGTGTCGATACTACTATTATTACGAATAATGTTACGATCATACTCGGTTCGTTTCTCTTGGCATTATCCATTGGTTTTGGTTTGGGTTCGAAAGAGGTAATTGCCGATTTGTTACGAACATTTTATACCCGCAAGACCTATATGCTGGGGGATAAAATTAATGTGAATGGAGTAAAAGGTACCATAGAATCCATTGATAATATCAGCATTACACTGAAGACGAACAATGGTCTGACCATAATCCCCATAAAAGAACTTGTAGATAACAGGGTAGAAATAGAAAAATAATTGGTTGTTGTTTTTGCTGAAAGGGCGGAATCGATGGATAGTCGTTCCGTCCTTTCTTTAAAAAGATTAACATTGGTTTCTTATTTAGAATAAAAGGACTTTAAATGGCAATAGTCAAATCTGTTAAACTCGCCCTGGCCAATAAAAAAGCTTTGCCCCATAGTCTTGACGAACGTCTGACGGCAAAATCGAAATTGGAGTTCGATAAAAAGGAGGTTGAATCGGAATCTCGGTATCGGCTACATTTCTTTACCTATGGGCATATGGGCAGTGGCGGATGCTCGGAAATATCATTTGAAGATTTGGCCGGCACACTTTTTTATAAAGACGCTGCCCAATTAAGACTATTGGCCCACAGTATTGTACATGTGCGTGCAAAAAGTCCCAAAATGTCGGTCGAAGAGCATATTGATATCAAATTTCTCGAAGAGGTTTTTCTTGAGGGCCTTAGGGTTAGGGCAGTTCTTGTTCCAGAGAATGGTGGGGCTTCCAAATGGTCGAACAACTATTTTTTCAATATTCTTTTAAAGTAGGCTCTTTTCGATTTCTTTTGACTTTTCTTAGAAATATCGGGGAGATTTAAGACCGCCCAAACGTCTATTGAACAGTTCGTATATTAATATAACTTCATGGGTACCTCCCGAGTAGGGCCTAAAAGTGGCCGTAGGCAGATCATAGGCATACCCCAATCTAAAGGAATTGGAAATAGCGTAATCCATTACCACACCAAAGCTATCGGCATCGTTAAAGCGATAAGATGCCCCGATCCAAAATTTTTCGAAGAGTAGGAAATTTGCGGATATATCGTATGTGGCAGGAGCCCCGTTTGTGTATTTCATGATTGCTGTGGTCTTGAATTTTGTGGATTTTCCCAAGTCGAAGACGTAGCCTCCAATGGCATAATAACTATTCCGTTCCAGGGCTACGAATTCTCCTTCATTTAGATCCGTATTCAAAATTCTTGGTGAAGATGCACCGATGTACCATTTGTTCGAACTGATATAGACGCCTGCTCCAAAATTCGGACTCCATTCGGTAAATCCACCCGAAAAGAAGGGGTCGTTACCATCAGGGGTTTCCAATCGATAATTCGTGAAACCTCCCTTAAGTCCGAAAGCCATATTGACTTCGCTACTTAAGGGTACCGTATATGAAAAATCGGCATAAATATAATTTGTCTTCTCGAACCCCAGTTGGTCATTGATATAAGAAAGACCTAGACCTACTTGACTGAACCTGATCGGTGTATGCATTGAAAATGTGCTTGTGGTCGGGTTGCCATCAATACCGGCCCATTGATTACGGTGCAGCGCGGTTATGTTCAATGTCTCCCTACTACCCGCATACGCTGGGTTTATTGACATTGTATTGTAAACATATTGTGTGAATTGTGGCAATTGCTGCGCACTTGAACACCATGTACAGATGAAGGCCAATGCAAAAATATGTTTCCTGAAATTTTCCATATATAATTAAATATTGGATCCGATATATATATATCCACTGACCGGTTGAGTTTCTAGATCATTAAAACCTATTATGTAATAATAAGTTCCAGAAGGCAACATGCCTGAATTTCCAAGGGAATTGTCGGGCGCAAAACCTCCCCAATCATTTTTATAATCGTTCGATTCGTAGACTATATTGCCCCAGCGATTGAATATTTTGAGTTTATAAATGTAATTACATGCTTCAAGACCGGTTATTTCGAACAAGTCATTAATACCATCACCATTTGAAGTAATTGTCTTTGAGACTACCAAATCATCTAGATTACAGGGCATATCGGCATTTACAATGATAATTTGGGTATGTGACATTTGATTTCCGGCATCATCGATGGCCGTCCATGTTCTTGTGATTTCATAACCGGTGGTGCAATCACGGTCATTTGTGGCGGTTTCGGTGAAGGTGACATCGGGGTCCATATCACAATTATCGATTGCGGTCAGAATCTCCGCATCTGGAACATTATCACAATCGACCGTAATATCCATGGGAAGTTCTTCGACAAAGACCGGGGCCTCGATATCCATCAGGCATGGGTTCCCATTGACGGTGATAATCTGGGTATGTACAAGGCTGTTGCCACTATCGTCGGTTGCCGTCCAAGTTCTTGTAATTTCATAACCGGTGGCACAATCACGGTTATTGGTCGCTGTTTCAGTGAAGGTTACCTCGGGGTCCATATCACAATTATCGATTGCGGTCAGAATCTCCGCATCTGGAACATTATCACAATCGACCGTAATATCCATGGGAAGTTCTTCGACAAAGACCGGGGCCTCGATATCCATCAGGCATGGGTTTCCATTGACGGTGATAATCTGGGTATGTACAAGGCTGTTGCCACTATCGTCGGTTGCCGTCCAAGTTCTTGTGATTTCATAACCCGTGGTGCAATCACGGTTATTGGTCGCTGTTTCATCAAAGGTAACAATGGGATTCATGTCGCAGTAGTCAGTGGCGGTCAAAACGGCCGGATCGGGCACTTCGTCACATTCGACGGTGATATCAGATGGCAGGCTTCCATCAAAGGTGGGTGCCTGAACGTCGGTAATGCTTATATTGATAATGGTTGCATCTTCATTTCCAACACCACAATCATCGAAGGTGAACGAACTGTAGGCCATCTTTTGAGTTGTATTTATTTCGCCTGAAAATGAGGCCAAAGTTTGGGAACTCGATTCAAAAGTACATGCGGGGAGGCCGGCAAAATATGAATCATCTTGAACGCGCAAGGCATATTGTATGGTATAAGGAGCGCCCGACACATCGGTATATCCATCGGCTACGGTGAAAGTCAACTCTCGTGTATTCGAGTCGAAATTATAGGTAATTTCGGCTGGCAACGGTTCGACGGAAACAAATTCCATTTCTGGAGGGATGGTTGTTGTAAAAGTCAAATCTCGAATGTTATCATTACCTGTATTGGCAACATCCAAATATATTTGAACGGTTTCGCCCGCCCTTGGGTTTTCATTTGAGGCCATCGCATACAATTCCAATTGGTTTAACGAGGGTTCCCAAACTTCTACCGCCATACCCAAAAGATACAGCCCGTATGTTTCTTGGTTCGAAGTCATTCTGACCACGGCAGAGGTTTGATTGTTGGTTATCAATCGATTGCCAGAGTTTTCAAGGTCAAAGAGAGCGGCGTCATACCCAAGAGTATTGGTGCTGGCCGGCATTCTATCCAAAAAATCGGTTCCGTATGTGGTTATCGAGCTATTGAAAAAATTATCGGCAAGACGCATGGGTGTTGAAAGCGGTTCCCAAATACCATTGGTGTTCAAAATCAACAACTGGTCTTGGCTAATACCACGATCTCCTTCAAAAGACCCTATAACCATGTTGGCCTTGACCTGTCCGTTCGGAACAGTCTGAAAACCATTAAATGTCACGTCAAAATTGTTTTGGGCGGCCGTGATGTGCGCGTAGCCATCAAATAAAGTAATATTCTTTTGCGGCAAAGTAGGACTTTGATATACAAAGACGATCTGCCATCCGCCCGATGTTCCAACGTTTCCACCATCATGGCCGAGCAAGCGGCCTTCGGTCGCTTTTACATTTGCTACTTGGTATTTGCCAAACGGGTCGCTCAAGCCCTGTACCCAACTCGTAATATCTTTAACGCATATATAGGGGTCGTTGACAAAATGCTCGTCCCTACCTCGATATATAACCTCATCGGCTGTCAAAGTCGCGTCATAGGTCGTTGAACCAGGAAGCATCATTTTAATTTCATTGTAGTTCCAAGCAGGTTCGATTCCTCCATCTCCGGCAAGCACGTTACCACCTCCATCAACTTCATATTCCTTATCAGCGGCCGACCAATAAAGAAACACACGTTCAATGGTCATACATGTGTTGCCAGGAGCGGGGTTGGCCAAATTGGCACTACTTGAATTGAATGTTGTCGGGTCGCTATCGATATCGACAAAAACATTGTCATCAAAATCATGGTTGCTTTCCGTACCGTTGTAATTATCGGTCGCGTCTCTCGACAGTACGTTGTTGGCGATCATGGTAAAATCACCGTTCAACGTTTCTGAATACCTGGGTGTAAAGTCTTTTTTCAATTGAGCGTTGACGAAGAACGAGGTCAACGCGCAAACAATAAATGAAATCTTGGTGAAGGTATTTTGTTGAAGTAAAAGTTTCTTCATAATTATCACGTTATGGATCTTACCGACCATCGCCCTATAATTAGAAGCTACATTATGTTCTTTACCCGAAATATTATAAATGTGTTGTCAAGGTCAAGTTCAAGCTGTAGCATCTAGATTATTTTGGGGAATAATAAAGTGCTTTTTGTCGTTATTCAAGATTTGGTTAATACTATACAAAGAACTGGTGAAAGCTCGCCAAGACGTAAATAGGCCGATGAACGATAACATTTTTCGACGAAAAAAGTTACTCATGGATAAAGTGCAAACTTTAGCGGTTCACCGTAAACCAGTACTATCGGATGTCATGTAAAAAAAGTCGATTATCGGAAGATATTTTGACTTGATCCTAATGTTCTAGCTGTCGGATAAATTGTTTAATTTTGAAACTTTGTAAAAACAAAGTATATGGGTTCAAAGAAGGGAAAAGTACAAGAAGCAATCGATGAGAAGTTGCTTGAAGAAAGAAAAGTATTTCTGTGGGGTATGGTCGACGATGACTCGGCCAAACATGTAATCGACCGTTTGTTGTACCTAGATATGCAGAACAATAAAGAAATTCAGTTGTTTATTAACAGCCCAGGGGGGTATGTTACCTCTGGTTTCGCAATGTACGATACCATAAAGTCCCTTAAGAGTCCGGTGTCGACTATTTGTACCGGTCTGGCCGCTTCTATGGGCAGTATTTTATTGTCTGTGGGAAAAAAAGGGAGGCGTTTTATTCAGCCCCATGCCCAAGTGATGATCCATCAGCCCAGCGGCGGTGCCAGGGGGCAAGCCTCGAATATTGAAATCCAGGCCAAGGAAATCATCAAGACCAAGGAGTTGAGCGCCAAGATACTTGCGGAAAATTGTGGTCAAAAATATGAAAAGGTCTTAAGGGATTTTGACCGCGATTTTTGGATGAATGCCGAAGAATCGATCGAATATGGAATAGTCGACGGTATTTTAGAATAATTAATAAATAAGATTACATCGAAATCAAAAAGTCCTTCGCAGTTTAAATGTGAAGGACTTTTCTTGGATATATATAGACGCTCTCGCGGAATGTTCAAAATATATACGCAAGTGATAACACCTTTAGATGTTGTTGCGTGTTAAATTACCGTAAAGAAATTCATTACTTTTATCTTTTAATATTTTCATCACTATCCGTATTATGAGCCAAACCCCCAAAGAAATTGCAATTATAGGATCGGGATTGGTTGGTTCTTTATTGGCGATATATCTTAGAAAAGCCGGGCATAAGGTCACAGTCTTTGATCGGCGTCCTGATATACGTACCGTCGATTTTTCTGGCCGTTCCATCAATCTGGCAATGAGCAATAGGGGTTGGCGGGCACTTCGACAGGTAGGTCTTGAGGAAGAAATCAAGAAAATAGCTATTCCACTGTACAAAAGGGCCATGCATGTAATCGGTAAGGAAATGTACTTTCAACCGTATGGAAAGGAGGGAGAAGCGATATGGTCGATATCTAGAGGTGTGTTGAACCGCAGCATGATAGATTTGGCCGAAGGGGCAGGAGCCAAATTCCGCTTTGATGAAAAGGTTTGGGATGTAGATTTGCCAAATGCCAAATTGTATACAGGAGAGACCGAAAAGGGCGAATGGAAGGAGTATGATTACGATATTGTATTTGGCTGTGATGGTGCATTTTCAAGGGTGCGGCATAAAATGCAACGCCGAAGCCACTTCGATTACTGTCAAGATTTCATTGATGTCGGCTATAAAGAACTGACCATTCCGGCGAACGAAGATGGTACCCATAAATTGGACAAACATTCGTTTCATATTTGGCCAAGAGGAAGGTTTATGTTCATTGCCATGCCCAATCTTGACGGAAGCTTTACCTGTACATTGTTCATGCCCTTTGAAGGAGAAGTCTCGTTCGAGAATATTAAGACCAAGACCGATGCGACGGAATTTTTCAAGAAGTATTTTCCTAATGTTAGTAGGGATATTGAAAATTTGATCGGAGATTTTTTCAAAAACCCCACCAGTGCTCTGGTCACGATGAAATGCTACCCATGGACATACTGGAACAAAGTGGCACTTGTAGGGGACTCGGCCCATGCCGTGGTTCCTTTTTATGGACAAGGCATGAATGCCGGTTTTGAAGACATCTTCGTTCTCAATAAATTGATGGATGCCCATGGAGACAATTGGGAACAAATTTTTATAGAGTATCAAGAGACTAGAAAACCGAATGCCGATGCCATTGCAGAATTGAGTTATCGAAATTTCGTCGAAATGAGCAGCAGAACAAGTGACCCCAAGTTTTTGCTTCAAAAAAGGATTGAAAAAAACTTTGCCGAAAAACATCCTGATAAATGGATTCCGGCCTACTCACGGGTCACCTTTTCTGAACGGTCATATGTTGAGGCTTTGGCCATTGGCGATGTTCAGGAGGCAATAATGAAGGAAGTAATGAAAATTCCCGATATTGAATCCAAATGGGATAGTGCCGAGGTCGAACGAAAAATCTTGGATCTATTGAAATAAAAAAGCCGCCCTTAAGGCGGCTTTTTTTATCATCTGACTATTACTTATCTATAATTTGGAGAACAATTTCTCCATTTTCTCCTGTTCTTCTTCAGCCAAAATAGGGTCGACTAGAATTCGCCCGCTATGTTCATCGGTAATGATTTTTTTTCGTGAAGCGATTTCTACCTGCACCTGGGGCGGTATCGTAAAGAAAGAACCTCCCGAAGCACCTCTTTCAATAGGCACTACCGCCAATCCGTTTTTCACGTTGTTCCTGATCCGTACATAGGCCTTTACAAGACGTTCTTCGATTTGCTCTTGGTATTTTTCGGATTTTTCAAGCAGTGCCTTCTCTTCTTTTTCGGTTTCGGCCAAAATGGCGTTCAATTCGTTTTTTTTGTGCTTCAAGTGCTCTTCGCGCTCCGATAGTTTTTCTTTCGTCTCGGCAATGACTTCCTTTTTTTGTTCGATCTGTGCCTTGAATTCTTTGATGTTCTTTTCGGCTAATTGAATCTCAAGTTCTTGAAACTCAAGTTCTTTGGTAATCGAGTTGAATTCACGACTGTTGCGAACATTCTTTTGTTGCTCGGTATATTTTTTGATCAAGGCCTTTGATTCGTCGATCAGGTTCTTTTTGGCCCCGATTTCAAAGTTTATAGTTTCAAGATCGGTCTTTAACTTATCCATTCTTGTTTTAAGTCCCAATACTTCGTCCTCGAGATCCTCCACTTCAAGTGGAAGCTCGCCTCGAACGTTGCGTATTTCGTCAACCCTTGAATCGATTAGCTGCAAATCGTATAATGCCCTTAATTTGTCTTCAACGGTAACTTCTGCTTTTTTTGCCATACTTATAAATACTTGATGGGATTGGTTTTACTTTCCGATAAACGGATTGCAAAATTAGGAATTTTTTCGGTAAGATAATCAACTAAAAGATTTTTTGTAAACTGCTCCGTTTCAAAGTGTCCGATATCTGCGATTATCATCTTTTTCTCGGCCTCAAAGAATTGGTGGTATTTAACATCTGCGGTGATAAAGAGGTCCGCTCCGGCCGATTTTGCCTTAGCGATCGCGAAAGCCCCACTGCCACCTAGAACCGCCACCTTTTTTATCTTTTTGCGAAGCAACTCGGAGTGTCTGATGTTAGAAACCTTCATCTTTTCCTTAACGAACAACAGAAACTCTTTGGCGTCGATCGATTTTGGCAATTCACCGACCATGCCCATGCCAATAGTTTGGTCTGAATTTTCAAGGGTGAAAATTTCGTAGGCCACTTCTTCGTAAGGGTGGTTCTCAAAAAGTGCCCTAAGAACCGATTTTTCTTCCGATTTGGAGAATACGACATTGATCTGGGTCTCTTTCTCATGGTGGGTCGTGCCTATTTCCCCTTTGGCGGGATTGGCATTTTCGCCTGCTTTAAAACTTCCTGATCCGTTCGTAGTGAAACTGCAATTACTATAGTTGCCCATTTTTCCGGCCCCAGCGGCGAACAAAGCATTTAGCAATCGCATCGTATCGGCTTCAGGAACATAAGTGGTCAATTTTTTGACCGTACCTTTTTGCGGAATCAGTATCCTTGGATTGCCGATACCCAAAATTTCACAAATTTTGGCATTGACACCCATATTCGAATTGTCCAAGGCGGTGTGCATACTATAAATCGCGATGTTGTTTTGAATCGCCTTGATGACCACCCGTTCAACATAGGTGGCACCGGTCAATTTTTTTAATCCTGAAAAAATGATGGGATGAAAACTGACAATAAGATTGCATTTTTTGGTAATAGCCTCGTCGATGACATTTTCCAAAGTGTCCAAGGTAACTAAGATACCCGATACCTGCATATTCTTTTCGCCCACTAAGAGTCCCACATTGTCAAAATCTTCAGCATAGCACAGAGGAGCCAATTCTTCAAGTATATCGGTAACTTCTTTTACTGTCATTTTGTTTTTTTACGAGTCGTTCAAAGATAAAATATTATAATTTCGTTGTGTGCAACTCCTTAGAAAAATAGCTTTTCCGATTTCGTTGATATACGCCGCCGTGGTCCACGTTCGAAATCTTCTTTATGATTTAAACATTTTTGAATCGAAATCTTTTAAAACACCGACTATTTGCGTCGGAAATTTGAGTGTCGGTGGTACAGGTAAGACCCCGATGGTCGAATACTTGGTGGCCCTTTTGACTAAAGAATACAAGGTTGCGGTTCTAAGCCGGGGTTATAAAAGAAAATCCAAGGGGTTTGTACTTGCCTCGCCCAATAACACCGTTGAAGATATTGGGGATGAACCTTATCAAATACATTCGAAGTACAATGAAGTGCCTGTTGCCGTTGATGTTGATAGAAGGAACGGAATCTCAAAACTTGAAGAACTGGTCAAACCCGATATCATTATCTTAGATGATGCTTTTCAGCATCGTAAGGTATCGCCCACCATTTCCATTCTTTTGACCTCGTATGGCAGTTTGTACAATGACGATTGGTATTTGCCCACCGGAAATCTTAGGGATAGCAAGCGGGAAGCTCGTCGGGCGCATATCATAATCGTTACTAAATGTCCTCACGACCTTTCCGAGAAGGCCCAAAAGGCGATGATCTCAAAATTAAGGCCCCGCGGCGACCAAATGATCTTGTTCAGTTGTCTGAAATATAGTAATGTTCATTCTGAAAAAGGGGTTCAAACGGAAGTTGATTCTTTGAAGAAAATGAAAATTACCTTGGTTACCGGGATAGCCAATCCGGAACCGTTGGTAGAGTACTTGAAAAACAAAGGGCTTTTATTCGAGCACCTTAGCTTCAAGGACCATTATTTCTTTACTCAAGAGGATATTGAAATATTGAATGCCAAAGATTACGTTTTAACCACTGAAAAAGATTATGTTAGGCTGAAAGGTAGGGTCAGAAACTTACATTATATAAGCGTCGGGCATTCTTTTCTGAATGATGGCGAAGCTGTTCTGAGCGCTGAATTGAAAAAATCGATCAAGCAGTGTTAGTAACCTTCTTATCGAAAATGTTCTCACCGATTTTTTGATAAAAGACCTCTGGTTTAAAAGGTTTTGTAACGACGTCGTTGCACCCGGCTGCGTAGAAGCTCTCCAAGCTATCATCCAATGAGATGGCTGTAAGGGCAATGATAGGGGTCGTCTTATCGAATTTTCTAATTTCAATGGTAGCCTCCTCACCACTGATGCCGGGCATGTGAATATCCATCAAAATGGCATCGTATTCATTGTTTTTGGCCAATTCTATGGCCTCGGTACCGTTGCTGGCAATATCACTGGTGATTTCTTTTTTGGTCAGCATCTTTTTTGTGATGACCTGATTGATCTTATTGTCTTCAACGATCATCAAGTGCAATCCTTTGAAATTGTAATCCCGCTCAGTAATTTCAAAAGGTATATCGTCTATAACACTATCCTTGCTTTTTAATTTCAGTTCGAAAAAGAACGAACTACCCTCTCCTAATTCACTTTCCAATCGAATTTTGCTGTCAAAAAGACCCAAAAGGCTTTTGACTATGGTGAGGCCTAGCCCGGTTCCGCCATATTCGCGATTGATCTGAACTGAGCCTTGTTCAAAACCTTCGAAAATGTTCTCTTGCTGCTCTTTGGAAATTCCGATGCCGTTATCGGCCACTTCAAAATACAACGTTACATCTTCCTCCTCTTTTTTTAGCAAACGTGCGATTACTTTTACCTCACCATTTTTGGTAAATTTTAGGGCATTTCCGACAAGATTCATAAATACCTGGGACAACTTAAGTGGGTCGCTCATCAGATGTCCTGGAATCTCTTCGTCGTATTCCAAAATAATCTTGGTCTTATTCGCCTTGGCACTTTGCTGCAATGAATCGATTACCTCTTTTAGAACTTTTTTAAGGTTGAATTCAATATTCAAAGGTTCCAACTTTTTCGCATCGATTTTATTGATTTGGAGTATGTCGTTAATGAAATTCAGTAGATAGTCTCCAGAAAATTTTAATGCCTTAAGATGCTCTTTTTGACTATCGTTCGGATTTTCCTCCAGTAATAAATGTGTTAGTCCGGTGACGGCATAGAGGGGGGTCCTTAGTTCATGGCTAACTGTGGACAAGAAGTTGGTCTTGGCTTCCATGGCACTCACGGCAGCGTCCCTGGCGGCCTGGAGCTCGTTGTTCTTGGTCTGCAGTAGATCGTTGGTCTTCAACTTGATTTGGTTGTTGCGATACAGCGAAACGGCCAAAAGCGAGATAATCGTCAAAAAAGCCGAAGTCAGAATGGCCGTTATTTCAGATCGGTTCGCCGATTCGCTCAAATCTTCAATGCGCTCATCTTGTCTTTTGATCTCATCGCCCATATTTTCGATTTGGATCTTATCGGCGGTTTTGGCATCGATCTTGGCCTTCTCGACCGTAAAGATTGAATCTTGGATCAACATCAGGTTTCGTGTGCTACCTAAGGCCTGGTCATACTTTCTAAGCCTTTCATAGGTTTGGCTCAACTGATGATTGGCCTCGAGCATTTCATTTTGAAAGCCGTTGGCAACGGCAAGTTTAAGGGCCTTCTCGCCATCGATCGCGCTCTGTTCAAAGTTTTCGGTGGTGTAGTGAAGTTTGGCCAGACCCAAATGGGCCCTTGTCGCCAGATAATCTTTTTCCTTTAAATCGGTATTGATAACCAACGAATTGAAATTCTTGGACGCATCTTCGAACTTTTCCAGCTTCAAGTAAATGTTTCCTTCTGTCAGCAGAATGTTGTTGAAGAAATTTCGGTCGTTGTTAAGTTGTCTGGCTTCTTCCAGGGAAAAAATCGCTAGATAGTTTTTTCCTTCATTGAATAGACGAATGGCCTCTAGATACTTCTGCATTGCATCCCCATAAGGATATGCTACTTCTTCCAACATTCCTTTGGCTCGGTCCGAAAAGAACACTGAGCTTTTCTCATTATCTACTTTTAGGTAAAGCAAGGCCATTTTGTGGTAGCTATCGATCCAAGCCTTGATGTCTTCTTTTTGTTGTGCTAGCTCTGCGGCTTTATCGAGCGCCTCCAAGGCAAGGGTAATTTCATTCTTATTTTGATATTGCAGGGCCCGATCAAAATAGGATTGAATGTCATTTTGTAAGGAATCTATCTGTTGACCCTTGGCACTCTTCAAAAAGATGAAAAGTAAAAGAACCCCTAAAAGGATTCTAATCTTGCTATGTGATAGTTTAATTCTCAAACGTATTGTTTGTTGATCAATAAATCGACCAGATCGATAATTCGGCTACTATAGCCCGTTTCATTGTCGTACCACCCTATTATCTTGACCATCTTGCCAATTACGGATGTCATCTGAGAATCAAACGTACAAGAATGGCAACTATTGTTTATATCCACAGAGACTATAGGATCTTTCGTATATAAAAGTATGTTTTTTAGTTCATTATGGGAAATTCGTTCGAAAGCCGCGTTTATTTCATCAATGCTTGTCTGGCGTTTTACGTTAAAGGTAATATCGGTCAATGAGCCATTGGGCACGGGTACTCGAATACCGCATCCGCCTATTACGGTCGCAAGTTCAGGAAATATTTTCGTAAGGGCTTTCGCGGCCCCGGTCGTAGTGGGTATGATCGATTGCCCAGCGGCCCTGGCCCTTCTAAGGTCATGGTGCGGTCGATCATGAAGACTTTGGTCCGATGTATATGAGTGTATTGTGGTAATATAGGCCTGTTCGATGCCACAGAGGTCCTTGATGACCTTGATCATAGGTGCGGCGTTGTTCGTGGTACACGAGGCATTTGAAATGATATCGTCTTCATTCGATATAATGGATTCATTGATACCTAAGACGACCATTTTGATCGACTCGTCTGACGGGGGAGCACTCAGGATTACTTTTTTGGCACCATTGTCGATATGCGGTTGCAGCATTTCCCTAGTTTTATGCTTTCCCGTGCATTCCAGCACGATATCGGTTTGAAAGGCTGACCAATCTATCTCTTCGGGAAGTCTGTGATTTAAAAGCGGAATGTGTCGATTTTCAATCGAAATACTGTGCGCACCATAGCCTATCTCTTTTTCAAGCGTGCCGTGAATGCTATCGTATTTTAAGAGATGTGACAGGGTTCTGGCATCGGCCAGATCATTGATGGCGACTATATTCAGGTGCGGATGGCGGATTAGAAGGCGGAATAACGTTCTGCCGATCCGACCAAAGCCGTTGATGCCGATATTCGTTTTCTTCATTTCAAGAATTCCGTGGCGGCGGAAGATTTTATTTGACCATGAAATTAATCGATGTGTTTATGGGCCTTATAGGAAGAGCGAACCAAAGCACCACTTTCTACATGCCTAAACCCCATTTCAAGACCGATTTCTTCGTATTTCTTGAATTGCCCGGGTAAGATGAACTCACTTACAGGCAGGTGCTTTTTCGAAGGTTGAAGATATTGGCCTATTGTGACCACATCAACATTTGCATTTTTCAGGTCTTTCATCGTCTGGACCACCTCTTCTTCTTTTTCGCCCAACCCCAGCATAATTCCAGACTTGGTACGCTTGGCCCCATTGGCCTTCAAGTAGCGAAGTACTTCTAGGCTTCTTTCGTACTTGGCCTGTATGCGTACTTCGCGGGTCAGACGCTTAACGGTTTCCATATTGTGCGAAACCACTTCTGGACCTACCTCGATAATACGATCCAAATGCCGTTCGACGCCCTGAAAATCGGGAATCAGGGTTTCCAATGTGGTATTCGGGTTCATTCTGCGTATGGCCTTGACGGTCTCGGCCCAGATAATGGAGCCCAAGTCCTTTAGGTCGTCTCGGTCAACGGAAGTGATAACGGCATGTTTGATGCCCATGATCTTAATGGATCGGGCTACTTTTTCGGGCTCTTCCCAGTCAATATTCTCGGGCCTACCGGTCTTTACCCCACAAAATCCACAAGAACGGGTACAAATGTTGCCCAAAATCATAAAAGTGGCCGTGCCTTCTCCCCAACACTCGCCCATATTCGGACAACTGCCCGAAGTACAGATGGTATGAAGATCATATTTCTCAACCAGACCTCTCAGCTGGGTATATTTTTTACCAGTGGGAAGCTTTACCCGCAACCATTTCGGCTTGCCTTTTGGAGGAATAACATGTTCAATGGTCGTATTGCTCATTGCATTGTTTTAGACCACAAATATACGAAGTATTCAAGGGAAGTCTTACTTTGGATTCCTTATGCCGGATCACTTAAATGTAAACCCTTTGTCGGGTTGCGATTAAGGGCGCTATCAACCCCCTATTCGTATAGATCATTGAGGTCCGCATTACATAATTCGACCAGAAAGTCCCCCATTTTTAGTGTGATGGCCTTAAAAAAGCGTTCACCTTTTTCTTTTGTGGCCTTATGGGGGTTACCTACCCCGGTATCATCGCTGATTTCAGACCATTTACGTTCGGCCCATGCCCATCCCTCATTGAAAGCCTTGATCTTGTATTTTTTATCCTTTCCATCGCCCCATTTTTCATGCGGAAGCACCAGGTCGGGCCGTAAATAAAGCATCAAACTGGTTTCCATTTCATCGGCGTGGTCGCCTGCTTCCTCAAAAAAGGAATATTTGTCAAGCATCTGCGGAAAGAAACAAAAACTAATGAACATCTTCGGAAATTTCAAGCCTAGTTCGCGCACCAGGGGTTTGAAGTTGTTTCCGCCGTGGCCATTGAATATCAGTAGTTTGTGAACGCCTTGTCGATTCAAGACCTCAACAATGTCGGCCAAGATGGCAAGTTGCGTACTCGGATTGAGATTGATATCCAGGTAGATATCCGATTGTCCGGTATTTACTCCAAAAGGAATTGTTGGTAAAATGACGACTTTGGCATCTTTTTCCCATGCCATTCGCGCGGCTTCGGCGACAATGTGGTCGGCCTGAATATTGTCGGTCGCATAAGGCAAGTGATAGTTATGCGCTTCGGTAGCGCCCCATGGCAGTACCGCCAAGTCGAACTTGGCATCCTTAAGTGCGTTCCAGTTTGTTTCGGCAAGTATGTAAGGTCGCATATGTTTCCGTTTGAAACACAAACTTAAGAACCTGTTTCGGTAATACAAGCTATGTGGAAAAATATCCTCTTTAGGAACGTAACGACGGACTTCTGAATTGCACCATCCGTTTTGCACATAGTATGTTCAATATCAACTAACTAACAGTTTCAAGTTTGGGAAATCAGAAGGATATCATTAACCCATGAACGTTGAATATTTGTCTATTCGATTTCGATAACACGTGTTTTCGAAAATTTGTCATGCCAGCCGATGGCATCATGGTTCAAAAATGAAAAATGATTGAAGGGAATATGCCTGCACAACGATCGGATGAAAATGGTGCCAAATCCCGGTTTTTTTCCATCTTCGGTGATAACCTTGGTTTTTGTGAAGAATTTGCCCAGGGATCTTCCGGTGAAACCTTCGAAGAAGCTATAATATATCAGCGCAATTATGAACCCCAAAAGATAGTCGCGAAGCTTGTCGTCTTCGTCCAATAAATACATCTGTGAAGGAAAATAATAGACAAGAACCACGCCTATTACCGTACCTACTATCATGGCCAGGCCCAACACAAAAAATTGATCGATCAAAAAGTTGATAAAACGTTTGCCCTGACTTGCCAGCTTCGTATGCGAGACAAGTGTGTTTTGTTCGTCCATCCGCATTTGTAGCACATTGTCTTTTTCGAAAGTCGGGCATTCATTGTCAAAGTCGGCTATGGCTCCCGTGAAACTACAAACCAATCCAAGGTTCAAATCCTTTTTTTGATGGTTGCAAACCATACAGAATTTCAGATGTTCTTGCCGTGTCATAAATTTTGGTCATCGGGGGTTGACATAGTACAAACGGCTTACTTTGAAAAAGTATATATTTATTCGACCAACTACATGATAATGTTGTAAATGTGTATTTTAGGCCAATACAAACCGCCAATGGAAGACTTATGCGGGTAGTTGGCTCGGCGAGGTGTTCTTCTCAAAAAAAGTAAAATAGATACTTCCCAAAATGGTGATGGCAAAATAGATTGCGACAAGCCAAGCCCCCCATTCGAAATAGGCATTGATACCGAACCAATCCTTTGTCCAAAGTATCATTGCAATACCCAAACCGCCGCGTAAAACCTCTATCCATACGGCGTGTTGTTTACGGTCCATGAGGCTCGTGTAACCATAAATGCCGACAAAAACTAGTGTTCCGAACAATAAAAGTCCGTCAATCCCTATTTGCGAATAATTGAAGAACATGAACCATAATAGGGCAACTGTTATCAACAGTTGAAAAATCACATAAATATCAAATAGTGGGGAAGATGACGTTTCATAACGTGCAAAACCATATACGTCTTCGATAACCTTAATAGGGTACTTTTCTTTTACATCGTTAGGTCGCCACCCGGTCGGCATGAACCAAATACGTAATTTATCCTTGAAGCTTTTTGTTCGCCATGCATCTTGCGTCAAACGCCAAAAATGCTGGAAATTGATAAGTACGGGGTTCCATGTCGATGCAGGTTTCAATACGCCGTATTGAGGTGGGACATCATCAAGCTCTTCTTGAAAGGTGCCGAACCAACGGTCCCAGATACAGAATATGGCGGCCAGGTTTTTATCGATATATTCAGGATTGATGGCATGATGTACCCGGTGCTGCGATGGGGTCACAATGATATATTCCAACCATCCCAATTTGCCGATATGTTGGGTGTGATACCAAAATTGGGCGAACAAATGTATCGGTGCGAGTACCGCGATGATTTCGTTGGGCACCCCTAAAACGGCAGCAGGAATCAACAACAGTGCAAAATACCCAAAAATATTCGAGATTGGTTGTCGCAGGGCACAGGCCAGGTTGAACTCCTCACTACTATGGTGTATTACATGTTGGTTCCAAAATATGTTGACCTTGTGGTTGAGCCTATGGTTCCAATAGCTGGCAAAATCAATGGCAACAAATGCAATCAACCAAACTACCCATGAAGTCTTGATTTCTGTAATCGCCAGATATTTTAATAGGAGAGGGTAGGAGACCAATATAATGCCCAATCCCAGTGTGTCTTTAATGATATTGGTGAAGCCAGAACTGATGCTCGATACCGAATCCATTACCTTATGCTTCTGATCTTTGATGAAAAAACCATACGAAATTTCAAAGATGAGCAGTATCAAAAAAAACGGTATTGCGTAGAGAAGGGCTTGTGCATACGATTCCATATAGTCTAAAGTATGTAATTATGGGCAAAGTTCAAATCAATGAAATCGACCTTTTTCATCCAAATATATCATGTGTCATATATTCAATTCTCGGTTTTCGTATCTGCCACCCTCAGAATAAAACCTTGTCCATGAACGTTTTCCAACTTAATATTAGGGTCTTTCTCCAAATATTTTCTTAGGTGGGTAATGAATACGTTTAGACTCTTTTTGTTAAAATAATCGTTTTTGCCCCAAATAGTGACTAAGATATCCCTATGTCGGCATAATTGGTTCTTGTGTGCCAATAAGAAACTTAGAAGTTGATTCTCACGTGATGTCAGATGGATTACTTGATCTTTAAATACCAATTCTTGATTTAGATCATTGAAGGAATATTGTCCTAAACTGTATATGTTTTTCTTGGTCTTTTCCGCAGCCATCGAATTGGTCAACCGTGACAATAATGAATTGATCCTGATTACCAGTTCCTCTTCGTCAATTGGTTTTTTAAGATAATCTACGGCGCCTAATGAAAAGCCTTTCAAAACATCTATTTTAAGTGATTTTGCCGTCAAAAAAATAAAGGGAAGGTCGCTATATTTTTCCTTGATTTTTGTTGCAAGTGCAAAACCGTCCATTTTCGGCATCATTACGTCTAGAATGGCCAGGTCAAAGGTTTGTTCTTCCATTTCCGTCAAAGCCTCGTGGCCATCTTTTGTCCAAACGATTTCGAAATCCTTCATTTTAAGATATTCCGAAAGTAGATACCCCAGTGAGGCATCATCTTCAACTAACATTAACTTATATTTTCTATCGTTCATTCGTTATCGGAATTAAGATGGAAACTGTTGTACCTTTATTTTTTTCGCTTTCAATAAGTACCTTTCCCCTGTGTTTTTCAACGACGTTCTTGACGTAGCTTAACCCAAGTCCGTACCCTTTTGTCTTGTGCAGATCGCCATTCTGAACTCGGTAGTATTTTTGAAAAATACGACCTTTATCCTTTTCGTCTATTCCTATTCCGTTGTCCGAAATGCCTATAACGAGGTGCTTTTTCGTTTTTTTTGCCTCAAGATGTATTTGGGGGTCGTTCGAATATTTCTTGGCATTGTCCAATAGATTGTTGATCGTATTTTCAAGATGGAATACTTCGGCCATAATGGTGTACGGGCCGGGCTCCAATTCATGACTAAACGAGACGTTTTCTATTGCTGTCAAAGCTTGAAATTCTTCGCAGAGTTTCTGTAAATAGGGTCTAAAATCAACCCTTTCTAAAGAGAACATCTTTTTATTCGCCTCAAGCCTACCGAGTTCAAGTACCTTATCGATGTGGTCGGTCAAACGTCGCACTTGCAATCTTAGAATATTGACCAACGGCTTCTGCTCTTCGGTAGCACTGTTTTCCAATATTTTGGTGGCAAGGCCCATTGAAAAAACCGGCGTCTTCAGCTCATGGGTGAGATTATTAATAAAATTGTTGGTTACCGTAATCAGGTTTCTCTGCCAATAATACGTTCTCAATACCCATAAAACCGCAATTATTATTCCTAAAATAAAGAGTAGACTCGGTAGTGTAAGACTATTTAACTTTGACAACAAATATTTGTTAAGGTCTTGAAACTTAAGTTCGAGGATCAAACGTTTATCAAGAAGGTTGGGGAGGTATCCTTCAAGTTCTATTGGGTATATGGTAGTATTTTCCAACTTTTCAAATGAAGTAGGCGATTTTAGATAGTACAGGGAATCTTTGGTGTGCAACTCATAAGTAAAATCGATGTCTATGCCATGGTAAATAAGCCTTTCCTCGATAATATCATTTAAAAAATTACGCGAGGCATCCTGAACTCTATCTACACCAAGTCCATAGTAACTATCGTCTTTCTCAAGGGCCCTTCCTATTAAAAAAGTGAGTTTGTTCCGATAATTAAGTTCTTGTTTTATTGCTTCATTTGCCTGTCCGATTTTTTTATCGAACTGAATTTTGGCCAGGCTCAAACCTATTTTTAGGTATTGGTATTGTATTATGGCAAGGCCTAGTATCGAAACTATGAATATTGCTATGTAGAATTTTCTTTTCTTCAAAATCGGAACTAAATAACAGAAAATTAGCCATTTCCTAACGTTAATTAATCTTTTGTTAATTCAATTAATACCCGGTTAATCTTTTTTGACCATGGGTTAATTCTTTTCTCAAGGTTATTGGGGTATATTGGCCCCAGTTAGTTTTAAGTTAATTATTTTAATAAATACAATTAAAAAGTTGGCCCCAAAAGGGCTGCTTTTTATTTGTCGGCAAATGACCGAAAGTATTGTCAATGTATCTAGAAAAATATCTATTTAAGATTTAGCTTCAACTATCGATTAATGAAAGGATTGTAAACCGATTTATTGTTCGAATGAAGCATGTAATACGTTTTATAACCAATAAAAACCTCACTTATGGCCAACGGGATGATGAATTCACAAAATACAAGGTCTACTCTAATTTCGATTTCCATAGGATTGGTTTACCTGTGGTTCGGTGGGTTAAAATTTTTTCCGGGGATGAGCCCTGCGGAAGAACTGGCCATAAATACTATAGATCAACTGAGTTTTGGGATTCTGGCACCCCGTATTTCGTTGATCCTTTTGGCAATTTGGGAAACAACCATTGGTCTTTTTTTAGTGTTCAACATCAAGAATCACATCGTACTCAAATTGGCCATACTCCATATCGTTTGTACGTTCATGCCCCTTATTTTCTTTCCAGACAAAGTATTCGGGGAGAACACCCTTTCACTATCATTGTTGGGCCAATATATAATTAAGAACGTTGTAATACTGAGCACGTTACTTGTGCTTTTATCAGAGGTTCAACAAAAAGCATTTAAAAAGGCCAAAAAGAGAAAACTCGAAACATCCGTTGCCCGAACGAACTAAGGATTAAAGAAATAATGGAACCGAAAACCTATATTTTATAGGGAATAGTTTTTAATACGTGATCCATCGCGGCGAGCCTGGCCTCAGGTTTTTTGTTGGCCTCTATTATCACCCATGGGGCGTGCGGGGTATCGGTCTTCTCGAACATCAATTGCTTGTATTTCGTATAATCGTCCCATAGTTCTTGGGCCCTTTCGTCTACGGCGGACATTTTCCATCGTTTCAGGTTGCTTTTTTTGATATCGTCGAACCTTTTCTGTTGTTCTTCCTTGGAAATTGAAAAATAGAACTTTATAAGATAGGTGTTCGACTGCACGATCATTTTTTCAAATTCGTTCACCTGATCCATAAAGATGTCGTATTGGTTCGGGGTGCAAAACCCATTGACAGGTTCGACTACGGCCCTGTTGTACCAACTGCGGTCAAAAAAGACTATTTTTCCTGGAGCGGGCAGCTCGTTCACGTATCGTTGAAAATACCATTGGCCCTGCTCTTCTTCAGTCGGTTTGTTCAAAGCGATTACCCTATAGTATCGAGGATTTATATGTGCGGCTAGACGTCGAATGGCCCCACCTTTGCCGGCTGCGTCGCGACCTTCAAAGACAATCACGATTTTTTTATCGTTCTCGATGGCCCAAGTCTGCAATTTGACCAGCTCTATTTGTCTCTCAAGCAGCTGTTTTTCATACCGTACCTCTCTCAGGGTTTTAGCGACATCTATTTTTTTGTTTGAAAACAAACTGCGCAAGCCCAGCTTTGAATTAAGTAGTTTTACATCTTCTTTCGATAATTTCAGATTGTTCGTCGATTTCATATCAAATATCGATTTGTTTGGCATTGCGATAATAGCGCTCGATTAAATTGGGATCGGGCAAAAGCTTATTGGATAACGACTTATCATCAGAGTAATCAAATCTCGATAATAGGTATCGAATACTTTCTAGGCGTGCAGTTTTCTTATTATTGGCCTTCACGATTACCCATGGGCAAAATGGTGTGTGGGTTTTGGTGAACATCTGTTCTTTGTAAAAGGTATAGGTATCCCAAAGTTCTTGTCCTTTTTTGTCCACCGGGCTGAATTTCCATTCTTTAAGAGGGTTCTTCAGCCTTGATTCGAATCGTTCTTTTTGAACTTTTTTTGAAATTGAGAACCAAAACTTTACGATAATCACACCATCTTCATAAAGCATGTGCTCAAATTCGGGCACCTGTACCATGAACTGTTCGTATTGGTCTTGATTGCAAAAACCCATTACAGGCTCTACCACGGCCCGATTATACCAACTTCTGTCAAAAAAGACTATTTCGCCAGGATTGGGCAATTCTTTGATGTACCTTCTAAAATACCATTGCCCCCTTTCGTTGTCGGTCGGTTTTGAAAGGGCCACGACACGTGACGACCTCGGGTTCAGGTGCTCCATGAAACGTTTTATCGCACCGCCTTTTCCTGCGGCGTCACGACCTTCGAAAATTACCGCCACACGTAGTTTGTTCTTTGTGATCCACTGTTGTAGGTTGACCAGTTCGCCCTGTAACTTGGTCAATTCTATTTCGTATTTCAAATTCTTTACTACATTCTTGACGTCAATTCTCTTAGCCTTGGCGATTTTGATGAGGTCTTTTCGTGTTCTTGCCTGTAAAAAGTCTTCCGAGGTAAAATCCATTGTCCAATTTTTTATGGGAAAATCAAAAGTACGGTTTTGCGAAATGGCAAAATATGACAAATGCCATGGTCTTGGTCAAAATTCGACCAAAAACACCTTTAAAAAATAATATTTTGCTTAAAAGGGCCCGACCATTATATGTGCCCTGAAAGTGCCGGGGTCCATGAGCCAGGGCATGCCTTTTTCATGGGGTTTTATGGGGAGTCCTGTAGATTCAGGCGTGGCAAACGGAGTATAGATTACATAACGATATTGCCCATCGCCAAGTTCACCCGTGGCTTTGTCGTACGCTTCATCACTTCCGTAGTAGACATACATCATGCTGGGTACAATGGGCATTTGCCATTTTCCAGCGGCGACTTCGGCACCTTGTATTTCGCGTTTTTCCTTGGTGTTCTTACCCTCGGCCGTGAGTTCCCTACCCCTTTTCATAAAGGGTTCCAGCTCTTTGGAATAGCAGGCGACGCTAATACCTTCTTTGTTCGGGTCATCGCCGATACAGACCAAATTATTAGTGCCTTCCCTAAGAACCACCATTTGTCCGGTTTCATCGTAGCCATATACCATTGCCGCGTCTTTATCGGCTTCGGGGGCAGGTAAAGTGGCTGTCTTGATTTGGATTTTTGCAGGAAGTATTTCCGGTTTTTTTGCTTCTTGCGAAATTCCCCAAAAAAATGAAAAAGTCAGAAGAAGGAAAGATGCTTTTTTCATGTCGATTAATTTATTGGTTCAATTATTGGTGTTTAACTTGATTATCGAACGGCTTGCCTCGCCAATAGTTTCCAAAATCCATTTTCTTTGATGAAAATATATAAAATTTTGAGCGTGATCGGGTTAGGTTTCCCATCATTGACAAGTTCCGCCTGCATGGTACTACGTACCCAGGCTGCATTCTCCTTTATCGTAATATCGGGATCTGGAAAATCGATCTTTGAAAAATCCGAAGTACCGTTCAAAATGTTTTCGATAAATATTTTTCTATCTTCAATGCTGCCGCCCGAATGGCCATAAGTAAGTTCCTCGGCGGTAAGGTTGTGCAACTGTAGCGAATCTGCAGCGATAATGGCCTTGTGCAGGTTATTCACGGTCAATTCGATTGCTTTGTTGTCGAGATCTAAAGATCTTAGATAGGCCAAGTGCATGGGCAGTTGTTCGGTGGCCCTTGAAGATTCGTCTTCTATAAAATGATATTTAACACCTGTATCCTTAGCGGCCTTCATTACAGCGGCTATGTTCACATCACCGGTGCCGAGTACGACATTACGTTCTTTGTCCTGTCTGCCATTTTGGTTGTCGATAGTCCCCATCATTCTATCCTTCAAATGGGTAACTGGAAATCTACCGGGGTATTTTCGTAAAATCGCTGCGGGATTTTGACCTGCATTTCGCGTCCAGAATACATCCATTTCGATGTTTACGTATCGCGGATCGGTATTTTCCATCATATAATCATACATGGTACCGGGCCCTGAATAGGGGCGAAACTCGTAACCATGCGCATGGTATAACAACGAAATGTCCGCTTCCGCCAGTTGCTTTCCGGCTATGTTGAACACCTCGACCCCTTTCTTCATATCGTCAAAGGTGAAATCATCTCCGTTATGCGGTATCCAATAGCATACGGCATATTTGGCCCCAAAAAATTTGAGGTTTTCGATAATCGAGGCGATACTGTCGCTGTTGGTTAGATCCTCGAATGATACGCCACCCGCAACGACCTGAAATCCATGTTTGTCCAATAACATTTTGTATTCCTCTCTAGACATACTTCTCGAACCGGCACCTTCAATGTATTTGATGCCCATCGCCTTGAGTTTGACGAGAGCGTTTTCGACATCATCTTGCATAAGGCCTCTGGCCGTTCCCATTATGATTCCTACTTGGGGTTCTTGGGCCAGGATTGGATATCCAATTAGGATAAAAAATAAGGCAAGGATAATTTTTTTCATTTTCGTGATCGGATGGTTCTTCTCAAATGTAAATAAAAAAAAGATGAGCATGTTTTGCCAGACCCGCTATAAGTTTGCAAATTCGGTATATGCGGTTTCTTTTCTTTCTAAAATGAAAATTCTATTTGGCAGGAAGCGACATTACGTAATCGTAGCTCATATCAAGTAGTTTTGCCAAGGTATCCAAATCTTGTAACATTTTGTCGGGAACCAATACATACCCCTTCATAACTGCTCCATACGATCTGTAAATCGTTGTAGGCCATTCTTCGATGTATTTTTCTTGTACTTCTTTTGAAAAACGAATGCCGATTTCACAGTCTTTGTTAAAAAGTGAGAACATATAACCGTTTGCGGAGGTATAGGGCATGGTCTTCCCCTTTCTTTCAAATCGCGGGCATTTCGCAACAAGCTGGTCGTAAATCTTGAGTTTTTCCTCGCGCATGGCAGTTATTTCAAATCAATCGTTTTGCCGGTCTGGGCACTTTCGCGGGCCGCTTCCAATATTTCTACGACGATCATGTTGTTCTCAAGAGATGACAGATCACTCGGTTTCAATTCGATTTCACCACGAATTACGGCGGTAAAAAGCCTGAAAGGGTCATCAAAAGGAGCTTTTCTTTCCTCCAGTTTGAATTTTTCTTCGCTAAAACCATCATAGCCTTCCGAAATGCGAATCCGCATATCATGCCGGTTGTCTGCATAAACAACACCCTTTTCTCCATATATTTCCATATCCTTTCTTCCAATGGGCCAATTCCATGAAGGCTCCAAAATGGCCATACTGTTGTCATAAGTCAAAAGAATGGTGCAATCATCATCTACTTTAGGATTGTTTTCTGCTTGTAATTGTTGCGTAACCGCGGTAACCGTATTGGGTCTTTTTCCTTCATGTAGCCAAGTCAGCAAATTGGCGCCATAACAACCAAAATCGATCAATGCGCCCCCACCGTTTTGAACGGGATCCGTAAGCCAATCCAAGAACTCTTTTTGGACTCCTATTTTCTTTGGGCCTTTATGCCCATCACGAACGATAACCTTTCGTACGTCACCGATATCCCCTTTTTTTAGCAGTTCATAGGCCTTATGGTTTGTGGGGTACCAAGTAGTCTCATAATTGGTAAGTAGATGGATTTTGTGTTTTTTGGCCAACGCTTCCATTTTTTTGGCATGTGCCACACTTACGGCCAAAGGCTTTTCGACCATAACATGAATTCCTTTTGGCGCACAGGCCTCAACAACGGCCAAATGCTCATGAATTGAACCGAAGGCGGTTACGGCGACAGGTTTCTTTTTCGTCAGCATTTTTTCCATATTGTCAAAAACCAAATCCATCGAAAGCCCATATTGCTCCATATAGCGTTTCGCCAGATCGGTGTTGGGCTCGACAATACCGACAATTGTAATATCACCGCTTTTCTGGGCGCCGAAAACCCAATTTACGTGTCCGTGGGTCAAGCCTGCCACACCTATGGGCATAGGGTCTTTTTGTGCAGATAATTGCAGGGCGGCAAAGACTAACAAGAGAAATACAGTTTTTTTCATCGAGGATTGATTTTTCTTATGAGAAAGTTTAATCCACAATTTATGAAAACGGATTCAAAAGCGTACTTGTTAGACCAAGTTTTATGCAATCGCCAATTTAAGGGATTGATAATTTAAAGAACCTTGGACTTCGTTTACAATAGACTCGCCAAACTTTTTTCCAAAGTCTCGATTTTGGCCTCGGCATCGGCCTGCTTTTTACGCTCCAGGGCAATAACCTTTTCGGGGGCATTGTTTACAAAACGCTCATTTTGAAGCTTTTTTTGAACCGATTGTAAAAAACCGCGGGTATATTCAAGTTCTTCGCGAATCTTTTTCATTTCGGCGTCAATGTCTATGGTGCCGGCCATAGGAATAAAGTATTCGTTGCTTTTTACCCGAAATGTCAACGCCCCTTCAACGGTCTCATCGACATACGAAATACTCGAGATATTGGTCAATTTTTGAATGACCACATCCCAATCATTCGAAGCGTTTTCACTATTTATGACCGATAGTTCAAGGGCTTCTTTCATGGCGATGTTCTTGTCTTTTCTGATGGTTCGAATGCCCGCAATTACTTCTGAAGCAAAGTCAAACCCCTTGATCAGGCCATTATCGTTTTTGCCTATTTTTGGCCATTCGGCCACGATCAAGGCTTCTTTGGGCGTTCTCGCTGCAATATGTTGCCAAATTTCTTCGGTCAAGAAGGGCATAAAAGGATGCAACAATTTCAAGTTCTGTTCCAAAATATCGATTACGGCATCGAAGGTCGTTCGGTCGATAGGTTTTTGATAGGCCGGTTTTATGATTTCCAAAAGCCAGGAACTGTAATCGTCCCAGACTAACTTATAGGTGGCCATCAGAGCATCTGAAATTCGGTATTTGCTGTAATGGTCTTCTATCTCGACCAAAGTTTGGTCGAACTTTGCATGAAACCATTCAATGGCCAGTTTCGATGCTTGGGGCTGCGGAATGTCGGCGACCTCCCAACCTTTTACAAGCCTAAAGCCGTTCCAGATTTTGTTGGCGAAATTTTTCCCCTGTTGACATAGATCTTCGTCGAACATCAAATCGTTGCCCGCCGCCGAGCTTAACAAAAGGCCTACGCGAACGCCATCGGCCCCATAATCGTCGATCAATTTTAAGGCATCGGGCGAATTGCCCAGAGATTTTGACATTTTACGACGCTGTTTGTCCCTGACAATACCTGTAAAATAGACATTTTTAAAGGGCTTTTCGTTGCGATACTCATATCCTGCGATTATCATGCGCGCTACCCAGAAGAAAATAATATCGGGTCCGGTGACGAGATCGTTGGTCGGATAATAGTATTTGATATCGTCATTGTCAGGCTCCAAAATACCGTTAAAGACGGTCATTGGCCAAAGCCATGATGAAAACCAGGTATCGACTACATCTTCATCTTGTCGAAGATGTTCTATCGCCAATTTAGGGTCGTTTGACTTATCTTGTGCCAATTTTAAAGCCTCATCGATGTTTTCGGCAACTACAAAATCGTCTTGCCCATCGCCATAATAATACGCGGGAATACGTTGGCCCCACCAAAGTTGGCGTGAAATGTTCCAATCACGGATGTTTTCCATCCAATGGCGATATGTGTTTTCGAATTTTTTTGGGAAAAACTTGATATCCTCGGTTTCAAGAACGGCCTTAAGAGCCGGTTTGACCAGCTCTTCCATCTTTAAAAACCACTGATCGGAAAGCCTTGGTTCGATTACCGCTTTCGTACGTTCTGAAGTTCCTACCTTGGTTAGGTATTGCTCCGTTTTGACCAAAAATCCTTTTTCTTCAAGTTCTTGGGCAATCTCTTTTCGAACCGTAAAACGGTCTTTGCCCTCGTAATGCAATCCGAAGGAGTTCAATGTGGCATCGGCATTGAATATATCGATGGTCTCCAAATTGTGCTTTTCGCCCAAAGCCTTATCATTGACATCGTGCGCAGGGGTGACCTTTAAGCAGCCCGTACCGAACTCGATCTCAACATATTCGTCTTCGATAATAGGAATAGACCTTTCGCAAATGGGTACAATGGCTCTTTTGCCCTTTAAATGATGGTGGCGTTCGTCATTGGGATTGATACAAATAGCGGTATCGCCTAATATGGTCTCAGGCCGGGTAGTGGCAATGGTCACTTTTTCGTCGGAACCTTCTATTTGATAGGCAAGATAATATAACAGACCTTGTTTTTCCTCGTAGATGACCTCTTCGTCCGATAGGGTCGTTTGGGCCTGTGGATCCCAGTTCACCATGCGATATCCCCTGTAAATCAATCCTTTATTGAATAAATCGACAAAGACCTTGATAACGGATTCAGACATATTGTCATCCATTGTAAAAGCGGTTCTATCCCAATCGCATGAGCATCCCAATTTTTTCAATTGTTCCAAGATAACACCGCCATATTCTTTCTTCCATTCCCATGCATGCTCCAAGAATTCATCCCTCGAAATACTGTTCTTGGCAATACCCTGTTCTTTGAGCCTGGCCACAACCTTGGCCTCTGTAGCAATCGAGGCATGGTCGGTACCGGGCACCCAACAGGCATTCTTGCCCATAAGGCGGGCCCTTCGCGTCAATACATCTTGCAGGGTATTGTTCAACATATGCCCCATATGCAGCACCCCGGTCACATTTGGCGGTGGGATAACAATGGTGTAGGGTTCACGCTCATCGGGTATTGAATGAAAGTAGTTGTTTTTCATCCAATAGTCGTACCATCGGTTTTCGGCACTGGACGGTTCGTATTTTGAAGGAATCTCCATTTTTTTTGGAACGGTTTTTGTTAATTCCTGTCCGGCAAATATAAACGTCCCAAAAAGATATGTTAAATTATCGATCTAGGACGCCGTTCGCCGAAAAAGGAATACGAAACAAAAATAAGTAACGTTACTATATAACGAAAGGATTTTGAGGTTCATCTGAAAAGATTTACTTTTGAAACCAACCCTAAATTTAATATGATGAAAAGAATAGTACTACTATTATTTATGGGCCTAATGGCTTTTAACCTTACCGCTCAGGATAAGAAGGCAAAAATTGAATTCAAGACCGAAACGGTCGATTATGGCGAAATCGAAAAAGGTGCCGATGGCATACGTGTTTTCGAATTTACCAATACAGGAGATGCTCCTTTGATTATCAGCAAAGTCAGCTCAAGTTGTGGGTGCACAATCCCGAAAAAACCTGAAGCACCTATTCTTCCTGGCAATAAAGGAGAAATTCAAGTAAAATACGATACAAATAGGGTCGGACCGATAAGAAAGGCCATAACGGTCATTTCAAACGCCGATACACCTACCAAAGTTTTGAAGATCAAAGGTGAGATCAAGGCCGCCGAAGGTACCAAATAGACGAGCCTTAATTTCTATAACGGTTATAAAAGCCCTGACGATTTCGTCAGGGCTTTTCTTTGAGCATATTTTTAAGAACGAACGTAAAAAGTAAATCAGAGTTGTACCGTTCGATCAGTACCTTGACTTTTTTACCCTCACGTTCGTTGAGCATATGCATGATTTCCTGAAGTTTGAAACGATGTACGCTTTTTCCGTTGACGGCCAAGATCACATCACCTTCTTGAAGACCTGCGCTTTCGGCCGGACTACCGGCACGTATTCCTGAAACAACGATTTCGGGAACCAAGCTAAGCCTGGTCCTATTTTCGAAAAGTATTTGAACGTCCCCGAACGATTTTTTGTCATTGTTGACCACCCCATTGGCATCAGTAATACGCTCTGAAATATAACGGAGTCCGTCATGCTGAAGTGCGATGCCGCTCATATTGTAATGGAAGGGCTTATTAAAATTGTTGTTTTTTCGCAACGTTATTTTTCCATTGGGATAATCGAAGATAATATTGAACCGTTTCAAAACTTCGCCTCCCATGCTTCCGTTTCGATCCCCAAGGTTTTTAATATCGTTGAAGGCTTTCATATCAGGAAACGCGGCTTTGGCATCATGAAGCATAAAACTTCCGATTTTGATACTCTTGACCATGGTGCGTTTTCCGAAGATATCGCCACTCAGCCCCTTTCCGAGATAGTCTTCGTAGTTTTGCTCGGGCACATCGATCTTTTCGTTTTTAAACAACCAAATTGCATCACTACTACCGGTGTCGAGCAACATTTTGACGGGTACGTTGTCACTGCCTTTTATTTGCACCTCACCGTCTATATAGGCCTTTTTCCGGATGATATGAAGTGGTAGGGTCTCACTTTTTTTATCAGGCCTTAATCGATATCGTTGAGGGTCATGAAACTTTATGACCTTGCTTGAATAGTTGATATCTACTACAAAGTCCCTGAATAGCTCGTAGCCGATTATACCATGTACGGGTATGCCCAGACTCGGTGAAAAATTCATTTCGCTATCGAGAACGACGTACAGTTTTTCGTTTCTATTTCGAATGTTGCCCAATTTAAAATCATTCTCTTTGGAGCTCAAAGCCTTGATAGGTTCTCCATCGCCCAATCCGTTGATGGTAATCTCGGATACATTGTTGATTTGAATCGAATCTTGATCGGTCAAGTTGAAGAGTATCGGCTTGCCCACACCCGAATCAAGTACAAAAGAAAGTTCGGTGCCGTTCACGGTAACCGGAATGATTACTAAATTGTTGATCAGTTTGAATTTCACTTTTTGAAACCGCTGTCCTTCGGGCAAAGAGAATCCTTGTGACAATCCGTAATACGGTGAACACATGAAGATGACAAAAAGAAAAGCGATGACTCGACCCAACCTTCTAATTTTTAACGGATTGACTTTCTTAAAGTTAAGTATTTTTCAATTAAGGGCGATATTTATTAACATAATTTGGGTCAAATAATTAAATGATAAGGATATTGCTTTGTCCGCAGGGTTTTCTCATTTTTGCTTAAAATAAGCAACATGCCAAAGATATCTCAGAAAGGGCTCTTCATGCCGCAGTCACCTATAAGAAAATTGGTTCCTTTCGCGGAACGGGCCAAAAATAATGGGGTAAAGGTAATACACCTGAATATTGGCCAGCCCGATATCAAAACACCGCAGATAGCCCTTGACGCGGTCAAGAACAATACTATCGAAGTGCTCGAGTACAGTAGAACCGAGGGTTCAGAGACGTACCGCAACAAAATAGCAAAGTATTATGAAAAAAATGATATCATGGTCGATGCATCCGATATCATTGTGACCACGGGCGGTTCTGAAGCACTTTCGTTTACGATCGGAAGTATTGCCGATACTGGTGACGAAATAATCATACCTGAACCGTTTTATGCCAATTATAATGGATTTGCAACGGCAATGGGTGTAAAGGTCGTGCCCGTGGTATCAAATATCGACACCAATTTTGCCCTGCCCCCCATAGAAGAATTCGAAAAACTCGTAACACCGCGAACCAAGGCAATTTTGATCTGTAACCCCGGTAACCCCACTGGATATCTTTATAGTAAGGAGGAAATTCAAAAATTGGCGGCCATCGTAAAAAAACATGACCTTTTTTTAGTGGCCGATGAAGTATATCGCGAATTCACATACGACGGAAGGGAACATTATTCTATTTTACGGGAACCGGGATTGGAATCACATGCGATAATCGTGGACTCCGTTTCGAAGCGTTATAGCATGTGCGGCGCCCGTATCGGATGTCTTGTGTCGAAAAATCAAGAAGTCGTCAAAACGGCCCTGAAGTTTGCACAGGCAAGGTTGTCGCCGCCTACATATGCGCAAATTGCCAGCGAGGCGGCGTTG
The DNA here is from genome assembly GCF_042611095.1 of Meishania litoralis. Classification (NCBI taxonomy): domain Bacteria; kingdom Pseudomonadati; phylum Bacteroidota; class Flavobacteriia; order Flavobacteriales; family Flavobacteriaceae; genus Meishania; species Meishania litoralis. The sequence continues at coordinate 266,558 of NZ_JBHFPV010000004.1, forward strand.
GAAACTCCGCAAAGCTATTTTGACGAGGTCAAAGAAGAATATGTGGCAAGAAGAGATTTATTGATCGAAGAACTGGGTAAGATCGAAGGGATTAAGATTGGCAGACCGCAAGGGGCCTTTTATTGTATCGTAGAGCTGCCCCTGGCCGACGCTGACGATTTCGCACAATGGCTCTTAGAAGATTTCAGGGTGAACAATGAAACCGTAATGGTGGCCCCGGCAGCTGGGTTCTATGCTACAGAAGGTCTGGGCAAAAACCAAGTGAGAATCGCCTACGTACTTGATAAAGAAAGCTTAAAGCGTGCGGTCAACATACTAAAAGAAGCCTTAAAAAGTTATATTGGCTGATGACCCTTGAGAAAAATAAATCGCTCAAACCATACAATACCTTTGGTATCGATGTAAAGGCCCAAGTCTTCTGTGAAATTAATTCATTGGAAGATCTTCGGGCAGTTTACCAGATCGAAGGCCATCCGAAAAAATTCTTCATTAGCGGCGGAAGCAATATGCTCTTGACCAGAGACATAGACGCTTTGGTGCTGCATATCAATTTAAAGGGAATCGAAGTGGTTTCTGAAGATGATGATGAGGTCGTCATTAAGGTCATGGCCGGCGAGAATTGGCATGCAATGGTACTTTGGTCGCTTGAACAGGGTTATGGCGGATTAGAAAACCTGTCATTGATCCCTGGAAATACGGGTACGGCACCGATTCAGAATATAGGTGCCTATGGTGTCGAGTTGAAAGATGTCTTTAGAAGCTGTGAAGCTTTTGATATAAAAGCCCAAGCGATAAGAACGTTTACTAAAGAAGAATGTCAATTCGGATACCGTGACTCGTATTTCAAAAATGAAGGAAAAGGGGAATATGTTATTATTTCCGTTTGTTTAAAACTGACCAAGAAGAACCACCGACTGAATACCTCTTATGGTTCTATCGAGGAAGAATTAAAAAATAACGCTGTTATCCTTCCTACGATAAAAGATGTATCGGAGGCCGTTATTGCGATTCGAAAGCGTAAATTGCCTGATCCGAAAGAATTGGGCAATAGCGGTAGTTTTTTCAAAAATCCCGTCATATCGGCTTCTAAATTCCGTACCTTCATGAAGCATCATCCTGAAGCTCCGCATTACAAGGTTTCCGAGAACGACTATAAGATTCCCGCCGGATGGCTGATCGAACAATGCGGATTCAAGGGAAAGCGGTTCGGTGATGCCGGTGTACACAAGAACCAAGCTTTGGTGCTTGTAAATTACGGCTCTGCAACAGGGCTTGAAATATTGAATTTGGCGACCAAGATCATGAAAACGGTCGAACAGCGATTCGGCATAGAAATTATCCCCGAGGTCAATATAATAAAATAACCCCCGAAGAAGTTCCCCGAGGGTTATACCAAACCAAACTAACCAAAAACTAAATGTGCAGTTACCAAGTGCACATTTATATTAAAATTTTGTGATAACGCTAGCTATAACAATCAATTTCATAAATTAGCGTTTAAGGGATATACGGTTCAAAAAGAAAATTGGATGCTTTGTCCATCAATTTTTTAAAACCCATGAACAAGGTATGAGCACACTTCTTGAAAAGCACATCGTAGAGTTGCTTCAAGAGCGAAATGAAAAAGCCATTTCCCTTTTGTACGACAACTACGGCGATACGTTGTTCGGGGTCGCCAATAAAGTCGTTCGTGATGAAGAATTGGCACAGGATGTTCTGCAGGAAAGTTTCGTGAAAATCTGGAAAAAATCGGACTCTTACGACCCCACCAAGGCAAAATTGTTCACCTGGCTTTTTCGTATTACACGGAATACCGCCATTGACAAATTAAGAAGTGTCAACACGAAAACGGACAAGGAAATCCAAATGGACGTTTCAGACGTATATAATCTAGGTGTTGAGGGCATAAGGCCGGAACTCATGGATGTTCGCGAGAACTTGGACAAGATAGAGTCTAAGTATCAAATAGTACTTGAAGCTCTATTTTTTCAAGGAATGACCCAACAGGAGGCCAGTGAAGAGTTGGATATTCCTTTGGGAACCATAAAATCGAGGTTGAAAATCGGTTTGCGCGAACTCAAAAAAGTATATGGGCCGACGACGATCATGCTCGCACTTCTAATTTTATCGTAATGAAAGAAAAAATTAAAGTATTTCTAGATTCCGACTTGCTTGAAAAGTATCTTTTGGGCACTGCAACGAAGCAAGAAGAGTTTCAATGTGAGCGATACATTGCAATGTATCCTGAAGTAAGGGAAACCTTTGACGAACTTCAAGAGAATTTGGAAGAGTTTGCAAAAATGCATGCTTTGAAATCTCCCGAAGGGCTTAAAGAAAAAATAATCGCAAGAATCAGGGCAGAGAACTCCGGTAGAAAGAAGTTCTTCAAATATGCCATCGCAGCCAGTTTCGCGGCATTGATGTTCGCCGGTGCATCATATTTCTTTTGGGACCAGAATCAAAATCTGCAAGAACAGAATACGATCGTTACCAATGAAATCAAGGACCTTAAAGAGAATATGAAGCAGCAATTGGAAGATGTTCGAAACCAATTTATCGTTTTGAACAACCCCCAAACTAGAAAGCTTAATGTAAAAGGCAACCAAAAGGCCAAAGATTTGAAAGCGGTGGCCTATATCAATCCTGTAAAAAAACTTTCCTATATCAACGTTAGCAAGTTGCCCAATTTACCTGAAAGCCAAGTTTTTCAAATGTGGGCAGAGGTTAACGGAGAGATGGTCAATCTAGGGGTAATTAGTGAGGCCAGCGACAAAGAAAAATTAGTGGCATTGCCTTATGCCGAAAATGCGGTCGGGTATATTACGATCGAGCCACAGGGTGGAAACGAAACTCCGACTGTTGAGAACATCGTTGCCAATATCAAATATTGATTTTTGCCCAATATCGAAAAATAAGGCCCTGGCATTAATGCCAGGGCCTTATTTTTGTAACTTTGCATAAAATTACCGATAATGAAATTGATATTACTGACCATTGGACTTTTGGCCGTTGCGTTTGCAGGAATCGCCATAAAAATATGGTCAAAAAAAGATGGAAAATTCGCGGGCACGTGTGCGAGCCAAAGTCCATTTTTGAATAAAGAAGGAGAAGCCTGTGGTATGTGCGGTAAATTGCCGAACGAACAGGATTGTCGAAGGGAATCATTAACGGAATTACATTGATTCCGCTTCATCTCTGATTGCTTTACGCTACAACAATTGCAATTGAATACACCAGGTATAAAGATCAAAGAGACCATACTGAAGGCCAAACAGGGAAACCAAATCGCTTTTAGTGCACTTTTGGATACCTTTTGGAACGATGTTTACGGTTTTCAGTTAAAGCGTACCGAAAATGAAAATGACGCCGAAGACATCACCATTCAGACCTTTTCCAAGGCTTTTGATAAAATCGACACCTATGATGAGGCTTACGGGTTCAAAACTTGGTTGATTGCTATTTCAAAAAACATACATGTTGACCTAATTCGAAAAAGAAAGCGAAACGTATTAGGTGCCGATGGTAATGATGAGGCAATCAAATCGGTTCTTGATGATGCACCATCTGCTGAAGACCAACTGATCATTAAACAGAATTTGGCGGCCTTATTGCAGCATATTAGAAAATTAAAGCCGCATTATCAAGAGGTTATCAATCTACGGTATTTCAATGAAATGAGCTACGCGGCTATAGCGCAAGAACTCAATGAGCCCATGAACAACGTTAAAGTAAAATTATTGAGGGCCAAAAAATTACTTGCCGAAATGATCAAGAGCAAAGATTAGTACTTATAAGGGGCAATTTTTAGGGTAATAATTATTATCTGGGAATTTCTTTTTTGACCAATGTAATGTATGATTTCATGGCATCTTCTCGTGTGATATTCTTGGCTTGAATAAGGGCATTGGCCTTGAAGGCGTTGATCAGAGGTGTTTCACTGCCCGGATTGTTAAAATTCTTATTCGCGATTTTATAATAGGCATAAAGTTTAAGCAACAAATCAGCCGGGAGTGGTTCGGTATAATTATTTACAAATTCGACCGCCTTGGTAAAATCAGATCGTAACTTATCATCTTTCATCGTCCATTTTATTGATGACCGTTGCGATACAGGTTTTGGCACCTACCACCTTCTGGTCCAATTTAACCGCAATTGCTGCATTCAATGGCAGTAAAAGATCTACCCTGGAGCCGAATTTTATGAACCCGGCATCATCTCCCTGTTGTACGCTTTGGCCTTCTTCGGCATAGTTTACGATTCGTCTTGCCATTGCGCCCGCGATTTGTCTGTATAATATATCGCCGAACTTTGGGGTATTGACCACCACCGTAGTACGTTCGTTTTCCAAACTTGACTTAGGATGCCAAGCGACCAAATATTTACCAGGATGATATTTGGAATACTTAATACTTCCGCTGACCGGATATCTGGTTACATGCACGTTCACCGGTGACATGAAAATGGAGACCTGTATTCTTTTATCCTTGAAATATTCTGGATCTTCAACCTCTTCGATAACCACTACCTTACCGTCTACAGGGGCAAGAACTTCATCAAAACTTTTGACAGGAACCCTTTTCGGATTGCGGAAAAACTGAAGAATTAGCACCAATATAAGAACGGCAATGATCTGGATCGCCCATCTCAACCAAGTGATATCCAAATAGAACTGAGAAACCAATACCGCGGTAATTACAAGAAAAAAAGTCGTCAAAATTATTGTTTGACCCTCCCTATGAAACATATGCAAAAATCGTTAATGTTAAGTATGTAAATGGTGCCGCGAAGACAAGGCTATCCAACCGATCCAACATTCCGCCATGGCCGGGTAAGATAGCCCCACTGTCCTTTACGCCTGCAGAGCGCTTGAGCTTCGATTCCAACAAGTCGCCCAAACTGCCTGATACAACGATCACAGCGGCTAAGATCATCCATTGGCCCGGACTTATCAATGGTTCGTATATGCCCATCAGATATGCCGCACCCATTGCAAATATAAAACCCCCGATCGTTCCTTCAACAGTTTTTTTTGGAGAAATCGAGGGGTAGAGTTTTGTGCGCCCAACACTTTTTCCTACGATGTAGGCAAAAGAATCGTTTACCCATATCAATATAAAGATCCCCATTATGAGAAGTTTGGCAAAGTCATCATCCTTATATGGGATCATGGTCAGAAAAATGCATCCACCCCCGATATAAAGTAGCCCGATTATGAATTTTTGTATCGTATTGAATTGTCTTTCCTTTCTTTGGAACAGGTAGAACAAAAGGGCGATGTCAATAGTTATCGTAATGAACATCAACAGGTTGATCAGTCCCTTGTCGCTGGTCAAATAGATGAAGATCCACCATAAGGCAAGATAGGCTATGAATATATGGTATCCTCTAAGGGCAACAAGCCTTTTGTATTCATAAAGGCATGCAAGGCCAAAGGTCATGAACAAAAAATCGAACGCATCAGAATTCAAGAATACCGCTGATAGCAACAAAACGATATATACGGCACCTGTAAGCGATCGTCTTAAGATTTCCCTCATGCTACAAATCCTCCTGAAGTAATAGATAAAGGTTCTTTGAACTACTTCCGTAGGTCAAGAAATCGTCGGAATTTTCAGTTGTGGGAAGAAAATGTTTGAGTGTGGTAATATTCGCGGGAATGTTATGTCCGTATTTTTTCTTTATGATTTTCAGTCCTTCACCAATAGACTCTACCAATTGACTTGTTGTAGCATAAACAATGACATTGTCGGGAAGCTCATTGAGCTTCTTTTCCCTCAATTGGTTGGAACAAACTAGAATGGAACCGTTTTGGGCAATGAGATGTTCGCAGGTCGTAAAAAACACGTCGCTTTCTTCTGTCTTATCGGTGAACTTGACATCTTTTGCGAATTTTTCTGTCAATCGGGGGTTCATTGCAAAAAACGGATAGTCTTGCCATCCATTTTCTTCGACAATGTTCTTCACGGCCGTTGAGACTTCGGAAAAAGAATCACAGTATAGAAATTTGCCCCCATTTTTTTTGAAATGGATGGTAAACTTCTCATCGACGGGAATATTGAGATCGGGCATATGCATACCTCGGGTTTCCTTAGTTTCTTTCGAAACTTTTTTTCCACCACCAAAAAGTTTGTCAAATAGCCCCATCGACTGTATAATACTTCTTCAATATGTGCCCGCTAATAAAAAAACAACGCTAAATATAGCTATTTATTTTCTTCTTCTTTATCCGGCTCGGCACTGGTTTTTTCTGAGACCAAAGCGTCTTCGACGGCCTCCTTTGGTATTTCTTGCCCCTTCTCGTCAAACTCCTTTTCAAAAGGGCGCTTTCCGAAAATCTTTTCAAGGTCTTCCTTGAATATAACTTCTTTTTCGAGTAGGCGTTCGGCCAAAATGGTCAACTTGTCTTTGTTCTCCTTCAAAACCTCTATGGCCCGAACATATTGTTCTTCAATAAGTTTTGAAATCTCAATATCTATTTTGCGCGCGGTTTCTTCACTATAAGGTTTGGAAAAGCTGTAATCGGTCTGCCCTGAAGAATCATAGTAGGTCAAGTTGCCCAGTTCATCATTAAGCCCATAAACGGTCACCATGGCCCGCGCCTGCTTGGTTACTTTTTCCAAATCGCTCAACGCCCCCGTTGATATTTTATCGAATATTACTTTTTCGGCCGCCCGGCCCCCCAAAGTGGCGCACATTTCATCTTTCATTTGTTCGGGCCTCACGATCAATCGTTCTTCGGGCAGGTACCATGCCGCCCCTAAGGATTGGCCCCTGGGTACAATGGTCACCTTTACCAAAGGAGCCGCGTGTTCCAACATCCAACTTACCGTGGCGTGACCCGCCTCATGATAGGCGATCGTCTTTTTTTCACCAGGAGTAATGATCTTGTTCTTTTTCTCCAATCCACCGACAATACGATCTACGGCATCAAGGAAATCTTGTTTGCTCACCGCTTTCTTCTCTTTTCGAGCAGCGATCAAAGCGGCCTCGTTGCAGACATTTGCAATATCGGCACCAGAAAAGCCCGGGGTCTGTCTAGCTAAAAAGTCAAGATCTAGTTTTTCGGAAGTTTTTATTGGCCTGAGATGTACTTCGAAAATTTCTTTTCGTTCTCGAATATCGGGTAAATCGACATAGATCTGTCTATCAAAGCGGCCTGCCCGCATGAGTGCCTTGTCCAAAACATCGGCACGGTTGGTAGCGGCCAGTACAATGACATTCGTATTGGTGCCGAAACCGTCCATTTCGGTCAACAACTGGTTCAAAGTGTTTTCGCGCTCGTCGTTGGAGCCCGTGAAGTTGTTCTTTCCCCTTGCCCGGCCAATAGCATCTATTTCATCAATAAAAATAATGGCGGGTGATTTGTCTTTGGCCTGTTTGAAGAGGTCACGTACCCTGGAAGCACCAACACCTACGAACATTTCAACGAAATCAGACCCGGAAAGAGAAAAGAAAGGTACCTTGGCTTCACCGGCCACTGCCTTTGCAAGTAATGTTTTACCCGTTCCCGGAGGGCCGACCAATAACGCACCCTTCGGAATTTTACCTCCCAATGAGGTATATTTGTCGGGGTGTTTTAAAAACTCCACGATTTCTTCTACTTCCTCTTTTGCGCCTTCCAATCCGGCAACATCTTTAAATGAAGTTCTGGTATCGGTCTTTTCATCGAAGAGTTTTGCCTTTGATTTTCCTATATTAAATATCTGACCACCGGCTCCGCCACCACCGCCGCCCGACATTCTGCGCATCAAATAAATCCAGATACCTATAATCAATACGAACGGTAAGATGCTCAACAACATCTCCATGAAGAGATTTGATTCTTTATCGAATTCTACAATGGTATCTAGATTGTTTTCTTTCTTGATTTCGGTAATCTCGTTTTGAAATATCTGCAAATCACCATAATCAAGAACGTATTGGGGTACAGCCCCGGTCGAGGGCAGCCAAGGCTTGATGTTCACATCTTGGTGCACATCTTTTTGAAGTGCCTCATCAGAGAGAAAGACTTTCGCCTGATTGGTATTGGTAATGATCAATATTTTACTGATGTCACCATTTCTAAGATACTCCTGAAGTTCAGAAGTAGTGGTTTTCTTTGTATTAGACAGGTTCGAACTGCCAAAAAACTGAAAACCTATAAGGAGTACTATTATCGATCCGTAAATCCACCACGAGCTGAATTTAGGTTTCTTATTTGTGTTATTGTCTTTTGCCATTAATATTTTTTTTACCCGTTTCCAGTTTTAGAACTATCAATAAAAATCTGGATTATTTCAGGGCTTGATTTACATTGCTTTCAAATTCGGTAACCTTTGCATCGCCCCAAAGCCCTTCAATATCATAATAATCACGAATATGTCTTTGGAATACATGAACCACGACGTTTACATAATCCATCAAAACCCATTCGGCATTATCTTGACCTTCAACATGCCAAGGTTTGTCTTTTATAGCTTTGCTGACCGTTTTTTGGATAGATCCGACTATAGCATTTACATGCGTGTTTGAAGTACCATTGCAAATTATAAAGTAGTCACAAACGGTGTTTTCAATTGCCCTAAGATCAAGTAAACTTATCTGCTGACCTTTAACTTCTTCAATACCTTGTAAAATTAATGCAATTAACTCGTCTGTGCTAGCTTTTCCTTTTTGCATTCAAAAATTTTAGTTTATGCAAAGTTATTATTTTTTTGTTCTTTTGACCGTAGTTTTTGACAATAGATTGCTACGTCATAGAACGGCAACATAGATGCAAATAATCAAACTTAGTGCCACGGACTCAACGAATGCCTATTTAAAGTCCTTGGCCAAGTCTGAACCTCTTGAAGACCTTACCGTTGTAGTTGCCCACGAACAGTTTAAGGGCCGTGGACAAATGGGTTCAGAATGGCAATCTGAAGCGGGTAAAAATCTAACATTCAGCATTTTAAAAAGGCATAAAGGCCTAGCTGCCAAAGATCGATTTCAGTTGACCATTTGTGTTTCCATTGCCATAATTAGCGCCTTAAAAGAGTTGGGCCTCGGTAATCTAGCCGTTAAATGGCCTAACGACATTCTGTCAGGAAATTCCAAAATATGCGGAATCTTGATCGAGAATGCCCTATCGGGCGATAAAATCCAATCATCGATAATAGGAATTGGTTTAAACGTAAACCAGTCACTTTTCAATAATCTAAAGAGCGTTTCATCATTAAAATTGCTGCTAGGCAAAACGTTTGATCTGAACGAATTATTGCTAAGAATAGTTTTTCATCTTGAAAGTGAACTCTCTCAATTAACTAAAATATGGGATAAGGAGCGCTGGGTCGATTACGAGAATCTATTGTTCAGAAAAGACAGGCCGTCAACTTTTGAAGATAACCGAGGTCAACGCTTTATGGGCATTATCAGGGGCGTTTCTGGCAAAGGAATGTTGAAAGTCTCTCTTGAGAACGGAACCCTATCGGAATTTGACCTTAAAGAGGTCAAATTGCTTTATTAGATTTTAGAAAGATTTTCCGATAATGTTCCCATGAAATTAGTTATCGGGGTCTTTATCATCATGGCCATCATTGCATTGAACTCGCCATTAAAGCTTAATGAAACTTCGCTCTCGTCGGGCGTAATTTCGACGATGTCCGCGGTAAGGGTGAAGGGTAATTTATCGCTGGCCGCACCAAGAACGATCTGGTCATATTCGCTCTGCTTCTTTCGTTCCAGCACAATTTCTGGCATCCCTTTTAAGGCGAAAAGAAATCTATCGGCATTTATGACTTCGAACTTATCGATAGTTTCGGGCATCAGAACTTCAAAGTTCTTTAAATCGGTCAAAAACCCAAAGACTTCGCGTTTACTTTTGCTAACTGTTTTTTTAGGTGCCTCTATATACATTTTCCTATTGTTTCCATTGTGAAGGGGTTTTGCACCAATCCATTAAGGTGGCCAGCTGATCGTCTTTTAAATAACCGGTTTGAGAAGCTTGGTCTATAAGATGGGCATAATCTGAAAGTGTGTGGAGTTCTACCCCGTTTTTTTCAAAACTATCTTTGGCCACTTCAAAACCGTAGGTAAAGATTGCCAGCATGCCTTTGATGTTGGCTCCTGCTTCATTCAACGCCTGTACGGCATTCAAACTACTCTTGCCGGTACTGATAAGGTCTTCGATGACAACAACGGTCTGATTGCGGTCCAATTGACCTTCTATTTGATTCCGACGGCCATGTGATTTTGCCTCAGGGCGTACATAGATAAACGGTAGCCCCAAATAATCGGCCACCAAAATACCAATTCCTATTGCGCCTGTCGCCACCCCTGCTATGATATCAGGTTTGCCATAGAGCATATCGATTTGTTTGGCCATTTCTTCCCTTATATAATTTCGAATGGCCGGATGGCTTAGTATGATCCGATTGTCGCAATAAATGGGAGATTTCCAACCTGAAGCCCATGTAAACGGATTTTCGGGTTCCAATTTTATTGCATTAATTTGCAGCAAAAGCTCAGCTGTCTTTTTGGCCGTGTTTTTATCTAAAATCATTGCGCAAATGTATAAAGTTTTTGTTAATGAACTGCCCCTCATATTGACAAATAAACTCTCTGAAACAACTGGCCAATACTATCTTCTGAACCAAGACGCGATTCGGCAGGCCATTAAGGCATTGGTAAAGAAAAAAATTCCCGAGGCCTATATTTATCACCCGAATCACGAGGAAATTCTTAAAAAATTCACGAAGAACATCAAACTAGAAGTTGCCGCCGGAGGGGTAGTTACCAACAAGGCGGGCAAGGTGCTTTTTATCTATAGGAATGACAAGTGGGACCTACCCAAGGGAAGGTTGGACAAAGGGGAGACTATCGAAGAATGTGCTCTTAGGGAAGTAAAGGAGGAAACAGGGGTCAAAAACCTCAAGATCGAGAATTTTCTTAAAACAACGTATCATGTCTTCAAACGAAATGGAAAGTATCGCCTAAAAGAAGTCCATTGGTTCGCTATGAAAACCACATACGAAGGAAAACTAGTACCTCAGGAAAATGAAGGTATCGTTAAGGTCAAGTGGAAAGGCCCTAGAAAAATCCAAAAGGCCCTAGAGAATTCATATACCAATATCAAGATTCTTTTCGAATAAATGCCCTGGGGTTTTTAAGTACCTTTTGTTAAGATATGGTCATTTCTGCTTTAAGATACGATAGACAGGGTACTGTAGATGGGCCGTCTCATAATGTTCGGATCGTTTGAACAACCAATCCAATTGGGCGTACCAATTTTGTGCAAAATCTTCTTCGCCCGTTTTTTTTGCTTCGAAGGCTTCCTTGAGCTGAGGGTCGTTTCTCAGCATTTCAAGTGCCTCGTCTTCAAAAACATATGGAGAAAACCCTTCTTTTTGTTGAAGTATAGTGTCAAAATAGTTCCAATTGAAAAAGGAATCCACTGCCTCAGGCTCCAGAGTTTCAAGTACATACCGTATTCCCGGTTGATCTGTCGGAACCAGTATATCGCCCTTTGTAAAATTGATTTCTTGAATTTTTGAAGTTACCGACGTATTATAATGGGGATAATGCCCTTCATAGGCATTGGACATTGTTTCGTATGAATCTATTTTATAGGATTCTACCGCAATTACGGAATCTTTTTCAAGGGTGTTGAACTGAATTTCATTGACTTTGAGCAGTTCAAGGACCTTGTGCCACCCTTTTTTCACGATATAGGCCTCGGGTATTTTTATGGAATCTGAAGGGATAAAATAATTTTGATAGACCACCTCTTTCTCGAAGGGTTTGCTGCGGTCATATTTCAATCTCGACATGCCGGTAACTTCACTGGTAATCATGGTGCCTTCAAAACCTTTGAAATTAAATTTGGTCGTTTGGGTAGTGTCTATGGCCCATTTCACGGGGTAGTATGTCCAATCAACATGTCGTGTACCGGCATGTTTTCTTAGATTCTTTATTTTTTGGACATCTTTTTCAACTATTCCGAGCATTTTGGCCATAAGGGTATAGGTGCCTTCGACCCTTTTTTTATAAGGTTTGAGCATATGGGTCTCGACCATCATCCCTAAGGTGTTCCAAAGGGCCGTATAGCCTGTCGAGTATCTTGGGTGATCCATAAATTGTGAAAATCCTGATTCAGGTACACGATTGAAAACATTGACGTAGGGCGTAATGTCCCAATTGTTTTCGCTAAGCCCCGATTCCAATTCGGGCATCATTTCGGTATTCAGGTATTCACCTAATCTACCTCCAAGTTTATTATGCTGGGTGAACAAATGGGTTAGGGTATATTGATAATCGGCGCCATTGCTAACATGGTTGTCGATAAAAACATCAGGATCGATCGTATGGAAAATCTCTGAAAAAGTACGTGCATTTTTGGTATCAGCCTTTATAAAATCACGGTTCAGGTCATAATTTTGGGCATTGCCCCTAAAACCATAAGATACAGGCCCGTTCTGGTTTGTACGCGAGGCTTTGTTACGGTTCAAGGCCCCGCCGACATTGTAGACCGGAATGGTCGCTACAACGGTTTTTTTTGGAGTAGGCAGTTTGCCAGCGGCCAAATCTCGAAAAAAGAGCATGGTAGCATCGATACCGTCACTTTCTCCGGGATGAATACCGTTGTTGATCAGCATTATGGCTTTTTCTTCCGCTATTTTTGAGAAGTTGAAATTACCGTCGGGGTTATAAGTAACTAAATTTAGCGGATACCCACTATCCGTTTCACCGATAGTCTGAATGTTGATCTCAGGGAATTCTTTCGCCAGTTGAATGTAAAAATCGATTACCTGTAAATACGTAGGTGTTTCATTGCCATTTGAGTTTTCAAAAGGTGTTTGAAAATCAACGGACTTATGCACAGTTTTGGTATCGCACGAAAATAGTATCAACACAATTGTTAACCTAATATACAATCGCCGCACGTCAATGACTTTTCTAGGTTCATATTCGTGCGTAAAATTAGTTAAAATATTAGTTTGTCGTGTTTATGCCGCTCTTGTAATAGTTTCCAATTCTTTCTTTCGAATAGGCTTACTATTGTAAGTAATTGTGTGATGGGTTCTGGTTTTGTATTTTTCCCAATTTTCGTAGTCGAGAGCATCTATTGAGGAAGTAAGTATGTTGATGCGGATCTTTTGTTGTATTGGTAGTCGCAAGAACTCTTCCAAGAATTGCCATCCGTCCATTACTGGCATGTTCAGATCCAAGAAAATCACTTCAGGAACCTGTTCAGTCTCATTATATACTTCTAAAATGCCATCAAGGGCCAGTTTCCCGTTGCCATAATCGATGATTGAATCACAGTCTACCACGGTACTCAACATTTTTTTTATACCGAATACCAAAATAGGATCATCATCAACGACGCATATCGAATTAATCTTTCTCATTGAAATAAATTTTGAACGTGGTTCCCTTACCAACTGCGCTTTCTACTTCTACCTTTCCGTTCATGGCCTCAATTTGATTTTTAGAAATATAGAGGCCTATTCCGCGTGAATCTTTATGGTCGTGAAAAGTTTTATACATGCCGAACAACTTATCGCCATATTTTTTTAAATCAATTCCTGAGCCATTGTCGGCTATACTAAGAACCGTGTAACCATTTTTGTTCTCAGTGGTCAATACGATTACCGGCCTTCTTTCAGGATTACTGTATTTAACCGAATTGGTTATGAAATTCATCAATATACTCTCGAGATAGTCAGGTACCACCTTAATAACTAGTTTTTGAGGTATTTGATTGATTATCAAAGCATTGTTGTTCGTAAGAAATGCTTGTAGGTCACTTTCAACCTGTTCGACCTTTTCTTTTAGGGCGACTTTTTTCTTCTCTTGGTTTACATTTGTATTTATGGCTACTACCTCATTGAGGTTGTCCAAGGTTTCCAATAGGCTATCGGAAGAATCCGTCAGCATTTTCATTATTTTGCTCTTCTCATCTTCGTTTTTTTCGTGTGTCAAAAAGTCAAGTAGCATCGAAAAATTTGCCGTGTGAGATCTTAGATTATGTGATACAATATGTGCAAAATCGATAAGTTTTTTGTTCTGTAAAGAGGTAACGTTGATCAAATCTTTCAATTCCCTCTCTTTTTGCTTTATATCGGTGATGTCTATGGACATTCCTATGATACCGGCTATTTCATTGTTCTCATCGATATAGGGAATTTTGGAAACCGAAAAAATGGTTTCTGTACCATCTTTCTTGATGCATAGATCTTCTTTCGACATAATCGATTTGCGGTTTTTCATGACCCATAAATCTTCATTTCTTCCAATTTTTGCCGTTTTATGGTCATAAACATCAAAATCGTTCTTGCCCAATAATTCTTGACGACTACCGAGACCGACATAGTCGGCTTCCGATTTATTGACAAGAATCTTACGCGATTCAGTATCTTTTATATAGACATTCAATGGAAGGTTATCGATCAGCGTTTGAAGCAACCGTTCATTTTCCTTGGTTCTGGTTTCGATTTCTACAGTTTGACTGATATCTTGAAATGAACCTAAGAGGCCAGTGAACTTTTTGTTTTTAAATGTTGGCGACCCTGTAGTGATTATCCATTTTTCAATTCCTTCAGGGGTAATAATCTGTAATTTTTCATTCCACGAGGCCCCTTTGGTGGCAGCATTTTCTAAAGCCAATGCGAATGAGTTGCGGCTATAACCGGGTTTGTAAAAATCTATGATGTTGTTAAAGGTGGGTACAAAGGCATCGGATACTCCGTGAATGGCCTTTGTTCTCTCGCACCACCACACTTTTTCCTTGATTGGGTCGAACTCCCAAATTCCTATGTTGGCAAATTCCGCCTTTTCCCTTAGCAATGATTCGAGCTTGTGAAACCTTTGGTCGACCTGAACATGTAGCGATATATTTTGCACCTGTACAATTGCCCCTATGATGTTTTCGTTATCGTCGTACCACGGCGTAATGGACCATTCGAACCATTTGGAAAGGTCATCATTTTGTGCACACCATTCGGTATTGAACTGTGTCGACTTACCTTCAAGACAAAGGATCAAAAGATTCTTCAAATCGCTGCTCGCTTCAGTATGGATTTGATCGAATATGTTCTTTCCGAGAATGTCAATACTATCGTTTTCAAATTCATTTGCCCACTGATCGGAAGCGTGAATAATTTCAAATTTTCTATTGAGATAAACTGTCGCCGTCGGCAATTGTTTGACGATGTAGTTATTCCGATGTATCTTCTGTACCTTCAACTTTTGTTGTAATTTCTTACTAAGTTAATAGGATTTGGTAATATTCGTGCAAAAATGTTGTGAACGCATTGAATCTCGTTGTGTCAAAGGTAAAATGATATGTGAGGTGGTCATTCCTTAATAAAACACAGTCTTTCCCTTCTTTTATGGTTTTTTCGAATCACTGTGAATCAATCCGTGTTCTTTGAAAGGACTATTCAAAAAGAAGTTTTTTCTTACTTGGGTTTCACCGTGCCCGGAACAAGGCCCGAATAGTCGCCCCCATTTCTGATAACGTCTCTGACAATTGAAGAACTGATATACGATTTTCCTGAAGAAGTCAGTAGAAATACCGTTTCTATCTCAGAGAGTTTTCGGTTGGTATGCGCTATTGCCTTTTCGAACTCAAAATCCCCCGGGTTGCGTAGTCCGCGAAGTATAAAATTGGCCCCGACCTTTTTGCAGAAATCAACGGTAAGACCTTCGTAGTCCATGACTTTGATTGATGGCTCATCTTTAAAGGCTTCTTTGATAAAGCTCATACGTTCATCCAAAGAAAACATATATTTTTTTTCGGCATTGATTCCAACGGCGATTATCAGCTCATCGAACAGCGTAATGCCCCTCCTAATAATATCATCATGGCCCAACGTGAGAGGGTCAAAAGAACCGGGAAAAATAGCGCGCTTCATCAATACTTTAGATTATTAATTCGGAGGTCATTTAAAAAAATGTCTTAAGACCAGAACTTAAATTAGGCCAATTCGATGCCTAAAGTTACTCAATTTTACTTCAATGCCTCTACGATGGCACTTTCAAAGAGTTGTGAAAGTTCGATACCTGCAATTCTTGCCTGTTGCGGAAGAATACTTTCTGTGGTTAGGCCGGGGGTGGTATTCATCTCCAACATGTATGGTTCGTCATCGATAAAAATGAATTCGCTTCTAGAGTATCCCTTCATTTTGAGAACCTCATAAGCACGCTTGGCGATTTCGACTACATTGCGTTCTTGGATCTTGGAAATTCTAGCGGGAGTTATTTCTTTTGATTTACCCTCATATTTGGCTTCATAGTCGAAAAAATCGTTTTCGGTAATAATCTCTGTTATGGGAAGTACCTTTGTTCGGCCTTCATAGGTAATCACGCCTACAGAGACTTCAGTGCCTTTCAAAAAAGCTTCGATCAGTATTTCACCGTCTTCTTCGAAGGATTTGGCAATGGCCTTGCCAAGATCTTCTTTTTTATAGACTTTGGAGATTCCGAAACTGCTTCCGGCCCTGTTGGCCTTTACAAAACAAGGAAGTCCTACCGAATTGATTATTTCATCTTCATCGATTGGGTCACCCAAATTGAGATAGTATGATTTGGCCGATTTGATGCCATATGGCTTTAAAACGCTGAGAAGATCTCTTTTGTTGAAAGTAAGTGCCCCCTGATAATGGCCACATGAAGTTTGCTGAATACCCAATAGCTCGAAGTAGGCCTGTAGAAGTCCATCTTCCCCCGGTGTTCCGTGAATGGTATTGAAGACACAATCAAAGTTGATGGTTACGTTCTCGACATGTATTGAAAAATCATGCCTGTTCACCGGAAATTCATTGCCGTTATCATCGACATAGACCCATTTTTCCTCTAGAATATGGATTCTATATGGACGGAATTTTTCTTTGTCCAAATATTCATACACGACATTTCCACTTTTAAGTGATATCTTATACTCACTTGAGTATCCGCCCATGATTATGGCAATATTTTTTGGCATACCGCTGTTATGGATTAAAGGCTAATGTTGATAACGAATTCAAAGAAAAGAAAAAAAGATTTGTCTTGCACCAAGGTAGTTTGTTTTTGGAGTATTTTGTAAGTGCCAGTGATTGTTTGGTTTAAGCAGACCATTAATGTTTGGTCGTCTCAAGGGATCGAAGTCCTTGCCCATTTGTTATATTTGCTTGATTAATTTTGAACGATGAGAAATTTTTTCAACTTTTTAAAGAGTAGAACTTTTTTGATCCAATTGGGCCTGGCGATATTGACTATCGCCATACTTGCCTTTTTAGTGTTGAACTGGTTGAAGCGTACTACGAACCATGGTGAGTTTGTCGAGGTGCCCGATTTCTCTAAAATGTCGGTTATGGAAATGCGCGAAGCTGTTGAAAATGCGGGTCTTCGGTACGAAGTACTCGATTCGGCAAATTACAATCCTGATTACCCTAGATTTTCCATTATCGATCAAGACCCGATCGCGGGTGACAAAGTCAAGGAAAATCGAAAAATATATTTTACCGTAAACCCTTCGGGTTATAAAAAGGTAACTGTTCCAAAAATAATCCAAGTGACCCAGCGGAACGCCGCCTCGATGTTGCGGGCGGTGGGTCTTGATGTGCAACGTGTTACCTATGTTGATGAGTTGGGCAAAGACATGGTCTATCAAATAAAACATAAGGGAAAATATGTGAAGCCAGGAGATAAGCTACCTAAGACCTCGAAAATTGAATTGATCTGTGGCAACGGCAAAATTCCTACAAGTGCCCGAATCAAGGCCGATTCAGAATAAGTTATGAAATCTCACGATGACGCCGAGCTACAAGATCAAGACAACGAACTCTTTGAACACCATAGATTTGTTGCCTCAAAAGGGCAAGAACCGTTAAGGGTCGACAAATTTTTGATGAATTTTATCGAGTACGCAACGCGTAACAAGATTCAGCAAGCTGCCAAAAATGGCCATATTTGGGTCAACGATACCATTGTCAAGCAGAATTATAAAGTAAAACCGGGCGATGAGGTAAAAGTGCTCTTTGAACACCCTCCACATGAGTATTTGTTGGTCGCCGAAGATATACCCCTTGACATCGTCTATGAAGACGAAGTGTTCATTGTCGTCAACAAACCGGCGGGCATGGTGGTTCATCCAGGACATGGAAATTATTCAGGTACGCTGATCAATGCTTTACTGCATCATTTTGAAGATCTTCCGGTAAATAGCAATGAACGCCCTGGATTGGTGCATCGCATTGACAAGGATACTTCAGGATTGTTGGTCATCGCCAAGACCGAGACGGCAATGACCCATTTGGCGAAACAGTTTTTCGAGAAGACCTCCGAGCGTGAATATATCGCTCTTGTATGGGGCAATGTCGAGCACGATAGTGGAACCATCGAGGGAAATATTGCCCGCCATCCTAAAAATAGGCTTCAAATGCATGTTTGTGAGGGAGATGAGGGCAAAGAGGCAATAACGCACTACAAGGTTTTGGAACGATTGGGGTATGTGACCTTGGTTTCTTGCCAACTTGAAACTGGTCGAACCCATCAAATACGGGTACATATGAAACACATCGGCCACACCTTGTTCAATGATGAGCGCTATGGCGGCGATAAGATTTTGAAAGGCACCACTTTTACCAAATACAAACAATTCGTTGACAATGCCTTTAAAATTCTGCCACGACAGGCATTGCACGCAAAGACTTTGGGGCTTGTTCACCCTATCAGTGGAAAAACGATGCGTTTCGATTCCGAGATCCCCAAAGACATGGCAGATTGTATCGAAAAATGGCGACAGTATTCGCGACATAACCAATGAGATAAATTTCTTCGATACTTTTATCAAAACTATATCTTTAAGAGAATAGGCCATCCCGTAAATCATTACTATTTTTATTCTTCCAAAATACTGCAAGATGAAGCAAAATGATTATGGCCTCGCCCAACCTTTGCCATAATCTTCAAAAGAAACAAACCAATGAAAATAGTAGTATCGCCAGCCAAATCACTTGATTTTGAAACCAAGTTGCCCACATCGACCTTTACCCAGCCCCAATTTTTGGAACAGTCGGAAAAACTGAACAAGGTGCTGGTCAAGAAAAGACCAGGGGCTTTATCGAAATTGATGGGCATATCTGATAACCTCGCCCAATTGAACTGGGAGCGAAATCAACGGTTTTCAGTGCCTTTTACGCCCGAAAACGCACGCCCGGCTGTCTTTGCCTTTAACGGCGATGTTTATCAAGGTTTGGATGCATATACCATTCCCGAGAAAAAATTAGAACTTCTTCAAGATAGATTACGGATTCTTTCGGGCCTTTACGGAGTATTAAGACCATTGGATTTGATTCAGCCCTATAGGCTTGAAATGGGTACACAGTTAAAGGTAGGCCGTAAAAAAAACCTCTATGAATTTTGGAAAAAAACCTTGACGACCTATTTTAACGATGAATTGGAAGATGATGAACTCTTTGTGAATTTGGCAAGTAACGAATATTTCGGGGCAATCGACCCAAAACAGCTCAAAGTACCGATAGTCACACCTATTTTTAAAGATTGGAAAAATGATAGTTTGAAGGTCATTAGCTTCTTTGCCAAAAGGGCAAGGGGGTCTATGGTACGCTATATAATCGACTCGAACGCCAGAACTTTGGATGACATTCGAGGATTCAATCTAGATGACTACGAGTTTAGCAAAGAGCATACTATCAAAGAAAACGAACCGGTTTTTGTTAGATAGCCCTATGCCATGAACGTTGGTAATGTAGTTGTGAGTAAGGTTGTTTAGCAACATTCTGAATCTCGGAACGATTAGGCTATTTTTTCTTTCCCACATTTATTTTTTCTTCGATGGTAGGCCGTTTTTTTATTTTTCGAGGTCTTCTGGCACCATAAGAATTGTTCGCGATTTTTCCACGTCTCGATTTTTTGTCGCCTTTTCCCATAAGATCGTATTTTCCTTTTTTTCTAAATTTAGTGATTATCCGATTATTTGTCAACCTCATGGCAGTGGTGGTAAATTGTTATTTTTAGCGCTTATTTAAATTTAGACCCCTTGTTTTTACATTATCATCCGTATAAGCCTTTTCTTTTCAAAGAAGCGACCAAGTTGATAGTAGGCACGTTGCCCCCGCCCCGATTTACCTTAAAAGCGTTGAAACCTGATGATGTAGATTTTTGTTATGGCAGTCGTGATGGCCAATTATGGCGAATATTAGATATGATTTTTGATTTGGACCTGAAATATGAGACCACCGAGCGGGCCGTTCAACAGCGCAAAGAGTTTCTAAAAAGTCAAAAAATTGGTATATGCGATATTGTCGAAAGTGCGCAACGCGATAAAATAGACGCATCGGACCTGGGAATGAAACATGTCAAGTTGAGGAATCTTATCGCGTACCTAAGACAATATCCTAATGTAGACACACTGTTGTTTACTGGGGGAAACAGTAAAAACGGCCCCGAGTATTTTTTCCGTAAGCTTTTGAAAGAACATAGGCTGAAGTTGCATGTGGTCTCAGATGAAGTACCTAGAATACATGAGTTCGAACTTTCCGAAAAGGTCGGTGATAAAATGATATCCCGAAAAATCAAGACGGTCTCGTTAACCGCTCCATCAGGTGCCGCCAATAGGGCGGTAGGTAGCCTGAATTCCTATAAAAAACTCAAAGATAAGAATCCTGATTTCACTACCATTGATTTTAGGGTCATGCAATACAGGTCATTCTTTTAACCCTTTTTCCAACATTGAAAACTTAAAAAGTATACCGGGCTGTTGGTTCTGTCGGCAGTAAACCTTATTTTGTTATTTACGTATAATGAGAGACTGCACTGATAATTTTATAACGATATTTGGCAGTCGAAACCGTGGTTTGTAATCATATAAAGATTGACACAATCGAAAATTTAAGGATACTTTATGCAAGAAGAAAGATTACTGGAGTTCAAAAAATCGGTCAACAACAAGTTCAATGTGTACAACAGCCTGTTTCTGAATTTACCCTATCAGAACATTGAAAATGTTGGCATGCTCATACCGTTGTTATTGCACCAATGCCAAAAAGGGCTGCAATCAGGTAAAAACCCACAAGACATTTTGAAGGGTTTTTTTCAGAATTTCGCGAGCCTTGATACCGAGAGGGCACAGATCGATTTCATGTTCCGTATCATTCAGTATGTCGAAAGGCAAGTGGTATTGTTCGATAGTGTTGAAGACGCCGCATTTCCGAAAATGCACGAGCATAGCCTTTCACTATCGATCAAAGATTATTTTGAGTTGGTCGATAAACATAAAAGTTGGGACAAGGTTTCCGAAAAATTGTCCAATTTCAGTGCAAGAATCGTTTTGACCGCGCACCCAACGCAGTTCTATACCCCTGCCGTACTCGATATTATTGATGAACTGCGCGCGTTGATTTTAGAAGACCGAATCGATGATATCGATATAACATTGCAACAGTTGGGACTGACTTCTTTGATCAATGCCAAGAAACCCACTCCGCTCGACGAAGCAAAAAACATTATCTACACCTTACGTAATGTCTATTACAATGCCGTTGGTAGTCTTTACGCCTATATCAAGGAAAATATAAAGAACGATCGGTTCGAAAACCATAATATCATAAAATTGGGGTTTTGGCCTGGTGGCGATAGAGACGGAAATCCGTTCGTGACTGCCGAAATAACTAAAGACGTGGCGGACGAGCTACGGGTAAACCTGATGAAGTGTTATTATAATGATTTGAAAAAGTTACAGCAAAAACTGACTTTCAAAGAGCTGCAAGAGCACATCGGGCAACTGAGAAACAATCTCTATGTGGCCATGTTCGATACAAGAAAACAAGTGGGGTATGTAGACATCATCGAGCCTTTGCGATCAATTAGAACTTTGTTGGTCGAAAAATACCACAGCCTTTATTTAAAAGATTTGGATCATTTCATCGACAAAGTGAAAATATTCAAGACGCATTTCGCAACTTTGGACATTAGACAAGACCACAGTGCCCACACAAAGGTGGTCGAAGCAGTATTGATAAAGCACAAGATTGTTGAAAAGAGCCTTGATGAATTGACCAATGCCAAGCTACGCGATATTCTTTTGACCGAAGACCTGAAATTGTCGGCCAAAGATTATGATGACCCGATCATTAAAGATACTATTCGAAACATTGCCCAGTTAAAGGGGATTCAGCTTAAAAATGGGGAAGAAGGTTGCAACCGTTATATTATTAGCAATTCAGAAGATATTTTTTCAGTGCTTTTTGTTTATGGGCTGTTTCGCTGGTGCGGATGGGAAGAAGATAACATAACATTTGATATCGTGCCCCTTTTCGAGACTATGAAAGGTATGGCGACTTCAGAAGATACCATGCAGGCCCTGTTCAAAATACCAAAATACCGGAAGCATTTAGAACGTCGCGAAAATAAACATACGATTATGCTTGGCTTTTCAGACGGTACGAAAGATGGTGGGTATGTAAAGGCCAATTGGTCGATTTTCAAGACCAAGGAAAATCTTTCGAAAGTCTGTAAAAAGAACGGTATCAAGGCGATTTTCTTTGATGGCAGGGGAGGGCCGCCTGCAAGGGGCGGTGGCAAGACCCATCGTTTCTATGCCGCACAGACCAAAGATATAGCGAACCATGAAATACAATTGACCATACAAGGGCAGACGATTACGAGTACATATGGCACGAAGGAGCAATTTATGCACAATAGCGAGCAGTTATTGACCGCCGGGCTGTCGAATAATATCTTCGGTAAAGAAAATGTGATTTCGAAGGATTCACGCAAGTTGATCGAAGAACTTTCAGAGTTGAGTTTTGAAAAATACGATGCTTTGAAACATCATGAGAAATTCATGCCCTACCTCGAAAACATGAGTACGTTGAAGTATTATTCAAATGCGAATATAGGAAGTAGGCCCGGTAAACGGGGCAACAAGAAAAAGCTTGAACTTTCTGACCTTAGGGCCATTTCTTTTGTAGGCTCATGGAGCCAGTTAAAACAGAATGTGCCAGGCTATTTCGGTATCGGTACTGCGATTCAGGCCTTAAAGGATAAAGGAAAGTTGCGAGACCTGAAAAAGCTGTACAATGAAGTTCCATTGTTCAAGGCGTTGATGTTGAACAGCATGATGTCGCTTTCAAAATGTTATTTCGAGCTTACTTCGTATATGAAGGAAAATGAAGAATATGGTGAATTTTGGAACATACTTTATGAGGAATACCTGCTTTCGAAAAAAATGTTGTTGCTTATTTCCGGTTCTAAAATCCTTATGGAAGACGAACCTATTTCGCGTGAGTCCATAAAGATCCGTGAGAACATCGTATTGCCACTGCTGGTCATTCAACAAAACGCCCTTCAAAAAATCGGACAGAATTCCGAATATCTTGAACTGTACGAAAAGATCGTGACCCGATCGCTATATGGCAATATCAACGCCAGTAGAAATTCGGCTTAAGAAAAGCATAATGGGCTATATGCGATTCTATATGGGAATAGCTTTGAATATTTGTTCAAGAATATCATAATCGGAAGTTTTGATAATTGAAGGTACGTTCTAATTTTGAGAATGATTTTTACGTCTCTTAAAAAAATACTAAATCGAAAGTGACGCCAAGTTTTTGCTCTTTAAAAACTTATCTTTAAATATCATCTAAAAAACGAACTATGAAAATGAAGCTGTTTTTCGGTATTTGTACGGTTTTATTGGCCGCTAACCTTCTGACTGGTCAGGGCAATGCCGCTGATGATATTGCGGTAAAACTTCTGGTCACCGATTTTGAGCGTGTGCCGATAAAGGGGGCCTATATTTACGTTGATTCGGTCAAAACCAGAAAGAAAACGAACAAAAAGGGGCTACTAACCTTTAAGGTTGGCGCTGATACCAAATGGATTACCGTACATTCCCCGGAGCACGGGGCATTGAGTAAAGGCTATACGCAACAAAATGAAATGTTGTTCCAGTTTCCTCAAAAAACGACACCCTTGACCGAGGCTGACATGGTGGCATTGGGCTTTGATACAAAGATCAAGGCAAGGAACAGTCTGAATTATTCTGATTATGCAACAGTCTATGAAATACTTAACGCAAAGTTTAATAATGCATAGTTCAGGGAAGAAGAATAATTATCGGAAAGGGGGCAAATAATTTTAGTGGGAACAAGGACCCCCTTATTTTAGTCAATGGGCAACCCATGACTGATGTTTCATCGATTCCCACCTCGGAAATAAAATTGATCTGGGTCATTAGCAAAGGTTCCGAAACGGCCCAATATGGACTTAGAGGAACAAACGGAGTGATTCTGATCGACCTGAAATAGGTAACTTACAACGAAGAACTCAATATCCCGTAAAAAACCTGAATTCCGTAGGCAATCTGCCCGATTTTGAGATTTTCATTCGGACTGTGTTGATTATTGTCGGGGTTGACCATCGGAACTATAAAAGCGGGAATTTTTAATTCATTGATGAATGGGGCAATGGGCACTGTACCGCCCATGATTCGAACCTGTACCACATCTTCCCCGAATTTCTTTTTCAAAGTATTGACTAGAAAATTGCCATAAGTATTGTCCAGATCGGTTCGAAATGCATCGGTAACACTGCCCTCCTTAACGGTCATGATCTTATCATGCATCATGCGCAGGTCCTTATCTGGAACGGAATCCAAAATATAAAAACCTTGTTGTGCGATATGTTTTTTTACCAAGTTTTTAAGTCGCGTGCCATCGGTTTCGGGTACCAGCCTCAGATCCAATTCGGCCGTTGCGCTCTCAGGAACGATCGTACGCGACTTCTCGCCAATCCAACCCGAACCTAGGCCACGAATGTTCAGCGAAGGGTACTGAAGGGCTTCTTGATAAAAACCACCCACTTTTTCAGGGGTTTTGACGGCTAGATTTTCGTTGATGGTTTCGGCATGGTCCGGTACACTTTTGAGAACCTGCATGGTCGCTTCATCTATTGAAATACCGTCGTAATATCCATCAATCAAAACTTTGCCGCTAGTATCTTTCATGCTTGCCAATACTTGTGCCAATTGAAACCCGGGGTTCGGCGCATAATTTCCATAATGACCACTGTGTTGCGGGTTTATCGGGCCGTAGGTGGTCAACGACAAAGTGGTTATGCCCCTGCAACCATATACTACGGTCGGTTTTTCTGAAACGTGAACGGGGCCGTCATTGATGATCAGAAAATCGGCTTCTAGAAGCTCGCGGTATTCCTTCACCGCTTTTGGTAACGGTTTACTACTTTTTTCTTCCTCGCTATCCAAGATTACCTTGATGTTAAAAGGTATTTCGACACCCTCTTTTTGCAATAGATCAACGGCATTCAAGAACATGATGATCGGGCCTTTGTCATCGGAGGTCGAGCGACCGAACAATCGCCAATCGTAATCGATATTTTCGTTCAGATCTTCGAACGCCTCTTTTTTCCAACCATCACCGTCTTTTGATTTTAAGACCACTTCATAGGGGTTTGGTTGATCCCATTTGGCGGGATCTACGCTTTGTCCATCAAAATGCATATAAAAAAGAATCGTGGGTTTGGCATCGTCCATCGGTAGCGCCGCAAAGAAAAGCGATTCGCCTTCGGTCGGCAGTATCGTGGAATTGAACCCCCTTGCATTGAATTTTTTGGTCAGCCAGTTCAGATTAAGGTTGATATCGGCATGGTCCAATGCATCATTGGGAATGGACACAAAGTCGCGAAGCTCTTCGATAGAATGTCGCACTTGCGACTTTAAATGGATAGTATCTTGGGCTAAACTTGATAACGTAAATAGAGCGAACAGGAGCTGTGCCAGGTTTTTCATAGGGTTCTCATTGTGGGGGCCAAAGTAAGCAATTATTATTCTTTTTTGTAAAATGTTCTCAAAGAGGAATCTTCAAGAATTCAATTCAATTTCCCGGAAATCTTCAGAATCGACAACCTCAGAAGAAGAACAAAAGGAAAGCCATGTAGCAAGACATCGAACCAGTCCATGGCTTTCATGCCCACGGCCCCGCCTGCAATCCATTTTAGCTTGCCCCAAATATGAGGTTCGGGAAAGAAAGGAGCCATGCCCAAGGTCAGGCATAGCAGTATGACAATTTTCCAATTGTCGGCAATATCTCTCATTTTCGAATTGGTTTTATGAAACTTGATATTGAATCGACTCCGTTTTCCGTCAAATGTTTTATAAAAGCGGAGCCTATTATAGCGCCTTTGGCCATTTTCGTTGCCTGTTGAAATGTTTCGGAATTACTAATGCCAAAACCAACGATCTGCGGGTTCGAAAGATTCATCGAAGCGATCCGTTCGAAGTAATCCTGTTGTGTTTGGCCAAAACCTGATTTGGCCCCAGTGACACTTGCCGAGCTGACCATATAGATAAACCCTTTGGAAACCGAATCGATGAATCGAATACGTTCTACGGATGTCTGGGGGGTGATCAAGAAGATATTGAGCAACCCGTATTTTTCGAAAATGGTCTGATACGATTCATGATAGACATCTACCGGTAGATCGGGAATTATCAGTCCGTCGATACCGATATCACTGCATTTTTTACAAAAAGACTCTACTCCGAATTGTAATATCGGATTAAAATACCCCATGATGATCAACGGGATGGAAACCGATTCACGAATTGCTGCCAATTGCCTGAAGAGTATCTCGGTGGTCATGCCGTTTTTCAATGCTGCCGTGGAGCTTTTTTGAATGGTCGGCCCATCGGCCAAAGGGTCACTGAAGGGCAGCCCTATTTCAATCATATCGACGCCGCTCTTCTCCAGTTCTTGAATGATTTTAACCGTGTCGTCCAAATTTGGATAACCGGCCGTAAAATAAATGGAGAGGAGTTTTTTAGGCTCTAATAATTTTTGGTTTATTCTGTTCATTTTAAAAAAGTACGAGATACAAAGTACGAAGTACAAAGCCTTTTAACGATTGCTTTGTACTTAATACTTATTGCTACTCAAAGTTTGAAATATTCTATATACGTGTTTAAATCCTTGTCGCCACGACCCGATAGACTGATAACGACCACATCTTCCGATCGAAATTTCTTATGTTCGAAAACGGCAAGTGCATGACCTGATTCTATGGCCGGAATAATTCCTTCCAATTGTGAAAGTTCCAATCCTGCTTTCATGGCTTCATCGTCGGTCGCAGAATAAAAATCGGCCCTTCCCGATGCATGTAAATGTGAATGCATGGGCCCAACACCTGGATAATCGAGTCCTGCCGAAATGGAATAGGGTTCCGTTATCTGCCCGTCGTTGGTCTGCATCAACATGGTCTTGCAGCCGTGGATGATTCCTATTTTTCCCAATGCCGATGTTGCGGCGCTTTCCCCTGAATTTATTCCTTTTCCGGCGGCTTCTACAGCTATGATTCCAACCTCGGGATTATCGAGAAAATGATAATAGGTACCTGCGGCGTTACTACCTCCTCCAATGCAGGCAACCACATAATCGGGATTTTCGCGCCCTTCCTTTTCTTGCAATTGCCATTTGATTTCTTCCGAAATAACGGATTGAAATCGCGTAACCATGTCGGGATATGGATGCGGGCCAATGGCCGAACCAATGATATAATGGGTATCAACAGGATTGTTGATCCAATCGCGAATGGCTTCGTTCGTGGCATCTTTTAAAGTGCGGCTTCCTGAGAGTGCTGGCCGGACTTCGGCACCCAACATTTTCATGCGGGCCACATTGGGGGCCTGACGTGCAATATCGATTTCGCCCATGTAAACAACGCATTCGATGCCCATAAGGGCGCAAACGGTTGCCGTCGCCACACCGTGCTGTCCGGCCCCGGTCTCGGCAATTATGCGTGTCTTGCCCAGCTTTTTGGCCATTAAGATCTGACCGATGGTGTTGTTCACTTTATGCGCCCCGGTGTGGTTCAGATCTTCTCGCTTTAAATAGATTTTACAACCGTGTTTTTCTGAAAGCCGGCTGGCAAAATACAGCGGGGAAGGCCTGCCGACATAATCTTTGAGCAATTGATGAAACTCTTTTTGAAAAGAGCTTTCATGCATGATTTGCAGGTACTTTTGGCGTAATTCCTCTACGTTGGGATACAACATTTCAGGAATAAAAGCCCCGCCGAACTCCCCGTAATATCCTTTTTCGTCTATATTGTATTTCATTTTTTTTCGTCATTCCGGCGAAGACCGGAATCTTTTAATTATGCTTCAAAATTTCTTTGAACTTTTTCAACGCTTCAATATTTTTTAGCCCAGGTTCGATTTCGAACTTACTGTTTACATCGATGGCATGGCAATATTTTGACTCCGGGCTTTTTAGGAACTTCTTTATTGGTTCGATTTCTTCCAACCCGATGCCGCCACTTAAAAAATAGGGTTTTGTGGAAGGATAATCTTTCAAGACTCCCCAATTGAACATGAAACCATTGCCACCGGGAAGTTCTCCCTTGGTATCGAACAAGTAGTAGTCGCATACATTTTCATAGGGTCTCAACAGACCAAAATCAAAGTTGTCCTTGATGGTGAATACCTTTATAATTTTCAACTTTATCTCCTTGGGCGCCTTTGAGGACCTTTTCAAGGTTTCGATGGTGCTCGACCGAACGGTTGCATGGCGCAAGGCTTCGCAGTATTCGGCAGTTTCATTACCATGCAATTGAACGCCCCATAATTTATATTGTTCGATTTTTGCCAAAACTTCTTTTATCGGGGCATCGACAAAGACACCGATTTTCCTTATGGTTTCGGATGTCTCTGACGGCCTGCCGTCAAAAAAGCGCTTTGACGGTTCCCAGAAAATGAAGCCCAAATAGTCGGGCCGTATCGCAGCGACTTTTTGGGTGTTGTGTTTCATTCCACAGATCTTAAGCTTCATCATTTTCTTTTATCAGTTCGATAAATTCCTTTGCATTTTTTCCGGGATTGTTGGTCGCCATAAAATTCTCCCCTATCAAAAAGCCTTGGTACCCGTATGTTTTGAGGTCACGGATCGCGACCGGACTGCTAATTCCGCTTTCGGAAACTTTCACAAATTCATCAGGTATTAACCTTGAAAGGTTACGGCTTGTGTTCAGGTCGACTTCGAACGTTTTCAGGTTTCGATTGTTGACGCCCAACATATCAATACTTGACATGATCGATTTATGCAGTTCATCTTGATTGTGCACTTCCAACAATACATCCAGATCCAGACTTTTGGCAAATTCTGAAAAGTTCTTGATCGCTTCTCGCGGCAATATTGCCGCAATCAGCAGAATAACATCGGCACCATGGGCTTTCGCTTCCAATATTTGATATTCGTCGATTATGAATTCCTTTCGGAGCAATGGAATACCGACAGTGGCGCGTGCCAACAATAGGTCGTCCAACGAGCCCCCGAAATATTTTCCATCCGTCAACACCGACATGCCGCATACGCCGGCATTTTCATAGCCCGAAGCGACTTCCTGAACATTCAGGTTTTGGTTGATTTCCGATTTTGACGGGGAGCGACGTTTGTGCTCGGCGATAATTCCTGTGGCGCTATTTCTCAAGGCATTGCCCAATGAAACGGTCTCCCGGCGGAAAAGTACAGAACTTTCCAATTGCGAAACAGGGATCAACGATTTTTTCAAATTGACTTCCTTACGCTTATCGGCCACTATTTTATCAAGTATATTCATAAAAATCAACTGCTTACTTCTTGTAACTTCTTCAAAGCTTTCAATCCCCGTCCGCTTAAAAGAGATTCCTTGGCTTTTTCAAAACCTTCTTTCGGGCTCAATCCGTTCACGGTCGCAATGGCGATTCCTGCATTGGCACAAACTACGTTGTTCTGGGCTTTAGTACCCTTTCCTTGGAGTACATCCATAAATATTTGGGCCGATTCGGCGATGTCCTTGCCACCGACGATTTCATCTTGCTCGATGACATTTACACCAAAATCCTCAGGCTTCAACATTCCTTCCGATTTGTTGGAAATCGTCTTTGTGTTTCCGGTCAATGAAATTTCGTCATAGCCGTCCAAGGCGTGTAGAATGGTGAAATTCTTATCCGTGTTTTGATAAAGGTAACCGTACATTCGGGCAAGTTCGAGATTGAAGACCCCGACCATTTGATTTTTCGGGAAGGCCGGGTTTACCATTGGCCCCAGCATATTGAAAAAGGTTTTTACGCCCAATTCCCTACGGATAGGTGCCACGTTTTTCATCGCCGGATGAAATAAAGGTGCGTGCAATACACAAATGCCGGCCTGGTCGATGGATTTTTTTAGAAAGTCGGATTCGTTACTGAATTTGATTCCTAGAAATTCCATCACATTGCTGCTGCCACATTTTGACGAAACACCATAATTGCCATGTTTGGTCACTTTTACATCGGCGCCGGCGGTCACAAACGAAGCCAGGGTCGAAATGTTGAAAGTGTCCTTTCCGTCGCCGCCCGTGCCGCATAGATCGACCGGATTGTATTCCGATAGGTCGATCGCCACACAAAGCTCCAATAATGCATCA
Organism: Meishania litoralis; assembly: GCF_042611095.1. NCBI lineage: Bacteria > Pseudomonadati > Bacteroidota > Flavobacteriia > Flavobacteriales > Flavobacteriaceae > Meishania > Meishania litoralis. The sequence continues at coordinate 296,984 of NZ_JBHFPV010000004.1, forward strand.
CGAAAACCTTCGAGTTCTTCAATGGTAATGCTACGCATCATGTAAACGGTCAGAAATGCGGCGATCTGACTGGTGTTGTATTCCCCTTTGGCAATATTGACCAAAATCCGTTTCGCATCTTCTTTCGAGAGAATGTCGTGGTTGATAAGTTTGTTCAGCGTTTCTTTCATGTCGATGTAGATATGAGGTAATAGATTTTAGATTTGAGAAAATTTCTTGATGAGGGTATAAATCATTTTTTGAATTTCGTCACTTTGTTTCAAAATTGACTTAAACTCGATTTCATTTATCAGTCCTAGCCTTTTTGATATTTCCAATTGTGTGTTCATCTCATTTAATGAACCATTCGCCATTCCAAGAAAATTTCTAAATTCCTTTTTAGAATTTCTTCCGGCCCCTTCAGCAATATTCGAAGCAATTGATACAGAACTTCTTCTAATTTGACCCGTCAAACCATATTTTTCTTCATCAGGAAATGATGAGGTTAAGGTATAGACTTTCTCAACGATAGAGATTGATTTTTGCCAAACAATAAGTTCCCGGTAGTTGTTCATTATCTAAAATCTATTGTCTAATATCTATTTTCTACTAAGCCAGTTTTCCAAAATCTTCTTCCCGTGCGGAGTCAATACCGATTCGGGATGGAACTGTACCGCGGAAACGTCATATTGTTTATGGCGGAGCGACATTACCTGTCCGTTTTTATCTACGGAGGTCGCGATCAAGACTTCGGGCATGTCGGGATGCACTACCCATGAATGATATCTACCGACCTCGATTTCTTTCGGAATTCCCTCAAAAATAACATCGTCTTCAATGATATTGATTTTGGTGGCCGTGCCGTGGTACACTTGATCAAGATTGACCAGTGAACCGCCAAAAACCTCGGCAATGGCCTGCTGCCCCAAGCATACGCCAAAAATACTTTTTGTCGCGGCGTATTTTGAAATTATTTCTTTCAACAATCCGGCCTCATCTGGGATTCCCGGCCCAGGGGACAGGACTATTTTTTCAAAGGCGGCGACTTCGTCCAAGGTCAATTGATCGTTTCTTTTAACGGTAACCTCGCAACCCAAATCCTCCAGATAATGGACAAGATTATAGGTAAAGCTGTCGTAATTGTCTATTACCAGAACGGCCCCACCTAACCTCCCCAAAGGGGAGGGATTAAGTTCGTTTGGCTTCCTTAAAGGAGAGGAACTTTTATTGTCGTGATTATTTTGTTTTTTCATTTAATTCGTTTCGATTTACCTAAAACTGCCCGATCAATTGAAGTCAAGTGTTACACCTTTGGGGACTTATATCGTTTCCGCAATTTCCATAGCCTTATTAAGGGCTCCCAATTTGTTATAGGTTTCCTGTAGTTCATCATCGGGATCCGAGGCGGCCACCAAACCTGCACCCGCCTGATAATGCAATTGATGGTTCTTGCTCAAAAATGTGCGTATCATAATGGCATGGTTGAAATTTCCGTCAAAATCCATAAAACCGATGGCACCACCGTAATAACTGCGACTCGTCTTTTCGTATTTCTCGATCAACTGCATGGCCATATGTTTGGGCGCACCGCTCAAAGTACCTGCCGGAAAAGTATCGGCCACGACCTTCATCGTAGGAATGTCCTTTTTCTTTTGACCGACCACTTTTGAAACCAGGTGAATAACGTGGGAGAAAAACTGTACCTCTCTGTAGTTGGCAACTTCGACCATATTTCCGTTTCGGCTCAGATCGTTTCTGGCCAGGTCGACAAGCATAACGTGCTCACTGTTTTCTTTATCGTCTTCGGTCAATTGTTTGGCAAGTACGGCATCTTTTTCATCGTTGCCCGTTCTTTTGAAAGTTCCGGCGATCGGATGGATTTCGGCAGTTCCGTTTTTGACGATCAACTGCGCTTCGGGCGAGCTTCCAAAGATTTTGAAATCCCCGTAATCGAAATAGAACAAATAGGGGGAAGGGTTTATGGATCGCAATGCGCGGTACACATTGAACTCATCGCCCTTGAAACCCTGTGAGAACCTTCTGGACAGTACAAGTTGAAAAACATCCCCACGCTGGCAATGTTTTTTAGCTAGGCGTACATGTTCTTTATATGCTTCGTCGTCAAGGTTCGAGGAAGCCTTTCCTTCCATCGAAAAATTATAGGAAGCAAAATTTCTTGCGTTCAGTATCTGTTCGATTTCGGAAATGTTTTCCCCGTTCTCGAAACAGTGTGCAAAAATATGGGCCTCGTTCTTAAAATGATTGATGGCAATGATATTTTGATAAACCGCATAATAAACATCGGGTATCGCCATCGAGTTCTTTTTTTTCGAAATCGAAATGTCTTCGAAGTAGCGTACGGCATCATAGGCCATATAGCCGAAAAGTCCGTTATTGATGAATTTGAAATCGTTGCTTTCGCCGGTGAAATTTCTACCGAACGCATCGATGGCCGCGACCACATCGATCTGATCGGTAATCTTGGTTTCTTTGAAACTTCGGTCGGGAAAATGTTCGTAAATAATCTCGTTCTCGATTTTGATGAAAGCTATCGGGTTACAACAGATGTACGAGAAACTGTTATCGTTGGCGTGGTAGTCGCTACTTTCCAACAAGAGACTGTTCGGAAAGCGATCACGGATCTTGAGATATACGCTCACCGGTGTAATGGTGTCGGCAAGGATTTTTTTAGAGGTTGTTTTAAGTTGATATATCATGAACCAAAACGTTTTTAAAATATTGAATTAAAAAAGGCCCGTCGTGATGACAGGCCTTATATAGTTTAGCTATAATGATGCTCAGCTCACGATGTTCGTCGAGAGTTGTTCCACCACCAAGTATTTTCCATGTTGTTGATCATTAGGTCAAATATAGAAATCATTTTCATAACCGCAAACCAAATTCAAAATAAAAACCCCGTCTTCTTTCTGGGAAAACGGGGCAAACTTGTGAGGTCAAGTTTATTTAATATGCTAGATCGACCACTAAGTCGAATTCGTCATAAATTGTTTTGTCGCCAAGGTTTTCAAAGAAACTGCCCGACCTGAACTTGATGTCATATTCGGTACGATCTACCTTTAATGTGGCCGTAGCTTTGTTGTCGAAAAGTGAAATTACAAAAGTTATCGGTTTTGTGATTCCTTTTATGGTCAAATTTCCGGTGACGGTAGAAGATCTGTCATTGAACGGTTTGACGCTGGTAATCACCAGTTTCGAGGTTTTGTGGTTCTCAACACTAAAGAAATCATCTGATTTCAAATGCCCCTCCAATTTACCTTTCATGTCCCCTTCAAGATCTGTTGACACCAGCGTAGGCATATCCACGACAAATTCGCCGCCGGTCAACTTATTGCCGTCGAACATCAAATGGCCCGATTTCAAATTTACGGTACCCTCATGACCACCTGCTACCTTGTAGGCTTTCCAAGTGACCTTGCTTTTTTCTACATTGACCGTTTTTTTCTCGCCGTCAATGGGTTCGGTCGCTGTGGCCGCAACTCCAAAGATCATGGCCAACGCCAAACTTAATATTCCTTTTTTCATAATTAATCCGATTTTAGTTTATCCCACGAATGGGAGTTTTGTTAATAATACGTGTTTAAATTTAAAATTTGTCGAACAATAGGTTCAGTTCTTCCAATTCTTCAATTGTAAGATTTTTTAATATTTTGTTTTCGGCCTCCTGCATGGCGGCATCCATTTTTTTTAAATCGTTCTTGCCTTGATCGGTAATGTTTATTTCTACTTTCCTTCTATTGGAGGGGCAAGTAATGCGACTTACATATCCCTTTAGAATTAATTTGTCCACCAAACGGGTGGTATTGCTCATTTTGGTGACCATACGTTCATTAAGCGTCGATAAGTTGGCGGGTTTTCCATTTTGCCCTCTTAAAATGCGTAGAACGTTGAATTGTTGTACCGATACGTCGAAAGGTTTTAATGCGATAGATATCATTTCATTTATCTTGTTGTTCACCAACATAAAGTGAATGACCGTTCTACTTTTAATAGGTATGTTCTTGACCGTTTTTATTTTTTCTTCAACATCCATGCCATCTAACACTTGTATATACAAATGTATATGATCTGCAGTTTAAGACCATGCTTTTATCGTCAAATTTTTGTTAAAAAATTGAGGTGCCGTTTTTGCCATTAAAAATGTACATTTGGAACTTAAATGAACAGGTGCCGGCATTGGCTCCTAATAGAACTAAGACCATAGGTCGGGAACATTGAAAATTTGAACATGGCAGATTTATCGCAAGAAGAGTGGTCCGCACAATTACAGAATGACGAGAATGCATTTATATTGGATGTGCGCACGCCTGAAGAGGTAGAAGAGGGCTATATTCCCAATTCTACCAATATCGATATTTATTTGGGACAGGAGTTTTTGAGCGAACTCGAAAAATTGGACAAGACCAAAAATTATTATGTGTATTGCCGCAGTGGAAATCGTAGTGGTCAGGCTTGTGCCATTATGAACAGTATCGGTTTTGAAAATGCATATAATCTAGAGGGAGGATTTATGAACTGGGAAGGCGAAGTGGCCGAATAAGCTGTTTTGGCCGTTAGTTTCAAAAGTCTAGCGATTGGTATTCGATATTGTGTTGACATGAGGATTCGGTTAACCGTACTTTTGGCTCGAACACCTTGCCATAAACAAACCAACAATACCCATGCGTGAAGATTTGCTCCATTTTATCTGGAAGTATAAAAAGATTCAGCTGGAGCAGTTGGCCACCTCAAAAAAAGAACCGGTCATTATCGAAGATGTAGGTTCCCACAATCTCCATTCCGGTCCTGATTTTTTTAACGCCAAGATTTCCATCGCGGGACAGCTGTGGGCGGGAAATGTCGAGATACATCTCAAATCTTCTGATTGGTATGCCCATAACCACGAACAAGACCCTCATTATAACAACGTAATCTTACACGTGGTATGGGAAGATGATGCCGAAGTATATCGCAGCGACAATACTGAAATTCCCACACTTGAATTGCAACATTACATCCCGCCAAAACTTTTAACGACTTATCAAAACCTATTGGATAAAAGAAGTTATTCTTTTGTCAATTGCGAAAAGAACATTGCGCAGATCGATGGTTTTATTATTGATAGCTGGCTCGAAAGGCTTTATTTTGAACGCTTGGAAAGGAAATCTATCTGGGTCGAACATCTTCTGAAGAAAAGTAAGAACGACTGGGAAAGTGTTCTTTTTTCAATGCTGCTGAAGAATTTCGGGTCCAAAATCAATGCGGAAGCCTTTATGAGTTTGGCCCAGAGCCTTGATTTTTCGATAGTACGGAAAATTCAGAATGATATTTTGCAACTGGAAAGTGTTTTTTTCGGGATGTCACATTTGTTGGATGATGAAAAAATTGTCGATGAATACTGTTTAGAATTGGGGAAGGAATTCAAATACCTAAGTAATAAGTTTGATTTGCAGGCGAATAACGTTCAAAGACCAAATTTTTTTAAGCTGCGGCCTTCGAACTTTCCAACGATTCGTTTATCGCAGTTGGCTCAACTTTACACCATGTATCAAGGTTTGTTCATGAAAATTATGGAAGCTCCCAGACTTGAGGACCTATATTCCATCTTTGAAATTTCGGCGAGCAGTTATTGGAATACACATTATACATTCGGTAGGGAGTCGAAAAAAAGTACCAAAAGGTTGACTCGCAACTTCATTGATCTTTTAATTATCAACACGATTTTACCGCTTAAGTTCTGCTATGCCCGGCATGTGGGCAAAGATTCCAACGATGAGATAATTGCGATAATAACGGCAATCAAAAAAGAGGAAAATGCCATTACCCGAAATTTTACAAAGCACGGCATATCAGTGAAAAACGGAAAGGATGGTCAAGCACTGATTGAATTGTACAATGAATATTGCGTTCAAAACAAATGTTTACAGTGCGCAGTTGGAAATAGTCTCTTGCAGTCTTGACCATGAATTGAATTTATTGAGGCACTTTTTGAGGGTATTTAAAATAAAGGGTAAACATTGAGCATAGGTTTTTGTCGAAAAACGGGACTAAAAGTGAAATTTGAAAATGGCTTTTTGCCAACTTTTTGACTAATTTTAAGGCATGAATTTGTTCTACCGTACGCTCTATTACTTTCAAAAGAGGGGTTTTGAGGTTTGTCGCCGCATCGCCGAACGCCTGGGCATTCGCGCAAGGGTGGTGCGAACTTCGTTCATCTATTTGACTTTTGTGACCCTTGGCTTCGGTTTTGCGCTCTACTTGTTCCTGGCTTTTTGGCTAAAAATAAAAGATTTATTATACACCAAGCGCACTTCGGTTTTCGACCTCTGATATGATCAAATTATTCCGCTCCAAGATTTATTTGTCAATTGCCCTGTTGCTAACGGTTCTAATTATCGGCATTATTGGGTACAGGTACTTTTCAGGGCTTTCATGGGTAGATGCCCTGTATATGACCATTATTACGGTCACAACTGTGGGATTTACCGAAGTTGGACCTATGGACGACCGGGGAAAAATTTTCACCGTGGTTCTGATAGCGTTCAGTGTTTTTATTTTTGCCTATGCCATTTCGGTTATAACAGAGTATATTTTAGGAAAGAATTCGTTACAACTTTTAAAAAAAAAGAAAGTGAAAAATAAAATAGACGGTCTTGACAATCATGTTATTTTATGTGGTTTTGGCCGAAATGGCATGCAGGCGGCCGAGCGCTTGAAGGCTTATAAAAAACCTTTTGTGGTCATTGAGCGTGATCATGAGGTTGTGCTAAAACACGATCCCGATATACTTTTTATTGAAGGCGATGCTAATGAAGACGATGTTCTGAAAGAGGCCGGAATCGAAAGGGCACAATATCTTATTGTTGCCCTGCCTGATGATGCGGCCAATCTTTTTGTGGTTTTGTCGGCCAGGCAGTTGAACAAAGATCTTTTTATAATAAGCAGGGCCTCTCTGGTTACTTCGCAAAAGAAATTGAGGCTTGCGGGGGCCAATAAGGTCATTATGCCCGATAAGATAGGTGGGGACCATATGGCTTCGTTGGTGGTCATGCCCGATTTGATAACTTTTATGGACAAACTTTCAACAGAGGGCGAGAATACGACCAATCTTGAGGAGGTGTCGATAGAGGATTTTGAGGGCCAAGTAGATTGTGGCTCGATCCGGGACTTAGATCTTCGCAATAAGACCGGTTGTACGATTATCGGTTACATCGAACCCAATGGCAATTATATTATTAACCCCGAAGCCGACACAAAGCTTGAGCCAAAAAGTAAGGTTATCGTATTGGGCCGCCCCGAACAGATAAATAAATTGAATGAAATGTTCAATATCGGCTGATTCCACTTCCGATTAATTCGGCGGTTTAATTTGATAGTAAGGCTTATTTTTTCGATATTGGCGGGCAGCAAACTAACGCAATAACAAAAATAAACCTTATGAAGAATCGAAACTTTCTTGCATTACTCGTCCTATTTACACCTTTTTTGAACTTTGCACAAGAGACCGCGGAGAAAGGGTTGGACGAGAAAGTCAATGACGCCTTCATGCCTTTTGCCGTTTGGTGGGAAAATCTGATTCTCACGCCTATTCATGTGGCGGGTTATGACTTGCCCATTGTATTACTTCTATTGATTTTTGGAGCTACCTTTTTTACCGTTTATTTCAAGTTTCCGAATATATTAAGATTTGGATTGGCTATTAATACGGTTCGTGGCAAATATGACGAACTTGAGTTTCCAGAGGGCCACGGGGTTGAAAAATCCGAAGTAAATATTGTCGATGGTGACCTGCCCGATACTATTCGCGACGAAAGTAAAGAAGGCGAAGTAAGTCACTTTCAGGCATTGGCAACCGCCGTGTCCGGAACGGTAGGCCTTGGTAATATTGCCGGGGTCGCTGTAGCGATCGCCCTTGGAGGGCCTGGGGCTACTTTTTGGATGATCGTGTGCGGGTTGATCGGTATGTCAACAAAATTTGTCGAATGTACGCTTGGTGTGAAGTACCGCGATGTTGGACCAGACGGAACCGTTTACGGGGGGCCAATGTATTATTTGTCAAGAGGACTTTCTGAAAAGAACATGAAAGGTTTGGGTAAAGTGCTTGCGGTAGCATTTGCTATACTTTGTGTTGGGGCATCGTTTGGTGGCGGTAACGCGTTTCAGTCGAATCAGGCCGCAGTACAGTTGACGACGATGTTCGGCTTTGAAGGAGGGGCGACCGGTGTTATAATCGGCGTCGTTCTTGCCTTTTTGGTAGGTATCGTAATTATAGGCGGTATCAAAAAGATTGCCAGTGTAACCGAAAAAATAGTGCCTTTTATGGCAGGGGTCTATATATTGGCATCTTTGGTCATTATTTTCGCGAACATCAAATATATAGGTGAAGCCTTCAGTATGATCTTTGCCGGCGCATTTACGCCTGAGGCTGGTCTTGGGGGTATATTGGGCGTCATAATAGTTGGGTTTCAAAGAGCTGCTTTCTCAAATGAGGCAGGTGCAGGTTCTGCGGCTATTGCACACTCTGCGGTCAAGACTAAATATCCTGCAAGTGAAGGTGTGGTGGCGCTATTGGAGCCCTTCATCGATACAGTTGTCATTTGTACAATGACGGCTTTGGTAATCATTTTTTTCAATATGGATGCCGGCGCTTTTGATTACGGCAATGGTGTAGGCAGTACAGTACTTCTTAATGAGACGGGTGCCTATGTCGGGGGCGTAGATTTAACGTCAATGGCGTACGATTCGGTGATACCGGGTTTTAGATATGTACTTACCGTTGCGATTATTCTCTTCGCTTTTTCCACAATGATCTCTTGGTCTTATTATGGGCTGCAGTCATGGAAATATCTCTTCGGAAGGGGTAGAACGGCCGATACGGTCTATAAGGTATTGTTCCTCATATTCGTTGTAATCGGTGCTGCGGCGACGTTGGATGCCGTAATCAAATTTTCCGATGCGATGATATTGGCCTTGGTATTTCCCAATATGATAGGGTTGCTGTTTTTGTTCCCTAGAGTACGAGAAGAACTTGCCAAGTATGTGGATGATATAAAGGCATCTTTTAAATAAGGGGCAATTGAAAAAACTTAAATCCCGCTTCGCTTCCTTTAGCCGGTCAGGTAAATTTACCAAACAGGAACGAAGCGGGATTTTCTTTTTGCTCTTGATAATCATTTTGCTGCAGATCGGATATTTTACTTTCAAAACCGTCGGATTTCGAAATAGTTCTGAATCCTTTGCGGTTGATACGAAAATGCAATCCCAGATAGATGCCTTGAGAGAAAGTGCCCTGAAAAAGGATACCTTCAAGATTTTTCCTTTCAATCCGAATTTTATCACCGATCATAAAGGTTATGCCATAGGCATGTCGGTCGAGCAAATAGATAGATTACATGCTTTTAGAAAACAGGGCAGGTTTGCCAATTCCGCTGAAGAATTCCAAAAAGTAACCAAGGTATCCGATTCATTATTACAAAAGATATCACCCTATTTCAAATTTCCGGATTGGACACAAAATAGGAATTCGTCCGAAGTAACAAATAAGGTACATTCATACGATGTAAAAAAGACTATTTCCGACGCAGTTCCCGGGAGTGGCTATAAAGACCTGAACGAAGCGACGGCCGATGACCTAAAGTCGATAAAGGGCATTGGTGAAAAGCTTTCCGCACGTATTATTAAGTTCAGAAATCGTCTTGGGGGCTTCTTGGTCGATGAGCAATTATATGATGTATACGGACTCGAACCTGACGTAGTCGAAAGTGCATTGAAAAAATTCAAAGTGCTGAATCCTCCCAAAATAGATAAGATCAATATAAACAGTGCGTCGGCCAATGACATCGGTAAATTAGCATATCTGCAAAAAAATGTGGCTCAAGGCATTGTAGATTATAGGAATCATAACGGAACTATCAATTCGTTCGAAGAATTATCAAAAATCGAAGATTTCCCGACAGAAAAGATTGATAGAATTAGGTTATATTTGTCGCTCTAAAAAAGTTACCGTCTATGATTACCGAAACGAGGACGAATTTGAGTTTTGACTACTCTGAAACACAACGTATGGTTGCCGATTCGGCAAGGGAATTCGCCGAGCAGTACATCAGGCCAAATGTTATGGAATGGGATGAATCCCAAACGTTTCCGGTCGAGGTTTTCAAGAAGGCCGGTGAAATGGGCTTTATGGGGGTCTTGGTCCCTGAAAACTATGGTGGTTCAGGATTGGGCTATCACGAATATGTGGCAATAATCGAAGAGATTTCGAAGGTAGATCCATCGATCGGACTATCCCTGGCCGCACACAATTCTTTATGCACGAACCATATTCTTTCCTTTGCCAACGAAGAACAAAAACAAAAATGGATTCCAAAATTGGCAACCGCGGAATGGTTGGGTGCTTGGGGTCTTACCGAGCATAATACGGGATCTGATGCCGGTGGCATGAGCACTACGGCAACAAGAAATGGCGATTCGTGGATTTTGAACGGTGCCAAGAATTTCATTACCCATGGTAAAACTGGCGATGTTGCGGTGGTGGTGGCTAGAACGGGTAAAAAAGGAGATAGCCATGGAATGACAGCTTTTGTGGTCGAAAAAGGCACACCTGGTTTTACCAGTGGTAAGAAAGAGAATAAATTGGGTATGCGTGCCAGTGAAACGGCCGAATTGATTTTTGACAACTGCAAGATTCCCGATGCCAACAGGTTGGGGGAGGTCGGCGACGGTTTTATACAATCCATGAAGGTTTTGGATGGCGGAAGAATATCAATTGGAGCACTGTCATTGGGTATTGCAAAAGGGGCTTATGAGGCGGCCTTAAAATATTCAAAGGAACGTATTCAATTTGGAAAACCGATCAGCCATTTTCAGGGAATATCTTTTAAACTTGCCGATATCGCTACCGAGATAGAGGCGGCCGAACTTTTGTTGCATAAAGCGGCCTTTTTGAAAAATGAGGGCCGCCCGGTTACCACACAAAGTGCCATGGCCAAAATGTATGCCTCTGAAGTATGCGTGAAAGCTGCGAATGAGGCCGTTCAAATACATGGCGGTTATGGGTATACCAAAGATTTTCCCGTCGAAAAATTTTATAGGGATTCGAAGCTTTGTACCATTGGAGAAGGTACGACCGAAATACAGAAAGTCGTAATCGCAAAAAATATTTTAAAATAATTATAGTTTATTTGGTACATCGCTGTATATTTGCAGCCCGAATATTAAAGAAAGGAGGTTGTAGCCAATGTTAATAATACCGATTAAAGAAGGAGAGAACATCGATAGAGCTTTGAAACGCTTCAAGCGAAAGTTCGACAAAACAGGTACTATGCGTCAACTGCGTAAGCGGCAAGCGTTCACAAAACCTTCAGTTGAGCGTAGGGCTCAAATTCAAAAGGCGCAGTATATTCAAGGCCTAAGAGACAAAGAAGAAATTTAGTCTAAAGATTACTTTGAATAACATAATATTGAAAATCCCGTCAATTGACGGGATTTTTTTATTTCAGGATATGACGTATCAACTTTTGTAACTTTGTTAATATGTCGATCAACGAGTTCATAGATTATCTATCCCTGGAAAAAAACTATTCCATCCATACCGTTAGCGCCTATAGAAGGGATCTTGAAACATTTTTTGATTTTTGTCTCGAGAACTATGGTATGGATTCGATAGATGAAATGGAATACCCGGTAATCAGAAGTTGGGTGGTCGATTTGGTGAATTCGGGCATTTCAAATCGAACGATTAATCGAAAAATTGCTTCCCTAAAGGCTTACTATCGTTTTTTGCAACGAATTGATAAAATTCAAACGAACCCCTTGGCCAAGCATAAAGCATTGAAGACCCCGAAGAAAGTCGAAGTGCCATTTTCAGAAGATGAAATTTTGCGATTATTGACCCAAAATCCTTTTGAAAATACTTTTGAAGGAAAAAGGGACAGGTTGATCATCGAACTGCTTTACGTTTCGGGTATGAGAAGATCCGAATTGATCGATCTGAAGATAAACAACGTTGATCTTGAAAAGGGTTCATTAAAAGTTTTGGGCAAAAGAAACAAAGAGCGCATATTGCCGTTACTACCTTCGACAAGACCTTTGTTCAAAGACTATTTTGAAGCCAGAAATTCACTGGCCTTCGTTGCCGAAGATTCTTATGTTTTTTTGACCAAGAGCGGCAATAAAATATATGAAACCCTTGTTTATAGAATTATAAATGGGTATTTTAGTAAGGTGTCGTCCAAGACTAAAAAGAGTCCGCACATATTGCGGCACACCTTTGCGACACATATGCTGAACCACGGGGCGGACCTGAATTCGGTGAAAGAATTATTGGGGCATTCTAGTTTGGCATCGACACAAGTCTATACCCACAATAGTATCGCCGAGCTTAAAAAAATACATGCTTCGGCCCACCCGAGAAACAAGAAGTAGGCTAACGTTCTTTTTTCATTGTCTAACATAAACCTTTAACCTATGAAAGTACATGCACAGTCAGTAAATTTCAATGCGGACGGAAAACTTATGGATTTTATACAAAATCGATTGAATAAGATGGAAACTTTTTACGATAAGGTCATAAGTTCAGACGTATATCTTAAAGTTGAAAACACCAGTGCCAAAGAGAACAAGATCGTAGAGATAAAACTTAACGTGCCCAAAGATAATTTTGTGGTAAAAAAACAGTGTAAATCGTTCGAGGAAGCGGTTGACTCAGCATGTAATTCATTAGAACGGAAACTCATTAAACGCAAGGAGAAACTTCGTGTATATGCATGATTAAAATTTTCTGAAATTTATTTTGATTAAACAAATAAATATCTACATTTGCAGTCCGTTAGAAATAGCGGACTTTTTTATGCATAAAAAAGTGTAAAAAGGCCGATGTAGCTCAGCTGGCTAGAGCAGCTGATTTGTAATCAGCAGGTCGTGGGTTCGAGTCCCTCTATCGGCTCAAACATAAGAAAGTTCTTACAAAATAAGTTTGAGGGGAGATACTCAAGCGGCCAACGAGGGCAGACTGTAAATCTGCTGACTATGTCTTCGCAGGTTCGAATCCTGCTCTCCCCACATAAAATATTGGGGCAATCGCGAAGAAGCTGATTTAAAAGGTGGGGGTTAGGTTTGTTTCGTGGGCCCGAATAAACAACGTTTTGGTTAAGGGTTTGGGTCTTTGAAATAATAAAAAATATTTGCGGGAGTAGCTCAGTTGGTAGAGCGTCAGCCTTCCAAGCTGAATGTCGCCGGTTCGAACCCGGTCTCCCGCTCAAGATAAACGTCTAGCTCTTTAGTTTTGGGGTGAGAAGTTTATATCGAGCGAAGTCGAGGAAAACCCGGCTTGCCCGTCCGAGGTGAAACGAAGGTGGGTCTCCCGCTCAAGATTGGCAAATTTGCCATTCCTGCGAAGGCAGGGATCTCTTCCTTAGGGGTAATGTAATAAGGATGAAGATATTAAACACTTTACGCCGACGTAGCTCAGGGGTAGAGCGTTTCCTTGGTAAGGAAGAGGTCACGGGTTCAATTCCCGTCGTTGGCTCAACTTGATTTAATTCGTACACACTAATATAAACAATAAGATTAAAATTAATTACACATGGCAAAGGAAACTTTTGATCGTTCCAAACCGCACTTGAATATAGGTACTATTGGACACGTAGATCACGGTAAAACAACATTGACTGCCGCTATTACAGAGGTATTGTCTAACGCAGGGTTATCTGAAAAGAGAAGCTTCGATTCTATCGACAATGCTCCTGAAGAAAAAGAAAGAGGTATTACTATCAATACATCTCACGTTGAATACCAAACAGCGAACCGCCACTACGCACACGTTGACTGTCCGGGTCACGCCGACTATGTGAAGAACATGGTTACCGGTGCTGCACAAATGGACGGTGCCATTTTGGTGGTAGCTGCTACCGACGGACCAATGCCACAAACCCGTGAGCACATTCTTTTAGGTCGTCAGGTAGGTATTCCGCGCATCGTTGTTTTTATGAACAAGGTTGATATGGTGGATGACGAGGAGCTATTGGAGCTTGTTGAGATGGAAGTTCGTGAATTGCTTTCGTTCTACGAGTACGATGGTGACAATGGCCCTGTTATTTCAGGTTCTGCCCTTGGTGCCTTGAACGGCGAGCAGAAGTGGGTCGATACCGTAATGGAATTGATGGAAGCGGTCGATAATTGGATCGAATTGCCAAAAAGGGATGTCGATAAAGACTTCTTGATGCCCGTAGAAGATGTATTCACAATTACCGGTCGTGGTACTGTTGCTACCGGTCGTATTGAAACAGGTGTTGCGAACACTGGTGATGCAGTCGATATTATCGGAATGGGAGCTGAGAAATTGGGTTCTACCATTACCGGTGTTGAGATGTTCCGCAAGATTTTGGATCGTGGTGAAGCTGGTGATAACGTAGGTATCTTGTTGAGAGGTATTGAAAAACACCAGATAAAAAGAGGTATGGTAATCTGTAAGCCAGGTTCTGTCAAGCCACATGCCAAGTTCGAGGCCGAGGTTTATATCCTTAAAAAAGAAGAAGGCGGTCGTCATACGCCATTCCACAATAACTATCGTCCGCAGTTCTATGTTAGAACTACCGATGTGACAGGTACGATCAACCTTCCTGCCGGAGTTGAAATGGTAATGCCAGGTGATAACCTTACCATTACAGTTGATTTACTTTCTCCAATCGCATTGAGTGTAGGGCTTCGTTTTGCGATTCGTGAAGGTGGTAGAACCGTTGGTGCCGGTCAGGTGACCAAAATCTTAGATTAAGAATCAAGGATAAAAATTTGCATTAAAGGGTGTCCCGTTAAGACGGGATACCTTTCAATGCAATTATAAAGGGTGTGTTCTTCCGATGGTAATCGGGAATAATCATCAAAGAATACGGGTGTAGCTCAGTTGGTAGAGCACTGGTCTCCAAAACCAGGTGTCGGGAGTTCGAGTCTCTCCTCCCGTGCTGAAATTATGGGATTAAAGTTTCATTGAGACGAGAAGTTTGCCCTAAGCGCAGTCGAAGGGAGTTTTCTCTCGAGCCATAGAAAACAAGAATTATGTTGACTTATATAAAAGAATCGATAGAAGAACTAAGAAACAATGTAACGTTGCCATCAAGAGCTGAATCGTCTAATCTTATGGTCATAGTGGCGGTTTTTAGCATTCTCTTCGCCTTGGCGACCTGGGGTGTCGATACGGTTTTTAGTAAGTTGATTAGCTTGTATTTTGACAACGTTTTAAATTAAGCCGAACCCTATGTCTGAAGTATTGGAGAAAAAATGGTATGTGGTTAGAGCTGTCAGTGGCCAAGAGAATAAAATCAAAGGCTACATCGAAAGCGAGGTAGAGCGGCATGGTTTTTCAGATTATTTGGAAGAAGTACTGGTGCCTACCGAAAAGGTGGTGCAAATTCGAAACGGAAAGAAAATAAACAAAGAGAGGGTTTATTTTCCGGGTTACATTATGATCAAGGCCAATTTAGCTGGCGAGATGGTTCATATTATTCGCTCTATTACCAATGTAATTGGGTTTTTAGGAGAAACCAAGGGTGGTGACCCCGTGCCTTTGCGCAAGGCCGAGGTAAACAGAATGCTTGGCAAAGTTGACGAATTGGCGGTTACCACTGATAGTGTGGCCATACCATTCGTTTTTGGCGAAACGGTCAAGGTAATCGATGGACCCTTTAACGGTTTTAACGGTACTGTCGAAAAAATCAATGAAGAAAAGCGTAAGCTTGAGGTAATGGTCAAGATTTTCGGTAGAAAGACACCATTGGAACTTAGCTATATGCAAGTTGAAAAAATATAAAGAGAATTGTTACATAGTTATAAAGTTGTGTTGCTTCCCATGAACACAATTTGAATTTAAATTAATACAATGGCAAAAGAAGTAGGTAAAGTAGTTAAACTACAAGTTAGGGGAGGTGCAGCGAATCCATCGCCACCGGTCGGACCCGCCTTAGGTGCTGCCGGAGTTAACATTATGGAATTCTGCAAGCAGTTCAATGCGCGAACGCAGGACAAACCGGGCAAAGTATTGCCAGTTGTTATCACCGTCTATAAAGACAAGTCTTTCGACTTTGTCGTAAAAACACCGCCAGCGGCAGTTCAATTAATGGAAGCAGCTAAGATTAAAAAAGGATCTGGCGAACCTAACCGAGTAAAATTAGGTAGTGTAACCTGGGATCAAATCAAGGCGATAGCCGAAGATAAAATGGTCGATCTTAATGCATTTACCGTAGAATCGGCAATGAAAATGGTTGCTGGTACGGCACGGTCAATGGGTATGAAGGTAGCGGGTAAAAGACCTTTTTAAATCTTAAAAAAGTAATTTAAATGGCAAAGTTAACTAAGAAGCAAAAAGAGGCACGCGCCAAAATAGAAAAAGATAAACTCTATTCTATCGATGAAGCCTCCGCTTTGATCAAGGACATAACCAACGCTAATTTTGACGCATCAGTGGACTTGGCGGTTCGTTTAGGCGTTGACCCTAGAAAGGCCAATCAAATGGTTCGTGGTGTAGTGACCCTGCCCCATGGTACCGGTAAAGATGTGAAGGTATTGGCCTTGGTTACTCCTGACAAAGAAGCAGAGGCCAAAGAGGCCGGAGCCGATTTCGTTGGATTGGACGAATATCTTGACAAGATAAAAGGAGGTTGGACCGATGTTGATGTAATCATCACCATGCCCAGCGTAATGGGTAAACTGGGTCCGTTAGGCCGTGTTTTGGGTCCTAGGGGGTTAATGCCCAACCCTAAGACGGGTACCGTGACCATGGATGTCGCAAAGGCGGTATCAGACGTCAAGGCAGGTAAGATAGACTTCAAAGTGGATAAGACAGGTATCGTTCATGCCGCTATTGGTAAGGTATCGTTTTCTGCTGATAAAATTTCGGGTAACGCCAAAGAGCTTTTGGATACCCTGAACAAATTGAAGCCAACTGCCGCCAAGGGGGTATATATGAAGAGTATCTTCATGTCAAGTACTATGAGTCCCAGTGTTCAACTAGACCCTAAGACAGTTTAACTGCGGGCAAAAATATTTAACATGACAAGACAAGAAAAAGCAAACGTTATAGAAAATTTGACTACGCAGTTGGCGGATAGCTCTACCATTTATTTGGCTGATATATCAGGTCTGGACGCCGCAACTACCTCTGATTTAAGAAGGGCGTGCTTTAAGGCGAACATTAAGCTGGCCGTAGTCAAAAATACCTTGCTCAAAAAGGCAATGGAAGCCTCGGATAAGGAATTCGGTGAACTTCCCTCTACACTTAAGGGAAATACTTCATTGATGTTCGCCGAAACGGCGAATGCCCCGGCAAAATTGATCAAGACTTTTCGTAAAAAGTCCGATAGGCCTTTCTTGAAGGGTGCATTTATCGAGGAAGCAATATATATAGGCGATGATAATCTGGACGCTCTTGTGAGCATTAAGTCAAAAGAAGAAATGATAGGCGAGATTATAGGATTATTACAATCTCCTGCCAAAAATGTTATTTCCGGACTTAAATCTGGTGGAGGTAAACTTGCCGGAATCCTTAAGACATTGTCCGAAAAATAAGTACGCAACTAGAACAATTATATTTTAAAATTTATTAAACGATAGAAAAATGGCAGATTTAAAAGATTTCGCAGAACAGTTGGTTAATTTGACCGTAAAAGAGGTTAATGAATTGGCTGATATACTTAAAGAAGAATATGGCATTGAGCCGGCTGCAGCTGCAGTTGCCGTTGCCGCCGCTGGCGGTGGTGGAGCCGATGCTGGTGAGGCCGCTGAGGAAAAATCGGAATTCGATGTAATTTTGAAGGCCGCTGGCGCTTCTAAATTGGCGGTGGTCAAATTGGTAAAAGAATTGACCGGACTTGGTTTGAAAGATGCTAAAGACATCGTTGATAGCGCACCAAAAGCAGTGAAAGAAGGTGTAGCTAAAGACGAAGCCGAAGGAATCAAAAAATCATTGGAAGAAGCAGGAGCAGAAGTTGAGCTTAAATAATAGCAACAACGATAGCGTTTTGGTTTAGGTCTTTTTCCGCCTTCGGTGGAGCAAGACCTAAGCCTTTTTATGTATACCGTATATAAAGTTGTATACGGCCCCATTAGTATTCACGATCAAAATACTGTCCATAGATGTTCACAAATCAGACTGAAAGAATAAATTTCGCATCCGCAGAGAATACGCCAGAATATCCCGATTTTTTGGATATTCAGATTAAGTCGTTCCAAGACTTTTTTCAACTTGAGACCAAATCCGACGAACGGGGCGACGAAGGTCTCTATAATACATTTCAGGAGAACTTTCCGATTACCGATACCAGGAATCAGTTCGTATTGGAATTTCTAGACTACTTTATTGATCCTCCGAGATATTCAATACAAGAATGTATCGAGAGGGGATTGACTTATAGCGTTCCCCTAAAAGCTCGTTTGAAATTGTATTGCACCGATGAGGAGCATGAAGATTTTGAGACGATCGTACAAGATGTGTATTTGGGAACTATTCCTTACATGACGCCTAGCGGCACTTTTGTGATCAATGGGGCAGAGCGTGTTGTTGTTTCTCAATTACACCGTTCTCCAGGAGTTTTCTTTGGCCAATCGTTTCATGCCAACGGAACCAAATTGTACTCTGCCAGAGTAATCCCTTTCAAAGGATCTTGGATAGAATTTGCTACCGATATCAATGGCGTAATGTATGCCTATATCGATAGAAAGAAAAAGTTGCCGGTCACAACTTTGTTCAGGGCCATTGGGTTTGAACGCGACAAGGACATTCTGGAGATTTTTGACCTTTCAGAGGAAATCAAGGTGTCAAATGCCGGATTGAAAAAAGTATTGGGCCGAAAATTGGCAGCTCGCGTATTGAACACATGGCACGAGGATTTTGTTGATGAAGATACCGGTGAGGTCGTTTCCATCGAGCGTAACGAAATTGTCTTAGATCGTGATACGGTCTTGGAAAAAGAGCATATCGAACAGATTTTAGAGACTGATGTGAAGACCATTCTTCTTCACAAAGAGAACAATGCCCAGTCTGATTATGCGATTATCCACAATACATTACAGAAAGACCCGACCAACTCTGAAAAGGAAGCGGTAGAACATATATATCGTCAGCTGCGTAATGCCGAGCCGCCCGATGAAGAGACGGCCCGTGGCATCATAGACAAACTGTTCTTTTCCGATCAACGCTACAATCTGGGTGAAGTCGGTCGTTACAGAATGAATAAAAAATTGGGTCTTGATATCGGAATGGACAAACAGGTCTTGACCAAGGAAGATATCATTACCATTATCAAGTATTTGATCGAGTTGATCAACTCTAAAGCAGAGATCGATGATATCGACCACCTTTCGAACCGTCGTGTTAGAACGGTGGGCGAGCAATTGTCCTCGCAGTTCGGTGTGGGTCTTGCCCGTATGGCAAGAACGATCCGTGAGCGTATGAACGTACGTGATAATGAGGTGTTCACTCCGATAGATTTGATCAATGCCAAGACTTTGTCTTCGGTGATCAACTCGTTTTTTGGTACGAACCAGTTATCTCAGTTTATGGATCAAACGAATCCGTTGGCCGAGATTACGCACAAAAGAAGGTTGTCGGCTCTAGGTCCTGGAGGACTGTCACGTGAAAGAGCTGGTTTCGAGGTGCGCGATGTACATTATACACATTACGGAAGATTGTGTCCGATTGAAACGCCTGAAGGACCGAATATCGGTTTGATTTCGTCATTGGCGGTTTTTGCCAAGGTAAATCCGATGGGCTTTTTGGAGACCCCTTACCGAAAGGTCGACAAATCAAAAGTAGATACTTCGGAGTATACCTATTTGAGTGCCGAGGAAGAAGAAGGTATGAAAATAGCACAGGCGAACATACCTTTAAAAGATAATGGTGTAATAGATAGTGAGAAGGTAATTGCCCGTGAAGAAGGCGATTTTCCGGTCGTTAGTCCAGAAGAGATTAACTACACTGATGTGGCACCGAACCAGATTGCGTCGATTTCGGCGTCCTTGATTCCTTTCTTGGAGCATGATGATGCGAACAGGGCGTTGATGGGATCGAACATGATGCGACAAGCAGTACCCCTGTTAAAACCACAATCGCCTATTGTCGGTACCGGATTGGAACGTCAGGTCGCCTCCGATTCAAGGGTCTTGATCAATGCTGAAGGCGATGGAACCATTGAATATGTCGATGCGCAGAAAATCATTATAAAGTACAAAAGAACTGAAGCGGAACGATTGGTAAGTTTCGAAGAAGATTCCAAGACTTACGAACTGGTCAAGTTCAGAAAGACCAACCAAGGTACGAGTATCAACTTGAAACCTATCGTCAAGAAGGGTGACAAAGTGAAAAAAGGCCAAGTACTTTGTGAGGGTTATGCAACGGAAAAAGGCGAATTGGCATTGGGCCGAAACCTTACGGTAGCATTTATGCCGTGGAAAGGCTACAACTTTGAAGATGCCATCGTTATTTCCGAGAAAGTGGTTCGTGAAGATATTTTCACGTCGATACACGTTGATGAATATGCCTTGGAAGTCAGGGATACCAAATTAGGGGCCGAGGAATTGACCCATGATATTCCTAACGTTTCTGAGGAGGCTACAAAAGATTTGGATGAAAACGGAATGATCCGAATCGGTGCCGAGGTAAAACCTGGCGATATCTTGATCGGTAAGATTACGCCGAAAGGAGAATCAGATCCGACGCCGGAAGAAAAATTACTTCGGGCAATTTTTGGAGACAAGGCCGGTGATGTAAAAGATGCTTCTTTAAAAGCTTCCCCGTCCCTACGAGGCGTGGTAATCGACAAGAAATTGTTCTCTCGATCGGTGAAGGATAAGCGCAAGCGTTCCGAAGACAAGGAAGAGTTGAACAAATTGGAATTGGAGTATGAAGTTAAATTCCAAGAATTGAAAGATATTCTTGTCGAAAAATTGTTCACCTTGATCAACGGCAAGACTTCACAGGGCGTATTGAACGATTTGGGAGAAGAAGTACTGCCTAAGGGTAAAAAGTACACCATGAAGATGTTGAATTCGGTGGATGATTTCGCCCACTTGGTCGGCGGAAGTTGGACCACCGATAAATCGACCAATGCTTCGGTAGCCGATCTTTTACATAACTATAAGATCAAGTTGAACGACCTTCAGGGTAACTTGAGAAGGGACAAGTTTACCATTTCCGTGGGAGATGAACTTCCAGCGGGCATCATGAAGTTGGCCAAAGTCTATATTGCTAAAAAGAGAAAATTGAAGGTGGGCGATAAGATGGCAGGGCGTCATGGTAACAAAGGTATCGTGTCAAGAATCGTACGTCAAGAAGACATGCCGTTCTTAGAAGATGGAACACCCGTAGATATCGTATTGAATCCGTTGGGGGTACCTTCGCGAATGAACATCGGTCAGATTTATGAAACTGTTCTAGGATGGGCCGGTCTGAAGTTGGGAAGAAAATTTGCTACGCCGATCTTTGATGGGGCAACTTTAGATCAGATCAATGAATATACTGACGAAGCCGGTATACCAAGATTCGGCCACACCTATCTTTACGATGGCGGAACCGGACAACGCTTCGATCAACCTGCGACCGTGGGAGTAATCTATATGCTCAAATTAGGTCACATGGTCGATGATAAGATGCACGCACGTTCTATAGGGCCGTACTCATTGATTACGCAGCAGCCATTAGGTGGTAAAGCCCAATTCGGTGGCCAGCGTTTCGGGGAAATGGAAGTTTGGGCACTCGAGGCTTATGGTGCCTCGGCCACGTTGCGTGAGATTTTGACGGTCAAATCCGATGATGTAATCGGTAGGGCAAAAACCTATGAGTCTATCGTAAAAGGCGAGACCATGCCTGAACCCGGTTTACCGGAATCTTTCAATGTATTGATGCACGAACTTAAAGGATTAGGTTTGGACATTAGATTGGAAGAATAGTTTAGAACACACACATTATAATTAGGAGGATAGTATATTATGGCTAGAATACACGATAATACACCACAAAAAAGGTTCAACAAGATTTCAATTGGTCTGGCATCTCCAGAAGCAATTTTGGCCGAATCAAGGGGAGAGGTACTGAAACCTGAAACGATAAACTACAGAACGCATAAGCCGGAACGCGATGGTTTGTTCTGTGAGCGTATATTCGGTCCTGTTAAGGATTATGAATGTGCCTGTGGTAAATACAAGCGCATACGTTACCGAGGTATCGTTTGTGACCGCTGTGGGGTCGAAGTAACCGAAAAGAAGGTACGTAGAGACCGGGTAGGGCATATTAACTTGGTGGTTCCCGTTGCGCATATCTGGTATTTCCGTTCGCTGCCCAACAAAATAGGATACCTTTTGGGATTGCCTTCCAAGAAGTTGGATATGATCATCTACTACGAGCGATATGTGGTTATTCAACCCGGTATCGCCACAGGACCTGAAGGTGAGGAAATTCAAAAGTTGGATTTCTTGACAGAGGAGGAGTATTTGAACATTATTGAATCCATTCCTCAAGAAAACCAATATTTGGAAGATTCAGACCCGAACAAGTTCATCGCAAAAATGGGTGCTGAATGTTTGATCGACCTTTTGGCGCGAATCGATTTGAAGGAACTTTCATACGAATTGCGTCATAAGGCGAACACTGAAACTTCGAAGCAAAGAAAGACAGAGGCCTTAAAACGACTTCAAGTGGTCGAGGCTCTTCGCGAATCACAGGACAACCGGGAAAACAGGCCAGAATGGATGATTATGAAGGTGATTCCGGTGATTCCACCAGAACTTCGTCCTTTGGTTCCGTTGGATGGCGGCCGTTTTGCTACTTCCGATTTGAACGATCTTTATAGAAGAGTCATCATTCGTAACAATCGATTGAAGCGATTGGTCGAAATCAAGGCTCCCGAAGTAATTCTTCGAAATGAGAAGCGTATGCTTCAGGAAGCTGTTGATTCATTGTTCGACAATACAAGAAAAGCATCAGCGGTAAAAACAGAATCGAACAGACCATTGAAGTCGCTTTCAGATTCATTGAAAGGCAAACAAGGCCGTTTCCGTCAAAACCTTTTGGGTAAACGTGTAGATTATTCGGCCCGTTCGGTAATCGTCGTCGGACCAGAAATGAAATTGTACGAATGCGGTCTTCCGAAAGATATGGCGGCCGAACTGTACAAGCCTTTTGTCATCCGAAAACTGATAGAAAGAGGTATAGTTAAAACGGTAAAATCGGCTAAAAAGATCATCGATAAAAAAGAGCCTGTAGTATGGGACATTCTTGAAAATGTATTGAAAGGGCATCCTGTACTTTTGAACCGTGCCCCGACTTTGCACCGTTTGGGTATCCAGGCTTTTCAGCCAAAATTGATAGAAGGTAAGGCAATTCGCCTGCACCCATTGGTTTGTACTGCGTTTAATGCAGATTTTGATGGAGACCAAATGGCGGTGCACCTTCCATTGGGCCCTGAAGCGATTTTAGAGGCTCAACTATTGATGTTGGCGTCGCACAACATCTTGAATCCGGCGAACGGCTCTCCTATTACGGTTCCATCTCAAGATATGGTCTTGGGGCTTTACTACATGACAAAAGAAAGAAAGTCAACCCCAGAGGTGCCAATTTTAGGCGAGGGATTGACCTTCTATTCTGCCGAGGAAGTAGAGATTGCCTTCAATGAAGGTAAGGTCAACCTGAATGCCGGCATCAAGGTACGGGCGAAAGATTTTAATGAGGAGGGTGAACTTGTAAACCAGATAATCCCTACAACAGTTGGTAGGGTCTTGTTCAATATGGAAGTGCCTGAACAGGCCGGATACATTAACGAAGTATTGAACAAAAAATCGTTGCGCGATATAATTGGCAAGATTTTGAGCGTTACCGACGTGCCTACTACGGCCGATTTCTTGGATAAGATCAAAACAATGGGCTATGAATTTGCCTTTAAAGGTGGTCTTTCCTTTAGTTTGGGTGATATTATTATACCTCAGGAGAAACATGAGATGATCGCCGATGCCAATGGACAGGTCGATGGTATTATGGCGAACTATAACATGGGTCTGATTACCAATAATGAGCGATACAATCAGGTCATTGATGTTTGGACCTCAACCAATGCCATGTTGACAGAACTTGCAATGAAACGTATTCGTGAAGACCAGCAAGGTTTCAACTCGGTGTATATGATGCTTGACTCTGGCGCAAGGGGTTCAAAAGAACAGATTCGTCAGTTGACCGGTATGCGTGGACTGATGGCAAAACCAAAAAAATCGACAGCAGGAGGTGGCGAGATTATTGAAAACCCGATTCTTTCGAACTTCAAGGAAGGACTTTCGATTTTGGAATATTTCATCTCAACTCACGGTGCGCGTAAAGGTCTCGCAGATACTGCTTTAAAGACGGCAGACGCTGGTTATTTGACACGTCGATTGGTCGATGTTTCCCAAGATGTAATCATCAATATCGAAGATTGTGAAACATTGAGGGGGGTTGAGGTCGAGGCCCTTAAGAAGAATGAGGAAATCGTAGAATCTCTTGGTGAACGTATCTTGGGCCGTGTTTCGTTGCACGACGTCTATAACCCTTTAACGGAGGAGTTATTACTTAGTGCTGGGCAAGAAATTATGGAGTCCGACATTAAGAAAATTGAGGATTCACCGGTAGAAAAGATCGAAGTACGCTCTGCATTGACGTGTGAAGCATCGAAGGGCATTTGTGCAAAGTGTTATGGTCGAAACCTTTCCACCAATAAAATGGTCCAAAGAGGCGAGGCCGTCGGTGTGGTCGCTGCCCAGTCCATTGGTGAGCCAGGTACACAGTTGACATTGCGTACATTCCACGTGGGAGGTATCGCCGGTAACATTTCAGAAGATAATAAGCTGCAAGTTAAATTTGGCGGTGTGGCTGAAATTGAGGATTTACGTACGGTCAAAGGAGAAGATAGCGAAGGTAAAAAGGCCGACATCGTGATTTCTAGAACCTCTGAGCTTAAAATCGTAGATACCAAAACGGGTATTACTTTGAGTACCAATAACATTCCTTACGGGTCCACAATTTATATTAAGAATGGGGCCAAAGTAAGTAAAGGAGATACTATTTGTACATGGGATCCCTATAATGGTGTGATAGTTTCCGAATTCCCGGGTAAAATTGCTTATGAGAATATTGAGCAGGGAGTTACGTATCAAGTGGAAATTGATGAACAGACCGGTTTTCAAGAAAAAGTTATTTCTGAATCGAGAAATAAGAAATTGATTCCGACCTTATTGATCAAGGACTCAAAAGATGAGGTTTTACGATCGTATAACCTTCCAGTCGGTTCACATATAATGGTCGATGATGGCGACGAGATCAAGGAGGGTAAAATTTTGGTAAAAATTCCGCGTAAATCGGCCAAGGCCGGTGATATTACCGGAGGTCTTCCAAGGGTTACCGAATTGTTCGAGGCGAGAAACCCGTCGAACCCTGCAGTAGTTTCGGAAATTGATGGAGTTGTTTCCTTCGGAAAGATCAAAAGGGGTAATCGTGAGATTATCATCGAATCGAAATTGGGCGAGGTCAAAAAATACTTGGTCAAACTATCCAATCAGATATTGGTTCAAGAAAATGACTACGTACGTGCTGGTATGCCATTGTCAGATGGGTCGATTACACCTGAAGATATCTTGGCTATCAAGGGCCCATCAGCGGTTCAACAGTATTTGGTTAACGAAGTACAAGAGGTTTATCGCCTTCAAGGTGTGAAAATAAATGATAAACATTTTGAGGTCGTTGTACGTCAAATGATGCGAAAGGTACGTATTGAAGATCCGGGAGATACGATTTTCTTGGAGAACCAATTGGTGCACAAAGATGATTTCATTGAGGAGAACGATGAAATATTCGGTAAGAAAGTTGTATTGGATGCGGGAGAATCTGAAAATATCAAAGCTGGAATGATTATTACCGCAAGGGAATTGAGGGATGAGAATTCTATCTTGAAGAGGTCCGATAAGGTTTTGGCTACGGCAAGGGATGCGGTGGCCGCCACGGCGACACCTATACTTCAAGGAATTACACGTGCATCGCTACAAACAAAATCGTTTATTTCGGCAGCTTCTTTCCAAGAAACGACCAAAGTATTGAACGAGGCCGCTGTAAGTGGCAAAGTCGATACCTTGGAAGGATTGAAGGAAAATGTAATCGTAGGCCACAAAATACCGGCGGGTACCGGTATGAGGGACTATGAGAACATTATCGTAGGCTCAAAGGAAGAATATGATGAGATCATGGCACGCAAAGAAGCCTTAAAATTCTAAAACCACTAACCCTCGATATTTTTTATCGGGGGTTATTTTTAAGAGATCGGTATGAGTAATAATAAAGAACAGGGCCAAAAACAGATCAATATCGAACTAGATGAGAAAACGGCGGAGGGAATCTATTCTAACCTCGCTATCATCAACCATTCGGTATCTGAATTTGTGGTCGATTTTATAAGCATGATGCCAGGAGCGCCGAAGGCCAAGGTAAAGAGCCGTATTGTACTTACGCCTCAACATGCGAAGAAATTTCTAAAGGCGTTGAACGATAATGTAAGTCGTTTTGAAAAGGCCCATGGTACGATAAAAGATTATGAACAACCGCCCATACCCATCAATTTTGGGCCTACGGGAGAGGCCTAAACCATTTGATTGGTAATTATTGCTGCTAGCATTGCTATTCAAACTCCGAGACCATATGTAGCTTTACCGAAGGATATTTCTGCTGTGTCATCTGTAACGAAAATTGAGAGTCGGCCAAAAACACCAATTGCCCTCTTTTGTCCTTCGCCAAGAACTTTTGTTTGACACGCCTGAATTCTTTGAACTCTTCATTCTTAAGATCGTCAGGGTCGACCCAACAGGCTTTGTAAATTGGAAAATTCTCGTAACTGCATTTGGCCCCGTACTCGTGCTCAAGCCGGTATTGAATGACCTCAAATTGTAAGGCCCCGACAGTACCGATAACTTTTCGGCCGTTCATTTCTAAGGTGAACAATTGGGCGACACCTTCGTCCATCAATTGGTCGATACCCTTATAGAGCTGTTTTGACTTCATGGGATCGGCATTGTTGATGTACCTAAAATGCTCTGGTGAGAAGCTGGGTATTCCCTTGTAGTGCAATATTTCACCTTCGGTCAAGGTGTCGCCTATTTTAAAGTTTCCGGTATCATGTAATCCAACGATATCCCCCGGATAAGAAATATCGACGATTTCCTTTTTTTCCGCAAAAAAAGCATTCGGACTTGAAAACTTCAGTTTTTTATCTTGCCTTACGTGCAGGTAGGGCTTGTTTCGTTCAAAAGTTCCTGAAACAATTTTGACGAATGCCAGTCGATCCCGGTGTTTGGGATCCATATTGGCATGAATTTTA
Source organism: Meishania litoralis (assembly GCF_042611095.1). Taxonomy (NCBI): domain Bacteria; kingdom Pseudomonadati; phylum Bacteroidota; class Flavobacteriia; order Flavobacteriales; family Flavobacteriaceae; genus Meishania; species Meishania litoralis. Next base: position 324,331 of record NZ_JBHFPV010000004.1, read on the forward strand.
AAGACAAAACCGGTCATTTGTTTTTCATTTGCATTGACAAGACGCTCCTCTGCATTTTTGGCCCGGGGCGAGGGTGCGATATCCACAAAACAGTCTAACAGTTCACGCACACCAAAATTGTTCAGTGCCGAACCGAAGAATACAGGTTGTTGCTCGCTTTTTGAATAAAGTTCTTTGTCAAAAGCAGGGTATACACCCTTTACCAGTTCTAGGTTTTCCCGTAATTGTTCAGCTGCCCCCGAACCGATTATTTTTTCCAGCTCTGAATTCTCAAGATTGTCGAATGCGATGGTTTCCTCTATGTTTTTCTTACTGTCACCACTAAAAAGATTGATGTTCTTTTCGTATATGTTATAGATACCCTTAAAGTCATATCCCATTCCGATCGGAAAGCTGAGCGGAGTGACCGAAAGTCCCAATTTTTGCTCCACTTCGTCCAAGAGATCGAAGGCATCTTTACCCTCTCGGTCCAACTTATTGATGAATACGATAATGGGGATATTTCGCATACGACAGACTTCCACCAATTTTTCTGTCTGTTCCTCGACGCCTTTTGCAACATCGATGACCACGATTACACTATCTACAGCGGTAAGTGTTCGAAAAGTATCTTCGGCAAAGTCTTTGTGCCCGGGGGTATCGAGTATGTTTATTTTTTTATCCTTGTACAGAAAAGCCAATACGGATGTTGCCACTGAAATTCCCCTTTGCCGTTCGATTTCCATAAAATCGCTAGTGGCAGACTTCTTTATCTTATTGTTTTTTACGGCTCCGGCTTCTTGGATCGCCCCACCGAAAAGCAGCAATTTTTCCGTTAAGGTAGTTTTGCCCGCATCAGGGTGCGAGATGATACCAAACGTTCTTCTTCTCTGAATTTCTTCGGTAAAACTCATGTACTGGTTTTGCGCAAAAATAACGCAAATAAAAGATATTCCTAGTGTTCGGTCGATCATTGCTATCGACTCTATACCCCGATGGTTTCTTTTAATTAACTGGTTGGAATAATGGTCTCATATAATCGTTGAACTACCATAATAATCGGTTTTCCGTAGTTTGTAAAAGTCTTTTTATTACAGAAGACCGTATCTAATTAGGGTTTAATTTACACTTTGTCGAATTATATCGTTTTTAAAAGAGAATACCGCGTTTACGGTCGTTTAGCAGTTTGGAGATTGTTTATTTAGGTATATCTTAGCATTGAATCTAGAGTACTCCCAAATACTTACAAAGGCTTCTTCCTACAGGCCATGGTGATTGGTAACCCCATCTGTCTTACTAAAGACGGGTCTAAAATTGCTGACACTTATGGAATTTTATACATCTACTCACTTTGGTTTCAAAAAATTGAAAAAGAGATACTCAGGTAGGCTGTTTTCGATTCTTTTTGTTGCTTTGACTTTTCAGATAAACGCATTTGGTGCGGCCATTGATGATTTATCATTTAATATGCTTGATTCCGACGGAGATGGAATTTTGGATTCGGTCGAGGACGAGAACATTGATGGTGATAATGATCCCAGTACCAATCCTACAGATACTGATGGTGACGCGATTCCCAATTATTTGGACATTGATTCGGATGACGATGGTATTCTTGATAACGTAGAAGCACAGGGTTGGGCCGATTACATTGCTCCTTCAGGTGTAGATGCAAACGGTAATGGGCTTGATGATGCTTATGAATTTCCAAGCGGCAATGGCTTAACACCAATAGATAGTGATGGTGGGGGTATTCCTGATTATTTGGACATTGATTCGGATATCGATGGTATTCGCGATAATATCGAAGGACAGACTTTTATAGGTTATGTCGCGCCATCAGGGCTTGATGCCAATGCCAATGGACTCGATGATGCTTATGAAGGATCTTATGGTTTTGGTATCGACCCGATAAATACAGATAGTGATTTGTATCCTGACTATCGAGATTTCGACTCCGATGGCGATGGTATTAAGGATAAGGTAGAAGCACAAACTTCCGAGGGATATGTCCCTCCAATTGGCGATTCTAATGAAAATGACATTGATGATGCCTATGAAAACGGTCTAAATCCCATTGATACAGATGGTGACTCCGTTCCGGATTATCGGGATTTGGATGCCGATAATGACGGTATCTTGGATAATCTTGAGTCCCAACCCTATGATTCTTACATAGCTCCAACGGGGTCTGATAATGACCAAAACGGCTTGGATGATATTTATGCCGATGGCATAGACCCCATCGACTCTGATGGTGATACAAAACCTGATTTTAGGGATATCGACTCTGAAAATGATGGTATTCCTGATAACATTGAAGCTCAGACCACAACGGGCTATGTTTCTCCAAGCGGAAATGATGATGATGGTGATGGTCTGGATAATGCCTATGAAGGAACAGGGGATCAAGGTCTTACAGTGGTCAACACTGACGGGGCGGACGAGCCCGACTATCTTGACCGGGATACCGACAACGACACGGTCGCCGACAACAACGAGGGGAACGACTTCGACTACGACGGTGTCCCCGACTGGGCCTTCACGGGCACGGATACCGATGGCGACGGACTTGACGACGGCTACGAGGGCAGCGACGTGGACGACGGCTTCGATGTGAACGACGAGATCGACGACCCTGCGACGGACCTTCCCGATACCGATGGTACGGAGGACGTGAACTATAGGGACATCGACGACGACGGCGACGGCATCGACACGCCCGACGAGGACGCCGACGGCGACGGCGACCCGACCAACGACGACACCGACGGTGACGGCACGCCCGACTACCTAGATCCCGATACGGCTCCCGAGACGGACACGGATGGCGACGGGGTACCCGACACGGTGGACCTCGACGATGACAACGACGGGATATTGGATACGACCGAGGACCCCGACCTCGATGGCGACGGGGATCCATTGACGGATCCGTTGGACAGTGACGGCGACGGCTACCCGAACCATCTTGACATCGATTCTGACAACGACGGCATACCTGATAACGTTGAGGCGCAGACCACCGATGGCTACATCGCCCCGAACGATGACGACGAGGCGACCTATGCCGCGAACGACGGGGTAAACTCGGCATATCCCGATGGTCTGGACCCTGTCAACACTGATGGGGCGGACGAGCCCGACTATCTTGACCGGGATACCGACAACGACACGGTCGCCGACAACAACGAGGGGAACGACTTCGACTACGACGGTGTCCCCGACTGGGCCTTCACGGGCACGGATACCGATGGCGACGGACTTGACGACGGCTACGAGGGCAGCGACGTGGACGACGGCTTCGATGTGAACGACGAGATCGACGACCCTGCGACGGACCTTCCCGATACCGATGGTACGGAGGACGTGAACTATAGGGACATCGACGACGACGGCGACGGCATCGACACGCCCGACGAGGACGCCGACGGCGACGGCGACCCGACCAACGACGACACCGACGGTGACGGCACGCCAGATTACCTAGATCCAATCGATGATACGCCAGAAGAATTCGATATTGAAGTAAATCAGATTGTTAGTCCGAATAGCGATGGTAAAAATGACTTTTTATTCATTCGAGGCTTGGAAAAAATTCAAAGTAGTTCATTGAAAATTTTCAACCGTTGGGGAGTTGCCGTATATGAAGGAGAAAATTATAATAATCAGAACAATGTTTTCGATGGCAGATCAAAAGGAAGGTCTACGGTTAACTCAGATGAGTACCTTCCTGCGGGGGTTTATTTTTATATCTTTGAGTACGTTACGGTTGACGGACAAAATGTAACAGACTCTGAATATCTTTATATAAGTAGATAGATAATACAGATTGACCATGATCATTAAAATGAAGTACCTACTATTGTTAGTGTCTTTACTTGTTATTCCTATGTTGGCCAGTGCACAACAAGATGCACAGTATACCCAATATATGTTCAATACCATGAGCGTGAATCCTGCATATGCAGGTTCAAGGGGACAACTTAGCATAGCGGCACTTTATCGTTCGCAGTGGGCGGGACTGGAAGGTGCCCCAAAATCACAAACTTTGAACCTTCATTCACCTATTAGAAATAGTAAAGTAGGGTATGGGCTTTCCGTTGTAAACGATAATATTGGTGATGGTACGGTACAAGAAACATATTTTGATGCTGTTATTTCGTATACTGTAGATGTTTCCTTGGAAGGAAAACTATCGTTCGGTTTAAAAGTTGGGGGTAATTTGTTGAACCTTGATTTTTCTGGTCTGCGAAACTTTGACGCCGAACCAGTGGCCACGGACAATATCGAAAATAAATTTTCTCCGAACGTAGGTCTTGGTATGTACTATCATACAAATAAATATTATTTAGGGCTATCGGCGCCCAATCTCTTACAGACCGAACATTTCGATAATTCGCAAAGAGATGCCAACAGTGTTCAGTTTTTATCGAAGGAGCGGATCAATTTTTATTTGATAACGGGCTATGTTTTTGACCTGAACAACAATTTTAAGTTTAAGCCGGCACTTTTGACAAAAGTGGTAGGAGGTGCCCCGCTACAAGTCGATGTTTCGGCGAACTTCATGTACGACGATAGATTCACTTTTGGTGCCGCCTATCGGTGGGATGCGGCCTTGAGTGCAATGGCCGGATTCCAAATTTCAGATCAGTTCATGTTGGGCCTTGCATATGATAGGGAGACTACCGAATTAGGGGGTACACAGTTCAATGACGGTTCTTTCGAAGTATTCTTGCGATTTGAATTGGTAAAATCGTTTCAAAGATTGGTATCTCCGCGTTTCTTTTAATTCAGGTGACCATGAAGAAAAAATTACACTTACTTATAATCGTAACGGCGCATTTGATTACGACGGTTGTTGTTGCACAAGAGCGACTGGTTAACAAGGCGAATGAGCAGTATCAGGATTATTCCTTTAGTCCAGCGATCGATATATACAAAAGAGTGCTTGAAAAAGGCTATGTTTCTGCCGACCTGCTCAAGAAACTTGGTAATTCATACTACTTCAATGCCGATTACGATGAAGCTGCCCAAACCTATAAAAGATTGGTCGAGGAATATCCTGCCGATGTGGGTCCAGAATATTATTTCAGGTACTCCCAGACCCTAAAGACTCTTGGAAATTACAAGGACTCTAATGATATGATGGCCAAATTCATGGAAATTACTACCAATGATATGAGGGCTTCCGCGTTTAAAGATGAAAAGGATTATTTGGACGAAATAAGGGAAAATTCGGGGCGATACGATATTGAACAGTTTCAGTATAATTCCCCTTATTCTGATTTCGCGCCGTCATTTTACAAAGAAGGACTGATTTTTTCGTCCGATAGAGACACGGGCAACTTGGCGCGCTACCGGCATACTTGGAATTCAAAAGACTTTCTCGATCTTTACAAAGTTGATGCCGATTCGATATCGACCAATACCGTGGTCAAGATCGGTGAAGAGGTAAATACGCGATTACACGAGTCGACCTCGATTACAACTTTAGACGGGAGCACTTTGTATTTTACCAGAAATAATTTTAAGGATGGAAAATATATCAAAGACGAAAACGGGGTAATAAGGTTAAAGATATTGAGTGCAACGCTTTCCGATGATGGAAAGTGGACAAACGTGAATGAGCTTCCGTTCAACAGTGATTCATATTCCACTGCGCACCCCGCCTTGAGTCCTGACGAAAAAACTTTGTTCTTTGCTTCCGATATGCCCGGTACTTTGGGAGAATCTGATATTTTTAGGGTTGAGATCAATGAAGATGGAACGTTTGGAACTCCTGAAAATCTAGGAAAAACTGTCAATACCGAGGCCCGAGAAACATTTCCCTTTGTAACCGCTGAGGAAATTCTATATTTTTCTTCAGATGGACACCCTGGTTTGGGCGGTTTGGATGTTTTTGCAACGAAAATCAAAGACGAACTTTTCGATAGATCTGTTGTAAATGTTGGTGGGCCGGTCAATAGTCAAATGGATGATTTTACGTTTATCTTCAATGAAGAAACAAGAAAGGGGTATTTCGCTTCCAACCGTTCCGAGGGACTAGGTGCCGACGATATCTATGGTTTTTTGGAGACTACTCCTCTTGAGCTCGACTGTAATCAGGCAATTACAGGTACGGTAAGGGACAAGATTTCAAACGAGGTGTTGGTAGGCGCTACGGTTAAGGTAATCGATGAGGAAAACAAGGAGGTCTCTTCGGCCATTACCGATTCTGAAGGTAATTATGTGCTTTCGATCGATTGTGATAGAGGCAATTTTGTTAGGGCGACCATGCAAGGGTACGTGCCATCTGAGGAGTATTTGACAAAATCTGATGGCAAGCCCAGAATAATCGATTTTTATTTGGAAAGGGACAGGGTCACTGCAGGTTTTGGTGACGATCTGGCCAAACTTTTGCAGTTGAGTACTATATACTTTGACTTTGACAAATATAATATCCGTAAAGATTCTGAGATCGAGGTCGAAAAAGTGATTGCCGCCATGGAAAAGTACCCAAGCCTAAAGATTAAGGTGAATTCACATACCGATAGTCGCGGCCGTGACTCGTACAATCTTTGGCTATCTCAGAAACGTGCTGAATCCACGGTTAATTATATGATTGCCAAGGGTATTTCTGCTAATCGTCTTCAGGGTGAAGGTTTTGGGGAAACCAAATTGGTGAACGGGTGTAAAAACGGGGTTCGGTGTTCCGCAAAAGAACATGAACTGAACAGAAGATCGGAGTTTATTATCATGGAGTAAATGTAATACCGCACACTGTTAAAAAGTGACCATTTAATGGTCACTTTTTTTATGATTCATATAGATGTTTGTTTTTATCCTCAAGCTTTTAAGAATGCCAAACACCATTTTTATGGCGTTTCACTAGTATTTCAGGACACTATACAACAAATTTTAGAGCAGAAATACTTTGAATGCTATCTTGCCTGATCAATAATGGTAAATATCATTTATTAAAACTATTGTAATCTTGATTTCCAAATAGAATAATCCAGCATAGAAGTCCGTAGCATCTATTATGAGGAGTTTTTTCAAATTATTATTCTTTACTTTGTTTCTGGTACCTTCCGTTGCTTGGTCGCAAGTCAATATCACCATCGAAGTGAATTGGCCCAGTTGGTCTTCCGAAAATAGGGTGATTTTTAGAGATCCCTCAAATACACAGATCGGAGCATCCATTTGTAACCCGGCAGCATGTTTTAACGGTGCAGGGAACAATTCATATAATAATATAGGTAGCCCCGCTTCCTATCCGGGGATAGCACTGGGAACAGGCTATTCTTTATTATTGCAAGACACTTGGGGTGATGGCTGGAACGGCACGAACCCTTATGTCAGAGTCTATCAAGACGGAGTTGCTATTGTTGAGACCAGCTTGACAGGCGGTACCAGTGCTGTGGTGACGTTCGACATTGTGGCCAACCCTATCCCTTTCAACCAAAACTTGATCCTTTTTGAAGAGTTTGACGGATATATCGGTTATACTTCAACGGGTAATACCCTTAGGGCGGCCAGCAACACTAGCAATGCCTGCTCTATTTTGACATCTTCCAGTAATACACTCACGTCGGCCATACCGGCCGGAGGAACTATTGACAGAGCTTATTTGTACTGGGCACATTCCGGTGACACTGCGGACACTCAAGTGACTTTTGAGGGCAATACGATTACGGCCGACAGAACTTATGGTTCGGCAATTACCAATCGTAACTTCTTTGGTAGTGTGAGCGACGTGACCGATATTATAGCGGGAATAACGGACCCATCGACAAATGTTTTTGACTTTTCTGGTCTGACGATTGATACTTCCAGTAAATATTGTAATAGTGCTACGGTAATGGGTGGTTGGAGTTTGATTGTCTTCTACACCGATTTAAGTTTACCGGCTTCAACGATTAACCTTTATGAGGGTTTTCATGGTGAGAGCAACTCATCATCGACCTATACCTTGGACGGATTTTTTGCTATTGGTGCTAGTGGTTCAAAAACGACCGCCTTATCCTGGGAGGGAGACCAAACCCTCAGTAACAATGAAGGACTCACCGTAACGACAGGATTGGGAACTTTTCCTTTGGTGGGTGATGGAGACAACACACTTGGCAATGCCAACCCCTTTAACTCGACCATTTTTGACAATACTGGAGCAATGACCGTCAACAATACAAATGCCCATGGCATGGATCTCGACACCTACGATGTTTCGGCATTTATACAGCCAGGGGAAACTTCGGTTACCACGAACATACAATCCGGTCAAGACTTTGTGATTCTCAATGCCGTTGTGCTAAAAGTACCATCTAACTTGATAACCGGTTTCGTTTTTGAAGATGTTGACTATGGTGGCGGGCCAGGTAGAAACTTGACGGCCTCTTCTGGAGTTCCCATTCCCAATACTACAGTTGAAATGTATAATAGTGGAGGCACTTTGATCCAATCGACCACGACCGATGCCACGGGAAGATACGTATTTGCCGGAATGGCCAATGGGCTATATAATGTGAGGGTAGTAAACGAAAGTGTTAGGTCTACAAGAGGGGGTGGCACCGGGTGTACCGACTGCATTCCTGTACAGACCTTTAGAAAGAATTACTTGTTGAGCACTTTGACCGATGTGACCAATGAGGTCGGTGGCGCTAACCCATCAGGATCCGATCCCGCGGCAGGTACACTTGCGGGGGCCCAAACGGTAGCATCGGTAACCATACTCAATGAAGGAGTCGCCGGACTTGATTTTGGATTTAATTTCAATACCATAGTAAACACCAATGAAGACGGTCAGGGCTCTTTGGAACAGTTTATTGTAAATTCAAATGCCTTGGCCGAGACCGGAATGGACATAGAGGCCAACAGTATATTTGATCCAATAGCTGGAACAGATGTTTCGATTTTTATGATACCTCCGACAGGAGATCCATTGGGCAGAACGGCCGATTCAAATTACGCAAGCGGATTTTTTGACATTTCGATTTCAAACGGAAACCCAATGACCGCTATTACCGATAATAATACTTGGATCGATGGAAGAACGCAAACGGCCTATTCGGGAGATACAAATACTGGAACTATCGGAGCTGGTGGTTCGCCGGTCGGAACTTCGGCCGTTTCACTTCCTACGTATGACCTACCTGAAATACAGGTACATCGCGACGGTGGAGACGTGTTCAAGATAAATGCAAATAACGGCATTGTCCGTAATTTGGCCGTTTATGCAAATGACAACTCAGGTATCAGGCTAGAAGGGGGATCAACCAATGTAATTGCAAATCTAATCGGAGTCAATGCATTAGGCAGTAATGCAGGTAACATTAGTTATGGAATCGAGGTCATTGACGGAGAAAATACAATAGAGGGTAACTATATCGCCACAAACTCGGATACGGCCGTTTGGATTGAAGACAGTATATCGACAACAATACAGAATAATCATATAACTTCGAATGGTGATGCCCCTTGTGATGATAATATAACAATAATAGGTGGTACCGGTATCGTTATTCAACATAACCTGATTGAAAATGCAGCGGCATTGGGTATAGATGGTGACGATATATCGGGAAATATAATTATTTCCGAAAATACGATTACTGGCTCGGGTCGGGATGGAGGTAGTTGTTCGGGAAACATTGAAAATGCAGGCATATTGCTAGATGGTGATAATTCATCGATTTCCAACAATATTATAGCCTCCAATGGGGGCCCTGGACTTGTTTTGGCGGGGGGTAACACCTCGGGCAACCTGATTTCCCAAAATTCGTTTTATGCGAATGGTACTTCTAGCCCGGCCTTGGGAATCGATTTGGATCTGTCGGACGGAATCGGTGACGGGGTCACGCTCAATGACAACGGGGATACCGATAATGGACCTAATGGAGCGATGAACTTTCCCATTATTTCAGGGGCATTCGTGAGTGGCACCAACATAGTTATAGAAGGTTGGTCCAGACCGGGGGCGACCATTGAGGTTTTTCATAGCGACATTAATGAGGGTACCGCATCTGTAGGTGACAACCAAATGGGTTTTTCTACCGATTATGGCGAAGGTCAAATATATTTGGCCAGTTTGACAGAAGGTAGTATGGCCGACATGGACTCGGGTACCTCAGGTTATGTTGATGATGATGGCAATACTGACAATACGAACAAATTTAGGTTTACCGTTTCCCTTCCTCCGGGAACCACTCTGGGCGACCTTATAACGGCAACGGCCACGCTCGCCAATTCAACTTCCGAATTCTCTCCGATGAGCGTCATAAAGGCATATACCTTGATTACCAATCGTAGAATTACGTATAGGGTAAAAAAGAATTAGAAAATTCCTACGAAACCAAAAGTTTTTTAAGCTTTATTTGGTCTGTAACATGTGATATATCAATGACTTATGGAGCCTTTTAAACGAGTGACAACAGATTGTTCTATTTTCACAACTTCATACTCTTCGACCCGCAACATTATTTTTTTCACCTAAAACATCAGTACTAGTTTTGTCTTATAGTATGATTTGACCGTTACGATTGGCTTTAACGGCGTTTCGTTCTAAGTATTGGACAATAACTTTAGATGGATTACACTTCAAATTTTGGCACAAAAAGATTAATTGCGTTTATATTTTTAGCGTTCACCACATTCTTTTGTTTCGGCCAGGCTATCATTACTATTGAAGTAAATTGGCCCAATTGGTCATCTGAGAACAGGGTTACGTTTCGCGATCCTTCAAATGCACAGATTGGGGCAAGTATATGTAATCCGGCGGCATGTTTCAATGGGTCGGGAAACAATTCGTACTATAATATAGGTAGCCCGGCGACATATACCGGTATAGCCTATGGTAGCGGATACTCCCTATTACTTCAAGATACCTATGGCGATGGATGGAACGGAGTCGGTTCCTATGTACGTGTTTACCAAGATGGTATCTTGATATTGAATACCGATTTGACCGGAGGTATTTCCTCGACAGTATCTTTCAATATATTGGCACCATCGCCGACCCTTTCAATAAACGACGTATCGGTAAATGAAAATACTGGTGTAGCGACATTTACGGTTACGCACGTTGGAAATCCCACTATTGGCCCGTTCACGGCAACATATACTACCGTCAATGGTACGGCTCTCGCGGGAAGCGATTATACTTCGAGTACCGGCACCCTTAACTTCAATGGAACCGCAGGTGACACGGAGCAAATTACCATTATTATCATCGATGAAACTGTATTGGAACCTGATGAAGACTTTCTCGTTCAGTTCACTGGTGCCTCCGATGGTACGGTAAATATCTCGGATACGGCCACCGGAACGATTTTGAACGATGATAATGACCCAAATTCGACAAGACCCTACCAAGAACGCTATTCAATGAATTTAAAGGGAGATTTTCTTATGCGGGGTAACACTAACTTAAGATGTGTGTCCAATTGCCCTTCAAGTCCTACCTCGAATAACCCATCCGTAGTTATGGGATACATAGATGTAGATTCAGATGGTACTACCGTGAACTCAAGTAGCAGTAATTTTTCCATTCCCGCGGGAGCGACCGTTCAATGGGCCGGACTTTACTGGGGCGGTATGTACAATAGTAGCAATAGTGGTATAACAAACCCGCCAGGAACCCTTAATATAGATCAGGTAAAGTTTAAAACTCCTTCTGCCGGAACATATGCTACCATTGATGCTGAAATTCGAAATATTGAGACCACGCAATTCTCGGGTTGGAGAACTTTCATGTCGTTCGCCGAGGTTACCGATTTAGTGCAATCGGGCGGCAACGGTAATTATTTTGTCGCTGATATCGCATTGACGACCGGAAGCTCTTTTACCGGGCCACATGGAGGATGGACAATGGTCATTGTGTACAATGACCCAACCGATAGTACTAGAAATGTGAGTATTTGGGACGGTTTTGATTTTTTTGGCTTTGGAGCCAATGATACCTTCACTGTTACCGATTTGTTGACCCCTGCAACGGGTGCTTTTGAGACCCATGCCGGTTATTATGGTATGGATGGCGAAGCGAGTCATACAGGCGACTATGTTAGCATTAATGGTACGGCATTGTCAAATGGGCTCAACCCGAATAATAACACATTGAATGGTACAATTACCGAGTACGGGACTGATGTTGGCGGGAGAAACCCAAATTTCGGATACAGTTGGGGGGTAGATATCGATATGTTCGATGCCACCGGTTCGGTGCCGAATGGTGCTACTAGTTTGAATGTTCAATTGGGAAGCAGCAATGAAGGTATTTGGGGCGGTGTTTTCGCCGTTTCAAATGAAATAGCATTTCCGGCCGTGTCAAGCAAGTCTTTCAGCCCATCAACTATCGTGCAAGGAGATGAATCTACGGTAACGATTATTGTCGATAACCCATCTAGGGGAGTGGACCTGACGAATTTTAGTATGACCGATACCTTCCCCGCGGGCATGCTAATGTCCGCTACGCCGAATGCCAGCTCATCATGCGGGGGTATCCTCAGCGCAATACCTGGTTCCGATAGTTTTACGATTTCAGGCATAAATGTTCCGGCCGGAAGTTCTTGCACTTTTACATTTGATGTTGAGACTTTGAACATAGGATCTTACCTCAATACGGTTTATCCTACGGATACCGCAAATGATCAGGGAATTCCGTTTGAAGGTGAATCCTCTGGCACGTTGATAGTAAAGGTAGGAAGTGTGATTACGAACAGAAGAATAACCTATCGAGTAAATAAAAACTAAAGATACAACGGTGAACCAAGAACCAAAAAAGAGATGGATTTTCTTACAGGCGTATGGCCGACAAGTACCGTCTTAATTGGGATAATCGATGAACGAAACTTTAATGAAAACATTAAAATCAAATGATGAAACCTCAAAATTATAGGACTAGACCGTGCATTTTAACACTTACACAACATTTATTTTCATGCGGTGGGCATTAAATTAATTTTGTATGGTGTAGTAAATCCGTTTGTAGAACATAACAGGTTTTAAAACAATTATACGAACCCCAAGTATGAATAACTTAACCGACTTAATGATTTTTTTTAAGAGTAATGTCCAGTTTGGACAAAATGATGTTAACACATCTTTCTTCCCTACTTCTTTTCCCTTTCAGGAAAAAGATCAGCAAAAGTCACAACGTATAAGTTAAAGTAGTTCAATGACAAAGTTCGGTGATTCTTTGAAAGGACACTTGGCAGGTTATTGTGAAAAAAATAGATATAGTAGAAATAAAGACAGGTTGTCATGAAGAAAAATATAGTATTAATCGCTGTTCTCTTGATTTCGGGTTTTGCGTTTTCGCAAACTACCGTTATGCTTGAAGATCAATGTAATTGTGAGGTGCTCAGTGGAACGCAGGTTACTGCTCCTGGTTTGGCAACTCCGGCAGGCGCTGACATTGGAGATATCTATGTCAATACAAATACAGGAACTATATATTTCTGGGACGGTGATACCTGGGAGCTGACCTCTACGGATAGCCAACAAATTCTTGATTTTAGTTTCAACAACCTTACAAACGAACTTACCCTTGAATTGGAAAATGGAGGTCCTCCGATAACGGTAACGCTCCCCGCGGAGACCTTGACGGTACTTGCGCTCGGCGCCGACGGCAACAGTTTGGACTATACCGACGAGAACAACGTTACGACGAACATCCCCCTGGGTGTCGGCTCGGTGGCCATGGGCGCCGACGGCAACTCTATCGACTATACCGACGAGGAAGGTACCACGACCAATGTGCCCTTGGGTGTCGGCAACCTGACGTTCGACAACCTCACCAGGACCTTGACCTATACCGACGAGGAAGGGACCGTCACGAATCTGGTTCTCCCCGCGGAGACGCTGACCGTATTGGCCCTCGGGGCCGACGGCAATTCCTTGGACTACACGGACGAAAACGGTCTGACCACGAACATCGCCTTGGGTGTTGGGAACGTCGCCCTTGGTGCCGATGGCAACTCTATCGACTATACCGACGAGGAAGGTTTGACCACGAACGTACCTTTGGGTGTGGGCACGCTGTCTTTCGACAACCTCACCAGGACCTTGACCTATACCGACGAGGAAGGGACCGTCACGAATCTGGTTCTCCCCGCGGAGACCTTGACGGTACTTGCGCTTGGCGCCGACGGCAACAGTTTGGACTATACCGACGAGAACAACGTTACGACGAACATCCCCCTGGGTGTCGGCTCGGTGGCCTTGGGCGCCAACGGCAACTCTATCGACTATACCGACGAGGAAGGTACCACGACCAATGTGCCCTTGGGTGTCGGCAACCTGACGTTCGACAACCTCACCAGGACCTTGACCTATACCGACGAGGAAGGGACCGTCACGAATCTGGTTCTCCCCGCGGAGACGCTGACCGTATTGGCCCTCGGGGCCGACGGCAATTCCTTGGACTACACGGACGAAAACGGTCTGACCACGAACATCGCCTTGGGTGTTGGGAACGTCGCCCTTGGTGCCGATGGCAACTCTATCGACTATACCGACGAGGAAGGTTTGACCACGAACGTACCTTTGGGTGTGGGCACGCTGTCTTTCGACAACCTCACCAGGACCTTGACCTATACCGACGAGGAAGGGACCGTCACGAATCTGGTTCTCCCCGCGGAGACCTTGACGGTACTTGCGCTTGGCGCCGACGGCAACAGTTTGGACTATACCGACGAGAACAACGTTATGACGAACATCCCCCTGGGTGTCGGCTCGGTGGCCTTGGGCGCCGACGGCAACTCTATCGACTATACCGACGAGGAAGGTACCACGACCAATGTGCCCTTGGGTGTCGGCAACCTTACGTTCGACAACCTCACCAGGACCTTGACCTATACCGACGAGGAAGGGACCGTCACGAATCTGGTTCTCCCCGCCGAAACAATAACCGATATTACAGGTACCCAAGCGGGTAATCCTATTGGTGTATATAACAACGAGAATGGCGATCCATTTACTATTAGTGAAACGATTACTACCATTTCCGACGCTGGAGATGGTAATGTGACCTTTACCAATGAGGCGGGTGCTAGCGTCACCGTCTCAAAATCGGACATTACGGCGAATCCCGATGGCACCTATACGTTCACCAACAACGATGGTTCTGACGTCATCATCGATACGAACGGCCTGACCATCACCAACGTTGTAGCGGGCAACCGTATCGCGACGGTTACCGAGGCCGACGGAACGGCGGTGGACATCAACGAGACCGTTACTGATATTACAGGGACTTCTGTTACGGGCAACGAAATCGGCGTCTATCAAAAGGAGGACGGCACTACGGTATCCATCCAAGAGACCATCGTTTCCATCACCGACAACAATGATGGTAATGTCACCTTGGTAAATGAGAGCGGTACGAGCGTCACCGTCTCAAAATCGGACATTACGGCGAATCCCGATGGCACCTATACGTTCACCAACAACGACGGTTCTGACGTCATCATCGATACGAACGGCCTGACCATCACCAACGTTGTAGCGGGCAACCGCATCGCGACGGTTACCGAGGCCGACGGAACGGCGGTGGACATCAACGAGACCGTTACTGATATTACAGGGACTTCCGTTACGGGCAACGAAATCGGCGTCTATCAAAAGGAGGACGGCACTACGGTATCCATCCAAGAGACCATCGTTTCCATCACCGACAACAATGATGGTAATGTCACCTTGGTAAATGAGAGCGGTACGAGCGTCACCGTCTCAAAATCGGACATTACGGCGAATCCCGATGGCACCTATACGTTCACCAACAACGACGGTTCTGACGTCATCATCGATACGAACGGCCTGACCATCACCAACGTTGTAGCGGGCAACCGTATCGCGACGGTTACCGAGGCAGACGGAACGGCGGTGGACATCAACGAGACTGTTACGACCATTACTGATAATCTAGATGGAACATTTACCTATAATGATGAAGCGGGTAATCCAACGCAAATTAATAAGTCAAACCTTATAGACAATGGCGACGGTACTTATGATTTTGATAATGGAGATGGAACCCCATTAACCTTTGTCGGAACTGACAATCAAAATGCGAGCGAGGTAGCTTTGAGCCCTAGTTTTGATGTTGATGGCGATTTGGTCGACGAAACAAATGTTCAGGAAGCCTTGGAAGATCTGGCAGCAAACAGTAGTGATGATCAACAGATTAGCAGTGCTGTCGTAATTCCAAATCGAACAGTTGATATAAATCTTGAAAGGGGTGGAAGTACTCAAATCGATGTTCGTGATGAGGACTCCGACCCTCTTAATGAAATTGAGATACCGGTAGGAGGTACTAACGGACAGATATTGGCAACTGATGGAACAGGTGTCTATTCATGGGTAGACAATGCTTCAGGCCCGCAGGGCCCAACAGGCCCAACAGGTCCAACAGGTCCAACAGGAGCCACGGGAGCTGACGGAGCCACAGGCGCAACCGGCGCCACGGGAGCCACAGGTCCACAAGGAGATACAGGAGCAACCGGCGCCACGGGAGCCACAGGAGCAACCGGGGCCACAGGAGCAACAGGCGCAACAGGAGCAACAGGCGCAACAGGAGCAACAGGAGCCACCGGAGCAACGGGCGCAACAGGAGCCACCGGAGCAACGGGAGCCACAGGAGCCACAGGTCCACAAGGAGATACAGGAGCAACCGGCGCCACAGGAGCCACAGGTCCACAAGGAGATACAGGAGCAACCGGCGCCACGGGAG
>NZ_JBHFPV010000005.1:0-127929 GCF_042611095.1 Meishania litoralis
GTCCACAAGGAGATACAGGAGCAACCGGCGCCACGGGAGCCACAGGAGCAACCGGTGCCACAGGTCCACAAGGAGATACAGGAGCAACCGGGGCCACGGGAGCCACAGGAGCAACGGGCGCAACAGGAGCCACAGGTCCACAAGGAGATACAGGAGCAACCGGCGCCACGGGAGCCACAGGAGCAACAGGAGCAACAGGAGCCACTGGCGCAACAGGAGCAACGGGCGCAACAGGAGCCACAGGAGCAACCGGCGCCACGGGAGCCACAGGAGCAACCGGTGCCACAGGTCCACAAGGAGATACAGGAGCAACCGGGGCCACAGGAGCCACAGGCGCAACAGGAGCAACCGGCGCCACGGGAGCCACAGGAGCAACCGGTGCCACAGGTCCACAAGGAGATACAGGAGCAACTGGGGCCACAGGAGCCACAGGCGCAACAGGCGCAACAGGAGCAACGGGAGCAACCGGTGCCACAGGTCCACAAGGAGATACAGGAGCCACGGGAGCCACAGGCGCAACCGGAGCTGACGGAGCCACAGGAGCAACCGGTGCCACAGGTCCACAAGGAGATACGGGAGCCACAGGTCCACAAGGAACCACGGGAGCAACCGGTGCAACCGGAGCAGACGGAGCCACAGGTCCACAAGGAGATACAGGAGCAACGGGAGCCACGGGAGCCACAGGTCCACAAGGAGATACAGGTGCCACAGGCGCAACGGGAGCCACGGGAGCAACCGGTGCCACAGGAGCAACAGGAGCCACAGGTCCACAAGGAGATACAGGCGCAACCGGGGCCACAGGAGCCACAGGCGCAACCGGAGCTGACGGAGCCACAGGAGCAACCGGTGCCACAGGTCCACAAGGAGATACGGGAGCCACAGGTGCAACAGGAGCAACCGGTGCAACCGGAGCCACAGGTCCACAAGGCGATACAGGAGCAACGGGGGCCACAGGTCCACAAGGAGATACAGGAGCAACGGGCGCAACCGGAGCAACAGGAGCCACAGGAGCCACAGGTCCACAAGGAGATACAGGAGCCACAGGAGCCACAGGGGCCACAGGGGCCACAGGTCCACAAGGAGATACAGGCGCCACGGGAGCAACAGGCGCCACAGGCGCAACCGGAGTTGACGGAGCCACAGGTCCACAAGGAGATACAGGAGCAACCGGTGCAACCGGAGCCACAGGTGCCACAGGTGCACAAGGAGATACAGGAGCCACGGGAGCAACCGGAGCAACAGGCGCCACAGGTCCACAAGGAGATACAGGTCCACAAGGAGCCACAGGCGCAACGGGAGCTGACGGAGCCACAGGTCCACAAGGAGATACAGGAGCAACCGGAGCCACGGGCGCAACGGGAGCAACAGGAGCCACAGGCCCACAAGGAGATACAGGAGCAACGGGAGCCACAGGAGCAACCGGAGCCACAGGGGCCACAGGGGCCACAGGTCCACAAGGAGATACAGGAGCAACCGGAGCCACGGGCGCAACGGGAGCAACAGGAGCCACAGGCCCACAAGGAGATACAGGAGCAACGGGAGCCACAGGAGCAACCGGAGCCACAGGAGCAACCGGAGCCACGGGAGCCACAGGAGCAACCGGTGCCACGGGTCCACAAGGAGATACGGGAGCAACAGGAGCAACCGGAGCCACAGGTCCACAAGGAGATACAGGTGCAACGGGAGCCACGGGAGCCACAGGTCCACAAGGCGATCCGGCAACAGATGATCAGACCCTCTCTACCGATAATTCTCCTGGCAATATTTCAATTTCGGGAGGTAACAGTATTACATTGAATGTAAACGATGCAGATTCGAATATTGGAAATGAATATAACACTGGTTTTAGTGTTGTTGGATCCAATTTAAGACTGTCCGATGGGGGAGGTAATTTCGATGTGCCACTTTCATCCTTAGGTTCAGATGATCAAACCGCTTCTGAGGTAGATTCCGATACACCCGTTGATGTGGATGGAGACGGAACGACCGAACCCACGGTGGAAGATGTAATACAGGATATAGCCCCGATAACATCAAAAGCGGCCCGAATTTTTTATCCGCCTTCGATAGCTATCGATGCATCAACGACCGGAACAAACAGAACTGTTGACTTGTATCAAGAATATTTAGATCAATTTGGTAGTCCTACGGCATCAAGTGCTGGTGCTCCAGCAGCTGTGCCAACGTATGGTCGTACGGAGTTGTACTATTATGTTACTTACGCCGACCCGGCCGTATTCGATACGACACCGGCAGAATTCACTATCGATGCCAATGGCGTTTTGACCTATGATATTATTGCGACACCCACAGATTACAATTCATTGATAAATGTAGTTTTTGTAGTCAAATAAGGTAAATGAATACGATACCAAGTCGATTTGAAACAACTATTCACATATAAACCACTAATCCTCGGCTTTGTTTTTACATTGCTGGGGATTACCGTATCTAACGCCCAATTTTTATTGCAAGCCCCTAATAGTGGCGATGAAAGTAATTATCGTTGGTACGAAGCTTCTGATACCAATACGGTTATCGGAACAGATTCTTTTATAGAAGTTACCGAGCGGGGCGTTTATTTTGCTTTATATGATGGTACGCTTTGTGGAAAAAATGCATCAAGCTACTTCATTCTTACAAATTGCAATTCTCCATATAATGAAGTTACATTGGATATTACCGATAATACGGCCAATGTTTCCCCTAGTGCCGCATTGACTTGGAACCCTGTGGTTTCCGGCGACCAGACCCGTCCTACTGTGGTGGCCACGGAAAGTCCGGTGAAATATACGGCCACCATTACCAAGATCGGTAATAGCTTTGATCTGCCGAGTTTTACGGTTGTATGTATCTATGAAGCCGCAACTTTGGTCGACGACCTTGTTGCCACTGATGAAGATCAGTCCGTTGTAATCGATGTTTTTGCAAATGATTCCGATCTACCTGATTCAGGCAATTTGACGACTACGAACCCGACCAATGGTACGGTCACGGTTGACAATAATGGAACTCCGAATGACCCAAAGGATGATATTGTTACCTATATTCCGAATCCTGATTACAATGGGCCCGATAGTTTTGACTATACGGTCTGTAATACATTTGGCGATTGTAGCACGGCCACGGTGACCATCGATGTGCTTCCTATCGTAGATGCGCTGGATGATTCGATTGCCACTACCGAGGATGCCCCCGTCGATATCGATATATTGGCCAATGATAATGATATTCCGACAGTGGGAACCTTGACGATAACCAATCCGTCCAGCGGAACGGCGGTCGTCGATGACAATGGTACCCCGAACGATCCATCGGACGATAATGTCACCTATACCCCCAATAGCTCTTTCACAGGTACCGATACCTTCACCTATACACTTTGCGATGATTCTGGCAACTGCAGTACGGCGAGCGTTACCGTTGTCGTAACCGATGCTCTTGATTTGGATAGTGATGATGATGGTATCGTTGATAGTTTTGAAGATCTTAATTTGGATGCCGACAATGATCCATCGACAAATCCGACGGATACCGATAATGATGGTATTCCAGATTATTTGGATATCGATAGCGATAATGATGGTATTCCCGATAACATTGAAGCGCAGACAACCTCAGGGTATATAGCACCTAGTGGAATCGATGCCAATGCCAACGGGCTTGATGATGCCTATGAAAGTAGTGGAAATCTAGGAATCATTCCTGAGGACACCGATGGCGATAGTCTTCCTGATTATGTTGATGACGACAGTGACAATGATAATATACCGGATAGTATCGAGGCCCATGACCACGACCATGATGGGGTTCCTGAAGTAACTTTGATTGGTTCCGACAAGGATAATGATGGTTTGGATGATGGCTATGAAGGGACAATCGCGATCGATCTTGATGTCAATGACGAAGTGGACGATCCATTTAACGACTTGCCAAATACAGACGGTGACAATGAATCCGATTACAGGGATACCGATGACGATGACGATGGCATAGCCTCAAGGGACGAGGATATGAACGGTGATGGTAATTATGCCAACGATGATAGCGATGGCAACGGTATTCCCGAATATCTTGAACCGAACCTTCCTGATACTGAAATAGAGGTTTTCAACGTTATAACACCTAATGGTGACGGTGTTCACGACGTTCTGGCCATTTCAGGACTGGAAGATTACCCGAACAATACCATCAAAATATATAACCGATGGGGGGTATTGGTGTATTCGACAAATGCATACAATACACAGGGCAATGTATTCGACGGTACATCGAAAGGAAGGGTTACCGTTGATGCCAATAATAAATTACCTGTAGGTACCTATTTCTATATTTTGGATTATGAAGATGCCACAGGAAATATGCAGACGCTTTCGGGCTATTTATACCTAAACAGATAAAGATGTTGAGCACTACAAAAACGCCACTGGCCAAGCACTACTATAAATTAGTGCTCTTGGTGTTTTCATTGTTGTTTTTTTTGGTAGAAAATGGCAATGCCCAGCAAGATGCGCAGTATACGCAGTATATGTACAATACGGTAAGTGTGAATCCGGGTTATGCGGGCTCCAGGGGTCACATAAGCATTGCTGCCCTTCATAGGTCGCAATGGGTAGGTCTTGAAGGCGCTCCGACCACGCAGACGTTTAACATTCATTCTCCGATAGGTTATAGGGGGGTGGGGCTAGGGCTGTCTATTGTGAACGATAAAATAGGACCCACATCGGAGACCAATTTCGATATCGATTTTTCATATACCCTCTATACTTCGGCCGAGGGTAGACTTAGTTTTGGACTTAAGGGAAGTGCCCATCTTTTGGATATACGTTTTTCAGAATTGAACCAGTACGGTCCCGATCAGACTCTTGAGCAGGATATCCATAATAGATTGTCGCCCAACTTTGGAGCCGGTGTTTACTATCATACGAACAATTTCTACGCCGGTTTGTCCGTTCCACGATTTTTGGAGACATCGCACTTTGACGAATCTTCTTTGTCCACGGCCAAAGAGCAGATGAATTTTTATTTCATAACAGGCTACGTCTGGAACTTGAATCCCCTGCTGAAGTTCAAACCCACCTTGTTGACCAAAGTGGTACGGGGGGCACCCCTTCAAGTCGACCTATCGGCGAATTTCATGTTGAACGACAAGTTCATTCTAGGTGCGGCCTATCGATGGGACGCGGCCTTGAGCGGCATGGCCGGTTTTCAGATATCGAACAAGTTTCTTATAGGTGTTGCCTATGACAAGGAGACCACCGAATTGGGAAGTGCCGCATTCAACGATGGCTCTTTTGAGGTAATCTTGCGATACGACTTTATCACAACAAAGGGCCAAGTAAAATCCCCACGATTCTTTTAAGAAGATTTTTTCGTTCATTTTAAGTTCCTTTGGCATTATTTTATCACAGGTTAAATGCAATAAAGGGCCAAACACCTTATTTTTACAGAATGAAGGAAGAAGAATCTGTCATTTTGGTTAATGAAAACGATGAGCAAGTCGGCACCATGCCTAAAATGGAGGCTCACGAAAAAGCCTTGCTCCATAGGGCGTTTTCGGTTTTCATAATGAACGATAAGGGCGAAACACTTCTTCAGCAAAGAGCTGCAAGCAAATATCATTCCCCATTATTGTGGACGAATACCTGCTGTAGCCACCAGCGAGAAGGTGAAAACAATATCGAGGCCGGTAAGCGAAGGTTGAGGGAAGAAATGGGCTTTGAGACCCAATTGAAGGAATTATTCTCGTTTATCTACAAAGCTCCTTTTGATAACGGCCTTACCGAGCATGAACTAGATCATGTGATGTTGGGAAACTATAACGAACCACCTATTATAAACAGAGAAGAGGTTGCCGATTGGAAATGGATGTTGCCCAAAGATGTTAAGAAAGATATTGCGGAAAATCCTGAAAGCTACACGGCTTGGTTTAAGATTATCTTCGATAGATTCTATGATCATATCACGTAAACGCAAGTAAATGATGAAAGTGAAAGTCAGTAGAAAAGCACACTTTAATGCGGCGCATCGTCTTTTTCGCCATGATTGGGCCGATGAACGCAACAAAGAGGTATTCGGAAAATGTAGTAATCCGAATTATCATGGCCATAATTACGAACTTATTGTAAGCGTTACGGGTGAAATCGACAAAGAGACCGGATTTGTCATGGATATGAAAGTATTGAAAGAATTGATCAAGGATAGAATAGAAAATGTATTGGATCATAAAAACCTAAATCTCGAAGTGCCGGAGTTCAAAGACTTAAACCCAACTGCAGAGAATATCGCCATAGTTATCTGGAACAAACTTCGTGGTCATATAGATGCTTCAAAAGAACTTGAAGTTGTACTATATGAGACTCCCCGAAATTTTGTAACCTATTCCGGATAGTAAAAGCCCTTTCCTATTTAGAATAACGAATGATGAATTGAGAATATCAGATCAACCACCAATCCTATGTACCCATTAAAATTTAGACCGATACTCAAGGAACGTCTTTGGGGAGGCACGAAACTAAAAGATGTTCTTGGAAAGCCGATTACTTGCGAAATTACGGGTGAAAGTTGGGAGCTGTCTACCGTTGAAGGTGATGTTTCCGTTGTTGCGAATGGTGAACTTTCAGGAACTTCGTTACAACAACTGATCAATGATAATGCCGAACAGGTGCTTGGCAAAAGTGTTTTCGAGCGTTTTGGTACGGAGTTTCCGATATTGATAAAGTTTATAGACGCTAAACAGGATCTGTCGGTTCAATTGCATCCGAACGACGAACTGGCAAAAAAAAGACACAATTCTTTTGGCAAGACCGAGATGTGGTATATAATGGATGCCGATGAGGATGCCAATTTGATCGTAGGTTTCAACAAAGATGTAAGCAAAGAACAATATTCGCAAAGTTTGGCAGAAAACACGCTTTTAGAACTGTTGAACTACGAGCAAGTCAAGGAAGGCGATACTTTTTTTATCAATACGGGAAAGATACATGCCATTGGGGCAGGCGTACTTTTGGCCGAGATACAGCAGACGTCGGATGTGACTTATCGGGTATTCGATTTTGACCGCAAGGATAAAGATGGCAATTACCGCGAACTGCATACCGAATTGGCCTTGGATGCCATCGATTATGAAAAAAAGGATGATTTCAAAGTATTGTATCCGAAGAAAACAGACACTGTCAATCCCATGGTCGATTGCCCTTATTTTAAGACCAACTTTTTAGAACTGACCCAGGACCTTTTTTTGGATACTTCTAAAAGGGATTCGTTTACCATCTATATGTGCGTAGGAGGTAGTGCGGTCGTAATGAACGATTTTGGAGAGACTAGTATAAGCAAGGGTGAAACTGTATTGGTTTCGGCCAATACGACCAATATTTTATTGAAGACCAAAGGTTCAAAACTTTTGGAGGTTACAATTTAAAAGAAAAGTAGCGTTCCGGGGAGCAGTGAGTGATCAAAACCCTATTTTTGTAAAAAAAATTATCATGGCAAGTATTCGAGATTTAAAAAAAGATATAAACAACGTTCTTGGCGATATTATCGAGGCCGTATATATTGTTGAGGCCGCAAACGGCAAACAAGATTCAAAAGAAGGCGGTAAGATTATCGACGGAGCCATTGAAACCTTCGACGACCTTATTGCCAGAGTCAATCAGAGAAACGTCGATAACAGAAAGGCCCATCTGATGAAAGTACGGGCGGATTTGGAAAAGAAAGCTACCGCTCTTGTACAAGATTTGAACAAATTGGGATAACATCTTGATCTAAACTAAAAAAGGCCCCGATGGAAACATCGGGGCCTTTTTTAGTTATTCCCTTACCTGATCTAAATATTGCTTTAGTTCTTTGCCGTATTTCGAACTGGCCACTTCAGGGCTCAACGAATTATAGATCGAGTCGAGATATTTGACATTGGCATCTGATACCTCGTACCGTGCGATATACGGGGCGATATAAGAGTCTTTGTTGTTCAGGGCGAAATTCACCGCATAGGCGTATCCTCGTTGAACGTTCTTGTCGCTCAATTTCTGTATCGAATCGATAGCCAGCGAATCAAGTTTCCCTGAATTGGCCGAACTTTTCATGATCTCTAGACTTTTCATATTGAAACGGGTCATGACCTTTTGATACTCTTCCAACTTTTTATGGGTTTTCGAGCCCTCGATCTTTGCGTTGGCGTCAAAAGTGTTCCAATTCGTATTTATAGTTATAGTGCCCGGTTCCCCGAAAAAGGTTATACGGTCGTTGATGTCGTTGTTGTCTTTTTTATCGAGATAGAGATAAAATATTTCAGGACTTTCGATTTTCGTAACAAAGGTGAAGCTTCCATCGCCATCAATATTCAGTGAATCGATGGTCACAAGGGTAGAATCGGGAAGCTTTTGAAGATAGAGCCTTCCCTTTTTCAGGCCTTTTACTTTTCCGGTAACCGTCATTGTTTTGCCCGGGTTTTTTTCTTGACAAGAGAATAGACATCCGATAAATAGAAACAGAAATAATTTTTTCATGATAGTTTTATACATACATTGAACTCGTTTGACACACTGAAAATCGCTCAATAGAGGTTTATTGAAAAAGCTGCGCAAACCTAATAATAATCAACGACTTTTTTGAAGTTTACAGGCATCAACGTGCATTGCCGTTCGGTGCATTGAATATATCGTACTGTATGGCCTGTAATATCAGTTGAAACCCTAGTATAATCGACAGGGTAATGATCATAATGGTGCCCGTCGGTGCCAAAACATTGATTTTGGCATAATGTACCCATTTGATAATTCCAAAGACCATCCCAAAGGAAAACAGAGGTACCCCAAAAAATATGTAGATAGAGCCTATATTAAAATCATATAAAAAATATTCTTTCAAAATACGCTTGAAGAATGTCAGTTGAAGGTTGCCCAAGAAGACAAAAACCATTTTCGATAGGCTCATATTCGATTTTTCATCCCCGTAGATGGCGGGCATATCGATGTCTTTTATAAGGGTTTTTTGAAAATACAGTTCTGCAAGTAAGGAGGTTTCAAAATAATATCGGTTTGCAAGTTTTGAGAAATCCAATTTTTTGAGTACTTCGGCCTTCAAGGCGATGAAACCGTTTGTGGGATCGAAATTGTGCCAATATCCAGTGGCCATTTTGGTCAAAAAGGATAATACTAGATTTCCAAATTTACGGGGAATCGGCATGCTTTGAAGGGCCTTGGTATTTCTGAAGCGGTTCCCCTTTGCCATCGCGGCCTCTCCATTCAACAGGGGTTGGATCAAGGTTGGCAAGAAACCTAGGTCCATTTGGTCATCGGCATCAACTTTGACGATGATTTCAAAATCGTTTTCCAATGCGTATTCGAAACCTTTTTTGGTCGCTCCGCCAACACCTAGATTTACTTCGTTCTCCAAAAAATGACATTTCGTCTTGTCGTTTATTTCATCCATAATCCTGCTTTTGGGCAGGTCTTCCTTGCTTTTGTCGTCGACAATAATAACAGCATCTACAAAAGCGGGAATCTTGCTTATTACATTGACGATTTGAGCTGATGCATTATAGTATGGAACAACTATGGCTATTCTAGTGTCGGTATTGAACAATTCGTTTTCCATTGTAGAGGCGGTTATGGTGATTTTGTTCTGGCAACGGCAAAATCACGATTGCCTTGGGCAAGTTTATGGTTAGGGTCTATCTTTAACGCTTGATCGCATGCCGCGATTGCCTTGTCGTAAAGCTGCATTTGATTGTATGCGGCACATATATTGTTATAGGCTCCGGCTGATGGTTTGATGGTAATCGATTTTTCGGCAGCCTCGATGCATGCTTCATATTTTTTTTGTTTATAACATTCGAGGCTATAATTCAAAAAGTCATCGGATGTTTTAAGCAACGTATAGCTTTTAGCCAAGGTTTCGTCAAGATTTTTGGCCTTTATCGCATTTTTCATATTGTTTTTAGCCAGTTGGTAGGAGGTATCCAAAGAAACGGCCTTGGTATACGCATCGATCGACCGGTCATAATCTCCGAGCTCGTAATAGGCAATACCGATATTATTGTAAGCCGCAGGGTAGTCTTTTTTTAACTTTAAAGCCTGTTGCGCTGCATCTATGGTCTTGATGAATTTTCCCAGTTTATAATATTTTAGACTAAGGTCAAGGTATTTTTCAGCGGACGGGTATTTTTCGATATCTTCTTCGAACAATGCTATTTCAGATTTTCTTTCACCCGCCACCTTCAAATATTTAATGGCTTTTTCATTTTCTGGTGAATCTTTCAAAATCTTTTGGGCGAAATCTTTCAAATTCTCCCATTGTTCGGTTTTATGGTAAACTTCCATTAGCATAGTGTTCGCCAATTGATAATTTGGAGAAATTTCAACCGCTTTTTCCAAATAACCCTGGGCTTCCTCGAATCTATCGTGACGGGCCAAAAACCTCGCATAATAATAATTATTGCTATGATTCGAAGGATTTAGCTCCAAGGCCTTCTTAAAATAATCTTCTGCTTCGGCCGTATCGCCTTGCGCATTTTTCAGAATCCCAAGATTTATATTTAAAGTAGAATAATCAGGGTTGATTTCCAAAGCTTTGAGATAATACTTTTCAGCTTCCGCCAAATCACCTTTTCCCATGAGGGCCAAACCATAGTTCATTAGTCCACGCCCGTTTTTCGGACTTTTTTCAGCGACATCTTTCCAAAGGCTCAACTTGGTGCTCCATACTTTGTTTCGTTCTCTAATCCCATAAATATTCCCACACAAAAAAATGAGAAGTATGGTAGCGAGAAATGCCTTGGTCGACGTTGACATTGGCCTCTCGCCCAAAACTTTGTCCACTGCATATTTTGTTCCAAAAACGAACGCTATTGTAAGGCCGATGTACGGTATAAAGGTGCGATGGTCGTTGAGTACCTCGGCGAATGGAATAAATGAAGATGTGGGCAATAACGTAATAAAAAACCACAATAGGCCAAATGAAAACAATCTGGTGCTTTTTTGCTTTGATGCCTTAAGCGCCAAATAAAGAAGTGCCGATACCAACACAATTCCAATTATGGCACGATAATCAAGTAATGAAGGGAAAACCTGCCAATCGGTGTCGGCAGATAAATTGTAGGGCACAAAATAGGTCAGTAGGTAATGGCACATCACCATGGGTTGTGTGATCAGGTATTTGTATTGACTGGGGCCACCCGGAAAAAAAGTGTCGGGTCTCATTTGGGAATAAAAAAAGTAAAAGGCAATGGTCAGTACAATGGCCGGTAGTGTTTTTTTTAATGATACAATGCACTTCTTGAATTCCGCTTTTTTGTAGAAATGTAGCAGATATACCTCTTCTTCAAATATCAAAAAATAGAGTAATAAGATGGGTGCGAACACGAATGCCATCTCTTTGGCAAAGAAACCGATAAACGGGAATATTAGGTATAGCAGGTATTTTCGCCATATACCGCCGCTCAAAAAAGCTACTAGACCCGCAACCACGCAAAGTGCTGCGGTTATTTCGGAACGTTGTATTATGTAATTGACCGTTTCGGCATTGACGCACAACAACCCAAAAATTGCGGCAGTGAGCAAGGCCCAAAACTGGTTGTATTTTGAAAAGTGCAATTTGTCGAGCAATTTTCTGATGAAAAAAAAGATAAGTGCACAGGTCAACAAAAAAGTCACGAATATATGAACGTGAAAAGGTTTCGGGTCCAACCCCCCGGCCATTTTATAGTTAATGGCATTTTCTAGGGTCGTTAGAGGTCTGTAACTTTGGTTCGAGGCCAACGAACTAAATGTGGTGGCATCGGTAAAAAACCGGACCACATCTACCTGCGTAATCGAGGCATTGTTTTCTATCGTATGGCTATCATCGAATTGAAAGGAATTTGAAAAATGGTTGGAATATGCAAACGTAATCGCAACCAAAACCAAAATGACAAGTATTTGAAAATAGGGGCTTCTAAGACTCCTATTTCCGGTCTGAGAAGTTGGCATCTGCTTCGCCTGCCCTAAAAAGGAACCGAACTTACCCATTGGTATTCGATAGCTTGTTTTTGGTCGCAGCAAAGACTTCGAACAAAACGAAAGGTACGATCAATTTTTTCACGGTCCGTACCGAATTGTGATTGTTGAATTTATCTTTGATGCTTGCAATATTGGTTACGTGATAGTCACCGGTAAATCTATCACCTGCAAATTTTCTCCCGATTTTATAGAGTATGTTTTCGGTAGGCCCTGAGACGATAACTATTCCATTGGGTGTCAATAACCGATTGAACAGCCTTATGTAGTCCTCTAAATTCTCGACATGTTCCAAGACATCGAGTGCAAAGATCAAGTCGAAAGACCCATCCGGAAAGTCTTTTGTAGCAATATCGCCTTCCACAAAATCGATGTTTTTTGGAAACTCTATTTTCTCCCTGACAAGATTGAGCGGCCCAAATTCAAGATCGCAGGCCGTTACCTCGTAATCATTTTGTGCCAGCAGGTAACTAAGTACACCTGATCCACAACCGAAATCCAAGACCTTTTTGCCGTGGCCGTTGCTATTTCCGAAGTCAAAGGCAACCCTTATCCTTTTCCAGAACAAATAATCTATCAGTACATTCTTATGGGCATAAGCGGGGAGTGCGGCCTCGTCTATTTCATAGTTGTTCTCTTTGGCGAGAATTTCTTCGAAAGCCGATTTGAATTTTTTCTTTACGGTCTTGAAAGTGTTCATTTGGTTATTTTAGTCTGATTACCGCATCAAAGCTACCTATTCTAGGCAACAATTGAAAATACCAGTAATCTCGTGTTGGTCGGTTATCGTTTAAAACGCTGAATTTCAAGTTTTAGTTTCCTTTTAGGGATGTTAAAAATTTGATGCGATTTCCATCAAAATGGCACAGAGGTATGCCCCTGCCGTACCTACCACGTAGCCGAAAACGGCCAACAATATTCCCACTGAAGTAAGTGAGGGATGGAATTCGGCGGCAACCACCGGAGCTGATGCGGCACCTCCTACATTGGCCTGGCTACCCACTGCAAGAAAAAAATAAGGGGCCTTTATCAATTTGGCCACTAGGATCAGAAGCCCCGCGTGGATTGATATCCATATCAAACCAACGGCGATCAACCCTGGATTATCAAGTACTTTCCCCAAATCCATTTGCATGCCGATAGTGGCGACCAAAATATATATGAACATGCCGCCGATCTTACTGGCGCCGGCCCCCTCATAATTCTTGGCTTTCGTAAAAGATAGGGCTATGCCAAAACTTGTTGCGAAAACGACCATCCATAAGAATGTTGAACCCAAAGAGGATAAGATTTTGGTCTTATCACGAATGACCTCGAAATTATCCTTCAAAAAATCGGCAAAATGATTGCCAAAAAAATGTGCGGCACCAACGGCCGTGAATGCCAGGGCCAACATGATGATATAGTCGTGCAGGGTGGCCACCCTTGTAATCTTGGCGGTATGCTCCGATACCTTTTTCTTGAGGGTTTCAATGGATGAAGTATCCGCTTTTAACCATCTGTCGATCTGATCGGTTTTACCGACCCCTAAAAGTATTATGGCCATCCATACGTTGGCGATGACGATATCGACCAGCACCATTCCGCCAAATTTATCGGGGCTATACTCGAAGATCTCGAACATGGCGGCCTGATTGGCACCACCACCGATCCAACTTCCGGCAATGGTAGAAAGCCCTCTCCAAACGGCATCAAACCCTACTCCTCCGACAGTTTCAGGAGAGAAAATGGAAACTATCAATATGGCCAACGGCCCTCCGATTATGATTCCTATAGTACCTGTAAAAAACATGATCAAAGCCTTAGACCCTAAGTTTGCGATCGCTTTGAGATCAATGCTCAATGTCATCAAAACCAAAGCGGCCGGTAACAGATAGCGACTTGCCATAAAATATAAGTTAGAGGTTTCGTCAGAGATCAAACCGATACTGGTCAAGATTCCCGGTAGAAGATAGCACATCAGCACCGTGGGTACGATTCCATAGAACTTTTTCCAAAAACCAGTGTTTATCGAGGAAGTGTAAAAAACGAAACCGAGGCACAAGGCCAGCAACCCAAAAACTATAGTATCATCAGTAACAAGGGGTTGCGGTATCGTGGTTTCGGTCATCTGGGATACAAAGCTTACAGGTCAAATATAATCAAATTTATGCGATGCTATTTTTGATATTAGAGCCCTGATCGGTCAGATATTGAGCCAATACGTGAACTTGAGATTTATCGAACGGATGCGGGGTTGGAAATTATTGACAAAATAATTGTCGTTGTACACGATGAATAGATCTGACAATGGTGCGAACCGCCATTGCAGACGTGAATTGATTCCGAAGTTATCGCGTTGGTTGCTATATTGTATCAAGGTCGACCAAAAGACGGATTTGCTGAACGTGATATCGATTTTCGGACTTACCAACCAAATATCGGCACTCGCATATGGGTCGGGCAGCTCGATCTTGTCGTAGTTCATGATCAATGATAAAAAGACCTTTGGTTGAAATCGCATGGTCATCATGCTCTCTATTGAAAACCGGTTTCCGTTATAAAAGCGACCGATCTCCGACCCAAATTGATATGATAAGCGTTTTCTGAGGTCAGACGTGTACTCAAATTCAATACTATTATAGTGATACCCTTGATCTGCTGGCAATTCAAGTGCGCCATCGGTACCGGTAGGGTCGAACGAATCGAACAGAAAGGTATAGCTATTGGTCATGCCTATGTTAAATTGGGATTGGTCGATAAATTGCGCCTCCCAACTGGTTCGGAAATCATAATCCGTATTTTTGAAATCCAGGCTCGGACTCCAGATAAAAACTGGGGAAAACCGAAAGCCGTGATTTTGCATGATGCCCGTTTTGGGCCAAAAAACCCATTCAGCACTTGTAAATCCTTTAAATATGTCCGTCCTTCGAATGAAACCAAGGTCCGAAGTAAAATCTTCATCGATCAAAACTCCTTTTAGATAGAGGTTGAACTTTCTTGTCTGGTACCTCAAGGTGCCCCCGGTAGAAATATTTCCGCGGTTATCATCGGGTTGAAACGATTTATGAAGGTACGCGTTGCCGGTCCATATATTGTTTCTTGAAGCCAGGTTGTAATCGAACCCCAATACACGGTTATATTCGTCGGCCCTGGCAACAAAATCATTTTTTTCGAAAGATTGTTTGTTGATAAAGAACATTCCGAAGTTTGATCTTGAAAAGACCCTTTGTTGAAAGGCCAACATAGTATTGTTGTTTGAGGGAATTTCATTTTCAACATCCTTTGCCGTTTGAATATTCAGTAGGCCCACCCTGAGATTTTTTGTGAGTTTGCCGCTCAGTCTTATGCCACCAATTATTTTATTCTCGATCGAATTGTCTGCAGTATCGACGGCAATACCGATTCTTCTTGAAAAGAACGGGTTGGCATCGCGACGGTCACCAAAACTTGTGAAAAGGTCACTATTGTCGATGAAGAATTGTCTTTTTTCAGGCAACGAAACTTCAAAACGCGTAAGATTGGTAACCTGGTCATCGACCTCTACCTGCGAAAAATCGGGGTTTACCGTAATATCTAAATTTAAGTTATTACCTATCGAAACTTTGGCATCACCGCCGAATTTCAGATTGTTCAAACCCTCATTCGATTCGAAATCTTTCTGTGATATCGCATTGACGTAAGGAATGAGCGCGAAAGGTGTTCGCGATTGCCCCAATGGCTTTTCAAAAACCATATCACCCATGAACGCCGTGCTGAAAATAAGTTGATTCTGTGGTATTCGCGACCATGAGCTTCGCTCATTGGATTGGGTATCTATACGATAGCTGTTGAACCGCCATTTGGTAACACCTTCATTGAACTTCAAGGAAGTCAGCGGAATGACCATTTCAGCAGTGTAATGATCATCGTACATTTGGGCATCTCCCTTCCATTTGACGTCCCAAGACAAGCTATAATCGCGCATACGATCGTTTCCGCCTCCTGAAACCAGTCCTTCTCGACGTACCCCATAAGGGTTGATACCGAAAAGGAAGGCATTTTGTCCATCACTGTAGGTGTCGAACATTACTGAAAAACTATCGTTGCCAGCTCCCCTAAAATCTCTTTTTAGAGAGGTCAGTGCATAATTTCTTCCAATGGAATAGGCTTTTATGCCGATATAAACATTCTTGTCGTCATATAAAATCTTGACTTCAGATTGTTGTTTGGCCAAGATCGAATCGGTAGGAAAGTATTGCCAATACTCATTGGCGCTTTCGGCCATTTGCCAAATGGGTTCGTCTAAAATGCCATCTGCCGTAATGGGCTCTGAAATGAACTTTACCGTAAACGACCGAGGTTCTGTTTGGGCAAATAGGGAGCTGCACCATAGAAGACAGGTTATTCCCCAAATAAATTTTGCAATTGGTCGCAAGATGGCCTGAGATAATAAATTTAAATGATCCAAAAATTAAATAACTAAATTATCAAATGTTCAACCAATAGGTGAATTTTAAGTTTAGTGACCTATATCGAGGTGAAAATTGATTTACGAAATAATTGTCGTTATAAACGATAAACAGATCCGACAATGGGGCAAATCGCCATTGCAGTCTTGAATTAATGCCCAGATTATCATCCCCATTGCTGTATTGTACCAAGGTAGACCAAAAAAGTGTTTTGCTGAAAGTAAGCTCAATTTTTGGACTCACCAACCATAGATCGGCACTGGGATAAGGATCAGGAAGGGAAATCTTATTGTAGTTAATTGCCAATGAAATTTGCGCTTTGGGCAGAATGCGCAAGGCGAGCCTGGCATCGAGCGCAAAAATATTTCCATTGAAAAACCTACCTAGAATCGATTCGCCCATAACAGATAATTTATTGGCTTGGTTCGACATATACATCGCATTTACGCTGTTGTAGTGATACGCCATGTTGCCGGGTAGGGGTATGCCATTATCAGTCCTTGTGGGATCGAATTCTTCGGTCAAAAAAGTGTAACTATTGGTAAAACCCAAGCCAAAACGCGATTGGTTCTGTAATTCAAAATTACTCGATAACATGATATCATGGTCGGTATGTTTGTAAACAAGCGTAGGCCGCCAGGTAATGATCGGAAAAACTTCGAAACTATATGAATTGATCGAACCTTTTTTCGGCCAGAAAACTTTTTCAAAAGAAGTTGCCGATTTTAGAATATCGGTTCGCGGTACGAAGCCAAGGTCTGAAGTAAAGTCTTCATTGATATAGGCGAGATCCGTAAATACGTTAAACCTTCTGGTCTGTCTTGATAAAAAGGCCCCGGCCGAGAGATTGCCTACATTGTCATCGGGCTGAAACGATTTATGGGTATAGAATTTACCGATCCATCTGTTGGTTTTCGAGGCCAGATTATAATCAACACCAAGAACACGATTGTATTCTTGCTCGCGAGTGATAAAGTCATAGTCTTTGAACGACTGCCTATTGATATAGAACATACTAACGTTCGACCTTGAGAAAACCCTCTTTTGAAGGGCTAGCATGGTATTGTTGTTAGAAGCGATTTTATTGTTTAGGTCTTCGTCGGTTTGAATGCTCAGCAGCCCTAAACGCCAATTTTGGTTGAGTTTGCCACTTAATCTTATGCCGCCAATTATTCGGTTTTCTATTGAATTATCCGATGTATCCCTGGCAATACCTATGCGTCTAGAGAAAAAAGGATTGGCATCACGGCTGCCACCAAAACTTCCGAAAAGATCGCTGTTGTCGATAAAGAACTGCCTTTTTTCAGGAAGAGAAACTTCGAAGCGCGTCAGGTTGGTTATGATATCATCGACTTCGACATTCGAAAAATCAGGATTTATGGTCACATCGAGATTCATGCCGTTGCCTATCGAAACTTTTGCATCACCACCTATTTTGAGGCCTGTAGTACCTTTCTCCGATGAAAAGTCCCTTTCGGTAATCGTGTTCAAATAGGGTATGATGGCCAAAGGTGTTCTAGATTTGCCCAATGGTTTTTCGAAGTGCATATCGCCCATAAATGCGAGGCTTACCAAGAACTGCCCTTGCGGGACCCTATGCCATGTACTGCGTTCATTTGTTTGAAGGTCAAAACGATATGCCTGAAAACGCCATTTGGTCTCTCCTTCCCTAAATTTGAAGGAAGTCAGCGGTATGGCCATTTCTGCGGTATAATAGTCCCCATGTATTTTTGACTCTCCCTTCCATTTTACATCCCACGATTCGTTAAACCCTCTTAGATCCGAGCCTCCTGCCGATATCAGCACCTCACGCCTTACACCGTAAGGGTTGATACCGAACATGAACGCATTTGTGCCATCGTTGAAGGTATCGAAAACAAAGCTCATACTGTCGCCCGTGCTTGCCCTGTAATCTCTTTTTAGAGATGGTGTTACCCATTGGTCACCAATCGATTTCATGGTTGCACCAATGTACAAATGGGTTTGGCTGACCACTATTTTTACATCGGTCTGTTGCTTGGCCAAGATTGAGTCGGTAGGAAAAAACTGTTGAAAGTCATGGGGGCCATCTGCCGTTTCCCAAAAGGCTTCGTCCAAAACGCCATCAATAATCGGGGTTTCGGAAATCTGCTTTACCGTAAAGGATTTATTTGAATTTTGGCCGAATGATAGAAATGAGATAAGGAGTAGAAAGAAGGCGAAAAACTTTCCTGTCATTGGTCTTGAATTAGCTGGTCGACCAAAATTAAGGGTTTATACCGTTAAAATTATCCTAAACTTTAGGTCTGGTCTGACTTCTTTTTGGGTGCTCTCTTGGCTTCTTTAAGACTTTTCATGAGCATCCATTCGATTTGGCCGTTCGTGCTGCGAAACTCATCCGATGCCCATTTTTCGATGGCCTTGAGCATTTCTTCGTTCAATCGTAGCGCAAATGCCTTTTTTTTACTCATAACCAGTGTTTATGAAAAGAACTGAAGATCTTAATCTTACTACTTTTTTTATTCTTGACATTTACCTGCTTTTATCCCTTTCAAGAATTACCTTAAGCGCATAATTGTTGTCGCTAAATACGGTATTCAGAACATTCCAGCCTTTGGCCGCATAATCATTGAGTTCTTTTTCGAATTCGGTGTCGTTGTTTTTGAAAAGGTTCGACTTTTGTCTTATGATTTTATATTCCTTCATGATTTATGTTTAAAATAGCGTTGGATTACTTGTTTTGCCTCAGCTTCTTTCTGTGTGCCTATGAGCAATCTTTTCCCTGACGCGAACTCTAATTGAATACCTTTGTTTCCTTTTACATTAAGTGCTTTTCTTTTTTTGCCGAATGATCCGCGGTATCCCCATCCTCCGAATTCTTTTATCGGACTGTATTTGCGTACATAACAATTTTGAAGTTCTTCCCAACGAACGGTTTTGTCATTCAACTGAAAGGGAAAGAAACGATAATGTATTCCGATATCATCGATTCGGGTCTTCAGGTTAAAGCTGTACATTAAAAAAAGTACGGGAATTATTGAGAGGAAAATAGCAATTTGGGCCGTCGTATCATGGGCCGAGACATTGCCAGTGGGTTTGTTGGCAATATACCAGTTATAGGCACAAAAAAGAAGAAAACCGATCATAGCGACGTAGATCAATTTTATCCACCACTGATCAAAGCGCTGTGTTTCGCTGAAAATACGCATTCTTAATGATTTAGGGTTCCAGCATTGACAATAGGCGAGGCATCTTTATCAGAACAAAGTACGACCATAAGGTTACTGACCATTGCCGCTTTTCTTTCTTCGTCTAAATCTACGACATCTTTTTTACTGAGTTCTTCCAAGGCCATTTCGACCATGCTTACGGCACCCTCGACAATTTTATGCCTGGCGGCGACAATGGCCGTTGCCTGCTGTCTTTTCAACATGGCGTTCGCAATTTCTTGGGCATAGGCTAGGTAACCTATTCGCGCTTCCAGAACCTCGATGCCTGCCATGGACAAACGTTCTTGCAATTCTTTTTCCAATGCCTCGCTAACCTCGTTGACGCTTGAACGTAAAGTTATGTCCTCATCCAATCCTTCATCGGCAAAATTGTCATAGGGGTACATACTGGCCAATTTTCGCACCGCTGCATCGGTCTGTACACGTACAAAATTTTGATAATCGTCAACGTCAAAGGCCGCCTTGTAAGTATCGGTGACCCGCCACACCAAAATGGTGCTGATCATTACGGGGTTTCCTAACTTATCGTTGACTTTTAAACGCTCACTGTCAAAATTACTGGCCCGTAACGAAATTCTTTTTTTCGAATATAACGGATTGACCCAAAACAATCCGTTTTTCTTGATGGTGCCGACATATTTCCCGAAGAGCAACAAAACTCTTGAACTGTTCGGATTGACCAAAACAAAACCCGGAAGAATTATTATCGCTGCAATAATGGCAATAATGCCTACCGGAGGAATCCGTACAACCATGAATATTCCACCCAACAATAAAACAAGGAGGAGTAACAGCATCATATAGCCGTTCATCGGGGTCAAATCTTTTTCGTTTGTCATAATGGTTTGATTTAAGTGATATAAAAATGATATCATAAATATATCAATTTAAATATGAATGTCCAAAATTTTTTTATGCACTTACTGGTTCAATTACTGCTCCTGAATTTTTTGGTCTTCTTTTTGTTCGGATTTTTAAAGAGACGTTTGAAGAAGCCATCACGTTTTATGGGTTCGCAGTCCAATGCCCTAAGTACCGAAACATCGGGTTTTGGAAACCTGGCCTTAGTAATGGAATTGAATTCGGGTTCTCGGTTCATTTTTTGCATCCAAAGCGCGAACAGGGGCAAAGCGGCGTTCGCTCCCTGGCCCAAACTGGTACTTCTGAATCCTATTTCATGATTGTCGAGCCCGACCCAGGTTACATGTACCAATTTTGGGGTCAAGGCAACGAACCACGCATCTTTATTATTTTGGGTGGTACCTGTTTTACCTGCAATGTCATTGTTCAATTTATAGGTCGAACGAATACGCGAAGCAGTTCCATCATTAATGGTCGATTTCATCATTTCGAGCATTATTTGTCCGGTTTCTTTCGAAAAAGCACTGATTTTTGCCCTTTTTGGTTCAAAATCGGCCAAAACGGAATCTTTTTGATTTGAAATACTTTTTATTAAAAAGGGCAATACCGCTTTTCCTTCATTAACATATGAAGCATATGCCCCTGCAAGTTCATTCAGATAGATTTCGCCCGTACCCAAAGCCAAAGAGGGTTGTTTGGGCAGCTCTGAAAAAATGCCCATGTTTTTGGCCTGGGCGATTATGTTTGCGATTCCGGTTTTTTCGAGCACCTTGACCGCAACCGTATTTACCGAATTGCTGAGGGCCATTTCCATTGAATAGTTCAGGTAGGCTTCGTCTTTGTCACCTGAATTGCTCGGTGACCACCCCTTAAGATTTTCATATTCGACTTCTTGGGCCGAAAAATACGTACAAGGAGAAATACCGGTCTCGAGGGCCGCTGTATAGACGAACGGTTTAAAGGTTGAGCCCACCTGTCGTTTGCTCTGCGCTACATGATCGTATTTGAAGTTTTTATAATCGACGCCCCCGATCCATGTATGTACCGCACCTGTGCGCGCATCGATGGTCAAAGATCCCGTATTCAAAAACTTTAAATAGTGTCTTACACTGTCAATAACACTGGCATCGGTTTTTTTGTCGCCCTCCCAATCACTTAGGGTCATGGTTCTTTTTTGTTCCAAAGAGTCCCAAGCCTGTTCGTGATTTAGTCCTTGGGCGATCAACCTTTTATAGTGTGGCGTGGAACGTACGGCTTTCTCTACAATTTTATTATTGGTCAGCCATGGTGCTTTATTGCCGTAACTCTTTTCGAAGCTCTTCTGCAATGATTTCATGTGGGTCTTCATGGCCGCTTCTGCCATTAGCTGCATTTTATGGTTCAGGGTGGTATAGATTTTTAACCCTGAAGTATAGATGTTGTACCCGTGGCCGTTTTCTTCTTCAGATTCGGTCCATTTAAGAAGCTGCTTTCGAACCTCTTCCCTAAAATAAGGAGCCAACCCCGCATCGTGGTCGAATTTGTGATAATCCAATTTTAATGGGATCTCAGATATACTGTCTTTTTCCCTTTCGGATAGAAAATCATTTCTATACATGGATTGTAGTACTAGGTTACGACGCTCCAAACTTCTCTCCGGGAATATTTTGGGATTGTAGCCATAGGTCGCTTTCAACATGCCGACCAATGTGGCCGACTCTTCAAGGTTGAGGTTTTCAGCTTTTTTGTTGAAGAACTTCAGGGAAGCGCTTTCGATTCCGAAGGTATTTCCCCCAAAAGAAACGGTATTTAGGTAATGCGTCAGCAGCTCTTCTTTCGAATAAATTTCCTCCAAACGGGATGCGATTATCATTTCCTTCACCTTGTTCACAGCAATATTGGTCGTTTTACGTTCACGCCTCGGATAGAGATTTTTGGCCAATTGTTGTGTAATGGTACTACCGCCCCCCGAAGATTGGTCTTGCATGAGTATGGTCTTCAAGCCAACGCGAAAGAGACTGCGATAGTCAATGCCCGAATGATCGTAAAATCTTTCGTCTTCAATAGCTACCAAGGCTTCGATCAGTTGTTGGGGAATTTTTTCAAAAGCGACCGGCTGCCTATCGAACAAATAGTATTTGCCGATCAAAACGCTATCGGAAGAATAGACCTCGGAAGCCCTTTGATACTTAAAGTCGGAAAGCTCTTTTGTGCCCGGTAGCTTCCCCCATAGACCTATTCGTACGCTTAATACGAACAAAAACAATAAGGAAAGGGCACCTAGTAAAAAAATCAAGGCGTACCGTAACAACGGTGGTTTTATCCTTTTTATAATCAAATCAAAATATTTTCGGCTACAAGATCAGATTAATAATTTAAATCAAGATCTTTCTTAACAATAGATTAAAATTCGTTTTTCTACATTTAGAGTCCAATATCGACCTTTTGGGTATGGCTCTTATGAAAATCAAGATTTATAAAATGCCATTGATTCCGATAGCTATTGGGGTGGGCATTACGTGCCTGCGCCGAGCTTATCGAAGCATGATCATAAGAAACAATAAATAGCAACGCATGAAACATATCTTTTTTCTACTCTTATTGTTGACCCAATTAGCATGGGGCCATGTGCCGGTTTGGTCAAAAACCGGTCATCGTGTTATTGGTGAAGTCGCCCAAGAACATTTAAATGGAAAGGCCAAAAGAATGATCAAGAAACTGCTGGACGGCCAAAGTCTTGCCGCAGTATCGAATTTTGCCGATGAGATCAAGGCCGATTCCATTTATCGAAAATTCGGTTCTTGGCATTATGTCAACATTCCGAAAGGTAAAAAATACCGTGATGTAGAACCTTTTAAATATGGAGACCTTGTTACGGGGATCGAAGAATGCGTCCGTATTATAAAAGATGATGAAAGTTCACGGGATGACAGGGTATTTTACCTCAAAATGCTTATTCATTTAATTGGCGACCTACACCAACCCATGCACGTAGGCCGATTGGAAGATAAGGGAGGAAACGATATTCAGGTACAATGGTTCAACGATGGGAGCAACCTTCATAAAGTTTGGGATGCCAATATGATCAACGATTATGGCATGAGCTATACCGAGTTGACGGCAAAACTCCCGAAGTTGGGCAAAAAGCGGAAGAAGGAGCTTCAAGAAGGTGCGGTTTTAGATTGGGTCGAAGAATCTCAGGAATTGGCCGATCAAGTCTATGATTCGGTAGAAGTGGGCGAAAAATTATATTATAGATATGGATATGTTTGGTGGGCTACGGTCGAAGATCAACTTCAAAAAGGTGGACTTCGATTGGCAAAAGTGCTCAATGATATTTTTTAATGTATTGATTATTAGACGCATATAGTCTGAATTTTATCCAAAAAATGGTTTTTTTATCGAGTAAATATAACTTGGTACAAGATTTGAAGTTATCTTATTGATGAAATTGGCCGCGGGGATATTAAAAGATCTGCCCAAGTCTTTTAAAGATAGCTTCCAATTTTGCGAAGGGCGCTAAAAAATCGGTTTTCAACAAAACCGATTTTTTATTTGATTTTTCTAAAGGTCAGATTGATACGTTCCCCAATAGATTTTGATGTTTTCGGAATCTGATGCAACCAGCTGTGCTGCGTTTCGCCCTTCATAAGCAATAGACTTCCGTGTTCCAGAAGTATTTTATGTTTCAATTCGGGCCGGTTTCTGTGCTTGAGATTAAAGTAACGCTCTTGGCCCAACGAGACCGAGGCTATTATAGGGTTGATACCCAACTCTTTTTCATTGTCGGCATGCCACCCATTGCTGTCTTTTCCGTCTCTGTAAAGATTAAGCAGGCAACTGGTAAACTGCGTTTCGCAGAGATTCTCGATCCGTTCTTTTAGCACCTTTAGTTCGGGCGTAAAATTTCGCGGTTGCATCGTAATGTTCGAGTATGTATATGTTTTGTCATTGTCACCGTAAAGTGCCGTAAGCCTGGGCTGTGGGTAGACCTTTCCGAATACCTTGATCGAATCTTGTTGCCAA
This sequence comes from Meishania litoralis, assembly GCF_042611095.1. Taxonomy (NCBI): domain Bacteria; kingdom Pseudomonadati; phylum Bacteroidota; class Flavobacteriia; order Flavobacteriales; family Flavobacteriaceae; genus Meishania; species Meishania litoralis. The sequence goes on from NZ_JBHFPV010000005.1 coordinate 24,502, forward strand.
AGAATGGTAGTTTTGAAAAGCCGTAAAAAATAATCTGCTTCTTCATGGTCGAAAAAGTTAGGGTAGTAATGGATATCACTATCTGGCAATTTTAGATTCTGGGGTCGCCGCACAAATTGAGAACTCATGACAGTACTTGTTTAAGCTGACTTCGGTATTGTGAAGGGTTCTGGCCCGTAAACATCTTGAACTGTTTGTTGAAGTGCGAAAAGTTATTGAATCCGCTTTCAAAACAGACCTCGGTGATGCTCAAGGTTTTTTCGCTCAAAAGTTTAGAGGCATGTACCAACCGATATTCGTTCACGAACTGAACGAAGGTCTTGTTCGTTATTTTTTTAAAATAACGGCAAAACGAAGGCACGGTCATGCTGACCAAATTGGCAATTTTGTCCAACGTGATTTCTTCCTTGAAGTTATTTCGAACATAATTGAATATAACATTAATCCTGTCATTGTCTTTCACCTCGGTTTCCATAGAAAACCTTCGGCGTTCAATATTTTGAAGTCCTTTGATTTACCGAGCTCGTTCAGTATGTTCAGAATGGAGAGCAATCGCTGAAAATCGCTTTGATATTCCAAGACTTCGATTTTATCGCCTATCTTAAGTTTGGTGTTGCCGGTAAAGGCGATGCCTCCCTTGGCCATTTCAAAAAGCCCCTGTATATTTTTCATTTCGGGAATATCGAAGAATTCGTTTCCCAAAAAATCCTGTTTCATTTGAACGACCGTTTCGCTCAGATTTCCGGTCAAACTATCCGTAAATCCGCAATGCGGAAGATTGCTGCCGATCAAAATCAGATCACCGTCAGTGTAATATGAGATATGGCTTCCTATTTGGCGCTTGCCCGACCCGCCATTGACATATACCAATTCGATCTCAGGATGGTAATGCCAAATATTGTTTTTGTTCAATCTATGTTCATCGAACTTCTGGTAAGTAAACGAGTGGCCGAAATTGGGTTCTATGGCCTCAAAAGTAGGTTTCTGTTTTAGCATATCACTTTAATATTCTACGCTAAAGTTACGTTGGCGATAAATAAATCATCTCTGCAAAATTAACCAAAATATGTTCAATATTGCCCCTTATAGGCTCTTTAGCTCATTTTGATGTTAAAATCACATATAAATTGGAAAATTGAGCAGTAGTATATCCTTCAGTCTCCACATATCTTTGCCTTATAAAATTTAGTATTAACGCCCGCTTTTTAGAGCGGCTTAAAAACAAAAGTTATGAAGAAAGTAATCAGAACAATCGCAATGGCGGCCATATTATTTACAAGTATCAATGTAAATGCAAATGAGCCGAGAATTATCACATCGAACGATTCAAAGAGTTTGGTTGTACAGTTGGAGGCAAAATCTGCTGCCACCTTGGTACGATTGGTTGATACAGAGGGTAACGTCATTTTCAATGACAATGCCAAAAATGCAAAGGCCTACATGAAGAAATTCGATTTGAATGCATTGCCGCAAGGGTTTTACATTTTAGAGCTCGATGATTCGTTACGGACATTGACCTACTCCATTGAAATTGACAAAAACAGTGTCAATATCCTATCAAAAGAAGAAAGTTTGAAGCCGGTTTATACGAAAACAGAGAATAAGCTTCTTTTGAATCTTCTCAATACGGGCGAACAAAGTATTGAAATAAAAGTTTTCGATAGCAATGACCATATTTTGTTCAGCGAGGTAGTGACCGACACGGTAGTTTTGAAAAAGGTCTTCAATTTTGAAACCGCCCCCAAAGATACCTATAGCATCGTCGTGAAAAAACAAGATGAAGTTTATTACGAGACTTTTGATTTGAAATAAATTGTTGTTTAAGTTGAGTTAAGATGAGAAAGGGGCCTAAGGCCCCTTTTTTAATAACTTGTATCAAACCTGTAAATACGAATATGCCCAATACATCAATAAAAATTGAAGGGGTATGCGTAGTACCAACATCCACTTCGGAAGACCCATGGAAGCCCTTTTGTCGAAAAGCATATGAAAATGCACCGGTAGAAAAAAGATGAGCATTGCGATTATAAAGTAAAGGGCAATTTCTTTGGTATTGGAAAAGAAAAGCGCTGTACCAAGAACTATCTCCGCCAAACCGGTAAGGTTTACCAAAGGTTTATGGCCAGGGAGATATGCCGGTAGAATGCGCATGTATATCTTGGGTTTTACAAAATGCATGATGCCCGCAATTATATAAACGATCGCCATTAGATAAAGATGCCATTGCGAGGTCATGTTCAGCGTAGGTATTTTTTCAGGCGTTCGCGCTTATATTCGGGTAATGAAGTATTGCCAACGGCCAATTTTACCAATTGAGGGTCCTTTTTTCGCGCCAATATGACTTCGAAACCCTGCTTTACGGTCAAGGGGTTTTTAGATTGTTCGACAAGAACGAACTCATCTTCCATACGGACTTCGCCTTCTTCAAGAATACGAACATAGGTGCCCGAATGGGCGTGGTCGATGAACTGTTTTAAGATTGTTTGGTCTTCAAAGCGAACACCAAGTTTGTAGCACGGTTCACGGGGTTGTGAGACTTGAACCAGTGCGGTGCCGACCTTATAAATATCACCGATCCGCATCGATGATTCATCCATGCCCAGAACGGTAAGGTTTTCCCCGAACATGCCCCAGTTCCAATCGAGATTTGGATAAAGGTTTTTCCAATACGGGTATTGGTCCGCTGAAAAAAGGTAGCATGCTTTGTTTTCACCGCCATGGTTGACCCTATTGATAATCGTATCTTTGGCCACATCGTTTTTGGTGAGAAAAAGCGGCGAATCTACAGGATATTTGAAAATACCGGTTTGTTCATTCTTGCCATTCCATTCAAAAGTAACGGGTTTGCCGATATTCGTTGAAATTACCCTCATCTTGTAAAAATAAAAAAAACCACGCTCAAATCTGAGCATGGTTTTGTATAGTCTTGAAAAAGAAGTTGATCAGTCCTCTTTATCTATTTTTTTGGTCAAAAAGAAACCGATGAGCAGGCCTGTACCCGCCATTAAGAAAATGGAACCCGGCATGGCAATATCCCAATTGACATTTAAGTTGAATCTCAATATGCCACCGATCATAATTCCGGCACCAATGCCCATTAGCAATAGGGCCAAATTAAGAATCAATATTTTCCAAAAAGGTGCGGCTTTTTCACGTTTTCCCTTAACAAAGATGCTGGCGTCGGCCCCTTTTTCGATCAAGGCCATACGTTCTTTGTTCCGTGTTGAAAAATAAAGGTAAGCGATTCCGAAAATAACTAGAAATAAACTGATGAATGCAATGACCCCAGATCCTCCCATGATGTTTGTTTTTTAATTGATTAATTTTATTAGGTTCATCGTTATGACGATCAAAAAGAAACCATGGTTACAACTTTTTCAAAAAATATTTTTAGGGCACTTGTAACCGAAGGGCATTTTTTACCGTCAAAGGGATACATGCCAACGGACACCGACCGACCATATATCGAAAAAGTTTTAGATGGAGATACCACGGCCTTTGCCGTTCTGGTCAATCGTTATAAGGATATGGTTTTTACCTTGGCGCTGAAGATGATTGGAAATAGAGAGGAAGCCGAGGAAGTTTCGCAAGACACTTTCATAAAAATCTATGAAAAACTGAATGGCTTTAAAGGGGATTCAAAATTTTCTACCTGGGTCTATCGCATAACCTACAATTCGTGTTTGGATCGAATCAAAAAAAATAGAAAGGAACGTGATACGCTGACTATCAATGCTTTTACCGAAAATCAGATACCGGCATTGGAGACTGCTTTTGATATAATGGAACGTTCTGACCGTAAAAAAGTAATCAACGAATGTCTTGATAAACTGCCGGGTGAAGATAGTATGGTGATCCTACTTTATTATTATGATGAACTATCATTGGCCGAAATTTCAGAGGTGATCGGTGTCGGCCAAAATCACGCCAAAGTCAAATTGTTTCGCGCGCGAAAACGTTTGGCAACGATATTAAGGCAACGACTTGAACCCACAATATTGGAAAATTATGGAGCGAAAAGTGGATAAAGAATTGGACAAACTTACCGAAAAGTTGCTGAAAGATTTCTCTCGAGAAACCCCATCCGTTGATTTTACGACGAAGGTAATGGCAAGATTGGAAGTTTCCTCTGAAACCCCTGTCATAAGTTATAGCCCTTTGATATCGAAAAAAACGTGGGCAGTTTTGGCTGTGGTGATAACCTCTATTTTTGTTTATTTGATTTTCGGGAATATTCAAATCGAAGATTCGTGGGCCATATCAAAAATCGCCTACCTATGGCCCGAAGTAAACACCTTGGTACTGCCAAGTTTCAAAATTTCCAATGCTTTTTTATACGGTATAGTCGGATTTACCATTTTTGCAGGAATTCAATTCTTTCTTCTTAAAAACCATTTTGATAAACGCTTTGCCCTTCATTGACGGCTTATTGTACGAATTTTAAAGGTCATGTAATCTTAATTACTATTTTTATGGGCAATGGCCTTACTGACCTTTCTATTATTTACAGGATTCGTTGCATTTTATGCGACTTGGAAACTTCGCCAGGATAAATTGAATACACGTGATGGATTTTTCCTTGGAGGAAGATCTTTGACCGGTATCATTATCGCAGGGTCGCTTTTGCTGACCAATATTTCGACCGAGCATTTGGTCGGCATGAACGGTTCGGCATATAAAAACGGGGCCATCATCATTGCTTGGGAGGTAACTTCTGCATTGGCCTTGGTCATCGGAGCGCTCTATTTTGCCCCGAAATATTTAAAAATGGGCCTGACTACCATTCCCGAGTTTTTGGAAAAACGGTTTGACGGCCCGACCCGAACGTTTGTCGCACTGCTTTTGATCATTTCGTTCGTGGCGACCTTGTTGCCCATAGTACTTTACACAGGTGCCCTGAATATCGAGGCGATTTTTGAGATTTCCGATTTATTGAAGGTTTCCCAAAGTGAAGGGATTTGGATTACTATTCTGGTAGTCGGGGTCATCGGTGCCGTGTATGCTATTTTCGGGGGATTGAAAATGGTGGCCTATACCGACACCATAAACGGGTTTGGCCTTTTGGTCGCCGGACTCCTTGTGCCCATTCTTGCCTTGTTAAGTATCGGTGACGGAAATCCGCTCGACGGCTTGGCCAAGGTTTTCGAAAATAGTCCTGAAAAATTCAATGTCATTAGTAAGGAATCGGGGGTTGGTGAAGGTTCTCGATCTGCAATTCTGCCCTTCGAGGTTTTGTTTACGGGCTTGATGGTCAACCAAGTTTATTTTTGGACGATGCACCAATCGATCATTCAACGGGTCTTGGGGGCGGTCAATCTAAAGGAAGCCCAGAAAGGATTGCTTTTTACGGGCTTACTGAAGATTTTGGTACCGCTGATAATCGTGTTGCCGGGCCTTATCGGTTTCTATTATTTTGGCGAAAGTCTATATGACGATTCCGATAGCGTATATCCTGAACTGGTGAAGAAGGTATTGCCGTTGTGGTTGACCGGTTTTTTTGTGGCGGTAATGATGGGGGCCATTCTCAGTACGTTCAATAGTGCCCTGAACAGTGCGGCCACGGTTTTCAGTTTGGGCATTTACAAAAGATATATATCCAAGGAGGCCAATGAAAAGATGCTGGTCAAGATCGGAAAATGGACCTCGGCCCTCTTGGCGGTTTTCGCAATTGGGATCGCCCCCTTTGTGGCCAACGCACCCGAGGGGCTGTACCAACTGCTGCAACAGCTCAACGGTATCTTTTTCATTCCCATTGCCAGTGTGGTCGCTGCGGGATTTCTATTTCCAAAAGTTTCGGCTACCGGAGCCAAAATCGGATTGTTGTTCGGGCTGCTTTTTTATGTTGTGATGTATTATATGATCGAGGTCGATTTGCATTTTGTACATATTTGGGGCATCGAGTTCGTTCTGAACATAGGCGTCATGCACTTGGCATCGGCATTGTTGCCGAAAGATGAAAAATTCGAAATGAAGGATGCTGGCGTTCTAGATTTGGATCCCTGGCGGTATGCAAAGCCCTTTAGTCTTTTTTTGGTCGTCTTTACCGTAATTTTGTACCTTGTATTAGGAAATGTATAATAACACTTTAGCCGTAAGTTTTTAATTAGTTCCATGGAAGAGAAAACCTTTAGAAATTATGAAGCCCCCGATGTTTCGGCAGCTGTCAAGGAACATTATCGAAAAATGCGCAAAAATCAGACCTATGATTATGTGCAACGAATGCATAAGAAGTACTTGAAGTTCGATAAACCCATGGATCTTTGGGAGGCCATGCGACACTTGAACAGCCTGATCGATGTCAGCGATCCCGATCTGGATCTGCCGAACGTACAACATTTGATCCAGAGTGCCGAGGCCATTCGGGCCGAAGGTCGCCCCGATTGGATGCAATTGACCGGGTTGATACACGATCTTGGTAAGGTCATGTTCCTGTGGGGCAGTGACGAAGATGGTACCAGTCAGGCCGAACAATGGGGTATGGTAGGCGATGTATTTGTAGTAGGTTGCAAACTTCCAGATTCATGTGTATATCCCGAGTTCAATGCATTGAATCCAGATATGCAAAATGAAGATTACAATACTGTGACCGGCGTCTATGAGAAAGGATGCGGACTTGACAATCTCGAACTTGCTTGGGGCCATGATGAATACCTATATCAAGTATTGAACAACCACGAAGATAACAAACTGCCCGAAGAGGCCATGGTCATGATCCGATATCATTCGTTCTATCCTTGGCATTCTGGGGGCAGCTATCAAGAATTGCTGAACGAGAAAGACCAAGAGTACTTAGAGATCATCAAAGATTTTAATAAATACGATCTCTACACCAAGAGCCAAAAAATATATGACTTGGAAGATGTACTGGATCATTATCGGCCGATTGCGGAAAAATATTTAGGTACGGGCCCTATCTATTGGTAGCGAAAAAAGTACGGATTACTTTCTAAACTTAGTATACCGCGATTGTCTAAAACAATGGATCGACTTCGCAATGTTCCCTTGCCTTTTCTTCCAAAACAGTTACCTTAATGGTACTTTCCCCAACGTTTTCGAGATCATGGGTCATTTCGTTCGATATGCATTCCCAATAAAATTGATCACCTTTTGAAAGCCGTAAGAGTACGACTTGTCCGTTAATGTTACGTGATACAAGTAGACCATCGGAAAAACTGGTACAACTGTAGTTGTTTCGGTGGCGCCTGAACGGAATACGTTCAGAAGGTCTTAATTGTATTTCCCAAAGCCTGATTTCGGCATTTTCGTAAAGGGCCTCACCGATAGCTTCGCTGAATTCACCTTTTTTTATTTCGTTCAATTTCGCCTCGTCCCATGAGTCGTATCCTCCTTCTGCAATTATTTCTGTGGCTTGCATTTTCTTTTTGAGATTTTTTTGAAACAAAAATACGTTTGAATGCAAGAATTGGATTTTATTTAGAAATTAATTTACAAAATAGCTACTGGTAGCAACCCCTGAATTAATTACTTTCTTAATAGAATCAATGCCCGTTTACTTACAATCATAATGATTTTTTGGTATATCCCCCCCCAAAAAAAAACCGCTTCAAAAAATTGAAGCGGTTTTTTTGTTTCACCCACATAAGGCCTATTTCACCATTTCGTAACTGCGCTTGATGAATTCGGTCAGTTCTTCGCCTTTTAGCAATCCTTTCGAAAGTCTCGCCAGATCGATGGACTGGTTTATCAAACGCTCCCGTTTTTTGGCGGTCTTGGTGTTCAAGATTTCCCCGACAAGTTCGTGGTTCGTATTGACTATTAAATTGTACATCTCAGGCATGTTTCCCATACCGAACATGCCCCCGCCGGTTTGTTGCATTTCTTTCATACGGCGCATAAATTCAGGTTCGGTGATAATAAATGGCGAAGCATTGCTGTCCATTGCCTCTAATTGAACCGTGTATTTCTTGTCTTCGATGATCTCTTCCAAACTTGTTTTGAGTTTTTCCTTTTCCTCATCGGAGAGTTTTGAAATCGTGGTATCGTCTTTTTTGATAAGGTTATCCAAATGATCGGCATCGACCCGTGCGAAGGAAATTTTATCTTTTGAAGTTTCCAATTTTTGCATCAAATGCCCGATAATGGGCGAATCGAGCAAAAGAACCTCATAGCCTTTTGCCTTGGCGGCCTCGATATAACTATGCTGCGCCTCTTTGTCAGAAGCATAGAGTACGACCATTTTTTCATCTTTGTCGGTCTGGCTATCCTTGATTTTTTCCGTCAACTCCTCGAAAGTGAAATAGTTGCCGTCAACGGTCGGGTACAAAGCGAATTTCTCCGCTTTTTCAAAAAATTTGTCCTCCGAAAGCATCCCGTATTCGATGACGATCTTGATATCGTTCCATTTTTTTTCGAAGTCCTCTCGATTGTTCTTGAAAAGTGAGTTCAATTTGTCGGCCACTTTTCTGGTGATGTAAGAGGATATTTTCTTCACCGCGCCATCCGCTTGCAGATATGACCTTGAAACATTCAACGGAATATCGGGCGAATCAATGACCCCGCGCAACATGGTCAAGAACTCAGGTACGATACCCTCGACATTGTCGGTCACAAATACTTGGTTCTGATAAAGTTGTATGCGGTCTTTTTGTATGTTGAGGTCGTTGGTCAATTTGGGGAAGTAAAGTATTCCCGTTAAATTAAAAGGATAGTCAACGTTCAAATGAATATTGAACAAAGGTTCTTCGAACTGCATGGGGTACAACTCGCGATAGAAAGACTTATAATCCTCATCCTTAAGATCTGAAGGCTGTTTGGTCCATGCCGGATTCGGATTATTGATAATATTATCGACCTCTTTTGTCGGGGCCGGATCTTCTTCTTTGGCACCTTCCGGTTTTGGAAGTGTTTCGGTCTTCGTTCCGAACTTGATCGGAATCGGCATAAACTTGTTGTACTTCTGCAGAAGACCAGTGATTCTTCCTTCTTCTAAAAACTCTTTTGAATCATCTGCAACATGAAGTATGATTTCGGTACCTCGATCTTCTTTCTTTGCTTTTTTGATCGTGAACTTGGGCGAACCGTCACATGACCAATGAACCGCAGGTTCGTCTTTGAAACTTTTTGTAATGATCTCTACCTTTTCGGCAACCATAAAAGACGAATAAAACCCTAGCCCGAAATGGCCAATGATTCCTGTATCCTTGGCACCATCTTCATACTTGTTCAAGAATTCTTCGGCACCAGAAAAGGCCAATTCGTTGATGTATTTTTTGACCTCTTCCTCGGTCATTCCGATACCTTGGTCGATAACATGTATTTTTTTGCCCTTTTTATCGACCTTCACCTCAATTTGGGGTTCGCCATATTCAACACCCTTGGCCTCACCTATTGAGGTCAGATGTTTTAACTTGAGCGTTGCATCCGTCGCATTGGAAATTAATTCGCGAAGAAATATTTCATGATCACTATATAAAAACTTTTTGATTAGCGGAAAAATGTTCTCTACCGAGACATTGATCTTACCTGTTGCCATTTTTTGTATTGTTTTATGTTTGTCACGTTTCAGCAGTCAAAAAAAATACCATTGTTCGCTATCGTGACAAACTGACACACTTATTTGCTGATTATATAGGGCTTTGAAAGAACAATTCGTCTATAATCACTAGATTTATGGCGCTTAAACTAGATTTAAAGAAGAGATACCCATGTACAACTCAAAAATTATAGGCCTCGGTCATTATGTGCCCGAAAATGTGGTGACCAACGATGATCTTTCAAAAATCATGGATACCAGTGATGAGTGGATCCAAGAACGTACCGGAATCAAGGAACGTAGGCATGTCAAAAAAGAAGGTGGTGAAACCACAACAAGTATGGGCGTAAAGGCGGCGGAAATTGCCATTGAGCGTGCAGGTATCGCCAAAGATGATATCGACTTTATCATATTCGCCACTTTGAGTCCTGATTACTATTTTCCCGGCCCGGGAGTCTTGGTACAGCGCGATTTGGGTATAAAAACGGTTGGCGCACTTGATATTCGCAATCAATGTTCGGGCTTCGTTTATGCCGTCTCTGTGGCGGATCAATATATCAAAAGCGGTATGTACAAGAATGTTCTGGTCATTGGCTCCGAGGTCCATTCCAAGGGACTCGATATGACTACGCGGGGCAGGGGCGTTTCGGTTATTTTCGGCGACGGTGCGGGTGCTGCCGTCTTGAGCAGAGAGGAAGATACCTCGAAGGGAATTCTTTCTACCCATTTACATTCCGAGGGGCAACATGCCGAAGAACTGGCCCTTTTGGCACCCGGTATGGGTGGCCGTTGGGTCAGCGACATTGTCGCGGACGATAACCCAGATGATGAGTCTTATTATCCGATAATGAACGGTCAGTTCGTCTTCAAGAATGCCGTTGTAAGATTCAGTGAAGTTATTATGGAGGGGCTGAAGACCAATGATCTGCAACCGACCGATATCGATATGTTGATTCCGCATCAGGCCAACCTCCGTATTTCGCAGTTCATTCAGAACAAGTTTCGTTTGAGCGAAGATCAGGTATATAATAATATTATGAGGTATGGCAATACTACTGCAGCCTCAATACCCATTGCGTTGACCGAAGCTTGGGAAGAGAAAAAAATCAAGGATGGGGATCTGGTCGTGCTTGCCGCCTTCGGAAGCGGATTTACCTGGGGTAGTGTTATAATAAGATGGTGACCTTATTAAAGGTGAAACCCCGACAATACTGCCGGGGTTTCTTTCGCTGATAGGCTATACTAAACACTAACCATTAACTATAAACATATAGCGTTATCAACGACTTTATTGTCTCTCGTACCTAAATTTGATATCTCTATATCAAAATATAATAGACGAACCTTTATCAAAATAGTTACGTGTTTATCGTAACTTTAACAAAATGCAAAAAACTCTCGTATTCGGAGCTTCCTTAAAACCTGATCGTTATAGTAATTTGGCAGTGAATCGCCTTTTAGACCATAACATTGAAACTGAAGCTTTCGGTCTCCAGAAAGGTAAGATCAGGAGCGTACAAATAAAGACCAATTCAGCGGATTTTCAAAATATTCATACGATAACTTTATATATCGGTATGGCACGTCAGCCTGAATATTACGGAGATATTCTTAAAATAGACCCCAAAAGGGTCATCTTTAATCCAGGTACGGAAAATCCCGAATTCCAAAAAATACTTGAAGAACGGGGTGTTACGGTAGAGATTGCCTGTACCTTGGTTTTATTGGCCACAAATCAATACTGATTCTACCATATCTAAAAATAGATTTTTTTCTATTGAAAAATTAACATTTCATGTAAAAACGATCATCGTTATTTTTGGCGATTTTATCGATCGTGGCCATTTTGAGGTAATTTTTTCCGGATCAATAATAGGCCGATAAAAGTGATTAGACCGTTCAATGGGAGCAACTCGTAGCCTAGAACATACCCCCCTAGGTTTTCTGGAGGAATCTTTCCAAGTATATAGCACAAAACTACCGATGTCAAGGCTACGGCCCAGACATAACGGTCCTTGACCTGATATTTGGTAAAAATACCAAAGGCAAAAAGACCGAGCAGTGGACCATATGTATAGCCGGCAACCTTGAGCAGACCATCTATTACATTGGTGTCCAATATGTGTTTAAAGGCGATTACCACGATTATCAGCAAAACGCTCATGCCCACGTGCGTTATTTTTCTGATTTTCTTTCGACGGGCTTCGGGCTTTTTTTCGATACCGAGAAAATCGACACAAAAGGAGGTCGTCAAAGAGGTCAAGGCGCTATCGGCGCTACTATAGGCGGCGGCTATCAATCCGAGCATGAAGGTGACGGCCACGACAATACCAAGACCACTGTTCAATGCTATTTCAGGAAAAAGCAAGTCCGATTTTGGTTTGCCATCCATCAAAGGCAAGGCTATTTGGTATTTATCGGCATAAATGAACAGCAAAGCGCCCAAGAGCATGAAGACAAAAGTTACGATTACGAGTACCACGCTAAAGCTCACCATGTTCTTTTGGGCATCTTTCAACGTTTTGCAGGTCAGGTTCTTTTGCATCATATCTTGATCCAAGCCGGTCATACAAATGGTTACGAACATACCGCCCAAGAATGACTTGATCAGATGTTTGCTATCCTTAAAGTCATCGATGAAAATAGTTTGGTTATATTGTTGGAATTCAGACGAGGTCAAAAACTCCGAAAAGCTCCAATCCAATTGGTCGAGTACAAAATAAATCGACAATCCTACCGAAATAAGCATGAACAGCGTTTGCAAGGTATCCGTCCAAACAATGGTCTTGATGCCTCCTTTGAAGGTGTATATCCATATCAATAAAATGGAAAGCGTTACGGTCAGTTCGAACGGTACTTTCCATGCGTCGAATACAAATTGTTGCAGTACAATGGCGACCAAGAATAATCGAAAAGCCGCTCCCAATACCCGTGAGACGAAAAACGAAATAGCGCCCACCTTATAACTGACAAAGCCAAATCGGTCATCGAGATATTCATAAATGGATGTTACGTTCTGTTTGTAGTAAATAGGAAGCAATACATAAGCAGTAACCAAATAACCCAAAAAGTACCCGAACACGACCTGCATATAACTAAACTGGGAAGCTTCGACCCAACCTGGTACCGAAATAAAGGTAACGCCAGAAAGTGAGGCGCCCACCATGCCGAAGGCCACCAAGTACCAAGGTGAGGATTTACCGGCCTTGAAAAAATCGTCATTGGAGTCATTTTTTCCAGTGAAATACGATATAAGTAAAAGCAGTACAAAGTAGCCACAGATAAGCAGCAAGATGTTGGTCGGAGTCATTCAATTTATTTTATCGTAAAGTACGAAAAGTAAAAATAGTATGTAATTTTGTCCGGTAAACCGAGCGAATGGATTTTTCTTCTAAATTATTGGAAAATGCGGTCTATGAAATGTCGCAACTGCCGGGAATCGGCAAGCGCACCGCGTTGAGGCTGGTACTGCATTTGCTGAAACAACCTGCAGAACGCACGACCAATTTATCCGATGCCCTGCAGAAGCTGCGAAATACCGTTAAATTCTGTTCGAGTTGCCATAACATTTCAGATGTCGAGACGTGCGAGATCTGTGCGAATCCCAAACGAGATGAGACCACCGTTTGTGTGGTGGAGGACATTCGCGATGTCATGGCCATTGAAAATACGGGTCAATATAAGGGGCTATACCATGTTCTAGGAGGAAAGATATCTCCAATGGAAGGGGTAGGGCCGCAAGACCTGACAATCGTTTCTTTGGTAGATAAAGCTAAAAAAGGAGTAATAAAGGAACTTATTTTTGCGTTAAGTTCAACGATGGAAGGCGATACCACCAATTTTTATATCTATAAGCAATTGGAAGGATTTGATATCAGTACCTCGACCATCGCCAGGGGTATCGGTGTGGGTGATGAATTAGAGTACGCCGATGAAATTACACTTGGTAGAAGTATCATGAACCGAATTCCGTTTGAAGGCTCCCTAAAAATGAACTAACACTACATTAAATTTATATTTAGGGGTGTTTTTTTAGTATTTTTGCAAAAAAATAGACAATAAGCGCACTTAGAATAATAATATGTCAAAATTCGAATTGAAATTACCGCGAATGGGTGAAAGTGTTGCCGAAGCAACATTGACCTCTTGGTTGAAAGACATAGGTGACACCATAGAAATGGACGAGGCAGTTTTTGAAATCGCCACTGATAAAGTAGATTCAGAGGTGCCTAGTGAAGTAGAAGGTGTTCTGGTCGAAAAGCGTTTCGAAATTGATGATATCGTTAAGGTCGGTGAGACCGTTGCGATAATATCCTTGAACGGTTCGGTCGAAGAAAAGCTTCCGGAAACGGAAAGTGAAGAGGCCGTTGTGATACCTGAAGAAACGGTCGAAGCTTTGGAAAAGACGGTTGAAATCGCCAAAGAGACATCAGGTGCGCCGATTTTGCAGTCAAATAATGATAAGAACGGTTCCTCGGATAGGTTTTATTCGCCTTTGGTAAAGAATATAGCCAAGCAAGAGGGTATTTCCGTTGCCGAACTCGATGCCATAACGGGAACCGGAAAAGAAGGTAGGGTGACCAAAAACGATATTCTTGCCTATATTGAAAATAAGGCATCTTCCACAACTACGCAAAATGTTGCCCTGACAAATGATCCAATTCAAAACATGACTGAATCGGTTCAAGAACTTAAGAAACCCGTTGCTCCGGTCTATAAGCCCAACGGTCAAGACGAAGTCATTGAAATGACCCGAATGGGCAAGTTGATCGCCAAGCACATGAGCGAGAGCGTGACCACTTCGGCGCATGTTCAGAGTTTTATCGAGGTCGATGTGACCAATTTGGTGAACTGGCGCAATAAAATGAAAGATGCTTTTGAAAGACGTGAGGGTGAAAAATTGACCTTTACCCCGATTTTTATGCAGGCGGTGGCCCGGGCATTGAAACAATACCCGATGATGAATATATCGGTCGATGGCGATAAGGTTATCAAGAAAAAGAACATCAATCTCGGTATGGCGGCCGCATTGCCGGATGGTAACCTGATTGTTCCCGTAATCAAGAATGCTGACAGGTTGAATCTTGTCGGAATGGCAAAGGTGGTCAATGATCTGGCCCAAAGGGCGCGCAGCAATCAATTAAAACCCGATGAAGTTCAAGATGGTACCTATACCGTAACCAATGTCGGTACCTTTGGCAGTGTTTTCGGTACCCCCATAATAAATCAACCGCAAGTCGGTATTTTGGCTTTGGGAGCGATTCGCAAAGTACCTGCGGTAATCGAGACCTCGGAAGGCGATTTTATAGGTATACGCAGTAAAATGTACCTGTCGCACAGCTATGACCATCGGGTGGTGAACGGGGCATTGGGCAGTATGTTCGCCAAAGCAGTGGCCGATTACCTTGAGGCTTGGGACGTAAACCTTGAGATCTAGCATCCTGCTGTTCGCAGTTCCGGTTATGTCGTTCATCTTGTTATTTTTCATTGACATAGCTAATGGTTATATATTTATGGTTTATCGAACGCCATAGATTATAGATTGACATGCATGATTTGTTTCGGGTTATACTTTTGACCCTGACCGCTTATTTTTTTATTCATACCGTTGCAGTACGTTCACAAGAATCGGAAAAGGAATCCATGCAGTTCTTTATCGATTGTAATTGTGAGCGAAGTTGCCTTCGACAAGAAATAAATTTTGTAAATCACGTACGAGATCGGGCATTGGCCAACATTGAACTTTTTATTTATGACATCGCGAATGGCAGTGGTGGTAGAACCTATAAGCTGAATTTCAATGGCAAGGGCGATTACGAAGGTATTGTTCACCAGAACTCATTTGACAGTAATGCCAATATGTCTTCAGACGATGTGCGCAAGGGCCTTTTGAATGCTGTTAAAAATGGCCTGCTCAAATATGTGATTGTTTCCGATTTGGCCGGCAAGGTGGATTATAAAATCTCGGATGCAGGACTTGCCGAGCGGCAAGACATTAATTTTGATGATCCTTGGAACAATTGGATTTTTGAGGTATACGGTGAGGCTGAATTGGACAAGGAATCAAGTAGAAAGGAATTTGAATATGAGATTGGCTTTGAAAGTGACCGCGTAACCGAAAAATGGCGGATCCGTACCGATTTACAGATGAACCAGGCCACGAGTGAATTCGTTCAGAATGAAGAGACATTTACAAGTGACCGGTTTCGTTACGCAGGTGATGGAAGTATAGTAAGAAGTTTATCCGACCATTGGTCGGCGGGTATTTTTGGAGGGGCTAGACACGATACCTTTACGAATCTTGATTTCCGATACTATTTTGCCCCGGCCGTCGAATATAATATCTTTCCTTACAATGAAGTGCTAAGGCGTGAGATAGTTTTTGCCTATCGCGTCGGTTATTTTCACAACAATTATATCGATACGACTATTTTCGGGAAGATGGAAGAGGGCAAGTTCAACCATTCTTTGGATGTTCAAGTACGTTATCGACAGCCGTGGGGCAATATTTATAGCCGTTTGAGGGGTTCGACTTTTTTGGATGATTTCGATAAGAATCGCGTGCAGCTTTTCAGTAGGTTGTCGATACGCTTAATAAAAGGCCTATCGGTTAGACTTTCAGGAAGTTTTGAAATCATACGCGACCAGATCAATCTTCCCGCGGGTGATGCCTCCATTGAAGATGTGCTCTTGCAGCAAAAGCAAATCGCTACCGATTTTGAACTTGGCTTCAGTGTGGGTTTGAGCTATACTTTCGGATCGGCCTATAACAATATTATCAATACCAGATTGTAACGAATTTCATATGATCGATGAATATGACGCTGTGACCGCATACCATTACCGGGCCTATAGACCGCCGTTGCACGGTAGAATATTGGCAGAATGTATTGAAAATAAGGGAAAATATCCCAAAGGATTGGACATTGGTTCGGGTACGGGACATTCCTCCTTGGCCTTGACGCCATACTGCAATATGGTCGCAGGGGTCGAACCGAGCCTAGTGATGCGTCAAAAGGCTTTAAAACATGCCCAAGTTGAATATTTCGACTACGACAAAAACCGTTTGCCGTTCGACGATGCGACGTTTGACCTGATTACGTTGGCGGGGTCTTTATACTATGGGAAATCACAGCGATTGTTGGACGAGATCGTTAGGGTCGGCACCAAAGATGGATCGGTAATCTTGTATGACTTTGAACTTTTACTTGACGAAGCACTTCACGAACTTGATCTGAAGAACCTAGGGGAAAGTTCATATAATCATCAAGAGGATTTTTCAGGCCTTTCAGAGCAAAAATTGTCCCAAATACGGGCCGGTAGTAATGAAATGGAAGTAAATATGGGTGCTAATGACCTTGCACACATTCTATTGTCCATCAAGACATTTTACCTATATCTGGTCGATCTGCACAGAAAAGAAAGGCTCCATGAAAAGATAGCAAGTCTTTTAAGGCCTATTGTTGGTCGGGAAGGGTTTACCACCAAAGCGCAAACCTATTATAAAGTCTACAGAATTGTTAAATGAGTGCCATTGGGCAAATAAAATGTACCGTCGATTTCCTCTCTTTTTCCTAAAGTCTATCTTTGTGTGCTAAAACCTACGATATGGAACTGAAACTTACCAGACCCATCTGCTTTTTTGATCTGGAGACGACCGGCACCAATGTGGCCAAAGACCGGATCGTCGAGATTTCGATTTTGAAGATCCATCCCAACGGAAACAAGGAAAGTAAAACATGGTTGGTGAATCCTGAAATTGAAATTCCCGAAGAGGCTTCCAATATTCATGGCATAACGAATGAAAAAGTAGTAAGCGAACCTACTTTCAAGCAGCTTTCGAAAGAGATATATGGTATTATCAAAGACAGTGATCTGGGCGGCTTTAATTCGGACCGTTTTGATATTCCTTTATTGGCCGAAGAAATGTTGCGGGCCGAAATTGATTTCGATATGAAAAATACGGTCTCCATCGATGTGCAGACCATTTTTCATAAAATGGAGAAGCGAACTTTGGGCGCGGCCTACAAGTTCTATTGCAACAAAGAACTTGACGATGCGCATAGCGCCGAGGCTGATACCCAGGCGACATACGAGGTATTGCTTTCACAATTGGACCGATACCCCGATCTGGAGAACAATGTGAAGAAACTGGCCGAATTTTCAACGCATAGGCAATTTGCCGATTTTGCAGGTTTCATTGGGTTTGATGATGAGGATAATGAAATTTTTGCCTTTGGCAAGCATAAAGGTAAAAAAGTGCTCGAAGTGCTTGAAAAAGAACCCGGGTATTTCGGATGGATATTGAATGCCGATTTTCCATTGTACACAAAAAAAGTGTTGACCCAGATCAAGTTGAGCCAATTGAACAATAAGTTGAGCTGATACTTCGTTGCTTTTTTTTATAGTTCGGTAGGCGTTGTCATGAAATATAGATTGTCAAGTAGATGAAACTTATTTGTATCGGAAGAAATTATGTAGAGCACATCAAAGAGTTGTCGAACGAGCGACCGAACGAGCCGGTGTTGTTCATCAAGCCCGATTCGGCGATACTTCCCAAGGAACAAGATTTTTATATTCCTGATTTCACCAATGAAGTGCACCATGAGGTCGAGGTACTTGTAAAGATTAAAAAAGTCGGCAAACACATCGACGAACGTTTTGCCCATACCTATTATGATGAAATTGGACTTGGGCTCGATTTGACGGCCCGGGACCTACAATCACAGCTGAAGGAAAAAGGTCTACCGTGGGAAAAAGCCAAAGGATTCGATGGCTCTGCCGTTATCGGTAGATGGATGCCGAAATCCGATTTCGGCGATTTGAACGATTTGAATTTTTCCCTATTTAAAAACGGTGAGGAAGTCCAAAAAGGAAATACAGGTCTCATGCTCTGGAAGATAGACGAATTGATAGCCTACGTTTCGCAATATTTTACCTTGAAAAAAGGCGATATTATTTTTACCGGAACGCCTTCAGGTGTTGGCAGAATAGGCACAAATGATTATCTTTCGGGTATCTTGGAAGGGCATGAACTCTTTACTTTAAAAGTTAAATAATGATCTATAATCTTGATAAGATAAATGAGATGGCCGAGGGTGACGAAGACTTCATCAATTCGGTCATTTCGGTGTTTTTAGAGGAAGTGCCACAAGATCTTCAGGACTTGGAGGCCGCACTTTCAGGAGGTGATCATGAAAAAGTCTACCAATTGGCCCATAAGATCAAGCCGAACGTCGATTTGTTGGGTATGGAGCAGACACGTGCCGCCGCCCTCGAAATCGAGACCATGGGTAAGAACGCCGCCAATATTTCCGAAATCGAAAAGGTTTTCCCCGCATTAAAAAAAGATGTCGAACAGGTCATCTCTGAACTTAAAAAAGACTTTCAGCTATAATGCTTGCCGAAATCATCACCATTGGCGATGAGATTCTAATAGGGCAGGTCATCGATACCAACTCGACATTCATAGCCAAAGAGCTCAACAAAATCGGTATTTCGGTATATCAGATTACCTCGGTACAAGACGATCGCGAGCACATTATTAACGCGTTGCACGAAGCACAACGAAGAGCTCAGATCGTTATTGTTACCGGCGGGCTCGGCCCTACAAAAGATGATATTACCAAGCATACTTTTTGCGAGTTCTTCGATGATACTCTAGTAGAAGACATGCAGGTATTGCAGCATGTAGAGGAACTTTTTCGAAAACATATTTCCAATACGCCCATTTCCGATATCAATAGAATGCAGGCCCTTGTGCCGGCAAAGGCGACCGTACTGCACAATGCCTATGGTACCGCACCGGGTATGTGGTTCGAGAAGAGCGGGATCGTTTTTGTTTCCCTTCCCGGTGTGCCTTTCGAAATGAAGAACCTGATATCGGTGGAGGTCGTTCCCAGATTGATCGAGCGCTTTGAACGTCCGTATATAATTCACAAGACCCTTGTTACCTACGGACTTGGAGAAAGTGCCATTGCCAATAGAATCGAATCGTGGGAAGAAAGCCTACCGTCTTTTGTCAAGTTGGCCTACCTGCCCAATTTGGGCAAGGTACGGTTGCGACTTACCGCAAAAGGCACCGAAAAAAAGGTATTGGAAAAAACGATCGAAATCGAATCCCAAAAATTGTCGGATTTGTTGGGCGATATTATCTATGGAATCGAAGATGATGAAACCTTGGAGGAAATAATCGCCAAACTTTTTACCGCTAAAAAAATGACCTTGGCCACCGCGGAGAGTTTTACGGGAGGGGCGATTGCCGAAAAAATCGTGTCCGTGCCGGGTGCTTCGGTCTATTACAAAGGGAGCATTGTTAGCTATGCCACTGAAGCGAAAATCAACGTGTTGAACGTGCCCAAGACTGTAATAGACACCAACTCGGTGGTAAGCGAAGCAGTGGCCATTTCAATGGCCGAAAATGTCAAAAAAATGTTCAATACCGATTTTGCCATTGCCACGACGGGCAATGCGGGGCCGACCAAAGGCGATTCCGATGCCGATGTCGGAACCGTGTTCATTGGTATTGCCACGCCGAACCGCGTTTTTGCCCAAAAATTCAACATGGGAAACCACCGAACGAAAATTGTTGAAAAAGCGGTAAACAAAGGCTTTGAATTGCTTCAAAAAGAAATTCTGAAATTCTAGAAAAGAATTTTGTCCGTCCCGCAAAAATGATATAAATTTGCACCCTGTTAAAAATTCAGCGCAATGTCAAAAGTTTGTGAAATTACGGGAAAGAGGGCCATGTTCGGCAACAATGTGTCATTCTCTATCAACAAGACCAAAAGAAGGTTTGATGTGAATCTTTCGAAAAAGAGGTTCTACATTCCTGAAGAAGACAGGTGGGTGACGTTGAAAGTTTCCGCCAGAGCGTTGAAGACGATCAATAAAAAAGGCATTTCAGCGGTTTTGAAAGAAGCCAAGGCACAAGGGTTGTTGAATAAATAAGCTCGAAAAAATTTAGATAGCGATGGCAAAGAAAGGCAATAGAATTCAGGTAATCTTAGAGTGTACCGAGCATAAGGATTCAGGTATGCCCGGAACTTCGAGGTACATTACCACGAAGAACAAGAAGAATACCCCAGAACGGATGGAAATTAAAAAATTCAATCCGATCTTGAAGAGAATGACAGTCCATAAAGAGATAAAATAATAGAATTCACGCCTTCACGGGAGTGACGATAAAGCATATTAATCATGGCAAAGAAGACGGTAGCAAGTTTACAAACAAGTTCAAAGCGATTGACAAAGGCCATTAAAATGGTAAAATCGCCCAAATCGGGTGCCTACGTTTTTGTGGAATCCGTTATGGCCCCAGAAGCCGTGAACGATTGGTTGCAGAAAAAATAAAACGCACATTCAGTACAATATTTGATGGCCCCTTTCGAAAGAATGGGGCTTTTTTCTTTCTGTCATTCCGACACAGGAGGAATCTCATTGCCAAATCGGTCAACTATTGGCCACATTCCATTTCGCTTGGAATGACAAATTCTACCCCATTCCTTATCTTTGAACACCTAACTTAGTAGCAAATGAGTCTATTCAAAAACATATTTAGTTCTAAAAAGAAAGAAACCCTTGACAAAGGCCTTGAAAAGTCCAAGACATCTTTCTTTTCCAAATTGAGCAAGGCCGTTGCCGGAAAATCGAAGGTCGATGACGATGTACTCGATAATTTGGAGGAAGTCTTGGTCACTTCGGATGTAGGTGTCGATACGACGCTCAAGATAATAGACCGGATCGAGGCACGGGTCGCCCAAGACAAATATATGGGTACCGATGAGCTCAATGTTATTTTGCGGGAAGAGATTGCAGGACTTCTCTCGGAAACCAATATCGGAGAGGAAACCGAGTTCAGCATACCCCACGACAAAAAGCCTTACGTGATCATGGTCGTCGGTGTCAACGGGGTAGGCAAGACCACGACCATAGGAAAATTGGCACACCAGTTCAAGAACCAGGGACTAAAAGTCGTATTGGGTGCGGCCGATACTTTTCGCGCCGCGGCCATCGATCAGTTGCAGGTTTGGGCCGATCGTGTCGACGTGCCATTGGTCAAACAAAAAATGGGCAGTGATCCGGCTTCGGTGGCCTTTGATACCTTAAGCTCGGCGGTTGCCCAAAATGCTGATGTCGTTATCATCGATACGGCGGGCCGATTGCACAACAAGGTCAATTTGATGAACGAATTGACCAAGGTAAAAAAGGTCATGCAAAAAGTGGTCGATGAGACGCCCCACGACGTATTATTGGTCTTGGATGGTTCAACGGGGCAAAACGCTTTTGAACAGGCGAAACAGTTTACCAAGGCGACCGAAGTAACCTCCTTGGCGGTCACAAAACTCGATGGTACGGCCAAAGGCGGGGTCGTTATCGGTATTTCGGATCAATTTCAGATACCTGTAAAATATATCGGGGTAGGCGAGGGTATCGAAGATCTACAGGTCTTTAATAAATACGAGTTCGTCGATTCTTTTTTTAAGATGTAAGAGGGGTTATAACAACCGAAAACATCGGTATGGCTACCTTGAAAGGTGTGCTATGCGCCAAGCACTTGCGTAGATAAACGAGCTACGAACAAGGCGGAAAAACAATTGCGCAAAAAGTATACAACTATCGGCAATTTGAATACCTCTTCATTTTTGGGTTGCCATAATTTTGCTCCATTATTAAATATTGGAAAAATAGACAATGAGCAAAACAATTTTAATCACGGGAGCATCATCGGGAATAGGAAAAGCGGCAGCCAAAAAGTTTCAGGCAGAAGGGTGGAATGTCATTGCCACAATGCGCAACCCTGAAAAAGAAGATGAACTAATATCCATAGATAATGTTTTAATTGTCAAACTAGACGTTCAAAATCTAACAAGTATAGCAAGTGCAATTGAAGAAGGAATTGGAAAGTTCGGAAAAATCGACGTCGTTCTAAATAATGCTGGATACGGCATATTGGGTACTTTCGAATCTGCATCAAGAGAAAGTGTTTTGAGACAGTTTGATGTAAATGTCTTTGGCCTCTTTGATGTAACAAGGGCGATATTGCCACATTTTAGAAAAAATAAAAACGGAATGTTCATCAATATATCATCGGTTGGTGGTAAAACAACCTTTCCAATGATGCAACTTTACCATGCTACGAAATTTGCTGTCGAAGGTTTTACAGAATCTTTGCAATACGAAATGGAACCCATTGGCGTAAAAGTAAAAATAGTGGAACCAGGTAGCATAAAAACCGATTTTTCAGGTCGTTCGATGGATTTTCAGCACAATGAAGAACTAACAGAATATAACGAGTTTGCATCAGGGGTAATGAATACTTTTGAAAAATTGATGAGTTCTGAAAACAGGAACAGTCCAGACATGGTAGCAGATGTGATTTTCAATGCCGCAACTGACGGAACGAACACGCTTAGATACGTGGCGGGTGCGGATGCTGAACGTTTACTGGAAGCTAGAAAAGCGATGAATGATGCCGAGTTTCTTAGTATGATGAAAACGAGCCTAAATATTAAATAAGAAATAGAAAAGCACACTTTAATCAATAAAGTGTGCTCTTTTATACAAAAAACAGTGCATTGAAAGATATTCTAAAAATAGAAACCATATCGGATATTCATCAATTTTTAGATATGGCAAAGCCAAACCATCCACTTGTATCGGTATACCGAATTGGAGATTCCCTAAACAATTTAGAAGTTGATAATTTCAGGTATTCACTTGGTATGTATCAAATTAGCTTCAAAGAAAATTGCCCATATACCATAATAAACTATGGTAGAAATTCTTATGACTATCAAAATGGCACATTGATTTTTACGGCACCGAACCAAGTAATGGAATTTAAAAAAGCTGAAAAATCAGAAGTCAACAATGGGTGGACCTTGGCTTTTCATCCAGATTTGATTCGAAAATCGGAATTAGGAAAGAAAATTGAACAGTATTCATTCTTTTCTTACGCTTCAAACGAAGCCCTGCACCTATCCGAAGAGGAAAGAAAAACGGTCACAGGTATTGCTGAGAAAATCGAGAAAGAAATCAGAAGCAATATAGACGCCCATAGTCAAACCTTGATCATTTCAAATATTGAGCTATTATTGAATTATTGTGTTCGTTTTTATGACCGACAATTTTATACCAGAACAAATTTAAATCAAGATATAGCAAGTCAGTTCGAACAATTATTAAGAGCGTATTACAATCAAGAAAAACAATTGGAATTAGGAATTCCGACCGTTCAATATTGCGGGGAAACGCTGAATATGTCGCCTAAATATTTAAGCGATCTATTGCGAAAAGAGACAGGCAAGGGCACACAAGACCATATTCATCAATACATCATTGAGAAAGCAAAGAACAGACTATTGAATTCCAACGAAAGCGCAAGTGAAATTGCGTATGCCTTAGGATTCGAATACCCTCAATATTTTAGCAAGATCTTTAAAAAGAAAACGACAATGAGTCCGAATGAATTTAGGCAAAGTCCGAATTAAACCTATTTTACAAAATGAAAATAGCATCGAAAGCATTCATGGTTGTACTGCTCATTTGGACAATGGCAATGTTGGTTTGGG
This sequence comes from Meishania litoralis, assembly GCF_042611095.1. Classification (NCBI taxonomy): domain Bacteria; kingdom Pseudomonadati; phylum Bacteroidota; class Flavobacteriia; order Flavobacteriales; family Flavobacteriaceae; genus Meishania; species Meishania litoralis. The sequence goes on from NZ_JBHFPV010000005.1 coordinate 48,568, forward strand.
GATTGGGCGGTTTTTTTGAATACTTCACGGGTATCGAGCCTTTTATACACCTACAGAATTCTGCTTACCCAAGGGCCGTACAGTTTGTCCATTGGTTTTTAATAACGTTGACCGGAGGAATGTTTGTTTTTGGGTATTTCTCAAAATGGAAATGGACACCGTTTGTCATGGTACTTCTATTTTCCAACCTGGCTGTTTTGTGTACCATCGAAACATTCGATTTTATGTATGAACAATGGAGTTATAGTGCCTATGGTACCGAAATGGTTTCGTACGTTTTGCTTTCAATGTTTTTATTGTTTTCACCACTTTCAAAATCACATTTTAACCACAGAATCGAAAACAGATGAAATATGTACTTATTGCAGGGGCTTCAGGCATGATCGGCAGCATCATCTTAGACGAATGCTTGTCATCGTCAAGAATAAATAGGGTAATATCTTTAGTTCGCAAGAAATCGAATACTACCCGCGCTAAGTTAAAAGAGGTAATTATTGAAGATTTTACCGTTTACGACAACCATAGAAATCTGTTTAAGAATATTGATACTGCCTTTTTCTGTATTGGGGTTTACACCGGTGGCGTTCCTGATAAATTATTCAAGGAAATTACGGTTGATTATGCCGTGCATTTTGCAGAAATGTTGAAAGAACATAGTCCAAATGCAAAACTCTGCCTACTTAGTGGAGCTGGAGCCGACCGTGCCGAAAAAAGCAAGACGTCATTTGCGCTTTATAAAGGAATGGCGGAAAATCAAATTGATAGATTAGGTTTGGAATTTTATGCCTTCCGCCCAGCTTATATTTATCCGGTTGAACCAAGAAAAGAGCCCAATTTAATGTATGGAATTATGCGAAATCTATATCCTGTCCTTAGACTTTTGGGAAGCAATTTTAGCATCAAATCGACTGAACTCGCTCAAGCAATGTATGAAATTGGAATAAAGGGAACGGATAAAAAGATATTAGAGAATAAAGACCTGATTCATTATTTAAAAGGGCAAAGTAAATTTGAATAATGAAACCCAGCACCTAAAAAGAGGGCTATAGGTACTGTGGTATGAAATACTGATATTAAATTAATTACAGTAAAAAAAACTTTTCGCAAACAGACAATAAAGTAACCTAACATCACCTATAAACAACAAAGGCTTCAGGCTTATTCGAAGGGTTTTCATATTTTTATGAAGTCCGAAAAATCTTTTGGATTTGGTAATTAAGAAAGAAAATAATTACAAAACAATAGGCTTTGGCTACGAGGGCATACTGAAAAGAAAATGCTTGCCATCTGGCCTACTTGTAATAGATCAGACGGTTTTACTTTATTATTGATTTTATCAAATAAAACCTTAAATCTTGTTATATTTTTATTAATAAATCTGTTTTCGTTTAATTAGAGGTATTCAGAACTTCTTATTTGTCATATATTTGTACTATCAAGGATAAAATATGATAAATAAATACCTTATTCCTACAGAAAAAATTATTGAACGACTTCGATATGAAAATCCATGGTGGATAACTAAAGAGATTCCGAAGACTTATAGTTCATTGTCAAAGAGATTATATTTTGACCTGTTTTATCCCTTTGTTCTCGAAAGAAGTGTTAAAAGAGCTTTGGTTCTAATGGGACCTAGAAGAGTTGGTAAAACTGTAATGCTATTTCATTGCATTGAGAATTTACTGATCAGAGGGGCAAATCCGCAAAAAATATTCTTTATCGGAATTGACAATCCTATTTATGTCAATTTGGGATTGGAAGATATTTTAACTCTTTGTAAAGAATCCTTGGCTCTCAAAAACCTAAATGGCTGCTATATTTTTTTTGACGAGATACAATATTTGAAAGATTGGGAAAGACATTTAAAGGTTCTCGTCGATTCATATCCTGAAACCAAATTTATTGCATCGGGATCAGCAGCTGCAGCTTTGAAATGGCATAGCACGGAAAGCGGAGCGGGTAGATTTACAGATTTTCTATTGCCTCCCTTAACATTTCAAGAATATATCCATTTAAAAAAATTGGATCACTTAATTTATAAGGGCGAAATCCAATATGGAGAAAAGGAAATACAATATTGCCTAACTCATGACACTAAGGAATTGAACAAAGAATTTGTTCATTACTTAAATTTTGGGGGATACCCCGAAGTTGTATTATCGGAAAAAATACAGAATGATATGGGCAGATATGTAAAGAACGATATTGTGGACAAAGTACTTTTAAGAGATTTGCCAAGTCTATATGGAATAAAGGATGTTCAGGAATTAAATCGATTTTTCACCTATATAGCATATAATACCGGAAATGAGTTTTCTTATGAGACAATGTCCAGGGAAAGCGGTATTCAAAAAGACACATTAAAGAAGTATCTTGAATATTTAGAAGCGGCCTTTTTGATAAAAGTATTGAACAAGGTTGGAATCAATGCAAAAAGATTAAAAAGAGTAACAAGTTTCAAAGTTTACCTAACGAACCCATCACTTCGAACAGCGTTGTTTTCTCCGATAACCGAAACAGATCAAGAAATGGGAAACATGGTTGAAACGGCAATTCTTTCGCAATGGATGCATCGAGAACAATTAGATTTGACATATGCTAGATGGAAAGATGGCAGAAAAGAAGGTGAAGTAGATCTCGTTTTAGTTGATGACAAAACCTATAAACCGGTTTGGGGAGTAGAAATTAAATGGAGTAATAGATTTTATGATAAGCCTCGAGAATTAAAAAGCTTAATACGTTTTTGTAAGGAAAACGGGTTCAAATATGCGGTCGCAACTTCAATCGATCAATTAGGAGCGAAGGAAATTCAACATTTGAAATTCACATTCCTTCCAGCTTCGATATATGCTTATAACATTGGTGAAATAACTTTAAAGTTGAAAACAAATAATTAAAAAACGTGAGCACAATTATGGTTCCTATGAAAGGCCTTAGTCTATACTAAAAGCTATAAGGAGCTAAAGCCTTAGGAATATAAGTCTCCATATTAATGAAATTTGAATCAAAATATTTAACAAAGAGCATTTCATAAACTTGAAAAATGACACAAAGGTTCATACTGCTTATCTTCTTGATCTTTACCTTTTCCTGTAAAGAAAAGATAGAGCCCGAAAAAGAACTTCCAGTGCTATGGCAACCTTATAACGATTCCCTAGAGTTGGTGGCCAATGCCGATCATGAAAAAGAGCGCATGCGCTACAAGTTTATTCAATCGAAGGTGACGGACAAAAACGCTGTTTTTTTGCCCCTATATGATGAAGTTTCAAAATTTTCGGAAGAAAAATACAAGACGATGAAACCGTTGGTATTGGAGCAGGATATTCCCACCATCCAAAACCATATCAACGACGGTAAATTTTCGTATGAAGATTTGGCACTGTTTTTTTTGCATCGCATCTATACCTACGAGTTGCCCAATGAAACGACATTGAACACGGTCATTGCGCTCAACCCGAATGTTCTTGAAGAAGCCCGAAAGTTGGATGCCAATGCAGTAGGGAAACACCCGATCTATGGCATGCCCATTATGCTAAAGGATAATATCGGTGTTGCGAATATGAAGACTACGGCCGGTGCCATTGCCTTGATGCACAACCAGACCGATGATGCCTTTATCGTGGAAAGATTGAAGAAAAATGGGGCCTTGATACTCGGCAAGGTGAATCTGAGCGAATGGGCCAATTTTTTATGCGAGTGCCCGAACGGCCAGAGCGCCGTGGGCGGACAAACCTTGAATCCGTATGGGCGTAGGGTCTTTGATACGGGCGGGTCAAGTGCCGGTAGCGGTACTTCGGTCGCGGCCAATTATGCGGTGGCAGCGGTCGGTACCGAGACCTCAGGGTCCATTTTATCGCCATCGGGCCAGAACTCCGTTGTAGGGTTGAAACCTACCATTGGTTTGTTGAGCCGCACAGGGATCGTTCCGATTTCAAGCACCTTGGATACTCCGGGGCCTATGACGAAAAATGTCGGCGACAACGCTATTGTAATGTCCGCCATGTTGGGCCATGATGATAGGGATTCGAAATCCGTTGAAGAAGAATTTCCCGGTATTCTTTCAGCTTGGATGCATCCTACTCCCTTCAAAGAAATGCGGTTAGGGGCCTTGACCACTTTGATGGAAAACGATTCGCTCTATGCCAGAACCATAGGGGAATTGGCAAATCAGGGCGCCGAGATTGTAGAGATTACTCCCAAAAACATCGAAATGGATGGTTTTTTAAGCATTTTGAACATCGATATGAAAAACGATCTGCCCAAATACATTGAAGCCCAGGTCAAGAACAAAGACTGTGTACTTGTTCGAAATGTTCAAGATGTGGCGGCATTCAATCTGCGGGATTCCTTGATCCGTATTCCTTACGGGCAAGCGCGTTTTGACGGCATACTTTCAGATTCCACGACCGTCGAAGAGTTGGATGCGATCAAGCAACGCCTAAAACTTGAAGGCCGTACCTTCTTCGACACGCCGATGGACGAACACAATCTAGACGCCTTACTTTCGATCAATAACTATCACGCGGGTTATGCCGCCGTGGCCGAATATCCCGCATTGACAATTCCCATGGGCTATAAGGATACGGGGGAACCGGTAAACCTTACCTTTATCGGAAAACCCTTTACCGAAGCCCAATTGTTACGATTGGGCGCCACTTTTGAAAAAGCGTTCCGAGCGCGTAGAATTCCCGATGGGTATCGTTAAAACTTCTTGTATTAGACCGTGAAACTTGAACAATTCTTTGAAAAACGTAAGTGTTCAAAAGGCTTATTGTATTTTTGCCACCGCCCGAAGGTAAAGCGGTAAAATATGGTGTTATGAGAACGAAAACCCTAAAAAAGAACAAAATCAATGTGGTCACCTTGGGCTGTTCCAAAAATCTGTATGATTCTGAGGTGCTCATGGGCCAATTAAGGGCAAACGAAAAAGATGTTGTTCATGAGGGGGATGGCAATATTGTGGTCATCAATACCTGCGGTTTTATCGCGAATGCCAAAGAAGAAAGTGTCAATACGATTTTGGAATACGTCAAAAAAAAGGAAGACGGCGAAGTGGACAAAGTTTTTGTTACCGGATGTCTCAGTGAGCGTTATAAGCCTGATCTGCAGAAAGAAATACCGAATGTGGATGAATATTTTGGCACCAGTGAGCTGCCAAACCTTTTAAAGGCTTTGGAGGCCGATTACAGGCATGAACTGATCGGGGAACGATTGACGACCACGCCCAAGAACTACGCCTACCTCAAAATCGCCGAAGGCTGTGACCGCCCTTGCTCTTTTTGCGCGATTCCCTTAATGCGGGGCAGGCATAGGAGCAAGCCTATTGAAGAATTGGTCACGGAATCTGAAAAACTGGCCGCGAAAGGGGTAAAAGAACTGATCCTGATCGCGCAAGACCTTACCTATTATGGTCTTGACCTTTACAAAAAACGAAACCTTGCCGAACTTTTGGAGCGTTTAGTTGAAGTCGAAGGTATTGAGTGGATCCGTTTGCATTATGCCTTTCCTACGGGCTTTCCCATGGATGTGTTGGAAGTCATGAAACGGGAACCAAAGATCTGCAACTATATCGATATTCCGTTGCAGCATATTTCCGATTCCATATTAAAAAGTATGCGCAGGGGAACGACCAAGGAGAAAACGACAAAATTGTTACAAGAGTTTCGAAAAAGAGTCCCTGAAATGGCGATTCGAACGACATTGATCGTCGGGTATCCGGGAGAGACCGAAGCCGATTTTCAAACTTTAAAAAGCTGGGTGGCCGATATGCGATTTGAACGATTGGGATGTTTTACCTACAGTCATGAGGAGAATACCCATGCCTATAATCTTGTGGATGACGTGCCCGAGGAAATCAAGCAAGAACGGGCCAACGAGATCATGGAACTGCAATCGCAGATTTCTTGGGAACTGAATCAAGAAAAAATCGGAAGAACGTTCAACTGTATCATCGACCGAAAAGAAGGAAATTATTTTGTGGGCCGTACCGAATTTGATTCACCCGACGTCGATAATGAGGTTTTGATCGACGCGACCCAATTTTATCTCAAACAAGGCGAGTTCGTTGCTATTACCATTACCGATGCCGCCGATTTTGACCTCTACGGAGTGCCTGTTTCAGAATAGAACGGCTATTGACCTGATACCTGCCAGGTCAAGTTTAAATTCGGATGCAATTATCGATTTGGATTAAAGATTAAAACCCTGTTCCCGATGGCTATCGGGATCTATTGCAGTTACTTTAGTTTCTATAAACTTCCAATTGTATTTGTCATTTCGAACGCGGTGAGAAATCCCATTGTAAATTCAAAACCATGGGATTCCTCGTCGCTTCCCTCCAGCGGAATGACACAGTATTCAAAAAAAATGAATCTTATTCTTATTTAAAACTATGGATTTAAAATCCATAGCGGTTTATTATTTCATAAATTTAAGGACAAAGCGCAATATCATGAAATTGAAAAAGCGGGCAATTGTCCAGTTCATTCTATCCTTATTTCTCATCTTTCTAATTATTTCCTGTGGCGGAAAAAAGCATGATTTCAAAATAGAGATTTTAGATGACGAGGCATTGCAATTGATCGACCCAAAAGCTGAAATCGATGTTATCGGCGAAGGTTTCGAGTGGACGGAAGGTCCCGTGTGGGTCGAAGAAGGTGGCTACCTTTTGTTTTCGGACATCCCGAACAATACGGTTTTCAAAATCGATAAGGATGGAAATTTATCCACGTATTTAAAGCCTTCCGGTTATTTGGGAAGCGATGATTACGGTAAAGAACCGGGATCCAATGGTCTTCTGCTCGATAGCAACAACAAGCTAGTGCTCATGCAACATGGCGAACGAAGGGTGGCCAGAATGAAAACGGCGTTGGACGATCCGCGACCCGAATATGAGGCTTTGGCGGACAAATTCGAGGGTAAACGTTTTAACAGTCCGAATGACGGTGTTTATGATGCTTTGGGAAATCTATATTTTACGGACCCACCTTACGGATTGCCAAAGCAGATGGACGACCCGAACAAAGAACTTGATTTTCAAGGAGTATACTGTCTCAAGACCTCGGGCGAAATCGTACTGGTCGATAAATTGACGCGGCCCAATGGTATTGCTTTTGCCCCTGACGGCCGACAACTTTACGTAGCCGTTTCAGACCCCGAACATGCCGTATGGTATCGCTATGATATTAAGGCACCGGGCATTGTAGAGCATAAACGGTTATTTTATGATGCGACCGATTTGATCGGGCAAGAAGGTCAACAGGGACTTCCCGATGGTATGAAAATGCACAGTAAAGGCTACTTGTTCGCCACCGGCCCTGGAGGATTGTTCATATTCAACGAAAGGGGCCACCCCATAGCACGGATCTATACGGGCCAGGCTACGGCAAATTGTGCCTTCTCGACCGATGAGAAAACACTTTTTATGACCGCTGATGATTATGTTTTGAAATTGGCCCTTCTATAGAAATACATTAGTTTCTAACAAAAGTAAAAAATGCCATTGGTGGATTTACCGTACTGCCATTGCCCAAAGGGGCGGTAGTAATCAAGGAAATAGGTTCGGCGGGATCCGTATCATCGTTGGCGGACGTAAAGTTCGGCCCACTGTCCGTTCCGGCATCGTACGAGATGGCATCCACGGTTAGATTCGATATGAATTCCCCATTATCGAAAAGGCCGATATTCTCAATGGCAACAAACCAATCAGGGCTCGGTGCGATCATACTTACGAATGTAACGAAAGAGAATTCTTCGGTCACCTGAAGGGTGAAGGTCCGTTCAAGGGTGCCGTTCGGCAAACTGCCACCGTTCACGAAACTTAAGGCATTGCCGGCGCTGACTATTGCGCCTATTTCAGAGTCCAGGGGAGAGTTGGTTCCTGTTTCGGCCATGTTTTCGATTCCATCCGATGCCAACTCGCCATCTTCGAAGAAAGTGACACCTGGCTTATGCGCCATACCGACCGCCGCCGAAAAATGGTCGTTGGCAGGAAAATTAATGGGGTGGTTCGTTGCATTCCAGTTGCTGGTAAAGGTTACCGTGTACGAAGCGGTTTGCATATCGACGGTAATGAAGCCGGTTTTGGTCATTTCATTATCGCCCGCAGAATTGGTTGCGGTAAGCGTGACCGAATAAGTTCCGAAATTATTGTAAGTAATGGTTGGGTTCTGCTCCGAACTGGTTGATGGACTACCCCCTTCAAATTCCCATGCCCATGATGTGGGTTCGTTTGCACTCGTATCTGTAAAAGTAATATCATTGCCACTGGTAATCGTCGTTGCAGATGCACTGAAGTCCGCTACTGGAGCAAATACCGGATCGGTAACCGTTATAAATCCAGTTTTGATTTCCTCACCACTACCGTCGGCATTGGTGACCGTCAAGGTAACCGTATAGGTTCCAGCTGTAGTGTACGTAACGGTGGGGTTTTGGTCTGTACTCGTGTCGGGATCGCCACCCTCAAAATCCCACGCCCAATCGGTCGGCGATCCTGTACTGGTATCGGTAAATTCGATACTTTCCCCGGTTTCGATCATGGTCGAGGTTGCTGTAAAGGCCGCCAAAGGAGGTGTCGTGGCATCGGTAACGTTTATGTAGCCTGCCTTGGTTTCGGTATCATCACCATCGTCGTTGGTAACCTTTAGGCTGACCGAAAAAGAACCCGAAGTATTATAGGTTACTGATGGGTTTTTGTCAGTACTACTTGCCGGATCACCTCCTTCAAAAGTCCATTCATAACTGCTCGCATGTTGCGAACCATCAGTGAAATCAATAATAGTTCCCGTTTCCACATCGGTTTCGGAAGCGGAAAAATCAGCTACCGGTATGATGGGTTCCGTGGGAGTTTGAACCGGTCCATCATCTGAATTACAACTGATTAAGAAGAGCATACCGATACCAAACAAGAAGACTTTTTTCATGACAAATTTTTAAGTTCAAAATGTTTTTTTCCTTTGAATTTGGAAAAGTTAAGGCCTAAAGATAGCCTTTTGGTATACGCCAAGTATCACGGAAATATCACGGTATCGATTAAGGCCAATGGTTTTTTTCCGCCTATTTTGGGCTAAGTATACTTTTATTAACCTGAACGGAGTCTACTTTTTCCCTTGAGAAATAAACGGGAAAATATCCATCCTCGCTCCATTGATCGTACAAGTTTTTGTAAAATGGGTCTTCAGGATTCCCTGATTGCCCGGGAGGATTTGAACCAACTGTTTTGTCCCAATCATTGACATCGACTATGATCCGGAAGGTGGCACCGTATAGTTGACTGTTCGCAATTCCGGTTGAACCGGGGGTGTGTTGGTTGCCTCCCCTAGGTTTGAGTTCGGTGTTGAGCTTTGCCTCTAACTCGGCATTGACCACCTCGCCCAAAGGATGTTTTATCTGAACGTGCTTGTAATCGGGCTGCCCATAGACCCATTTTGAAATATCATCCCCAAATTTTTCGGTCATTCCTTGAACAGCGGATTGAAAAGTACCTATGAGGTATTCGTTTCTTTTTTGCAACGAACCCATTTTGATTTCAGGATTTTCTATCCACTCGAGAAGTTTGGCCATTTGCATATACTGCATAAGGATTTCAGCTTCCGGATCGGGAAAATAATCCAATAACCTGTCCATCAGTTCCTTCTCCCACGCGACGTAAATACCCGCTGCAATAGAGGTTTTATCCAATCGAAAATCCCAATTGGCTAATTTATCCCTGACACTCGCCATTAATGGGCCTTCGGTTTCGAAGTTTTTTATTAGAGGAACCAGAGTTCTAGCCGGGATCGAGAAATAATCGGTCTGTAGTTCTTGCATTCTTTCAAGGTTCAATTTGGTCTGTGAACCTAAAACTTCGTTGATGCGCTGTCCGCGATAGGGGTCTGACCAAGTGAATCCGATAGCATCCCATTTTGTGTACGAATCAGGGGTTACATTTTGGTTGGCCGTGGCGATAAATCCTTCGGAAGGATTATAAACGTGCGGTTTTTCAATAATGGGGAGGTATCCGTCCCATTCATAACGGCCATCACCGGGTACGGGCACGAGGCCACTATGGTTTTTCCGGATCGGGGCAATACCTACCGCCTGCCAACCGATATTTCCATCGGTGTCGGCCCAAATCATGTTTTCTCCGGGTATATGACTGTAGTTGCAGGCGTCTCGAAATTCTTCCCAACTTTTGGCTTGATCCATGCGTAGCGAGGCCAAATACGGCGAACCGCCCGGTTCGAGCCACGCGCAGCGAACGGCATACGCCTTATGGTTGATCGAGTCGATATAGGTGACGGGTCCATGACGGGTATATTGCAGGTCTACTTGTCGATCATCACCGTTCTTAACCTTTATGGTTTCGGAAATCGTCTCCATGTCTTCCCAATTTCCTTGATAACGATATTGATTATGATTTTCAGGGTTGATATCATACACATACAGATCTTCACCGTCGGTTTCATAGACGGTCAGGCCCCAGGCACCATATTCGTTATGCCCAATGGAAACCCCTGGAATTTCGGGTTCTCCGCCGCCGATGACGTTCCAACCGGGTGCCGACAGATGTACATAATACCGTAACGATGGAATGGCCAATCTTCGATGCGGGTCATTGGCCATGTATGCATGGCCGTTTTCTGAGAGGGCAGGGGAGGTCACCCAATTATTGCTTCCCAAAAAAACGTCATTGCTTTTCGGTTCGCCGATTGAAGATGGGTTTCCGGTATTTGAAACCGTACCTTCTTTGACCCGATATTCGGCAAGCAAATCCTCAGGTTCGAACTTGATAGGTTTGCGATAGGCATTGTACAGGTCTAAAATATCATCAGATAAAAGTGAACCATCGATCGCAGGATCTAATTCAATATCGGGGTCTTTGGGATGGAACCAAAGATATTCCTTTATTTTTTCCGAACCCACTTCTGCAGCGGCACGGCCAAAATCGAGCTCTTCGGTAATATTGCCCAAAAGTCCTTGGTGTCTTGAAATAATGACCTCGGGCGTCCATTTTTGAGGAAGGATATCCAACATCATAAAGGTAACCGGAAGCAGTTCCCGATTTTGCAAAACCTCTTCGATATACGCATTGACCCCATTGGTATAGGCGGTCAGAATCTCGACCCCGTCGGGGTGGTAATGCTCCATTTCGGTGGTCATATCGCCGCGAAACTTAAAAAGGCGCGTGCCGATATCGCGTTTCAATTCGCGTTCACCCAAAATTTCAGCTACTGTTCCAGTGGCCTGACGTCGCCATATCTCGAATTGAAACAGACGGTCTTTTGCCGCGCAATAACCTTGGGCGAAAAAAAGATCATGTTGGTTTTTGGCGTAGATATGGTTGATTCCCGCTTCATCACGAACGACCTCTACAGATGCTTTGAGTCCTTCAATTTTGGTTTCATTGATGTTAGGCTTCCATTTACATCCTTGGAAAATAAAGGATAGTAACGAAATACATAAAACAAGGACTCTTAATTTACGCATGGCTTAAATTTTTGGTCGATAACCGATTATCGAAAGATACTAAATTCAAGAATTTAACAGCGCAGTAATCGTAAATTCGGCAATTTGCCTCATGAAATGAGTTATTTAGACACCTTTTTTATCAAGGTATCGCACTTTTGCCTTAGCTCTTGCAGAACCTTGCGGTAATCTTTGGAATTGACGAGATTATGCATCTCGTTCGGGTCATTTTCTAGGTCATAAAGTTCTTCCCAATTTGGGTCGTCTCGGTATCGGAAATACTTATATTTATCGGTACGAACTCCTTCACTGGCAGGTATAGGTTCAAAATTCCAGAGGTGTTCGAACAGCAATTCTTTCCTTTTCTTCGGATGCCTGCCATTCGTTTTGGTGTATTCTTTTAAACTCTGTCCTTGATATGTTTTGGGAATATCGACTTTTGCAAAATCGAGGATGGTGGATGGAACATCGATGTTCAAAACCATATCATCGACGGTCATTCCTCCTTTTTCTTTCGGATTGTAGATTATCAAGGGAACGCGTAAAGAGGGTTCGTACATGAGCCATTTTCCGGCCAATTGGCGTTCGCCCATGAAGTAACCGTTATCGCCCATTAAAATGATTACCGTGTTCTTGTCGATTCCTTGGTTTTCGAGGGTCTTTCGAATCCTTCCGAGGGCGGCATCGATTCCGCTGATCATCCGATAATAACCTTTGACCATATTTTGATACTTTTCTGGCGTGTCGTAACGCCATCTCCATCGCGCACGGTTAAAACCTTCGCGGACGGCCTCCGGTAGTTTGTTGAAATCGCTTGTTCCATCCATTAAGGGGTCGGGTATCGCGATATCTTGGTAGAGCGAATCTAAAGCCACTGGCCAGAAATATTGGTATGGAGAGGAATCGACGGCATGGGGCGCATGAAAACTAAGGGAAAGCGCAAAAGGTCTGTCGTTTGGGGCATTTTTTATGAAACCTATGGCCTCATCGGCCATAACATCGGTAAGGTGCCTTTGTTGGGTGCCATTTTCATTCAACCTAAAATATCCGCCCTGTTGTTTGGGCCGGTAGACATCGAACAAGAGAGAGTCTTGTTGGTTTTCGAAATTGACCCCGAACTTGCCGAAGAAGCCATTATGATAACCGGCACTTTTTAATAATGTAAAATAGGTCTGGGCAATGAATCGCGTTTTTAATGGCGGCTGTCGAAACGTATAATCGTGCTTTCTTTCATATAGTCCGGTCATAATACTGGCCCTGCTGGCCGCACAGATCGGGGTGGTAACGAATGCATTCTTGAAATAAGTGCCATCGACCGCAAGACGATCCATATTAGGGGTCTTTATAATAGCATTGCCCGAATGACCCAGGGCATCCCAACGTTGGTCGTCGGTCAAAATAAAAATGATGTTGGGGCGATCGTTCTGTGCTTGAATTTGGCAGCAAAGTGCAAAGGGCAGAAGACTAAATCCAAATAGCAAAACTGAAATTAAGAAGCGCATGGTTCAATAGGTCTGGCATGATTCTTAAATGTACTAAATTTTTGAACCAACGTTTATTTTTGAAAAAAGCCATCCCTTAAGAGGCCCTTTTTTATACCAGCTCTATTGATAACCTTCTTCTCGGTTAATCCACCATAAAAATCGCGTTGGCAAAAAAGAGTTTGCCGTTCTCCCAAAATCCCCTGAACAGGGGGTTGTCTACCATATAAATGACCTGCCCGTTACCATGGTTTTCTGTGCCGAAAACCAAAGTTTTCGCAATTTTTTTCTGGGCCTCGCTACCCGCAAAGCCTGCCACGGGCTTCGTTTCGTTACCCATGTATACCACGGTGCCACCTTCAAGGTACTCATAGGCATCTTGCCCCAATTTTAGCGTGAAATACGTGTCTTCGTACCCATAGGCCAATGGATGGGTCTTATCTACTTTTGTCTTGAAAATAGCACCGGTAATGGCTTCTTTCATACCCTCGCGTTGACCGGCGTCATAAGACAGTACTTCGATGTCGGTCGTATCTTGTTCTTTTTTACGGGCCTTTATACCAAAACCTTTTTCGCCATCGATACCTTTAATGGCACCGCCCATGGCAATGAGCTTGCCACCGTTGCCTACCCATTCTTTCAAGGTCTCCAAATCACTGTCTTTGAAAAAACCCTGATAGCCCCATCCGCCTGGCAATATAAGTACATCGTATTCAGAGAGGTCGACTTGGGACCAATAATCGGAATCAAGAATGGTTACGGGGTAGTTCAACTGTTGCTCGAAGAAATGCCAAATTTCACCGAAGCGTAGGGTAGAAGTCGGTCCGCCCGAAAGCATTGCAATTTTTACATCATCGACCATTTGAACATAGCGTGAACCAAAATCCTTACCGCTCTCGACGAAACCGGTGGTCGTGGCTACTAGATTCTTATTGTGCTTGGTCGAAGCACTTTTCAAGATCGACGCATAGTCTTTGTTGTTCTTGTTGTCGGCTCTTGTTATGATCAAACTACCGCGCTTGAAATTGCCCTCTACCGTTTTGAAAGGCTTTTTGGCGAAACGTACGCGTATTTTTTGTTGTAGCAGATCGGCCAAAAAACGGGCATCGTCCATACTGTTCCAATCCGTAATGTAGGCATAGGCATTTTCGTCGATATTGTTATTGACCATCGGTGTAGCAGGTGTGCCTGTCGTACCGACCTCGACACTCGAGGCAATCGCCTTGAGACCATAGGCATAGGGCAACGACCAAGCGGTAATATCATAGGTCAATGAATCGCTCAGCTTGGCATTGGGTTCAAAAAGTACTTTTACCAAAGTGCCTTTGGGTTGGTTGGTGGAAATTACAAGGCTGTTCCCTTCAGACCTAAAACTTCCGTTCTTGCCGGTACTATAGTCAAAACCTTTGATCGTACCTATTTCGGCGGTTCCAAATTCGATTTTATGTTGGCGCAACAATTTCATCAGTGCATGCATATTGCCCTGATTTCCATCAAGCACATAACTCTTGTACTTGAAATTTTTTCTTTGGTAGAATTTTCTGAATTCGGCATTCAATTTTTCGGCATTGGTCGTGGCTACCTCTACGGTTGACAATCCGGTTGTATGGTGATGGGCTATTCTATCCTTTAGGGTCAAGGTATCACCGATGCTTGTAATAACCCCGATTCCTGCACGACCACTGCCACCTTGTTCAAAGGTCATTCCGATACCCCCGTTATACGTTGGGTAGGTATCGCCATAACTCGGATAGAAAAGGTCGAAAATTTCCTTGGTAAAATAGAACCATCCGTTGGCATCGAAATACTTGGCGTGATTTTTTCCTATGGTCTTTTGAAATTCCCTTTGAAAAGGAGTGATAACTTCATGAAAAGGTTCGGCAGCAGGTGCAAAGTAATAAGGACTGTTCACCCCCTGTTCATGAAAATCGACATGTACGTGCGGCAGCCACTCATTGAACATTTTAAGTCGTTGCTGGCTTTCTATCTGGGTCAACCAAGCCCAATCACGGTTCAGGTCGAACATATAATGGTTCGCCCGACCGTTCAACCAACCCTCATTGTGCTCTTTGCTATTAGGGTCTACATTGTTCGGGGTATTCTTATTTTGATTGTACCAGTTCACATAGCGATCTCGACCATCAGGGTTTATACATGGGTCGATAAGAACGACTGTATTCTCCAAATAACCGCTTTTGTTCGTCAATAAGTCGTATATGGTCTGCATAGAGGCTTCGGTGCTGACACTCTCATTGCCATGTACGTTATAGCTCATCCAGACGATGGCCTTCTCTGCATTACTTTCGCCTGTGGTGCTCTTCAAGTGTTCCAAGCGAATGTTTTCGAGGTTTGTCATATTGGTGGCTGAAGAAACGATTGCCAACAGCAGCGGTCGGCGTTCGTTCGTTTGGCCATATTCCTGTAATCTTACCCTGGCTGGATCTGCCTTGGCCAAGTATTCATAGTAATCCACTACCTGATGGTGCCGCGTGAATTGTGTGCCAAGCTCGTAGCCCAAGAATTCGGATGGCGATTTGAGGTCTTGCGAAACACAAACGAAAGAAAGTAACAATGCCAAGGGAAGTAAAAATAGCCTCATAGAAAGGATTTAAATTGTGCAAAATCAAATCTAGGGAATAATAGGGACAAATCATCCTGAATTTCTACCAGTGAATCGCTTTCTAGGATAATCTGTTAGTCTATATTAACGTATTTTTAGCAACTCAATCGACCGAGTATTTTATCTTTATGCCGCATTTTCAGCACTTCTATGGATATTGACTGTATTCCCTTTAAAAAAACCGGTTATTTTTCACAATTGATCTGCGACTACCTGGAAGAAAAGGAAACCTTGAAACCCTTTTATAATCGCTTTCCAAGACTTGAAAATTTTGAATCGCAGATCGAAGAGAAATCGCAGAATTTTCCCGAAGCAAACCGCAACGTACTTTACGATTCTTTGGTGAGGCAATATTCAAACTTCGAGTTGTCAAAAAAAACCAAGAATAACCTGGTCATGCTGAAAGAGCCTACGACCTTCACGATAGTGACCGGTCATCAGCTAAATCTGTTCACAGGTCCGTTGTATTTTTTGTACAAGATAATCTCAACCATCAATCTTACCGTTGCACTTAAGAAGCGTTATCCCAAATACAATTTTGTGCCCATTTATTGGATGGCCACCGAGGACCATGATTTCGACGAGATCAATTATTTTAATTTTAAAGGGAAAAAACTGCAATGGAATCCTGATGGTTTTCGAGATGGGGCAGTGGGCGACTTAAATACTGACGGTCTGCATGAGGTATTTGAAACTTTTGGCGAAGCCTTGGGGATCGGTCGCAATGCAGCTGCCATAAAAGACTTGTTTCGAAAGGCTTACCTTGAACATGACAACCTTGCCAAAGCTACACGCTATTTGGCCAACGAGCTTTTTGGTCACCATGGGCTCGTTATCGTAGACGGCAACGATTCGAGCCTTAAAAGGGTGTTCGTGCCCTACATCAAAAAGGATATTTTTGAGCAACTACCATTTCACGAGGTGTCAGAAACCATAGAACATTTGAAGCAATTGCCGGAAAATTATGGCATTCAGGTCAATCCTCGTGAGATCAATTATTTCTATCTTAAAGAGGGACTTCGAGAACGGATAATAAAAAAGGATGGTAATTTTTATGTCAACGATACGGAAATCAAATTTACCAAGGAAGAACTGAGGGCCGAAATCGAGACCCATCCGGAAGCATTTTCACCCAACGTTATAGCACGACCTTTGTACCAAGAAGCGATCTTGCCCAATTTGTGCTATATTGGGGGAGGGGGAGAATTGGCCTACTGGTTGCAGCTTAAATCTTATTTTGAGGCGATGCAAGTACCTTTTCCTATGCTTTTGCTTCGAAATTCGGCTTTGGTGGTGACAAAAAAGCAGTCTAAAAAGCTTTCGAAGTTGGGTATCTCGGTAGCAGAGGTGTTCTTGAGGCAAAACGACCTTATCAACAAGAAGATCAGGGAAGTCTCTAATATCGACATTGATTTCGCACCTCAGAAAATGCATCTCGAAAACCAGTTTAAGGCCTTATACGAAATTGCCGACCAAACCGACAAATCTTTTCTTGGAGCGGTAAAGGCTCAGGAAATAAAACAGAAAAAAGGACTAGAAAATCTTGAAAAAAGATTGCTAAAAGCTCAAAAAAGAAAACTCGAAGATCATGTCGTGCGCATGAGGGAGCTGCAGGATCAACTTTTTCCGGGAAAATCGTTACAGGAACGAAATCTTAATTTTTCAGAGCTTTATCTTGAGTTGGGGGAAACGTTGATACCAACCTTGTTCGAATCATTAAAACCCTTGGAGTTAGGTTTTAGAATCATAGAAGTATAGATCCTGGGCAAGCCCGTTGAATTTCCATTAATCCTTAAAAGATTCTAGGGTACCAAGAAATCGGATTCCCATGAAGTACCTTTTTTAGAATACCGCAGTCTGACATGATTCGGGCGTTTCAATCTTAGGTATTCTATCTTGAAAGGTTCTACGCTTATCAGGCAGAAATGGTTGGTGTCGTCAAGATATTCCAAGGTATCGGGATTGGTGAGGATACTTCCTGGGGCGGCCTTTGTTGTGTAATCTCTTTGACCAGCTTTGTGAACATTATGCCAATGCTTATTCAAAATGTTTTCATCATTTATAATGGTCGCAAGTCCTTCGATGCGAATTTGGAGCATTTTTTCAGGATGGTAAAACAACAAGCTTACCCTGTTATTTTCTTTGATGTGCAATACCTTTTTGGATCGCATATCGGTATAAAAATGCAGGTTGAGCAAACTATCGACTGAGCGGATTACGACGGTACGCTGCCTTGGCATTTTTTCCAGCCCCAAAGTAGCCAACACACCGTATCGAAAGGGGTGGCCCTTCGATGAAACTCCTTTTTGGAGTTCTTCCTTTAACTCGTTAAAAAAATCATCAGACATGAACCCATATTTTCTTTATTAAAGTTAAGTAAAAACTAGCATTGAAAATCATATACTTAATCAGATTACATACAAGAAAGTAAAAAAAATAAAAACGTAAGTAATTGTAAATAAATAAATTATGATTACGTGAAAAAAAATTGTCAAAAAAGGTGGATATAAGGTAGGGTTTTTAATCCCATGGGTGTTATATATAAAAATTGCTATGAATTAAGAAATACATACTTCATCCTGGTTTGCCCACAATAAATCGGGATGAAGTTTAGAAAAAAAAATTTGATTTGAGTTAGTTTAATCAAGTTCATGTGTTTAGGTTGGTTTTTTGATTTTGATTAAAAGCCGCGATGTAGGGTCGCGGCTTTTTTATTTCTATAAAACCTTCAAATCAATTGGTTATTGAATACTGTAAAGTTGTCCAGTGCCCGCCCCATTTAATTTTCCTCTAACTATATTATGTTCCTATTACTTTTTTTACCCATTGAATAGGTGGTTTAGATTAGTTGGTCTTTATAAGGTGGCACGCGATCATGTAGATCATTACCTCGAGCAGTTATAGAAGCGCGGTAATAAAAAAATAGACGAATGAATTAATTTGAATTTAAAACTTGTTCGGTGCGAGAGTACTATTATCAATTTTTATCTGTTGTTTCAAGACTTGTTGAAAAACATGGTACAAATATCGGCAAAGAAGCTTCGCCAAATTTTCGATTTTCCTATTTTTGCCCATGCAAAACAACGTCCTTATCCTTGACTTTGGCTCGCAGTATACCCAGCTTATAGCAAGAAGGGTTCGCGAACTGAATATTTTCTGCGAAATAAAACCTTACAATAAACTCCCAAAAGACCTTTCGAGCTATAAAGCGGTCATACTTTCAGGCTCGCCGTTTTCGGTACGTGCAGATGATGCGCCGCATCCCGATCTTTCCGAAATAAAGGGAAAGAAACCGTTGTTGGGCATTTGCTATGGAGCACAGTACTTGGCACATTTCAATGGTGGAAACGTAGAAAAATCGAATACGCGGGAATATGGTCGCGCCAATCTTTCGCATGTTGAGAACGCAAATCCTTTTTTCGCAAATATCAATGTCGGGAGCCAAGTTTGGATGAGCCATGCCGACACGATAAAACAGCTTCCCGAAAACACGCATCTTATTGCCAGTACGCATGATGTCGAGAATGCCGCTTTTAAGTTTGAAGGAGAGGAAACTTATGGCATTCAATTTCATCCTGAAGTCTATCATTCGACCGATGGCAAACAGCTTTTGGAGAACTTTTTGGTCAATATCGCCGGGGTGGCCCAAACATGGACGCCCGACGCCTTTGTCGAATCGACGGTAACCGAATTAAAAGCAAAGATCGGCGATGACAAAGTAATTCTTGGATTGTCAGGTGGGGTCGATTCAACGGTAGCCGCTGTATTGCTCCATAAGGCCATCGGAAAACACCTCCATTGTATTTTCGTAAATAACGGTCTGTTGCGCAAGAACGAATTTGAAGATGTACTTGAGCAATACAAGGGTATGGGACTCAATGTCAAAGGTGTTGATGCTTCGGCACGCTTTTTGGATGCTCTGGCAGGAGAGAGCGACCCCGAAACAAAACGTAAGATTATCGGAAGGGTGTTCATTGAGGTTTTTGACGACGAGGCGCATTTGGTCGAAGATGCGAAATGGCTGGCACAGGGTACGATTTATCCCGATGTTATCGAATCGGTTTCGGGTACCGGAGGTCCCTCCGCAACAATTAAAAGTCATCACAATGTGGGTGGATTACCAGATTTTATGAAATTGAAAGTCGTCGAACCCCTTAAGATGTTGTTCAAAGATGAGGTAAGAAGAGTGGGCAAGAGTATGGATGTAGGCGATGAGCGTTTGGGAAGGCACCCATTTCCCGGTCCGGGACTTGCCATTCGTATCCTGGGTGACATTACCCGTGAAAAAGTGGCCATTCTACAAGAAGTCGACCATATTTTCATCAAGGGACTGCGCGATTGGGGTCTTTACGATAGGGTCTGGCAGGCCGGGGCCATGCTTTTGCCCGTAAATAGTGTAGGCGTAATGGGTGATGAGCGCACGTATGAAAAATGCGTAGCTTTACGAGCGGTCGAAAGTACCGATGGTATGACCGCAGACTGGGTCAATTTACCCTATGAGTTTTTACAGAAAACGTCGAACGAGATAATTAATAAGGTGCCCGGAGTGAATAGAGTGGTATATGACATCAGCTCAAAACCCCCGGCGACCATAGAATGGGAATAGACATGAACCGATTTTTGAAAAATACCTTGATTTTGCTCATGTTCGTTTTCATGGGCTGTAAGGCCACCGCACAAAAGTTTACAAGTCATGCGGTAAAAAATGGTGAAACTTTAGAATCGATAGCAAAACGGTACGGGGTAAGCCAGACGACCTTGCTCACGTATAATAAAGAAATCAAGAAAGGACAAGATTTAAGGGCGAACACGATTTTGGTCATTCCTGTCACTTCCAATACGGTAAGGCCAAGCACAAACATTACGGGTAAAACGAGTGATACGATACCTGCTCATGAAGAACCTATCGGATTCACTTCTCATAAAGTGCGTAGAAAAGAGACCCTTTTCGGTATTGCAAAGCGATATAATATTACCGAAGACGATATCAAACGATACAATCGTGTGCTTTATGCCTCACAGTTGGAAAAGAAGATGGTTTTGCGCATACCTAAATTTCGTAGGGTAAAACCGGGAGAGGAAATCATTGAAGAAGATTTCGAGGTTTATACCGTTGCGCCTAAAGAAACCCGTTGGAGTGTGGCGCACAAATATGGCGTTACAATCGATAGTATGCTGGTCTTGAATCCCGATCTTTCGAAAACTTCTGATTATCTTAGGGAAGGGCAAGAACTTCGAATGCCAAGATTACCGGGAAGCACTATTCCTGATCAAGAAACCCAGCTATTTGTTTCTTATACCGTGCCCGCCAAAATGAATTTTTACCGGTTGGAACAAGAATTCGGCGTGAAATCGGAAGAGATAGTACGGTTGAATCCTGAAATAACCGAACAAGGAGGGTTAAAGGAGGGTATGGTGATACGCATTCCACAGGTGAAAAGGGATCCTGGTGAGATCAATACCGATAATTATAACTTTTATGAAGTCAAACCCAAACAAACCGTTTTTTCGCTGACCAGAAAATTGGGTGTGGATTATAAAGATCTTTTGGCGTTGAATCCAGATTTACAGGAGGGTTTGAAAGCGGGTATGGTGTTGAAATTGCCCAAGGACCAAACCGGTGATTTTGAAGTGCGAAATTCGTTGGTACTCGATAAGATAAATCTGTTGGATAGTATTGATGTCGCCAATAGGCCCAAATTGATGTTTCTTCTGCCCTTTCGTTTGGATCGTTTGAACCTTAGCGACCGCGAAGAAGTCGAGGAAGCCATTTTTAAAAGAACCGATGTGAAATTGAGTTTGGGGTTGTATTCGGGAGCATTGATCGCTTTGGATTCCATAGCGGAGCTTGGTATTTCGGTCGATGTGAAAACTTTTGACAACCAGCTTGATCTTGTCAAAACCAAAGAAATTCTGCTAAGGGAAAGTCTGACCGATGTAAATGCCGTTATCGGACCATTGGACTTGGCTTCGTTAAAAGAGGTGGCCGTTCGCGCCGCTCAATACCAAGTACCTGTTATAGCCCCCATACCTGCGAATAGCAACATTAGCCTGAACAATGTATTCTTTTCATATACTTCAGATGCTTTGCTTCGCAAAAAAATGATCGATTATGTGGCTGGCGAGAAGACCAATCAGAATATTATCATTATTGCAGATTCGGTCAATGCGGTGGTACGCGATTCACTGCTATCAAGATTTCCTGAGGCCAAGGTGGCCGAGGTAAAAGAGGAGGAAAAGAATATCGGTGTCAATATCGATAAATTAAAACTATTGTTGTCAAAGAAAACCGAGAACTGGGTATTTTTAGAGACCGACAATTTTAGGTTGGCCTCAAGTGTTAGCTCGATTTTGAATTCGTTCCAGAATGCCCTCTTGGATCCCCTTGACGAAGAGAAGATAAGTTTGCGCATGTTCACGACGAATAGAGGAAAAGCTTTCGAAAACGATGTGATTTCGAGCGCCCATCTCTCGAATCTTAATTTTACGTATCCATCGGTGTACAGAGAACCCCAGAAGAACTCCTTTACCGAAAGGTACACAAGGCGATTTGGTGAATTTCCTGATCGTTATGCCGTTCGTGGTTTTGATATGACCTTTGATCTTTTATTGAAATTGGCCTATAAAAACAATCTGATGGAGGTGTCAAAACTTATCGGGGAGACCGGTTATACGGGCAATAAATTTTCTTATGAAAAAGATTTTGCATCAGGATATTTCAACCAATCTTCATATATAATGAGCTATGATGAGATGCGATTGAAAGAGGTCGAAAACTAAAATGCCATGACATCAAAAGTAACTTATAAGGGGGGGCTTCGTACAAGTTGTGAACACTTGCGTTCCGGTGATACATTTATTACCGACGCCCCGATAGACAACAATGGAAAAGGTCAGGCTTTTTCGCCGACCGATACCGTTGCGACAGGACTTGCAAGTTGTATGCTGACCATGATGGGCATTAAGGCCAATGGCCTGAACGTAGATCTTGTGAATGCCACGGCAGAGGTTACCAAGCATATGGCGGCCGACCCGAGACGTATCGCAAAGATCGAGGTAAAATTGAGCCTGCCGAAGAATGTGTCGGAAAAGAACCGTAAGATTTTGGAACATACTGCGAATACTTGCCCGGTACTCTATAGTCTGCATCCCGATATTGAAAAAGTAATTTCCTATAATTGGGTATTTTAAAAAATATTTGCTGCCTGATTTTTTTGCTATCGTCGGGTTTTATACTCTCCCAAGAAGAGGAAACCATTCCTTGGAGTCCTGATAGAAAGTTAATGTGGGAAGATTTCAAGGGAAGACCATTTAAAACGGCATGGGCCGCTGCCGTCACTGCAAGCGGGATCTCTTATGAATTTTCTTCAACGGAAACGAACGGGGAGTTGAAACTTGATATCGAGATCAGTACGCATTTTTATCCTGATAAGTCCTGGTTTCAGCCCGACTTGGTCAACGGCGTCATTTTAAGTCATGAACAATTGCATTTTGATATTGCCGAACTTTTTGCCCGAAAGATGCGCAAGCAAGTGTCCCAGGCCAATTTGACAGGTAATGTCAAGGCCGAAATCAAAAAGATATACAGAGACATTTTGAAAGAACTCGGTGCCTTTCAAAAAAAATACGATTATGAGACCAATTTCTCGCGTAACATTCAGCAACAATTGCAATGGAACGCGAAAATCGCAGAACTCTTAAATGAAATGGAGTAGTGCATCGCTTATTTTCGTGGAAATACCCCGGTACACTAAAACCGTAAAGAAATACCGGTGGTCAAATAGGCTACACCGTAACCGGCTTCGGCAAATACGGCTATGTTCTCTGCAAAGTACCATCTGCCCCCAATAAAAGCGGTGGCCCCGGGTCTACTATTAAAATTACCATTGCCATCATAAGATAAGATGTTATATGAGGCCATTACGCCCCCATAAACATCTAGATTGTCAACATCCAAACCATTAAAGTGGTAAGCGCCCCTTACCCCGATGATGGTATAGTTCCACTTGTCATTTCCACCGACGTAATCATATTTATAGGTCTTTGTGCCAATATAGCCGCCAAGGCTTACCACACCCGGACCGGGCAATTCCCAGATCCCTCTTTCGTAACTAACGCTAAGACCGATACTTTGTGAAGAAGTCGCATAACTGCCAAAGGAACCTCCAAAACCGACGCCACCATTTATCACATTGGTTCCGACATTGAATTCTTGCGCATGTATAAGTGATACACCCAACATGGCACACGCAAAAAGTAAGATTGATTTTTTCATAAATGGAATATTATTGATTGATTTTTCACTGTTAATTTCGATTAATTTTTTAAAGAAATGACCAAGTTGCTATTCGGAAATTTGAAACCCTATATTAAAACACATTTAAACGGCCTTGGTAATTTGACCATCTAGCTAAACATCGCAGATTGAAACCCCTTCCTTTAGCGCCGCAATTTTATCGTCCCAGGTGGGAATAAACTCTTGGGCCACATAACCTTTGAACCCAGTGGCCAAGATAGCTTTCATTATGGCCGGATAAAATAACTCCTGGGTCTCATTGATTTCATTTCTACCGGGGTTGCCACCGGTATGGTAGTGCCCAAAATACTGATGATAATCTTGAATGTTGCGAATAATATCACCCTCCATGATCTGCATATGGTAGATATCATATAAGAGTTTAAAATTGTCCGAACCCAATCTCCGGCACAATTCAACACCCCAAAGCGTATTGTCGCACATGTAATCCTTGTGGTCGACCTTTGAATTCAAAAGTTCCATTTGTATTATGACACCATGCTTTTCGGCGGTCGGTATGATCTGCTTCAGTCCTGTAACACAGTTTTGCAACCCGACTAGGTCGTTCATGCCTTTTCCATTTCCGCTAAAGCAAATAAGGTTGGTGTAACCCGCTTCGGCCACCTTCGGAATCATTTCGATATAGTTTTTAACAAGTGTTTCATGGTGCTTGGGGTCGTTCCATCCTTCCGTAAGACCTATTTCCGCCCCATTGCACATTGATGAATGAACATTATATTTTTTCAACAAAGGCCAATCTTTAGGTCCCACAAGGTCCATTGCCTTGATGCCCAAATCGTTAAAAGATTTTAAAAGGTCTTCCAATTCAATTGAACTATAGCACCACCTACAGGCACTATGGTTTATATTTCCTTTTAGTTGGTTATTGGCAAGTTTACGTGAAGAGTTGGCATTGGCATTATTGTAGGCTAAAATACCCATAGAGGCAGCGGCCGAAGTCCCTATAAATTTTCTTCTTTTCATTTTATTCTTGGGTTTCTTTTTTTAAAGATATAAGTTTTACTTTTAAAAATGGAAGTATCTCCCGACAAAGAACATCTGATCGAGCTTGCCCATTATCGAATGCCGTTTGGAAAATATAAAGGCCGTTATCTTGTGGATCTTCCCGAGGCCTATTTCACATGGTTCAGGCAAAAAGGATTTCCGAAGGGCAAGCTTGGAGAATTGTTGAAGGCTATGCACGAAATAAAGATTAACGGTCTGGAATCCCTGATTTACAAGGTTCAAAAAGAATTTCCGAAAGATACCCTGTGAATTGTTCGGGCAATTTGTATCTTTATGCCCCGTAACACAGAACCCCATCATGTCGCAGACAAAGTACATCTTCGTTACGGGAGGCGTGACCTCTTCATTAGGAAAAGGAATCATTGCAGCATCTTTGGCCAAACTCCTACAGGCCAGGGGGTACAAGACCACCATTCAGAAATTAGACCCTTATATCAATGTTGATCCAGGTACTTTGAACCCGTATGAGCATGGGGAGTGTTATGTGACCGATGATGGTGCCGAAACCGATTTGGACCTTGGCCATTACGAACGCTTTTTGAACGTTCGGACTTCGCAGGCCAATAATGTCACGACCGGACGCATCTATCAAAGCGTTATCGAAAAGGAGCGTAGAGGTGAGTTTTTGGGCAAGACCGTTCAGGTAGTCCCCCATATCACGAATGAAATAAAAGAACGGGTCCAGTTGCTCGGAAACAGCGGTGAGTACGACATCGTGATAACCGAAATAGGCGGAACCGTTGGTGATATCGAATCATTGCCCTATATCGAGGCCGTGAGACAATTACTTTGGGAATTGGGCGATAATAATGCCATAGTGATCCATCTTACTTTGGTTCCCTTTCTTTCGGCAGCCGGAGAATTAAAGACAAAACCGACGCAGCACAGTGTCAAGACCCTCATGGAAAGCGGTATAAAGGCCGATATTTTGGTCTGTAGGACCGAACACGAAATATCCGATGAGATAAAGGAAAAATTGGCTCTTTTCTGCAATGTCAAGCGCGAGGCGGTGATTCAATCGATCGACGCTTCGACCATATATGACGTTCCGGTAATGATGCAGGAGGAAGGGTTGGATACGGTGGCCCTGCGTAAATTGGCATTGCCCGATGATAGGGAGACCGACCTGAATCAATGGAACGAGTTTTTAGAACGCCATAAAAATCCTAAAAACGAGGTTACCGTAGGTTTGGTCGGAAAATATGTCGAATTACAAGATTCGTACAAGTCCATTTTAGAATCCTTTATACATGCCGGAGCCGTCAACGAAGTTCGTGTAAAAGTACGTTCAGTACATTCCGAGCATCTTACTGAAAAGAACCTCGAAAAGAAGCTTGCCGGTTTGAACGGAATATTGGTCGCACCAGGATTTGGTGAAAGGGGCATCGAAGGAAAGATAAAGGCAGTGCGGTATGCCCGTGAAAATGGTATTCCATTTTTGGGAATATGTCTCGGTATGCAAATGGCAGTAATCGAGTATGCTAGAAATGTTCTTGGATTGTCGGGTGCCAACTCGACCGAGATGGATGAAAATACCCAGAACCCTGTTATCAGTTTGATGGAAGAACAGAAAACGGTTACCAATAAAGGGGGCACGATGCGTCTTGGTGCGTGGGACTGTAAACTGCTTGACGGTAGTCTGGTGCAAGAGGTCTATAACGGGGCGTCCGATATCTCTGAAAGACACCGTCATCGCTATGAATTCAACAACGAATATAAAGCGCAACTCGAAGCGGCCGGACTAAAACCTTCTGGGATAAATACAGCTACCGGGCTGGTCGAGATTGTAGAACTTCCCAAGCATCCCTGGTTTATAGGGGTACAATATCATCCAGAGTATAAGAGTACCGTCGCGAATCCGCACCCGTTGTTCGTCGGCTTTGTAAAGGCAGCCTTAAAGCGCAAAAAACAACAAACGAATGCCAGTTTGGCATAAACTCCTTAATTGGACATATATTTGCGTTCTGAAAACCGAATATTTTACTCGATATTAATTATTTCACCTAGATGGAAGAAAAGAAACTCGATATAAATTCGATAATAGGTTTTGTGCTTATTTTCGGAATTCTACTTTTTTGGATGTACCAAAACCAACCGACCCCCGAAGAGTTGGAAGCCCAAAAAGCCAAGCAAGAACACGTTGAGGCCGAGGCCGTAAAGAACGAGGCGCGGAGCGCTGAGGTCCGTGAGGCGGCTACTTTGGATTTTCAAGACTCAACAGCTGTCGCCAATTACAAAAGCACGATAGGTGCCTTTGGTTTTACGGCACCTTCTGAAGGCACCACCAAATTGGAGAACGATTTGATTTTTCTCGAGATAGGCAATAAAGGAGGTCAGATCGTTGAGGCCCGAATGAAGCAGTTCAAGGCCTACGATTCCGTTCCCATATATTTGGTAAAAGATGGTAATGCTTCCTTCAGCTTGAATTTTACGGCATCCGATAATAGGGTTCTGGATACCAAAGATCTTTATTTTGAGCCTTCTTTAAGTAAAAATGGGGAAAATCAGGTGTTGTCCATGAAGGCCAAAACCTCGCCGACCCAATTTCTCGAGTATCGCTATGAAATGAAACCGAACGATTATATGGTGGATTTTACCATAAGATCTCAAGGTCTGAATGGAGTTATCAATAGTTCCAAACCTGTGCAAATGCAATGGAATTTGAAGGGAATTCGGCATAATAAAAGTGTCACGTATGAAAATCGTTATACTAGACTGACCTACAATCATGATGACGGAAAAATAAGTAAACTCTCCGAGGGAAGCGATGATGAGGAAACCGAAACCGATATAAAATGGCTGTCCTACAGACAGCACTTTTTTAGCTCGATTCTAGCGACTAAGGAGAATTTCGAATCGGCAGAACTGTCTTCCAAGAATTTGGTCGAAGAAGAAAGTCCGTCGCAAGGCTATACCAAGGAATATACCTCGCTGGTACCTTTAAATATTCAGGGGGGTGAACTTTCCAAAAATATGCACTGGTACTATGGGCCAACCGATGCATTGGTATTGGACAAGTACGACGGATTCGACCTTGATGATAGTATTCCTTTTGGTTGGGGTATTTTTGGTTGGATCAACCGTTATATTTTCACCCCTTTCTATGCTTTCTTGAGTTCATTTTTACCCGCCGGCATTGCCATTATCGTAATGACCATATTGGTACGGTTGGCGATGTCCCCGGTTACTTATAAGTCCTACTTGTCACAGGCAAAGATGAAAGTACTTAAACCCGAGATTACCGAGTTGGGCGAAAAGTACAAGGATAACGCCATGAAAAAGCAACAGGAGACCATGAAGCTTTATAGCAAAGCGGGTGTGAGCCCGATGAGCGGTTGTGTGCCGGCACTATTGCAAATGCCGATATTTTATGCGCTTTTCATGTTTTTCCCGACTTCGTTTGCCTTGCGGCAGAAATCATTTTTGTGGGCTGACGACCTTTCTTCATATGATGCAATTGCACATTTACCTTTTAGTATTCCTTTTTATGGAGATCATGTAAGTCTATTCCCGATTTTGGCATCGGTGGCGATATTCTTCTATATGATGATGACCACGGGCCAGAACATGCCCCAACAGCCCGGTATGCCCAATATGAAGTTCATCATGTACTTGATGCCCTTTATGATGTTGTTCTTCTTTAACAACTATGCAAGCGGATTAAGTTTGTACTACTTTATTTCGAACCTGATTACCATAGGAATTATGTTGGTAATCAAGAATTTCATTTTGGATAATGATAAGATACATGCACAGATACAAGAGAACAAAAAGAAGCCCAAAAAAGAAAGTAAGTTTCAGCGTAAGATGCGCGAGATGATGGAGCAGGCCGAGGCGCAGAAAAAGGTGGGCAAACGATAATATCCTTATTGCATACAATACAAAAGCTCCTTTATCATCAAAGGAGTTTTTTCATTTTAAGGGATTTTTGTGCATTTCATCGATAATATTAATACAATGTTAACGTTATCAAAAAATATTAAGAACTTTAACATAACAAAACCATTGGCAATAGTCAAGATTCCGATATTCTCGATATATTGATTTGAACTTTTACTCTATAATTCTTCCCCCGACTAGTTTATAATTCTTCACGAGAAGCGTTTTTTGCTATTTCATGTTTTGTTGACTTGTAAGACCCCACGCTTATCAGTTCGACATTAGTCTTTTTTGTTATGGTAAAGTTATAACTAAATCAAAAAACTTTATCATGGGTAAATTTCTTTACTTCTTATTATTAAAGGTCTTAAAAAATTTCGTGCTGCTTGCATCCTTATTGGTTTGCGTAAATATTTCAGCACAAAAGATCGAAAAGCTTGAACAAGCGGCAAATGGTAGTTTGTCTAGTATTGATAATCCAGTGGATTGGGTAACTGGAAATGTCAATGCGGCTAAGGCACACTACATAGAATGTATGACAATTCCATACCATTTGGAAGTTGTCAATTTAGTGCCGGGAAGTTCTTACTCTGTTTCCATTGGATGGGATACTAAAAAGGGTGTCAATGAACACGCGATAGATTATTTGACATCTTATGACCATAATGGCAACCATAGTGCCTTCGGTCATTCTCCTGAGGTAATCGACCCTTTAGATAATACGGCATTGGATAATACATCACCAACGGAAAACCGGTATGCTATACCTTCTCCAAATGCTACCGACAGCGGTACTCCAAATCAACCAACTAACGCATTTAATTCTTTAGCACCTTCGGAGCGTGAAATGTCAATATTTAATGGTACAATATCTTCAATGAGTTATACAGCTCAGGATGACCTCGATTTGGCTGCTGCATCTTCCTATCTTAAGATAGATTTTGTTGCTTCGGCCAGTACGGTTGTTTTAGCGTGGGGCGGTCACATTGCTGCGAAAGAAATATGGGGAGTAGGGAATTCCGCTACAGCAATTTCGGGTAGTCCATATCATATGTTTGTTGATGACTGCGTTGGTTTAGATGGATGTGGTAACAAAGAAGTCCAGTTACAGGCTTCGGCTGTTCAATCACCTCCTACATGTGACATAACAGGACCCGATTCCACATGTGCTGTTGAAGGTAGTAATTTAATATTTGAGGCTCAAACTGATTTAGGGACAACTTTTGGTTGGGAACTTATAAATAATACGTCGGGGGCGTCCATTGTGGGGATAAACAATGATCAGTCTGTTACGGTTGATCCGGGAAACAATGATGGCTCATTTCAAGTACAGGTTACTATTGGTCTCCCTGTGACGGGGGGCACTGTTGAAACAATTTGTTCAAAAATAGTTGAAGTTTATGAAGCCCCTAAAGCAGGGGAAAACGGAACTATCGCGCTGTGCGAGGGCGACGCCGCCCCCACGGAAGCGGAACTGTTCGCCGCGCTGGGCGCGACGGCGGATGAGGGCGGTACCTGGAGCGGCCCCGACGCTGCCGGCGTGTACACCTATACGCACGCTGCCACGCAGACCTGCCCCGAGGACAGCGCCACGGTAACGGTGAGCTACGAAGAGCCCAAGGAAGCAGGGGAAAACGGAACTATCGCGCTGTGCGAGGGCGACGCCGCCCCCACGGAAGCGGAACTGTTCGCCGCGCTGGGCGCGACGGCGGATGAGGGCGGTACCTGGAGCGGCCCCGACGCTGCCGGCGTGTACACCTATACGCACGCTGCCACGCAGACCTGCCCCGAGGACAGCGCCACGGTAACGGTGAGCTACGAAGAGCCCAAGGAAGCAGGGGAAAACGGAACTATCGCGCTGTGCGAGGGCGACGCCGCCCCCACGGAAGCGGAACTGTTCGCCGCGCTGGGCGCGACGGCGGATGAGGGCGGTACCTGGAGCGGCCCCGACGCTGCCGGCGTGTACACCTATACGCACGCTGCCACGCAGACCTGCCCCGAGGACAGCGCCACCGTTACGATAAACATAGAGGACGCCCCAGAACCCAATATTACAGGGAACAATGTCTACTGTTATGACGGTAATGGAGTAACCTTAGACGCAGGAGCCGGCTATACCAGCTATCTTTGGTCTACTGGAGAAACCACGCAAATGATAACAGTAGATGCTGGCAGCTACACAGTACAGGTGAGCAATGATCAAGGGTGTGAGGCAACTTCAGAAGCTTTTACGGTTCGATCATACGAAATGTTGAGTTGCAGTATCGTACAAGATGAACTTGCAACGAATTTTCAAGCAGCCGATGGTGTGGCCACGGTCACGCCAATGGGCGGATCGGGAGACTATACCTATCTCTGGGACAATGGCGAGACCACCCAGACCGCGACCCAGTTGACCTATGGCATGCATTCGGTTACAGTTACCGATGCTGAATGTGGCGAAACAACCTGTGAAATTTTCATTAGTAAGAATTTGATTTGTGGTGTTAGTCTCGTATCTGCGGCAACGTGTGCCGGAGGCAATGATGGAGTGGCTACGGTCACGGCATTTGGAGGCTACGGTGATTACTCGTATTCGTGGGACGGTGGCCCATTTGTCGCCAGCCCGACCAATTCGGCCCTCAGTGCTGGAAACCATACTGTAATCGTTATGGACGAAACTGGGGCTACGACACAATGCTACATCGATGTACCAGGTGGTGGAGCGGTCGACTTGAGTTGTGGAATTGTACAAAACCAATTGGCAACAAATTTTCAAACAGCTGATGGTGTTGCTACAGTGACCCCTGTTGGAGGAAGCGGATCTTATTCCTTCCTTTGGGACAATGGCGAGACCACCCAAACGGCGAATCAGTTGACCTACGGCATGCATACGGTAAACGTTGTCGATTTAAATGGTTGTGGAGAGACTTCATGCGAGATTTTTATACAGAAAAATATAATATGCAGTGTGAGGCTCGATTCCCCCGTAAGTTATGCAGGAGGTAGTGATGGGCAGGCTACGGTAACCGTATTCGGTGGTTATCCAGGCTATACCTACTCTTGGGACGGCGCTGCCTTTTCAGACAATAGTACCGTTAGTAACCTAAATGTTGGATATCATACGGTGACAGTAATGGACACGGTAGGTAATACAACTGAATGTTCCGTAATGGTCACCGGTCCGAATGATTTGACCTGCAGTATTAGCCAGATAGAACTTGCTTCAAACTATTTGTCAAATGATGGATCAGCAACGGTATATGCTGAAGGTGGATCTGGGGCTTATACCTATCTATGGGACAACGGTGAGACTACACAAACGGCGATTGCCCTGACCTACGGTGTGCACTCGGTGCTGATAAAGGATTCAAATGGTCATGAAACCGAATGCGAGATCTATATCAATAAGGTCTTGATTTGTGGTATAACACTTGATTCACCGGCAGGATGTACCACTGGTGGTGGTGTGGCCTCGGTAAAAGCCTACGGAGGATATGCACCTTATACTTATTCATGGGACGGAGGAGCCTATACAAGCAATGATACCAATGATAACCTAAGTGTAGGTACTCACAGCGTAACAGTGATGGATTCTACCGGTGCAACATCGCAATGTTGGATAGAGGTGATAGGAACAGGTGAAATGAGTTGTAGTATTACGCAAGATGCCTTGGCAAGTAATTATTTGTCAGCAGATGGCGTGGCAACCGTCAATCCTATCGGTGGAAGTGGATCCTACACTTACCTCTGGGACAATGGTGAAACTACTCAGACCGCAACAATGCTAACATACGGACCACATACGGTGACCGTAACCGATAGTAATGGTTGTGGATGGACTAGTTGCGAGATAATGATCAACAAAAATCTTATCTGTAGCGCAGGTCAGGTTTCACCCGCTACGTGTGCAGGCAGTGAAGATGGCGTAGCGTCGGTCAATGCTTATGGAGGATATGCACCATATACCTATTCGTGGGATGGTAGCGGTTTTTCAAGCGATAATACTGCGGATAATCTGGGTGTAGGATATCATACGGTCGTAGTGATGGATGCCACTGGTGCGACCTCTGAGTGTTCCGTCATGATATCCGGTCCTAATGTATTGGGTTGTAGTATCAATGTAACTAATGATATTAGCGCATTTGGAGCTCATGATGGTTCTGCTACGGCCATTGCTGTGGGTGGTACGGCACCTTATGATTATGAATGGAGCAATGGTGAAACTACCGCGAGCGTTGAAGGATTGGGCGCAGGTACTTATACGGCTACCATAACCGATGCGAATGGTTGTACCGTTAGTCTTGAAGTTACCATTGCCGAAGGTGATACGGAAGGTGTTGTAGTTACCGAAGAGGAAACGGTAGAAGAAGTGTTTATAGTTGATACGGAAGTATCGGTTGATGAACCAGAAGAAGAACAAGAATCGGAAGAAGTCTTTATTGTAGAGGATAATACCACCAATACAGATTCAAGTACTCTTGGTGATCCTAATCCTGGTATCACCGTTTCCGAAACTGTTGTGAAGGCCTATCCGTTGACCTTTGTAAATGACTTGAACTTAAACATCAAGATCAATTATGATGCAAAGCTTAATATTAGGATGTACGATATGAATGGCAGAACAGTTCTTAGTGATGACAGTAGATTCGTTAAAAAGGGCTCTAACGAGCTTAGGTTCAATGTGAATCGATTGGCACCTGATGTTTATGTGCTCATAATACATACTGGTTCGGAAAGAATCGTAAAAAAGGTAATGTCAAGAAAATAGGCATTGAAAGCATTCCTGAAGTTAAAAACGCCCCATTGGGGCGTTTTTTTATTTTTAAACTGAAGGTAGATGAATACAAAAAGCCCCGACGAATAGTCGGGGCTTTTAGCATTAAGTAGGTTTAGTTTGGTAAGATTTGGGACTTCAAAGATGCATTGTATTACCTTCAGAAAAAATTAATAGTTGTCAAGTTTCGTTTTTTGTATGCTAACCATCATGATTTTGATGTTTGCCTTTTCAAATCTAACCCACCCCATTAGAGGTCATCATTTTTCGTATTTTTGTCCTTGTTATCAAGCCTATGAAAAAAGTTGTAATCGGACTTTCAGGAGGAGTGGATTCAAGTGTTGCCGCCTATCTATTGAAGAATCAAGGATACGAGGTCATCGGCCTTTTTATGAAGAATTGGCATGATGATACCGTCACAATTTCTGAAGAATGTCCATGGCTTGAGGATAGTAATGATGCGCTCATTGTAGCCGAGAGACTGGGAATTCCGTTTCAGACCATCGATCTGAGCAAGGAGTATAAAGAGCGCATCGTAGACTATATGTTCAGAGAGTATGAAATGGGCCGAACCCCGAACCCCGATGTTTTGTGTAATCGGGAAATCAAGTTCGATGTCTTTCTCAAGATAGCCTTGCAACTGGGAGCCGACTTCGTAGCAACCGGGCATTACTGTCGCAAAGGAGTTTTGAAAAATAATGATGGTTCGGAAACCTATCGACTGTTGGCGGGTAAAGATAGTAATAAGGACCAGTCGTATTTTTTATGCCAACTATCACAGGAACAATTGGCAAAAACATTGTTCCCTATCGGCGAGTTGACCAAACCGGAGGTGCGTCAGATTGCCTATGATAATAACTTGGTCACCGCCGATAAAAAAGATTCCCAAGGCTTATGCTTTATTGGTAAAGTGCGCTTGCCCGAGTTTCTTCAACAAAAATTGAAACCAAGGAAAGGCGTTATTGTAGAAGTTCCTTCCAACGTTGCACAGTATAGTAGGTCAAAACCTTACTTTGATACGAAACTAGATGAACTTGCTTTCTTTTCGGAAAAACCGGTTTACAATGTTAACGATGGTAGGGTAGTCGGAGAACATCAAGGAGCCCATTACTTCACGAAAGGTCAACGAAAGGGACTTGACGTGGGTGGAACCAAAGAACCACTATTCGTCATAGAGACCGATGTTGAAAAGAACATCATCTATACCGGTCAAGGTAAATCACACCCAGGATTGTATCGCAAGACGCTTTT
Source organism: Meishania litoralis (assembly GCF_042611095.1). NCBI lineage: Bacteria > Pseudomonadati > Bacteroidota > Flavobacteriia > Flavobacteriales > Flavobacteriaceae > Meishania > Meishania litoralis. The sequence continues at coordinate 83,322 of NZ_JBHFPV010000005.1, forward strand.
TGTTAAAGAGGAAGAAATTCATTGGGTGCGCCCTGATTTAAGATTAAAAATGGACGAAACCCTAAAAGTAGAAGCTCGCATTCGATACCGCCAGCCATTGGAGAAAGCGACCCTCTATAAAATCGATAGCGGACTTTATGTCGATTTTGACAACGAGCAGTCCGCCATTACTGAAGGGCAATTTGTAGCTTGGTACATTGGGCATGAATTATTGGGCTCAGGGGTAATTTCTTGATTTTTTATTGTGCTCGTGAGTAGTCTCTAGGGCAAATGAAATTTTTAAAGCGTCCTAGATTACACTTGAATAGATATTTTTTATGCAAAACAGGATAACCACATTATTTGGAGTAGAATACCCTATAGTTCAAGCCGGAATGATCTGGGCAAGTGGTTGGCGCTTGACCTCGGCGGTATCCAACGCCGGGGGGCTGGGTTTGATCGGTGCGGGATCCATGTATCCCGAGGTGCTTCGCGACCATATTCGAAAATGTCAACAGGCGACCGACAGACCGTTTGGAGTTAACGTACCCATGCTCTATCCGGATATCAATGAAATCATGAATGTCATTGTTGAAATGGGAGTCAAAATCGTTTTCACTTCTGCGGGAAATCCAAAGACCTGGACCTCTTTTCTGCAAGAAAATGGAATTACCGTTGTACATGTGGTCAGTAGCGTTAAGTTTGCACTAAAAGCGCAGGAAGCTGGCGTCGACGCAATTGTGGCGGAAGGTTTTGAGGCCGGGGGACACAATGGTAGGGATGAGACAACGACCATGGTATTGATTCCGGCGGTAAAGGAAAAAATAGAAATACCCTTGATCGCGGCGGGAGGAATAGGAACAGGACGTGCCATGTTGGCGGCTATGGTCTTGGGCGCCGATGGGGTACAGGTCGGTAGTCGGTTCGTGGCTAGTCATGAGGCATCGTCTCACGAACTTTTCAAACAGAAAGTTATCGAAGCCAGTGAAGGAGATACCCAATTGACCCTTAAAGAATTGGCCCCGGTCCGTTTGATCAAGAACAAGTTTTATCACGATGTACAGAATGCATATGCCAATGGGGCTTCCATACAACAATTGAAAGAACTACTTGGTAGGGCACGTGCCAAAAAGGGCATGTTCGAGGGCGACCTTGAGGAAGGTGAACTTGAAATCGGACAGGTATCTGCCTTGATCCATGACATTAAGCCTGCCGCTCAAATCGTGGAGGATTTGATACACGAATTTACTTTGGCAAAAGAGGGGATTCCAAAATTTTAACCTTTGAATTTATTCATCCGATAGTTTTTCAACTATTGGCACTGCTTTTTCTACCTCATCTTTATGCACAAAAATGTCGACCAGACCTGCAGAGGTGGTAGCAAACCCTGCCAAACGCCCTGATTCCGCTTCATCTTTTACAATGGCTTCAATACCCATGCCGTGCAGATGGCTAACAATCTGATGTGCTGTAAATGAGTTTCCGGTGAATATTTTTGTATAATTTGATTCCATATTAATGTATCAACGCATGGTATTTATTTTATCGAGATGTTTTTTAAACTCCCCTAACGTACCTGCGACCTTTGAAATTTGTTCCTGCGCCTCTTGCCAATTCTTCTGTTCTATAGCTTCGCGCACGCCCGGCAAGGTCTTGACGCCATAACCTGTATAAAATCCAGGGGCATAGATTTGGTGTTTGTACCACGAGCGTCTCGGCAGTCCGGTCTCGGAAGTCAGTTTGTGTTCGGCCATCATCAATTTTTTATTGAGGTCGTTTCGTTTTTGAACGGATAATTTTGAGATATCCGTTTTAGAAAACTCCGAGATACTTGAATTCAGTTCGGCCATGATATTTTGCAGAGCACTGAAATCCAAGTAGGGGACGGCATCTTTTTTTTCTGGTTTTTTAAAGGGCTTCGTAGGATCTGCCGCCAGTTCGAAAAGGTTTTTATCGACCATCGAATTGTGCTTTTCAACATCTGACCGCATTGATTCGGTGTTTTTCATGATTTCGTCCAAGTAACCCGAAACGGTTGAATGCCACTGTTCGAACTCAAAGGGCAAGACATCGGCATTGGCCAAACGTAACGTTATTCTTCCGGCCGTATTTGCCAAGGCCACCCCGTAGGCAAATCCGGGGTCTTTAAATCTTTTATAATGTGGATACGTATCGTAGATCGTGTGGTATTCGCCCCCGCTATTTTCACCTCCAAACCCCAAATTTAGTGCGGCGATACCGGCATGTTGTATAAATGGGGTATAATCGGATCCTGAGCCGAGCGCATAGAGTTCGAATTTGTCGTTGCCCCCTCTTACTTGGTCTAGCGCCATTCTTCTTTCTCGAATAGAAACGCTACGTTGGGGATCCGCAACGGCGTTTGCCACCTCACCGACCATTTTTTGAAGGGAATGTGACCCTCCTGCACCTAAGAATCCTCGGCCGTTGCCATCGGTATTGATATAGGCCACCAACTTTTGTTGTAATTCCGCTTTATGGTCTTCTACCCATTCTGTAGAACCTATAAGTCCGGGTTCTTCGGCATCCCATGCTGCATAAACCAAAGTCCTTTTTGGTTTTTGTCCTTTCTTGGCCAATTCGCCTATGGCCCGTGCTTCTTCCATCAACGCGACCATTCCGCTTACAGGGTCGTTCGCGCCATGGACCCATGCATCATGATGGTTGCCACGCATGATCCATTGATCAGGATAGTCGGTTCCCTTCATTATTGCGATAACATTATGGGCGGGCTTCAATTGCCAGTCAAATTCAAGTTTCAAATGTACTTTAGCCGGTCCGGGACCCACATGATAGGTTATGGGCAGCCCTCCCTTCCAAGAATTGGGAGCTACGGGACCCTCCAAAGCGGCCAATAATGGTTGGGCATCTTCATAGGAAATGGGGAGCACAGGTATCTTGGTAATCGTGGGTGCATCTTTGCGATCCAAACGTTGTGCATCTTCGGTCGCCGCATAACCGGGAGTCAAAACGTCTCCGGGGTACGTAGGCATATCCATTACCGAACCTCTTTGTACCCCAGTCTTGTTCTTAAAGGCACCTTTGGGATAAACATCTCCGCGAACATACCCATCATCTTGCGGGTCGGAATAGATAATGCAGCCTATCGCCCCTTTTTCCGCTGCCAGTTTTGGCTTGATGCCCCGCCATGAACCTTGATATTTGGCGATGACGATTTTTCCCTTGACGTCGATACCCAATTTTTCCAACTCTTCATAATCCTTTGGAATGCCATAGTTGACAAAGACCAATTCGGCCTCGACATCGCCATCGGTAGAGAAGGCATTATAGCTGGGCAATAGTGCATCGCCCTGTGCCGTGAACTCATCTCCCTCTACGGGAACAGCGGTCAGTTTGGCTTTGTATTCCGTAGGGCCGGTCATTTCCAAAACCCTGATTTTGGGATACGGGAACAATACATGATAGGTTTCAATCTTTGTTTCATACCCCCATGACTTGAACTGTTTTTCAATCCATTTTGCATTCTTTTCTCCATATTCGGTGCCGACCCAATGAGGTTCGGCAGACATCAACTGCATCCATTGGTCCAAATTATCCGCCGACAACTTGGCCTCAAAGGCTTTTTCAAGAGTCAACTGTTTTTTTGCATTTTCGGTAACAAAACCCGTTATCGCTTCTTGAGCGACCGTGAAGGTCATACTTAGTGAAAAGGTAAAAAGCGTTATAAAGAAATAGCGTATCATTATTATATCTTTTATGACTTTGGGAAGATAATGATTTTTCGCAATTCGTAACCGCTAAACCATTTTCTTGGGCAATTTAGATACTACCATTGTTCTCGCGTAAAGCTTCTTCATGTTCACGCTTGATATAATCTTGAATCGAAAACTTACGGTCTTCAAAATGGTCCGGAAGGATTTTAAAGTGCTGGATACGGTCGATACGAAAAGCGCGATAGTCGTTTCTTAAATAGCACCACGCGATTAAGATCCATTTGTTTTCGGTAGAGAAGATAAAATAAGGCTCAATTTTTCGGAAGGATATATTCGGGTCATCGGCCTTGCGGTAGTTGATTTCAACATAGTTGAAATTGGTTATCGCCAATTGTATTTCTGATAGGGCATTGCTCGAGATATTTTGCTTGCGCGTATCAAAAACGTACATCTTGTTGTTGAGCAATTCGCTTTTCTCCAAAACGGAAGAACGAAATACCGATTTGATCTTGGTCAACGCTTCGCCGAAATCTTTTACGAAAGACGAATCGTTCGATTGATTGACCAAATGTTCGGCGGTTATCAAGGCATTGGCCTGCTTTTCGGTAAATTGAACGGGAGCTACCGTATAACCATCCATCAAAGTGTAGCCGCGGCCCTCAAGGGTAATTACCGGTACTCCCGCCTCGATAAGCTTTTGCATGTCGCGATATACGGTGCGTACACTCACATCGAATCTATTGGAAAGCTCCGTGGCCGTCAAAACCCTACGGGATTTCAACAGTGTCAAAATCGATATGAGTCTTGCAAGCTGTGACATAGGATTAAAGGTAGCGAACCTTGTGGGAATCCGCTACCTTATCTTGGGCAATGATTTTTAGTTCCAGGAATGAAGGGCAATTTTGTTGCCCTCTGTATCAATAAATTGGGCTATAAACCCATTTTCGCCGATATCGGTCTTAGGCATTACCACTTTGCCGCCAGCGGCCTCTACACGAGACAAAGGTTCGCTTAGGTCATTGCCCCCGTTCAGATAAATGGTGACACCATTGGCGGAAGGTTCATAACCTTCCATTTCGACAAGACCCCCGCCGACGCTATTATTGTCTTCATCATAGGGAAACATGCCATATTTACCTTCGGGCATGTGCGCGTCTTTAATTTCAATACCTAAAACGGAATTGTAAAAGCCTTTTGCCTTTTCGTAGTTTTTTGCCGGAATCTCGAACCAGTTGATTGCATTTGACATCTTTTTGTAGTTTTAAAGGTTAAACATGCCACAAAGTTATGGGTCGAAATGTCAGATGATGTCAGGGGTTATTTTTATTTAGCTTATAGGACTAAGTTGATGGATGGTTACTTCAAGAATCATATTTTCGGTAGCTTTTCTATGTGCGGCGATATGGGCACTCTCATTATGGTCAAGCCAATGCTGTCTTGTTTTCCAGTTTTCATAAAAGAAAAATCGATCAGGGTTTTCAATGTCTTGGTGAAGGTCGTAGTTCATACAGCCAGGTTCGGCCAAGGTCGGCGGAATCAGGTTTAACAATGATTGCTTTACGGGTTCCCTTTTTCCCGGCTTGGCGACAATACTTGCCGTAATGGTCAGTTGTCGATCGTTCATTTAATTCAGGATCGGGGTCAATATAATATTACGGTAAGCTACATTGCCATGATCGCCCTGAAGATAGATCGGTCCTGGCGCAAAAACATCCGAACTGATGGCTCCTCCCGTGGGGCCTTCGACCGGCTGGTTGTCTATAATTTTCTTTCCATTAAAAATGACCGAGATATGGCGCTTGCATAGGGTGATATCTAAAGACTGCCATTCGCCCGCCGGTTTTTCTGCCGCCTCGCTTGGTGTGATTCTGCTGTAAACAGCGCCCATATTGTGCGGATCCAGGTCTTTGCCATAGGAATCTACAACCTGTATTTCATATAGCCCACGAAGATAAACGCCACTATTGTTTCCCTCGGGTACGTTTACTTCCAGTTTTAAGTTGAAATCTTCAAATTCTTGTTCGGTCCGTAAATTACCGTAACTCACATGATGGCCATCTTCTGGTTGTACAGGGTCATTGATCAATTGACCATCTTTAACTTTAAAACCATTTTTCTTTTCAGGGTTTATGATGCGCCATCCCGTCAAATCTTTTCCATTGAATAGTTGGATTTCCTTGCCATATTTAACCTCATTGAGATTTGGTGCGCTGCCGACCGGGGCCAAACGTTTGCCCATGATACTTTGCTTGTTCTCACCATTGCCATCCCAATTGGGAGCTACCATCGTACCCGTGATTTCATCACCCATACGGGTAATTCGGAGGGTATAGGTAATGGTATGCACACGATTATCGCCATTATCATTTTTCTTTTTCGTTACGTCTTGTGTTCGTGTGACGACAATGTTGTTCTCGTCCACCTCATAAATATGTGAAACGGGGAGTACGCTACCACCGATCCACAAAAGTTCGGCATCCAAAAAACCTTCTTCATTATGCACTTTGAGCCAACCGATGCCCCCTCCTTCAACATCAAATGTCCAGGTGCCCAAAAATCCGTTCTCCACTTCGAGCGGCTCTAGACAATCCGCTGATAAAGTGGTGCATATAGTGAATAAAATTGCCGAAAAGACAATGGATAGCTTTTTCATCTGTTCTTATTTTAATTGTTTTTTAATGGTCAGATGTAATGCCCTAAAAACATATCGGTTGTGTTGATAAATCCGTTAAAGGGCATTTCATGATTATAAATTAATTGGACCCGTTAGAAAATAGGTGTTAAAGACTGTAACAATTTAAGATTTTATTTCAAGAATATGAGGATGTCTTATAAGATAATGTTGCCCGTCATTTTATTTTTCTAGTAGCCTACTGCCCCACTATCGGGCTGTGATGAATCAGAGGCACCGGTAAGCAGTCTTTTTTCAGGATCAAAGGTAATACCCATGAGCGCACCCATATTGTTACGCGTGCCCAAGGTATGGCCCATGTTTTCAAGTATGCGCCTAGTATCTGGAGACATTAGGTCTTTCTCATAAATAATTTGATCCGGTAACCATTGGTGATGAATTTTCAAGGCTTCGATGGCCTTATCTATCCGCATATTAAATTCGAGTACATTCAAGACCGTTTGAAAAACCGTATTGATAATGGTACGTCCACCGGGACTTCCAATGACCAAAAAAGGTTTGCCGTTCTTGCCGACAATGGTGGGTGTCATACTCGATAGCATTCGCTTTTCAGGAGCAATTAGATTGGGCATTGTGCCAATCTGTCCGTTATTTTTGGTAATTCCCGGTTGTGGATTGAAGTCTCCCATCTCATTATTGAAAATAAATCCGAGTTGAGGGGAGCCCATTTGCGAGCCATAGCTGTATTCGAGCGTATAGGTGAGCGAAACGGCATTGCCGAATGCATCCATCGTCGATAAATGTGTGGTGCTTTCACCATCATAGATCTGCCCGAATTTTGTTGAATCGCTTACCGATGCGCGATGCATGTCAATTTCGTTAAAACGTTTTTGAGCAAAGCTTTTTGAAGTCAACTTTTTGATCGGGATATCCGGATTAAAATCGGGGTCGCCCAAATGTTCGGCCCGATCGGCAAAGGCCCGCCGCATGGCCTCGGCCACAAGATGCAAATGGGCGGCAGAATTGAATTCGATAGTCTTGAAATCGGCCAATTCCATCAGGTTCATCATTTCGACCAGCGCAACGCCCCCGGAACTTGGAGGTGGCATCGAATAAATGTCATAACCCTTATAACTTCCCTTTATCGGGCTGCGCTCGATGGCCTCGTATTTTCTCAGATCTTTTTTGGTAATGAGGCCCCCGTTCTCTTTCATCCATGAAGCAATATTTTTGGCCGTTTCCCCTTTGTAGAATCCGTCATGGCCATTATCCCGGATCAGACTTAAAGTTTTTGCCAAAGCAGGTTGTTTCCACCATTCTCCGGGTTCGGGTATTTTCTCGTTCTCGTTCAGAAAATAACCCTTCATAAATGGATTTCTGTTCTCTTCGGAAGTAAAATATTCCGCCGCCCCATAAAGTGACCAATTGAAAGGAAATCCGTTTTTTGCCTGTTCGACGGCCGGTTGTACCACTTCGGCCCAGGGAAGTTTGCCATATTTACGATGTGCCAAATAGAGGCCCGCAACGGTCCCGGGCACACCGATGGCCTTGGCCGACATGTGGTTACTATTATCAACGACATTTCCGGTTTCGTCCAAATACATATCGTTCGAGGCTTTCAAAGGTGCTTTTTCACGAAAATCGATGGTCGTGACCTTTCCGTTGTTGTCCATAAACACAATGAAACCGCCACCTCCGATATTTCCGGCCGCGGGGTGTGTGACCGCCAACGAAAAAGCCGTAGCTACCGCGGCGTCGATGGCATTGCCTCCTTTTTTTAAAATATCGACCCCGACCTGCGATGATGTTTTGTCGGAAGAGACCACCATACCGTTCTTGGCATAGGTTTGGCAATGGATTTGTAATGTTGCTGCAATGAACAGAAGAAGTGAAAGGAAAAGAAAATTTGATTTCTTCATTGTTGATGAGTGCTTGGCGTTTGACGGCCTTGAAGATAAGAATTAATATTAGACCGATTTTTGGGCCTAAACGCGAAATCGATTATAGCAAACCCCTTGCCTTGATTTCCAAATACTTGTTGATAGTATTGATGGTCAACTGCTCGGGTTTGGTCAAAATGGTCTGAATACCGTATTGTTGCAGCTCTCTTTGCATCAACTTTTTTTCCAGGGAAAATTTCTCGGCTATGGTCTTGTGGTATATCGTTTGCAGATTTTCGGCATCCGCGGAGATTAGCTCTTCCAACTCCGAATTTTCAAAGAAGATAACGACCAACACATGTTTTTTGGCAATGGCCAATAGAAATGGAAGCTGTCGCTTCAACGATGAGATATGCTCAAAATTCGTGTAGAGAAGCAGCAAGCTTCTATGGTTGATCTTACGTTTGATATGGGCATACAACAAGCCGAAATCGGAGTCGGTAAACTCCGTTGTTATATTATACAGTTTCTCTAGAATAGTATTCAAATGTGCCAATTTCTGTACCGCCGGCACGTGGGTCTCGATATTTTTTGAAAAACTGACCAGACCTGTTTTGTCATTGCGCTTCAGGGCGACGTTCGAGAAGGCCAGCGTAGAATTTATGGCGTAATCCAATAGTTTGAGTTCGTTGAAGGGCATTTTCATGACCCGCCCCGTATCGATGATCGAGTAGATGGGCTGGGCTTTCTCATCTTGAAATTGGTTGACCATCAATTGGTGCTGCTTGGCGGTCGCTTTCCAATTTACGGTTCGAATGTCATCGCCCTGTACATACTCCTTTATCTGTTCAAATTCTTGGGTGTGGCCGATGCGCCTGATTTTTTTGAGGCCGAAAAGGGTGAGTTTGTTGCTTATGGCCAAGAAGTCGTATTGTTGCATTTGTATGATACTCGGGTAAACGGGCACCATTTGATCTTTTTGAAAAACATAACGCCTTCGGACTATTTTTAATGGGGAGGATGCAAAAATGTTCAGGTTGCCAAAAACGTATTCGCCCCGGTCTACGGGGCGCACCGTATATTCAAAAAGTTTTTTTTCACCCTTTATCAGGTCGGTCTTGTATTCAAAATCCCTTTTTTGAAATTGCGCGGGCAGTTCGTCTATCAACGAAACATAAGCTTTGAAAGGATAGTTCGAAGTGAACTCGATCAAAATCGGATTGAGATCGCTGTTCGACAATTTCTGGGGAAGCTTTCGTCTTCCCGCGATACCCTTCATCGAATACATCAGATAGGTATCGAACAGGAAAAGACCGACCAAAAGCAGTGTCAAGACCCAAGCAATCGGATATAAAACCGGAAGCCAATACGAAATGATGAAACAGGCCGATAAGACCGCCAAGTACCGGAAAAAGGTATTATGTATGTAGAACGACCTGAGAAACTGCACTTGGTTATCTTGGTATTTCAACGGATTCGGTAATCATTTTGATCACGCTGTCGGTGGTCATACCCTCCATTTCGCGTTCGGGAGTCAGAATCACCCTGTGGTTGAGCACTGGGATCAATGCCCTTTTGACATCTTCAGGGATGACAAAGTCACGCCCATTGACGGCCGCGAAGGCCTTCGCCGAATTCAAGGTTGCAATAGAGGCACGGGGAGAACCGCCCAGATAGAGATGCGGATGGTTTCTGGTCTTGGTGATGATATCGGCGATATATTTGATCAGTTTTTCCTCGACGATAATATCTTGGATCTTTGTTCTGAAATCCGCCAATTGCGCAGGGTTCAGTACATCTTTGATAAGTGACTGCGGTTCAGAGCCTTTTCGCTCATGATGGGTCTGTATAATACGTATTTCTTCATCCGTGGTCGGATAATCGATCTTTATTTTGAAGATAAACCGATCTAATTGTGCTTCGGGCAATGCATAGGTGCCTTCTTGCTCGATGGGGTTTTGCGTGGCGAGCACCATAAAGGGCGTATCCATTTTATAGGTCGTGCCGTCCATGGTAACTTGCCGTTCTTCCATAGTCTCGAACATGGCCGCCTGCGTCTTGGCAGGGGCGCGATTGATCTCGTCGATCAAGATGATGTTCGAAAAGATTGGACCTTTTTTGAATTCGAATTCAGATGTTTTCACATTGAAAACCGAGGTGCCCAAAATATCGCTCGGCATCAGGTCGGGCGTGAACTGAATGCGGCTGAAATCCGTTTTCAGGGTTTTGGCGAAAAGTTTGGCGGTTATCGTCTTGGCAATGCCCGGTACGCCTTCGATCAACACATGGCCGTCGACCAAAAGCGAGACGATCAACAATTCGATGAAATTCTCTTGGCCAACGATGACTTTGGCAAGTTCGGCCTTGATGGCGGCAACGGCTTTTCTAAGCTCTTCCAACGGAATACGATTGTCAAAGTTCAGGTCGTCATTCGGTGTTTCATTATTTTCCATAAGCTTTTTGTTTAAAGTTTTCGATCAGTGTATTTAGTTTAAGCAGTTCGCTGTCAGCCAAAGAGTCACTTTTTTTAATACGCTCCATTAGCTTGAAGAGTGCCTTGACATCATCGACGGTCTGATTGCTACGCGAAGCCAGATTGCGATAAAATTCGTCATTGGGTTCTTCGGTGCCCATATATAAATGCGAACGTATATATTCCATAAAATAGGCGATCTTATGTTCAGAGATCGCTTGGGCCTCTCCCTTTTCAAAATACATATCGGCGATCGTTCGGGTAAAGGCCAGCGTTTGGTTTTTTAAGGGAAGCACTACAGGTATCGCCCTTTGTTTTCGTTTTCCCTCGAAAACCACGTAAAGCAAAGCTCCGATCAACGCGATGTAATAGGCCCATTTGAATTCTTTTGTGTTCAGAAAAATGTGCATTGGCGAGGTGTAGCGCGCTTTGCCCGATTTGTAGTAGTTGTCGATATAAATGGTCCGCGAGCCATCAAGATATGATAACAGGCCCGCGGTATAATCTTTATTGCTTTCTTGAAGGATAAAATAATTGGTAAACGCTTTTGGGAATGTCGAAAGATAAATTTCACCCTTTCCGAAAGGTTGCTTGACAACGTTAAAGTTCTTTTCCTGTGCCGAGCCATCCTCATTGAAAAAATCCACCGTACCGATAACAGTGGTTTTCAAAGTGTCTATTTTGTTCAAGAAGGTAGCATAACTATCTTTTTCGAACGAATATCCTTCTTCCGTTTTTAATTTGGGATGTACCAAACGATGAAATTGTTTTTGCCCTTCCCCGAAACCGGAATACAAATTTGATATCTCAAGGTTCAAAGTGTCCAAAAAAACTTCCTCGAACTGCCGGGAAGCTATGAACAGGGTATTTCCCTTGGAAGTCCAATCCAGCAGGGAATTCAATTCACTCTCACCGAAATCAATATTCTCATTGGCGAAAAAATAGGTTCCTTCGGTTTCTTGTCCTTCATTCAAAAATTCAAAAGGCGGCACCGTGACCTGTCGTATCTTCTCTCCGAACGTTTTGTTCACAATGTCGTTGAACACATAGGTGCCATAGGGTATCTTGTGTTGCGCCACGTATGACGGAAACCAATTGATTTCCTTATCGCTATTGTATTGCAGGAGCATCAAAAGGGCCAATGTGAATATGGCGATGACGATATATACCCTTCCTTTTTTAACCATTTTTCAAGGTTTTTTGAAGGGATTCGAAATCTTTTTCCGCAATTCTGTAGTTGGCCTCGTCAATATTGAAATTACCGTACCATATATAATCGTACCATCGGGTAATCACACCGAAAGGTTGTTTCAAGGTCTGATCGTCTATTTCGTTCAGATAATCAAAATTGGTTTTTTGAAGCTCCCAAGCAATGACTTCGTTGTCGGTCATCAGTTGTAGGATATAAAGGTAATAATATCGTATGGCCATGCGATAGTCCTTATCCAGCAACGCCTTTTGGATCAATTGTTGAATGTCTTCGTTCTTGATGATATGTTCTTCTTCCGACAATGCTACCAGCGCCTCGTTCTTTTTGGCCTGTTTTAGGGTGCTGGCATTGACGTTCAAGAAAAATTTTATCAGTATAAAAAGCAATAGCGCTAAAAGCACATAGGGCAGTATACGGAAGAAGACCTGTAAAAATCCCGCGGCCTTTTCCACCCCGAAAAGCCATTCAAAGAACCGGGATATCAGGTTGTAGAACCAGGTCTTGAAATCGTCCCACCACGTTCGATCTCTTTTGATGGTTTCATAATCAAAATCAGGATTGTTTCGATAGGCTTGCAGATCATCTTCCTGTATCTCTCTAACCGTTAATCGGCCGTTATCATATTTGACCGTAACCGTAGAATCTTGTTGGGCGACCGTAACGCTAACCAACAAGACCAAAGAAAGAAAAAGAAGAAAATGTTTGCGCATGCCTAGTAGTCCCTATTTTCCCCCAAACTTTCGATACGTTCGTAGGTGCCCGTAAAATTCTTTCTTTCGTTCAAATTGAAATAAATAAAGACCCCGGCCACGATCGAAATGATGTTGAGCAAGAATTGTGCAACGGTACCGACGATGTTCAATAAAATATAAATGGGATCTTTGAAGACATCCATAATACCCTCGGCATCGACCTCGCCCGAAAACATGCCCATCTTTAACCAATTATAGATCATTGTGGGCAGCGCAAATGCATAGCTTGCGATCATTACGATTATGGCGGTTACCAATAGTGTGGCAAAAGTGATCCACCAGTGGTCTTTGACCAACGTAAAACTATAACTAAAGGCATCGGTGACCGAAAGTCTGTTATAGACCATTATGGCAAAGGCCAACGATAACGGCACCCAGAGGTATATGCCTGGGATAAAGCAGAACATCAGACCTGCCGCTACGCATACGACAACCAAAAATCCCATTCCGATAAACTTCCAAAAAGTGGCGTACACATCAGACTTGATCGTATTAAAGTCTATTTTTCCCTTGCCGCTGGCATACGATTTAATATAGTGCAATACGGTCGACTGGGCCATTGTGTAGACTGCAATTATGGAAATCACATAGAGTCCGCCGATCAACAATATCAAAAGTACGTTGGGTACGGCATCGTTATTGAACATCAAAAGACTGAAGCTATTGCCGATATAGTACATATACATGGCCAGTGCGATGACCATAATCATGATATAAGGCCCGACTATCTTAAAGAATGTGGCCATGAATGGTTTGAACTCGGTGCGGAGAAAAGCGAAGGTGTCAGAAAGCACTTCCCCGAGTTCACGCTGCTTTTTGAATTCGATGTATTGATCGGTCATAAGTTCGGTTTTTTATTCAGTTTTATGGGATAAAGTATGTAGTAATATACTATGGCTGCCAGCGAAACGGCTATTATCAAAATGGCCAACCCGTCGGGCATTTCGGTATGGCGGGTCACGAAACCTTCCAAAAATCCGGCAATGATGAAAAAGGGAACGGTACTGATCATTATTTTCAAACCGTTCTTGACACCTCTCTTGAATGATTCCAGACGCGAATAGGTGCCGGGAAACAATAAGCCGTTTGCCAGAACCAATCCGGCGCAGCCCGCTATGATGATTACCGAAATCTCTATGGTACCATGGATCCAAATGGTTCGCACCGATTCCCACAGCAATCCTTTTTCATAGAAGAAATATTGAAAGCTACCGAGCATGATGCCATTTTGCAACATGATCATCAACGTGCCGATTCCTAGAAAAATACCGTAGGCAAAGGCCATCAATGCCACACGTATATTGTTAATGGTGATGCCCAAGAACATATTGAATTCGCCCATTTGCTTATAAACGGCCATGGGGTCGCCCTTTTCAATGTTTTCCAGGGTCATGTTAACATACCCGTCGCCAAGTATCGCGCGGACAAAATCGGCATCGTCGGCCGCGGAAAAAGCGCCTACGATAGTAAAAAAAACGAAGACCAAAAAGGCGATGAGCAATTCGCGATGATGGTGATAGAAAAGTGTCGGGAATTCGGTTTTCCAAAACTCGAGGATCCGGTTCTTCGGCTCACGCTTGGTCTTATAAATTTTCTGGTGGGCCTGAGCGGCCAGACCGTTTAGGTAAAACTCGGTATTGCTACCTTGGTAAAAGGTTTTGGCGTAGCTGAGGTGATCGGTGATTTCTATATAGAGGTCGGACAATACATCGGGCGATAACTTCGTTTTGTTTGACAGTGCGCTTTCAAAAGTGGCCCATTTGTCCTTATTTTGTTTTACAAAGGCAGCTTCGCGCATGAATTGTTATGGTTAGAGAAATTGACCGGATTTAAAAAACGACTTCGAGTATAAAATGGGATTGGCCCGATTTTGTTCCAAATAGCTATCGAAATTAACGAAACTAAGTGCGAAAAAGTATACAATACATACGTTCAAAGCCGGAATAATACCTTCTTCAAAGGAAGTAAAATATGGAACAATTTCAAATAGAGACTGCCCAAAACATTACGATCCACCAGAACACGGCACACCTTGGCGACCGAATGTTGGCCTATATCATCGATAGTTTCATCATTTTGGTCTACACCATTTTGATGATATGGTTATTGCTTGCGCTTGACATCGATTTTTCAGACATGTGGGCACTTTATCTTGTTTTAGGCCTTCCGGCTTTTTTGTACTATTTGCTGCTCGAGACCTTTATGGATGGCAAAACTGTTGGTAAGAGCCTCATGCACATTCGGGTGGTGAAAATCGATGGATCCAAACCTAATTTTTCAAATTATTTCGTGCGATGGATACTGCGGATAATCGATGTTTCGCTGACTTCAGGTGGGGTAGCGGTCTTGACCATATTGATCCGAGGAAAAGGGCAAAGGGTGGGCGATATCGCCGCGAGCACTACCGTGATCAGTGAAAAGAAGAGGGTTACCTTGAAAGATACCCTCTTGAGGGAATTACCCGAAGATTATACGCCAAGGTTTCCTCAGGTGACGGTTTTCAAGGATCGTGAAATGCAGACGATCAAAGAACTTTTCGATTCGGCCAGGCGAAATGGCAATCATAACGTCATACTTTCGCTAAGCGATAGGATAAAAAAAGTGGCCGATATATCTTCCGATCTAAAACCGTTGGAGTTCGTAGACATCATAATTAAGGATTATAACTACTATACCCAACGACTCTGAAAAGTGTTACGAACCCAAAAGAATACTCCGAAAAAAAGTATATTTTTCAACATTCAACGCCTAATTCCCGATCTTTATGTTCTATTTGACCGTTGACATACTCGGAACCATTTCCTTCGCCATTTCAGGGGTCTTGGTCGCCATGGATAAAAAACTTGACGTGTTCGGAGTATTCATTATTGCTTTTGTCACGGCGGTTGGCGGGGGCACCTTGCGCGATATCCTTATCGGAAATACCCCTGTGGGTTGGATGCAAGACCCCATCTACGTTTTTGTAATCTTTGGTGCCGTTATCTTTGGGATTTTGTTTCGCAAAAGGCTCAAATATTTCAGAAAATCCTTATTTCTGTTCGATACTATCGGCATCGGACTTTATACCATGGTCGGTGTTGAAAAAGGACTCTCGGCGGGATTACTTCCAATAATGTGCATTGCCCTAGGGACGATGACGGCGAGCTTTGGAGGTGTTATCAGGGACATATTGTGCAACGAAATACCTGTTATCTTCCGAAAAGAAATCTATGCGACCGCCTGTATCTTGGGTGGAGCCAGCTATTTTTTACTTAGAAAGCTTCCGATTGAAGACATTTATGCCTATATCGGGGCCATTCTGATCGTAATAGGCATTCGGCTGTTCGCCGTAGTTTTTAAGGTATCCTTACCGAATATCTATAAAGTGGAGCAGTAGCTTTGGTCATAAAACTAATCAACACGAATTCGATATAACTTCCCAATAGTATATATTGATTTTAAGTTGTTTACAGACCCATGACCGGTCGAGCGCAGTCGAGACCTCATTCAAAATTTCGGGTTTTATCTACCTCTCTACTGCGCTCGAGGGCACATAAGTCGGTTTATGGGGCTTTGACCATTAAAAATGCTCGATATTAAATCGAACTTATGTTAATCAAGTACCTCGGCCTTTTTTATGTAGACATTTTGAAAAGGCCAATCGCCTTTTCCGACACGTACATTGTTGATTTTGTCCACGATG
Organism: Meishania litoralis; assembly: GCF_042611095.1. Taxonomy (NCBI): domain Bacteria; kingdom Pseudomonadati; phylum Bacteroidota; class Flavobacteriia; order Flavobacteriales; family Flavobacteriaceae; genus Meishania; species Meishania litoralis. Next base: position 99,622 of record NZ_JBHFPV010000005.1, read on the forward strand.
TCCATACCCTCTACAACTTTTCCGAAAGGCGTGTAATCACCATCCAGATGATAGGATCCCGGTTTGGTAACGACGATAAAAAATTCATAGGGCGAGGCCAACATATGTGGGTTATTGATTTCACTGCTGGGCATCGATAGCGTACCGCGATGGTGTTTATAGCCTTTTCTGGTATCGGGCGGTAACAGGTAGCGACCGATTTCACGACGTTTGTCGGCAATGAACCTATCATCTGAATTTCCGCCTTGAATGATAAAATTCTTGACGACCCGATGAAATTGCGAATCGTCGAAATAGCCCTTTTTGGCCAAGTAGATGAAATTTGCCTTGTGGTAGGGTACATTGTCGTATAGTTGAACGGTAAAATTTCCCAAACTGGTCGTCAACCTTACCCTTACGTTGTTCGGGAGGTCTTTTTGATAATCGAAGAAAAAATCAATGGCATTTTCTTCATCAAGTCTAAAAGCCTCCTTGGGATCCTCTCTAGGTTTTTTTTTCTCGATAATCGAATCTGTTTTTTGGGTTGTAGGTACTTTTGCATTCGATTTTTTATGGGCCTCTTCTTTACAGGCGGCCAAAATAAATAGTGGTAATATTGTAAGTATAGTGATTCTTTTGAAGTACATGGATTTCGATTTATTTTCCCAAAGAATACCAAAAATAAAAGATCTACCCTTACCGGGTGAAATGGCCCATTTCAAAATGGCACCGGAAATACGGGTGAAATTGATGCAAGAAAGCCAGGTGAAGGGTAAAAATCCGAAAAAGGCAGGTGTTATGGCCCTATTTTATCCGGATTTTAAGAACGGAACGAAATTGTTGCTCATTCTAAGGAAAACCTATAAAGGCGTTCATTCGAATCAAATCGCCTTTCCCGGCGGCAAAGTAGAAGATGGCGATATCGATTTGGCACAAACCGCGCTTCGTGAGACTCATGAAGAAGTGGGAGTGCCACCTGAAAAAATCATGATTTTAAAATCATTGAGCACAGTATACATTCCCCCTTCCAATTATGAGGTTCAACCTTTTCTCGGTATATTGGACCGACCCTTGTCTTTTGTACCCCAAGAGTCTGAAGTGGAGTCATTGATCGAGGTTTCTTTGATGGATTTTTTGGACGATGGATTGATCTTCAACCAAAAACTGAGCACTTCTTACGCAACGAATATTGAGGTACCTACCTTTAAACTAAACGGTTACACCGTTTGGGGGGCCACGGCGATGATGCTCAGTGAGATCAAGGAACTTTTGAAACAAGTATTATGATCGGTAATTTGTACTTTAGCACCCTATGGCATTGTTTAAGGAAAATCCGTTCGGACATATTTTATTCCTCAAGAAATGGCTCATCCGTATCATGGGGCTGATTACCCATCAACGGTATAATGGCTTTAACTCTTTAGAAATCGAGGGATCTGATATTTTAAGGAACATACCCGATAGAAACGTACTATTTGTGAGCAACCACCAGACTTATTTTGCCGATGTGGTGGCAATGTTCCATGTGTTCAATGCAAGCCTTAGCGGTCGCGATGACTCGATCAAGAACGTTGGCTACCTGTGGAAACCAAAATTGAACGTTTACTATGTGGCCGCTGCCGAGACGATGAAGAAAAATTTTCTAACCAAGGTTTTCGCCTATGCGGGGGCGATCTCGGTCGAACGAACATGGCGGGCCGACGGAAAAGAGGTCAATCGTCAAGTAAAGATGAGCGATATTTCGAATATCGGGCGGGCCTTGAACGATGGGTGGGTCATTACTTTTCCGCAGGGCACGACCACACCTTGGAAGCCTTTAAGAAAAGGTACGGCCCATATAATAAAAAAATACAAACCTGTCGTGGTACCGGTGGTAATTGACGGTTTTCGACGTTCGTTCGACAAAAAGGGACTGCGTATCAAGAAAAAAGGTATTCTTCAGTCGATGGTAATAAAAGAACCCTTGAACATCGATTATGAAAACGAGTCGAACGAATCGATTATCGAAAAACTTGAATACGCCATTGAACAGCATCCTTCATTTCTTAAGGTAATTTCAGAAGAAGAACTTTTGGCGTATGAGCAAGAGAACGAACTCAGAAGATATCGCAATCGAAAGAAGGTCTAGACTTCTATTTGCTCGAGTTCGTTATAATTTTTCTTAAGTTTTCGCAAAAGTCTACCATAAAGCAAAAAGTAAATTCCGCCGATGAAGGCCGTGAAACAAAACCCTAGTATCAAAACGCTCCAGATAAATGATCTTTTCAACCTTTCTGGGGAGACATTTTGAGGAACTTCGGTATGCATAGAATCGAACAAAACACTAAGGTCTTCACTAATATATATGGCAAATGCAGCCGATACAAAGGCAAAAAACAGTAACGATAGGGAGAAAATTATATAATATTTGACCGAAGCCCTGGTCTTTATAATCTTCCGCATCAACTTTTTGGCATCTTCCAATACGGATATTTCCTTATATCTCTTATAAAACTGGGCGATAAAATAGAAAACGATAACATATTGAACAACCGTCAACCCGATAATATAGTTGCTCATTCCAAGACTTTCATAGATGGCCCAACTCGTTTTTGCCGAAGGCAGCAAATAGAGAAGGTGGGGGAGTAGAAATTCTAATATGCTAATGATCAATATCCATTTAACGATAGAGGAAGATTTCTTCCAGATCATTTTATGAATTTCCGCGTGCGACAACTTTGGAAGATATGCTTCCTTTTTCTGCCAATCTTTTTTCAGTAACTCCAGTTCGTCCATCATAACCCTACGGATTCAATATGGTTCTTAATTTATTTTTGATACGGTTCATCTTGACCCTTGCATTGACTTCGGTAATACCCAAGGTTTCCGATATTTCAGAATAGTCCTTATCCTCCAAATAAAGAAAAACAAGAGCTTTGTCGATATCGCCCAATTGCTTTATGGCATTGTACATCAGTTTTAGCTGTTGTTCTTCGGCTTCATCATATTCGTCGGCCTTGATTTTGAATATCACCGATTCATAGTCTTGCGTCTGAACCCTTTTCTTTGATTTTCGATACATGGTAATGGCCGTATTCAAGGCCACACGGTACATCCAGGTGCTAAACTTCGAATCGCCCCGAAACTTGGGGTACGCCTTCCACAGTTGTATCGTAATCTCTTGAAACAGATCGTTGTGCGAGTCACGGTCGTTCGTATAGAGCGTACAGACCTTATGAACAATATTCTGATTGTTCTCAAGCTCGGTAACAAATCTGTTTTCGAGTTCTTTGTTCAAATTGTGATCGGTAGGTTGTTGTTACAGGTTAGTAGCGTTTTCTTTCTATTTGTTACGCAAAGAACCTATTTAAAAGAAAAGAGCCCGTGAACAACGGCAAAAAGTTCAAAACCTTCTAAGAACGAATTTGAATTTCATGCCTGTGTTCAAGGGCTCCTGATTTATTTCCTATAATCCAGAGCGGGTGCCCTGTCGCCCAATAACGGAATGTACTCAAAATCGGCTCCCCTGGCCTCTATAAACTCGGCTTTTGCCTTACTTACGAGTTCTGGATTTTTGAAAAGGTCTATGGCGGTCAGGGTGAGGGTCTTTGCAGCGACCATCATTCCTTTTTTACCGATCGATGTGCCACCCGCGGCGACCGCCTGCCAACTATGAGCCGGCGTACCGGGCACCCAAGTGGCCGTACCCATACCTACGGTCGGAACGGTAAAGCTAACATCGCCGACATCGGTAGACCCATAGGCCCTAGCTTCCGTTTTATACGGTTGAACGTTCTTTGCAGTTTCAAGATCGACCCCTTTCTGACCGAGGCTTTTTGCGATTTTATCGGCAAATTCTTTTTCTTCGGGCGAATATTCAATACCGCCTATTTTGGAAAGGTTATCGTGCATCAATTTTTGCAAGGTCAGGTTGGGCAACAATTCATGTGTGCCGCCTATCATTTCGAAGTCCATGGTTGTTCCCGTACCCAAAGCCGCACCTTCAGCAGCTTTGATGATCCGGTCAAAAATATCGATGACAACATCTCGTTTTCCATGACGGGCATAGTAGTAGACCTCGGCAAAATCAGGAACAACGTTAGGGGCCTTTCCGCCATCTGTAATAACGTAGTGGATTCTTGCTTCTTGAGGAATGTGTTCGCGCATCATATTGACCATAACATTCATCGCTTCAACACCGTCCAGTGCGGAACGCCCCCTTTCCGGAGCACCGGCGGCATGTGCCGAAACACCATGAAAGCGAAATTTGGCCGATTTATTGGCCAAAGCGGCCCCGGCACTTGCCGTGTTCTGCGAACCTGGATGCCAGTGCAACGCAATATCGACATCGTCGAAAAGCCCCTCACGTACCATATAGACTTTGCCCGAACCACCTTCTTCGGCCGGTGTGCCATAAAAACGGATCGTACCCTTGGACTTATTGGCGACCATCCAATCTTTGGTGGCGATTGCGGCAGCGGTAGAGGCCGTGCCGAACAAATGATGGCCACAGGCATGGCCGGCGGCCTTTCCGGCCGATTTCTTTTCCGCAACGGCCTCTTGAGAAAGTCCCGGAAGAGCATCGTACTCGCCCATAATGCCGATTACAGGGGAACCAGAGCCGAATTCGGCGATAAAGGCGGTCGGTATTCCTGCTACTCCATTTTTAATGGAAAACCCTTCATCTGATAAGGTTTTTTGCAATAATGCACTACTTTTTTCCTCTTGATAACCCATTTCGGCCAAATTCCAAATCTCCTGTGCTATATCGCCATAAGTTTCAGATTTATGGTCGAGGTTTTTTATAATATCATCTGCTTTTTTTTGTGCAAGGGCATATTGTACTACGCTAAATAATATGCTAAACGCCAGTAGTTTAATTTTCATTTTATCATGGTTTTAATAATCAATCCCTAAATATAATCAAACGGTTATTCTTTCCTCTAGATTACAAAGGTTTGTTTAGTTTTGCATGAGAATCTTAACTATGAACATTCCAAAGTCAAACTACCCTCGAATCGTGATAATCGGTGGTGGGTTCGCAGGTATTTCCCTCGCCAAAAAGTTAAGTGGAAAAGAAGTTCAAGTCGTACTTCTCGATAAGCATAACTACCATAATTTTCAGCCCCTACTGTATCAGGTTTCCACTGGCGGACTTGAGCCTGATTCCATTGCCTATCCGATTAGAAAGGTGCTAAAAGATTTTCCGAATTTTTACTTTAGGTTGGCCAATGTGACCCAGATAGTTTCAGATAAGAAAATGCTGGTGACCGACATTGGCGATCTGAACTATGATTACTTAGTTTTGGCCACGGGATCGGAAACCAATTTTTTCGGAAATGCCGATATGGAGAAAAATAGTATGGCCATGAAGACCATACCACAATCGTTGGACTTGCGCAGTCTTATCCTTGAGAATTTTGAGCAGGCCCTTTTAACCGATGAGATGCACGAACGTGATGCCTTGATGAATTTCGTAATCGTTGGGGGAGGACCGACCGGTGTCGAATTGGCCGGTGCCCTGGCCGAGATAAAAAAAGGTATTCTGCCAAAGGATTACCCCGATCTTGATACCCGAAGGGTACAGATCAACCTTGTTCAGGCTAGTGACCGCGTCTTGAAGGAAATGAGTGAACAAGCTTCGCGAAAATCGGAAGATTTTTTGGAAAAACTGGGCGTGCAAATTTGGAAGGATACCCGGGTGACCGGCTACGATGGCAAGACAGTGACTACAATGACCGACGGACTGACCTTTGAAACGGCGACACTTATTTGGGCGGCCGGGGTCAAGGGCGCTTTGATCAATGGGCTAGATGCGAAGGATATTGTTGTACGTGGCAATAGGCTAAAAGTCAACCAGTTCAATCAGGTTGAAGGGCACCCTGAGATTTTTGCCGTGGGCGATGTGGCAAGCATCGTTACCGAAGAAAATCCTTGCGGTCATCCCATGATGGCACAACCTGCCATTCAACAGGGCAGAAACCTTGGAGACAATTTGGTACGCCTCATTAACGGAAAACCTTTGAAGCCCTTTGTCTACAAAGATAAGGGCAGTATGGCGACCATTGGCCGTAACAAGGCCGTGGTCGATTTGCCCAATTTTAGGTTTCAAGGTGTTTTTGCATGGTTTGTATGGATGTTCGTCCATCTTTTTTTTCTGATCGGGTTTAGAAACAGAATGGTGGTCTTTATCAACTGGGTCTACAATTATGTACGCTTTGACCGTGAGGCGCGTTTGATCATTCGCCCCTATAAAAAAGATTATTCGGCCTTTAAGGATTAGGCAAAGGCTATTCTAAATCAATTCCTCGGATGATATTTATGCATTACTTCGGTCAAATGCTTGCGGTCGACATGCATATAGATTTCTGTAGTAGTAATGCTTTCGTGGCCCAACATTTGTTGAATGGCCCGAAGGTCTGCGCCGTTCTCCAGTAAATGCGTTGCAAACGAGTGTCGAAAGGTATGTGGACTAATGGTTTTCTTCAATCCGATCGTCTTGCTTAGTTCTTTGATAATGGTAAAAATCATGGCCCTGGTCAGTTTTTTGCCCCTTCGGTTCAAGAAAAGAATATCCTCAAAACCTTTCTGTACTTTTATATGGATCCTGATTTCTTTTCGATAGATATCGATATATTTTTTGTTGATCGAGCTAATAGGTACGAACCGCTGTTTGTCGCCCTTGCCGGTTACCTTTATGAAATCTTCGTCAAAGTAAAGATCGGATATTCGCAGACCTGTCAATTCAGAAACCCGTAGCCCACAGCCATAAAGGGTTTCCAAGATAGCACGGTTGCGCTCGCCTTCGGGTTTTGAAAGGTCGATGGCACCGATTAGTTCATTGATCTCGGTTTCCGATAAGGTATCAGGTAGTTTGCGCCCGATTTTTGGCGAATCGATAAGGTCCATGGGGTTGTCATCTCTATAATCCTCAAAAACAAGGTAGTTGAAAAAGCTTTTGAGACCCGAAATTATGCGTGCCTGGGACCTGGGATTCAAAGTCTTGGCCACCTCATAGATGAATTGCTGAATAACCACTTTTGAGATGTTGAAAGGGTTGTCGACGATTTTATTATCCTCTAAAAAAAGAACAAGTTTTTCGATATCCAGCACATAGTTCGCAATTGAATTCTGTGACAGGCCGCGTTCTATTCTCAGGTAGTGCCGATAATCTTCTATGGCCTTGGTCCAATTCATGATGTAAATATAGTGTTCGCCGGTTCACTAAAAAAGAACCGATAAAGGGCAATAGCCTTTTGACCAACCACTTTTCATATCTTCCAAGCCCATAAATTCTAATTCATTTAGGCTTTAGTTCAGATTATTATGTATTTTAGTTTGTAATCGGAACAAACCTAAACACTACTAAAATGAAAAATAGACGTTACTACTTTCTAATTTTTGTACTTTCTTTTACCACAATTGGCGTTGCCCAAGATTTTGTTCGTTTTGGGGCGAAGGCCGGTTTTAATGCGGCCAAGTTGGGAGGCGATGCCATATATAGCTATGACATAAAACCGGGGTTCCATTTGGGTGCCGCCCTTGAAATACCAGTTTCCAAAGCACTTTATGTGCAGCCCGAAGCTTTGATTTCATTACAGGGCAGCGGTGGTTATTTTCAAGACGACCTGAACCTATGGTATTTGAACTTACCGGTAATGGTCAAGTTGAACGTTTTCGATGAGATTTATATCGAGGCCGGTCCACAACTGGGCTTTATGTTATCTGATAACCTAGAAGGCAACAGCTTTGCCGGCACCCCTGGAATAGATCAAGAATCGAATGGAATGGATATTGGCCTTGGTGTTGGAGCAGGTTATCGTCTTGATGATAATTTCTATTTTCAGCTCAGGTTCAACGCGGGTATTGTGAACGCAGTAAAAGATATAAGTTCAAAGAACCGGGTCTTTCAGATATCGGCCATATATTTTCTCTAAAAGTCTGGATATGCAGGTATATAGTGGAGCGGAAGATAGTCTTCCGCTCTTTTATTTTCGAGTGTCGCGACCAGTTTCCTTTGAACGATTAATTGCAAATTATTGACTGTTGAGCAGCTGGTCTTTGTATCTTTGTATATGAAGAAATTTTCGCACTTAATCTAAATCTTGAACTGATGAACAGAGCATTTTTTTCCTTCGTTTTTTTCTTGGTCTTGACGATTTCAACCCTGAGTGCGCAGACCGTGATCAAAGGCACATCTTTGGTAGGTAATGGATCGGGAGACATTTTGTTCGGAGCCAAGGCAGGCCTGGTGGTTTCTGATCTTCGTGGCGATGGTATCGTAGATAATACTCCGCATATCGGTTTTCAAGTGGGTGGTATTGCCGAGATTCCGATTGCCGAAGATATTTATCTAGATCCAGAACTTTTGCTTACGCTACAGGGAACAAGGGGTATCGGCGATAACTTGAATCTGTTTTATGTCAATATTCCGGTGATGGGCAAGTATCACATCACTGATGAGATTGCGGTTGAACTAGGCCCGCAACTAGGGGTCTTGTTGGGCGGTAATTACGATGATTTTAATATAGATGCGAAAACGATCGACGTCGGATTGGGAATCGGTGGCGGATATCGCTTAGATAGCAATATTTACCTTCAACTTCGATTCAATACTGGGTTTATCAAGGTATTCGAAAATTTGGATACGTATAATATTGCGGCCCAGATCGGAGCTTCTTATTTTTTCTGAACTTTTGAAAATTACAGGCCCACTTAAATGAGTCGTGAACCATTTTTAGGGTTTACGATGAAATATTTGAGATTCAAAAAGCACATATTCGGGTTTCCACAACTTATTTTGGCCTTTTTGCAACAAAAATGATGAATTTTTTGACGAAGGATTTAGTTTCGTTGGCATCAAACCAAAACCGACCCTAATGCGTCAAAAAATAGTAATTCTAATTTTCGCTTTCATTGTCACCGGAATTTCCGCACAAGAAGGCTTCAAGATCGGTGCTCATGGTGGAATTCCAATAGGGGAATTTAATGACAGGGTAGGCCTTGTAATAGGTGCCGATGTAGGCTATATGTGGGCTCCCAACAAGATATTCGACCTCGGTATCAAGGCCGGAATTGTACATGGCTTCGGTGAACAGTTCAAAGATGAGATTATATCAACGAAATCACCCAGTATACAATTTGCTCCGGTAGCGGCCTCGGTACGTATCTGGCCCATGCGTTCATTTTCGTTCGGAGGCGATATTGGCCAGGCATTTGGCCTCAGCTCTGGTAATGACGGTGGATTGTACCTTCGACCCCAAATCGGTTTTCAGACAGGGGCGCAATCTGAAATTAACTTTTCATACAGTGTAATACAGCTTGACAATGAAACCTGGTCAACTGTAACCATGGGTTTTGTATATACCTTTTTATCCGCAAGGCACTTTAGATAGTTTTTGATTTTCAAATACCTTTTCAAGCAAAACCATTGTTTGATACATGTTCGTTGTTCAATGGACAACTATTCGCTACATTTATGCCATGAAACTGATGATTATCAATGGGCCCAACCTCAACTTACTAGGAAAACGGGAGCCCGATGTTTACGGCAACCAAACATTTGAAGACTATTTCTCAAAATTAAAGCTAAGATTTGCCGATGTTCATTTGGAATATTACCAATCGAACATTGAAGGTGAGATCATCGATAAGATCCAAGAAGTGGGGTTTTCATATGATGGTATCGTTCTCAACGCAGCTTCGTATACCCACACCTCTATCGGCATAGGCGATGCGGTAAAGGCCGTTGAGACCCCAGTGGTCGAGGTACACATCTCGAATACGCACAAACGCGAAGACTTTCGCCATGTCTCTTATATTTCTTCAGGCGCCAAAGGCGTTATTCTCGGTTTCGGACTCCAGAGTTATGACTTGGCCATTATTAGTTTCTTGAAAAATAACGGATGATAAAATGCGATAGGTTGATGCCGATTCTATTTTGAAACACAAATTATTTCCTCCCTAATTAATGATGTTCGGGAAAAAGAAGGTATTCATATGGCTTGGTGAGCTGTTTATTGTAATGATACGGCCATGGAATAGTACTACAAATAATATCAAACAATAAATCGCTAAAATTCTTGTTCTAAATTGAACGATTTAAATCGGTGCTTGACTTATGAAAGGATTTTTACTCTTCACTTTTCTCTTTATTTTCGGTGTATTTGGCCATTCACAGATTTCTTATGAGAAAGGATATTTTATAGATAACTTAGATAGAAAGACAGAATGTCTGATACGAAATTTGGGATGGAAGAATAACCCTAAAGTCTTTGAGTACAAATTAACGGAAGACGGCGAAGTTCTTGAAAAAACCCTTCATTATGTAAAAGAATTGGGTATTTACAACAAGGTAAAATACAATCGGTTTGTTGTAGACATAGATCGGTCAGGTTCTCTTTTGAGCAATATGGATACTGAACGAAGAGCGAAGTATACCGAAGAAGAACTTTTTTTAAGGGTATTGGTCGAAGGTGAAGCAAGTTTATACATGTTCGATGATGGAAATTTACGCCGATTTTTCTATACAGTAGGCCAATCAGAGATCGAGCAGTTAGTATATAAATCTTACAAATCTACCGATTATAAGATCAAAGAAAATAACAAATATAAAAACCAGCTTTGGGAAGACTTAAAATGTTCGGCCATTCAAATGAGCGACATAAAATTGCTCAATTACAGCAAGAACGAGTTGGTGAGAACTTTTGTAAAATTCAATGAGTGCAAGAAAGCGGTATTCACGAACTATAATGAAAAACAATCAAATAACAATTTTCACCTGACTATAAGACCTGGCATTAAGACCGCTGCACTCACTCTTGATAATGGTGTCAATAATAATAGGGATGCCCAATTCGATGCTAAAACGGGAATGAGAATTGGCTTAGAGGCCGAGTATGTCATGCCTTTCAACGGTGGCAAATGGGCAATAATACTTGAGCCAACCTACCAATACTATGAAGCGGAGAAACAATTGGAAAGATATTATGTTAAGGCCAATTATAAATCCATGGAATTGCCAATTGGAATAAGGCACTACATGTTTTTGAGCAAAGGATCCAAACTATTTTTAAACGGTTCTTTTGTTCTGGATTTTCCATCAAAAAACTCTTTTTTTGATTATGATACGGTATCTGATGTAGACATGAGGTACAGTCCAAATTTGGCCTTAGGTCTTGGTTACAAATCAAATGATAAGATCAGTATTGAGATTAGATTCTATTCGAATCGAGATGTAACTAAACATTGGCAAACCTCGAAATCGACCTATAAGGCATTCTCCATTATTGCAGGATATTCATTTTTTTGATGGATATTCTTAGGGGTAGGTCTTCAGGTTTCCTTCCTTTATATTATACAATCATCAAAGTACGAGGTAGGTATTTTGATTTGTGTTGTATACGCTAATCAACAAATTCAAAATATACAGGGATACGATTCTGGCATTTATGATTTGAGTGGTTCAAGATATCTTCTGTCCACGTAGAAAGTGCCAAAGGGTAACAACGACGCAATAATCAAAACGGCCAGTCTTTTGATATTCCATTTTTTTTCCATCCAAAACACAATAGCCAAAATGATATAGGCAATGAACAGAAATCCGTGTGCGTAGCCTATATATTTGTTAGGTTCGGGAATTTCGGCAAGATACTTCAAGGGCATGCTCACCGCGAAAAGAGCGAGATAAGAAATTCCTTCAAGCACTGCTGTAATTCTGAAAGATGTTAGCATATTTTTATCTCTTGTGCGTGTGTTGTAAGGCTGAGTGCCAATTATCTCACTTGCGGCGCCTAACTACCGGCAAAGGCAGGGTCGACCTGATTTTATAGATGAATGACTTCATCGTACGCGGCAGCCACCGCTTCCATGACCGCTTCGCTCATAGTAGGGTGGGGGTGTACGGCCTTTAGAACCTCATGCCCCGTTGTTTCCAATTTGCGAGCTACGACCGCTTCGGCGATCATATCCGTAACTCCAGCGCCGATCATATGGCAACCTAACCACTCGCCGTATTTGGCATCGAAGATTACTTTTACGAAACCGTCTGAATTGCCCGATGCCTTTGCCTTGCCACTTGCCGAAAACGGAAACTTGCCAACTTTGATGTCAAAACCTTTTTCCTTGGCCTGTTTTTCGGTTAGCCCCACCGATGCAATTTCAGGCATACAATAGGTGCATCCAGGAATATTGCCGTAATCAAGTGCCTCTACGTGCATTCCGGCAATTTTTTCAACACAAAGAATACCCTCGGCAGAGGCTACATGAGCCAAGGCCTGGCCGGGAGTTACATCGCCAATGGCGTAATAGCCGGGTATATTGGTCTGATAGAAATCATTGACCAAAATCTTATCCCTATCGGTGGTAATGCCAACATTCTCAAGTCCTATGTTCTCGATATTCGATTTAATACCGACGGCAGAAAGAAGGATATCGGCTTCCAATACTTCTTCGCCCTTGGAGGTTTTGACCGTGGCTTTGACGCCTTCACCAGAGGTGTCTACTTTTGTAACCTCTGAAGAGGTCATAATTTTTACACCTGCTTTTTTAAAGCTGCGCTCCAATTGTTTTGAAACATCTTCATCTTCAACAGGCACAATATTCGGAAGATATTCGACCACCGTTACCTCGGTACCCATCGAATTGTAGAAATAGGCAAATTCGATACCGATCGCACCACTGCCCACAACTACCATTTTCTTGGGTTGTTCATCCAATGTCATAGCTTCGCGGTATCCGATTATCTTTTTGCCATCTTGGGGCAAACTTGGCAATTCACGGCTTCGCGCACCAGTTGCAATGATTATGTGGTCGGCACTATATTCGGTTTCTTTTCCATCTTTATCTTTGACCGATAGTTTCTTTCCTGGTTTTAGGGTTCCAAATCCATTTATAACTTCGATCTTGTTCTTTTTCATGAGAAATTGAACGCCTTTGCTCATACCATCGGCCACGCCTCTACTTCTTTTGATTACGGCCCCGAAATCTTTGTCAACGCCCTCAGCTTTTAGGCCGTAGTCGCCTGCATGTTGAAGGTATTCGAATACCTGTGCCGATTTGAGCAATGCTTTTGTAGGTATACACCCCCAATTCAAACAGACCCCGCCAAGGTTTTCTTTCTCTACGATCGCGGTCTTAAATCCCAATTGCGAGGCCCTGATGGCAGTAACATACCCCCCTGGGCCACTGCCCAAAACAATTACATCAAATTTGCTCATAACGCTAGTTTTTCAATTTTACTCCCGATAGATATCTGAAGCGGTGCAAAAGTACAAAAGCAAAATAATATCCCGGTGGCCGACAGTACCAAAAAAACAAATTCCAACCCCGTTTTCACGGAATTGGAATCAATAGTTAATTACTTAAACCGTTTACATCGCTGGAACAAATTTCAGCGCGGCACCATTGATACAATGTCTTTTGCCGGTTGTTTGCCGCGGACCGTCATCAAAGACATGGCCAAGGTGGCCGCCACAAACGGCGCAATGCTCTTCTGTACGTTTATATCCGATCTTGTAATCTACATCATAGGCAACATTGCCAGAGATCTCTCGGTCAAAACTGGGCCACCCGGTACCTGAATCGAACTTGTGCTCACTTTTGAAAAGTTCGGTGCCGCAACCTGCACAAACATATACACCTTTGGCCTTATTGCCAAGGAGTTCACTACTTCCCGGATTTTCGGTGCCAGCCTTTCTTAGAATGTAAAACTGCATATCGGTCAACTCTTGCTTCCATTCGGCTTCGGTCTTGCTTACCTTAAAAGTTTCGTTTTCTGAAGCTTCGGAGGCTACGGTCGATTTTTTCTCTTGTGAAAGGCCGTTGCAACTTGTCAAGACCAAGGCTAAGGTTATCCACAGAATTTTATTCATATCCATTTTTATTGTTTTATCCGATTCGTCGTGAACAGTTGTTGTTCCTTTCAAATTTATGATGTAATGATTAAATTTTAAAACGCATTAGTAATTATCCTTTGAAATAAGAAAGCCCCCTCGAATAAGTGATTTGAGGGGGCTTTTGCCTAATATTTGGAAAGTTTAGTTCAAGCTGAATTTTTGAACATCATTTTCCTTGATGTTCAACATGCCCATAATACCTTCGATGTTCGACTTGTCGATTTTCGAACTAGATAGGGTTTCGGCCGGTATCACGGCAATGCGAAAAATTTGATTATCTGTATCGCCCGCCTGCAAAGTGCCCAGATCAAAGTCTGATTCCAGAAAAATACTAACATCGAAAAAAGTATGGTCGTAGTTGTATTGCAACAGACCTTGATCCAATATTCGGGTCTGGGGCAATAACCTCCAGATATCTACGGGATCGCCATTGCCGTCTTCGGTCTGGTCCCATAAGATATAGACCAATACAATGTCGGTCTCGAATACCTCAATGTTTTGTGGAAACTCAAAGAAAATCGAGTAATCGTTGTCTAAGGTAAAGTCACCTTCGATGTCCATGACTTTGCTCAATTCGGCATCAAGGCCATCAAGGCCGTCCCTTCCATCAAGACCGTCAAGCCCATCAAACCCCGGAGGCCCCTGAGGGCCCTCACATGCCATAAAAAATAAGGCCATAAATGCTGCGAATACTACTGTGATTTTTTTCATAATTCTAAAGTTTAAGTAAATGAAATAATGGTGATGTCAGTGTCTTGGTTTTGGTTCATTCAAAAAGCGTTCCAAAAAACAAACGAACGGCGCAAACGTTGTAGTTTATCGATATTCGAATTATCATAGGACCTTTGAATTTGTTTGATATTATTTCCCTATTTTTAACAAAACCATCAAACCGTAAACCATGCTAAGACAACAACGCGTTGTTATTGAAAATATTAGGCCCCAAATCGAATGTGGTACTTTTTTTATCAAACGTACGGTAGGTGAAAAAGTTACGGTGAACGCCGATGTATTGGGTGATGGTCATGATATCATACAATGTGAGGTGCTTTTCAGGCATGAAGATGAAAAGGTATTTGAAAGTGTTCGAATGTTGCACGAGGGCAACGATGCCCATACCGCGTCTTTTCATGTCACAAAACAAGGGTTTTATCATTATAGAATACAAGGTTGGGTCGACAATGCCCTGAATTGGCAGCACGGCATAAAAGCCAAGCTAAAAGATGGCCAACATGTCAAGAGCGAGTTGTTGGATGGCGTTCAGTACCTAAATTTTTTGACCAAGAAAGTGCCGGCCAAAACCAAGGAGCGAATCAAAGAATGGCCGGCTATTTTTCAGGATGATTCAAAATATGAAGAGGCGATTGCGATGGCAACTTCCGATGATCTACATCACCTGTTTACTGAATATCCGCAAAGGTTTTTGGCGAACGTCAGTAAGACCCTTGAGGTGTATGTAGACCGAAAAAAAGCGAATTTTAGTACATGGTACGAATTTTTTCCGCGTTCATCATCCCCTGAACCTAATAAACATGGAACTTTCAAGGATTGTGAACGCCTATTGCCAAGAATTGCACGAATGGGGTTTGATACCCTATATTTTCCGCCCATCCATCCAATCGGAGAGAAAAACAGAAAGGGCAAGAACAATACGACCCATGCCGAAGAAGGTGATTCGGGCGTGCCATGGGCGATAGGTTCCAAACTAGGCGGACATAAGTCTATCCATCCTGAACTAGGTACGGAAAAAGACTTTAAACAATTGGTGAAGAAAGCAAAAGCCGAAGGAATCGAGGTCGCAATGGATCTAGCTTTTCAAGCTGCACCAGATCACCCGTATATTACGGAACATCCCGAATGGTTTCGGAAAAGACCTGACGGCACCATACAATACGCCGAGAACCCCCCGAAAAAGTATCAGGACATAGTCAACTTCCATTTTGAATCCGATGCATATAAGCCACTTTGGGAGGAACTTTTGAACGTTACCTTACATTGGGTCAGCTGCGGTGTAAGTATTTTTAGGGTAGACAATCCGCATACAAAACCGTATTATTTTTGGAATTGGTTGATCTCTGAGGTAAAAAAGAAACATCCTGACGTACTCTTTTTGGCCGAGGCTTTTTCACGCCCCAAGGTTATGCAACAATTGGCCAAACAGGGTTTTTCACAGTCATATACCTATTTTACCTGGCGGGTCATGAAACATGAGCTTATCGATTATATGACCGAGCTGACACAAAGTGAAATGCGCGAGTATTACCGACCTAATTTTTGGCCCAATACACCCGATATCAACCCTTATCATTTGCAAGGGGCCAATGAGGCCATGCATATTTTACGCTATGCACTTGCCGCGACCCTTTGCGGAAATATAGGGTTGTACGGCCCCGTATTCGAATATATGGTCAGTGATGCCCTGCCCGGAAAAGAAGAGTATCTGAACTCTGAGAAATACGAAATCCGTCATTGGGATTGGACCGTGGAAAACAAATTGACGCACGTGATCACGAAACTGAACGCCGCCCGGAAAAATCATAGGTCATTGCAGCAAACCAACAACATTCGTTTTTGCACGATTGAAAACGACAGATTAATAGCGTTCTATAAATGGAGCGACGATAAAACAGATGAGACCCTGATCATTGTTAGTTTAGACAACCATTATTCGCAAAGGGGCATGGTGCAACTTCCGCTGAACGAAATGGGCTTGGAGCACGGTCGATCTATTGAGGTACATGACACGATTACCAACAATAGTTACATTTGGAGCGCTGAATGGAATTTTGTTGAACTGCACCCCGCGCTTCCTTTTCATTTGTTCCATATAAAAAAATAGAATTATTATGGTCAAAAAAAAGCAAGAAAGCCTATTGCAGCCGCCCTATGTGTTCGACGTGGAATGGGAGAGCCTGCTCGACCATAAACCTTTTATAAAAGCTTTTCTGTCGGATATACTTTCAGAATACATCTTGCGACAACGATGGTACGGAGGAAAATCCAGCAAACTTAAATACATAGAACTTCATCAATATTTTAGGATACAGCAGCATGATGAGGTCTACTATGGTTTGTTGCTGGAGATAAATTTCGAAGAAGCCTTTTACCAACACTATTTTTTGCCCATTGCCTTTGTTTCGGACGAGAGTTTTGCCAAAGAGGATAGAATTCTGCCCCTCACCATAAAAGACCAAACAGGTTTTATAATCGACGCAATCAACCTGGAAGCCTTTCGAAAATTGGTTTTTGAACGTATTATGACCTCGCTGTCAAACGATAGAACCCCTGTGCGATACCATAAGAGCGAATTGTTCAAGGAGACCGAATACAGGTCTTCGAAGTTCATGGGGTTGGAACAGAGCAATACCTCTGTCATTATCAACGATAACTCAGTAATCAAATTTTTTAGAAGAATATATGCCGACAAGAATCCCGATTTTGAGATGAGCCAATTTCTTTCTGAAAAGAAAGGATTCAAAAATACGCCGGCCTATTTGGGAAGCATTAGTTTTATCGATAAAGACAATGACAATATCACGATAGCCCTTTTACAAGAATTGGTGCCCAATCAGGGCGATGCTTGGGAGTTTATGTTAAAAGAGGTACATAAGGTATTTGCCAATCTTGAATACAAGCGAATCGATGTTTCGCGCTTGCCATCCATCGAAATGTTCAAAGGGCTGCAAATAAAGGATGTACCGCCCGAAATAATAGATTGGGCCGGGCTCAGTATTTTCTTGCGATTACAGGGCATGGCCAGACGTACGGCCGAAATGCACATAGCGCTCGGTTCAGAATTTGAGGATACCGCTTTTACCCCAACACACTTCAACAGTGATTATGAGGTTTGGTTAAAAAACCGATTACTTTACCAATTTCAGAATCGATTGAACAGTGTCGAGAACAACCTTCATAAGTTAGAAGGCAGGGCGGCCGAATTGGTAAAGGAATTTTTGGAACGGAAGAACGAGATCCGCCGCCGTTTCGTACATTTTGATTGGACGAAATTAAAGGGCGAGCGCATTAGGGTACATGGTGATTATCATTTGGGCCAGATCTTGGTAAACAATGAAGATTTTTATTTGTTGGATTTTGAAGGGGAGCCCGAAAGTACCATTCGAGATCGAAAGGTAAAGCACCCGCCGTTGAAAGATGTCGCAGGTATCTTTCGGTCGTTCCATTATGCTATCTACGCCAACATTTTCAACAATGGTGAAAAGTACCCGTATTCACAAGAAGAACTATTCAAGGCGGGCGAAACATTATATCGGTTCTTCATAGGGGTATTTTTGGATACCTATGTCGGTTTGATCCAAGAAAACAATTTGAACATAGGTTACCATCAAGAACGGATCTTCATCTTAAAATATAGTTTGCTTGAAAAAGCGGTCTACGAACTGGGTTATGAAATGAACTCAAGGCCGCGGTGGGCGGTCATTCCATTAGAAGGTATTTTAGGCATTATTAACGATACAAAATAAGTATATGAGCAAAGTTATAGCGCACAGTTTGTTTACCGATTTCGATATTGATCTTTTCAAATCTGGCAAGCACTATCGATTGTATGAGAAACTAGGGTCGCATATCATTGAGGTCGGTGGAAAAAAAGGTGTCTATTTTGCCGTTTGGGCCCCATCGGCCAAATCCGTTTCTGTAGTGGGGGATTTCAATTATTGGTTGGAAGGCGATCACCGGCTCAATGTGCGTTGGGACTCAAGCGGAATCTGGGAAGGTTTTATTCCCGGCCTTGATCAAGGAACGCGATACAAGTTTAAAATAAGGTCGAACAACAATGATGTTGTTACCGAAAAAGCAGATCCATTCGCCCGTCTATGTGAAAATCCACCGAACACGGCTTCAATAGTATGGCAATCCGATTATAATTGGAAGGATAAAAAATGGATGGGCCATCGCAAGGATAAAAACGGTTTGGATCGACCATATTCGGTTTACGAAGTCCATCTTGGCTCCTGGAAGAGAAAAGCGGGCAACGCGTTCTTGTCATATCATGAACTAGCCGATGATCTTGTGAAATATGTCAAGCAAATGGGATATACCCATGTTGAGTTCATGCCGATAATGGAGTATCCGTACGATCCCTCATGGGGCTATCAGCTCACAGGTTATTTTGCACCGACATCGCGCTTCGGCAAGCCCGAAGACTTTAAATTATTGGTCGATAGGTTTCATCAAAACGATATTGGTGTTATTTTAGATTGGGTACCCTCGCATTTTCCCGAAGATGCCCATGGGTTGGGTTACTTCGATGGGTCGCACCTATACGAACATCCCGATCGCAGAAGAGGGTATCATCCCGATTGGAAAAGCTTGATTTTCAATTATGGACGAAACGAGGTAAGGGCCTTTTTGATAAGCAATGCCCTTTTTTGGCTCGACCAATTTCATGTTGACGGTCTAAGGGTCGATGCCGTCGCATCGATGCTCTATCTTGATTACTCAAGGGAAGAAGGTGAGTGGGAACCGAACATGTACGGTAACAACGAAAATCTGGAAGCCATATCTTTCATTAGGGAACTTAACGAAGAGGTATACAAGAGTTTTGAAGGTGTTCAGACCATTGCAGAAGAATCGACCGCATTCGCGGGGGTATCGAGACCGGTCTTTCTGGGAGGGCTCGGTTTTGGCATGAAGTGGATGATGGGATGGATGCACGATACCCTTGAATATTTCAAGAAAGAGCCTATATACAGAAAACACCATCAGAACGATATAACCTTTAGTATGACCTATGCTTTTACAGAAAACTTTATGCTTCCGTTTTCGCACGATGAGGTCGTATATGGCAAACAGTCTTTATTGTACCGAATGCCTGGTGATGAATGGCAGCGTTTTGCGAACTTGAGACTGCTTTTCGGTTACATGTTTACACACCCCGGCACCAATTTGATGTTTATGGGTGCCGAATTCGGCCAATCATCCGAATGGAATTTTCAACAAAGTCTCGACTGGCACCTCACGCAATACGATTTTCACTCTGGGGTACAAGAATTGGTGAAAGACCTTAATACGCTATATAAGACCTCGCCCGCACTGTACGAAAAACAATTCAGTTCTGAAGGTTTTGAATGGATAGATTATGGTGATTACGAAAATTCGGTGCTGACCTACTTACGAAAGGGGCATGATAAAAAGAATGACCTAGTGATAGCCTGCAATTTCACCCCCGTTCCACGTGAAGACTATCGTATTGGGGTTCCTAAGACAACGAAATACAATGAAATATTCAATAGCGATGACCAGAAATATGGGGGAAGCGGTGTTGTCAATAGTCAAATCAAGACCACAAGAACACCATGGCATGGTAGAAAAAATTCCGTTGTGGTGACCATTCCGCCGTTAAGTGTGATAATACTTCAATAATCAGAGATTTTACCGATCAAGTTGGCAATTCGTATTCATATATTTTTAATATTGAATGGCATTGTCTTCTTTTGTCTTCAAAACAAAACTACTTATGATTACAAATACTGAACTGGAGTACAAAGGTGATTTATACCCGAACCAGATCGTAGACTATATAAGAGATACACATAAGCTTTACTTCACTACCGAAAATGGTGTCATATTGGAACTTACCGTCCTACAAGATGGTGTTTTTCGTTTCAGGTATGCCACCGAACGTGTTTTTCAACCTGATTTTTCGTATGCCGTCAGTGGTACCGCCAATTATGGATATAATCGTCTTGAAATAACGGAGACCGATACCGAATATCTGGTTGAGACCGATAAGATACAGGTATTGGTCGACAAGAAAACCTTAAGGGTACAGATTTCAGATTTAGAGGGTAATATACTGAACGAAGATGAATTGGGTTTTCATTGGGAAGAAAACTATGAGCATGGGGGCAACACCGTAAAAATGAGTAAAATAGCCCAGAATTCCGAAAGTTTTTATGGTATGGGTGACAAGGCAACGCACTTTAATCTAAAGGGCAAGCGCGTCAATAATTGGTGTACGGATCAGTATGCGTACGGCAAAGATCAAGAACCACTTTATAAGGCTATTCCGTTCTATATTGGGCTTCACAACAATAAAGCGTACGGCGTTTTTTTTGATAACACCTTTAGATCTTATTTCGATTTTGCGCACGAACGAAGAAATGTAACTAGTTTTTGGGCCGATGGAGGAGAAATGAATTACTATTTCTTTTATGGTCCGCAAATGTCCGAAGTTGTCAGGGCATTTACGAATTTGACGGGCACACCAGAACTTCCGCCCATGTGGGCCATGGGATACCATCAATCGAAATGGAGCTACTTTCCTGAAAAGAACGTAAAGGAAATCGCGGCGAAGTTTAGACAATTGAACATTCCGTGTGATGCTATTTATTTGGATATTGATTACATGGACGGTTTCCGTTGCTTCACATGGGACAAGAAAAAATTTCCAGATCCCAAGCGAATGATCGGTGAGTTGAACAAAGACGGTTTCAAGACCGTTGTAATGATCGACCCGGGCATCAAGGTCGATCGTGATTATTGGGTATATCAAGAGGCCATAGAAAACGATTATTTCTGCAAACGGGCCGATGGCCCGTATATGCGGGGCAAAGTATGGCCGGGGGAGTGCAATTTCCCTGATTTTACAAATCCTGAAGTCCGCGAATGGTGGGCCGAGCTGTACAAAGAGTTCATGGCCGAAATCGGCGTACATGCGGTTTGGAACGACATGAACGAACCTGCCGTTATGGAGGTGCCTACGAAGACCGCCCCATTAGATACAAGACACAATTTTGATGGACACCGGTGTTCGCATAGAAAGGCACATAATATATATGGCATGCAGATGGTTCGTGCCACATACGAAGGCGTAAAGAAATACGTATATCCTAAACGCCCCTTCGTAATTACGCGTGCCGCTTTTGCCGGTACACAACGTTATTCTTCTACATGGACGGGCGATAATGTGGCCACTTGGGAACATCTTTGGATCGCCAATGTGCAGGTTCAGCGAATGAATATCAGCGGCTATTCCTTTGTAGGTTCCGATATCGGCGGATTTGCCGAACAACCCAATGGTGAGTTGTTCGCACGATGGGTTCAGTTGGGTGTTTTTCATCCTTTCTGTCGGGTGCATTCCAGCGGTGACCATGGGGATCAAGAGCCTTGGTCTTTTGGAAAGGAAGTGACCGACATTGTTCGTAAGTTTATCGAGATAAGGTATCAATTGCTACCCTATCTCTATACCATGTTCTGGAGATATACGACCGCAGGCACGCCCATGCTGCAACCTTTGGTACACTATGACCAAGAAGACATTCAAACACATTTTAGGACTGATGAGTTCATTTTTGGAAAACACATTTTGGTCTGTCCGGTTCAAGAACCCAACGCCAAGGGAAGACGAATGTACGTTCCTCGCGGAAAATGGTATGATTATTGGAATAACGAACTGATAGAAGGCGGTAAAGAAATGTGGGTCGAGGCCGATTTGGATACGATGCCGTTGTTTGTAAAAGCAGGGGCCATATTGCCCAAATATCCGGTACAACAATATGTAGGTGAGCTAAAAATTAAAGAACTGGTATTGGAGGTTTATTACAAATTGGGTGAAGAAAGATCCTTGGTATATGAAGATGCCCAAGATGGTTATGAGTATAAGAAAGGGCAATATAGTCTTAGAAGGCTGAAACTGTTGGGCAGGGAGAAAGAGCTGATCGTTCAGCAATTCAAAGACGGTTCTTTCATAACGCCTTATGATAATTTTAAAATAAACCTTCATGGTCTTCCATTCAAGATAAAGAAGATTGAAGTTGATAACGTTAAGGTTGCATTGGAAGAACTTAAACTGAATGGCGACAATAGCATTCAAATTACAAAGGATTTTACTGAATTGCACATTATTGGAATTTAATTTTTTTGTATTTTGAGCAGCACTAAACACTTTTGAAATCATGAAAAAAATAGTTTTGATTCTAGTGGTTTTCCTTAGCGTAACTGCATGCAAGGTAAACCCGTTTACAGGTAAAAAAGTACTGAACTTTTATCCTAACAGCCAGATTTTCCCCATGGCATTTGCCCAATATGATCAATTTTTGACTGAAAATGCCGTAGTCGAGAATACGGCCGAATCTAAAATGATAACCAAGGTCGGCCAGCGTATTTCTTCGGCTGCCGAAAGGTGGTTGGTCGCCAATGGATATCCGGGTTATCTCAAAGATTATAAATGGGAATACAATTTGGTCAAAGACGAAACGGTAAATGCTTGGTGCATGCCCGGCGGTAAGATCGTTTTTTATACGGGAATATTGCCCATTACACAAACTGAGACCGGAGTCGCCGTTGTTATGGGGCACGAGGTGGCCCATGCATTGGCGGACCATGGTGCCCAGCGAATGAGCGCGGGTACCCTGCAGCAGATCGGTGCGGTGGCAGGTAACGTAGCGATCAAGGACCCCCAGAAAAGAAATATGTTCAACCAAGCATACGGGCTTGGTTCGACCGTAGGTGTAATGCTGCCTTTTAGTCGAGGCCACGAGACCGAAGCCGATCGTATAGGGTTACAGATTATGGCCATAGCAGGTTACAACCCAGATGAGGCTGCAGAACTTTGGAAGCGTATGAAGGCCAAGAGCGGGGGCCAGGCACCGCCCGAGTTTTTGAGTACACACCCTTCGAATGATACACGTATTTCCAACTTATCCGCCTGGGCACCGCTTGCCAAAGAAGAAGCGGCGAAGTTTGGGGTCACTAAATTTCAATAGTACGAATTGAGGTAATAATTGTATATTGAAAGCTGTTCCGAGAGGGGCAGCTTTTTTTTGATATGGCCGAACCACAACCGATTAAGGGTAGCAAGAAATTGTTGAATGCATGGGCATTCTACGATTGGGCCAATTCGGTATATACCCTTACCATTGCATCTTCGATATTTCCTATCTATTATGCGGCATTGTTTTCTTCGAAAGATGACCCGGTTTTTGCATTCGGGTTCGAGATGAAACAGACCGTATTGATTTCCATAGTAACGGCATTTACTTTTTTGATGGTTGCGGTCTCATCTCCGATTTTATCAGGAATTGCCGATTATGTTGGCAACAAAAAGACCTTCATGAAGTTCTTTTGTTATGTTGGGGGTGTAGGTTGTGTCGGACTTTATTGGTTCAGTTTGGAGCATATACACCTTAGTCTGTTGTTCTACCTTATGGGATTGATAGGGTATTGGGGAAGTTTGGTTTTCTACAATTCTTATTTACCCGACATTGCTTTCGAAGAACAACAAGATCGTATTAGCGCCAAGGGTTTTTCCCTTGGGTATATCGGTAGTGTTATTTTGTTGCTTATCAATTTGGCCATGGTCATGAAGCCCGAATGGTTCGGTTTCGATATCGGAACGACCGAGGTGGAACATAATATGGCTAAAATAGAGGCAATGAAAGTCTCGTTCGTTACCGTTGGATTGTGGTGGATGGTTTTTAGTCAATACACTTTTTATGTTTTGCCCAAAGGAGTTTCTGCCGGACATAAGGTTACCAAGGATTTATTATTGGACGGTTTTCGTGAACTTCGGTCTGTTTGGAAGCAATTGAAGCTTAATCTAAGGTTGAGGCGCTACTTAAGGGCCTTCTTTGTTTTTAGTATGGCCGTGCAGACCATTATGCTGATGGCCGTTTATTTTGGTGAAAAAGAGATTTCATGGGCTACTGAAAGTGAAAAGACAACAGGACTGATAATCAGCATTTTGGTTATCCAATTGGTCGCTGTTTTAGGTGCGGTCATAACTTCCAGGGCTTCGGATAAATTTGGTAACATACACACATTGATCGTCGTCAATTTTATTTGGTTATGCCTATGCTTTTACGCTTATTTCATGAAATCACCTATGCAGTTTTATATTGCCGCCGGACTTGTAGGTTTGGTCATGGGCGGCGTTCAGGCCCTCGCACGATCCACATATTCGAAGTTTCTTCCTGAGACCGATGACACTACTTCGTATTTTAGCTTTTACGACGTGGCCGAGAAGATAGGCATCGTTATCGGGATGGTTATTTTTGCATTGGTAGATCAAGTGAGCACTATGAGATATGCGATTCTGTTTCTGTTCCTATTTTTTCTCTTCGGGATTATATTATTGTTCAAGGTGCCTACAAAAAAGGCCTCCCAGAATTAGGAGGCCTTCGATACTGATGTCCGCTTTTTGATTGTTCGATTTTACTAGCCTTTTGAGATATCTCCTGACCCAGATGTTTTGGTATCGACCTTTTCAGGATTACCGCGATAGCTGATATCGCCAGACCCTGATACCCTGGCCCTCAACATTTTTCTTGCGGTTACCTTGATATCGGCCGAACCGGAAACTGTCGCATCAACATTGTCGGCATCCAGATCATAGGCTTTAATGTCGCCGCTTCCTGAAATGGTGGCATCAAAATCACCAGTATTTCCACTTAAAGTAATATCACCTGACCCCGACATGGACGCCGAGATTGAACTTACATCTACATCCAAGGTAATATCTCCCGATCCCGACATGGCGGTCTTGAAGTCACCGGCCTTCAAGGTCTTCTTGCCGACAATATCACCTGATCCCGAAAGCGCAATGGAATTTACACTTTCAACGGGTACGGTAATCATTATACCTTCATTCCACGAGGTAGGCTTTAGGTTATAGCCTTTTTCCACTTTGATCGAAAGTTTTCCATTTTTAACCTCCGTCACAATATGCTCAAGAAGATTCTCCTCTCCCCTTAAGGTCAATTCACCTTCGTTACCATCGACCAATTCGACGTCGAACCATCCTGATACACCAATACCGTCATAATCTCCCACGGATCTTTCGATCGTGACTACATTACCATTTCCTTTCACCCTCTTGCCCCATTGTGCCGTGCACGATACGGTAAAGAGAAATACTAAACTTAGTGTTGCTAATTTGTTCATGATTTTCATTTTTTGGATTGATTAAAATTAATTTTTTGAGAACGATATTCCACCGTATTCACTTTCGATGTTTACCTTATTGCCACTATTGGCTTTGCCGTGATAGCCTTTGTAATATTTGTCGCTCGATTTTTCGGTACTGATATTGACCTCAAAATCATCTTTGCCACTTACCCCGGCATATGAAGTACGAATTTCAAAATCGAAAGAATACTGCGGGGCATAACCTATTTTAATACCTGTATAATCGGAATTTATCTCGATGTTACCAGCATCTTCCGCCATCTCGGCGACGCGAAGTGAGCCATAGTCGGCATTGACCTCAAGATTGCCGTGAATGGTACCAAGATTAACTGTTATATAGTCGCCTTCACCACTGACATTATGGGCTTCCCCGATATCGATTTTACCATAATCACAAGAGTATTGAAGGTTCTCCATTTTAACTACGGAGGAATTCGTATAGTCGGCATTGATAGTAAGGTCACCCGCCCTATCGATGGTAAACCCTGAATAATCGGCATCTATTCTACCACTGTTCATGTAATCGATATTCGAATTCGAAGTGTAGTCAAAGTTCAACTGATTGTTTCTTCCATGAAGTTCCCCGATTTCCAATCGCCCATAATCACAATTGATTTTGGCATGCCCATCGATACGGTCCAGTATAATACTTCCGTAATCATTATTGAGGTTTACACTGTTTTTTACCGGGAGCTTTATGGTGTAATTGATTTGCATATTGACGTTGTTGTTTTTACCCCATCCCCAGCTACTTTTGTTGTTGTTGAAGATAGTTTTGGCCGAGACCAGACTGCTACTATTTTCAAAATCAACGGTTATTTCGTCAAGTTTCTGCTGCACTTTATCCTCGTTGTTTCCGTTGGTCTTGATATGCACCTCGATCAGCACCCTATTTTCGTTCCATGATGTTATATTCAAGTTTCCATAGCTGTTGCTTACCTTTAAAAGGGCATCAGAATTAACATTGAACTCTTTTTTTATTGTTTTTTCCTTGGTGTGCCTTCCCCTTGGTTTGCCATTATGTGCCCATAAGACCATGGGAAGGCTTAACACTAGGGCTAAAGTGTATTTAAATAGTAAAGTTTTCATCATTGTGGTTTTTTAAATATTTAATGGTTTCGATTTGATCAAGAACGTCTTGCAAAAGATCCATTCTCGTCTGAAAATTGATGATCATAGCACTCAAGATCATTTTGGCATTGCCACCGTTCTGAAGATCGTTTTCCAATTTGGCATAGTCATTTTCCAGTTTTTTCAACTGTAGCATGGTATCGTCTATGATTTCTTTTGTTTCTGGAGAACTCTCCTTTTCCAAGTGCCGTACCTGTTCCTCTACAAGATTTGTAAAGTAGAATTGTGCATTAGAGATTTCTGGGGAAACCTCTACAATATTTTCGTTTGTGGTCTTTTGCGAACCATAATAACCGATCCCAAGAACGAATAGCAGTGCCATTGAAGCTGCAATGGACAAAGGTTTCCACCAAGAAAAATTCTTCTTGGCCTGTAAAGACCCTACCTTGTTCATTTGATCCAGTTTTTCTTGAAAACGGCTTTGATGGCCGAGGGTCGGTTCTTCAGTATCGAATAAACCGTCAAGCTCTTTGAACAGACTCTCTAATTTTTCCTTTTCCATGATCTAGGCTTTAATTAATTTTTTTCGCAAACTTTCCTTGGCCCTTGAAATGGTCGTTCGGCAGTTGGCATAACTGATATCCATAATGGTACTTATCTCTTCATAATCATAACCTTCGATTAGATGTAAGGTCAAAGAAATTCTGTAATTGTCTTTTAAGTGTTTCATGGTTTCCAGCACCTTTTGAGCCTTCAGTTCTGTTTGCCCATGATCTGAAGCAATTTCATCATTGTCTTCGACCTTGTACATTATGTCATCTATAGCAACTTCATTGTTTTTCTGTTGCTTTCTATAATGATAGATACTGTTGTTGATTACGATCCGTTTTAGCCATGATCCAAAAGTGACTTCCCCCTTGAAAGTATGCAGTTTCGTAAACGCGTTCAAAAACGATTCTTGCATGACATCTTCGGCTTCGGCACTATTTTTTACAATTCGTAGTGAAGTATTGTACATCGCCTTGTAATAGCGGTCGTACACCTCCATCTGTGCGGTCTGCTTTCCCTCACGGCACAACTGCAATAAAACATCAATATCTTCTCTTTTGTGGCTCAAAAGGTGATTGGTTTGTTATAAAGATGATTCAATTTAACGATTGTTACAGTTGGGTTGAAAAATAAATGAATTGTAGTTTGTCGATGATATTCTTTGTTAATCGATCGGTTTGCACAACTAAGTTGTAAAACTATCTTTCGCATTATTTTAGCGGTCTTAAAGGTTCCCCAAACGAAATTTTCAAATATCCACATTTATGGGAAATCTTTACATATTCAATAGGCTACACTTTTTTACTTTAATTTTCCTTATAGGTCTCCACAGCCAGAGTTCGACGTCGCAGACCGCGGGCCAGGACGGGGAGTGGAGCCCGGTGCTTCCTTTCGGCATCGTCCCCGTGGC
>NZ_JBHFPV010000006.1:0-170506 GCF_042611095.1 Meishania litoralis
CCGCCATCCCGCTGCAGAACAACCCGAACCTGGTCATGCACCTCCCCTTTGACGAGACATCGGGGTCGGTGGCCGCCGACGTCTCGGGCAACGGCAACGACGGCACGGTCCTGTTCGTGGACGACAACGGGGCGACCAAGACCCCCAGCGCCACCAATTGGACATCGCAAGGACTCTTCGGGGGGGCCGTACAGATGGACGGAGAAACCTTCCAGAGCAACACTATAGTGGAAGTACCCTATTCGGCCAGCATAGGTGCCACATCACAATCGATAACCGTTATGGCCTGGGTGAACCGTGATGACCTAGATAATAATGTGGGCATCATGACCCACGATTACCCGGCCATGTTCTTCGGTTTCCACAACAGCCTTTATAAATGGGAATTCGCCACCAACTCCGGTGGGGGCGACTGCTATTCCGGCTATTCGCCAGCGGGACAGTGGGTCCACATAGCGGCCACCTATGACGGCGCGACGGCAAGGCTCTTCGCCAACGGCGTCGAGGTATGCACACAGGCCGTTACCGGCGACATCGCATTCGATTCCTCAACGCCAAATTTCTCCTCTTTCGTCTCGTCTGGATTCTATGAGACCCGTGACCCCGCAACCAATATCGTCCTCATAAGCAACAATTATAATGAAAGTGGTGTCACCGATGAAATCAAAGGAAAGATAGATGAACTGAAAATATATAATACCGCTTTGGACGGAACTGCAATCAAAGCCTTGTATGATGCGGGTGTGGCACAAGGTGTGCCAGCATGCCCCCCAGGCACGATTACAGCTGAATATAGCATTGATGGTGCACCATGGGTCACTGGCAATGTCATCAATGCGCCGATAGGAGCCCAAGTAGCCATTAGAGCTCAAACCTCAGGGACATACTATGTCACAACGGCCCAGAATGACAACGAAAGCCCTACCTTCGAATCAGGAGTGGATTTTACGCAGACCAATGGCTACATAATCGACCAGGCCGTAGATATCGGCGCGAATAATCAGCTGACCCTTACAACTGCTGGGGGATGCCCCGCAGTGGTCAGCTTAAATGTAGTGCAAGGCTGCGATCCGGGCGATGAACCTATTTCGGCGGAATGGAGGATAGCTGATGGCAACTATGAGAATGGAAATCCAGGTGAAAATGTTTCAATTACCGCTACCGTCGGAGACGAGGTCAGACTGAGCATTCTTCCTAACGAGTTCCCTGGAACTTCAACAAGAATAGGATTTAGTGTAACCCTGCCAAATGGAACCGTGGTAAATCAATCATATTCGACAAACTTGACGGATTATATTATTCCAGCCGTTGATACATCAGATGGGGGAAACTATGTTTTGACATCTGAAGAAGGGTGTTCGGTAATCGTAAGTCTATCCGTCAATGGTTTTGACTGTAGCGAAATCAAGGCCGAATGGTCCCTTGAGGGTGGAGAAACCGGTTCATACCAATCTGCTCCTGACACCAACCCGGTTGTGGTAGATGCCTTTACCGGAGACGATGTGAGAATAAGCTTGCTTCCTAATGGAATCGACTTCACGGTAACATACAATTCCGTAATCGTGTATAATGGCAATACGGATTTCGTGTTAGGTGTTGTTGATCCATCCGATAGTGGTGACTATGTGCTCGAAACGGTTCAAGGTTGTATCACAACGCTTACTCTGAATGTTGCGGATCCTGTATGCGATGCATCTACAATAAAGGCGGAGTGGAGGCTTAATGGCACTTACTTTGAAGCTCCAGATGAGCAACCGGTGACAGTTGATGTTATTACTGGTGACACTTTCGAAATTAGTTTGATTCCTAATGGAACAGAGTTTACGATAAGTTTTGAAGGTAATGAGGTCTACAATGGAGAATTGGATTATGATTTAGGGAATGTAGAATTAACGGACAGTGGAGTATATACGATTACTACAGAATATGGTTGTGTAACAACATTGACGCTGAACGTTTCAGATGTAGTGTGCGATGGAAATACCTTAAAAGCCGAGTGGCGTCTTAACGGAGACTATTTTTCTGCCCCGGACAATCAACCTATTACGGTAGACGTGGCTTCGGGCGACGCATTCGAGATTAGCATGCTCCCGAATGGCATTGTCTTTACCATCGAATATGAAGGCAACGAAGTTTATAACGATCAGTTCGACTATGACCTAGGCAATGTTACGCCGGCCAACAGTGGTGATTATGTGATAACAAGCGCTAACGGCTGCTCTACGACACTTACCTTGAATGTTCTTTGTCCGAGCGGGCCCTTTACACCTGAATATTTAATCGATAGTATATCGGGTAGTGGAGAAGAGGCCATTACAGTTAATGTAGGAGCAATGGTAATCTTAGGTACAGTTGAGGATAATGTGGCGTTTACGATAACCCCTCCCTCAGGTCCTATATCGAATGGAGACTTGGATTTAGGCCAGATAACACTTGCTGATGCCGGTCAATATTTGTTTACCTCCGTAGAGGGTTGTACGAAGACTCTGGATATCATTGTGATTGATCCATGTGCCCCTGGTAATTTTACTCCTGAATACACTGTTGATGGAATTATGGGAAGCGGCGATGTATCCATTACAGTCGAAGAAGGTGAACCTGTGGTTCTTTCATTAATACAAACTGATGTAACCTATACCATTACGGCTCCTGATGCCACCATTACCAATGGTCTTCTAGACCTAGGCAATATTGCCGCTTCAGACGAGGGTAGTTATATTTACAACTCAGATAGCGGGTGCTCAGCGACGCTTGATATCGTAGTAACCACAACATGTCCTACAGGGGGATTCACCCCTGAATATACTGTCGACGGAACGGCTGGTAGCGGAGATAACAGTATTACCATAGAACAAGGAACCCCCATTTCACTGGGAATTGTTGAAACGGGAATTACATACACCATTACTGCTCCCGATGACACAGTATCTAACGGCGCTCTTGATTTGGGCAATATTACATTGGCGATGGCCGGTGAATATACGTTTCAATCTGATGCAGGCTGTAATGCTTCCTTAACCATTGTCGTTACCGATAGCTCTTGTGATCCAAGTACTTTTACCCCGCAGTATACGATAAATGGTATTGCAGAAGACGGTGAGTTGGAAATCAATGTACAAGAAGGTACGCCCTTGGTATTGGGATTGGTTCAAAGTGAAGTAGCCTATACCATTACATTGCCGGACTCTTCGATTAACACAGGCCTATTAAATCTCGGAAACATTACTTCGGCACAGGCAGGCACCTATACCTTTGTTTCGGATACTGGCTGTACCGCACAACTAATCATAAGCGTGGAAGAAAATCCAGAATCGGATAAGCAGATAGAAGACGTGGTAATCTATCCTAACCCGGTAAGTGATGGTAAGGTAAGGGCGGTGTTGAGTGATTTCCTAGGAGAAACTATTTATATAAGTTTTTATGATATATATGGAAAATTAGTTCTTCAGAACATTGTTCCGGAAAACCATGGAGCGGAGGTTGAATTTGATATTTCGATTTTAAGTTCCGGAACGTACATCATTGAAATATCGAGGACCAATAATGATGAAAACACCCTCAAAAAGGTAATCAAACTGAGATAGATAAGGTTAATTGGGCATGATACTCACAGACCCGGCAAAATATGGCCGGGTCTTTTTTGAAAATTTTTCAAGTACCTTACCTAATTTCGAAAGTCGAGTGATATTTATAATAAAAAAGGGTAAATGAAAATATTGATAACTGGTGTGGCCGGATTTATCGGTTTTCATCTTGCAAAAAAAATGATTGCCAATGGCCATGACGTAATCGGTCTTGACAATATAAATGATTATTATGATATAGATTTGAAATATGCCCGACTCAAGGAGCTCGGTATTACTAGAGATGAAGCTAGTTTTTTCAAAAATATTTCCCAAAGTAAAGATCTACCCAATTTTAAGTTCATTCGCCTATCACTTGAAGATAGGAACAACTTGCCAACTCTTTTTGAAAAAGAAAAATTTCAAATTGTTTGTAATTTGGCCGCTCAAGCAGGTGTTCGTTACAGTTTAGAAAACCCTCAAACCTACATTGATAGTAATATTGTGGGGTTCGCAAATATCCTTGAATGTTGCAGAAACTATAATATTAATCATCTTGTTTATGCAAGTAGTTCTAGCGTATATGGGCTGACCAATAAAATTCCTTTTAAAGAAACAGATGTTGTTAACACCCCGATAAGCCTATATGCCGCCACCAAAAAGAGTAACGAGCTCATGGCACATACTTACAGCCATCTGTATGGTATGAGAACTACGGGGCTCCGATTTTTTACGGTTTACGGTCCTTGGGGAAGACCAGATATGGCAATGTTTCTATTTACCGATGCGATTATCAATTCCCAACCCATTAACATATACAATCATGGCAAAATGGAACGTGATTTCACTTATATCGATGACATTGTTGAGGGTCTTGAAAGGGTTATCGAGAAGATTGAATTTAAACATGGCCCCTACAAAGTATATAACATCGGCAACAATAGTTCGATAAAACTGATGGATTTCATAGAGACCTTGGAAAAAAATCTTGGAAAAAAATCTAAAAAAAATCTCCTGCCGATTCAACCGGGTGATGTTGAAAAGACTTGGGCAGATGTAGATAATCTCATCAATGACTTCGATTATCGGCCCTCCACTCCTGTTGAAAAAGGTATTAAATCCTTCGTGAAATGGTATAAAGAATATTATAATATAATCTAAGTCCATTTTTATCGTTATGGGTTGTAACTGGGTTGATTCATCGGATTAATCCTTTACTTAAAATAATATAACGGGGCAAATGGTTTCTTTTCCACATCTTTGCACTTTCAAAATTTAAAACCATGGATATCACATCATTGAACCTTGATGAAAGATTCACAATTCTTGTGACCGGAGGGGCCGGTTTTATTGGGTCAAATCTTTGTGAGGCAATTCTATTAAACGGAAATAAAGTTGTTTGTTTGGACAATTTTTCTACAGGGAAAAGAGAGAATATTGAGCAGTTGTTACCCAGTAAAAGGTTCAGTTTGATCGAAGGAGATATCAGGAATCTTGAAGATTGTAATAAAGCTTGTTCAAAGGCCGATTTTGTGTTACATCAAGCTGCCCTAGGTTCCGTACCCCGTTCAATCAATGACCCTATTACAAGTAACGATGTCAATGTATCCGGTTTTCTAAATATGCTTGTAGCATCGAGGGATAATGGAATTAAGCGCTTTGTTTATGCCGCAAGTTCATCGACCTATGGAGATTCTACTAATATGCCTAAAGTCGAGAATATAATAGGACGACCATTATCGCCATATGCCATTACGAAGTATGTAAACGAGCTTTATGCCGACATTTTTAGTAAAACCTATGGTCTTGAAACCATAGGCCTAAGATACTTTAATGTTTTTGGGAGAAAACAAGACCCTGACGGAGCGTACGCCGCAGTCATACCGAAGTTTGTAATGCAATTGATGAAGTATGAATCACCTGTTATCAATGGAGATGGTACATTTTCAAGAGATTTTACTTACATAGACAATGTTATACAAATGAACATTCGCGCATTGATCATGAGAAATAAAGAAGCGGTCAATACGGTTTATAACGTTGCTTACGGGGAAAGAACGGACTTAAACGAACTGGTCTCGCTTTTGAAGGAAAACCTTTCCTCTTTTGATTCGAAAATTAATGATATCAATCCTATATACGGACCGCCACGAAAGGGTGACGTACCGCATTCATTGGCATCGATAGAAAAAGCAAAGACCCTGCTAGGGTATAATCCAAAATTCAATATTAAATCAGGTCTTAAAGAGGCGGTGATTTGGTACTGGAATAATTTAAAATAAGTATAAGAATGAATTTGACCGTTATTGGAACAGGTTACGTCGGACTGGTCAGCGGAACTTGCTTCGCTGAAATAGGCAACAATGTTACATGCATCGATGTGGATGCTAAAAAAATCGATAAACTTAGACAAGGGATAATCCCCATTTACGAACCGGGTCTAGAAGCAATGGTCAAGCGAAATTTCGAAAACAAAACATTGAAATTCAGCACAGACCTTGCGGTAAATCTCGATAAATGTGACGTGGCATTTATTGCGGTTGGAACGCCTATGGGAGAAGATGGCTCCGCAGACTTACAATATGTACTTCAAGTGGCCAAGGAGATAGGCCAAAACATGACACATTCTTTGATAATAGTCGATAAATCTACCGTTCCAGTAGGAACAGCGGATAAGGTTAAATCCACCATTAATTCAGAACTGAAAAAAAGAGGGGTAACGATCGATTTTACGGTCGTATCAAATCCAGAATTCTTAAAGGAAGGTGATGCCATCAAAGATTTCATGAGACCTGATAGGGTCGTAATCGGATCAGATGACGAGAAGGCCACCGAAAAAATGAGAAGATTATATGCCCCATTTTTTAGCCGTAGCATGGATCGATTGATCACTATGGACGTTAGATCGGCAGAAATGACCAAATATGTTGCGAATGCAATGTTGGCCACCAAGATTTCATTTATGAATGAGATAGCCAATATCTGTGAATTGGTAGGGGCCGATGTTAATAAGGTACGAATCGGAATCGGTTCTGACAGTAGAATTGGTTATAGTTTTATTTATCCAGGCAGTGGCTATGGAGGCTCCTGCTTTCCAAAAGACGTAAAGGCATTGAAAAGAACTGCAGAAGAGCACGGCTATAAAGCGGATTTGATCAGTTCGGTTGAAGAGGTTAATGACAGACAAAAGTTTGTAATATCAAAAAAAGTTGTGACTCGATTTGGCGAAGATTTGTCGAACAAGCGTTTTGCTGTTTGGGGATTGTCCTTTAAACCCGAAACTGACGATATGCGGGAAGCACCTTCAATTTATGTGATAAAAGAACTTGTAAAACGTGGGGCGAAAATAAATGCTTATGACCCGAAAGCCATGGATGAAGCCCAACATTTTTATCTAAAGGGAGTTGAAGAGGTATCTTATTTCAATTCGAAATATGAAACTCTTCGAGAAGCAGATGCCATGATATTATTAACGGAATGGAAAGAGTTTAGGTCTCCTGATTTTGATGAATTAAAAAATCAATTGAAGCATCCCATTATTTTTGATGGAAGAAATCAATACAATGATACACTACTAGAAAATATGGGTTTCGAATACTTCCAAATTGGTAAAAAATAAATTTGAAAAATATGTCAAGAATTAAGATTGGTGTTATTGGCCTCGGTTATGTAGGCCTTCCATTGGCAAGGCTATTTGCAACTAAATATCCGGTAATCGGTTTTGATATCAATGAAAGTCGGATTCAAGAGCTTCAGTCGGGTACCGATTCAACTTTGGAAGTTTCGGATGAAATCTTACAAGGTGTCCTTGTTCCAGGTCCAAACATGGAGACCGGTCTATTTTGTTCTAACAATTTAGACGACCTCAAAGATTGCACCTATTATGTTGTTACCGTTCCTACGCCTGTAGACAGTACAAATCGACCCATACTCACGCCACTCTACAAATCGAGTGAAACAGTAGGCAGAGTTTTGAAAAAGGGAGATACCGTGATATACGAATCAACTGTATATCCTGGTGTCACGGAAGATGAATGTGTACCAGTCCTTGAAAAGGCAAGTGGCCTAAAATTCAATGAGGATTTCTTTGTAGGATACTCTCCTGAACGAATAAATCCAGGTGATAAGGAACATACAGTTGAAAAAATTTTAAAAGTGACCTCAGGATCTACACCTGAAGTGGGTGTAAACGTTAACGAGCTTTATAAATCGGTAATAACCGCTGGCACCCACTTAGCTCCCTCCATTAAGGTGGCAGAGGCCGCAAAAGTCATTGAGAACTCCCAAAGGGATATCAATATTGCCTTTGTTAATGAATTGGCAAAAATTTTCAACCTTATGGGCATAGATACTCATGACGTACTTACGGCAGCCGGTACAAAGTGGAATTTTCTACCTTTTAAACCAGGACTGGTGGGCGGGCACTGCATCGGTGTTGACCCCTATTATTTGGCACAAAAGGCGCAAGAGTACGGCTATCACCCCGAGATTATCTTGGCGGGTAGGCGAATGAACGATGGCATGGGTAAATATGTAGCTTCCGAGGTGATCAAGTTAATGGTACAAAAAGATATAAGAATCAAGGGTGCGAATATTCTTGTTCTAGGCATTACTTTTAAGGAGAATTGCCCTGATGTAAGAAACACCAAGACCGTTGATGTTATTTCGAACCTTAGTAGTTACGGCACCAATATCATCATCCATGATCCATGGGCATCTCCTGAAGAGGTTAGCCATGAATACAATCTATCAACTTTCAAGACAATCCCAACGAATAAAAAATTCGATGCCATTGTCCTCACGGTCGCGCATAAAGAATTTCTAAGTTTGAATTTTCGTGAACTTCTCAGCACTGAAGGCATACTTTATGACGTCAAAGGAATTTTAAAAACAGAGGTCGATGGCAGGCTATAGCTTAAATTAATTGCAAACCATCCGCTAAAAATATTTTATTCTATAGACTTAGCTAGTGATTTTCCCGACAAAAAGTGGGCCATATGGCCCACTTTTTTTTGCACTTCGTCGATGTCTTATGTTGCCAAAAACGCATTTCATCTATAATATCATGCTTTTTACAACAATTTTAACGAACTGAAGTTTATACATCAATAGTTTGGTGAAATTTTCAACATCTTATTGTATAAAGGAATAAAAAAAGTTCAAATGTTAACAAAAAGTGCATTTCATCGAAAAAACAGACTGTTCAACGTCTAATGACATCTCATTCAACGTATTAGTTTTGTTTTTAAAATAATCTGATGTATTTCATCGAGTTTTTCAAACTTTTGATTGATTAAATTTTTATTTTAAATAGTATTGCAAATAACCTAGAAATCGTTTAATTTTTTATAAAGCAACCTACTTATGCATAACCCCACAGCGAGAATCCCCCGTTCTTCGATATGCCTTTTTATCATTTTTTTGAGCTTTTCATGTAGCAAGGATTCCGACCTTTTGGAAGCTGAATCAATAATCGATCCACACAAAGAAAATTTAGTTGTCAAAGAATACGTTGTTGATGACATCTTTAATGTTGCTCCTGGTGAGAGTACAATTCTCGATGTATTGGAAAATGACAACCTTTCCAATCTAGAAAGTGTTAAAATTGTGGAGATTACGCAACCCGAAAATGGTGAGGTTGTAATTATTGAGGAAAAGACCCTACAATATATTCCGGCCGAAGAACAACAAGAATCCAGCAGTTCAGAAGTCGATACTTTCACCTATACGGTCGATGTAGAGACGGAAGAAGGTACCACGGTAACGGAAGAAGCCACGGTAACCGTTGAAGTAACAGAAGAGAATTCTGTTATCGAGAATGGTCCTATACCTAGCAGTGTGCTATACTGGAAAGACAAATTTGATAATGGTTGGGGCACATACGCTGCAGAAATAAACGAGTTTTCCAAAAGTGGAAACAAAAATCAAGAGTATTACTATTTTGCCTATTACATTGATGGAATAGTCAATATGTGGCAGGCTACCGGCGATAACTCATATCTTGACACGGTTATTGGCCTAGTCGATGAAACAATGAACGACGCCGTTCCTATGGGGCAATATCTGGGGTGGCCTTCGGCCTCTGGAGAAGCAGTTCCACTTTGGGACAGCTTTTATTGGAGAATCGTAGCCACACTGACTAGAATCATGCACCAATCGCCCAACCTAAGGTCAAATCAAGACTATCAAGCTGCTTACGAACGTCTTTTAGCTTTTTCCGAAAAAAATATATGGGAAAGATATGAAGGAGAAGCATGGCATTTTTATAGGGTCAATACCCATATGGCCTCCCATTGGGCAAGAATCGGTATGGAATTATACACCATAACAGGAAAACAGAAATATAAGGAAGTCTTCGATAATATTTCATTCGGCACTATGGTCGGCCACCCCTCTAATTTGAGAAATCAACTGAGGCAAAATTCTAACGTGCCATCGGCGTACGACTGGAGTTCAAATTGGAATGGCAGTAACAATCAAGATACCTCACATGCAGGTGCCATCATAAGCTTTTGGGTGGCAGCCTATGAAACGGACATGTATTGGAACCAACAAGACATTAACGCCTTGATCTCAACTTTTGAAGATGTGATCTGCCCGAATGAACTCACTCAGGGAAGAGAGTTCGTAAACGGCTCCGGCGGTTACAATACACATTATTCATGGTTGCACGAATGGCTTACACTTGGAAGATATAGCCAAGAAATACAGAACAAGATAGAGGCCCACTACTCAAATAGAACCAGTTTGGGCTATGTAGGAATACAACCCGTTGGCATTGCTGCCTTAAATGCAAAAATATTGGCAGATGGCAGAGCCTATTATCCCGAAAACTAGATTTTCTTGAAGCTTTTGCATTAGAATTCGATGGTTTTTTGGTTTGTTTCCATCGACTGGATAGTCAGTTCATTACTTATACTAATCACCAATTGAACTAAATGTGTTAATCTAAACTTCAACCCCTTTAACACTGCAAGTCCCCTAAAGACAAGGAAAGTAAAAGAATACTCTATAGGTGAACTTAAGTATATTTTAGAATAGGCGAATAACAGGTCTCTAGCATTTTTCAATTCGTAAATAACAGAATTCTTTTGCATGGTAGCCGAATTTTTTCTAATACGACGATAATAACACACTTCGGAACAAAGTATCAGTTCTTCGATTGCATTGGAAATATGGGCCATGAACAAAGCATCTTCCCCAAGCTTAAAATTTTCATTAAATCGTCTTGAAGCTATCGATCTACTTGGTATTAGTTTGGCCGTGCAGGTTGAGAACAGTCTTCTGTATCGAAACTTATCGTGATAAACCATTGTAGAATCAGAAGTAAACAATTGTCCAGTATAATTTTTCTCAGAGGATTGAATGTCTTCTTTAAAATTTCGAATAATGCTGCACGATAATCTTTTAGATGAAGCTGAATTCAATAATTGACGAAAATAGTTTTCACTCAAAATATCATCATCATCCATAAAAAAAATGAAATCTCCAACAGCAATATCAAGCCCTTTATTTCTAGCAGATGACACTCCAACGGCTGTTGTCGTTAACAACTTAAAATTTTGACAACTATGTTGAGCTAAATAATTTTCTATTTTACTTATATAGTCATCCAATGGACCATTGAGAATAATCAAAACTTCAAAATTAAAAGAATTTTCCTGTTGGCATCTTATAGAATCTAGACATTTATAAAGGTAGGTTCCAGGTCTATAAGTAGGTATTATAATAGAAATATCCATTAATATAATTGTTGAGGAACTAATAAATTATTTGTTTGACTAGATTTGCCATTCATAAAATCTTTATAAAGTTGATGGAGGAACTACCCGAAAAATGCCATAAAATAATTTTTGTTCAATTCCTCCACAATATAAGGAGACATACATATGTGGACTTAAAGTAAAAAAAAACTTCATACAATTTAAATTGCGAAAGTAGTACATAATCCGATGGTCTATTGTTTATTTCAATTCCTTAAATACATAGTTATTCTAAAGTTATCAACACCCAAGCACAATATTAAGACAAAGCAAATTTTATGGCATCTAAGAATAAATTGGAGACAACAACATCAAATTAATTTGCTATAATCTTTTGTCCATTTTAGGACTGAACCCAATTTTGTCGAGCAGTTACTACCATAGATTTCGTTTTAGAAAAGTATTTTACCGTTTTCTGTATATCTCCTCAGGGTTTAAGTAAATCTTTGTTGAAGCAACCATTACTTCGTACAAACAATAAATGTCAACAATACCTGTTTTACTATAAATAATTAGAATAAGAATGAAAAGTATTGCGGCTCTCCTCACATGTCATAACAGAAAAGACAAGACACTCAATGCGCTCAAGACCCTATATAGCACTTATGAAAAAGACTTCCCTACTTTCACGCTCGATGTCTATGTCACAGATGACGGCTCCTCAGATGGTACAAGCGAGGCGATAAAAAAATTATTCCCTAAAGTACATCTACTTCAGGGTGATGGCAATCTTTTTTGGGCCGAAGGTATGAGACACTCTTGGAAAGAAGCGCTGAAAAAAGATTATGATGCCTATTTTTTGCTAAATGATGACGTTGAACTTTACCCGAATATTTTCGATCAAATCATTTTCACCCATAATCACTCCCTTGAAAAATATGGCAAGGCCGGAATTTATATTGGCGCCACAGAGGATAAGTATAAGAATCAATTGACTTATAGTGGTTCAATAATTCTAAATAAATTTTTGTATACCCAAAAAAGACTTCCTGCCAACGGACAGGTGCAAAAATGTGATTTGGCCAATGCAAATATCATGGTAGCAACGAGGTCGGTCGTTAACTCAATTGGGATATTGAGCGAAGGATATAGTCACGGAATGGCCGACTATGACTATTCACTCACTGCAAGTCGAAAAAATATTCCTGTCTTGGTGGCCCCTGAATATTGTGGTCATTGCGAGAACGATCATAAAGACACCTACGACGGCTTTGCCGAAATGAGCTTTGTTGAAAGAAAGGCATATCTCTATAAACCCACGGGCTTGGCTTTTGATTCCTACTTAAAGTATATGAAGAAATTTTTCCCTTTCAGATATATTTTGGTTGCCTTTTTCGGGTGGTTAAAACTCTATTTTCCAAGAATATATTTAAACTATTTTAAAAATCGTTAACAATTATATTTGCAGGATAAAAAAGCTGGGGCTCAAATCTTAAGCCTACCAATTACTATCTGAATAGCCATACAATAAGATTCAATTGAAAATTCTGTACATACATCAATATTTTAGAACGCCCTATGAACCCGGTGGAACAAGGTCATATTGGATCAGTCAGGAACTCATCAAAAATGGGCATGAGGTGACCATGTTGACAACGACCGAGAGGACCATGAAGTCCAGTGTTGAGCGAGAAACTATCGACGACATAAACATCGTGTACATCAATGTACCTTATCATAACGCAATGGGGTTTATGATGCGCCTGATATCTTTCTTGCGGTTTATGCTAAAATCTTTGGAGGTCGCCTGGCGGGAAAAAAACGTTGATCTTGTCGTGGCAACTTCTACCCCACTTACAGTTGGTTTTCCTGCTTTAGTGCTTAAGAAAATTAAAAGAATACCCTTTGTTTTCGAAGTTCGGGATCTTTGGCCGGAAGTACCCGTACAAATGGGTGGGCTCAAGAACAAGGCTTTGATTTTTATTGCTGAATGGTTCGAAAAGACCATCTATAAGAACGCGCTCCATATAGTGGCATTGTCCCCCGGAATGTACGAGGGCGTAGTCGAAAAAAAAATAGATAAGGAAAAAGTCTCCATGATTCCCAATATGTCCAAAATCGATTCATTTTGGCCTAGAGAGAAAAATTTGGACCTAATGGCCGAGTTGGGGTTAAGTGAGTGTTCTTTCAAAGTGGCTTATTTCGGTGCCATGGGCGCTTCTAATGATATGGAATTAATTCTAAATGCCGGTAGGCTCCTCAAAGAGCGAAAAGATATCGAGTTTCTATTCATGGGACATGGAGCAATGGAAAGCGTACTCAAGAAAAGCAAAGAGGAGGAAGGATTATCCAATCTAAACTTTTATGGCAATATTGCCATGTCTAGATTATCAGAAATCGTGAATTTCTGTGATGTCTCTCTGGTAACTTTTTCCAACCTTCCAATACTTGCCACAAACTCGCCCAATAAATTGTTTGATTCCCTATCTGCAGGTAAACCGATTATTGTCAATTCCCCAGGTTGGACAAAAGATCTGGTCGAGAAGTACGAATGCGGAATTTTTGTCGAACCTGAAAACCCAAAAAATCTAGCTGATAAAATCTTGTTTTTAAAGAACAACCCGGAATTGGTAAAGAAAATGGGTAAGAATGCCAGGCTATTGGCCGAAACAAAATATGATAAGTCAATTTTATGCGAGGAATTCGCCGATATGATCGATGCCCAAATACCGCAGCTCAAAAAAAGTACTTCCAATTGATTTGACTTAAAATGTGATACATGCGGATCCCAACTTCAGTGAATACTCAAATTCATTAAAGGTGTTAATGAGAGAGGTCAGCCGTTTCATCCAAAATAATGTGACATTCGTCCACAAGCATTTCACAAATACGATTAAACATCTTTACTTTGTTACGTCACCACGATTAACCTAATAAAATAGTTCTCCGATATAAAGTATATGAAGATTGTCCTTTTGCTTAGTAGGATAGAACAGACCGGGGTCACTACACATACATTGGATCTGGCAAGTGGTTTGGTCGAAAAAGGACATGAAGTCGGTTTGATTACGGGCGGAAAAGTAGAAAACGCCTCCCAAAGGGTTGATGATTTCTATCAGGAATTCAAAAGATTAGGTCTCACTATCATGGAGTTCGAAACGCCTAGAGGGCCTTTTATCAGAAGGGCCGTGCAATCCATTACATCGGTGGCAAGAATAATTAGCATGTTGAAGAAATTCAACCCGCAAATAATCCACTGCCAATCACCATATATGACCTTCATACCTTGGTTGATGGGCAAAAAGTTTACCACAACGATCCATATTCTTTATTTGAAGCGAAACTTCAAATTCAAAAACCCGAACCATTTGATAGCTATCAGCAATGAATCGTACGAGTTCAGCAAAAAAGTGTTCGGAATTGCAGATGCCAATATCACTCTCATTCACCATGGGGTGTCCGACAGATTTGGGAAACCGGTACCCGATCAAGAAAAGAAAGCGCTTAAAAAAAGGTTTCAAATTGATGAGGGTAAAATCATAGTCGGTTATGTTGGGAGTATTTCGCGCAGAAAAGGAAGTGATATCTTGGTAAAATCGCTAAAGTCGCTTAACGAAGCGACTAAAAATAAAATCCATGTGATATTTTTGGGAGGAGTTGCGGGCAGCGAAGAACAATCATGGTTAAAAAGTATGATTGCTGAGGCAGGGATAGACCATTTAATGACTTTGGTCCCCTTTGAGGATCCCAAACCGTTTTACGATGTTTTCGATGTTTTTGTACTTCCTTCACGTATGGAATCTTTTCCATTGGTTACAATTGAAGCAATGATGAGTGGTTGTTGTCCTGTTAGAAGCAATACCGAGGGGGCATATGAACAAATTGATCATGGCAGAACGGGGTTACTTTTTGAGAACGAAAATGCTATGGAGTTTACCAATGCCATCGAGCTATTGGCCAATGATAAAGTAATGATCAAAAAACTTGGCGAACAAGCGCGAATCAAAGCGATTTCCAAGTTTACAATTCCTGTAATGACCGAGAAAACCTTAAAGGTTTATGAAAAAATCATGAATTATTAAAGCTGATAAGATAATGTATAAAAACGGCATTAAACCCATCATTGATTTATTCGCTGCGTTGACAGGTCTCATTTTACTCGCTCCCATTTTCCTTAGTATTACCTTAATTTTATACTTCGTCAACAATGGTCAACCATTTTTTGTTCAGAAAAGGCCTGGAAAAAACGAGAAGATTTTTAAAATATTGAAGTTCAAGACGATGAACGAAAAAAAAGATTCTGACGGTAATCTGTTATCAGATCACGAAAGAATGACCAAGATTGGTAGATTGATTAGGAATAGCTCTCTAGATGAGATTCCTCAACTTATCAATGTACTTAAAGGCGATATGTCAATAGTTGGACCGAGACCACTTTTGGTCTCATACCTCCCCCTCTATAATGAAAGACAGGCAAAAAGACATTTGGTCAAACCTGGCATTACCGGATGGGCCCAAGTAAATGGTCGAAATGCCATTAGTTGGAAACAAAAGTTCGATTATGATTTATGGTATGTCGAAAATCAAAGTTTTATCATTGACCTCAAAATTATATGGAAAACCGTTTTGAAGGTTTTCAGGTCAGAAGGTATTTCGGCCAGCGATAATATAACCATGGAAATGTTTACGGGAACCGATTGATTATATTTATTATCCTAACAAAGCACATTTGATGATATCAATAATTCAGGAAGAAAAAACATGGAAAACAACCTTAAAAAGGTTTGACAGCTATGATTTTTATCATACATATGATTACCATGTTATTTCAAAAAAGGATGATGAAAAGCCTATTTTGGTTCTTTTTGAAAACAATGGACAAGTCCTGGCCATTCCCTTTTTAATGAGGTCTATCCCTGGCACGGAATTCTTTGACCTTACCTCGGTTTACGGCTATGCAGGGCCGGTATGCGATAATATTAAAAATAATCACGACTTTGCGTTAGCTTTCAATAGATTTCTAAAAGAAAAAAATATAGTCAGTATTTTTTCAAGATTGCACCCTTTTATCAAGGGACAGGAAGATGTGCTAAAGGGACTCGGGCAAACCCCTACAATAGGTAAAGTTGTCAATATTGATCTCACATCGGATTTGGCCCAGCAACGAACCCAATATAGTAAAAGTACCAAGAACAGGACCAACAAATGTCGTAAGCTTTGCACGATACGAAAGGCTAAAACCGACGAGGACATTGATACCTTTATAGACATCTATTATGAAAACATGGATCGTCTTTCTGCCTCAAAAGACTATTATTTTTCAAGGAATTACTTTTTCGATTTTATGAAATGTGATGATTTCGAAACGGAGATATTAATGGTATTCCATAATGAAGATGATGTTGCCATTGCTG
This sequence comes from Meishania litoralis, assembly GCF_042611095.1. Lineage (NCBI taxonomy): Bacteria > Pseudomonadati > Bacteroidota > Flavobacteriia > Flavobacteriales > Flavobacteriaceae > Meishania > Meishania litoralis. Next base: position 16,681 of record NZ_JBHFPV010000006.1, read on the forward strand.
CTTCAATGTTTGTTAAGACCAACAGTTATGTTCAATTTCATCTGTCAGGGTCAAGAACCTCATATTTGCATCTGGCACCCGCCAACGTCTTTTTGGATGAAATGCGAGTTCTTGCCACAAATGATGGCTATGACTACTTCAATTTGGGAGGAGGCCTTGGTGGTCGAGAAGACTCCTTGTTCGATTTCAAATCTTCCTTCTCAAACGACTATAGAGATTTCAAAGTTTGGAAATATATAGTGAACAATGAGGTATATAATGAGCTGTCGAAGAATAAGATCGGCGTAGACAACGAAAGCTTTTTTCCGTTATATCGAAAATAGCCGACTACCCCACTACTGTTTCAAACTCTACTTCGGCCGATACGATTTGGGGGGCATTTTTCATAATAAGATAATTGACCAACAGCCAATTTTCTTTGTTAAATAAATGAAATAATTTAGACCTAAGCTCTTTACCGTCAATGTCCAATACTTCCAATTTGCCATTGGCCAGATTTGCATGAACCATTAATTCATAATTTTTCCTTGGATCTATTCCATACTTAATGGCCTGGTCAATGTCACCGAATTTATCCACTGATGCAAATCCATTGATTTTTATATAGCTATTGATTATTTTCTTATAGACTGCTTTTTTAAGACCATCGGCAGCTTCTATATTCCTCGAAATTCGAACCGACCCAATATTATATTTTTTTGCCAACCTTATAACACATTTTAAAACGGGCCATTTTGTATGAACATGTTGATGAGAATCAATATGACTTGGCAAAAATCCAAAGCATTCTATGAAAAGCTTTAGCTGGGTTTCAAGCTCTAAAAGTATGCATTCTTCATCATAGCTGTTCAAAAAAAAGTTTGGTAGGTTATGCTTGGATCTAAAAAAGCCATCATCACATAATGTTTTGTTCAAACCCATTTTTTCCGTCAAAGGTCGACCGAAAGAAAGGTTTAAGTGAATACCAACGGAGTCTCTATCTATTTTATTCGATTTCACATAAGATACTGCATCCTCCAAACCTATCTTGAAGTTCATCAAAGTCGTTGTGGAACTAATCAAATTCTCTTTAAACGCCCTATATGTAGCAAGATTTATTTCTTTGGAAGCTCCAAAATCATCACTATTAATTAAAATCACAGTACTGTAATTAAAATATTTAACAAATGTTAAAGGAAACATGTTTGCCTAGGGGGAGCTTCACTAAAAGTAGATCGTACCTTTTGCAGAAAGAATTTAAGTCGATATAATACCAAAAATAATCTATGAAAAAGACCTTGCTATGTTTATCCATGAACAGGGTAGGATTCTGAAAACAGAATTAACGCCAATTTGGTTAGTAATTTTAAAATGGGTTGCCCTGCTTAATAGACCTGTAAAGGCCAAAAAGCAATTTTATTACCAAATAGGGATTACAACATATTCTAAAAATACTCGTTGAAGGTGAAGAAAAAATCGTTGCTTAAGTCAAAATTAAAACTAACTTACAACAAAAGTTAATTAAATGTTAAAAAATAGTGTATTTCGTCGAATATAAAAGTTTTTTATCGTTCTATTTAATTCTTTTGCGGCAATTATTAACTCAATTAACAAATTGTATTTATCAGGTGTTCTGCGAACCAAGTAGAGAAATACCAATAACCAAAACAAACGATTAGGCCCACAGATGAAACTACCCCACGTAAGAGCTGTTGTTTCAATGGCCTTTTCCACGCTAATTCTTTTTTTCAATTCTTGTTCCAAAGATTCTGATTTGCTAATCGATGGTGTTTTGAACGATACCAAAGAAAGCGAAGTCTTAATAGAAACTCATGTAGTTACCGATCGATTTGAAGTGCCGTCCAATTCAACGGTCGTTTTAGATGTGCTAGAAAATGATCTCTTTCTAAATCCTGAAAATGTGATCATCACGGAAACTTCCACACCTAAAAATGGAACCGTCATAATCAATGAAGACTACACAATAACTTACACTTCGCACAGTGCGTTAGATAATGAGTCCTTAGAATCTACCGAAACAGAGGAAGAATCTAATGTTCAGGTCGAAGAATCGATAACCGAAGAACCTGTACAAGAAGAAACCGCTGTCGAGGAGGAAACCCCTGTCGAAGAATCGATAACAGAAGAACCAGTTCAGGAAGAAACCGCTATCGAAGAGGAAGCTCCTGTCCAAGAGGAAGCTCCTATAGAAGAGGAAGCCATTGTAGAGCAACAACCGCCTGTTTCGGAGCCTGAGGTTTCAGAGCCCTCCGAATCAGAAGAAGATACGGCCCCAGGAGAAAGTGATAGTTTCACTTATACTACGCAAGTTCAAGAAGAAGATGGTAGCACTAGTACCGAAACTGGAACGGTTATCATCAATGATAACGGTGAATTCACGGTAACGGTTGACGCTAATTCTAGATTTGTCGCAACCAATGGTAGCTCCGGAAATGATGGTAGAAGCGAATCAAGGCCTTGGTCATTATCATATGCCGTTCAAAATGCCCAACCTGGCCAGACAGTATTTATTAAGAAAGGCTACTATCATGAATCTTCTATTCTGAAATTCAAAAACAATGGCAGCAGTAATAACCCAATAGTTTTTGTAGGATATAATTCGTCACCAGGAGATATCGTATCCGAACCATATAGCTCTTTTGATTATGGAGACAACCTTAATTCGTCTAATTTCCCAATTGTAGAGGGTAACTATGACCGGGTGTTTTTACTCGAATCGAATTATGTAGAATTACACAACATAGCGGTTACAGGTACTAATAGCTCCCCGGGATCTAGAGGCCACTATGCTTTTGATATAACCGGCAATCACAATACACTCAATAATTGTGTTTTTACCGATATGGGCACCCCCGGCAACAATGTCTATAATGGCTTTGGTGTAATAATAAGGGGCGGTGACCACAATCAAATTGTGAACTGTTATGGTGAGGACGTCGGTGCAGAAGCTTTCTCCATTTGGGATGGGGGTACCCATAACCGCATCGCCTACTGCGATTTCAGAAATGATGACTATAATCTACAAACCGACTATCAGTTCACTACCAAACAAAACAGTTTTAACAATCTTACTGCCGATAACACCATAGAGAATAATCGAGCCTATCGCTACCATACAGGATATCATAGAGGCCATGGACTTAATAACAAGGGAGGGAGTAATAATCTTTGGCGAAATAATTTTATATACCGGTTGCCTATGCAAGTCGTTTTTGCAACATCTTTTGACAACACTTTCAAAAACAATAAGGTGGAAGGAGACGAATCAGGCCATATCAAAATTTCTTCCGGTGCGCACCACAATACATTTGACGGCAACTATGTTGAAGTAGATTATACAGGTTTAGTATTTATCAGTCAATATGACGATGCTGTTCCTGACAGCTCGGTTGGCCGAGTAAATAACGGTCATGACAATACTATTATTAATAATATTTTCGTAGGTGGCGCAAGACCTTTGACCGTTGGCACGGGCAGTCGATCTGGATCAAATTGTGAAAATAATACAATTGCGAATAATATCTTTTATGGCCAGAGACTACCATTGCATATAGAAATGAACGTTAGCAACATGAAGTTAATCAACAACATTTTTGCAAACAACACCAATACCGTCGGAACATGGTTGCAACACTCCGGCGGAAGTCTTGATATGACCGTGGCCAACTGCAATTTTTACAATAATGTTCACCCTACACCCAGTGGTTCAGGCTTCTCGAACATTTCTACCAGTAATCCCAGATTTGCCAACCCGAATGACGGGGATTTTTCTTTGAACTCCGACAGTGACCTCATAGATGCAGGGCAATCAACATCTTTTTCTACATCTTTCAATGGAAAATCAAGGCCAAGTGGAAATGGGTTTGATATAGGGGCCTACGAATATTGATTGTATATTCCATACTTCCATCTAAACGAATAATATGGTTTCTTACTGATTTCGATCAATCGATGACAAAGCTTTTTTCTTCTTAATGCTTATTTTTGTGATTATTTATTAATTACAAAATATCTTGAACAAAATTCAGCTTGAAAACGATTTGACAGGAACTCTTGATTGGCAAATTAGCAATCCGGCCACAAAAAGGGAAATTGAAGGTTATGCTTCCAAAACAAGTATTGATCAGGGTGAATCCATATTACTTTTTGTAAATACCGAATCCGATTTTTTTTCCATTTCAATTTATAGGATGGGATGGTATAATGGACTTGGCGCACGCCAAATTAAGACTATTGTGGACCTGAAAGGCACAAAGCAACCCATACCTCTACCCGACCCTAATTTTGGACTGCTCGAATGTGATTGGAAAAGTCCGTATACTTTAGAAACTGATTCAGAATGGACCTCGGGTGTCTATGTAGCAAAATTAGAGGAAAATGACAAAGGCAAACAAAGCTATATACTCTTTGTTGTCAGAAACGACAAAACCTTTCATGACATTGTTTTCCAACTTCCTGTAACTACCTATCAAGCCTATAACTTTTGGGGAGGAAAATCACTTTATAATTGGGGAAGTGGTTCAAATACTGATTGGGGCACAGTATCTGGGGAACATGCCAAAAAGGTATCCTTTAATCGTCCATATGCGTGCAGCAACAATAAAAATGCCGCTTTCGGCATGGGTGCTGGAGAATTTTTTACAAATATTCAGCCGGTAACCACACATTTTTTTCCCATTAGCAGTGCTTCTTGGGACTACAATATGGTCAGATGGTTGGAGAAGAATGGTTACGACCTTGGCTACATAACCAACTGCGACACTCACAGAAATCCTACGGCATTGAAACGGACCAGGGTTTTAATGTCGCACGGCCATGATGAATATTGGTCTCATGAAATGAGGGTAAATATCGAAAAAGCCCTTGGCCTTGGTGTTAATCTCGCTTTTTTTTCATCAAATACCATGTTTTGGCAGATTCGATTTGAACCAAGCGCAATAACTAAAGATCATGACCGCACATTGGTCTGTTATAAAGATTTATCCGACCCTGTTTCTGACAAGTTTTGCACCGTAAATTTTAGAGATTCTCCAGTTGACAACCCTGAATCCAAGTTAATCGGTGTACAACATTTTATGGATCCGGTTGATGGCGACATAATTGTTTCAAACGAAGCCCATTGGATTTTCAAAGGGACCCATTTGAAAAATGGCGATAAAATCAAAGGATTGCTAGGATATGAAATCGACACCGTCACCGACCACTCGCCCAAGAATATTGAAATTTTGACAACCTCTCCAGGGAAAAATCTTTTAGAGAATAACTATATATATATCATAAAACAAATTCGTCAAAAGATTCTCAGGAAAATGAACAAACTTACAGGAAACAGTAAGTTTGTGAGGAATATACCATATATACTTGGTGCTGTTATTCTTTGTTCAATTGGTTATTTAATGGATAAAGAATTGGGGGCATCTGCAATTATCATATTCATGCTATTTCTTTTTTTAATGATACTTTTGTGCATAATTTATGTCCACCGACGAGTAAAATCCCAGAATCGATCCTTATCGACAAAGGGAAGCTCAAATATGACATTATATACAGCTGAGAACGGTGCCAAAGTTTTTTCGACGGGATCGATGCAGTGGTGCTGGGGTCTAGACGACTATAATGTCCCCAAACTAAGGACCTCTCGTAAGCATGACGACGCCGAAACGATAACCCGAAATATTCTATCGGATTTTTTATCGTGACGTTTTAATTTAAAAATATTTGCCGAATATCTCATCCGTATGTCCGGTTTTTTAAAATCATTTTCATCCATTTTTACCCTTATTTTTTCTAATTTATTATGGGCAAATAGACTTAAACCGGATATTTATCGTTACAATTTCAGAAATAACCAATTTTACTTCCGCGAAAGTATATTTTAAATAGAATTTAATGAGAAAAGTTGCATTGATTACAGGTGTCACCGGTCAAGATGGCGCATACCTGAGTGAATTTTTATTGAAAAAAGGTTATGAAGTGCACGGCCTTAAGAGAAGATCTTCTCTTTTTAACACGGACCGAATTGATCATTTATATCAAGACCCTCATGTTGAAAACAGAAACTTCATTCTTCACTATGGTGATATGACCGATAGTACGAATCTGATTCGCTTGATTCAAGAAATACAGCCAGATGAGATATATAACCTGGCCGCCATGAGCCACGTACATGTTTCTTTTGAAGTACCCGAATATACTGCAAATGCGGACGGGTTGGGCACATTGCGAATTCTGGATGCCGTACGACTATTGGGCTTGACAAAAAAAACCAGAATATATCAGGCATCTACCTCAGAACTATATGGTAAAGTTCAAGAAGTTCCACAAACTGAAACCACGCCCTTCTATCCAAGAAGTCCCTATGCAGTGGCCAAAATGTACGCCTATTGGATTACTGTGAATTATCGCGAAGCATATGGCATGTATGCCTGTAATGGAATATTGTTCAACCACGAATCACCCATTAGAGGCGAAACTTTTGTTACAAGAAAGATTACACGTGCCACTTCAAGGATCGCCTTGGGGCTACAAGACAAGCTTTATCTTGGAAATCTCGATGCCCAGAGAGATTGGGGACATGCCAAAGATTATGTTCGAATGATGTGGATGATCTTGCAGGCCGATGAAGCCGAAGACTGGGTAATAGCCACAGGAAAAACAACCCCAGTTAGGGAATTTGTAAGAATGAGTTTCCAGGAAGTCGGCATTGAACTAGAGTTCATAGGTGAGGGAGTCGACGAAATAGCAGTCGTTAAATCGTGTAAGAATCCCGACTACCAAATCGAATTAGGCAAAGAGGTACTTGCCGTCGACCCGAAATATTTTAGACCCACCGAAGTGGACCTATTGATTGGAGATGCCTCAAAGGCGAATAACAAACTTGGGTGGATTCCGGAGTACGAACTTAAAGACCTTATCAAAGATATGATGCAAAGCGATATAAAGCTTATGCAAAAGGATAAATTTTTGCAAACTGGTGGGTATAGAACGCTAAACTATTTCGAATAAAGAATGAACAAAGATTCTAAAATCTATGTAGCGGGCCATCGAGGTTTGGTCGGTAGTGCAATTGTAAAGACCCTTAAAGAAAAAGGATATAACAACCTATTGACACGTAAGCATGCCGATCTTGACCTGACCAATACCAAACAAGTAGCTTCTTTTTTTGAAGACGAAAAACCCGAATACGTCTTTCTGGCAGCGGCCAAGGTTGGGGGCATTATTGCAAACAATGTGTATCGAGGCGAATTCATTTATGAAAACCTGATGATACAGAATAATGTAGTTCATCAAAGTTATTTAAATGGGGTAAAAAAATTAATGTTTTTGGGCAGCACTTGCATATATCCAAAAAATTGCCCTCAACCGATGAAGGAGGATTATCTGTTGACCGATACTCTTGAATATACCAATGAGCCTTATGCAATTGCCAAAATTGCAGGAATAAAACTTTGTGAGAGTTATAATATACAGTATGGGACGAACTTTATTTCGGTCATGCCGACCAACCTGTATGGTCCAAACGACAACTTTGATTTAGAGCGTTCACATGTGCTACCGGCATTAATACGAAAAATACATTTGGGTAAGGCCTTGGAAAATGATGAATGGAATATTATATCCAAAGACCTTGATAATTTGCCAATTGAAGGAATAGACGGGAAATCGACCAAAAATGAAATATTGAAAGTATTTGAGAAATACGGAATTAAAAAAACAGTTGATGGTACGATTGCCGTAGAAATATGGGGGACCGGCAAGCCAATGCGAGAATTTTTGTGGTCTGAAGACATGGCGGACGCCTGTGTATTTTTAATGGAGCACAGGGATTTTTCGGATGTATACCGCCCAACATCCAAAGAGATTAGAAACACACATATCAATATTGGTACCGGAATCGATATTTCAATTGCCGACCTATCGGAACTAATAAGAAATCAAATAGGCTTCAAAGGTAAATTTGAATTCAACACAAGTAAACCTGATGGCACCCTAAAAAAATTAACCGATGTAACCAAGCTCAATCAACTGGGGTGGCAACATAAAATATCACTTGAAGTGGGTATAAAAAAACAATATGAATGGTATTCGAAGTCGTATGGGCATTAGGTTTAGGTATAACATTGTTGACTCTATTCCTTTATCATAGGTCAAATATTTTAAACTCTGTGCATGGGACTCGGTGACAAAATGTTCAAAGGAATGGCTTGGAGCGCAATAGAGCGTATTTCTATTCAGGCTGTCCAATTCGTCATCGGGATCGTCCTTTTGAGAATTCTTAGTCCGCCTGAATTTGATATTATAGCCATACTACTTGTTTTTATTACAATTTCCCAAGTTTTTATCGATAGTGGTTTTACCAAGGCCCTAATTCAAAAGCAGAATCGCACCAACGACGATATTTCCACTGTATTCATCTTTAACATCGTCATTAGTCTGGTATGTTATGCATTACTTTGGTTGGTCGCCCCTTTAATTGCTAATTTTTATCAAATAGAAGAGCTTGTTCTTTTGCTCCGCGTACTGGCCATTTCGCTAATAGTCAATGCACTTTTTACGGTACCGGTTACGCTGTATACAATCGAGCTTGACTTTAAGGTTATTACCAAAGTAAATTTTCTCTCTTCAATAATATCAGGTGCAATTGCCATCTATATGGCCTACGTCGGCTTTGGGGTATGGGCACTTGTGGCTCAAACCCTTATAAAATCGGTGCTTACGGCAATCTTGATATGGTTTGGTCTTAAATGGAAGCCCAACTGGGTTTTTTCCAAGGGCTCACTTAAAGAACTCTTTTCATACGGTTCGAACCTATTGATTTCATCGATCTTGAACACCTCGGTGAACAAGTTATATGAGTTGGTTATTCCAAAAGTTACATCGCCAGGAAATTTGGGCTACTATACTAGCGGCACCAGAATAACCGATTTCATCTTCGGCATTATGAATGCCGTTTTAGAAAGAGTACTTTTACCTGGGCTGGCAAGCTTGCAGGATCAAATCGAAACCTTGGTTAAACACACCAGAAGTATTATTCGAGCTACGGCATTGATAACAGTACCTATATTTATTTTTTTGGCCACTGTAGCCGAACCACTTATTCTGATATTGATGACCGATAAATGGTTGCCGGCCGTGCCGATTATGCAAATTTTCTGCATAGCAAGGGCCATAACCATTATTTCTGGGATAAACGTAAATCTTCTTTATGTAATAGGAAGGACAGATTTGGCCCTTAGACAACAATATGCCAAACTTTCTATTCGTGTAGTGCTATTAATAGCGGCGTTGAAATACGGTATTTTGTTTATTGCATTGGCCGAATTGGCATCGACAACAATACATTTTTTTATCAACACGTATTATCCTGGTAAAATCATGAAATATGGATCACTTAATCAGATCAAAGATATGCTTCCTATTATTTTTTCAGGTTTGATCATGTCGTTATGTGTTTTTCTGATAATAGGCCGGATAGAAAATAATCTTGCAAAATTGTGCCTAGCTCCTGTTATTGCAATACCAATTTATTTCACTTTTATTCGTTTATTCAAAGTACAAGAATTGCAAATGCTTTTGACAAAAGCTAAAGGGCTCAAAAAAAAATAACCAATATTTAGAAAACATAATTAGACAATGAAGAGTACCGTTTGCTGCATTTTCAATATTGGGCCACATTATCGAGCATCTATTTACAAGCTAATGGACCAAGAGCTGAAATGCGATTTTTATTTCGGTGATAAGGTCGAGTCCCCAATTAAGTTAATGGACTATACTAGTCTAAGGGGTTACAAGAAAACCGTCAAGAATAAGAAAGTGCCCGGTACAGGCTTTATTTGGCAAAAAGGTATTTGGAAACTCGCCTTCAAGCCGTATAAACATTATATTTTAAGTAGCTCTTCTGGTTATTTGGCGAACTGGATACTTGCTCTTTTCGCAATCATTCAGGGAAAAAAGGTCTATTCATGGACACATGGCATCAAAGGAAATAATACCCGGGTCAGGATGTTCATGGAAAAAAACTTCTACAAATTGTGTCATAAAGTATTTCTATATGGAAATCAGGGCAAGGAGAACATGATTCAAGCTGGCTTTTCGCCAGACAAATTAGTATTGGTCTATAATTCTCTGGATTACGAAAAGCAGCTCGCCGTACGTCAAACCCTGAAACCCTCCCAAATTTTTATGGATCATTTCGGAAATGACTTGCCAGTCATACTTTATATCGGAAGAATACAAAAATCAAAAAAAGTAGACCTTTTAATTGAGGCATTAAAAAATTCAAATGCTCAAAAAAAGTTCTATAATTTGGTTATCGTTGGCAAAGATGTTGAAAACAATGATATTCCTAAACTGGTTGAAAAATATGGCCTTAACTCTCAAGTCTGGTTCTATGGCCCATGTTATGATGAAGAAGAAATCGGACCTCTTTTATACAATAGCGATGCATGTGTTTCACCTGGCTTAATTGGTTTGACTGCCATTCATTCCCTAACTTATGGAACACCCGTAATCACAAGTAATGATTTCATAAGTCATGGACCGGAATTTGAAGCAATTGAAGAAGGTGTTACAGGTAGCTTCTTTGAAGAAGGAAATGTAGAAAATCTGTGTTTGAAACTTTCAGAATGGACAAATCTAAGCCAAAAAGAAAGGGAGAAATCAAGATTAAACGCCTACAGGATTATCGAGGAAAAATATAATGCGGCCTCTCAGATTAAGACCATAAAAGAAACTCTAGCTTTACGGTGATGAAAGTACTCTGGGTAGTCAATACTATTTTTCCGGATCTAGCTGTTGAAATAGGCTTAGATAAGCCAGTGGTAGGCGGTTGGATGTATGGCTTGTCAAAGGCCTTGGCACAAAAAAATGTTACGCTTACCATAGCTACCGCCAAGACAAATGTTTCGGGGTACTATGGCAAAGTTGGCTCCATAACCTATTATCTAATAAACGGTAAGAAACCTATTACGGAATACGACCCAACGTTAGAGGTTCAATGGCGGCGGATAGTCGACCGTGAAAAACCTGATTTAATTCATATTCATGGTACCGAATATGCCCCTGGTTTGGTTTTAATAAAAAATCATCCTTCCATTCCTTGTGTGATCTCAATTCAAGGTTTGACACATATCATAGCGAGATATTACGCTGCTGGAATTTCAAAATGGGAGATTTTTAAAAACATCACCTTTAAAGATATTATAAAGCGAAACTCCATCTCAAAAGCACAAAAACATTACCAAGTAAGAGGTAAAGAAATCGAACATCGATATCTCTCTTTGACCAAAAATGTTATTGGAAGAACACAGTGGGACCATGACCATGTAAAGACAATTAATCCAAAACTAAAATATCATTTTTGCAACGAGTCGTTACGCGATGCCTTTTACAGCTCTGGGAAATGGAACATAAAAACGAAGGTTGATTTTTCCATTTTCTTGAGCCAAGCGGGTTACCCTCTAAAAGGTTTCCATAAAGTCGTCGAAGCATGTTTCCTTATCAAAAACGATTTTCCTGAATTAAAAATACGGATCGCCGGTAATGACATATTAAAAAATTCGGGTGGTCTTAAAGAAAAATTAAGGCGCGACGGTTATGGAAAATATGTTCAAAACTTGGTGCGAAAATTTCGCATACAAGACAATATCGAGTTTCTTGGTTATCTTGATGAAAAACAAATGATTAAAGAATACCTTGATTGCAATGTTTTTATCTGCCCTTCCAGTATCGAAAACAGCCCTAATTCATTAGGTGAGGCACAGATTCTTGGCGTACCCTGCATAGCTTCTTATGTTGGCGGCATACCCAGTATGATTGAAAATGGTGAAACAGGTCTATTATATAGATTTAGTGAAATCGAACAACTAGCAAAGCACATTAGTAGAATATTTATCGACGAAAAATTGGCCCTAAAACTTTCGAAAGGGGGTATTAATGAAGCCGAAAAAAGGCATAATAGAGCAGCAAACTTAGAGCAACTTCAGTCGATTTATACGGCTATTTTAGAACAATAGATTAAATTAGAGTCATGCTAACCTTAGTAAAGAAAATAGTAATTTATGCAACCAATACATTGGATTTATGGTACAATAGATTTATTATGAACCATAAAAAAGTTGAATTCGTCTCTTTTCCTAAAATTAATGGAAGAATATTTATAACCGGAGGCGGTAAACTAAAACTTGGTGATAATGTAGCCTTTAATTCAGGAAAATATTCAAATCCGATCGGAGGGGATACTAGAATGACCATTTCTGTTGCTAAGGGTGCCTTGCTCGAAATCGATGATTTCGCAGGTATATCGAATACAGCGATCATTTGCCATGAAAAAATGAACATCGGAAAGCATGTTAAGATTGGTGGAAACGTGAAAATTTATGATACTGATTTCCATTCTTTAGACCCTTTACTAAGAAGTAATTCTGAAACCGATAGAGGCAATACAAGACCTGTAAAAATAGGGGACTTTTGCTTTATTGGGGCTCACAGTATAATCCTCAAAGGAGTTGTTATCGGCGACAATAGTATAATCGGAGCCGGGTCGGTGGTCACCAAATCCATTCCTGAAAATGAAATATGGGCGGGAAACCCTGCAAAATTCATCAAGAAATTAACTTCTTAACCGAAATCAGTATTTCAAATGATCTCATTGTTCAAGTATTTTAAAGATATTGGTTTGCCCATTATTGCCTTCATGCTTTTCTTCTTGATAGATCCATTTAAAATGGGCCATTTAGGAGGATATGGAGTTACCTTGTTAGTCCTTTCAAAAAAAGAACTAATTAGTTCTCAAATCGATGCAGATGTCGTCGTACTTTTTTTCTTTTCGATAGTGTACGCAATATTCTACACCTTTACGCCAGATTTTAGCGTTCAAGGAACCCTATTCTATGTATTCTTCCCAACCGCATTTTTCTTATTAGGAAAATACGTGGTCATAAAAACAAGAAGAGTCAAAGACCTCTACTTATTTTTCTTTGTTGTCGGTTTTCTTTTTTCCCTTACTGCGCTATTGTCTGTCGGCCTAAATCTGATTGAGGGTGGTTTTAAACAGTTTGAACGAACAATTCCGTTGTTTTGGAATGGTCACTTGGTATCGGCAACCTTGATGGGGTCATTTTTTACCTTTAATATGTGCATTCCTGCACTTTTGATCGTACAACAAGGAAAATTGAACCTTATACAGAAATTGGTGGCGATGGCCATATTTGTTGCTTCTCTATTATGTACTTTTCGACTAGGAAGTAGAACCCAATCGGTAATTGCTGTTTTTTTGACTGTTATAGCACTTATCTATATAATTCCCAGACAATCAAGGGATAAAAACCTTAGGCTAATAATAATGTTAGGTGTAGTTGCCATTATGGTATATTTGTATGTGCCACTAAACCTTGACGCCGATTACCTTTCAGTTTTGGGAAATCGATTGGATGATAGTAAAAATACCGCAAGTGCGGGAGGGAGAACAGAACGTTGGACTAAATCATTATACAACCTTTTTAGAAAACCTCTTGGTTGGAGCTTTGAAGAATTCGGCTATAGTCATAACCTTTGGTTGGACGTGGCCCAGGTTACAGGACTAATTCCATTTTTTGCGGTCCTTTTTTTTACGTACAAGAACATTAAGAAAACCATAAGGGCAGTATTAAAAAGAGGTGGAGATTTGTCGTTCAGGACCATGATCCTAGCATTTACAATTTCCGCCAATCTCCTTTTTTTTGTAGAACCAGTGATGCAAGGTACGTTCTATATGTTCGTAGTGTATTGTTTTTTTCAAGGAGCAATTAGCAAATACTACTTTTTTATAGAAGATTTGCCGGTTACGGGAAAAGAAAAAATCCAATCAACATCAAATAGATAAGGCTTTTTTCAGTTAAAAGCTTTTTGATCGGCCTCAGATAGCAGTAGGTCTATCATATTCAAAGTAACCGCCTTTATGGTATCTGAGTCCCGGCCTTCCATACCGGCTTCTGCGCACCAATCCGTACTTGATGTATTTAGAATCAATCCAGAACCGGGTTCACGCTGCAGTACGACCCATGCGGCATTTGAGTTAGGTTTGCGCGAAGCCAGATCATATCCAATCAAATCATATTTATAAAAACCATACGGATTGTTCAAAATAACCCCAGGCTTGACTGAAAAATCAAGATCCGCTCCATCATATTCATGGGTCTTCACCCATAATATATCATGCATCTTTATATCAAGTCCCTTGAAAATCGGCGATTCGGGTTTGACGATTTTAAACCCGTCCCAACCGTCATCCGATTTCTTTCCATAACCGCCATAATTGAAATCAACCCCTATGGACTCAAGTGTAGAATAATGTAAAAGGGTATCCGGCCAATTTATAGTTTTAAGAAGTATATCCCCTATTGGGTCTGATTCGAAATCCTTGTAGCAAATCATTTTGCTTCCATCCGAACTATAGCGCACTTGCCACCACATGGTATTTCCGCTTAAAATCAAGGCATTTTTTCCCTCATCGATAAATCTGTCAAAGTTTATTCTCGCTTTTCTTGTCCAATATTCTGAATGACCAGGTATTATCAGCAACTTTGCATTTTCTATATTCTCGTAGTCATCCATATCCTGATCACAGATGTATCCGATTTTATATTGCTTTTGGTTAGCTATCCATATTAAAAATTCGGTTGAGTGAACTGGTAGACCAATGGGTCGCTGAAAAGATACTATCGGGGCTGCAACGTCGGAGGAAGAATTATAGTCGTAGAGGCTCTTTCCACCGCTATTGGCATACGCATTCTCTGTATTTGATGAATATAACACCAAAATGTCAAAGGGCTCTGATGGCCTCACAACAAAAGGTATCTCTTCTCCAAAAGTGTACACCCCACTTCTTAGATTCGGAACGGCAATCTCCAAGGTGGGGGAATATCCAAAACCATTGGTATAGGGTTTATCATTCGACATCTTTTGCGAAAAAATCTTCGTATTATATGTTTTGACCGGATTGCCCTGTAAATCATTGATAGCAACCTCAAATTCTTCGTTAGTACTTCTTCCGTTCAAGTATAGTTTTAGGGAATCACCGACCCGATAAGAAATCTTATCCGTATACCCATCAACGATTGGACCACAAGATGCTAATAAGCAAAGGGCCACAGAATAGATTATGGTCATCTTCTCGTTTTTCATACTTTGTTAATTAAGTTTAAGTTTTGATTAGCTTTTCTCTTATTTAGGTTTGCACCCAATATTTCATTATAAAGCCCATAATATCTATCCGCAATTCTTTCCCAATCATAGTTTGAAAAATCGATTTCTTCGTTCAAATATATTTCATAGTTATGCAAGATTTTGCGTAGACCTTTTTCGATCGAATCAACCGATTTGGGATTTACAAACTCACCTACCTTATGCTCAAATGTATGATCAACACCTTCGTTTTGTGAACAGACAATTGGTAAGCCTTGCGACATGGCCTCCAGATACACCAGACCAAAAGTTTCACTTATGGATGTCATTGCGAAAATATGGGCATTTTGATACACTATTTTCAATTCTTCCTTGTCGTAAATTGGGCCATGGTATTTTATAATGTCACTGTATTGAGATGCCAACTCGGTAATTTTTTTTGCATCGGCGCCGCCTTTTCCTACCAAATCCAATCTTAATGCCCCGTTCACCTTTTGTAGATGTAAAAAAGCCGATATCAGCCTTTTTACGTTTTTGTTGGCGGTAAAATTGCCAATGTACAATATTCGCGATGGTAGAAGAGTTTTTCTAGCCCTTATATTTTTAAACCAAAAATCATCAATTCCGTTACTTATGGTTAAAGACTTCTTGGCCAAGATTTCTTTTATAGGTTTGACATATGACAGATTATAAAACTTGCTTTCAATGGAACAACTTATGAATATAATTTTACTGGCATTTTTCAAAACTTCCTTAGCCACCGTGTGAAGGTCGGGACGATATTTTGAAAACGAATTTACATCGCTTCCCCTAACACCTACTACATATGGTATGCCCCAAATTTTATTGATTTTTAAAGCAAGGGCGCCGTCACTATAGAGTGTAGTGGCATGCATAAAAGTATAGTCTCCGATATTAATTTTATCCATTAGGTCATTGTACAAAAAATTTATTTTTTTTCGAAAAAGTATACGATGATATTTCTTCATTGGCCTAGAGCCAATTACATGAAGACTCGAAGCTTCAAAATATCTCTTGAAATCATCAATTTTGTTTGGTCTAACGGAATAAAATATAGATTGTTCGAGACCTTTTTCGGCCAACTTGGAATACAGGTTCTCATGGACCTTACTCCCAATCAAGTCATTGCATATATGGAGGCATCTCATAATTTGATGAAGAAAATTATCGGTTGAATTTTTGTTGGTCGAAAGAAAAACGAAAAAATTCGTTCAATATTACGATTTATAAGCAAATTGAGTTGGTCGAAAAGCCACAATTTTTTTGGCTCCATTAACATATAAACAATAGCTAACCTATATTGGTCTCCAACAAATAATTATGAACAAATCGTTAGAATTCAAGTTTAAAACCTAGCTTGCCGTTGATAATACCAACCCTTACTTTATTACTAAATTCGTTTAAAAAACTAAAAGTTAAACTTAGTTGTTGATTGAAGAAGAACAAATTAGCTAATTTAGTCCTCGTTCAATACTAATTGATTCATATAGACCGTTAGTAGGTTAACAAATTTGGACATTGAAACCATAAACATTAACCATTTGAAGAAACAAAATTTACGATACGCTATCGTTGGATGCGGTAGAATAGGCTCTCGCCATGCGGGACACGCGGCAAATAATGGCAACCTAATAGCAGTGTGTGACATCATTAAGGAAAAGGCAGATGAGCTCGCAAAGAACTATAATGCAAAGGCATATTATACCCTTGAAGATATGCTTAGGGATACCCCTGATGCCGATATGGTAGCCATATGTACCCCAAACGGCCTACATGCTGACCATTCCATAAAGGCATTAAAAGCAGGTTTCCATGTTCTATGCGAAAAACCCATGGCCATAAATGTCTATGACTGCGGTGAAATGATCAAGGTCGCCGAAAGTGCCAACAAACGCTTGATGATCGTTAAGCAGAACAGATTCAATCCTCCTGTAGAAGCTGTTAAAAAACTACTTGCCGAAAATAAGTTGGGCAAAATATTTTCAGTACAGCTAAATTGCTTTTGGAATAGAAACCCCGATTATTACATGAATTCCTGGAAGGGAACCATGAAATTAGATGGTGGGACCCTTTATACGCAATTTAGTCATTTCATCGACTTATTATATTGGCTTATAGGAGATGTAAAAAACGTGCGTGCCTACGGTGGAAACTTCAATCATCAAGGTATCACCGAATTCGATGATAATGGTGTCGTGGCCCTAGAGTTTTATAATGGTGCGATCGGAAGTATAAACTACACGGTCAACAGTTATGAAAAAAACATGGAAGGTTCACTTACGATATTCGGTGAGAAGGGAACGGTAAAAATTGGAGGGCAATACTTAAATGAGCTGGAGTATCAGAATATCGAAGGAACCGAAGTAAAAAATCTGCCTGCGGGTAACACAGCTAATAATTATGGTCAGTATCAAGGGTCTATGTCGAACCATGACCGAGTTTATGAAAATGTAGTCGAGGTTTTGACCAAGGATGGAGTAATCTCGGCAAATGCCTTTGAAGGAATGAAAACAGTCGAAATCATTGATAAGATTTATCAACAAATAGATAACCGCAACAAAAGTGTATAAGAAGCTTAAGGTAGGTATCAAGGATTGTTCTTTTGGTAATAATGTTACAATTGTTGAACCAGTTAACATATATGGTTGTAGTATCGGCGATAACTGCTTCATCGGGCCCTTCGTTGAAATTCAAAAGGATGTCATTATAGGAAAGCGAACCAAAGTTCAGTCACACAGTTTTATATGCGAGTTGGTAACCATTGGTGACAACTGTTTTATCGGCCATGGTGTGATGTTCATAAACGACCTGTTTTCCAAAGGCGGGCCTGCCCAGGGAGATAAGACCCTTTGGAAGCGAACACGTATTGGCAACAGGGTCTCCATAGGCTCAAATGCGACAATACTTCCAGTGAAAATATGTGACGATGTGGTAATCGGCGCAGGTGCGGTAGTTACCAAAAATATTGAAATAAGCGGCGTATACGCCGGAAATCCAGCAAGAAGATTAAAAAAATGAAAATAATAAAATTCCTTGACCTGAAATATCAGTATGAAATGCTGAAGGAAGATATCGATTCCGCAATAAATGATGTTATTTCGAATTCAGCCTTTATAGGTGGTGAAGAATCCACACGTTTTCTCAATGATTTTGCTGACTTCCAAAATGCAGAACACTGCATAGGCGTGGCCAATGGAACCGATGCGATTGAAATTGCCATTGAGGCCTTGGAATTGCCTAAAGGCTCAGAAATCATTGTTCCTGCCAATAGTTTTATTGCCAGTTCAGAAGCGGTGACCAGATTGGGCCACAAAGTTGTGTTTTGTGATTGCAATCCTGACAACTATACGATTTCAATTCCAAGTTTGAAAGCAAAGATTACCCAAAATACAAAGGCTATTGTTGCAGTTCATCTTTATGGTCACCCATGCGACATGGAGGCATTGCTTAAAATAGCCAATGAACATAGTCTAAAAATCATAGAAGATTGCGCTCAAGCACATGGGGCCGAATTTAAAGGGAAGAGAATAGGCGCACTGGGCGATATTGGAGCCTTTAGTTTTTATCCAGGTAAAAATTTGGGGGCTTATGGAGATGCAGGGGCTATAGTAACCAACGATAGCGATTTGGCGGTTAAGGCAAAAATGATTTCCAATCACGGACGAATCGATAAGTATAACCATGTTTTCGAGGGCAGAAACAGTAGACTCGACAATTTGCAGGCCGCAATTTTGAATGTTAAGCTCAAAAGTCTGGAGGAATGGACCAAAAGGCGAATAGAAATTGCTGACTACTATATGGAGAACCTGAAAGATTTAGATGAGATCGTACTACCCAAAAGAGAAACTTGGGCTAGACAAGTCTACCATCTGTTTGTTATTCGGTCAGAACGACGTGATGTGCTGCAAAAATTTCTTGAACAGCAAGGAATCCAAACAGGTATTCATTATCCCATTGCGCTACCTAAGTTAAAGGCTTACGAATATTTGGGTCATGGCCATAGAGATTTTATTGCCTGTCAATTAGACACCAAACTTCTTAGCCTACCAATCGGTGAACATTTGACCCTTAATGATGCAGAGAAAGTTGTACATGCCATAAAATCCTTTTTTAATAATCCATGACCTACGATGTTACCGTAATAGGAGCCGGCATTGTTGGTCTTGCAGTGGGTTATAATCTCATAAAGGAGCGCCCCGGTATTTCGCTGGCCATTGTTGAGAAAGAAAGTGAGGTGGCCATGCATCAAACGGGTCGCAACAGCGGAGTCATACACTCCGGTATATACTACAAGCCCGGAAGTAAAAAGGCTATTAATTGTAAGCTTGGCTACGATTTAATGGTTGATTTTTGCATCAAAGAAGGAATAAAACATGATATCTGCGGTAAGGTAATCGTCGCCACTAACAAAAAGGAGGAACTAAAACTACAAAACATTTATGCACGAGGAAAGGAAAATGGATTAGACGGCCTTAAACTTTTACAAAAGGAAGAATTGACCGAAATCGAACCCAATGTTTCGGGCATAAAGGGAATATGGGTGCCACAAGCTGGTATCGTTGACTATTCTTCGGTCGCTAAGAGATTATACAACATTTTGCTCGAATATAATGTTGACTTTTTACTCGGAAAAAAGGTCAACGACATAAAAACCTCTATTACAGGATATAAAATACAATGCGATGATACTGAAATCAACACTAGTCATTTAGTCAATTGTGCCGGCCTCTATTCCGATAAAATAGCAAAGATGAACGGCGTTGACCTTGAAGCAAAGATAATACCATTTAGGGGTGAATATTATTTATTGAAAAAGGAGAAATCCTATTTGGTCAAAAATTTAATCTATCCAGTACCCGACCCAGATTTCCCTTTTTTAGGGGTACATTTTACGCGAAGAATAAATGGTAGAATTGATGCCGGACCTAATGCCGTACTAGCTTTTAAACGAGAAGGTTACTCCAAAAGTGATATTGATATCGGCGAGCTATTCGAAAGTCTTTCCTACCCAGGTTTTGTCAAAATAGCCTTGAAGTACTGGAATGTCGGTGTCTATGAAATGTATCGTTCTTGCTCCAAGGGGGCCTTTACAAAGGCACTTCAAAAGTTGGTGCCTGAAATTACCAAAGAAGATTTAGAAGCAGGACCTTCTGGGGTAAGGGCACAACTTTGTCATAAAAATGGGCAGTTAGTTGATGACTTCATGATAAAATATACACAAAACGCAGTTCATGTCGTTAATGCGCCCTCTCCGGCAGCGACCTCATCATTGTATATTGGAAAAGTTATCACTAACAAAATAATTGAATTGTTATAAATGAAAAATATTTGGTTTATCAATCAATATATTTCAAGCCCCGACATAGAAGGTGATGGGTACCGTCATTATTATATTGCCAAGAATTTAGCAAAGAATGGATACAGAACAACGCTTATTACTTCATCTTTCGCACATGCGCCCTACCGCCACAACAAAATTAAAGGTTTATTCAAGCTTGTTAACACTGAAATAAAGACCCTGATTCTTAAGGGCAATGTATACAGTGGTAACGGAATAGGTAGAATAATGAGTTGGGTTTGGTTCAGCTTAGGGCTATTGATAGTTCCGTTCATCTCCAAGAAAAAGATCCAGGCCCCAGATGTGATCGTACTATCTTCATTACCTATTCTACCAATATTGAACATAGTTTTAATGAAATGGCTTTTTTACCCCAAGGCCAAATTTATTTTCGAAGTAAGAGATTTATGGCCCCTATCAGTAATCGAATTGGGTAATTATGGCGAGAAAAATATTTTTATACGTTTTTTGTCGTATTTAGAAAAGCTCTCGTATAAGAAGGCAGATCTTATTATATCAGTTATTCCCAAGGCCGACTTGCACATCAGGGAAGTCCTGGGTCACGCAAATTTCAATTTTAAGTGGATTACAAACGGTTTTGAGATACCTGAGAGAACGGTAAAACTGAATCTTGCCGATGTATTGGATATTGATATTTCCAAATCCAACTTCAATATTGCTTATGCCGGAACCCTAGTGACCGCAAATCCTTTGGACACGATAATAGAGGTTGTTGGCAATCATAATGATAGAAGGGTTCAGTTGTATATTTTAGGTTGGGGACCAGAAAAAGATCGCATAATAGAACTCTCTAAGAACTATGACAACATACACTTACATGATAGAATACCTAAAAAATATGTGACTGAATTTCTAAGTCGTATGGATTTACTTTTTATGGGAAAAGGCACCAAAGAATCCACCATATATAAATTTGGTACCTCACAATTGAAAACATTCGATTATTTCTATGCTGGAAAGCCTATAATACAGGCATTGAACTCCAAAGAAAATCCTGTGACCTATGCTAAAGCAGGTTATGTTGTACAACCGGAAAATGAAGAAGAACTTTTAGAACGTATTGATTATTTTTTGAATCTCGATATTACTGCTCGAAGGGAATATGGCAATAGAGGCCACAAATATCTAATGGAAAATTGTACCTATAAGCAGATAAGCGTAGAATTTCAAAAATGTATTGAAAAACTTTTATAATTACCGAAATAAGCTATTTTTTGATGGTCAGCCAAACATTATGACCATTTGTCCGTTCTTGATAAGAATGCCGAAATATTAACCCGAAACTCGAACAATTAATCATTTTACTTAATTTTAACAGAGCTAAGTAATTCGCCCCCCTAGATTATGACCGGCCGATCCAAACTTAATATTCCTGAGAGAAAAATAATTCTTGTTCTTGGAGATCTTGTTATAGTTGGCATAGCCCTATACTTCTTTTTATACCAGGTTATTGACGACCCTGAGATTCCAATAACTTCTATGGTGATGATTGTAAGTCTCGGCATATTCTCATACTTTTTCATGGCTTACGTTCTTAATTTTTACTATTTGGCCAATGATTCCAGATATACGATAAATATTATCATGAAGGGGTTGATTGTTACCATCCTTTTCATTTTTACTGAAATTTTAGGTGCTGTAATCTTATTCGATTATAGTTTTTGGAGAGTCAATCTACTTATCTTCCTTTTTTCTACTCCTTTGGCAATTCTAGCTTGGAGACGTTTATTCACTTATATTTTCAAGTTCATATCGACGACCAAAAGGGTATTGTACATTTATGACAGTCAATTAGGAGGAGACTGGGAAAAATACGTCGAAATAATAAATGGATTGGGTATACATACTTTTTACGAAGTTGTTGATGTACTCGATATCAGCAACTCAAATAACGAAAGTGCGGGGCTAAGTGAAGTTCATGTCGATTCTTGGGTGATTGATGTAAACACATCAAAGCCATTGCCGAAATTCGTTGAAAAATCGATGTTAGAGGCTTTGGTTCAAGGCAAAGAAGTAGTTACGTTTACATCTTTTTATGAAAATATCTACGAGGCATTGCCTATAATTACCCATAATGCCAACGAAAGCTGTGCTGAAATCTTACAGATTCAACATACAAGGGTCAGGTACCTTTCAAAGATTTTTAATTTTACCGTGAACTTTGTACTATCCTTTCTGGTTGGTTTCATTTTCATAATAGTCACACCATTTGTATTCTTATTGAATATGATTTTTAACCCAGGCCCGTTGTTTTATAACCAAAAAAGAGTTGGTATATACGGTAAGGAGTTCGACATATACAAATTCCGATCGATGGTTGTCGATGCTGAGAAAAGCGGGGCTAAAATGGCAACAAAAAATGATGCCAGAATCACTCCTTTCGGCAAGGTTTTGAGAATGTTTAGAATAGATGAACTTCCTCAGATAATTTCGGTTATCAAAGGAGACATGCGTTTTATTGGCCCAAGACCTGAAAGAAAAGTTTTTGTTGATAGGCTAAATGAAATAACCCCATATTATAACATTCGACATCTAATAAAGCCTGGGATTACCGGCTGGGCACAGGTTAAATATAAATATGGCGAAAACTTAAGTGACTCCATTAAAAAGCTTGAATACGACTTGTACTATATTAAGACCCGATCTATTGCACTTGATCTTAGAATAATCTTTAAAACCTTCACTACCATTCTATTTTCTAGAGGCGTTTGAGCCAGTAATTGAATGGATGTCCTTAAGTAAAGTGCCGAGACTTATTCTATTATGCCATTTATGGGTGTAATTTTCTTGCCAACAAGGCGTTTTCAAAAACTCAATAGTACAGCTGGTGGAAATAATTTATTGCTAAATCTTACTTACGGTAAACTCCGACCTCCGATTTACCCTGTGCTTATCCTCGCTACATTTGACCCCATCGCTACATTCGTTCAATAGATGTTTTTCTCCAAAAGCCTTGGTTGTCAATCGTGTAGGATCAATGCCTTTGCCAACGAGGTAGGTCTTAGTCCTATTGACACGTCTTTCAGAAAGCCATTCATTGTATTCGGCAGTGCCACGAGAATCAGCATGAGAAGCGATTTCCAACTGAAGACTTGGATTTTCGTCCAAAATAACCGAAAGACCATCAAGTACAGTTTCAGATCTTGGTGTCAAATATGACGAGTTGAACTTAAAGTAAACGTATCCGAGCGCGTTTATTTTTTCTTCGATCGCTCTTCGCTTGGCCATCTCCTCATCAATCTTGGCCTTTTCAAGAGCGGCTAGTCTTGCACTTTCTTTTTCTTTTGCCAAGCGTTCGGCCAAGATGGCTTCTTCACGTGCCCTATCCACGGTCGCTATCGAATCTTGAACTCGTTGCTTTTCTTTTTCCAGCGCCTCCATCATGGCCAATTTTTCCTCTCCTTTTTTCGAAAGTTCCTTTTCGATACCAAATTGGTAGACAACACCTGCAGCATGCTGGATATGATTTGTAACACCTTCTCCCAATCCCCATTTTCCCGAAGAACTTAGATCAATGCCCCATCTATCAGAAAACCAAGTTCTAAAGCCCACAATGGCATTATAGGTACTTCTACCCTTCTTATTGGCATCGGTGTATCCAAAACCCACTCCGATGTAGGGGTCGAACCAAGAGGTTTCACCTATTATTTTGTTCAGATCGTAAGTTAGCCGGGCATCCAATCCAAAATAGTTGATATCTTCATTAATAATAGTACCATCGATTAAATTACCCTCTTTATATTTATTTATCGTTCCGATGGCCTCGAGGCCCAGTCCGTTTTTGAAATAGCGTCCAATACTAAGTCTTGATGGATATGGCACCATATTCCATTGTGAGTCGATCGCGAATAAATCATTGAACACATCTCCCGAGTCATCGACTGCATTGAAACCCAGTCCAAGAATCCATGAGCTTTTTACAATACTATCCTTAGAGGTAAGTTGTAGATCTTCTTGAGAAAAAGTGGAATTAACTACAATAATCACAAAGGCAAACGCCAATAACGTATAGTTCTTCATAGGTCAAGATTTTAGGGCTTATTAATTCCATAAAATTATGACCGATACCTACTTGAGGCAAGCAAGTACTTTAAACGGCTTTTTTTTTCGTTGGATGGTAAAATAAACTTGAAATGTGCCTTATTTCCAGGGGATGAGGTCGATTTGTTTATCGGTAAAAGGCATCTTATATACGTAGAAAGGACTAATAATAGCTGTGGTATTTGATTTGTCTTGGGCAATCTCACGACTTGCTTTGAATGCCAAATGGGTTTTTGTCTCCTCGATCAAAGAAAGACTTGGCACCCCTTCTTTATTTACAGTCCCTCCACAATAAACGATTACCATATCCTTTGAAAAATCGATCTCTGGAACTGGTAGGCCAGGTTTACGGGTTCTATTGACCTTCGCAAAGAACTTTCTTAAAGACTGCTGATCCTTGATCAGCAATAACTCTTCAGTCTCAGCACCGCTATAGTTATCCTGCAGCACCATGGTCAATGGACCATCGTCCGTATTTTGATCCGATACTACTTTTTGCCCGCTACAGGAAGCCATAATTACTATTATCAGAATCAATGTATACCTCATGCCCTATCTAGCTGAATGATTTTTTACGACTTCTATTATAGGCCTTTTCGTAGACGCTCTCATATAGTGGCAATACCTTCAATATATCGAACTTGTGCGCGACGTGTACGGCATTCTCCTTGAATTCTTCCAAAACGACATCATCACTTAATATGCGTATGGCATTCTCCGACATTTCCTCAACATTTCCGACATCGCTCAAAAACCCGGTAACACCTTGTATGTTCACCTCGGGGATTCCTCCAGTATTGCTTGAGACTACAGGAACTTTGTTGACCATGGCCTCTAGTGCCGCCAGGCCGAAACTCTCCGTTTCCGAGGGAAGCAAAAACAAGTCCGAAAAGCATAATATTCGATCTATTTCGTTGCTGTTACCTAGAAAGAGTACTTTGTCCATTAATCCGAGTTGTTCACACAACAATTCGGCACCTTCTTTTTCAGGGCCTTCCCCGACCATAATCAACTTAGCGGGAATTTTCTTCTGAATATTGTTAAAAATATGGATTACATCAGGTATCCGCTTGACCCTTCTAAAGTTACTGATATGCGTAATTATCCTTTCGTTTTCGTTCGCCATCAACGAACGTTGACAATCAGTAAAAGATGGACTATATTTCGTTTTATCTATAAAATTGGGAATAACTTGAATTTCCTTTTTAATATCAAAAAACTCCAGCGTGCGCTGCTTCAGATTTTTCGAAACTGCGGTAACTACATCTGATTGATTGATGCTAAAGGTTACGGCAGGTTTATAAAAGGGATGATTGCCCACTAGGGTGATATCAGTACCGTGCAACGTGGTTATCATAGGAATATGTATACCTTCTTCCGCCAACATCATTTTGGCCATATACCCCGCATAGGCGTGAGGAATGGCATAATGTACATGTAGCAGCTCAATTCCATATAACTTTATGGTGTCGACCAATTTACTCGACAAGGCAAGCTCATAGGGCTGATAATGAAAAAGAGGATATTCGGGAACGTGCACTTCATGAAAATGAATCCTGTTACTCAATAACTCTAAACGTACCGGCTGGCGATATGTCACAAAATGGACTTCGTGCCCCCTATTGGCCAGGGCAATGCCAAGTTCGGTGGCCACTACACCGCTACCTCCGAAAGTAGGGTAACATACTATAGCTATCTTCATGCTTCAAATTTAGTGAAATACGACGGCTAAGTCGGGATAAGCCTTGCGTATTTACCCTTAAATACGTTAAGAATTAGTTAATGTGAAGCTTGTATCAATTTATTATCGCCTTGTAAATGGCGTGCTGTATTCTGGTTCTGAGTCCGGTTTTCACCAATAAGGTATTCGATGCGGTAGGGTATGTTCTGTTCGAAAGAAATACATAGACCAATTCTTCTTCCGGATCTGCCCACGTATATGTGCCCGTAAAACCACTATGTCCAAAGCTCTTTCGCGATACGCATTCACACGCCGGACCTCCACCGTTGGGATCGGGTTTGTCAAACCCAACACCTCTTCTGACCCTTCTATTACAGAAGTAGCAGGTATTGAATTTCTTTACTGTCCGCGACTCAAAAAATTTATGTCCGCCGTAATAGCCGTTCTGAAGGTACATTTGCATAATTTTCGCCACATCATTGGCATTGCTGAACAATCCGGCATGACCACCGACCCCACCCTGCATTGCTGCACCCATATCATGAACATAGCCTTGAACCGTTTGATAGCGATAATATTTATCTATTTCGGACGGAACAATCATATTCTTCGGGAATCTTTCCAATGGATTATATGAGGTATGCGTCGCCCCGAGCGGGCCAAATATAAAGTCACTGGCCAATCGATCCAAAGATTGCTTATAGGTATCTTCAATGTATTTTTTCATTACATAATAGGGCACATCGCTGTAACGATAGCGATTGGATTTTAGCTCTTGACGACCTATTCTATCATATATCGAATCCTTATAGGCATCGGTCAAAAAAAGGTTGTCGATCACCTTGATCGAAAAGCCGTCGGAAGGGGCGGTCCGATAAAATTCCCTTGAAGGTTTTCTTTGTTTATCCAAGGTACTGACATAAAATGCTATCCATGAAGGAAGTCTCCCATAATGTGAAAGGGCCTTTAGAACAGTAACATTCTTCAGTTCGGTATTTGCATATTCGGGCACCAGTTCTTGAAACGTATCGTTCAGTGCAATCTTTCCCTCTTCTTCCATCTTCATTATTATTGGCAATGTCGCCAATATCTTCGTCAAGGACGCCAAATCGTAGATATATTCAAGACCTATATCCGATTCTGACTCGTACGTAGGTTTTCCAAAACTTTTGTTGTAAACCACCTTGCCCTTTCTGGCGATCAATACCTGTGCGCCTGGATACATCAGGGAATCAAGCCCGTCATGTACCAATTTGTCAACTTCGGCCAATTTGGTTCCGCTCATTCCCACACGTTCGGGAATACTATACCCAAGACGTTTTAAGGATTCCAGCTTAATAGTGGTTCCCGCCGGAAATTCTTTATTTGCACTGACCGGAAGAACCCCTTTGGCCGGAATGGCACCAAATATCAATTGCGCCGTTTTCCTTTGGGCGAATTCACTATTCTGATAACCTACCACTACCCCATCAATGTTATTGAACGAATCGATCTGCAAAAGCGAATAGGGCTTTGTAAAAACAGATAAAATGAGGTTCGAACTTCGCTCTTTGGCAATTTCCTTTAGCCAGAACAGCTCATTTTTCGAAAATTCATAGGGCTTCCATGGGCTTTCATTGCTTTTATGAAGGCCTATAATGACAAGGTTATAATCCTTTAATTTCGCTTTGAGCGTTGCAATGTCCTTACCGTTTACTTGGTCCACATCGGTATATTTTCGCATTTCGGAAATAAACGGTTCATTGGGGGCATCACCGAACTTGACGTAGGCTATCTTTTTATTTTCCAGCTTCTTTACCCCCATTAGGTAATAGTCGTTTTTGATAACTGTTATGGCGTTTTCAATGGCTTCCTCATACGCCAAATCGTCCTCGACAGTATTGAGGTCTTCGTTTAAGTTGTCAAGATCAACGAATCGATTTTTATGTAGACCGACCTTGTACTTGGCCTTCAAGATCTTTTTTACCGAACCGGCCAAACGTTCTTCGGTAATTCTTCCTTTATTATAGGCCTTTAATAGCTTGTCCTTCGCTTTTTCAAGTTCGGTCGGCATCAAGAGAATGTCATTTCCGGCCAAAAAAGCTTCCAATTCTACCTCGCCGTTCTTACCATGGTGGGCAGCACCTTTCATGTTAAGCGCATCGGTAAAGACAAGACCTTTGAAGTTCATTTCTTCCTTTAAAAGTCCCGTTATGATTTGTTCGGACAAAGATGATGGAAGGTCTTTCTTGAGTTCAAGGCTAGGGATGCCCAAATGGGCCACCATTACGCTGCTCAGACCAGCTTCGATAGCTTTTTTGAAAGGGTAGAGTTCGATACTATCCAATCTTTTTTTTGTAAAATCGAGAACCGGTAGGGAATGGTGCGAATCGGTAGCGGTATCTCCATGCCCCGGAAAATGTTTTCCACTGGTCAGTACCCCGGCCCTTTCCATACCCTTCACCATGGCGATGCCCTTTCGGGCAACATTCTCGCGATCCTCCCCAAAAGACCGGTTTCCGATGATAGGATTCTCGGGGTTGATATTAATGTCAAGAACAGGTGCAAAATTAATATGGATGCCCAATCGTTTGGCATGCAGGCCTATTCGGTAACCGACGTTCTCGACAATGGAATCATCGGTAATGGCACCCAAGGTCATGTTCCATGGAAACGCATAGGTAGAGTCAAGCCGCATGGCCACGCCCCATTCGGCATCCATACCTATCAACAATGGTGTTTTAGAAGCTTTTTGATATTCGTTGGTCAATTTGGCCTGGGCCACCGGACCGCCCGGCAAAAAAATAACCCCGCCAATCTGATGTTCTTCAATAAGGTGCTTAATTCTATCTGTACTATTCTTATTTTCGTTAGAGCCGATACTGACCATAAAAAGTTGCCCCACCCTTTCCTCTAAAGACATGGCATTATACCGCGCATCTACCCAATTCTGTTGAAGAAGGCTATCACTAGCCACTAAAGGGTCTTTTTGGGCCTGGGCGACCATCAAAAAAAACAAAACAAAAACAGTAAAAAAACGCATATAAAATTGGTCTATGGAAATAACTTAAAACCGTATCGATTATTGCACTTTATCGGGTTTTTAAAGCGATACCATCAAATTTTCAATTATCGTACCAGAAACAGGTCACATAAATCGGGCATGCCAACTTTCGGAAGCAGGAACCTCCCAATTCTCAAGATATTCAAGTTTGTTCGCCACGAGATTGTTAAAGACTACCGTGTTTTTTGACACGGCTTTTTGACTTGCCATTTTCTTAAAATCGGCCAAGGGCTTATAAGCGATGAAATCACCCTGTTTATAGGACACATTCATTTTATCGAGCAGTTGCAAACCATACTTCTTCTCCAAACCTTGAATGAAATGTACCGAAGCATCGATAGAACATCCGGAAGCCGAAGTTAAGGATTGGTCAAGTGCCAATATAATAAAGCGTCTGTACCGAATCTCAAAGCCCGCCTTAAGGTCACTGCCGTGTGCCGTCCATGCGTCTATAAATTGGCCCAAAGATTGTTCGACCTCTTGCAGTTCGGTTTCAGTAAAACTCCTGCTGGCCTGATATATCCACACCCGGGATTCATCAGGAAGCGCATTAAAATCTACTAGCATATTCTATTATTTGGGGCGGCCTCGTGAAAGCCATTGTCAAAGATCTTCTGCATTCGCTATGAGTTCGGCGATATCCATCACTTGAACGGCCGTCTCCTTTTCTTTATTCTTCACACCATCGGTCATCATCGTGTTGCAAAATGGGCAGGCCGCGGCAATGATTTCGGGTTCTGTTTCAAGTGCCTGTTCGGTGCGCTCGATGTTGATGTCTTTGTGCCCTTTTTCAGGCTCTTTGAACATCTGTGCACCCCCCGCTCCACAGCAAAGTCCCTTCTTTCTGCAATTTTTCATTTCCACCAGTTCGGCATCCAGTTTTTTTATCAAATCTCTCGGTGCCTCATAAACATCGTTCGCACGGCCCAAATAACATGGATCGTGGTACGTTATCTTTTTTCCTTTCAATTTTCCGCCTTGCATTGAAATTCTTCCCTCTTCCAACAATTGTTTCAAGAACTGGGTATGGTGAACTACCTCATAGTTTCCGCCGAGACCTGGGTATTCATTTTTTATGGTGTTAAAGCAATGCGGACAGGCGGTAACCACTTTTTTTATCCCATAGGCATTAAGAACTTCAATATTCGTGACCGCCTGCATTTGAAACAAGAATTCGTTGCCTGCCCTTTTGGCCGGGTCGCCGGTACAACTTTCCTCAGTGCCAAGAACGGCAAAGGAGACATTGGCTTTGTTCAAAATTTTGACAAAAGCCTTGGTAATCTTTTTGGCCCGGTCATCAAAACTACCTGCACAGCCCACCCAAAACAATACCTCTGGTTGTTCTCCCTTGGCGAAAAGTTCAGCCATAGTCGGTACTTTCAGTATATTTTCCATAGCGTCTTACCTTTTTATTCTTGACTCCAATTAAGTCGGTCCATTTGATTGAAGGGCCAAGGTGCACCATTGTTTTCGATGTTGCCCATCATATTGTTCAGTTCGCTCGGTGCGGCCGATTGTTCCATGACAAGAAACTGTCTCATATCCATAATGATAGAAAGGGGGTCGATACTAACGGGACAGGCCTCCACACAGGCATTGCACGAGGTGCAGGCCCAAAGTTCTTCCCGCGTTATGTAATCGTCGAGAAGCTGTTTTCCATCATCGACAAATTGACTCTTGTTGGCCTCAATGTTCTTACCTACTTCTTCGAGCCTATCTCGCGTATCCATCATTATTTTTCTGGGCGAAAGCTTCTTTCCTGTCAAATTCGCCGGACATTCGCTGGTACATCGTCCGCACTCCGTGCAGGTATAGGCGTTCAAAAGCTGTAACCAAGAAAGGTCCTTCACATCTGAAGCCCCGAACTTTTCTGGGACAGGAGCATCTTCGGGCGGTGCGGCAAAAGGATCGGCAGAAGGGTCCATCATCAATTTTACTTCTTTCGTCACGGCATCATTATTCTTGAAGCTTCCCTTCGGACCCAATTTTCCAAAATAAGTGTTCGGAAACGCCAATAAAATATGTAAGTGTTTCGAATAATAGAGGTAGTTCAAAAAAAACAATATTCCCAAAATATGAAGCCACCAAGCCGTTCGCTCTATCGTAATCAACGTTGGAATGCCCATTCCATCCAAAAAAAATGCAATGTGGCCGCTTATGGGAAACGACCCTGCCTGAACATAATGTTCTGCCCCTAACTGCTGTAATTTAAAATCGGCGGCATTCATGGTCAGAAAGAGCAGCATTAAGACCATTTCTATATAAAGGATAAGATTGCCATCTTTCTTTGGCCAACCTTTCATTTCGGGCTTTACAAAACGTTTCAGCTTGATGATGTTTCTTCGGATCCAAAAAACCGCTACGGCAAAGATTACCAAGAAGGCCAATACTTCAAAAGAAGCGATCAGAATATCATACAAGTTTCCCAAAGGTGCGAATACGCGATGGGTTCCAAAAAGTCCATCGATAACAATTTCAAGAACTTCGATGTTGATAATAATAAAGCCTACATATACAATGGTGTGTAATAAACCGGGTATAGGCCGAACGACCATTTTAGTCTGCCCGAAAGCAATACGAAGCATATTGTTCCAACGCTTTGGTCTGTTATCGGCAACGTCGATAGATTTACCCAATTTAATGTTGCGGGCCAGACGTTTAACGTTTTTTACGAAGAACGCAATCGCGCCGATAAATACAAGGGCAAATAAGATATTGGGGATGTACTGCATTTAGTTGTCCTCTATTTTCTCTGCCGGATCATCTTCCGGAACGGTATAGTCTTTCTGTTTTTTGCCGAATACGGACACGTTGACGTAACGTTTCGGATTTAATCGAAAATCTTGTAACAACAGATCCAATTCCCTTGAGGCACTGTTAAGGTTCTTGTAAAGTTCTTCATCTTTCATAAGTTTGCCCAATGTGCCATCGCCTTGATCGATACGTGCCATAATATTGTCCAAATTGGCGACCGTTGACTCAAGACTTGCCAATGTTCTTCCCAAACCTGCATTATTGAGCGAATCGGAAAGTTTGGCAAAATTGTTCGTAAGTTCCCTAAAGTTTGTCAATGAACTATCCAATTTGCCTTCATTGTTCTTCAAAAGGTCGTTAAGCAACGCTGCACTTCCCTGCAGGCTCTTCATCAACTGGCTTAAACCGGAAATGCTTTCCCGCAGATCTCTTTTGGTGGTGGCATCCAACACTTGGTTTACGTTCATCATCAAAGAATCGGCATTAGTCACTGCCCCCTCGACTTTATTTTTCAAGGGATTAAGGCTCGATTGCACCAATTCGGTGATCCCCGGTCTCGTACTTGTGGTCAAAGTGTCCCCCGATTTTGCAACCGGGGCACCGTCAAAAACTGGCATGATCTGAATACCCTTGCCCCCTATGATGCCCGTATCGAAAAGTTCGGCCTTACTGTTTTTAGAAAATTCAAAATCGTTGTTTACGGTAAAGGTTACCAAAAGATTGCCGGATTGATCCTTGAATTTTATATTATTGACCGTTCCGACGGATAATCCATTTATAGAGACCTGTGTTCCTGCCTGAAGCCCGCCCACATTTTCGTAAACCGCATATAGCGTCTTGCTGTCGTCGAAGAGGGGCGTCGATTTGAGGTAGCTAAACCCCAAAATAAACAAAAGAATACCCCCGACTACGATAATTCCGGTCTTAACTTCCTTAGATAGTTTCAATAGATCGATTTTCAGTTACTAACAAAATTATGAATAATATTGAAATGGAATAATTATTCGTTTACGTATTTAAGCGCCTCGTTCAACGTAATGCGCTTACCGTCTTTGTAGGCCACGATGTAAGAAGTCGGATAGCCCTTCGTATCGGCCTTGGACTTGAGAGCTTTTGCTTCTTCATAAGTTGTGGCATTGCCGTACATATAGCGAAATAGATTTTTGACCGGCTCTTTTGAGAGCGTGTCAAGACCATTGAAGTTAGCCGGTTCAAGTGGAATTACCTGTGAGCTGGCCAAAAGCTGTACCTTATAAACAACCTGCAAGACTTCATCCGGTTTTTTTTCATTGGTTGAATCAGCATCTATGGGACTGGCCTTGGGTTTTTCCGCGACGGATTCTTTTTCAGCTTCTATTTCGTTAGCTTTTTTTGCGGCTTCTTCATCTTTTCGTTTTTGTGCAAGCGCGGCCAACTCCTTCTTTTTTATCTCTTCTGCCAACCTATCCTTTTCTGCTTGGGCATCCTGGGCATCCTGGGCCTTTTTAGCTTCTTCGGCCAGGCGCTCTTTTTCGGCCAATTCATCTTTTGCTTTTTGAGCCGCTGCCTCAAGACGTTCTTTTTCAAGCTCTGCCTCCTTTGCCTTTCTAGCAGCCTCTTCGTCCTTTCTCTTTTGCGCCAGTACCTCCAATTCTTTCTTTTTCGCTTCAATGGCGATCCGATCCTTTTCGGCCTGATCTGCTTTTGCCTTTTCGGCCGCCAATGCTTTCGCTTCTTTTTGGTCGTTTTCAACGGTTTTTAAGGTGCTTTCACCTTCAGGCTGTGCAGTTGGTTCAGGTGTATTCGAAGCAACAAGGGGAGCATTCGACCTGATACCCGAACGATATCTTAAAATCGCATCGGCAATTGCAGTGCCCATTTCCGATTGGCCCTTACTAGAATTCAGATATGCCCCTTCGGACTTGTTGGTCAAAAAACCGGTCTCGATAAGCACACTGGGCATAAAGGTCTGGTGCAATACAATAAATCCGGCCTGCTTCACCTCCCTATCCTTTCTTTTGAGTTTTCCTGCGAAATTCTCCTGTATATTCTTTGCCAGGGCTATACTTTGATCGAGAAACTCCTCCTGCATAATGGTCAGGCCAATGACCGACTCCGGCGAGTTGATATCATAATCGGCATACCTTGTCTCGTAATTATCCTCAAGATAGATGACCGAGTTCTCTTTTTTGGCAATTTCAAAATTCTGTTTGTTGGCATGAAGGCCCAAAACAAAGGTACCCGCCCCATAGGCATCCGAGGTATGGGAATCGCAATGTACCGACACGAAAAGATCCGCATTGGCCTTGTTCGCTATCTCTCCCCTTACATATAGGTCAACAAAAGTATCGTCATTACGGGTGTAGATTACTTTTATGTCCGAATTTTGTTCAAGGATCGAGCCGACCCTTAGTACGATGTTCAATGCGATGTTCTTTTCGAGGTATCCGTTGCCCAGATTCCCCGGATCATGCCCGCCATGACCGGCATCTAAAACGACCACGAATTTATCATCATTTTCTTGATAGGCATAGCTACTTGGGGTATGCAAAAGAAAATGGATTACTACTAAAATTGACATGAAAAAAGAAGGTTTCCTCTTCATTATGGCATTTTTTTGGGGAAGCTCACCAAGGTTAAATTTATTGTAATACCCTATTACGGGAACAAAAAATATATGTAAGTTTGACTGCCTAAATAGCGATAAGTATCAGTATCGACAAGAAAGCCAAACCTTCACAAAAATAGGATATCTAGCTTTGCAATCAAACAAACATCTTTTACTTTTCCTATTTCTGCTTGCTTTTAGTGTACTTTCGACGTCTGCACAAGAAGACAAAATCATCTCCCTCCCTATAAAAGTCCAAAAAGATTCCATTACGGCCCCATTGTTCCCGGCGAGCGTAATCGATACGGTTCAAGCCGATTCCATCATATCGGATTCAGTAAAAAGAAAACCATCGTTGCTTTTGGGAAAGATAAAGTACAAAGCAAAAGATTATGTGAAATTGAGCCAAAAAGACCAAAAGATATACCTGTATAACGAAGCCGAAATATACTATCAAGATACAGAGCTAAAGGCGGGTATAATCATTCTCGATTATATAAAGAACGAAGTATATGCCGGTCGCCTCAAGGACTCTCTTGGCAATTATTCACAACTTCCCTTTTTCAAGCAGGGCGACAACGAAGTGATCCCTGATTCGATACGCTTCAATTTCGATACCCAAAAAGCGTTGATTTGGAATTCTCGAACCGAGCAGCAGGCAGGTCTAGGGTCTTTGGGCGGTGACAACATGAAAGTATATGCCGAAATCACAAAAAAGGAAAATGATTCGGTCTACTTTCTAAGCGAAGGCAAGTTGACTACCTCGACCGATACGATAAACCCCGACTATTATATTAGGGTGAGAAAGGCCAAATTTGTGCCAAAAAAGAAGGTGATCGCCGGGCTGAGTAATCTTTACATTGCAGACGTACCTACACCGATCGGACTGCCATTTGCCTATTTTCCGCTTTCGGTGGGAAGAACCGCAGGACTGATTATGCCTACGTTCGGTAACGATCCCGATCGTGGTTATTTTTTGCAACAAGGCGGATATTATATACCTATCGGTGACTATGCCGACCTTACCCTTACCGGAGATTTCTATACCAATGGAAGTTATGGCTTTCGTACCCAATCGGTCTATGTCAAACGCTACAGATACCGTGGCAATGTAAATTTCAGGTATGAAAACCTGGTAGCTAGTCAAAAGGGATTCAGTGACTATAGCCGAAGTACCATTTGGAATCTTCAAATGTCGCATTCACAAGATACAAAGGCCAGTCCGAATTCGCGTTTTTCTGCCTCCGTCAACCTCGGAAGCAGTTCGTATTATCAAAATTCATTGTTGCAGCAAAACCTACCGAATACCCAAAACAACACCCTAAGTTCGTCTATCTCGTACTCAAAAACCTTTCCGGCCTATCCTTCGGTGAATATGAGCCTAACGATGACCCACAGCCAGAATACAAGTGCCAATGCCCCTGAAGACAATATAGATATGACCTTGCCCACCTTTCAGGCAAGTTTAGAACGAATTTATCCCTTTGCTAAAAAAGACGGAATCAAGAAAGGTATTATCCAGAATATCAACTTTCAATATGATGTAAACGCCCAAAACCGGCTGAAAACCAATGACGAAGACTTTTTGACCGGCCGCATGTTCGATGGGGCAAGAATAGGCGCAAGACATCGAATACCCTTGACCACGAATTTTAAGGTCGCAAAGTTCTTTAGTGTAAGCGTAGGGGGCAACTATGAAGATATATGGACACTCGAAACCTACAAAAAGAGATTTGATGCCACCGCCGGCGAGAACGGTGAGGTCGTAAGGGATACCATCAAAGGCTTCGATCGATTCAATAAGTATGGTTTCAGCGCAAGTATTGGAACGACAGTATACGGTACGTTTAATTTTGGGGAAGATAAAAAAATACAAGCCCTCAGACATGTAATGAGGCCAAGCCTGAGCTATGGTTATACCCCTTCATTCGAACAATTCTATGATGAATATCTCGACGCCAACGGCAATGTCGTTCAATACAGCAGATTTGAGGGAACACTTAACGGACAGCCTAGTTTGGGCAAATCAAATAGTATAGGCTTTTCTTTGGCAAATACCCTTGAAGCCAAGGTTAGGGACAAAGATTCTACGGCAACCGAAGCGAAAAAAATATCGATTCTCAACAACTTCAATATTTCTACGGGCTATAATTTCGAGGCCGACTCTTTAAAAATAAGCCCATTAAGTGTTAACGGAGGCACGAGCATACTCAATAAAAAAATGTCGATAAATTTTTCCGCCGGTCTAGACCCCTATGCCATAGACAACAACGGCCGGCGCATAAATACCTTCAATATCGATAATGGGGGAAGTTGGTTGCGGCTCACAAGGGCCAACTTCAATGTAGGGTATTCGATAGATAGCAAGACTTTCGGAAAAAAGAAGGAAGAGGAAGAGGAAGAATCCGGTGAATTCGACTATGTGGCGCAAAGCGGGGGTCGGGACGATGATCTTTTTGGCAAGGCCGATGATTTTTATGACACCCGAAGTAACGAAGATCGCTCCAGAAATTCCGATGATGTCGAAAATCCGGCGTGGGGCACCAAAATACCGTGGAATTTTCGCCTCGCCTATTCGGCAAGTTATTCGAATACGGCCCGCCAAAATGAATTTAGCAGCCACTCGCTCATGTTTTCCGGCGATATTGAACTATCCCCCAGATGGAAGGTGGGCGGGTCTTCAGGTTATGATTTCAAGAACAAGGGCTTTACCCTGACCCAACTTCGCTTTGAACGCGATCTTAAAAGTTTTAACATGAGATTCACTTGGTCGCCCTTCGGGCGGTACGAGCGCTGGTACTTCTTTATAGGGATCAAAAGCTCGATCCTTAAAGATCTTAAATGGGAAAATAGGAGTCAACCGGCCAGAAGATAAAATAATACCATCCCAATTGGAAATAACGAAGCACAAGCGGGTTCTATAAAAAAAGACAACCTTAAACAATCGAAAATGAAGAAAATAATCAATACGCCAAACGCCCCTGCCCCTATCGGCCCTTACAATCAGGCTGTTTTGTTTGGGAACACCCTCTATATTTCAGGTCAGATACCCATCGACCCAAAAACAGGTGATCTTGTGGAAAATGACATTAAGAAGGAAACCCAGCAGTCTATGGAAAACCTAAAAGCCATCTTGACCGAAGCGGGGATGACCTTTGAAAATGTGGTCAAAACATCAATATTTCTGAACGATATGAACCAGTTTTCACAAGTCAATGAAGTTTATGCCACATATTTTGATGCCGACACCGCACCAGCTCGTGAAACTGTCGAGGTTTCGAACCTACCCAAGTTCGTGAACGTCGAAATCTCGATGATCGCTATCAGATAGTTTCTCTGTGAAATTCGACTAGACCGTCGATCGGGCGCTGGCGGATAACTCCGGCAACAAGATCATTGCGCTCAAGCACGGCCGCCAATTCTTCCCGTAAAAAATACGCAATACTACCAACAAAATGAATTGGCACCTTGGTCGCCAATTCAAATTGCATTACATGGTTATTGATGAACTGTTGAAGCCCCTTATCTATTACACCTTTGCAATACGGATGATTCTTGTTCTCTATTAAAAATCGCGCGAAAGTCGCCAAATAGGTATTCGGGTTAGGCTGCTTGTATAAATTCTCCTTAATAACGTCGGGGTCAAGATTGTACTCTTTCGCGAACTTGATCGCCAAATCTTGTGGCATTTTATGGTAATAATAGTCCCTGATCAATTTTCTTCCAAAAAAGTTCCCGCTTCCGTCATCCATGGGTATGTATCCCAGTGAGATTACCTTTTGAAAAAGTTGATGTCCGTCATAATAACTACAATTGGAGCCAGTGCCCAAAATACACACGATGCCTTGATGGCCGACTTTGGTCGTCGAATAAATTGCAGCATAGGTATCTTCCCTAACGATCGCCTTTGCCTTCGGAAAAAAATCCTTAAATATTTTTTTCAGGAACTTGCGCATACGCTCCGTACCACATCCCGCACCATAGAAAAAAAGCTGGGTGACTTTATCCCTATTCTTGGAAAGTTCGAAATTATTGGCCAACCGGTCTTCAATGACCTCTTTGGTCAATACCTCGGGACTAAGGCCGAGGGTTTGTGTCAAGAACAATTGATTTCCTTTATTGTCCAAAGCAATCCAATCCGCTTTGGTAGCCCCGCTATCAACGATCAATATCATAAGCCCATACTTAAAAAGTTTTTCCTATGCCACCACCATAAAGGATACATGACAGGCCTTGAGAAGAACTATTATTGCATTTTGAATTTTATACGCTTGCCACGTGTTGGATCAAATCGACCATCTTGTTCGAAAAACCGGACTCATTGTCATACCAGTTGATCAACTTGAAAAACTGAGGGTTGAGTTCGATTCCTGCTCCTGCATCGAAAATACTTGTGCGGGGGTCGCTGACAAAGTCTTGCGATACCACGGCCTCTTCCGTATAGCCCAGAATCCCCTTTAATTCTCCTTCAGAAGCTGATTTAAAGGCTTTTTTAATTTCTTCGTAAGACGTTTCCTTTTTCAAACGAACGGTCAAATCGACGACCGATACATCAGCGGTAGGTACCCTGAAGGCCATTCCCGTAAGTTTTCCTTCCAATTCGGGAATAACCTTTGTGACCGCTTTGGCAGCACCCGTAGAAGCGGGAATGATATTGAGCAATGCACTTCGACCACCTCGCCAATCTTTCTTGCTAGGCCCATCAACGGTCATCTGAGTCGCCGTTGTGGCGTGCACCGTTGTCATCAATGCTTCTTCAATACCAAAATTATCATGCAAAACCTTCGCCATTGGCGCCAAACAATTTGTGGTACATGAAGCATTCGAAACAATGGTGTCAGAACTTTTTACATTCTTATGGTTAACGCCCATCACGAACATCGGCGCATCTTTCGAAGGGGCCGATATCACTACTTTTTTGGCACCCCCGTCGATATGGTATTGTGCAGTTTCCAAGGTGGTGAAAATTCCGGTACATTCTGCAACGATTTCAGCTCCGACAGCATCCCATTTGATGTTTTTAGGGTCTCGCTCGGCCGTTATTCGAACCGTCTTCCCGTTTACGATCAGATTACCGTCTTCCACCTCGATCGTTCCGTCGAACTTACCGTGAACCGAATCATATTTTAGCAGATAAGCCAGATGTTCAACATCGAGCAGGTCATTAATGGCCACCACATCTATGTCATCCCTTTTGACGGACGTTCTAAAAACCAGTCTTCCTATTCTTCCAAATCCGTTAATACCTATTTTCAAGTTTGCCATTGTTATATTTTTAAATTAAAAAAATTATGTAGTCATTATTTCAGAGACTCTAATGAGCTCTTTATCCAATTTAGAGGTACCCTTGATCGCCTTCTCGATAGGTGTCAAAATAAGTTTATTGTCACGAACACCGACCATGAGATTCGTTCTGCCTTCCAATAATGCTTCAACGGCCTTGACCCCCATTCTACTGGCCAATACCCTATCGTAGCAAGAGGGGGCACCGCCGCGTTGCATGTGGCCCAGCACGGAGACCCGTACATCATAGATGGGCAGATGTTCTTCTACATATTCCTTAAGTTCGAATACATTTTTGCCCGTTTTGTCGCCTTCGGCCACAATAACGATACTTGAAGATTTTCCTGACTGCTTGCTTCTTTTCAACGACTCAAGAAGACGGTCGAGACCCCTATTCTCTTCGGGTATTAGTATTTCCTCGGCTCCCGCGCCAACACCTGCGTTCAAGGCGATATGGCCTACATCTCGGCCCATGACCTCAACAAAGAAAAGTCTATTGTGGGAACTGGCAGTATCCCGTATTTTATCGATACAATCGACAACGGTGTTCAGTGCCGTATCGAAACCCAAAGTAAAAGAAGTGCCGAAAATATCGTTATCGATAGTACCAGGAATTCCTATGACAGGAAAATCATATTCCTTATTGAAAATCATCGCTCCGGTGAAACTACCATCGCCCCCGATCACTACAAAGGCATCTATTCCTTCGGCCTTGAGCTGTTCATACGCTATTTTTCTTCCTTCCGGGGTTCTAAAATCATCACAGCGGGCAGATTTTAAAATAGTACCGCCTTTATTGATGATATTGTTCACACTTCTGGCATCCATTGGCTTGAAATCACCCTCTATCATGCCTTGATACCCTCTGAATATACCAACGCAATCTACCTTCAAATAAGCGCAGGTTCGAACTACCGAGCGTATTGCGGCATTCATGCCAGGTGAGTCACCACCTGATGTAAAAACTCCAATTTTCTTAATCTTTGAGGCCATCGAAAATTTTAAGCTAGCAAAATTAACAAACTTAATCGAATAATTGAACTGTAGAAAACATATATTGACATCATGACGTCAACAATGTACAGGCTCAAACGATTTCGTTGGCCATTTTAAGAGGAAGTGCAAAAAATCATAACAAAATGATCGTTTTTCGTTCCAAAAAACTAAAGTCCCTTGGTCTTTTCACGAAAACGGTAGAGACTGTCATTGTGCATAACGGAAGATGGGTCACTTTGCGGCAAGGACAATTCGTCTTTTTCTACATTCTTTTTGCCGAAAACCTTGTTCCATAATTCCTTAAAGCTATTGAAGTCGACATCGTAGGAAAGTCCTGCCCCTTGGGTAGAGCCCTGTCGGTCGGCCAAATATTCTTGAATCTCACTTTCCCTACTAAAGAACTTCATACTAAGGGTACCTTCTTCATTTAACAAGACCTGAACCTCAAAGTCACCGGCTATCACAGTTTCGCTTGCCCCTCCAACGGGGACACCTACCTTTCCATTCAATAGAATTCGGTCGCTTATCTGTGTTGAAACCGTCACTCCAAGCCTGTCATCGGTCTCGAAATCGGCCAAGTAATTACTTCCCTGCTCATAAGAGATACCTAGATTGAACTTATCATTGTTACCGCCCAAGACCTGGTTCAATATACTAGATGCCGATTGGATCAAATTACCCGTTACCGCTTGCGCATTTAAACCGTTTTGATCATTTACGAATGAACCTTGCGCCAATAAGAAAATCGCATTTTTTTCAACAATTTCGGGGTCTTGAAGTCGATACTCAAGTTCGGTCTGTACGATGGAGTTCGTACCGGGAAACTCAATATCAAATTGAATATCGGGGTTTTCAAGTTCATTGGTCAAGTTAATGACGACATCTGTGGCAATTCTTCTGTTGTACCCTGTATTTTCAAGCAAAGGAGCTGGGTTCGCGTTCAAAGAATACACAGCCTTCATGTTCAATTGGGCTTTCAAGGGGTCACCTAACCAAAAAATACTCCCTCCCGGCTCTACGGTGAATGTTTTATTGATGATATTGCCGAACTTATAATTGAACTCTCCCGTTACCACGGCAAATTCGCCGTTCATTTCAAATCGATCCCTGGTGTTGATCCGCATGTTCATCAAACCGATGCCCGTGCCTTTTAAATTACTTCCCGTTTTTCTATCGGTTACGATCTGCACCTCTGCTTCTGGCGTAATATCAAGGTTGAACTCAAGTTCAAGACCTTCTACATCGTCAAGTGTACGCTGTTCTTCAATGGTCTTGACATCATTTTTTTCAATGAAATTTATAAAAGAATAGTCCCCCACCGTAGCCACATCGCTTAACGGAATTTTTAACGAAGTGCCGCGCGCAGTTTCACCATCGACCACGATATTCAATGCCTTGGTCGAGCCAAATATTCTTCCCTTTCCTCTTAGGAAGCCGGTGCCGTAGTATAATTCTTCTTCATCAAACTCAGTGTTCAAAATCAATAATCGGTTCGCATTCGTGTCAATATTCAAGTTCAAGGTCCAATCTTCAAAAAAAGAATGGGTAATCGTGCCGTCTAAATTTGCTTTGGTGTTATAAACGACATCGGTGAAATCAATATTGACAAACTCAAAGGATTGATTTCTTAGATTGACCCTTGAATTTGGCGCAAAACTATAGTCTACATTAAGATACGGCACACCCAGACCTGCGTTGTCAAGTGTCAGAATACCGCTAAAATCTGGGTTTTTTATATTGCCCCGTAACCTTGCGTTTCCGTTGAGGTCTCCACGAATATTTGATATTACCCCTT
Organism: Meishania litoralis; assembly: GCF_042611095.1. Taxonomy (NCBI): domain Bacteria; kingdom Pseudomonadati; phylum Bacteroidota; class Flavobacteriia; order Flavobacteriales; family Flavobacteriaceae; genus Meishania; species Meishania litoralis. Next base: position 59,403 of record NZ_JBHFPV010000006.1, read on the forward strand.
CACCCAAGGGACTGAACGGTTCTAGGTCAAAATCAGCGAAATTTGCCAAAAGATCGGCCTCAGGCTCTTCTCCATGGTTTAATATTTTGCCGGCAACCCCGAATTTTTCTTTTCCTCCTTCGGTAATCTGGGCATTCACGATAAACTCTGTTAGGTCGCGATTTCCAGCAATACCGATCGTCAAATCACCCATTCGCATATCGTTTATGGAAAAATCTTCGACAGCCAAATTCGAGGAGGGAAGATATACACCGTCTTTTTGGAAAATATTAAGGGTTCCGTTGACTTCTCCCTGCAATTTCAAACTATCGATTGCCGGCGTAATCTTATTCAACGAAACTATCTTAAACTGTAATTGAAGGTCTTTAAAAGTGGAATCGGCCAACTGCCCGTTCAAACGAATCTGTTCTTGAACGTTGTTGTTCATGACAATTTCCTCGATCTTAATGCTGTCGAGGGTTCGGTTTACGATCACTTTGTTAAGATTATTGCCGTCTTTATTGAGCACCCATGTATTTCCCTTAAAACTTACGTCCGATTTCTTAAGTCCAATCACCGACTTGTTCTCGGAATTAAAAGTGTGATAAAAATTGATGTTATAGCTGTCGTTAAGCGTACTACCGCCTTTGAATTCCGTTCTAAAGAATAACGTATCCTTCAAGGTTGTGTTTATCAATTGAAAATCCTTTACGTCATAGTATTTGGTCTTCATATCACCAACCGAAACGAAGGTGTTATAAAGCGGGTTTTTGTTATCGATCCGTAGCTCGATACTATCGGCCGAATTGCCAAATGCCTCTATACTGGGTGACCTAAAATTTAATTTGAAATCACCTTCATCGGCGATGATGTTACCTCTGATGAATGTATTGGGGTCAAACTTTACTTCTGGAAAAAATACATCGACAATCTTGTTATAAATCTTAAAATTAAAAGCAAGTGTCTGACCTTCGGAAATTTCAAACGGTCTGTAGTTCGTATAAATACTGCCCAGTGAATTCTGGACGAGCTTGCCCAATTCTTTAACCTTGAAATTACCCTTCATGTAACCGGTAATAATATCAGGAGAATTAATATCTATGGTTCGAATCGAATCATTTTCGAACGTTGACGACACCTGAAAATCTTCGAAGTAATAGGTGTCGTTCTTGTTCTCAAAAACGGTTTTCGTGAACTTTATATCACCGGCCAAATTGTCAAGGGTATTTCCCGATATGTCCATGTTGACATTCCCCTTAAAGATAGAAACACTATCATTTACAAAGTTCAATCTTTTAAGGTCCGCATAATCGACCGATGCTATAAAATTGAAATCGTTACGGTCTCGTGCAAAATCTGCCAACCCCTTAAACGTGAATTTCAGATTTTCATCATTACTGACCAAAGTACCATCGAACAGTTGTTCCTTGAGTATTCCTGATACTTTGACATCTTTATATTCATAATTATTGAAATTCACGGAATAGACTTCACCGATTACCTCTGTGTTCAGGCTTTTTTGAACAAATCCCTTACCTTCAACGTTAAAATCCAAGGTTGTCCTTCCTAATCTTCTGTTCTCTACCAAACTGCCCAAATCAAAGTCTATCAAGGATAGAAAACCTTTGTATTCCGCATCATCAATATGATTGAAATTCGAAATGTTCAGGTCAAAATAACTATTGCCAAGTGCGGTATTCAAATTTGCCCTTGCATCGACCGAGGTTTCAGAAACGACAGCATCGCCCCTTATGGTGAATTGGCCCAATTTCTGAAACGTCGTTGGTAAGGCTTTTCCCAGAATATTGGGCATCAGCGAACGCAACTCATAATAACTTGAGGTCACGTTCTTCATTTGGGCCTCCATTACAAATGGATCTTTTTTTGAAAAGAGGTTCTTGAAATTGAAATCGCCCCGAATACCCGTGTTATCTGAAAGCAAAAAAAGGTCGTTGGTACTCAGATCGTTCAAAACGCCTTCTGTTTGCGTTGAAAAAGCCACTTTCTTGCCCTTTCCAAATTCATCGTAAAGTAAATTTACCTCATCAAGGGCGACCGTTGATTCTTCAAAATAAGCGGTTACTTTGACCTTGTTCAAAAAATCCCTGAAATCTTCACGGTCGTAATCAAAAACCAAACTTCCCTTTAAATCAGATTCTCGGGTTTTGACACCCAAAGAATCGAAGCGCATTTGTTCTTTGGTATACTTGAAACGGGTGGTCAAGTGTTGAACCTCGATATCTCGCTGACTTTTGAACGCCATTTCCTCAATATCGACATTTACATCAGGACCAACTATTTGAAAATCTGCCGCTGATATGGAAAGTTCGTTAAAATCCAAAATTTTAGGATTGGTCAAATTTTCATCAGTGTACCTGAAAACGCTGTTCGTAATTTCAATGTCGGATGAAGAAAAAAAGAAGGGGGGGGTGCCCGGTTCCCTAGGCTTGCCATCATCCAATTTATCGATGAAAACTTCAAGGTTGGTACTTAAACTATCTTCATAATCTTTTAGATTAAACAATAGTCTTTCGATTTCTATCGTTCCGAACTCCAATTTTCCTTCCTTCAAATTTTTTAGGTTCAAAATAGAGGTCGTCAACCGATCGATATGAAAAAGTGTGTCTTGATGGTAGTCGGCAACATAAATACCCCCTATATCGGTGTCCCAAGAAATAAGGGAAACCCTTAACCTGTCGATATTGATGTTCGTACCGAACTCTGCATTGATTCGATTTGTGGCATACTTGGCAAATCTTGTTTGAACGACGGGGAGCGAAAGAATCAATGTACCCAAAACACAGAGCAACAAAAACACCAAAAGCGTTCTGACCAGTATTTTTCTGAGTTTTTTGATAGGGCTTTATGTTTTACCTTTGTACTCCAATTTTTGTTCCAAACATGATAGATTCAGAACCTATTTACATACTTGCCATAGAATCATCATGTGATGACACTTCGGCCGCTATACTATGCAATGACAAAGTGCTCAGCAACGTTGTCGCAACTCAAAAAATACACGAGGAATATGGGGGTGTTGTGCCCGAACTTGCCTCGCGGGCACACCAACAAAATATCGTTCCTGTCGTTCACCGAGCATTGACAAGGGCAAATATCGACAAAAAACAATTATCCGCCATAGCATTTACAAGAGGGCCAGGGCTAATGGGATCGTTACTGGTAGGCACTTCTTTTTCCAAATCCTTGGCGCTCGGTTTGAATATTCCTTTGATCGAGGTCAATCATATGCAAGCACATATTTTGGCCCATTTTATCAATGAGGAAAATGCCGAGATTCCCCAATTTCCATTTCTGGCCATGACCATCAGCGGAGGCCATACACAGATCGTACTGGTAAAAGATTATTTCAATATGGAGATTTTGGGAGAGACGCTAGACGATGCCGTTGGAGAAGCGTTCGATAAGAGCGCCAAATTGTTGGGGCTTCCATATCCAGGAGGTCCATTGGTCGATAAGTACGCGCAACTCGGTGACCCAAGAAAATTCAAGTTTCCGAAACCCAAGGTCGATGGCCTGAACTTTAGCTTTAGCGGATTGAAGACCAGCATTCTTTATTTTATACAAAAAGAGGTTAAAAACAATCCCAACTTCATAACGGAAAACCTTAACGATATATGTGCCTCTATTCAATTTACCATTGTTGAGATATTGATAGGCAAATTGAAAAAAGCGGCGAAACAAACAGGGATAAAAACAATCGCCATAGGTGGCGGGGTTTCCGCAAATTCGGGAATCAGACGGGCACTGAAATCCAGCGAAAAAGATTATGGATGGAATACCTTTATCCCAAAGTTCGAATATTGCACCGACAATGCCGCAATGATAGGTATCGTAGGGTATCTGAAATATAAAGACGGGGTTTTCGCGGAGCCTTCCATTTTGGCAAAGGCCCGATACTCCATTTAATTCAATGTATGGAAAGACTAATTCAATTTAATCTTCGTTACTTACAGTGCACTAGCTTCAATTTCAATCAATATTTTGACAAAAAAGACCAAGGTTCGAATGAAGGATAAGATTGTCAATTTGAATAAGGATTTCTACGCCGAACACATGATGGACAGCACCATCTACCGCGAAGATGTGTGGCCCGAAGAGAAGTTAATGCTGCGTAAATATCTTACCGATTCTTCTGGATCTGTGGTGGAAGCGGGCGCTGGCGGGGGCAGACTGACTTTTTTTATAGAACAGCTGGGGTTTACCGATGTCATCGGCTTCGATATCGTTCCTGAAATGATGGAATTCGCGCAAAGGCGGTCGAACGAGAAGGGATCGAGCGTTAAGTTTATGACCGGCGATGCCTCTGACCTTCACGTATTCGAAAATGAAACCTTTGACTATTTGGTCTATATTCAACAAGTACTTTGCTTCGTTCCGTCGGAACTCTTTAATAGGTCATTGGAAGAAACCTATCGAATTGCAAAAAAAGGGAGCATCACACTCTTCACCTTTCTAGATTATGAATCCAGGTTTTACAACCCGTTGCTAAGCACTATTGCGAACACCTTGCGCAAAATTCGGGGCGAGAAAGTATCAAAATATCATTTGCCCTGGCTGAAGTTGAACGATACTCAGTTCAACTGGAAGCTTTTCGGCAAAAACCAGCCAAGCGTTTATTGGGTAAGGCGAAAAGACATACTTCAAAAGTTAGAAAAGATTGGCTTTGAAATTCTGGAAGTCGAAAACGGTCATAAAATTGCCAAAGGAGGCAACAAAGGAGCACTTTATATTGCTTGCCGAAAATAGCCCAAGTTAAAGGCTGCCAGCAGGGTCAAGTAGAAGTAGTGATCTCTTTAAAGTTACATTTCTATAGCTTCGAGGAAGAATTAATTCCTATTTTTGAACGACATGCAACTTTTTTACAACCCAACTTTGGACAATAGCGTAGCCCAGTTCGTTTTTGACACCGTGGAGAGCAATCATATTGTCAAAGTGCTACGAAAAAAAGAGGGTGACAGTCTTTATATCACCAATGGCAAAGGGTATCTCTATGAGGCCCGAATCTTAATCGCCCATCCGAAAAAATGTAAGGCGCAAATAACCGATACCCAAAAAAAACACCGTAATATGTATTGGTTCCACATGGCCGTGGCACCGACCAAAAACATGGATCGGTTTGAATGGTTTTTAGAGAAGGCTACAGAAATAGGAGTTAACGAGATTACCCCTGTTATATGTGAAAGATCTGAACGCAAGGTGGTTAAATATGAACGCATGCAAAAAGTGGTGCAAGCTGCAATGAAGCAATCCCTGCAGACCTATTTGCCAAAGGTAAACCCACCGGTTTCATATGATACTTTTTTGGAGAACGAGCCTACCGGTCTTCTTTTTATAGCCCATTGTGAGGAGGGTGAGAAATCGGAACTTAAAAGACGGGTTGCGCCAGATACCGATATCACAATACTAATTGGACCCGAAGGGGATTTTTCCCGCGCCGAAATCGAAAAGGCCTACTCGAAGGGTTTTAAGCCTATTTCTTTGGGAGAAAACAGGTTACGTACTGAAACAGCTGCTCTTGTTGCCTGCACGATAGTATCAATGATAAACAGCAGATAAAATGTTGGCCTTATGAAATGTTTCAAATTCATTGCGTGCTGGTTGCTATTGCACATGGCAACGCCTACTATTTCTCAAGAAATTGCAATCTTAAAATATAATGGAGGTGGCGATTGGTACTCCAACCCGACAGCCCTTCCCAACCTGATACGCTTTTGCAATGACAATATCGGGACCAAACTCAGCGATAAGCCGGGTACTGTTGAAGTTGGTGCCATTGACATATTTCAATATCCGTTTTTACATATGACGGGGCATGGCAATGTCGTGTTCTCCGATGAAGAGGCGCAAAACCTGCGTACCTACTTAATGGCTGGTGGATTCTTGCATATTGACGATAATTATGGCATGGAACCTTACCTACGTAAAGAACTTGGCAAGGTCTTTCCAAATACAGAACTAGTGGAATTGGGGGCAGATCACCCCATTTTTAGACAGGAATATAATTTTGCCCAAGGTCTGCCCAAAATACATGAACACGATGGAAAACGCCCGCAGGCATTGGGTATTTTTCATCAAAATCGATTGGTTCTTTTATTTACTTTTGAAGCAGACTTAGGAGATGGCTGGGAAGACCCAATGGTACATAACGACCCCGTAGAGGTGCGTGAAAAGGCCCTTAAAATGGGTGCTAACATCATTTCTTATGTTTTCAAGAATTAATCAATGACAGAGAAGACCATTTCAAGAGGTATATTACGGGCATTAGGTATCGTTGTGGGAATAGCGTTACTGCTCTTCTTTTTTTATAAGATCCGATCCGTTTTGGCCTATTTGACCATTGCGGCCGTGGTGGCATTAATCGGCAGGCCTATAGTACTTTTTTTAAGAAGAAAGCTGAAGTTTCCGAACACATTGGCCGTAGTACTTACCATATCGCTCATGGTCGGGGTTTTTGTGGGGATCATAGCTCTATTTGTACCGGTAATCACCGAACAGGGCAGAAATCTTTCTTTGCTCGATATCGATGACCTACAGTATAAGGTAGAAAATTTATATCGCGAAATAACCGGTTTTTTGGGACTAAGTCCGAATGACATTGAACAAAGTATCAAAGAATCAAAGATTTTTTCAAATTTGGACTTTCGGTTTATCCCCAACTTTCTTAACTCGCTCTTGGGAACCTTGGGCGACCTAAGTATTGGTCTTTTTTCAGTCCTCTTTATTTCATTCTTCTTTTTGAAAGACCGGAAACTTTTCCAAAGCGGTATTTTGGCCTTTGTACCAGATCGCAACGAAAACAGAACGGTAAAGTCGATTGAAAAGATCAACAATCTTCTATCAAGGTATTTTGTGGGTCTTCTTCTTCAAATATTGATATTATTTGTAATATATACAATTGTATTGTTTATTGTAGGCATTGAAAACGCAATTGTAATCGCATTTTTATGTGCCCTTTTCAACATTATTCCCTATGTCGGCCCGATTATCGGCGGCGGACTAATGGTCGTGCTCACAATGACCAGTAATTTGGGAGCGGATTTTAGCACGGTCATACTTCCGAAGACCGGCTATGTTCTAATAGGATTGATGGTCGGTCAGTTGGTCGATAATTTCTTTTCCCAACCCTTCATATTTTCGAACAGCGTTAAATCACATCCGTTGGAAATCTTTCTGATCATCATCATTGCAGGGTTACTTTTCGGAGTGGTCGGTATGATCGTTGCAGTACCCGGATATACCGCCATAAAAGTGATTTTAAAGGAATTTTTAGCAGAAAACAAGACGGTAAAATCCCTGACCAAAAACTTATAGTTTAAGTTTGAACAATTCAATTTTAAATACTGGTGTTCAAGATTTTATAAATGAAAATTTGAATACTGACATTGTGTCGGTACTACTAAAAAAACCACTTTTCGGCCATGTGACCAACAAAGAGATCGCCGAGCAGCTCCAATCAAAAAAAAAGTGTGAAAAAAAACTCCCCATATGGTTTAACAAAGAAAAAATTTACTTTCCAAAACCATTGAGTATCGAACAAACGTCTTCTGAGGTTACCGCAAGATATAAATCGGAAATCGTAAATGGAAAATCACTTTGCGACCTGACGGGAGGCTTTGGCGTCGATAGCTATTTTTTTAGTCAAAAAGTCGACTCGGTCGTCCATTGCGAACTCGATCCAGAACTTTCAGAAATAGCTCGACATAATTTTAAGGTTTTGGGCGCTACGAACGTTCAAACGATTTCAACGGATGGTCTGGATTACCTTGAACAAAGCGATGAAAAATGGGATTGGATTTATGCCGACCCCTCACGAAGAAACCTCACAAAGGGAAAAGTGGTCAATCTTGAGGATTACTCGCCCAATATTCCGTCTAATTTGGAATTGCTCCTGCGAAAATCGAATAAAATTCTACTAAAAACCTCACCCTTACTAGATCTTAAAATCGGAAACGACCAGCTTGGGTTTGTTAGGGAAATACATATAGTGGCTGTTAAGAATGAAGTAAAGGAGCTTCTGTGGGTCATTGAAAAAGATTTTCGCAAAGAGCCATTGATAAAGACCATCAACTTTCAAGAATCAAAAGTTCAACAGTTTGCATTCTTACAATCCACTGAAAAATCAAGCGAATCGAAACTTTCGATGCCTCTGGCCTTTTTGTACGAACCAAACGCTGCAATAATGAAATCTGGTGCGTTTAAGTCTTTGACAAGTACCTATAATATATTCAAACTACATCGACATACACATCTTTACACCGCTGACCGATTAATCGAATTTCCCGGGCGTATATTCAAAATTGAAAGATTTATTCCATACAGTTCGAAGTCGATCAAAAGTATGAAGGTCAAAAAGGCCAATATAAGTGTAAGAAACTTCCCCGAAACGGTCGCACGTTTAAGGGCAAAGTACAAAATCAAGGATGGCGGGGACACATATTTGTTTTTTTGTAAGACCGCAAACGGGAAATGGAGCACGCTTAAATGCAGTAAAGTATAAATTTTTGCAGTATCGAGCTTAGTTACGGCCCTGAATTATCAAAAAGAAATCCTACAATAATTTAAATTACCCATACGGCATTGTTGTGCGGAAATTACAATGAACGCTTCCGATTTTGTTAAATTTCAAAACCAACATCAAAGCGAATCGCTCCTTTGCTAGATGTCCTCTTGGCCATAGATTGAAGCTTTTCAAGACATCAGCACAGAATCTAGCGTTTAAATTGAGTACCAATATTTGACAAAATATAGGTGCTTATATCCCCATGATTCATATATTTTTGTTATCATTATGTCAAATTTGGTTTTTTATTAACATTTAGGGTGCTTTGAACACCCTTTAGATGTAAGAAAAACTGGAACTAATTCAAGATTAATTTAAACTAACAAACAACAAGGATTATGAATCAAAAACATGATTACAATTCGTTAAAGTCTTGGGGGAAGCACTCGTTGCTCAAGCTGGGGCTTTTCTCGATGATGGTTTGTCTGGGCTCGCAGTTGACCTTGGCGAATTTTGAAACTAATTTTGATGGCGTTGAGTCGGGCATTCAGCCACAATCAACGGTTTCGGGTACCGTTACCGATGAAACAGGGGCGCCTTTGCCAGGGGCCAACGTCGTAGTTAAGGGCACCACCGATGGTACTCAGACCGATTTTGACGGCAACTATACCTTAAATGTAGATAGTGATGCCGTTTTAGTTTTTAGTTATTTGGGCTTTCAAACCCAAGAGGTTTCTGTTGGCGGGCAATCAACAGTCAATGTTACACTTATCGAAGATGCCGCGGCTTTGGAAGAAGTTGTTGTTACAGGTTATCAGGTTGAAACAAAACGTGAGACCACGGCTGCCGTATCGGTGGTAGCAGCTGAAGATTTGGCCGCCGTACCTTCAGGCAACATTGAACAGCAATTACAGGGTAGGGTTGCAGGTGTAACCGTACTTACCAATGGTCAGCCTGGTACGACCAGCCAGATTAGGGTACGTGGTTTCAACTCTTTTGGAAACAACGCTCCACTTTATGTGGTTGACGGGGTACCGACCCGAAATGTCGATTTCATCAACCCAGAGGACGTGCAGACAGCGACCGTACTTAAAGATGCCGCTGCCGCCTCCATTTACGGTGCAAGGGCTGCAAACGGTGTAATCGTTTATACCACAAAGCAAGGTTCTAGAAGCAAAAGAAAGACGACGATGACCTTGAATATCAATAGTGGTGTTGCAGATCCCAATGTTGGCGGTTCTCCAGAAATGTTGAACCCTCAGGATATGGCCAGATACACGCATATAGCTTACGAGAACAATGCTGCCGCGAACGGTACAGCGGTACAATATTCACATCCGCAGTACGGCAGCAACGCAACTCCGACCTTCCCTGACTATTTACATGCAGATGGGCAGAACGGGGTCAGTGCGGGAGCTATCGATTTGGCCCAAATACAAGCCAACTATGCGGCTGATCCTGATAACGTATTCTTGATCCGCCCCAATTTAGCGGGTACCAACTGGTACAAGGAAATTACACGAATAGCCCCTCAAAACAGGGTTACACTTGGCTTTGACGGGGGTAATGAAAATGGTCGTTACTATATGGGTATTTCGGCGCAAAACCAAGATGGTATCGTTTTGTCTCAAGAATTCGCCCGTTATACGGCTCGTTTCAATTCTGAGTGGGATATCACCCCATGGCTTAGCGTTGGCGAAAACTTTCAGGTCACCTACAGGTCAACAAGAGGTATTTTCGGGGGTAATGGTGGTGTCGAGGTAGCAGATGACGAATCAGAAGTATTGTCTGCTTATCGTATGCCCACAATTTTGCCGGTGTATGATGAATTTGGCAGCTACGCCAGTACTCGGGCGGCAGGGTTCAACAACCCTCGAAATCCGGTCAGAAGATTGGTACTCAATAATGGAGATGACAAAAGCTATAGCATAGGTGGATTTGGAAATGTCTATCTCTTGGTGAAACCATGGGATGCATTAACCCTAAGATCTAGTATTGGTGGCTCATATGGTAATTACCATTTTGTGAATTACAATTATCGTTATTTGGGAGATTCAGAACCTGAGGCCAGTAACTCTTTCAGCGAAGGTAGTGGTTATGGATTTTCTTGGACGTTCACCAACACGTTCAGCTACGATAAGCTATTTGGCAAACATAGGGTAAAATTATTCGGTGGTATCGAGGCGCTAAACGACGGTAGGGGTAGAAATATATCAGGTAATGGTATCAACCCATTCTCGACCGATTTGGATTTTCAAAGCCTAAGCGTTGTACAAAGTCCAAATGTAAATAGTAATCAATTTAAAGGTTCTACTTATTTCTCGACCTTTGGAAAGCTAGATTATAACTTTGACGAAAAGTACTACCTCACCGGTGTTATCCGTCGTGATGGGTCTTCTAGATTTGGTGGAAATAACAGATACGGAACCTTCCCCGCTGTTTCGGCTGCATGGCGTGTAATCGCTGAACCTTTCATGCAGAACCAGGATTTTATCACCGATTTAAAGATTCGTGGTGGCTGGGGTGAAATGGGTAGTGATTCGAACGTAGCTCCTAACAACCAATATTCGTTGTTCGCTTCCGATAGAGGAAATACCTTTTATCCGATAGATGGTCAAAACAGTGGTGCAAACGAAGGTTTTGCCCAAAGTCGTATCGGCAACCCCGATGCAAAATGGGAAACCTCGGTTACCACCAATATCGGTTTTGATGCTTCCTTCTTGAACGATAAATTGGAATTCATTTTGGACTGGTGGAAAAAGGACACCAAAGAACTTTTATACCAAGTACCTTTAGCAGGTGTTTCCGGAAATTATGCGTCCGCTCCATCCGTAAACATAGGTGGAATGAGCAATTCAGGTGTCGATTTCGAAATTGTTGGTCGAGGTAACATAACCGAAGACCTTTCGTTTGAAATCCATAGTACCAACTCGATTCTTAAGAACGAAATTACGGCCTTGGCACCAGGAATCGATTTCTTTGGTGACAATATTGGTTATCGTGGCATTTTCCCTATCAGAAACTCTGTGGGTCAGTCGATTTCGACCTTCTTTGGGTACAATGTTATCGGTTATTTCAACAGTCAGGCCGAAGTTGATAGCTCACCCGCGCAAGATGGTAAGGGAATTGGGCGGTTTAGATATGAAGATGTCGATGGTGATGGGGCGATTACCCCTGATGACCGTACCGTTATCGGTAGTGCGGTACCTGATTATACAGGAGGTTTGGACATCATTCTACGTTATAAGAATTTTGAGTTCCAGAGCTACTGGTATGGCTCTTTTGGCAACGATATTTTTAACCAATCTAAATGGTTTAGAGATTTCTTTGGAACGTTCGAAGGTTCGGCAAAAGGTGTTGCCGCGTTCAATTCTTGGACTCCAGAATTAGGGAACAATGCTGGTGCCCCTATTTGGGAAAGTGCATCCAACCTAAGTACAAGTGGTGCATCGAATTCATGGTATGTTGAAGACGGTTCTTATGTGCGATTGGTTCAATTGCGGGTCGGTTACAACTTCAGCAATGAATTGACCGATAGGTTCGGGCTCAGCAAACTGAACTTGGGGCTTGCCGCCAATAACATCTGGACCATTACCAACTACAGCGGTCTTGACCCTCAGGTTGCTGGTCCTGACACGAACTTTGGTATCGATGTGGGTAACTTCCCTGTGACACCAAGTTATGTTATCAGCTTGGAAATCGGAATCTAAATGTCGCTGTGAACAAACCGTGATATTTGAAAACAAAATATTTAATATATTTATAGAAAAATAAAACTATGAAAACAACAAAAAAGTTAAAAAAATGGTCATCTGCCATCCTCTCAGGGCTCCTGTTATTAGGGGTTTCGTGTAGCGATGAGTTCCTAGAGGTGGCTCCAACCGATTCCTTGGCCGACGCCCAGGTAAGTACCCAACCCGGTATCGAAGGCTTGCTAATTGGAACTTATGCCGCCTTGAACGGGGTTTTTGGAAACCGATTTGAAGGACCCAACCACTGGGTTACAGGTTCAGTTATGGGTGGTGAAGCCAATAAAGGTACCGATGCAGGCGACTATTCGGCCATCAACCCGGTACAACGATATGAAATAGATCCTACCAGTGGTGACATTAATTTTTTATGGCGCGGACGTTATGAAGGAGTTAGTAGGGCCAACGCCGTTTTGGCCACTCTGGCCAATTCTACGGAAATTCAACCCGCTGTGGCTTCTCGCATCGCAGGAGAGGCCCGAATGTTGAGAGGTCATTTCTATTTTGATCTGAAAAAGCATTTCGGCAACATTCCGGTTTTTGATGAAACCCTTGCCGCTCCTGAGGTAGTCCTTGTACCGAATAATGGAGATGCTTGGGCACAAATCGAGGCCGATTTTCAGTTTGCCTATGATAACCTACCCGCTGAGAACGGTGCCGGTCGAGTCAACAAGTGGGCCGCCGCCGCTTATATGGGCAAGGCCAAATTGTATCAAGGTAAATTTGCCGAGGCCAAGACTTGGTTCGATGATGTTATCGCCAATGGTGTTACGTCTAACGGTTTGAAATATGCACTGTTGGATGATTATGCACAAATCTATAACGCAGAGAACGATAACCATGCCGAAGTTGTTATGGACGTTGAATCGGCCAACAATACAGGTAGTACAGCAAACGCCAATTACTTTGATGATTTGAACTACCCCTATAATACTGGCCCAGACGGCCCCGGCAACTGTTGTGGGTTCTTTCAGCCAAGCTTTGAATTGGCGAACTCGTTCCGTACTTCGGGAGGATTGCCCTTGTTGGACAAATCATACAACGATGCCGGTAATGCCTTGGCGAATGATTACAACGTTGAATCAGATGAGCCTTTTACTCCAGATGCAGGTGAGTTAGACCCACGTATCGATTGGTCTATTGGGCGTAGGGGAATTCAGTATCTTGATTGGATTCCTCACCCAGGTAAAGCTTGGATCCGTAGTCAGCCTTATGCCGGGCCGTATTCTCCGAAAAAGTATGTGTATTATAAATCTCAGGAGAATTCATTTACCGATGGTAGTTCATGGACAAGAGGTTACGCCACAATGAACTACACGATTATTCGATACGCCGATGTGTTGCTAATGGCCGCAGAAGCTGAAATCGAGGCTGGTTCTTTGGAGCAGGCAAGAACATATACCAATATGGTAAGGGCGAGAGCTGCAGACCCAGCATACTGGGTTTCCAATGACGGAGGGGCCACACCAGCGGCTAACTATGTGATTACCGAGTATCCCGCTTCTCAATTCGCTACCCAAGAGTCTGCGCGGGAAGCCGTTCGTTTCGAGCGAAAACTGGAACTTTCTGGTGAAGGTCACCGTTTCTTTGATTTGGTTCGATGGGGTGTTGCAGCTGAAGAGTTGAATGACTATTTAGCTTATGAATCTACCTTGTTGGTCACCAAGTTTGGGGGAGCTAGTTTTACCGGCGGTAAAAACGAGGTCTACCCGATACCACAATCTCAAATCGATATTCAAGGTCCTGATGTTTTAGTTCAGAATCCTAACTATTAGATTTAATTTATTTTGATTTCAAAAACCCTGACTTTAAAGTTGGGGTTTTTTGTTTCTTTACTTCTCTTCATGCATCTTTGCATACCCAATAATTTTATCGTCGATTAAGATGAAATATAGTATTCTTTACGCTTTGTTCTTTACGGTCATCCTTGCTTCTTGCAAGGACAATACTCCGACCACAAGGTTCGTGGCCGTTGATTCCGATCTATCAGGGCTCAAATTCAATAATGCCCTTACCGAGAACGATTCCATTAATATAATAGACAATGAATTCGTCTATAATGGTGCTGGTGTAGCTCTAGGTGATCTTAACGGCGATGGGCTCGACGACATTTTTTTTGCAGGAAATCAGGTTGACAACAAGCTCTTTATTAATCTTGGAGGGTTAAAATTCAAAGACATTTCGAAAGAGGCCGAAATAGAAAAAACAGACTCCCTTTTTTGGTCTTCAGGAATTTCGTTGGTCGATTTGAATTTGGACGGAAAACTTGACATCTATGTTTGCAACACTTTCTATAAGGATTCTCTAAAAAGGAAGAACCTACTTTATATAAATCAAGGAAACGATGAATCTGGAATTCCTTTTTTTAAAGAAATGGCGGAGGAATATAATATAGCAGATGACACGTATTCTTCCCACGCCCAGTTTTTCGACTTTGACAACGATGGCGACCTTGATCTTTTTATCGGGGTCAACCGAATTGAAGGCATTAATCCCAATGAGTTCAGTCCTTTGAATGACGATGGCACATCGCAAAGTAAAGACCGTTTGTATAGAAACGATTGGAACGATAGTTTAAAGAGACCTGTATTTGTCAATGTTTCCGATTCGGCGGGCATCCGATATCACGGTTATAGCCATAGTACTTTAATAAACGATTTTAATAATGATGGTTGGATGGACATCTATGTCGCGAATGATTTTTTAAGTAATGACCTTGTCTACATGAACAATCAAGACGGCACATTTACCAATAAAGCAGGTGATCTTTTTAAGCACTTTAGTTTTTCTTCAATGGGTAGTGATATTGCCGATGTCGATAACGATGGTAAGCTTGATCTATATACGACAGAAATGCAACCGTACTATAACAAAAGAAAAAAATTGTTTCAAGGGCCTAGCAATTATCAAAAAGAGATCTTCACAAAGAAATACGAATACGAACAGCAATATACCCGCAACACGTTACAGATGAACAAAGGCATCAACCCAGAGACCAAAGTACCGATCTATGCTGAATTGGGTATGTACGCCGGTATACAAGAAACAGATTGGAGCTGGGCGCCCCTCTTTGCCGATTACGATAATGATGGTTGGCAAGACCTATACATTACCAATGGTTTTCCAAAAGATGTGACCGATCGTGATTTTGGTGACTTTAGGGCCACTGCCAGCCGATTGGTCTCCAAAGAAGTACTGATTGCCGCCATTCCGGAAATCAAGATTCCGAATTTCATGTACAAGAACAATGGCGATTTGACCTTTACAGACGTTACGAAAGATTGGGGGCTGAATTTCAGAACTTTTTCGAATGGAGCGGCCTATGGCGACCTTGATATGGACGGAGACCTTGATATTATTGTCAACAACATTAATGACAATGCCTTGTTGCTCGAAAACAAAACCTCTCAAATCGATGAAGGCAATCATTATTTAAGGGTTAAGCTGAAAGGGAAAACAGGGAATAAAGAGGCAATTGGATCAGTTGCTGAAATTTATGTTAACGGTAAAAAGCAGAGGCAATCACTTCTGTCAGGCCGCGGATATCTATCCAAACCCGAAAGTATCATTCATTTTGGCATAGGCAACGAGAAAAAAATCGATAGCCTAAAAATCACTTGGCCTGGAGGAGCGACCCAAAAGTTGACTAAGATTACTATCGATACCTTATTGAACGTCAGTTATTCTGAAAATACTTCTTTTCCTTTAAAAAATGTCGATTTACCAAACGATGGTCTTTTTGAGGAGGTAGCCAACCAACGTAATCTGATGTATTTGGCACGTGATATCGATTTTATCGATTTTAACTTTCAAACGACGATACCTCACAAATTTTCGCAATACGGACCTTCAATAGCCGTAGGTGATATCAATGCTGATGGCTTGGAAGATATGTTTATAAGTGGAAGTCGCAGTTATCCTGAAATGTGGTTTACGCAAAAAGAGGATGGGACTTTTGTGCAACAGGAAGCGAACTATAAAAACGATGAGCAAAGATTGGAGGAAGATGCAGGAACTTTATTGTTCGATGTTGATGGCGACCAAGACCTAGATCTATATATTGCTCGAGGCTGTGCACAATATCCTTCAGGTCATGAGTATTATCGCGACGTATTGCTGATCAACGATGGCCATGGAAATTTTAAAAAGACTGAAAATGCACTTCCTGACAACAGATCGAATTCCTCGGCAATAAAAGCGGCCGATTTTGATCGTGACGGTGACTTGGACCTTTTTGTCGGCAGTCGGGTACTTCCCTTTTCATACCCTAAGGCAGATCGTTCCTTTATCCTCAGAAATGACAGCAAGCCAGGTAACCCAAAGTTTGTTGATGTAACAGAGGAGGTGTCCGACGAATTGATGTTCCCAGGATTAATAAGTGACGCCCTATGGACCGATTTCAACAATGATTTTTGGCCCGATCTTATACTGGCCGCCGAATGGATGCCCCTGAGGTTTTTTAAAAATGTTAATGGAAAATTGATTGAAGTCACTGAATACAGTGGACTTTCAAATCAAACAGGTTGGTGGAACAGCCTCGCTGCAGCTGACCTTGACAATGATGGAGACACCGATTATGTGGCCGGGAACTATGGCAGTAACATTAATTTTAAGGGCACCCCTGAAGAACCTCTTAGAATATATGCCAAGGACCTTGACCAAAATGGAACGGTCGATCCTTTACTGTCTTATTATTTAAGGGATAGTGTCGGTGTTCGAAAAGAATACCTATACCACCCGTGGCAAGATGTAACCAAGCAATATGTTGGGATCAGGAAAAAATTCAATTCGTTCGGGGATTTTGGCGAATCGACATTGCCCGAAATGTTTTCCGATGGGCTTCTAAACGATGCGCTGACCTATTCAATGAATCATATGCAAACCTCATGGGTAGAGAACCTAGGAGAGGGTAAATTCAAATTACACGCCTTGCCCATAGAAGCTCAGGTTGCGCCCGTTTTTGGAGTATTACCAGCACATATCAACGAAGATAGTTTCATGGATCTTCTTTTGGTAGGCAACGATTTCGGCATGGAAGTGCAACAAGGCCCGGCTGACGCTTTGATAGGTGTCGCCCTTAAAAATGACGGGCAGGGCAATTTTAAGGAGATTTCACTTGAAAAAAGTAATTTTTTTGTTCCCGGTAACGCCAAGGGATTGGTGAATCTTATAACTTCAGATCAAGAGTCATTAATTATTGCTACCCAGAACAATGACAGTATTAAGGTTTATAAGCAGCGACAAAAAAATTGGAAGAATATAGTCGAGCCAAAGCCAAATGAAGTAAAGGCCAAGATAGTGTATGCGAATGGCAGCAATAGCATCCACGAATTTTATTGGGGAAGTACATTCCATTCCCAATCAAGTCGGAGGTTGAAAATCATAGGAGATGCCAAAGAAATTAGTTTCTATGACAATTTCGGAAAACAAACGCGAACAATTACTTTTTAATCTTTTAATGTTCGTTCTTATGCTTAAAGTCCCCATAACGGTATTTGAC
This sequence comes from Meishania litoralis, assembly GCF_042611095.1. Lineage (NCBI taxonomy): Bacteria > Pseudomonadati > Bacteroidota > Flavobacteriia > Flavobacteriales > Flavobacteriaceae > Meishania > Meishania litoralis. The sequence goes on from NZ_JBHFPV010000006.1 coordinate 77,152, forward strand.
CGTTCGTTTTAACGGAATGTTCATTCCGTTCGTTCTTTCGAGCCAATCGTAAATTGCAGCTGACATCGATTTGGCAACATCTTGCTTATCGGGGTCTGCAATAAGGTTGTACATTTCCTCGGGGTCATTTTCAAGGTCATAAAGTTCATTTCTATCCCAAATACCCTGATATTTCATGTACTTGTACTTGTCGGTCCGCATACCGAATACCGTTGGGGTCATCGGAAAGTCATATTCCCAAAAATACTCGTAGAACACTTCTTTTCGCGAAGGCGCAGTGGCATCTCCCGTCAAAATAGGAATAAATGAAACCCCTGGCATATGTTCAGGTTGCTTCACCCCTGCTTCGGCAAGTACCGTTGGGCCGATATCGATATTCTGTACCATCTGTTTGGGTGTTTTCCCGCCTTCGAACAATTCTGGGCAACGGACCAACAAAGGAACTTTAACGGATTCTTCATAAAAATGACGTTTATCTATCAGGCCATGTTCGCCCCAACTGAAGCCATTGTCACCCATATAAATGACCAATGTCGATTCATCGAGACCTTCTTCTTTAAGATATTCCATTACCGTACCCACGCTTTCATCGACCCCTAAAAGGGTCTCACAGTAATCGACTACCATTTCGTGAATATCCCTGTTTTCATGGTACATATAATCTACCCCATGCCAGCTGATACGTTGGTCGGCGACCCATTGCGGCCATTTGAGTTCGCGATATTTCCCAGTTTTGGTTTGATCATAGGTCGCCGGCAACGCTATTCTTTTTCCCTTGTATCTTCCTTTATGACGCCTAGCGGGTTGAAACCCGGCATGTACTGCTTTATGCGATAAATAAAGAAAAAAAGGCTTCTTCTTGTCCCTGTTTTTCATCCAATCCACTGCATGTTCGGTCAATAGATCCGTGATATATGTAGAATCTTTATAGGCGATGCGCTTACCATTGATGTTCAGCGTGGGATTGTAATATACTCCCTGGCCAGGAAAACTTTCCCAATGGGTAAATCCAGGTTGTGGCTCGTCACCATGGTCGCCCATATGCCACTTACCAAAAAAACCTGTCTGATACCCTGCCTTTTGTAAATACTCTGGAAAGTATGTCAAGTTACCTGGATCGGGCGCCTGATTGTCTACGATCGTGTGCGAATGCGAAAATTGGCCGGTCAAAATCGAAGCACGGCTTGGCGAGCACAACGAAGTGGTCACAAAGGCATTCGGTAGATAAGCTCCTTCACTTGCCAATTTATCCATATTGGGTGTTTCCAACCAAGGCACTTTTCCTGTAAAACCCATGTAATCGTATCTATGGTCATCGGTAAGTATGAAAATAACGTTACGGGGCTTTTTTTTCTGGACCGCTGGCCCGGTTTCTTCATTTAATCCTGAGTTTGCGTTTATGCCGCCCACCATAAAGAAGGATATTCCGATAATGGTAAAAATTTTAAATGCGTTCATAATTTCAAGTTTTAAGCAAGTATGGTCGACTATTTTTATTCCGCTTTTCGTTGTTTGACAAACCAGTCGTACAGTTCATCGGTATTATAGGCTCGCTCCCATGAGTTGTGCCCTATACCCGGATATTTTGTAAAAAGTACATTATAACCCATTGATTTGAGACGTGCTACCATGTTCTCCGATTCTGAAACCGGAATCGATTCATCCTCCTCCCCGTGAAAGACCCATATCGGCAAATCTTTATCGATCCAAGAAGCATAAGGTACAGGGGCCATTCCGCAGACCACGGCCAGAGCTGCAAACTTTTTGGGATATTGCACTGCGAGCTCCCAGGCAGCGCCTCCTCCCCTACTTAATCCTGTAAGATAAATTCTTTTTCTGTCCACTCTATTATTATCAACTATGGTATCTAGTAGTTGGATCAAAGCCTCGGTATTCCACCATTTCTTTTTATGCGGATTTTGGGGTGCCAAAATCAAAAACGGAAACTTTTTCCCTTGGGCAATCAGTTTTGGCGGTCCATTTTTTTTGATCGTAACGAGGCTATCGCCCGACTCACCACCCCCATGAAGAAACAGTAACAATGGAAAATCTTCATCATTTCGGACCTCATAATCATCAGGAAAGTACAAATAATAATTAAAAACCTCGGTGGTTACCGCCTTGTATTCATCATCAATAAGGTTCGGCGTTGCCTGAGAAGCGCAATTCTGAAAAAGAAACAAAAAAACAATATAAACAAGTCGGTTTTTCATATCCTATTAATAGTTCAAGATAATGAAAACCGATAGAAACCTTACCAATGAATTTGCCAAAAACACAAAAAGGTTGCCATTGTGCCATTCAATAAAAGAACGGGCGGCCCATAAAAGGCCGCCCGTTCTTCTACGTTATTGACAGAATGCTAACGGTAAAGCGTGAAATGGCCAACATAGCGTTGTTCGCTCTTATCATTGGCGTTGACAACGTACCAGTAATCACCGGTCGGCAGCGGCTCATCATTACCTTCATAGGTGCCGTTCCATTTTTTGACATTGTCCAACCTATAGACCATCCTCCCATAACGGTCATAGATCTTGACTTCTATATCTGGGAAAAATTCCCTGTTTTCAGGGTACCACAGGTCGTTTTCCCCATCACCGTTCGGCGAAAAGAAATTTGGTATTTCAAGCATTCCGGTAAACTCGAACGGAATCGTGACTACCGCCACACAGCCATTGGCATCGACAACCTGTACGGTTACATTCCCACTTTCATTCGTGGTATAAACCGTTTCGCTACCGGTAGATTCTCCTTGGAAGAAATACTCGTAACCACCGTAACCTCCCTCAGCTAGGGCGGTAACTTCATTCGGACCGGTTTTCTCTGCCGTCAAGGTCAATGGATCGTAACTTTCTATGGTAAACGTTACCGAATTGGTACATCCATTAAGATGATAGATATAAACCGTATGGTCGCCTGCGGGCAAATCACCCCAAGTATATTGGGCATCGGCCATTGCCGTAACGGCATCCGTAGGGTCTATGGGATCCAAGGCAAAAAGAAGGTCCGGTAAAAGACTTGTGTCCAACATTTCAATGGTTACCGTACTATTTGGAAAAATTCCATCGCAGCCATACTGAATCAATGGCTCGGCGGCAAGATCAACACCTATTGCTATCGGGAAATCGACAAAGGTTTCACAACCATTGGCATCACGTACAAATACGATATAGCTATTTCCCCCGACCAAATCTGGAAAGAACAGATTATCGTTGCGTACGAAAACCTCGCTTCCGTCAGAACCTGGACCGACTATTTTGGTCTCGTAATATTGTACCGAAGTCGTGCCATCGATGAAAGGCGTACCCCCGGTTACGGTCAATTGCGCCGTACCATCCTCAAAACCTAAACATGTCTCAGGTGTTGTTTGAATATCGGTAATTTGAAGCTCAGTCGGTGTACCCACATAAATATCAAAGGTCTGCGGACAACCTTGGGCATCTTGGGCCAATACCGTATAGGTTCTATTACCTTCAAGATCGGTAAAAGTATACGTCTCAGGGTTATCGGGATCCGTAAAAAATTCACTCAGATTCGGTTCAATCGCAAATTTTACCAAACCTGCCCCTGGGGTCGTTACATTCATGGTAATGGTACCATCAACATTTGTCGGACATGTTACCGGTGTGGAAGCGTAGGACAAGGCTACAGGTTCTGGAGCATCGATAACGAAAGGTCCCTGTACTACCCCACAATTTTGTCGGCTGATAACCGAAATCCAATACGATCCTTCTTCCAAGTTTTCGAAGGTTCCGAAATCTTGCATTGGCAAACCATTGTAGGTGGGAAGAGATTCCGCCACAAAAGCATCATTTCCCGGATCAGTATCATAAATACGGAATTCATAAATGCCAGTACCGCCATTGGCAACGGCCTCGATCCTTCCGTCTACCTCATAGGCACAGGAAATGTCGAAGGTCGGCGAAGCGGGATCCAAAGACAACGGATCCGCGTCGGTAATGGTTATGCCGTTGGTGCTACGTGCCAAGCAAGAACTCAAAGACCCAACTTTTCGAACGTCGTAGCGATATGATGACCCTATAGTTCCTGGAATTCCGGTGATAACAGGATTTCCGTCCATAGGATCTATTTCATTAATGGGCAACCATGGACCACCCGAACCATAAACACTGTACTCATAAGTGCCTCCTTGCGGGTTGTTCACCTTAATCTTCATAGTCGCAATATTGCCGCAGGCAGGAACCGAAGTCTGAATTAATTTGGGACTTATCGGTGGCGGTGGAATAACTTCGACCGGAGCGGTAAACATTTGACAGTTCAGGGTCGAAACCACTTCGATAGCATACCATCCTCCCGAAATTACACCAGTTCCTGCGTTACCGACAAAATCAGGATTGCTTTGCAGACCTGTACTCGAAATTATATTGGCCGGATTGGTTGGGTCGAGGTTGTTCGGGTCAAGTTTAACCAAACGATACTGATAACCGGCACCTGTAACACCTCCGATCGCCCCGGGTGTGGTCGTACCGGGTTCGACCGCCACGATAATGGCATCGTTTCCTGTCGGACATTCCAACTCGCGAGTGATAATTGCGTCGGCTTGAATAGGGGGAGTGGCATCAAGAAAGCGCTCCATTGTATTGGTACATCCTTCAATATCCCGAACCGTAACACGGTAATTACCGCTGGCCAAATCTGTAAACCTGTCATTGTTTCCATTGGTAATGAAATCTCCATAAACCGGATGAGGGCTAAATCCGCTTGCTGTCGGGTTTTCATATTCCAACATAAACTCATACGGTGAACTACCCCAACCACCAATGGCAGTCACGGTCAACTCTCCCAAATCATCACTACACCCTGGAGGAGCAATAATGGTAAAAGTATCTATCTGTAATTGCTCGTTCGGAGTTCGAATGGTCGCAACGTTACTAAAGACGTTACATGCAACGACCGTTTTACCGACTTCGCGAATGACTACACGGAAGTTACCCCCTGGAAGACCTGCGATTATGGCGGGGTTTCCATCGGCTACCATATCTATGGTTCCATTTGAATTTCCGGCAACAGGAGTTCCAAAAGCACCTCCGGAAAAACCGGGGTCACTCGCGTCATAGACCCAATATTCATAAGCACCCGTCGGGTCAAAATTGGCAACATTTATAGTAAGGGCGCCATCGGTATCGCCAAAACAACCCACAGGTTCAGCTTCGCTTATACTAACGGTCGGCACCACCGGCTCAATCACCGTATAGGGTTCGATCGGATAGGTACAACCTCCTACGTCATTGATCTGCAGTCTATATTCCCCTGAAACATGTGGTAAATCGAACTCGATAAAAGTTGGTCCATTGACCGTTTGACTCGAAACCGTTGCAACCGACGAACCTTGATCTTCTACAATAAAGTTTGTACTGCCTGTTACCTCGATACGGATTCGTTCGGGATTTTCACAGTCCATTGCAGAAACCTGCGTAATGGTTGCAGTAACATTGTTAGGAGCCAAAACGGTAACCGAATCGCTGAACTCACAACCATTGGAGTCAATGGCATATATTGTAATCGTTTGGTCCGAGCCATTGTCCACGATCAAGAAATCGGGACTGGACTGATAACTGTCGGTAGGGTTGATCTTATAACCATACGGTGCACCGTTACCAATATTGGGGTTTACGATAACCGCACTAACGGTAGTCGTACTAAATTGATTAGAATTCGGGTTACACGTCAAAGTACCGGCCACCGCATCGATTTCGAAGGTCGGTGGTTCAACAATGGTCACTTCTTCTCGGTCAAAACAATTTCTGTCGGTCACCACCTCAACGACATAAGTACCCGGGGCCAGATTAAGGAATGAACCTGAAATATTCGTAGCGATACGACCCGTTACATCAAGTGTCGGGGGCATTGCACCCAAAGTGCTCGAGTAAAGGTTATATTCTTGGATGCCATCAATATCGCTTCCAGACTGTAGCGAAGCCGAAATACTACCATCACCCGCTGCAAAACAACTTATGTCGGTTTCACCGGTATCGTCTATGACAGGCTGCGTCGGTGTTTCCCTAAAAATATCATCTATCAGGAAAGTACAATTACTCACACCGTTTGTCACCTGATTATCGGTAACAACAACCTGATAATCCCCTGGAGGGATATTGGTAAAATCGACCGTAGCACCCTGATTCGGAAGATTTATGGAAATAGGATTCCCCAAAAAGTCATTTCCGGAAAGTACATAGGAGAAATCACCGCTACCACCATTGGCATTAATAGTAACCACGCCATCGGAATTTTCACAATTGGGTTCGGTGCTGAAATCCCCAGAGGCAGATAAAACTTGATATACTTCGGCAACATCATCCACATCGCAACCGTTCGCGTCGATTACATATACCGGATAACTACCAACACTCCCTACGTTAAATACGGCCTGGGTCGGTACACCCGGCGTATATGGTGGTGTCTGTGTCACCCCATTTAAAGTGAAAGAAGGCGTATCGATAGTGCCTGGCATTTCTACCGTAATCGTAAAACCTCCCACTGGCGGGGTAACATCACATTGGTTGTTTACACTTATTGACGGTGCCGGTAGGTCAGGATCTAATTGAATGACCGTAGCCGAAATTCTATAGGCACAGTCATTGAAATCTTTTACCCAAATGTCATAATCGATCCCTATCAAAGAGCCGGGCAGCGCAACCGTCGAGGCGTCGGTAAAGTCATCCGACGGATCCGCCGGTGTCAAAGTACCATCATCATCGACTGGAGTACCAGCTGGCACAAAGGCATATAAATAAGGACTACCGGTAGGATATGGTGTACCCCCACTACCCCTAACCGTCAACTGCCCTAATTCATTACAATTCGCATTTTGGTTGTCAATTATGTCAACTCGGGGCGTAATGAGAATCGCCTCGGTCTCCGCGCCATCAGAACAATCGGTAGCGGTGTCCATGACCGATATACCATAATGTCCGGCCGGAACAGGAATGGTCGTATTTGTAACGGTGGTCCCTGTTACGTTATGTACTATCGCACCTGTATCAAAATTCGTTATTATAATATCATAGGGGCCGGTACCTGAGGTAATGTCATATTCCAATCCTACATCACCATTATAACAATTGGCGTTATCAATGGTCAAGGTCACATCGGGTCCAGACCCATCAGGTACGGTTATTATCTCGTTATAGGTACAACCCGTTGCGGTATCCAATACTTCAACATTGTAAGAAACACCGAACTGTACGGCACCTAAACAATGTCTTCTTGGCGGATTCGAAGGTTGGTCTGCAATATTGTTCCATGGACTTGCGGGATCTTCGTTGACCCTGATCAAAAACGGACCTGTACCATTTACAATATCGACGCAGACTGTAAATCCACCAGGGGTACATATAGCGGGAACGGTAGAAAAATCAGGAACTATGTCCAATCCCAAACTATTGATTACCAAAGGCTCTATATCGATACATCCCCTAGAATCGAGAACAATGACCTGATAATTTCCGGGAATCAAAGCCGGATCCGTAATATTTAAGGGCAAATCCCCGGGCGTAACATTATTGAGGGTTACAAACGGATTACCAAAGTTGTCCTCTACAATAATCGTATAATCTGGCACACCAGGAGATAACATGGGGTTGATAGTCACTCCACCAGACAAATCCCCTGCAGTACAAGTCGCGTCTATGGGAGTGATGTCCGCATCAACTGCCGGGATTGGATCTGCCGATACCGTTACCGGCACCACAGCGGTAATACAATTTCTTGAATCTTTTACCACATACTCATAATTTCCGGCCGCCAATCCCGAATAAATGGTTTGCGGTGAAAACGAATAGGTAAGCGTCGGATCCGGGGTGTTGGGGTCTGCGACCAAAGTACCCGCAGGAGCGAATACGACCTCAAAAGGCGGAACCCCCGATGAGACCGTGGGGATAATCTCTACAAAACCGCTATTCGGATCCCCACAGCTGGGCCCCGTAATCTGGTGTGTCGCCGCGATATTCGTGGGCTCTACAAATCTAATGGGCTCGGAAATGGTCGTACAACCATTACTATCGGTTACCGAAACCCTATAGCTACCATCATTTCCGAAAGGTACGGTATATTGAAAAGTACCTGATGGCAATGGAACGGCATTGTGTCCAGGAACCGGAGTAAAAGGGGCCGGTGGTGTTGCGGATTCATATTCAATGGTATAGGATGTGGCGGCCAAATTGGAAATATCACCTCCGGTAACCGTAATTTCCATCTCCCCATCCCCACCGCAGGGAATTTCACTGTTAACATCCAACGTAACCTGTAGCTGGGGTGGTATGGTTACCGTAGTCAATGACGCCGAACAATTATCACCATCTACAACTTCAATATTATAGTTGCCCGGCACAAGGTTGCTAAATGTATAAGTTCCGGCCGGTCCTGCCTGTAGCGGCCCTCCATTAATCCTGAACTGATGGGTAGCCAAAGCCGCCGTACCGGCAACCGAATTCACCGTGATTTCAGCATTGTTGGTCGCCGAATAGCAATAATCGACCGTTCCAAGTGAAATGGTAGGTGCTATTTTTTCGGTCAGTGTTATGGCCGTCGTCTGATAGCTACAGTTTTCGGAGTCGATAATCGTAAGATAGTAGTCCCCAGGTTCTGTAAGACCTCCAAAAACGGTTCCGGTTTTAGGCCCTTGAATGGTTCCCGAAGGCCATTCCAGTTGATATTTATAACCTCCAAAGCCGCCACTTCCATTCGCTTGTATTCTTCCGATATTGCCGTTCTGACAGCTCATATCGGTAACGTTGGCGGTGACGTTCAAAGGAGTAGCGGGTTCGACCACGTCAAAAGATGCCGTGGAAATACAATTAGTATCGTTGTCCGTCACGGCAATTTCATAATTTCCCGCGGCAAGCCCTGAAATCGCTATTTCAAAGTTATTGACACCCGAGCCCGATGAATGTGTTGCGGGGGCACCGACCAGAGGTGTAAAGGTTATGGTATAATCATAATCGGTCGCAAAACCATCGATCAAGAATGCCCCGGAACCATCGGAAGCCCCTGGACAGACCTTTCTATCTCCTCCCGATTTAACTTGTGCGCGAATCGTACTAACGCCACCCGTCGTAAAACTAGCAGGATATACACAGCCTTGGTCGTTGGTAATTTCAAACTGATACGAAGTGTCCAAAGCAAGTCCAGGAAAAATTCCTGTTGCGTTCGGAGGCGGTAAAGCAGTAACCGGATTCGAGGCAACGATCTCAAATTGCGTAACAGGATATCCGCCAGGGGTAATATTTACGGTCACCCTACTTGTACCTGTGGCGCAATCGAGTTGATCCTGCACAAAATCAATTGAAGTCGGAGGAACCGGGTCTGGTATTGTTATCGGGGCCAAATCTTGTACGCACCCTGCATCATCCCTAACCTGTGGAATATATGTTCCGGGCGCAAGACCCGTAAAGCTGGTGCCCGACTGCCAAACTCCAGTTAACACGCTGTATTCATAGCCTGATCCTGAGCCACCACTGGTCGGCGTGAAATTAATGGTTCCCCCGGCCGGACATGTATAGTCGTTGGCGTAGCTTGCGCTTCCATTAAGCCCTCCCGTTGAAGTGACCGTGACGGGTGGTAATGCCAAAACACAGGAAAACGCTCCTTGAGAATACTGAACTTCTACAATATTGTACGTTCCATCCGGTACGGGTATCGTTGGTGAAGTCGTAAAAGGATCTCCCGCATTGTTCGTGGCCCGAAATTCAAGATTGAAACCCATTGGGTCAATGATGGTAAAATCAACTTTTCCTCCCCCATTGGTACAAGTACCCACTATGGGGCCGGCAATAACATCAGGTGGGTCTAGCTGAGCCACATATTCCGACTTTTCGGCAGTACAACCTTGATCATCTGTTATATAGAAGGTATATGTGCCTGGTGAAGTTACCGTATAACTACTTGTTCCAGAGAATGTTCCTCCCGAATTCCCACCGTCGCTGACCGTATAGCTGTACGTTCCAGATCCGCCCGAAGGGGTTACGTCGATGTCCACACTTGGAATGGTAGAACACCCGAAACTCATGCCGTTGGTGGTCGTGGTAATAGTGATAGGGGACAATCCGGTACCTACCGTTATTGGATTCCCGCCCGTATCATTATATTGGATTGGCGCAGGAATGCCATTGGGGATATCCTCAAAGCATTGTGGTGTTTCGACCTTTATCGCATAAGTGCCTTCGCTAACATCGGCAAAAGTAAAAGTGTTGTTTGAAATGGGAGCCGTAAATGCTACCTCGGCACCAAACTCATCAAGCAAAGTAAACTCGTACGGACCGGGTACCGCGGCGTTGACCGTTGCGGTGATGCTCCCCGTTTCCCCACTACAAACAGGATTCGTAAATGTTACATCAATCTGAATATCGATTTGCTCGATCTCAATGGGATTGTAGAGGTACTCACACACTTGACCCGAAATGTTCAATCGGGCCCGTACCACATAAATACCGGGGTCAAGATTGTTAAAAATCGAAGAAGATTGATAAGGCCCGAAACCTCCGCCATCTTTTTGAATCTGAAATTGGTAGCTGTTAGGTAGGCCGGTTATCTCGATTCGACCTGGATTGTTACAGACATAATCCTGTTTGGTATGGGTCTGGGTTATCGTACTTTTAATTACTTCAAAATAATATCTTGTACCACCCGCTTCCAGATAATATTCGGCTCCCGTAGATGCAGGAACACTTGTGGCCAAAAGATTATAATTGGTTCCGGTATAGATTGCGGTATAATTCGACAAATTGAGATCGGGACAGGCTAAATTCGTGTCTGGTGTACTGCCAGTAAGTTGGTACAAGGTATATGAAGTATTTCCTGCTACCGTTATTGTTCTGTTGTCAGAATCGCCACAAAGTATGAAACGTGCTATTGTTCGGCCATCGTTGGCACAAGTAGTCAGGTCGTCATAGTTCTGTATGATTGTGGAAAACATCGGGGCACTAGCGCCCATTTTTGTATTTAGGCTTTTGTTCGATGCGGTATTATCAGCCTTATCATAAGTACTCGTAGAAGTCGACTTGTCGTTATTTTCGATTTTCCTGTCAAGCACCTCTGTTATTTCCGCAAGAAAATCGTAAACTCGAATATTCGCTATGGCAGAACTGCAGACTATTGATAAAGCTATCAATAGCACGGCATACAATAGATGCCTCGGTTGTTTTGGGAGCATAGGTTAAGTCGAATTTGCAAGAATATGTAGATTTGGGGATCAGTATATTCTTTGGGGTAATAGTTTAACTTATAATTTTCTATTTATCTTTAAGCACGTACTTGTTACCTTAATTATATTTACTTCTAACGTCAAATTATGAAAAAAAGTATCATCCTCTTTCTATTATTCGTTGTAACGCTCAATTTTTCTTGCGGACAGGAATCTGAAAACCAAGTAGATATACCCAAGAATATTCCTTTTTCCGCTGAACTTTTAATCGATGGGCTACAGATTCCATGGGGTATGGCGTTCTTGCCCGATGGTGCCATTCTAGTAACCGAAAAATCAGGTGAATTGATTCATTTTAAAGATGGTATTCGCAAAAAAATATCGAATGTTCCACAAGTATACCAAAGGGGACAGGGTGGATTGCTGGATATCGTGCCGCATCCCGATTATACGAGCAACGGATGGCTCTATATTACCTATGCTTCGTCAGAAGGTGAAGAAAAAGGCGGGCATACAGCTTTGATGCGTGCTAAATTAAAAGGTAATGAGCTGGTTGACAATGAATTATTGTACAAAGGTTCACCAAACACTACAAAAGGACAGCATTTTGGGTCGCGTATTGTATTCGGCGATGACGGTTATCTTTATTTTTCCATTGGCGAAAGAGGAGCTCGCGATGAAAATCCGCAGGATATTACGCGTGATGGCGGTAAAATTTATAGACTCAATGATGATGGAAGCATACCACAAGACAATCCATTTGTCGGAACCGAAGGTGCCAAAACCGCTATTTATAGTTATGGACACCGAAATCCGCAAGGTTTGGCCAAACATCCGGAAACAGGAGCAATTTGGGACAATGAACATGGGCCAAGAGGGGGTGATGAAATCAACATCATTGAAAAAGGGGCCAACTACGGATGGCCCGTGATTACCTACGGTATCAATTATAGTGGTACGCCCATTACCGACAAAACCGAAATGGAGGGTATGGAGCAACCGATTCACTATTGGGTGCCCAGCATTGCTCCAAGCGGTATGGCCTTTATAACATCTGACAGGTATGATGGCTACCAAGGGAGTCTTTTGGTAGGTTCGTTGGCATTTCAATATTTAGAACGCCTGGTACTCGACGGAAACAAAGTGGTCAAACGTGAAAAATTATTGGACAACTTAGGACGGGTTCGTGATGTACGACAAGGCCCTGACGGATTCATATATGTAGCTATTGAAGGAAAGGGGATTTATAAACTAGTGCCTAAAAACTAGATGTCCGGTCGAGCGCAGTCGAGACCTCCTATGTAATGGAATGAAATTCTATTACGTTTATATACTCTTATGTTCCGAAGGTCTAACCCATACGGGTTTTACAAATAATCTTTCAAGACGATATAGTGAACACCAACTAGAACGAGACAAATCCTGTTTTACCTTCAATGAAGACCTGTTAAATTAATTTTCCATCAAGAGTTCAATAATGTGCATCAAGCTATTTATTTCTAGAAGAAGATTAAGAAATGGAGTGGGAAGAAAAAATTAGCGCTTGCAAATGGAGAGGTTGATTTGCTTCGAATTTTAGCTGTGTAGAAATTATAGGCATTCTAAAATTAAACCAACTACCGGGGAGGGAGGTCTCGACTGCGCTCGACCGGACAAAAACTAAACAAATGAAAATATTACTTCTAACATATCTTTTGACCGTATTAGGTCTGACCCTCTTTTTCTCCCAAGACCCGGCACTTGAAGAAAGCATGAAACGCGGTAGTGAAATCTACACCGATTTTTGTGTGACCTGCCATTTGGAAAAGGGAGAAGGAGTACCGCACACCTTTCCCCCTTTGGCAAATTCGGACTATTTGATGAACCACCGCGAAGCCAGTATAAGGGGCGTCAAATTCGGCCAGCAAATCGAAATCGTTGTCAATGGGGTCACTTACAACAGTGCAATGCCAGATCCCGGACTGGAAGATGAAGAGGTTGTCGATGTAATGAACTACATTCTTAACTCTTGGGGTAATAGTACGGATAAAATAGTCACACTTGAAGAAGTTGAGAGTATTCTGAATTAAGGGCTAATTACCCGCCCCGGCGTCAAGTGCTTTTTTGACCGAACCATGCTTTTTAAGCAATTCTTCGGCTTCGACGTATTCAATACCTAATCCTTCTGAAACATAGCGTACCCCCCTATCGACCAACTTATTGTTGCTCAATTGCATATTTACCATCTTATTGCCCTTTACGCGCCCGATTTTTATCATCAGAGCGGTAGAAATCATGTTGAGCGCCAATTTTTGGGAAGTGCCGCTTTTCATACGTGTACTTCCCGTAACGAATTCTGGACCTACATTTATTTCGATAGGTATATCGACCGCCTTTGCCAAAGGGGAACCTGGGTTGTTTGTGATTCCAGCGGTGAGCAAGCCATTTTTCTTGGCCTTGGCGACCCCGCCCAAAACATAGGGAGTCGTACCTGATGCGGCAATTCCGACAACCACATCCAAATCGGTAATTTCATGTTCGATCAAGTCCTTCCAAGCCTGAGCTTCATCGTCCTCGGCATGTTCCACAGATTTGCGAATGGCCACATCGCCGCCGGCGATCAGCCCAACCACTCTTTCATGGGGAAGGCCGTAGGTCGGCGGAATTTCGGAAGCATCCAAAATACCCAATCTACCACTTGTACCTGCGCCGATATAGAATAAGCGGCCTCCTTTTATAAATCGTTCGGCCAAAGCATCAACCAATCGTGTAATCTGTGGGATCGCCAATGCAACTGCATGGGCAACTTTTTGGTCTTCACCGTTCATTTTATGGAGAATCGTTGAAGTTTCCATGCGCTCCAAATTATCGTGGTTTGATGGGGTTTCCGTTATTTTTGTGTAGTCCATATATTAGTTACAAAATTCGAATGTCGTGGTTTTTAAAAGATCTGAGCAAATCGTCTTCCGGTTCCAATTCCGTAATCATTGTGTTTATGGCATTGATATCACAGGTCTTGTACCGGTGCTGGGAGTTCAATTTTTCAGAGATTGACAAAAGTACCGTTTTCTTCGAACATTTTATGACGGCTTTTTTTACCTGAACGATGTCCCAATCAAACTCGGTAAGCCCATAATGCGAATCAACATATCCCGTACCAATAAAGCTATAATCCACTTTGATCTCCGAAAGATTATGTATGGCATTTGCCCCATAAGCAATTTGAGACTCCTTCGAAACCTGTCCGCCGACCAAAATAACGGTTACATTAGGTTTATTTAACAGCTCCATTGCAACTGGTATGCTATGCGTAAAACATGTCAGACCAAGATTCAGGGGAATCGATCGGGCCAACTCCAAACATGTTGTGCCTCCATCAATAAAAATGACCGAACCGTTCTTAAGCAAGGTGACGGCTTTCCCTGCTATCCTACTTTTTTCCTCTAACTTGTAAATATTGTTATTTCTAGTGCTATTGGCGGTAAAACCGAGCGAAATAGCCCCACCATGCACTTTTCGCAGCTTATTGTCGGCATCAAGCTCCTTAACATCCCTACGAATCGTATCTATAGACACATCCAATGTTTCTGCAATATCGGTCAGCAAGACTCTGTTATGCAGTTCGACTTCACTTAAAATGGTCTGTTGTCTTTCTTCTTTCAACATGAGTTAAACCATATTCCTTAATAAAAAGCAAAGATAGGGAATATTTCCAAATTGCCGTTTTATACTGTTTTTATCCTGTAAAATTATAAAAAAAGCAAAAAGCGGCAAAATAAAGCGCAAAAAACAGCAATAATCAAAAAATGTTGCCTACATTTGCATGATTTTAATTTTGTCGAAACAACTACTTGCACATAAATGAAAACAACCGAAAGAGAAATGAGGGACATTAGCTACAAGCCGGCGGGGCAATTTGAAGAGACCCGCTTCGAAAAAATCCATAATGTAATCTTTTCAGATTCAAACGAAGCATCGATCATAGTGGCCCAAGAGATTGCCGCTTTGATTCGTAAAAAACAAGGGGCAGGCAAAAACTGCATACTCGGCTTGGCTACCGGTTCCTCTCCAATTCGTGTTTATGAGGAATTGGTAAGGATGCACAAGGAAGAAGGGCTCAGCTTCAACAATGTTGTGACCTTTAACCTTGACGAATACTTACCTATGGAGAAAGACAATCGTCAGAGCTATTGGCATTTTATGCATGAGCATTTGTTCAACCATATCGATATTCCATCGGAAAACATTCATATACCTGATGGTACTTTATCCAACGAATATGTTCGTGAGTACTGCCTTGGCTATGAAGAAGCCATAAAAAAGTTCGGCGGACTTGATTTTCAACTTTTGGGCATCGGCCGAACGGGCCATATCGGTTTCAATGAGCCCGGCTCTCACCGCAACTCAGGAACCAGGGTAATTACATTGGACCACATAACACGCGTCGATGCGGCCCCGGCCTTTCTTGGTATCGACAACGTGCCAAGAAAAGCTATTACCATGGGGATTTCAACGGTGATGAACGCCAAGCGGGTCGTATTGCTCGGCTGGGGGCAGAACAAAGCCGATATCATCAAAAAAACCGTCGAGGGAGAGATTTCCTCGCAGGTGCCGGCGACCTATCTTCAGGGGCATAAGAACTGCACCTTTGTATTAGATGACGGGGCAGGGAGCGAATTGACCCGTAACAAAACCCCATGGTTGGTCGATGAATCCTTGGAATGGAACGAAAATTTGACCGCCAAGGCGATGGTTTGGCTCTGCGGCGTGACCGGAAAATCGATATTGAGCCTTACCGACAAAGATTATAACGACAACGGAATGTCGGGCCTACTAAGTCTTGAGGACTCATATGACCTAAACATCAAAATGTTCAACAGGTTACAGCATACGATTACAGGTTGGCCAGGCGGCAAACCCAATGCTGACGACACAAATCGCCCCGAAAGGGCATTGCCTGCGAAAAAGAGGGTCATTATTTTTAGTCCCCACCCCGACGATGACGTAATTTCAATGGGCGGCACTTTTGACAGGCTCGTAGAACAGGGTCATGATGTTCATATTGCCTATCAAACCTCTGGTAACATTGCAGTTTCAGACAAGGATGCCCTTAGGTACGCAGAAATTTCAAAAGACATACACCCTTCAATAGAAGCGCAGATCATAATAGATTCCTTAAAAGCAAAAAAGGAAAGTAGTTCCGATTCCATCGAGGTAAGAAAATTAAAAGGTAATATCAGAAGAGGCGAATCTTATGCCGCTACAAGGTATTTAGGGCTCGATGACTCGAACGTGCATTTTCTAGATTTACCTTTTTATGAGACAGGCACTATAAAGAAGAATAACTTGTCGGAAGATGACATCAAAATAATGATGAACATTATAAAAGAGGTGAAACCCCATCAAATCTTTGCTGCGGGAGACCTTGCCGACCCCCATGGAACGCATAAAGTGTGTTTGGATGCCGTTTTCGAATCAATGAAGCGCCTACAGTCAGAACCTTTCATGGAAGATTGCTGGCTATGGTTGTATCGCGGTGCTTGGCATGAATGGGATATCAATGAAATCGAGATGGCGGTACCCATGAACCCTGATCAAGTGCTCAAAAAAAGGAATGCCATCTTTTGTCATCAATCACAAAAAGATGGTGTTATGTTCCAAGGTGAAGATTCAAGGGAATTCTGGATGAGGGCCGAAGAGCGCAACAAAAATACGGCTCAACGCTACCGTGCGCTTGGCCTATCGGACTATGCAGCGATGGAGGCATTTGTAAGGTATAAATTCGATTAATATCAAGAACACAATTTTTAAAGGCCTATTTTTATTCTCGAATAGGCCTTTTTTAATGTAATATGCCCAAAAAGCTTTTTTTACTCTTAAGTCTAACGCTTGTATCTTGTAGTGTTTTCGACTCGATTCCGCAACCCGAAAGAGAATTTCGTGGTTTTTGGGTGGCGACCGTCGTCAATATCGACTGGCCCAAAAACGGAAATGACGCGATCGAAAAACAAAAGGCCGATTACCTTAAAATACTCGATTTTTACAAAGATTTGAATTTCAATGCTGCCATTGTCCAGATCCGAACGGCAGGTGACGCTTTTTACGGTTCCGATTTCGCCCCATGGTCAAGATTTTTGACCGGGGAAGAAGGCAAAGCACCCGATACCGAGGAAAGTATCTTAAAATGGATGATCGATGAAGCCCATAAACGCGGAATGGAATTTCATGCCTGGCTCAACCCCTATCGGGCCACTTTCGACCTGAAAACCGAAGTACTAGATCCAACACATGATTTTAACCTGCACCCGGAATGGATGCTGAAGTACGGCAAAAAATACTATTATAATCCGGGATTGCCGGAAGTACGAAAACGAATGATCTCCATTATAGACGAAATTGTTGCGGGTTATGACATCGATGCCGTTCATTTTGATGATTATTTCTATCCGTATACCATTAAAGGCGAAGTTTTTCAAGATTCGTTGACCTATTCATACTATGGCCGGTCTGATCAGTCACTTGAAGATTGGCGGCGAAGCAATATGGATTCATTGATAAAGAATAGTTTCGAGACCATTAAATCAAGAAAACCCTGGGTGCAGTTCGGGGTGAGTCCGTTCGGCGTTTGGAAAAACAGATCCACCGACCCCAGAGGTTCCGATACCCAAGCGGGACAGACCACTTATGAAAACCTCTATGCCGACCCCATGCTTTGGATGGAAAAAGGATGGCTCGATTATCTTGTACCGCAAGTTTACTGGAGTATGGATCTTCCCGTCGCCTCACATCGAAAAATAGTGGATTGGTGGGCCAATAATACGGTAAACACGAATCTTTACATCGGCAACGGCCCCTATAAAATCAGAAACAATAGTGACAAAGCCTGGGACGACAAAAAAGAACTTCCCAATCAATTGATCCTTTCCCGCAATACCCAAGAAGTTCAAGGCAACGTTTTTTTCAGTGCCAAAAGCTTGATGGATAATAATGGCGACATTGTCAAATACATCAAACGGAAATATTACAGACAACCTGCCCTTCCCCCTATTTCTTCATATGCAATGAAGGGGGTAAAACGCGACCCCGATTTTAAATCGGCAACCATTCGAGATAATCGTATCGAGTTGAATTTTTCCGATTTAGACGGTCATCGGTACGCTTTGATCCATCCAACAGGAAAAAAAGCCAAAGAACACTATCCTATAAAAAGCTTATTGGCGCGGGTACCTATAAATGATAAAAATCAAATTAGTGTCGATAAGGCATTGGTAGGCAGAAAAAAACGTGTTGCAATCGTTCTTATCGACAGATTTGGTCTAAAAAGTGAGCCTAAAATCATACTTTTAAATCAAACCGATTGATATGATCAAGAAAAACAAATGGGCGTGGGCCTGGGTTCCGACACTCTATTTTGCCCAAGGATTGCCCTACGCCCTAGTCGTGACGGTGTCGGTCATCATGTACAAGAAATTGGGCATCAGCAACGCAGATATCGGCCTTTATACTAGCTGGTTGTATATTCCATGGGTCATAAAACCGCTATGGAGCCCGTTTGTGGATCTTAAGAGCACCAAACGCA
This sequence comes from Meishania litoralis, assembly GCF_042611095.1. NCBI lineage: Bacteria > Pseudomonadati > Bacteroidota > Flavobacteriia > Flavobacteriales > Flavobacteriaceae > Meishania > Meishania litoralis. The sequence continues at coordinate 95,874 of NZ_JBHFPV010000006.1, forward strand.
ACTGGTTTTTATGGATGCAATTACTGGCCTCAGCGGCACTTTTGGCCATAGGCTTTACGCTCCCTACGAACATTTTTTTCGTCACCACCTTGGCCTGCTTCTGGATGGTCGCCTTCGCCTCGGCCACCAACGATATTGCCATAGACGGCTACTATATGATCGGCCTCACGGAAGACAGGCAATCATTTTTCGTCGGTATGCGCAGTGTTTTCTACAAGCTCGCCAACGTTACCGGACAAGGCCTATTGGTGATTTTAGCAGGGTTTTTGGAAAACCATTTTGGCGACAATACGAAAGCGTGGTCATACACCATGATATGTGCCGGAATACTAATGTTGCTTCTCACGGTCAGCAACTTTTTCGTTACGCCAAAATTTGAAGGTGCTGAGGGCATTACGCTCCAAAAACCAAAAGGTTTTTTTGAAGTCTTTCGATCATTCTTTAAAAAACCCGGAATGGGCCTGGCAATCGCATTCATACTTTTCTTTCGCCTTGGCGAATCACAATTGGTGAAAATGGCCTCCCCGTTCCTATTAGACCCTACCTCGGTTGGCGGATTGGGGTATACCACTTCAGAAGTCGGTACGATTTATGGAACCATCGGGGTCATCTTTTTGACCATTGGAGGTATTTTGGGAGGCATTTTGATTTCCAAACACGGACTAAAAAAATGGATGTTGCCCATGCTCATCGCTCTGAACGCCCCCAATGCGCTTTATGCATTGTTGGCCATAACGAAGACTACCGCGGCATGGGCCGTAACGGGAACCGTCATTGTAGAACAGTTCGGCTACGGCTTCGGCATTGCAGGTTTTATGGTCTATTTGATCTACGTTGCCGAAGGAAAGTCAAAAACATCGCACTATGCAATCGCCACAGGTTTTATGGCCCTAGGAATGATGCTACCTGGTTTGATAAGTGGCTTTATGCAAGAATGGTTGGGCTACAACGGGTTCTTTATTTGGGTTGTATTGGCGGCATTACCGGCATTCTTTTTATTGAGATATATTAAATACCCCGCCGATTTCGGCATGTCAAAAAAAACTCATGAACAATAGACCTATCAGCTACCTAAAGGCTAAAGAGCAGCTGCCCCTAAATGAAAAAGTCGGACAGCTTTTTATGCCAGCGGCTTTCATCAACGATACAGAGGAAGAAATAAAGCAACTTGAAAACTTGATCATTGAAAAAGCTATCGGCGGAATATGCTTTTTTCATTCACGTGCAAGCGCCGCGACCAATTACGAAGGCAAAAAAGAGGTGGTCTATAACAAGGACAGTTTCACCACGCTTAGAACACGCATTCAGCGTTATCAATCGGTCGCCAAATACCCTTTATTGATTGCCATCGATGCGGAATGGGGTCTGGCCATGCGTATCGAAAATACCCCGCAATACCCCTATGCGATAACTCTTGGGGCAATACAAAATAATACCGGCCTGATTTTCGAAGTCGGCAAGAATATCGCCAAGGATTGTAAAACGGCGGGCATTCATTTCAACCTATCTCCCGTGGTCGATATCAATAATAATCCTGATAATCCGGTAATCGGCTACCGCTCTTTCGGCGAAGACAAGAACAATGTTATCGAAAAGGCGACTGCATTTGTCAAGGGCATGCAAAGCGAAGGTATATTATCAAGTATTAAACATTTTCCGGGGCACGGCGATACGGCTACCGATTCGCATTTAGCGCTTCCGCTTATCGATAAATCGAAACAAGAATTGACGGAAAATGAACTCAATCCCTTTCAAAAGCTGATTGACGAAGGGGTCGATTCCGTCATGGTCGGGCATTTGTCCGTTCCGGCCTTGGCCAATGGAAAATATACGCCTTCAAGCATTTCAAAAGTTATCATCAAAGATGTTTTACGCGACGAAATGAGATTTGGCGGTGTGGTCATTTCCGATGCCCTGAACATGTACGCTGTCTCAAAAAATTATCCGACCAAAGGAGAATTGGAATGGCTTGCCTTCGATGCCGGAAACGATATACTCTGTTTTGCGGAACATATATCGGAAGGCATTGAAACTATTCTGAAAAATGCTTCCTTAGAGCAGATAGAAGAAAGTTTTGAAAGAGTTTGGAAATTGAAGGAAAAAGCAATTACAAATGATGCGTTTCCAACACCGTCGAAAACCGCTCTTAAATTGGAGGAACCACATGAATTAAACCAAAAATTAGCGGAAAATAGTTTGACCTTGTTTAAAGGAAGCAAGGAAATAATCCGTGGTTTTAGAACGGAAGGTTTCACCAAACTGCAATTCGGCGGAAAGCCTGATAACCCATTTTTTCAAGTTGTTTCGAACGATGTTCGGAAACCGGACAATATTCTCCTTGCGCTTTTCCCACCACAGGTGAAGCCAACGGATAATTTTGGGTTTTCCGATTCCGAAATCAGTGCGATAAACACGGTCTTGAATACCAAAAATGTAGTGCTTTATTTATTTGGGAATCCGTATGCCTTGAAACATTTCAATATTAAAAACGCCAAGGCAGTCGTCATTGCGTATCAAGACTTCAAGGAATTTCAAGAGGTAGCGGCACAACATTTTTTGGGAAGTATTGCGGCCAAAGGAAAATTACCAGTAACCATCCAATGAAAAAGTACAAAATCATCGGCTTAATGTCGGGCACCTCTTTAGACGGGTTGGATCTCGCCTATTGCCATATTTGGCACGAGAAAGGATCTTGGGGGTTCGACATCAAAAAGACCAAAAGCATTTCGTATACCATAGAAATGCAGGAAAAATTAAAAAATTCCATTTTCCTTCCCGCAGATGAACTCTTGATTTTTCACAATACCTATGGCACATGGCTGGGCGAACAATCAAAAATTTTCATCGAAGAGAACGAGCTCACCATAGATGCCATCGCCAGCCACGGTCATACGACCCACCACCAACCTAAAAACGGACTGACTTTTCAAATTGGTTCCGGCCAGCACTTGGCGAATGCAAGCGGACAAAAAGTTATTTGTGATTTTCGAACGAACGACGTGGCATTGGGCGGACAAGGGGCCCCCCTTGTTCCCATAGGGGATCGGTTGTTTTTCGGCAACTATGATTTCTGCCTGAACCTCGGCGGGATCAGTAACGTTTCCTTTGAACAAAACGAAAAACGAATCGCCTACGATATCGGGTTGGCCAATATGATCCTGAACCATATTACCCGAAAAAACGGATTGGATTATGATGAAGGCGGCCAATTGGCCCGAAGCGGAAACATAAATTCCGAAATGCTTGAGAAATTGAACGCGCTTGAATACTATAAGCTGCCCATACCGAAATCTATCGGTTACGAATGGTTTGTCGAAGAAGTGGTTCCAATAATCGAAAGCACAAAAGATTCCATGGAAAATTTATTGTGTACGGGCATTTACCATATCTGCGATCAAGTGGCCTTCCAAATCAAATCACATTGCAAAAAGCCAAAAAATACGTTGTTCGTAACAGGGGGTGGTGCTTTGAATGATTTCCTGATCGAAACTTTAAAAGTAAAACTAGGCGATAACGTAGTAGTGGCCGTAACCGAGAAGCAGTTGATCGAGTTCAAAGAGGCAACCGTTTTTGCATTGATGGGCGTACTCCGATTAGAAAACAAGACCAATGTGCTAAGTTCTGTCACCGGGGCAAAAAGCGATTCCTCGAGTGGTGTGATCTATATGCCGAGTTAAAAATTTGAACCAAATTGTTATATTAGTACATTCAAGTTCTTAAAACCAAGAAATGTCGGAAAAACAAAAAAAAGCCAGTGCTTACTGGAAAGAAAACGTTCGTTACCTGTTCATTCTTTTGACTATTTGGTTTGCAGTTTCCTATGGTGCCGGAATATTGTTCAAAGATGCCCTGAACGAAATCAAGATCGGTGGGTTTGAACTCGGGTTCTGGTTCGCCCAACAAGGTTCGATCTACGTATTTGTCATTTTGATCTTCGTCTATGTTCGTTTGATGAACAAACTTGACAATAAATACGGATACAACGAATAAACCAACCCAACAAACCAAAACCAATGACCGTACAAGCTTGGACGTACCTTTTAGTCGGAATCACCTTCGCCATTTATATCGGAATCGCCATTTGGTCACGGGCCGCCTCTACCAAAGAATTTTATGTGGCCGGTGGTGGGGTGTCTCCTTTGGCGAACGGTATGGCGACCGCCGCCGATTGGATGTCAGCCGCATCGTTTATCTCAATGGCAGGAATCATTGCCTTTGCAGGGTATGACGGTTCCGTTTATTTAATGGGATGGACTGGCGGTTATGTGCTTTTGGCACTTCTACTTGCCCCCTATCTTCGTAAATTCGGAAAATTTACGGTACCCGATTTTATCGGGGATCGCTACTATTCGAAAACGGCCCGGATCGTCGCGGTGATTTGTGCTTTGATCGTTTCGTTTACCTATGTAGCCGGTCAGATGCGAGGGGTAGGTGTAGTATTCTCAAGGTTCTTGGAGGTCGATATCGATACCGGTGTTATCATCGGGATGGTCATCGTGCTTTTTTATGCCGTACTAGGTGGAATGAAAGGTATTACCTATACCCAGGTCGCCCAATATTGCGTATTGATCTTCGCCTTTATGGTACCGGCTATTTTTATTTCCATTCAAATGACCGGAAACCCGATTCCGCAATTGGGCATGGGATCTCAGTTGAACGACGGTTCGGGAGTATACCTTTTGGATAAACTTAACGGACTCTCCACCGAACTGGGCTTTGCCGAATATACCGATGGAAAGAAGTCGATGACCGATGTATTCATGATTACATTGGCACTCATGGTAGGTACGGCAGGCCTGCCCCATGTCATTGTACGGTTCTTTACGGTCAAAAGGGTCAAGGATGCCCGAAAATCGGCCGGTCTCGCCTTATTGCTTATCGCCATACTCTATACCACCGCCCCTGCAGTTGCGGTCTTTGCACGGACCAATATGATCAATACGGTAAGCGATCAAGAATACGCTTCGATGCCCGATTGGTTCAAGAACTGGGAAACAACAGGTTTGTTGACGTTTAATGATAAAAATGGCGATGGCAAGATCCAGTACGTTGCCGATACGGCAAAAAACGAACTTATTGTCGATAGGGACATTATGGTATTGGCCAATCCCGAAATCGCAGATCTTCCGGCATGGGTCATCGCCCTGGTTGCCGCGGGTGGACTGGCCGCGGCACTCTCGACCGCAGCCGGACTACTATTGGTCATTTCTTCTTCGGTATCACATGATTTGATCAAAAAAGTGTTTATTCCGAATATCTCGGATAAAGGGGAACTATGGGCGGCTAGAGGTGCCGCAACGGTTGCGGTAATCATCGCAGGATATTTCGGCATCAATCCCCCTGGCTTTGTCGCCGCCGTAGTAGCCTTGGCCTTCGGGTTGGCTGCCGCATCGTTCTTTCCCGCTATTGTTTTAGGCATCTTTTATAAAAAAATGAATAAAGAAGGTGCGATTGCGGGTATGGTCGTAGGTATTTCATTGATGCTGTTCTATATGCTCAAGTTCAAATTCGGTATTTTCGATGGTGGCAAGGAGGCCGTAGCCGGTTTAGAAAAAGATTGGTGGTTCGGCATATCTCCGGAAGGCTTCGGAAGTGTGGCCATGTTGATCAATTTTATTGTATCTATCGTGATTATGCAGTTTACCCCCCCGCCACCGGAAGAAGTTCAAGAAATAGTCGAGGACATACGTATTCCCAGCGGAGCGGGAGAAGCTTCGGACCATTGACCATTGTTTCCCAATACAATGATTTTCACTAAATTTAAAACTGCAATAAAGTACGCGTACTTAGGAATTAACCCAACTTCAAGCAACATAGTTTCATGAGTAATTATCACATTAAACATTTAGAAGAGTACTATCAAGTTTATCGCAAGTCGGTTCGAAACCCTGAAGGCTTTTGGGAAGAAATCGCCGAAGAACATTTCGTATGGCGAAAAAAATGGGATAATGTGTTAAGTTGGGATTTCTCAAAACCCGAGATCAAATGGTTCGAAGGGGCGAAACTCAATATTACAGAGAACTGCATTGACCGGCACTTGCCTACCCGGGGCGAAAAGACCGCTATTCTTTTCGAGCCCAATGACCCGAATGAAGAAGCACAGCATATTACGTATCGTCAATTGCACGAACGCGTGTGCCGAATGGCCAATGTGCTGAAAGAACAGGGTATCAAAAAAGGGGACCGTGTTTGTATTTACCTCCCCATGATTCCCGAACTGGCAATTTCGTTATTGGCCTGTGCCCGAATCGGAGCGATACATTCGGTAGTGTTCGCCGGATTCTCGGCAAATGCGCTTGCCACCCGGATCAATGATTCCGATTGTAAATTGGTCCTGACCTCTGATGGTTCGTACCGTGGCGGAAAATCCATCGATTTAAAGGGTATCGTCGATAAGGCCTTGGAAGACTGTCCGGGTGTGGAAAGCGTTTTGGTCGTAAAGCGCACCAACAGTGACATCGAAATGAAGGAAGGCAGGGATCAATGGGTACAACCTTTATTGAATGACGCCTATGCCGATTGTGTTGCCGAAATAATGGATGCCGAAGACCCTTTATTCATTCTATATACCTCTGGATCGACCGGAAAGCCCAAAGGTATGGTCCACACCACGGCAGGCTATATGGTGTACACCGCATATACCTTTAAAAATGCCTTTCAATACCGAGAAAACGACGTCTATTGGTGTACCGCCGACATCGGGTGGATTACCGGGCATTCATATATCGTTTACGGACCTTTGGCCAATGGGGCCACCACGATAATGTTCGAAGGCGTGCCCTCTTACCCTGATTATGGGCGTTTTTGGGAAGTTGTCGAAAAACATAAGGTGAACCAGTTCTATACCGCCCCGACGGCCATCCGTGCCCTAGCCAAGGAAAATCTGGATTTCGTGGAAAAATACGATCTGTCGAGCTTAAAAGTACTTGGTTCGGTAGGTGAACCAATCAATGAGGAAGCTTGGCATTGGTACAACAACAATATCGGCAAAAAACATAGTCCGATAATTGATACCTGGTGGCAGACCGAAACCGGTGGAATGATGATTACGCCCATTCCGTATGTGACGCCGACGACCCCTACCTACGCGACTTTGCCATTTATTGGGGTGCAACCCGCTTTAATGGACGATGAAGGCAAAGAGATAAAAGGCAATCAAGTCTCGGGCCGATTGTGCATCAAATTCCCATGGCCATCGATTGCCCGTACGATCTGGGGCGACCATGACCGTTATCGAGACACCTATTTCTCGGCCTACAAGGATATGTATTTTACCGGCGACGGTGCGCTAAGGGATGCCGTGGGTTATTATAGAATAACGGGCCGAGTCGATGATGTCATAATAGTCTCAGGGCATAATTTGGGTACGGCACCAATAGAGGATTCCATCAACGAACATCCAGCGGTAGCCGAGAGTGCCATTGTAGGCTTTCCGCATGATGTTAAAGGAAATGCTTTGTACGGCTATGTTATCTTAAAGGAAACAGGTGAAAGTCGAGATCGCGAAAATCTGCGCAAGGAAATCAACCAGCAGATAACCGAGCAGATCGGCCCCATCGCAAAGCTCGATAAAATACAATTTGTACCCGGACTTCCTAAAACACGAAGTGGAAAGATTATGCGCCGTATTTTGAGAAAAATAGCCTCGAAGGACACATCAAATCTAGGAGACACCAGTACACTGCTGAATCCTGAAGTCGTCAAGGAAATTATGGACAATGCGCTCTAGAAAACATTGGTCTAGTCGAATTGGTATTTTGTTTGAGCGTGATGCCTTTGTCATTGAATCGTTGAAAAAAAGTCGCGACCATGGTTGTTATTTGCACAACCTCATCGCAATACTCTTCTGGCCAACAAAGGGCGCTTGCTAAATGCCATGAATATCAGTAACGAGATCAGGCCGCAGATGGCAAGCCCAACGAACAAGGGCCATACCGTATCTTGAACAAAGCTTCCGATGTAATTGGCGATGGGTACGGCAAGTACGGTAGAGACAAAACCGTTGATGGCCGCCCCTATGCCCGCAATATGTCCGATAGGCTCCATGGCTATCGAACGAAAGTTGCCCCATAGAAATCCCAAACAAAAAAATTGAACGGACAAAAACGAGACCAAGACCGGTACGCTCGGGTTTGGTTTTCCCCAAAAGAGAACCACATAAAGCAGGGCGATCAAGCAAAAGGCAGAAAGAGCCATAAAAGACAATTTTCGCATTCCGAACCGTAGTACCAATGTGCCGTTCAAAAAAGTCGAAAGGCCGATTGAAATCGCCAGGCCCGCAAAAATGTAGGGAAACTGCTCCGGCAATCCGTATTGATCTTCAAACACGTGCTGTGAGGCACTCAGATAGACCAAAAAAGCACCGGTAACAAATCCGGAAATAAAGGTAAAGGCGATTGTTTCCCTATATTTCAAAAATTCGATCAGTCCGCTGACAAAAACACTTCCCGAAAACGGAATCTTATATTCCGCCTTGAGCGTTTCTTCCTGCCTTTTCCAAAACCAAATACCGACCAAAAGTGCGAAAAACAACTGCATGTAAAAAATTCCTTCCCATCCAAAGCCATCCATGATCCATTTCCCGATAGCAGGAGCCACCACAGGTATCAAGATGAAAAATGCAGTGACGAAAGACATCACACGTGCCATATAATCACCTTTATAGGTGTCGCGGATAATCGAAATCGCCATCGTTCGGGGCGCAGAGAGGCCAATACCTTGCAAAACGCGGCCGATAATCATGACCTCGAGCGAAGGTGCAAGCAAACATATTACACTCGCTAGGGTAAAGAGAATGAAACCTGAGTAGACAATAGGCTTGCGCCCGAAGCTGTCAGACAAGGGGCCAAAAAAAAGTTGGCCGACACCGAGGCCCAAAAAAATCATGGTAATCAATAATTGATTATCGGTCGGATCAAGGCTGTTTATCGAAATTCCGATATGCGAAATCGCCGGTAAAATGGCATCGATGGCCAATGCCACGATCGACATTAAAGCCGCCATTAAGGCAACGAATTCAAAATTGGGCTTCGCGTTTTCGTTCTGCATCCGGCAAAAGTAGTTATAGCGATCGGTAACCGAAACGAAATAGATGGATAAATTGTAACCTCTAGATCTTCGCGACACTTTAAGAAACAAGACTCAAGAATCAAGGCTAAATCGTAAATTGTGATTTCAAACATTAGAAAATAAATCTTGACTCTATTGGGCAAGCGGTCTTATTTCTTTTGGTAAATATGTATTTTTGATAAAACTTTGGAGGATGCTGATTATAGGAATTGCGGGAGGTACAGGCTGCGGAAAAACAACCGTGGTAAACCAGATCATCGATGAACTCCCGATTGGCGAGGTCATCGTCATTTCACAAGATTCTTATTACAACGATCTCTCTCACCTTTCTTTGGAAGAACGCAGAAAGACCAATTTTGACCACCCACAATCGATCGATTTTAAATTATTGGAAGAACATCTGGGCATTTTGCGCAAGGGGCAATCCATAGAACAGCCCGTTTATTCGTTTTTAGAATGTAACCGAACCGAAAAAACGATTCCCACCCATCCGGCCAAAGTGATGATCGTCGAAGGTATTCTGATCTTGGCAAATGCCAGGATCCGTGATATGTTCGATATAAAAATCTTCGTGCATGCAGATTCTGATGAGCGGCTTATCCGCAGGCTTAGGAGGGACATAAACGAGCGCGGTTGGGACTTGAACGAAACCCTTGAAAGTTATCAAAAGAATATCAAACCCATGCACGAACAGTTCATAGAGCCTACAAAAGAGTATGCCGATGTCATCATTCCGAACAATAAATATAATACCGTAGCTGTTGATATCGTACGTACCATTATCACCGATAAATTGACTTGAGCGAATATGGCGTTGAACGATTTAAAGAAGAAAAAGTGGTTCGGCCTTGTGACCAATGTTTACATGTTGGTATTGACCGCTTTTGTCATATGGATGGTCTTTTTCGACACCAATTCACTGCTTATTCACCTAGAACTTAGAAAGCAAATCAAGACCTTGGAAAAACAGCAGGAATTTCTGCGCAATGAAATCGCCAAGGACAAGAAAATAATCGAGAAACTATCGGATGAAAAAGAATTGGAAAAATTCGGTCGTGAGGAATATTACCTCAAAAAGAAGAACGAAGAAATATACCTGATCGAATACGAGGATAGTCTAGATCTTGAAAATAAAGATTGATGTTGAATAAATTAAGTGCTATTCAAAAATTAACGCTAGAACGAACTTACGTAGTGACCGTCAACTTTAACTTTATTTAACGCCATAACCTTAAGTTATTCACCTTGTGTTAACAAAATGGTTTCCCTTGCATCACAAATAATCGTATTTTTACCCCTTAACTTACGACAGGAATGGGCAAGATCATTGCTATAGCAAATCAAAAGGGCGGAGTAGGAAAAACCACAACTACGGTAAACTTGGCAGCTGCTCTAGGTGTGTTGGAAAAAAAGGTTCTATTGATAGATGCCGACCCACAGGCCAATGCTACATCAGGTTTGGGAATCGATGTCGAAAGCATCGAAGTTGGTACTTACCAATTGGTCGAACATTCAAAAAATGCAACTGAAACGATTTTAAAGACAGATTCGCCGAACGTAGATTTGATTCCCTCACATATTGATCTGGTCGCCATAGAAATCGAATTGGTCGATAAAGACGAGCGGGAATATATGTTGAAAAAGGCCATCGCCGAATTAAGGGATGCCTATGATTATATCCTTATCGATTGCGCCCCTTCGCTGGGATTATTGACTTTGAATGCCCTTACGGCGGCAGATTCGGTCATCATACCCATACAATGTGAGTATTTTGCCCTGGAAGGCCTTGGCAAACTATTGAACACCATAAAAAGCGTACAAAAAATACACAACCCTGATCTAGACATCGAAGGCATGTTGCTCACTATGTACGATTCGAGGTTACGTCTTTCGAACCAGGTCGTTCAAGAAGTGCGTAAACATTTCGGCGATATGGTCTTCGATACGATCATACAGCGAAACGTGCGTCTGAGCGAAGCTCCCAGTTACGGCGAGACAATAATCAAATATGACGCGAGCAGCAAAGGGGCGGCCAATTATCTGAACATGGCCAATGAAGTGGTGCAGAAAAACAAACAGGCAGTATAGATGGCGAAGGCAGTACGAAAACAAGCTCTGGGAAGGGGACTTTCAGCACTCCTAAAAGATCCCGAAAACGATATTAAGACAGCTTCAGACAAAAATGCCGATAAGGTAGTCGGTAATATTGTAGAACTCGATATCGATTCTATCGAAGTTAATCCGTTTCAACCGCGCTCCAATTTCAATGACGAGGCACTTCAAGAATTGGCGACCTCGATCCGGGAATTGGGGGTCATTCAACCCATAACGGTACGCAAGCTCGATTTCAACAAATATCAATTGGTATCGGGGGAAAGAAGGTACAGGGCCTCTAAGTTGGTCGCACTTAAAACGATTCCCTCCTACATTCGCATAGCCAATGATCAAGAATCGTTGGAAATGGCCTTGGTGGAAAACATACAACGCCAAGACCTTGATCCAATAGAAATTGCGCTATCGTATCAACGCTTGATCGACGAAATAGAGCTTACCCAAGAAAAACTGAGCGACCGTGTGGGCAAAAAGCGCTCAACGATAGCCAACTATATGCGTCTGTTGAAATTGGATCCGATCATTCAGACCGGAATTCGAGATGGTTTTGTGAGCATGGGCCATGGCCGTGCCTTGGTCAATGTAGATTCAAAGGAAGACCAGATCAAACTCTATGAGAAAATAGTCGGTGACAATCTTTCCGTTCGTGACACCGAGCAGGCCGTTCGCCTATATCAAAATAAGGGCGCCGCCATAAAAAATGACAAGGTCAAGTCTACCCCTGAGTTCGTCAAAATAGGGATGAAGGAGTTGAAAGAGCATCTCGATGTGAAGGTTGCCGTTAATGCTTCCGAAAATGGAAAAGGAAAAATTGCCATTCCGTTCAATTCCCCTGAAGAATTTCAACGTATCAAAAAAATGATCATAGGTGGGTAAGCGCCTATCCATATTCTCCGTCATTCTCTTTTTTGCCATGGCATTGAATGCTCAAGACAAGAAAGAAGATGTTCAGGAACCCGAAAAAACAATCGAAAACCAGGAAGTCGATTCGCTACGGACCGACCTGCGGGAAAAAGGTGTCGTGGTTCAAGACTCTATATTTGTAGAACGCAAAGCGATCAACCCGTTGGCCCCTAGCAAGGCGGCATTTTATTCCGCCGTACTTCCCGGGCTCGGTCAAGTCTACAACAAACGCTATTGGAAAGTTCCGATCGTCTACGCGGTCATCGGAACGGGTGTTTATGCCTATCTGTACAATGATGATCTATATGATCGGTTTCGTACCGCGTTCAAAAGGCGACAGGCCGGTTTCACTGATGATGAATTTTGGGATAGAAGAAATCCCGATGACGGTATTATCCCCGCAGAGCCCGATCTATCGACGACCGCACTCGAAGACGGACAGGAACGCTACCAACGAGATCGTGATCTATCACTTTTGATTACAATTGCAATGTATGCGCTGAATATCGTAGATGCCAACGTCGATGCGCATCTCAAGCAGTTCAATGTCGATGATGACCTGAGTTTTGACATGAAACCCTATCTTGACCTCGACCCGATAAGTAATAATCCCACTTACGGAATGGCCTTCGTCATCAAATTTTAGAATATGAGAATAGCATTGTTCGGATACGGAAAAATGGGAAAAATGATAGAAAAGATCGCTTCGGAAAGAGGTCATGACATCGTAGCCCGTATTGATGTCGATACCCCAAAAATCGATTTTTCGAATATGGATGTCGCCATTGATTTTAGTATGCCCGACGCAGCGTTCGCAAATATCAGCAATTGTTTCGAACATGGAATTCCGGTAATCTCGGGGACAACGGGATGGTTAAAGGATTTTGACAAAGCCGTTACACTTTGTCGCGAAAAAGAAGGAGCGTTTATTTATGCCTCTAATTTTAGCCTTGGTGTGAACATATTTTTTGAACTGAACGCCTATCTTGCCAAGATGATGAAAAACCTTGACCAGTACGATGTGGCAATGGAAGAAATACACCACACCCAAAAATTGGATGCCCCAAGCGGTACCGCCATTACGTTGGCCGAGGGAATCATAAAGAATTCAAATTATGATACTTGGAAATTAGGCCAGGGCGATGGCAAGGAAATCGGAATTACATCCAAAAGAATCGAATCGGTACCCGGAACCCATACTGTGGCATACAACAGCGCAGTGGATAGTATTGAAATAAAACACACGGCCCACAATAGGCAAGGATTTGCCTTGGGAGCGGTTACCGCGGCCGAGTGGATAGTCGGAAAAAAGGGCGTATTCACTATGAAGGATGTGTTAAACCTTGGTTAACACACACAATATATGACGTATAAAAACATTTAATTGCGAAAGGTTTTTAAAGTAAATCCATTTACGGACAATACAAATAGCGGATCAACATCGTTTGAAACCTTGATTCACCATATCGAAGGATAGAAAAAAAACGACAAACCATAAGCCAATATGGACACAACAGGTTGGATACTTTTTATTTTGATCATACAGGTAATCCATTTTTTGGGTACTTGGAAATTATATATCAAGGCCGGTAGAAAAGCATGGGAAGCAGCCGTGCCTATATACAACGCCATTGTCTTGATGCAGATTATAAACCGGCCCAAGTGGTGGGTAATCTTATTGTTTATTCCCATAATCAATTTGCTGATGTTCCCTGTGATATGGGTAGAGACCATTCGCAGTTTTGGCAGGCATAGTCTTTTGGAAACGTGGTTGGTCATCTTGACCTTGGGTTTCTACATCTATTACGTCAATTATATGCTCGACGTTAAATATGTAGAAAATCGAAGCCTCCACCCTAGGTCGGTGGCCGGTGAATGGGTAAGTTCGATTGTTTTTGCCATAGTCGCGGCCACCTTGGTACACACCTATTTCATTCAACCCTATGTCATACCAACAGGGTCTTTGGAGAGAACCCTTAGGATCGGAGATCTTTTGTTCGTTAGCAAATTCCATTATGGCGCACGTACGCCCATGACGGCGGTCGCGGCCCCCATGGTGCATGACACGTTGCCGATACTGGGAACACGTTCGTACCTCAACAAGCCCCAAATACCCTATTTTCGACTGCCCGGATTCAAGAAGATCAAGCGTAACGAAATCGTGGTTTTTAGTTGGCCCGCTGATACAGTACGTATTTTTTTCAAACGGGAAGAGGGCGTGAAAAAGCCTATCGACAAAAAATCGAATTATGTAAAACGGTGCGTAGGACTTCCTGGTGATTCGTTAGAAGTACGGGACGGATATGTTTTTATCAACGGTAGACAATTGGAGCTTCCCGACAGGGCAAAGCCCCAATATGACTATATGGTATATTCGAACAAAGGAGTGTCGACCAAATTATTGCAACAGGTAGGTGTTGAGGAATTTAACCGTACTTTCATCGTTGGCGGTCTCAATCAAGAGCAGGCCAATGTCATCAACCAATATATTCTAGGATTCAACAAACGGGCAGATGGCAAGTTTGAATTGATTACCAAGAATATGGGAATACCGATAGAAGTCGTTAGAAAATATGGTATCGCCCTGACTGAGGAGACCGGCCGTGCCAGACAGGCCACCTTAACGAATGAAATGGTAAGCCAACTTAAAAACAGTAACGAAATAGATTCCGTAATACGAGTAGTTGAACCAGTTGGCAAGAGAGGCATCAACCTTTTTCCGCAAAATCCGGATTACCCTTGGAATTATGATCAGTTGGGGCCAATTTATATCCCAAAGGCAGGAGCTACCGTACCTTTGAATCTGAAGGTGCTGCCATTGTACAAAAAGATTATCCGCGAGTATGAAGGCAACACTGTCGGCGTAAAGGGAAATCAGGTTACCGTAAACGGTGAAGTCGTTGACAGTTATACCTTCAAACAAGACTATTATTGGATGATGGGCGACAATCGCGACCATTCGGAAGACAGTCGGGCTTGGGGCTATGTTCCGGAAAACCACATAGTGGGAACCCCCATATTCATTTGGTTGAGTTTTGACAATTTTAAGGATGCCAAAGGACTGAACGTGAACCCGCCGTGGAAATGGAAACCCCGATGGGACCGTATTTTTACGACAGTGCACGGCAGCGGAGAACCCGTATCATATTTCAAATATTTTCTAATTGCGCTAGCACTTTATTTTGTCGGGGATTACTTTTGGAAGAGAAGGAAAAGAGGTGGTTCGAATACGTAGCGTTTTGGAGATAGAATATATTTGATTTTTGAATCTGAACTATAATTTTGAGAACCTTAATTCACCCTACCTACTTTCCAAGTATCGGCACTTTTGCGGTAGTCGTTCAAAAAGAAATCATTTGGGAGGTCGAGGACAATTATCAAAAGCAGACCTATCGCAACCGTACCTATATCTGCAATGATCGCGGAAAACATTTGCTCAATATTCCCATAAGACATGTCGGTGGCGATCAAGGCCGTCAAAAGTACAAAGATGTAAGGGTCGATAACCGCTATACTTGGCAACGTACCCATTGGCGTACCTTACAGACAGCCTATCGAACCTCTCCTTTTTTCGAATATTACGAAGACGATATTGCTCCACTTTTCGAAAGCAATCCAAATTTTCTTTTGGATTTCAACTTGAAAACAATCGCAACTATTTGCGATTGCCTGCAAATTGAAACACCGCAGTTGAAAACGGAATCGTTTGTTCCGCAATATGATATTTATAAAGATTTAAGGTTTTTGGTGAATGCGAAAAACGAAACTA
The DNA here is from genome assembly GCF_042611095.1 of Meishania litoralis. NCBI lineage: Bacteria > Pseudomonadati > Bacteroidota > Flavobacteriia > Flavobacteriales > Flavobacteriaceae > Meishania > Meishania litoralis. Next base: position 111,727 of record NZ_JBHFPV010000006.1, read on the forward strand.
GACCAAAGCAACGGCCTTATTCGCAGGTTTTCGGTGATCGCCATGGGTTTGTGCAGAATGCCAGCATTTTGGATCTTTTATTCAACGAGGGCACCAATGCACTGACTTATTTGAAACAACAAGACCTAAAATTTTTGGATGTCTAGGTTTCTAATCCATTACGGGATCCATTTATTGGTTCCCATTCTCATAGGATTCTTATTCTTTTCAAAGGAGAAAAGATTGATTGTCGTTTTGATCTTTATGTCAGGTATCCTCATCGACTTAGATCACCTGTTGGCCAATCCGATTTTCGATTCACAGCGCTGCAGTATTGATTTCCACCCTTTGCACAGTTATTGGGCCATTGCGATTTACACTATCTTGCTTTTGTTCAAAAAAACAAGATTACTTGGCATAGCGCTCATTATTCATATTGTCGCCGACCTTACCGATTGCTGGCTACTCGCCAGTCATTTTGAATGACGCCATTATCGGAAAATGATCTGAATATTCAACGTCATAAGTCTTATGGGCAGTGATTTCAAATTCAGGGTCTGCCAAAATAAAATCGATACGAACAGGCAGGCCATGGAAACTAAAAGTTCGCCCATAACCTGTGCCCTTGGCTTTAAAAGCATCGATTTTGTTCTTGGACAAGATATTGTAGGTTCGCGAAAATTGTGAGTTGTTAAAGTCCCCACATATGATTTTTTTATAGTTCACCCCATTACCATGTTCAACGACAAACTTTGCCTGTTCTTCTTGTTTTTGAAAATGTGTCGATAGTTGTTTACATAATTTTTCAGAAGAGCTATTTCTTATAACTCCCCTACCGGGGGTTATCCCTAATGACTGCAAGTGTAAATTATAGACTCTTATCGTGTCATTTTCATACAATATATCGGCATAGGCCGCATTATTTCTTGTCCATTTAAAATTTATAAGTTCGGACTTTAGAATAGGATACTTCGAAAAAATCCCCAATAAAACCTTTCCTGGATTACCAATATACTCCAAATGCATGAATGGATAATCGACATATTCCTTTCTTCTTAGATAACCTACCTCCTGAAAACAGATTATATCTGGCTCTTCTTTGTCTATGAATGTCTTAATATCCTCAAAAATCGTTTCACTTTCGATATTCCTATTCTTATTGAACCCCCGAACATTGAAGCTCATAATCTTTAAGTCATCCTCGGAAAAGACCACTTCGTCTCCATAGGTCAATTTAATGAAATTGCCCAGTGCCAGATAGCCAACCACCAAAGCTGCAAAGGACAATAGCCACAATCGCCTTCCACTAATCAGCCAATACAAAAAGAAAAGGATATTGATTGCCACGAATATCGGTACTGCAAGACCTAAAAAGGAAAGTACTGGAAAACTCTTTACCGAAATATATGGTGTGAAACAAGCCAAAAAAAGGAGCGATGCCACTATAATATTGACCGTAAGAACGATTTTATTGAATACCGATAGCTTCTTCATGAAATCAATCCTCTTTACCGGCCTTGAACAAAAAATCCTTTTCGGCCTTCGAAAGGCTCTCATAGCCAGACTTGCTTATTTTGTCCAATATTGAATCTATTTTTCTTTGGTGGCCCGCTTTATTATAATCCAATTTTGAATTCACATCGACTTTTTGCTTACGGTGCACGGTATGCATCGGAGCTTTCTTTACACGCTCTCGTGAAGACCTATCCCTTTTTTTGAAAAGATTGGAGATACTGTCCAAAAATTTAGAAAAGCCCTCCCCTATATCTCTACCATCAAGCAATTGTCGCGCATAAAAATAGCCCAAAGCGGCCCCACCCAAGTGGGCCAAGTGGCCACCAGCGTTGCCCATAGGTATCTGAACAAGGTCTATCAAAACCACAAAAACACCGACCTGCCACAACTTGACATTGAAAAATATGACCCTTACCTCTTGATTGGGAATATAGGCGCAAACAAAAATAAGAATAGCCGTGACCCCTGCGGACGCCCCAATGAGCGCCGTATTATTTCCCAACAGACCTGGAAATACATTATAACTCAAAAGAAAAATCAATCCCCCAAAAATAACACCCAAAAAATAGACATTGGTAAAACGCTTGGGGCCGAAAAGGTTCAAAAATATCCTTCCTGCAAAATAGAGCAAAAGCATGTTCCAAAAGATATGTCCCAAACCACCATGGAAAAAAGAATAAGTCACCAAAGACCAGGGTTGGCCAACAAAATCAAGAAAGTCCTTGGGCAAGTGAAACCATTGGTCAATGGCCGTTTTCGAAAGTCCGAAAAGAAAAGGCACCAGTGCATTGATGATAAAAACAAGCACGTTAATAGCGATGAGTTTTTCGGCTATGCTCAAACGGGCAAATTGATATCTAAGGTTTCCGCTGGTCATCGATCCCATCTTCTATTGTTAAAACTGTTTTTTTTCCAGTACCACATAACAACAAAACCGATTACCGCACCCCCGACATGCGCCATATAAGCTGTATTGCTAGGGCTAAAGAACGATTGGCCCGAAATGGCCGAAACTAGGTCCAATAAGATAATTCCCGGAATGAAATACTTTGCCTTTATAGGTATGGGCAGGAAAATCATCATCAATTTTGCATCCGGATTCATCATTCCGAAGGCGGCCATTACTCCCATGATACACCCTGAGGCACCCACCATTGAGGCGTTGTAAATTGGAAAAACCTCCCTTAAATTCATAAGTTGGGCATTTGATAGGTCGCCGACGGTTTGATTCGTCGCCAACATTTGCAAGATTTGATCATTGCTCAATCCTGAGTCGATCAATTCAGAAAACGGAGGTAAGAAATTGAAATAATAATACCCCAATTGAAAAAGTACCGCTCCAAGTCCTGCCGAAAAATATAAAAACAAAAAGCGATTTTTACCCAAGCTCTGCTCCACCGGTGTCCCGAACATCCAGAGCGCGAACATATTGAACCCAATATGCATCAAGTTACCGTGCATAAACATATGCGTTACAATCTGCCAAAGTTGAAAATTGTCATTCTTTGGAAAATGCAAAGCGAACCACTCGTACATTTGGTCTCCATAAAGTGAAGTGGCGACAAAAAATAGTGTGTTGATAATCAGCAAATGTTTAATGGCCTCCGTCAGTCTTCCCATCTAAATAAATTTTTTGTCAATATCATTTTCTGTTATCGTTACGTATATCGGTTTGTTAAAAGGGCTGATATTTGGCTCCTTACACGCAAACAGGTCATTGACCAGGGCCAATTGCGAATCATTGTCCAATAACTCTCCCGTCTTCACCGATAATGATTTTGCCAAGGTTTTCGATATAATATCGATCTGCGAAAAACTGTTGCCATCGACCCCCATCTGATGATCGCTGATCAACTGGTCCAAAACCATATCCACCTCGCTTTCAGGTACCAAAACCGGTAAGCCGGTTACTTGAAGCGAATCGTCGTTCATGGAGCCGAACATAAAGCCAAGTGTACCAAGGCTATCCTTCATTTCCTTAAGAAAGGTCATGTCATTTTTCGAGAAGGTCAGTGATAAGGGAAACAATAGTTGTTGGCTGACCGTGTCTTTCACGGTACCGTTGCGCAAGAATTTTTCATATAGAATACGTTGGTGCGCCCTGCTTTGGTCAATAACTACCATACCCGATTTTATAGTGGTAACGATATACTTTCTTCGCAATTGAAAGGTCGTTGCGACCGCTTCCAAACTTCCATGTTGCCCTTCGAATATAGAACCGGTATTGGCATCCGATTCAAAATGAACACTACTGAACGTATCATCTTCGACCTTGGTTTCTAGGCCAACATACATGCTTTCCCAACTTTGGGCCTTTTCCTTGCGGAATTGTTTAAAAGCAGTACCCGGCCTATTTTCATCTTTGAAAGGATTGAATCGTGCATCTACGGTTACCTTCGGTACGATTGCGCTCTTATCTTTATACGAATAAGGGGTTTCGAGGTTCTGATCCGATTCGAAATCAAGTGACGGCATCATATTGAACTGCCCTAAGCTATGTTTTACCGTCGACCTTAAAATGGCATAAAGTGTATGTTCATCATCGAATTTCACCTCGGTCTTGGTTGGATGAATGTTGATGTCGATAGATGAAGGGGCTACCGTTAGGTAGAGAAAGTAACCGGGGTGCGTGTCAGATTTGATCAAACCTTCAAATGCCGCGACCACGGCATGGTGCAGATATGGACTTTTGATAAAGCGATCGTTCACGAAAAAAAACTGTTCACCCCTAGTTTTCTTTGCAAATTCAGGTTTAGCGATAAAACCCGAGATTTTGACCACTTGCGTATCTTCTTCAACAGGAACCAATTTTACATTGGTCTTATTGCCAAAAACATGAACGATACGTTGCCTATGATTGCTCTGCGGCAAATTGAAAAGTTCATTTCCATTATTGTACAAATGGAAGGATATATTAGGGTGGGCCAAGGCCACCCGATGAAATTCATCGATTATGTGTCTAAGCTCGACCGGTGTAGACTTCAAAAAATTTCGTCTCGCAGGAATATTAAAAAACAAATTCTTTACCGAAATCGAAGTTCCTTTGGGTGTTACCGCAACTTCTTGAAAGATGGTCTTGCTCCCCTCTATCTTTAAATGCGTACCCAGTTCTTTGTCTTCAGGTCTGGTATGCATATCTACATGTGCAATGGCGGCTATCGATGCCAACGCCTCGCCCCTGAAACCTTTGGTGTGCAGTTTGAAAAGGTCTTCGGCCTGACGTATTTTTGATGTTGCATGACGTTCAAAACTCAAACGTGCGTCAGTTTCGCTCATACCGACACCATTGTCGATAACTTGAATGAGGTTTTTTCCGCCTTCTTTGATTATCAACTTGATTGTCGAACTTTTGGCGTCGATAGCATTTTCAAGCAACTCTTTGACCACCGATGCAGGGCGCTGTACGACCTCACCAGCCGCAATCTGATTGGCAACATGATCTGGCAAAAGTTTAATGATGTCTGCCATTATTTACCGAAGAAGATGGATAGATCAAAATCTATGATGTATAGAAAAATGACAATCAGGACAGCGAGTATAACCACCATGCGAAGTTTAAGGTTGCGGTCGCCTTCTCGGCGCATATCTGACATGGCATTGCCAAACTTACCTTTTAACCCTCTAGGTGCATCTACCGTACTGCGGAATTTATCAAACTTATGTTCTAGCTTGTATGGATTGCCCTCACCCTTATCATCAAAATAGCGGGGTTGATAATTGTATTTTTTATTGCCTCTAAGCCTCGTAAATTTATTCAGCATACCCATTGATTCAAAGTTACTCAAAATCAAAAAATATGCCGTGTCAGGAAAGCCAAAATTTGTTAACAGGTATCAGGAGTACGAAGTTAGAAGTGCGAAATGAGAACGGTTCAGGAATTTGAACCCAGGGCACCTATTTTCAGAGCGAGGCCATTTTTATCGCAGCAATGGCCGCCTCGGCACCCTTATTGCCATGTTTGCCCCCGCTACGATCCTTGGCCTGTTGGATCGTATTATCGGTCAATACACAAAAGATAACCGGAATACTCAAATGAATATTGAGGTCTTTAATGCCTTGGGCAGCGGCATTGCAAACGAAGTCGAAATGTTTTGTTTCACCCTGTATCACGCTTCCAATGGCGATTATGGCATCAACGTCATGCGTTTCTGCCATTTTTTTGGATCCAAATGTAAGCTCGAAACTTCCGGGGACGTTCCAACGAAGTATGTTTTCATCAACCGCCCCACAATCCAAAAGGGTCTCATGAGCCCCATTGTACAAAGCCTCGGTTATTTCTTGGTTCCATTCAGAAACAACGATCCCAAACCGAAAATTCCTCGCGTTTGGGATCGTTGCCTTATCGTAGGCCGATAAATTTGTGTTCGCCGTGGCCATTAGTTCGTGTTTTCGGCCATTCCGATAAAAGCATCTATCGAACGGGCCTCATCTGAAGAAGAAAATCCATCCTTGATTTTTTGAAAATGCTTCAGGGCCTTATCCCTTTGTCCCAGTTCCAAAGCGGTTACCCCTGCTTTGTACAAAAATTTAGGGGTGGTATAATCATTGGTACTAAGTGCAATGGCACTTTCATAATAACCCAAAGCATCTTCAGGTTGTCCCAACTGCATAAAGGCATCGCCGATTCCCCCTTTCGCCAAGGGACCCAATATATCATCGTCGGAAGAAAAATCCTCTAAATGGTCGATCGCTTCCTGGTATTTGTTCATGTTCAAGTAAGCCATTCCGGCCGAATAGCTGGCCAAATTAGATGCCTTAGTACCCGGGTATTCATCAATAATATCCAAAAACCCATATTTGCCCTCTGCTCCTTCCAAGGCAAGATTGTACAAAGAATCCTTGGCCGCAGTGTTGGCCAATGCCTGCTCAAAATACTGTTGGGGATAAAGCAATTCGTTCGTTGCTTCGGCATCTTTTGGCTTTTGAACGAATTGAACATAGGCCAAATATCCCAATACACCGACCGCGATTACCCCTATCACGCCCAAGATATAATTTTGGTTGTTGGCGACCCATGCCTCGGTTCTCGAAGCGCTCTCATCCAATGTGCTAAAAACTTCCGCTGTGGTGCTTTCATGCTCATCAAATTGCTGTTGTTCCGCTTTGCTCTTGGGTTTGTGACCTCTTTTTTTATACGTAGCCATTGCTGTTTTTATTGATCGCGCAAAAATAAAGTTTTTATTGAAATCGTGAGGGATAATTATTCGTTATTTTTGGATATTTTGCGGCCATTTTGGCTTTCGACCACATTTAAATTTGAGCTTTTGGAATGTTTTTAAACCACTTGGCCTTAATAAACTACAAAAATTTTGGTTCCCAAACTTTCGATTTTGACACAAAGATCAATTGCTTCGTAGGTTCGAACGGAGTGGGAAAAACCAATGTGCTCGATGCTATTTACCACCTTTCTTTTGGCAAGAGTTATTTTAATCCGGTTGCTACCCAGAACATAAAACATGGTACCGATTTTTTTGTCGTCGAAGGTGATTTTACAAAGAACGAACGAAGCGAAAAGATAATATGCAGCCTCAAAAAGGGCATGCAAAAAGTCATAAAACGCAATGGAAAAACCTACGACAGACTTTCAGACCATATCGGTTTTCTGCCCTTGGTGATCATTTCACCTGCCGATCGCGATCTTATCATCGAGGGTAGTGAGACGCGACGAAAGTTTATCGATGGTGTTATTTCACAATCCGATAAAAGCTACCTGCAAACCCTGATCAAATACAACAAGATTTTATCTCAGCGCAATGCGCTGCTGAAGTTTTTTGCGGCCAACCACACTTTTAATATGGAAACATTGGCGGTGTACAATGAACAACTTGCCCGGTACGGTACACCGATTTACGAAAAAAGGGTGGCGTTCATGAAACCTTTTATTGAAATTTTCAAAGAGCAATACCGGATAATATCGGGAGGCAACGAAGAGGTTACCCTGACCTATGAGAGCAAACTGTCTTCGGAAAACCTCTATAAGTTATTGGAAACCAATCTCGAAAAAGATAGGGCATTGCAGTATACCGGTACCGGTATCCACAAAGACGACCTTAGTTTTGAAATAGCAGGCCATCCTATTAAAAAATTCGGGAGCCAGGGTCAACAAAAATCTTTCTTGATCGCGCTGAAGTTCGCACAATTCCATTTTATCAAAGAATTGTCGAAGACCACCCCGATCCTACTCCTCGACGACATTTTCGATAAGTTGGACGAAGACAGGGTAGGCCACATCATAGCCCTAGTCGATAACGAAAACTTCGGACAGTTGTTCATCAGCGATACCCATGCTGAACGAACCGAAAATGTGGTCAAAAAAATTCACCAATCCTATAAAATCTTTAAATTGTAGTATGCGGATATTTGTTTATCTAGGACTGTTTTTGCTAATCACCGGATGTAAAAAAGAGATCCATAAGAAAGACATGGATATGCTGGCCGGTTATTGGGAAATAGTACAGGTTACCTTTCCTGATGGCAACAAGAAAACATATAATGTAAATACGAACATCGATTATTTCGTGCTTGATGGGGAAGCCGGTTTCCGTAAAAAAGTGCAGCCCAAACTAAATGGAACTTTCGAAACCTCTGATGATGCCGAACCCTTCGCAATAATCGAAACGAAAAACGGGCTTGCTATCCATTATAAAAATGCTATGAGCGAATGGATCGAAGAAATCGTTGAACTCAATGAAAATAGCTTTTCCGTTCAAAATGAAGAGGGTATGCGCTATCAATATCGTAGATTCGAACTTATAAACGTAAAAAGATAATGGCCAAACGTAGAAATTCAGGAATACCCTTGAGCGAAGGCCTAAAAGAATTCATAAAGACCAATAAGCTCGAAAAAGGCATTGACAAAGTAAATGCGCGTGAAGCCTGGGCCAAATTGATGGGAAACGGGGTAAACAATTATACTACCGCCATCGAACTGCGCAATGAAACGCTTTTCGTATCACTTTCATCTTCGGTACTCCGTGAAGAACTCGGCCATGGAAAAACGAAGATCGTTCAGATGCTCAATGAAGAGCTCGGCAAGGAACTGATAAAAAAATTGGTACTCAGATAGACCGTATTCTTGGCTAGACCCAGCAAAACGGCCCGGCAAATTTTGAATTTACCGGGCCGTTTTTTTATCATCGCATGGGTCGATCAGTCTAGTAGATCTCCCTTCCTGAAAAATGAAAGGCACCCTCGATAGCGGCATTGGCATCACTATCTGAACCGTGTACCGCATTCTCGCCAATATCTTTGGCATATAGTTTTCTGATCGTACCTTCAGCCGCTTCGGCAGGGTTGGTGGCCCCGATAAGGGCGCGGAAATCTTCAACGGCATTATCTTTTTCCAAAATAGCCGAGACGATCGGGCCGCGGGTCATGAAATCGACCAGTTCACCAAAAAATGGGCGTTCTTTGTGGATTGCGTAAAACTCTTGGGCATCCCTCCTGCTCAATTGGGTATATTTCATGGCAACGATCTTAAAACCGGCGGAGGTAATTTTTTCCAATATGGCCCCAATATGGCCATTTTCAACCGCGTCGGGCTTGATCATCGTAAACGTTCTGTCTGTTCGCATGTTAAAAATTTTGCGCAAAAGTACGGTTTATTTGAGAATCGGCAACAATTAATACGATTGTTGGATTTGTTGCAAGATTCTACCGTTATCACCGACAATTTGAAATTGTACTTCCTTCGATTCAAAATCAAAATGAAGCAACCCAAAGCTTTCGGTAAAGACCACCTCTCCTACCCGAAACGGATTGGGTTCTCCGCTGAAGTCTTTGTACGCGTGCGTTAATCCGCTACTGGTAAAATCGATAAGTGGGTATGGTAAATTTTTTATGGTGGTTCTGGAAAATTCAGAGATATGACGATCCCCGGAAAGAACAATGACCCCATTTGCCCGTGAGTAGGCTATCACTTGCTTAAGCCTATCGACTTCATGGGGAAAATTGCCCCAGCACTCGAAACCATGCTCGTTCGACAATACCTGAATACTACTGACAATTATGTTGAAATCGGCTTTCGAGCCGGTCAATTGGTTCTCTAGCCATTGCCATTGTTCTTCACCTAATACAGTTCCTTCTCCATATAAGTTCGGCTTTGTACGCTTTTTGGTTTCATTGTCAGGGGTCAGGGCCGTTCTAAAATAACGGGTATCCAAAACCAATACCTTTATCGTTCCTTTTTTGGTTTTGTAATCATGCGAGGCATACACTCCTTTCCGAAATCTTCTCGGACTTTCTTTAGAAACACCCATGAAATCAAGAAATTCTTGCTGACTTTCGTCTTTCGCACCGAACTCAACGCCCCCATCGTTCAATCCATAGTCATGGTCGTCCCATGTACCGATAATTGGTATTTTTCCGCGCAACGCGGCATAGGCGGGAACTTGGTTTTGACCGACATACATTTTCCGCAGTAGTTGCATATCTTCAGTATCTGCATAAATATTATCTCCGCCCCATATCCATATGTTGGGTTCGGCAGCCAAAACATCATCCCATAAACGATTTTCGATATCGGTTTTATTGCAAGAACCAAAGGCAATGACAAAATTGTCGTTTTTGGTCTCATTTACTACCTCGCCGACATTACGCTGCAATTGGCATGCGAGCATAAAAATGGAAAGTGCCGCTATAAACATTATTCTCTTCATCCCATATTGTTAGGCCACGACAAAAATAGCCTTTAAAGTTTTTTAAATCGTATCTTTGCCCTCATGAATTTTGAGGATATTCAAACCGTCAAGAAACTACTGTCGGTACCGCAAAAAATTGTGATCGTTCCCCATAAAAATCCTGATGGCGACGCCATCGGTTCTACTTTGGCATTATGGCATTTTCTTAACGACATGGGTCAAGAAGCTACGGTCATTTCCCCGAACGATTATCCCAAATTCCTCAAATGGATGCCTGGTAACGATAGAATTCTGAATTTCGAAAAAGAAAATACCCAGGCAAGGGATAAAATCGAAAATGCAACATTGATCATTACACTAGATTTCAATCATTTGGGGCGAATTGGCCAAATGCAATCTTTTTTGGAGCACTCAAACGCTACGTTCATTATGATCGATCATCATCAAGCCCCCGATGACTACGCCAAGGTAACGTATTCCGATGTTCATATGAGTTCAACTTGTGAAATGGTCTATAATTTCATCGAATTCTTGGGCAATACGGATAAAATTACCGCCGAAATCGCCAATTGTATTTACACCGGAATAATGACCGATACCGGTTCTTTCAAATTCGCATCGACGACCAGCAGAACACATCGGGTCGTTGCCGACCTGATCGATAAGGGAGCCAATAATACCGCAGTGCACCACAATGTTTATGATACAAACTCCCCTGGCAGATTGCATCTTTTGGGCTGCGCACTTAAAAATATGGTCATAATCAACGATCATAAAACAGCCTACATCACCCTGAGCCAAGAAGAGTTGGATAATCACCAGTTTCAAAAGGGAGATACCGAAGGTTTCGTGAACTATGGCCTTACTTTGGAAGGTATTATCTTCGCGGCGATTTTTATTGAGAACAAAGAAGAAGGAATCATTAAAATATCTTTGCGTTCGGTGGGCGATTTTTCGGTTAATGATTTTGCCAGAAAACATTTTGATGGCGGAGGGCACGATAACGCATCAGGAGGGAAAAGCGAACTGTCATTGGCCGAAACAACCCAAAAATTTGAGTCATTGCTAAAAACGTATAAAGAATTGCGGGCATCATGAGACACTTTTTTAAAGCATTATTGATTTTTTGCCTGATCGTAAATTGTGGAGGGCCTGAACCGCGAAGACCTGTCAAAGTAAAATCGAGCACCTATTTTGGGGGCGATATCGAGCGTAACAAAAAACTTTTGGCCGCCGAAGAAAAATTGATCAAAGATTACATTGCAAAAGATTCGTTGCACCTTTATGAACCGAGTGCAAGCGGGTCATGGTATTTTTACCACAAGACCAATGAAAGTTCTGACTATACCCCACAACCGGATGATTTGGTGACGATGACCTATAACATCATGGGCTTCGACAACGATACGATCTATTCGCAGGAAGAAATCGGCGTAATAAAATATAAAGTTGACAAGCAGGAACTTTTTCAGGGTATTCGTCATAGTGTCAAAATATTGAAAGAAGGTGAGACCGCCACATTTTTATATCCATCTTCCTTAGCTTTTGGTTATCAAGGCGACGGTGATCGTATTGGCGTCAATTTGCCCATAAGGTCAACAATTACAATTCTAGAAATCGAAAAACAAGAAGAAATTATTCAAAATTAAATTTTAAGATAATGAGAAAAGTTTATTTGTTATTTACAGCCGTGGCCTTGGGCCTGTCGGCGTGCAAATCAAGTCAGCGAGCCGATCTTGGCGATGGCCTGTTCGCAGATATAAAAACGAACAAAGGCGAAATCATCGTGCGGCTAGAACACGACAAGACTCCGATTACGGTAGCCAATTTTGTTTCGTTGGCCGAGGGCACAAGTCCCTTTGTAAGTGAAGAACACAAGGGTAAAAAATTCTACGACGGCCTTACCTTTCATAGGGTGATGAAAGACTTCATGATACAGGGTGGCGATCCTATGGGTACCGGCATGGGTGGTCCTGGCTATAAATTTAAAAGTGAATTAATAGACTCGTTACGACACGACAAATCTGGAATATTATCAATGGCCAACTCTGGCGGTCTTACAACGAACGGAAGTCAATTCTTTATTACCCACAAGGCCACACCATGGCTCGATGGTTATGATGAAAATGGTTTTCTCAAACCCTGTGAAAACCCAAGGGTTGGTTGCCATACGGTTTTTGGTGAGGTTGTTGAAGGCTTGGCGGTCGTTGATTCGATTGCGAACGTCCAAGTGAATGACCAGAACAAACCACTTGAAGCAATAACCATGGAAACGATCAGTATCATCAGAAATGGAAAAGAAGCTAAAAAGTTCGACGCCATTCAAATAATGACGGATTATTTTGCCGAGGAACAAGCCAAGCTGGACGCCGAAGAAAAACTAAAAGCCGAATTCGTTGCCGAATTGAACTCTGATAAAGAGAAGGCCGAAGAACTACCCTCTGGTCTCAAAATTCTTAAGATCACCGAAGGGGAAGGTGAAAAACCGAAAGTCGGACAAAAAGTAAACGTATTCTACGCAGGCTATTTGCCCGATGGCACCTTGTTCGATAGTAACTACGAAGAAGTTGCCCAAAAATTCGGAAAGTTCAACGAGCAAAGTAAGATGCAAGGCGCATACGAGGCCTCGGTCATGGACTACTCACCTGATTCCAGATTGGTTGCCGGCTTTAAGGAAGCCCTGCTTACCATGAAGGTAGGCGACAAGTTCCGGTTGTTCTTGCCCCCACATTTGGGATGGGGCGCACAGGGTGCGGGACCCATTCCCCCGAACTCGGACACTATTTTTGATCTTGAGATAGTCGGAATCGCGCAGTAACCAAAGACACTATTCCAAAGAGGCTGAAACCTAAATTAACAAATCAGGGGTTCAGCCTTTTTATTTTTCGGGAATATCTTCAAGAACGGCCAAAAGAAATTTCCAGAATTTTTGTACCGATGAAATACTTACGCGTTCATCAGGTGAATGCGCCCCTTTAATAGTGGGTCCGAAACTGATCATGTCCATTTTAGGATAGTTCTGTCCCAAAATCCCACATTCCAAACCTGCATGACAGGCCACCACTTTAGGTGATTCATGAAAAAGACTTTTGTACTTCGCTTTTAAAACTTCCAATATGGGCGAATTCGGATCGGGGTTCCAACCCGGGTAATTTCCTGAAAATGTAACATCCATACCTGCAAGTTCGAATATCGAACGCAGCGAATGGGCCAAATCCAGCTTTGCAGAATCTACCGAAGAACGCGTTAGGCATCCAACTGTAATAGTTCCGTCCTTGACCAGAACCCGTGCTATGTTGTTCGATGTTTCCACAAGATCAGTAATCGAGGCACTCATTGCGTACACTCCATTGTGGGCGGCATAAAGCGATTTTAAGAGTTTTTCCTGTGTGCCCAAACCGATAACCTTTTTCGGAACGGGTGCTTGCGTCAATTGAATTTCCAGATCAGGTTCCGTTACCGACAATTCTTCCTTAACCACGTTCGCCCAAATACTCAGTTGTTCTTCAAATTCAGTTGTCCGGGACTTGTCGACAACAATATGTGCAACACTTTCGCGGGGAATGGCATTTCGAAGACTACCTCCGTCAATTTCCGCTATTCGAGCATTGAATTCGTTCGATGCAAGATAGAGCAGACGGTTCATGATCTTATTCGCATTGCCAAAACCACGGTGAATATCAATACCGCTATGCCCTCCGTGAAGGCCCTTGACATTCACCCAATATGCCTTTATGCCCCTAGGAACAGGTTTTTCATTGTATGGTTTAACAGCAGTTATATCCAACCCTCCAGCACAACCGATATCGACCTCGTCATCTTCCTCGGTATCAAGGTTGAGCAATATTTCACCTTTTAAGACATCACCCTGCAGTCCCATCGCCCCTGTCATTCCTGTTTCCTCGTCAATGGTGAACAAAGCCTCTATGGCCGGATGGGGTATGTCATCGCTCTCCAACAAGGCCATGATCGCGGCTACCCCAAGACCGTTATCGGCCCCCAAGGTAGTACCCTCGGCTTTGACCCAATCACCTTCGACACGCATCTGAATGCCTTGGGTTTCAAAATCGAAATCGGTATCAGAATTCTTTTGGTGCACCATATCGAGATGTGATTGCAATACCGTGGTCTTTCGCCCTTCCATTCCCTTAGTGGCAGGCTTGCAAATTACTACGTTTCCTACCTTGTCCTTAATGGTTTCAAGGTTCAAAGACCTACCAAAATCCATCATAAATGTTATGACCCTTTCTTCTTTCTTCGAAGGCCTTGGCACCTTGTTCAGGTTGGCAAAATTCTTCCAAACGGCTTTGGGTCGCAATTGGCCGATATCCTTGTCCATTATCATTTTTTTAGGATTTCAAAAGTAAGGATAGAAAAAGTAAAACGCTATTTTTGAACGAATGAAGAATAGGTTAAGAATTGCCATCGCCCTTTCAATACTTCCCCAGGTACTTCTCGTCAAATGGATGGGCAGTCATCCCGATTTCGTTGAAAAGTATTATAGTAATGGGTTATACCCTATCATTTCAAAATTTTTCAGATCTCTTTTCGGGTGGATTCCCTTCTCGTTCGGTGACATCGCCTATTTTATATTGGTGGTATTGGCCGTTCGATATCTAATAAATTACAGAAGGGCTGTTCGCAAAAGGCCCCTTGCCTTTCTCATCAATATAGGTATGGTAATTTCTGTAGCCTATTTTACTTTTCATTTACTATGGGGAATGAACTATTACCGACAACCTATTTATCAGAAATTCGATCTTGGCCCAACCTATACGAAAGAAGAACTGGTTTCGTTCACCGAAAACTTGATAGTGAAAACGAATCAAATTCAATTTCAAATAACTTCCGATAGCAGTCAAGCCGTAAAAGTGCCCTATTCGAAAAAAGAAATTTTTCAGAAGACTTTCGAAGGTTATGGAACATTGGCCGAACAGATACCTTTTTTGGATTATTCGCGGCCCAGTTTGAAAAAATCGATGTTCAGTCTACCCCTTACCTATATGGGCTATGGCGGTTATCTAAATCCTTTTACGGCAGAAGCCCAGGTCAATGCCAAATTGCTTCCGTTCAGGTTTCCGGTGGTCGCAGGGCATGAAGTCGGCCATCAACTGGGATATTCTGCCGAAAACGAGACCAATTTTATCGGCTACCTGGTTACCGTGAACAATGACGATATTTATTTCAAATATGTGGCCTATGCCTATGCACTGGCCTATTGCCTGGGCGAAGTTCAACGTATCGATGACAAACTTTTCAACGAGCTGTACGACAAACTCAATATCGGTACCCAGAACAACTACAAAGAGGCGAACGACTTCTGGGCATCTTATGAGAACCCCCTAGAACCTATTTTCAAATCGGCGTACAGTACTTTTCTCAAGGCCAATAATCAGGCCGACGGCATCATGAGCTACAACTATGTGGTTTCGCTATTTGTCAACTATTACAAGAAAAATCCGCTTTAGTTATAAAAGGAAGCCCAGAAACTTGAAATGGTTTTTGCCTTTGGTATAAAAAAATAGAAAACACGACCTGATTTCGTCGTACTTGCCTTATTTTTAGAGTGGCTAATCAACTAATGTAAGACCCTATGAAAATGAGACTACTCTTCCTCGCCGTTTTTTGGTGCGGATGTTCTTTACTTGCCCAAGAATACTTTCCGAAAAACGACGGTGTCAAATCAAGAAATAACAACTATACGGCATTCACCAATGCAAAAATTTATGTCACTCCCACCCAAATTGTCGATAACGGCACCCTTTTGATCCAAGATGGAAAGGTGGTCGAAGTTGGCAGAACGGTCACGCTGCCAAAGAATACCATTACTATCGATTTAAATGGAAAACATGTTTATCCATCCTTTATCGACATCTATTCCGATTTTGGGTTAGAGAAACCAAAGCAAGCACCGGGAAGCGGGCGTTCGCCGCAGTATGCACCCGAGCGCGAGGGTTTTTATTGGAACGACCATGTTATGCCCGAAAACAATGCCATCTCAAAATTCAAGTTTGACGATAAAAAAGCCAAGGAATTGCGCGAAGCCGGGTTCGGTACGGTAAACACGCATATTCAAGACGGAATCGTCCGCGGCACGGGGGTTTTGGTCACCTTGAACGAAGAAGGAAACGATGGGGATCGCATAATCGATGATAAATCGGGCCAATACCTATCGTTCTCAAAAAGTGTGGCGAAAAGACAATCTTATCCCGGATCATTGATGGGAGCCATGGCACTATTGCGTCAAATGTACCATGACGCAGAATGGTATGCGAAAGGAAACATCGATACCAAAGATCGATCTCTTGAGGCCTTGAACAGTAACCGGTCGCTAGCCCAGATTTTCGAGGCCAAAGACAAGGGCAATGTGGTTCGCGCCGATAAGATCGGCGATGCATTCGGAATTCAATACGCCATTTTAGGCGGTGGTGACGAATACCAAAATGTGGAAGACATCAAAAAAACGGGCGCCAAACTGATACTTCCCTTAAATTTTCCGGATGCATTTGATGTTTCAAATCCATATCATGCTGAATACGTTTCGTTGAAAGACATGCGCCATTGGAACCTCGCACCGACCAATCCGAAGGTATTGGCAGATAATGGCGTGTCATTCTCGTTCACCTTGCATGATTTAAAGTCGCCTGCCAATCTTAAGGAAAAAGTGCTAAAAGCAATCGAATACGGACTTTCTGAAACCAAGGCCTTGGAAGCATTGACCACTGTTCCTGCCCAAATCCTGGGCCAATCGAACAAGATTGGGTCACTGCATACCGGTGCCTATGCAAACTTCTTGATTGCCTCAGGAAATATTTTTGACAAGGGTACGACACTCTATGAAAATTGGGTCCAAGGAACAAAAAACACCATCACTTCGATGGATCTAAAGGATATAAGGGGAAAATACCATCTTGAGGCGGCGGGTAGTACCTATAAGATATCCATAACCGGTGAAATCAATAAACCCAAGGTCGAGGTAACGCAAGATACCGTAAAGCTTGGTTCCAAATTGAGCTTCGAAGACAATTGGCTGAACCTTTCTTTTGCCACGCATGAAGGTGAGAAAAACTATCGTTTGACAGCGCTCGCCGAAATGGACTCGCAAGACCTCAATGGCAAATTGGTCTTGCCCAATGGCGATGAAGCGACCTTCAGCGCCAAAAAAATGGAGGCTTTTTCGGAAAAAGAGCAGGAAGACGACGGCGAAAAGAAAACACCCGAATTAGTGCAGGTTAGTTATCCCATGGTCGGTTATGGTTACAAGACGAAACCTAAAGCGGAGGACATTCTCTTTAAAAATGCCACTGTATGGACAAGTGAAGCAACGGGCATTCTTGAAAATACGGATGTTCTCGTCAAAGACGGAAAAATTGCCAAAATCGGCAACAACTTGAATGCCGGAAGGGCAAAGATCGTTGATGCCACGGGCAAACATCTAACTTCGGGCATTATCGATGAACATAGCCATATAGCGGCCCTTGCCATCAATGAAGGTGGGCACAACTCTTCGGCCGAGGTAAAAATGGAAGATGTCGTCGACCCTGAAGATATGGGTATCTACCATGACCTTGCCGGCGGAGTGACCACCATTCAATTGCTTCACGGTTCTGCCAACCCTATTGGGGGGCGTTCGGCAATTTTAAAATTAAAGTGGGGCGAAAGTGCCGACGAAATGGTATACGACAATTCGCCCAAGTTCATAAAATTCGCACTCGGCGAAAATGTAAAGCAAAGTAACTGGCAGAGTTTTGCCCGTTTTCCGCAGACGAGAATGGGCGTCGAACAATTGTTCGTGAACTATTTTCAAAGGGCAAAGGAATATGATGCCAATAAGAAAAGTGGAAAGCCCTATCGGTATGACGAAGAGATGGAGACTTTGGCCGAAATCCTTAATGGAGAACGGTTTATCAGTTGCCATTCTTATGTGCAGAGCGAAATCAATATGTTGATGAAAGTCGCGGAGAAATTCGATTTCAAGGTCAACACCTTCACGCATATCCTAGAGGGGTACAAAGTAGCCGATAAAATGGCCGAACACGGCGTCGGAGGTTCTACTTTCAGCGACTGGTGGGCCTATAAGTTCGAAGTGAACGACGCCATACCCTACAATGCCGCCATTATGCACAGCCAAGGAGTGACCGTGGCGATCAACAGCGATGATGGTGAGATGTCACGGCGTCTGAACCAAGAAGCGGCAAAAACCGTCAAGTATGGTGGTATGGACGAACTGGAAGCTTGGAAAATGATTACGATAAATCCTGCAAAGCTATTGCACATCGACAATCGCGTAGGCAGCATCAAAGAAGGTAAAGACGCCGATTTAGTGCTGTGGTCGGGCCACCCATTATCTATCTACACCAAGGCCGAAAAGACGATGATCGATGGTGTGGTCTACTTTGATCTCAAAAACGACGAACTGCAACGTGAAGCCATCAAGCAAGAACGTAACAAGTTGATCGGTATGATGCTCAGGGAAAAGGAAGGGGGTGCCAAAACGCGCACGCCAAAACAGAGCAAAAAACAACAAATGACATGCGAGACCATGTAATGGTCGGTTATTAAAAGCTAATCACGAAAAAAATGAAAAAAGCAACCAATCTGATAATTCTTCTGGTATTACTGGCAGTTACCGGCCGGGCACAGCAAACTCCGGGTCCTGTTCAAAAAGAGGCTATTTCCATTGATGGTGCAACGGCCCATTTGGGCAATGGCCAGGTCATCGAAAATTCCCTTATCATGTTCGAGAACGGCAAATTGACCTTTGTTGGTAGCGCCAATGCCAAAATCGCTCGCAAGGGCAAAATCATCAAAGGCAAGGGAAAACATGTCTATCCCGGATTCATTGCCATGTCATCTGCATTGGGCCTTGTGGAGGTCGATGCCGTGAGAGCCAGTGACGATCAAGATGAAATAGGCGATTTTCTACCTCATATTCGCAGTCAGATCGCCTATAATGCCGAATCGAAAGTTGTAGAAAGCATGCGGCCCAATGGCGTCTTGTTGGGGCAGATTACCCCGAACGGGGGGCGTATTTCGGGCAGTTCATCTGTAATGCAATTCGACGCCTGGAATTGGGAAGACGCCGCCATCAAGGTCGATGATGGCATTCACCTTAATTGGCCAAGTGCCTTTCGAAGAGGGCGTTGGTGGGCTGGCGAGCCTCGAGGTTACCAACCGAACAAAGACTACAAAAAACAAATCGATGAAGTGACTTCTTTTATCAAGAATTCATTGGCCCATGGCAAAGATTTAAACGGCAAAAAAAACCAAGCCTACGCGGCAATGCATGGCCTATTTGATGGATCGAAGAAATTATACGTACATGCCGATAGTGAAAAGGAAATTGTCGACGCCGTAAGCCATGCCAAAAACAATGGGGTCAAGACTGTTGTCATTGTTGGCGGGTATCATGCCCACAAAGTGACCGACTTTCTAAAACAAAACAACGTGGCCGTGGTCGTGCGTGCCCCCCATAACCTTCCTGCTTTTGATGATGATGACTATGATTTTCCCTATAAACTTCCCAAACTATTGGCCGATGCCGGATTGCTGGTTGCCCTTCAAACAAGGAGCGAAATTTTTCAGGCCCGTAATCTACCTTTTTATGTTGGTCAGGTGGCCGGGCAAGGATTGGATCCTGAAAAAGCCCTGCAGATGATTACCTCGAACGCTGCCCAAATTCTAGGAATCGACGATTCGTACGGATCACTTGACGTAGGCAAGAGCGCAACCCTGTTCGTTTCTGAAGGCGATGCCCTCGATATGCGCGGCAATCAACTGACCCATGCGTTTATCGATGGTAGGGATGTTTCCCTTGAAACACATCAGACCGAACTGTGGAAGCGCTATATGGGAAAATATGAAGGGGAATAATAAGTGCGATAAAAGCTGAGGAAAAACCATTCTTAATACCTTTCATTCTTTATCATTATTAGCACAGAATCAAAAAACCCAAGGGATTTCTATACAACTTGGAACAATCGGCAATGGTCCGAAATTATTTCTGGGGCGAAGCTATGGTAATTCCTGTCGGTATCTGGATTTCAACAAGTTGTAAGTTTCTTTGAATTCAAAACTCAAGTTTTGATAAATGGCACCAACTCACCCTTATCGTAAATTCCATCTCGAGGCTCCAAACGGATAAATCCGTTCAAGTTGGCCAAACTGGTCAAATCGCCGGAGCCGTTCTCGACAATCAAATGGGCATGAAGACTTCCGTTTTTCCAGAACGTCCTAACTTGTTTGAAAAGTGTTAGGTCGGTTTTATTTTGGATAGGCTCAGCAAGAACCACCTTTCTCTCTGGATAATCGACACGCAATGCTTTGTACAACCATGGGAGGAAATAAATATGGTAATTCGCAAAAGTCGAAACGGGATTACCGGGAAACGAAAAAATCGTTGTTCGGCTTTCTTGATGCAAACCGAACCAAAAGGGTTTGCCAGGGCGTTGGGCCACACGATGAAAAACTTTTTCGACACCCAATTCTTCCAATACTTCGGGAACAAAATCAAATTTCCCTTTGGAAACACCACCACTGAGCATCAATACATCGGATGTTTCCATTACTTTTCGAATGGCCTTCGAAATCATTTCTTTCTCATCGGTCAAATGTATCAGGGCGGCGTTAATTCCTTGCTTTTGTAAAGCAGCTTTCAAGGAAAGTGAATTCGACTTTCGTATTTGATGCGGCAATGGTCTTTCATGAACCTCGACAAGCTCATTACCTGTTGAAATTACCGTCACTTTGGGCAGTTTTTTGACCAAAACCTCTGATTTTCCTACGGAAGCCAATACATTGATGGCTCCTGCCGAAATTTGTTTGCCGGGTTCCAATAGAACAGCTCCCTTGGGACTATCACTGCCCTGATAATGAATGTCTTGTCCCTTGTTTGGCAGTTTGGTCACGGTGGCCCATCCCTCTTGAATTGTCAGATGCTCGTACATGATTACAGAATCGGCATTTTCGGGCACTACGGCCCCTGTCATTATTTCCAGACAATTATTGACATTACTTAATCTTTGTTGGGGAGTTCCGGCGGCGGCCACTCCCTCGATCTTAAATCGGGTACATCCGTCTTCGATAGCGAAATAATTGATGGCAATGCCATCTTTTGTAGCGCGGTCGAAAGGCGGAAAATCACGATCGGCAAGAATATTTTCGGCAAGTACCCGGCCCATACTTTCAAGAATAGCAACTTGCTCATCGCCAAAATCGAAAGTGTTGTCGAGTACTTTTTTATAAGCTTCCTGAAATAAAATCATTGATTTTCATATTTTTTGTACAAGTACCTTTACCAAACCCCCAGCCCATTGATCAATAAAACACGGATCCCAACAATGAATACCAAAAGGGCGGTCACGCGCTTAATGCCATTGGGGGATAATCTTTTTAGGCTCAAACGAATACCCAATTGTCCACCAAAGAAGACACAAGCCGCCAAAATCAGGGTTTCCTTCAAAGGAAGCTCTAAAGTTCCTGCGGATATCAATCCTATCAATCCGGAAATCGAATTGACCAAAATGAAAAAACTGGCCAAGGCGGCAATTTTCAAAGCCCTTCCCCACTGTAAATGATTTAGAATCGGTGCAAGGAAAATACCACCGCCAATACCAACGAGCCCCGACAACAATCCTATTGCACCACCAATCAAAAAACTGAACCCCTTGGGATATGTTTTCGTTCGTTCCGAACCAACATTCGCCGAAAAAGTCTGGTAAGCCAACGCCAATGACGAAACGATCAGCGAACACCCCAATATAATGAAGAATACTTTTTCGCTCAACCGAAATGTAGCCCCTAAGTAGGCCAAGGGAACACTACTGATTACGAAAGGTAAAAAATCCTTTAGTTTGGCATGTCCGTGTTTGAAATACAAAAAAGTACTGCCCGATACCACGACCAAATTGCAGATCAAGGCAATAGATCGAATCGGAAAGAAGGAGACAAAAAAAATGGCCAACAAAGCCAAATAACTGGATCCACCTCCGAACCCTACGGAAGAATATAACGTCGCCACCACAAAAAAACCGAGGCACAAAAGAACAAGGTGCTCACCCGAGATCAGCATAAGTGTGCAATTTACTCATTCCGCCATTTACGTTTACGAAAGTTTTTTGTGGATACCATTCCTGTAAGAGGGCTAGTGCCTTTCTGCTTCTGATACCTGATTGACAGAGCAGATAAACAGGTTTGCTCAAATCGATTTCTTCTTGGCGTTCTTTCAATTCTGACAATGGAATGTGCTTGGCCATTTTGAGATTGGCAAGACTATATTCTTCATCTGTACGCACATCGATTAACTCAATTTCATTATCTGACAACAAGGGCATCAAACCTATTGCTTCGATCGAGTGCATTTTTTCATCACAAGCAAATTCATAACTATTGGCCAGTTCTGAAATTTTCAGGTTGGCTTCTACTTTATTGAATTTTATCTTTTGAATGCGCTGCGAGAGTCCATCGTATAACAACAATCTTCCGGATAGGGGCTCTCCGATTCCCGTAATGATTTTTATGGTTTCAAGGGCCTGAAAATTTCCAATGATTCCTGGTATGATCCCCAATACCCCATGTTCATTGCAATTCGGAACCTCATCTTCTTTCGGCATATCTGGGTAAAGACAGCGGTAGGTCGGCCCTGCTTCGAAATTGAATACGCTCACCTGCCCTTCATAGCCGTGCAAAGCCCCATATACAAAAGGTTTGCCCTGAACGACACAGGCATCATTGATCAAATAACGAGAGGGGAAATTATCTGTGGCATCGACGACTAAATCATATTCTGCTATAATCTGAAGTGCATTTTCCCTATTCAAGAAATCCGTGTGCGGAATCAAGTTGGTAGTCGAATTTTGCCGTTGTAATTTTTTTACGATGACCTGAACTTTGGCTTGCCCGACATCGTTCTCACCATATAAAACCTGCCTGTGCAGGTTCGATATAGCCACGGTATCATTGTCAACAATGCCCAAAGTTCCGACACCAGTCGCGTTCAAGTAAGTCAAAACAGGTATGCCAAGTCCTCCCGCTCCGACCACCAATACTTTGGCATCGGCCAATTTTTGCTGTGCTTCGGGGCCAAAGTCCTTTAAAATAACCTGTCTGTTGTATCGTTCGGAATTCATGTAGTCAGTTTTGACAGCGCTTCTTGATAATCCTCTTGCGAATTGGCATTGAGGATGACGTTCTCATTATTGGGAAAGACCAATTTCGTTTCATTATTTATCAAAAACTTTCTCGGGCAAGTGCCATTGCCAGCCTCGAGATAGGCCACCGCAGTCTTAAGGCCTTCGGGCTCCCAAATCGCACAGAGGGGTTCGGGCAACGGGTTCTCTTTATTGGCAAATGCAGTAGCGAATTTGCCTGAGTCACGTTCCTGAACCAATTGTTCTAAAGACGGCAAATCGATCAACGGCAGATCACAGGCCAGTACTAGCCAAGCCGCCTCAGGGTGGCGTTCGTGAGCGGACAGTATTCCGTTAAAAGGCCCTCTAAACCTATCTTTGTCGGTAAGTGTGGCGTAACCAAAAGGTACTTGGGCCTCTTGCTCTTTCCGCAGACTGATATAGGTACGTTCGCAAACTTCTCCCAATAATTGGTACAGATACTCACGTTGCGGAATACCGTGATATGCTATCAGGCCTTTGTCACTTCCCATTCGGGTACTCTTGCCTCCTGACAACACCAATCCGTATAGCTTAGCGGCTGTATTCATGCTTCCCTCCCGTTTTATATTCCAATTGAATTTCGCCTATTTTGATATCGTGCGACAGTGCCTTGCACATATCGTAAATTGTCAATGCGCTTATCGAAACCCCTGTCAAAGCCTCCATTTCGACCCCGGTTCTTTCGGTGCAACTTACTTTACACTTTATTTCAAGCGTATTATCTGATGGAGTTATGTCGATCTGTACTTTTGAAAGATTCAGTTGGTGGCAAAGCGGAATGAGTTCCGAAGTTTTTTTCACTCCTTGGATCCCTGCAATGATTGCGGTTTGAACAATGCTTCCTTTAGCCCCTAAAAAGTCCTTTTCGGCCAATGTGGAGAAAACTTCTTTCGGAAAGAATACTTTTCCGGTAGCTATTGCCATACGCTTGGTCGTTTCCTTTTCTGAAACATCGACCATATTGGCCTTGCCTTCAATGTCTATATGTGATAGCTTATTCTGCGACAATTTTTATTCCCTTTAAACGCTCTGAAAGGTACTTTGACCTAGTTCATATCAACACTTTGAACTTTTAATTTCGTATTTCCTACTTCATTCAACCTCCTATCGACGTCATTGAATTGCTGAAAACACCCTCATATTTTTGTTGTGCCTCAAAACCGGTCTTGGCACGACTACCTACCGCGTCCAAAATTAGTTTCTGCACATTTTCTGTGGTATTGGCGGATCTCATGACACTACGAAGGTTCATGCAGGGTTTGGCATACAAACAGGTAATCACATCGCCAACGGCCGAAATGCGCAATCGATTGCATGACCCGCAAAATGTTCTACTAAAGGATGGAATGACTCCAAAACTACCTACATACCCCGGAATCTTATAATTGATTGATGTAGAGGTCGTTGGCGATTCCAATTTATAGTAATCGGGGTGGTTCTTCCTAATAAATGCCAAAATCTTTTTGAAATCCCACTCTATGGAATCGAAATTCCTTGACCCACCGTTAAAAGGCATTTCCTCTAAAAAACGAACGGAAACATCAAAATTCTTGGTCAATTCGAGCATGGGCAAAATGTCATCGGTGTTTTGGCCCGACAACACTACGAAATTGGTACGCACATTAAATCCTTCGGTGATCAGCCGCATCAAATTGTCATGTACAACCTCATATTGATCGCGTCTGGTAATGCGCTCAAAGGTAGCCTTGTTAATGGCGTCCAGACTAATATTCACATTTCTGATGCCCAAAGTCTTTAGTTCGTCAATATGCGGTCCGATCAAAGTGGCGTTCGTCGTAACCGAAATATCCTGCAATCCTCTCATTTTTGAAAGATTGCGCAATAACACCATCAAATCTTTACGAACAAAAGGTTCCCCGCCCGTAATCCTGATCTTATCAATACCCTGGCCGACCAAAATCTCGCTTAGCGTCGAAAGTTCCTCGATGGTTAGCAATTTGTCGTTCTTTACAAAATCGATTCCTTCCGAAGGCATGCAATAATTGCAGCGCAGGTTGCACCGGTCGGTCACCGCCAAACGCAGGTAATTGATTTTTCGATTATGGTTGTCTACCAACATATTCTTTTTACCGCATTTTATTCAGGGATGCGCGGACACCCATACTTCTTTGTTCCTGAAAATTTCCTTTTTCCAAATGGGGACAGTTTGCTTCAGGGTATCGATGATATATCGACAGGCCGGAAAACATGCATCACGATGCGCGGATGAAACCCCCACTACGACCACAGGGTCTTCCACTTTTTTGGTCCCTACGACATGGCGGACGACAACTTTGTTCACAGGCCATTTTTCAGAGGCCTGTGTCACAGTCTTTCGCATTTCTTTCAAGGCCATAGCCTTGTAAGTCTCAAACTCCAATGCAACGACCTCCTCATTGTTCGTGAATTCGCGAACGGCGCCGATAAAAACACAGATACCGCCGCTTGCCGGATGCGAAAGTTCTTTATAAACTCCCGAGACATCCAATTCTTCAACTATCTCTAAAATAGGTTCTTCCATCAACCTCCGCTTACAGGTGGAATAATCGCTATTTCATCGTCTTGCCCCAAAGTAACATCGTCGCCCGCGTATTCACTGTTCACCGCTACGGCAAAAGAGGACAGCTTAGAAAAATCGGGATAGTCGGCGATCAACAACTCCTTCAATTCCGCGACCGATCTGGGCTGAACACCCTTCGAAGGCAAGTCTATCGAAGATCTGCCAACAATGTCTTTCGCAATGCCAAACAACAATAATTCCATAATTAAACTTTCAAAAGCACAATTTACTCAAAAAAACAGGATTCCCTACGGCTTTGTGAACACTTTGGCATTTATCAGGTCTTATACCAAACCTATAGGTTTTCGACATCCCACTTTGCTCATTGATCCGACAGGTAGGCCCCATAGCCATTAAAGAATTACATTTGCCAAAGGGAAAATTCTTTCGTTATGAGTGAAATAAAACAAATAACCAGCCTTCAGAACACCTTGGTCAGGGAGATTCTTGTTTTAAAGGAAAAATCACGGGAGCGCAGAAAGAAAGGTTTGTTCGTTCTCGAAGGCAGACGTGAATTACAACTCGCGCTAAAAGGCGGTTACGAGGTCGTTACCCTTCTGTATTGTCCAGAGATTATGCCTGCAAAAGACATACTTGAAATGAAACGAATTTTGAACGATGGAACGACGTTGATCGAACTATCGCCGAAAGTCTATCAAAAACTCGCCTACCGTGCGACTACCGAAGGGTTAATTGCCGTATCAAAAACAAAAGACCATTCGTTGACAAATCTGGCCTTAAAAAACCGCAACCCCTTAATCTTGGTAGCGGAAGCCCCTGAAAAACCGGGAAATATCGGCGCATTGCTACGTACGGCAGATGCCGCAAATCTAGATGCGGTGTTTATCGCCAATGCCAAAGGCGATATTTATAATCCGAATATCATTCGTTCGAGCGTCGGCTGTATTTTTACTAATAGTATTGCTATGGGTTCTACATCCGATATCATATCCTATTTGAAAGAACATGATATTTCTATTTTCTGTGCGGCCTTGACTGCTTCAAAAAATTACACCAATATCGATTATACCAAGGGAAGTGCAATAGTTGTTGGCACCGAATCGACGGGCCTAACATACGATTGGCTTGAGAATTCCGACCAGAATATCGTAATACCCATGCAAGGCGAAATCGATTCGATGAACGTATCGGTTTCCGCCGCAATACTTATCTTTGAGGCAAAGAGACAACGGGATTTTTCAACTCCGAACGCAATTTAGCATTACCTTGTCGATACAAACCGAACCTAGATGAGTTTCCTTTTTTATATTATCATTGCGATTTTAGTTTTTCAATTTATAGTCGAGACTTGTTTGGATGTTCTCAATGCCCGGCACTATAATGATCCGGTACCGGAAGAATTGAACGATGTCTTTGATATTGCCGAATATCAAAAATCACAGGAATACAAGAGGATCCGTTACCGATTTGGGCTCGTAAGCGCTACATTTTCATTATTGCTGACCTTGGCATTCTTGATTTTCGGCGGGTTCGAATGGGTAGATGGTATCGTTAGAGATATTACCGACAACCCTATTTTAATGGCGTTATTTTTCTTCGGAATCATAATGATCGGAAGTGATATAGTTACTACCCCCTTTTCATACTATTCGACTTTCGTCATCGAGGAAAAATTCGGGTTCAACAAAACAACATCCGGCCTCTTCTTTATGGACAAATTGAAAGGATGGCTGGTGTCGGGAATACTTGGGGGCGGAATTTTGGCGGCCATCATCTGGTTTTATCAATGGGCCGGCAACTATTTCTGGGTCTATGCTTGGGCCATTGTCGCATTTTTTACACTTTTCATGAATCTTTTTTATAGTCGCTTGATCGTGCCTTTGTTCAACAAACAGTCACCTTTGGAACCTGGCAGTCTTAAGACCAAGATTGAAGACTATGCCAAAAAAGTCGGTTTTGAGCTCAAGAACATATTCGTAATCGACGGTTCAAAACGATCGACAAAAGCAAATGCCTACTTTTCAGGATTTGGAAAAGAAAAACGTATTACCTTATACGATACACTTGTCAAGGATCTCGATGAAGATGAGATCGTAGCGGTTCTTGCACATGAGGTCGGGCATTATAAACGAAGACATATAATTATCAACCTTGCCACAACTATATTATTGACCGGATTGACTTTGTTCATTCTCTCCCTTTTTATCAACAATCCTGAAATTTCCAAGGCCATAGGGGTTACACGCCCTAGTTTTCATGCCGCCCTGATCGGCTTCGGAATACTGTACAGCCCCATTTCAGAAGTTACCGGGCTAATTATGAACTATTTCTCACGCAAATTCGAGTATGAGGCCGATGACTATGCAAAAAATACATTTGCCCCATCACCTCTTATTAGTTCGTTAAAAAAACTTTCCAGTAATAACCTGAGCAACCTCACCCCCCACCCTGCCTATGTATTCATGCATTATTCACACCCGACACTAATCGATAGGATCAAGAATCTTAGGGCATAATTTTTGTTGCTTGGTAGAAAAGATCAGCGTATTTTTAATATTCCATGACCCAAGCTGTAATAGAAAAAGAAAACAAGGAAATAGCAAAACAGTACAAAGAACTGTTGCGTATTAGCTATCAGACTTTATCAGATGATGATAAAAAACTGATACGTTCCGCTTTTGAAATTGCCGTTGACGCGCATAAGGACCAACGCCGAAAATCAGGGGAGGCCTATATCTTTCATCCTATTGCAGTGGCAAAGATCGTGGCTTTCGAAATCGGACTCGACGCCGTCTCCATTGCTTCTGCCCTATTGCACGATGTAGTAGAAGACTCAGAATATACTTTGGACGATATCGATCGTATGTTCGGTGAAACGGTCGCACGGATCGTTGATGGACTTACCAAAATCGCCCACCTGAAAAAAGATATGAATATCTCGCAACAGGCGGAGAATTTCAGAAAAATGTTATTGACCCTTCATGATGATGTGAGGGTGATCATTATCAAGATTGCCGACCGTTATCACAATATGCTCACATTGGATTCGATGCCCGAACATAAACAGGTACAGATGGCATCCGAAACCTTATATATCTATGCTCCCCTGGCCCATAGGATCGGTCTTTATAATATCAAGACCGAATTGGAGGACCTCAGCCTTAAATATACCGAGCCGAACGTCTATGATGACATTAAGAAGAAAATCGAAGGCTCTAAAGAAGAACAACAGGCCTATATCGATGCCTTTACGGGCATTATCGAAAAATCTTTGGATAAGGAGGGGCTCAAGTACATCATTAAAGGTCGTATGAAGTCCATTTATTCGATGCGCAGAAAAATGAAGGCGCAAAACGTGACTTTTGATGAAATCTACGACAAGTTCGCCATTCGTATTATTTACGCATCAGAAAGAGAGAACGAGAAGTTTTTGGCCTGGAAAATATATTCCATTGTAACCGACCACTTCACTCCGAACCCAGTAAGATTGCGTGACTGGATATCTTCTCCAAAATCAACAGGTTATGAAGCGTTGCATATAACCGTAATGGGCCCAGAAGGAAAATGGGTGGAAGTACAGATCCGCAGCGAGCGCATGCACGAAATAGCCGAAAAAGGCTATGCGGCACATTTCAAGTACAAACATGGGGACCAAAAAGAGCAGGGAATCGACGTTTGGCTGAACCGCCTACAGGAAGCACTGGAAAACGCGAATACCAACGCCGTTGATTTTGTTGAAGAATTCAAATTGAATCTCTACTCCAAAGAAATTTTCGTCTTTACACCGCAGGGCGATCTAAAATCATTGCCAAAAGGGGCCACACCCCTAGACTTCGCATTTAACATCCATACCGAGGTCGGCATGCGTACCCGCGGGGCCAAGGTCAATGGTAAATTGGTGCCCTTGAACACAACATTGAACAGTGGGGACCAAGTGGAAATCATTACTTCCGAACAGGCCAAACCGAATCAGAATTGGCTCGATTATGCGACCACGGCAAGGGCAAGGGCCAAAATAAAGTCGTCGTTGCGCGAAGAGAAAAAAAGTGTGGCCGAAGAAGGCAAAGAAGTGCTGCGAAGAAAGCTAAAATCGCAAAAGATCACCCTTAACGAAGATGTTGTCAACAAAATGGTCGTCTATTTTAAATTGAAGACCAGTTTAGATCTTTTCTATCGAGTCGGTATCGGCTCGATAGACAATCAAAGGATCAAGGATTTTGCATCTTCTTACAGTAACGCATTCATTAGCTTCTTCAAAAATAAGATACGCCGTACTCCCGTACCCGAAGATATTGACAAAGACGAGATTACTTCAAAATACGATATGCTCGTCTTTGGAAAGGAAGAGGAAAAACTGGACTATAAACTATCACAATGCTGCAACCCCATACCGGGTGATGAGGTATTCGGTTTTATAAGTGTAAATGATGGCATTAAAGTCCATAAAAAAAACTGCCCAAATGCCATTTCTTTGCAGTCAAATTATGCCTACCGCATTATCAGCGCCAAATGGATAGATTCGACCCAAGAAGAGTTCAAATCTGAAATTCATTTGACAGGCATAGACAATTTGGGCCTTGTCAGCGAGATTACCGAGGTTATATCCAACAACATGCACGTAAACATGCGCAATCTCAATTTCAGCACCGACGGAGGCACCTTCACTGGCCGAATTACAGTGGTCGTCAAAAACAACGGTATCCTCAAGAAATTGATTACTAATCTGAAGCAGATAAACGGCATTGACAAAGTCACGCGGGTTTAAAATTTAAATGTACATTTGTAGCTTATTATTGCTGCTGAAAAATTATGGCTTCCAATAAGGATCAAGAGATTGTAAAAAGTGTTTTCACGGCCTTTTTAGAAGAGAACGGACATCGAAAAACACCGGAACGTTACGCCATACTTCAAGAAATATACAATAGTGACGAGCATTTTGATATAGAGTCGCTTTATATCAATATGAAGAACAAAAAATATAGGGTCAGCCGTGCTACCCTATACAATACCATCGAGCTTTTGCTAGACTGCAAACTTGTTAGAAAACATCAATTTGGCAAGAACCAGGCGCAATACGAAAAATCGTATTTCGATCGGCAGCACGATCATGTCATCTTGACCGATACGGGCGAAGTAATGGAGTTCTGCGACCCCCGGATCCAATCGATAAAAAAAACCATAGAAGAAGTGTTCGACATCAAAATAAACAACCATTCACTTTATTTCTACGGCACCAAGAACAAATCGGCCGAAAAAATGCCGGGAACAGAGTAAAAACAACAAACTAACCAAGAAAGAATACATGGCGGTAGATTTATTGTTAGGCCTGCAATGGGGAGATGAAGGAAAAGGAAAAATAGTCGACGTACTGACTAAAGATTACGACATCATCGCTCGTTTTCAGGGTGGGCCGAACGCAGGGCATACTTTGGAATTTGACGGCATAAAACATGTACTGCATACCATTCCATCCGGTATTTTCCATAAAAATGCCATCAATGTGGTCGGTAACGGTGTGGTTATAGACCCTGTAATTTTCAAAAAAGAATTGGACAATCTAAAGAAGTTCGATATCGATATCAAATCGAAATTGCTGATTTCAAGAAAAGCCCATCTCATTCTACCCACGCACAGACTATTGGACGCCGCTTCGGAAGCTTCAAAAGGAAAAGCCAAGATCGGTTCTACTTTAAAGGGCATCGGCCCTACCTATATGGATAAGACCGGCCGCAACGGTATGCGCATTGGTGATCTGGAACTTGATGACTGGAAAGACAAATATCGTGCGCTCGCCAATAAGCACGAGGCCATGATCGATTTCTACGATGTTGATATTCAATACGACCTAAAAGATCTTGAGTCCGATTTTTGCGAAGCGGTCGAAGAGTTGAAGAAATTGACCTTTATCGACAGCGAAGAGTATTTGTACCAGGCCCAAAAGAAAGGCAAGAAAATATTGGCCGAAGGTGCACAAGGTTCATTGCTCGATATCGATTTCGGCACCTACCCGTTTGTAACTTCAAGCAATACCACGGCAGCGGGCGCCTGCACGGGTCTCGGTGTTGCGCCAAATCAGATCGGCGATGTGAAGGGCATTTTCAAAGCCTATACGACAAGGGTCGGCAGCGGTCCTTTTCCGACAGAGCTTTTTGACGAAGACGGAGAAACCATGGGCCGTGTGGGCAATGAATTTGGCGCCACGACGGGCCGCCCAAGGCGATGTGGCTGGCTGGATCTCGTGGCCCTAAAATATGCAGTTCAAATCAATGGGGTCACCGTACTCATGATGATGAAGGGAGACGTACTCAGCGGATTCAAAAAAATCAAGGTATGCACGGCCTATAATTACAAAGGTGAAACAATATCGCATCTACCCTATAATATCGAGGTAGAGAACGTAACTCCAATCTATACCGAAATGGAAGGTTGGAAACAAGACCTTACAAAAATGACCTCGGCCGACGAACTGCCCAAAAATCTGAATGCCTACATCGATTTTCTCGAGACCGCCTTGGAAGTTCCCATTAAGATAGTCTCGGTGGGCCCTGACCGCACGCAGACGATACATAGGTAGTTCAAAGTTGTTTACTACCCTTTCGATGTTACGATTTTTCACGATCGGATCAAAATTGTTGTTCAGCTACAGGTCGATGTAGTTCGGATAAAAAAGTACCTATGATATCCCACAATTTCATTAAATTACGGGATGCTAAGAATCTACACCTTGAAAGGGTTTCTTTTTATGATCCTTGTTTCGGCTTTATTCGCATGTGAGCATTCCCAGAAAGAGGAAGATAAAATAGATTTATCGCTCAATTCCCTTTTCTCGGACCATATGGTCTTACAGCAAAACGACGATGTTGCATTTTGGGGAAAATATACCCCGGCCCAAGAACTATCTATTGTTGCAAGCTGGGGGGAAAAAACCTCGGTTTCAACCGATGGTATGGGCCAATGGACCGCCCGATTGAAAACGCCAAGGGCCGGTGGACCTTTTACCGTGACGATCACTGCAAAAGACAGTACCATTACATTGAAAGATATTCTTATCGGCGAAGTCTGGTTGGCCTCTGGGCAATCGAATATGGAGATGCCCTTAAAAGGCTTTCTACCGAACGACCCCATCGACGATTCAGAAGAAGAAATCGCCAATGCTAATTTTCCTCAAATACGCTATATCGACGTTCCAAGAACGATCGCCCCGCTTCCTGAAAAAGAATTCGAAGGTCAATGGAAGCCTTTGAATCCTGAGACGGCTTCCGATTTCAGTGCAACGGCCTATTTCTTTGCCCGAAAATTGCATCAGGAATTGGATGTGCCGGTTGGAATTATTACAAGCAATTGGGGCGGCACACCCGTGGAATCGTGGATGAGCAAGGAAAAAATAATTTCCCTTGGGGAATTCGAAAAAGAGCTCGAAGCGATAAAACCGGAAAATATTAAAGTTTTCGAGGATTGGTATTCAAAATTCCCGACTAAAAAAATTCCTGTATCAGAAGAGGAATGGCAAAATCTAAACCTTGATGACGCCGCTTACGCAAATAGTGACTTCGATGATTCAAAATGGAACACCACGGCCTTACCTGTCGTAGTGGAAAATCTTAAGGTCATTAATAAAGATGGGGTCTATTGGTTTCGAAAAAAAGTGATGATCGAAGATCAGACCTCGAATTATACTTTCAAGGTAACGGGTGGTATAGACGATTCTGACATTACCTATGTGAACGGTGAGAAAATCGGTAGCACCTTCGGCCATAATACCCCTAGAAATTATGCCATACGCAAAGGCTTATTGAAAGAAGGAGAAAACACCTTGGCAGTTCGCGTTATCGATACCGGGGGCGGTGGTGGCTTTATTGGTGATGTCACATTGACCAAAAACGATACCGATACGGCAGTCGATATTCTTGAAGGATGGAGCTATCAACAAATAGCGGGCATACAAGTATCCGACTTTTTGTTGCTACATAAGAACCAAGGTGCCCTTGAAAATCCTCCCAAAGGTCTGGAGTCGTTCAAATTGGATGCCCACACCCCATCGACCTTGTACAATGGTATGATCAAGCCTTTGATCCCGTATTCGGTCAAAGGGGCCATATGGTATCAAGGAGAAAGTAACGTAGGTCGCCATGATCAATACTTAAAGCTCTTCCCAGGCATGATCCAAGACTGGCGCGAGCGTTGGAACGGTGATTTTTCGTTCTACTTTGTTCAAATTGCGCCTTTCGAATATGGCAATGGACTATCACCTGCCCTTCGAGATGCCCAGAGAAAAAGCCTTAAAACCCCAAAAACGGGCATGGCCGTCACTATGGATATCGGTGTATCGAACAACATTCACCCAGGCAATAAACAAGATGTGGGAGATCGGCTGGCGCGACTGGCCTTGGTAAATGATTACGGTAAGGATATTGTCGCTTCTGGCCCACTCTACAAATCCCAAACCATTTCAGGAAATAAAATAGCATTGGCATTCGAATATGCAGAAAGCGGATTAGTGGCTCAAAACCCAAATCCATCAGGATTCGAAATCGCTGGAGAAGATAGAATATTTCATCCTGCCGTAGCAAAGATTGAGGGAGACAAGGTAGAAGTCTCGTCACCATCGGTAAACGCTCCGAAATATGTACGGTATGGCTGGAAAGATTATATTGCAGGTTCCCTGTTTAATACGGAAGGCCTACCGGCATCCTCTTTTACAACTGAAGAATAATTAATACGATACCAATGAGTAACAACTTGAACAGAAGAAATTTTATTCGCAAGACATCGCTTGCGGGCGCAGCCTTATCAATGGGGCCTTTGATGTCTCAAACCACGGTCGAATATTCAGAACGCCCCTTTATGCACAAATACATGGGCGGATTTGCCGCGCCTAAACTCGAAACCGTGAGAGCGGCCTTTATCGGGGTCGGAAATAGGGGGCCTTCACATTTGAAATTCTTTGCCGGTCTACCGGGTACCGAAGTTGTCGCAATTTGCGACCTCTATGAAGACCTTGCCAAAAAGTGGGGCGATGAAGCCAAGAAAATAGGCAATGGAAAACAGCATCAAAATATCAAGCTCTATTACGGCGGCGAGAACAAATGGCGTACCATGTTGGACGAGGTAAAACCCGATGTCGTATTTGTCATCACCAATTGGGCCAATCACGCCCCCATGGTAATCGAGTCCATGAAAAAAGGCGCACATGCCTTTACGGAAGTTCCGATGGCATTGACGATCGATGAGACGTGGGATATTGTGGACACCTCTGAAGCGACCGGAAAGCATTGTATGATGATGGAAAATGTCAATTATGCCAGAGAAGAACTGATGTACCTGAACATGTGCCGACAAGGAGTGATCGGCGAACCTTTGCATGCCGAGGCTGCCTATATCCATGAACTGCGTTTTCAGATGGAGGAACAAGATCGGTTTACAGGGTCGTGGCGTACGCCGCATTATGCCCATCGCAACGGAAATCTCTACCCCACACACGGTTTGGGGCCTGTTGCACAATATATGAACTTGGCACGTACCGAGGACAATTTTGGCACCTTGGTATCTTATTCCACTCCCGCGCGGGGCCGAAAATCATATGCCGAAAAGAATTATCCCGCAGACCACAATTGGAACAAGCTCGACTTCAAGGGTGGAGATTTAAACACTTCGATCGTTAAGACACATTTGGGGCGTACCATCATGATCCAATGGGACGAGACCAGTCCGCGCCCTTATTCGCGCCACAATTTGATTCAAGGCACAAAAGGAATCCTGGCAGGTTTCCCGACGCGTATAGCCCTAGAAGGCGGTGTTGAAGGTGCGACCGAAAACCATCATCAATGGGCCCAAGGAGAACAATTGGCGGCAATATATGAGAAGTATGATCATCCGCTCTACAAAAGGTTGAACCAAGCCGCTAAAGGAAGTGGTCATGGTGGCATGGACGGTATTATGATGTACCGTATCGTCGAATGTCTGCAAAAGGGGCTCCCACTCGACCAAAATGTATATGAAGGTGCCTTTTGGAGTGCGGTCAGTCCATTGAGCGAAGCTTCGGTGGCCAATGGCGGCATGCCACAGGCTTTCCCAGATTTCACCCGTGGTAATTGGACCAGCACAGAACCTTTGAAAATTATTAGTTAAAACCTATTCGAATAAATCGTACGATTCCTGTTTTTTGCAGGAGCGACCAAAAACAATTTCAATGCAAAAATCAATTTTATTGGCTGTGTTTTCCATAGCCGTACTATCCTGCAAGACCGAAAAAAAAACTGAAAAATCAGAACCCGTGGCCGACACCGAAGTCAAAGCAGATGACTGGATCTATCTTTTTGACGGCTCAAGTCTTGAAGGCTGGCGCGGTTATAACGGAAAAACGATGCCCCCAGGTTGGGTGATCGAAGACAGCGTACTGACATTCAAGACTGATTTAGGACTTGAAAAACTGGATAGTGAAGAGGCCTACGAAGGTGGAAAGGACATCATCTATGCCGCCGAAGAGTTCGATAATTTTGAATTATACCTTGAATGGAAATTACCAGAGGGTGGCAATAGCGGCATTTTCTATCATTTAAAGGAGGGCTATAACGGTCCACCAGAGGTTTCGCCAGAATACCAATTGATCGACGACGAGAATTATGCGAAAATGCATGAGAAGAGCTTGACCGAATACAATAAAAGTCTGGGGTACACCGAAAAACCCGAAGAATTGAAGCCGCTACAGCAAACCGGCGCCGATTACGCAATGCATCCGGCACCGGCAAATAAAACGTTGCACCCTATCGGTGAATGGAACTCGTCGAAAATCGTTTTCACCCCTGAAAAAGTCGAACATTGGCTCAATGGTGAAATGCTCTTTTCCTTTGTTCCATGGGATGACGATTGGCAAGAAAAGAAAAACTCCGATAAGTGGAAAAATTCTGAAGACTACGGTAAATACGAATCCGGATTCATCGGTTTGCAAGATCATGCAAGTCCCATCTGGTTCAGAAATATAAAAATCAAAAAACTATAAAATATTATAAAATGAATAAAAGGGATTTTCTCAAAAAAAGTAGTCTTGGTGCCGTAGGGGTTGCCCTCGCACCGTCTTTGGTAATGGGTAAAACCGGACCCCATGGACGCCTGCGAACTGCACACATCGGTGTGGGCAATATGGGCGCGGCCGATCTACAGGCAATATCTTCCCATAAACTAGTTGACGTTACGGCACTTTGCGATGTTGATGCCAAGAATCTTGCTGCCGCAAAAAAACTGCATCCAAACGCAAAAACATATTCAGATTACAGGGTCATGCTAAAAGAATTGGCCAATGAAATTGATGCAGTTATCGTATCGACACCCGATCATACCCACGCACCGGCATCGATGATGGCCATGAACATGAACAAACCGGTCTACTGTCAAAAACCATTGACACATTATGTCTCCGAAGCCAGGGCCATGAAAAAATTGGCATCCAAAAAAAACTTGGTCACGCAAATGGGCATTCAAGTTCATTCCTTTTACGATTACAAACTAGCTACCCTTCTTATTCAATCGGGAATTATCGGAAAAGTACATACCGTACATGCATGGTCTCCCAAGAATTGGGGGTATGATGGCCCGAAGCCTGAGGGCAGTGACCCCGTACCTGAAAGCTTAGATTGGAATCTCTGGCTAGGCACATCGGCAAAAACAGCTTATAAAGAAGGTGTTTATCACCCGGGTAACTGGCGAAAATTGATGGATTATGGCTGCGGAACATTGGGTGATATGGGGGTCCATATCTTCGATACGCCATATAATGCGCTGAATCTTGATGTGCCGAAGACCATTAGAAACGAATGCCGTGCACCAAGTGGGTTTGGTTATCCTGAAAAGAATATTGTGACCTATGAGTTTCCGGCCACCGAATATACGGCAGATACCTTGAAGTGGATTTGGTACGACGGTCCCGGTGCCCCTGAAGACCATGAAGACCTCATACTACCAGGAGCCAGTTCGTCGAAGAACGATAAAAAGGGTGAACAAAGCATGGAGGATAAAATGTCTTTGGATGCCAAAACGGCCGCCAAAGGTGAGTTGCCCGAACAGGGGGCCATGTTTGTGGGTGAAAACGGGCGCCTATTACTACCGCATTTCATGCAATTGCCCTCAAAAATAGTGGACGGTGAATATGTTGATATCTCCAAAGAAATCGAGGCTATGGGTATCGGCGAACCTGTTCGCAACTATGAATCGGAAGGGCCCAAACACTACCATCAGTTCGTTGACGCCTGTCTGGGCAATGGCGAAACGACCGCGCCTTTTTCGTATGCATCGAGGCTGACCGAAACCATTTTGTTGGGCGTAATTGCCGGGCGTTTTCCGAACCAGACCTTGCATTGGGACAGTTCTTCGGCCAGGTTCTCAGAAGAAGAAGCCAACCAATATCTGGAAGGAAGCTATCGCGAGTTTTGAGCAGGTCCGTTTCGTGTACGGGAAAATTTGGTATTATGAATTTATCTAGAAAAGGTTTTATCAAAACTGTCGGTCTGGCGACCGTTGGCTTGGGCACTTCATCTTTTTCAAGTACAAAAGAATTGCCAGAAAAGAAATTGAACGACCACCAACTGACAGTCGGCCTTGCCTCGTACACCCTTCGAAAATATAGTCTTGACGAACTTATTGAGATCGTACAGCGACTGGATATCAAGGATGTTGCCTTCAAAAGTTTTCATCTACCTTATGAATCGACCGATGAAGAACTGCGGTATATCCGTGATAAGGTCAAGGCGAGGGGCCTTAACCTGTATGGGGGCGGCGTCATCTACTTCAAAAGTGCGGACGATGTAGAAACATATTTCAACTATGCAAAAACGGCAGGTCTGAAAATGATCATCGGTGCCCCGAACCATGAATTGTTGCCAGCCATCGAAAAAAAGGTAAAGGAAACCAATATCAAATTGGCGATCCACAACCATGGCCCGGAGGACGATATTTTTCCGTCCCCCAAAAGTGTGTATGATAAAATCGCAGATCTTGATGAACGCATAGGCCTTTGTATCGACACCGGGCATACCTTTCGCCTGAACCTTGATCCGGCAGCCGAGATCAAAAAGTATAAAGACCGATTGTACGATGTACATATCAAGGATATCGACGAGCAGATTCCCGAAGGAAAGAATGTTGAGATCGGACGCGGCAAAATGGATATTGCCAATATTATGAGAGCCTTGAAAGAAATAAAGTACTCCGGTATTTTGGGCATTGAATATGAAAAAGATGGGAATCAGGCCATTTCAGGACTTTCGGAATCGATTGGTTACGTAAGGGGAATTTTAAGTATGCTCTAATTCTATATAAAAGCGTATGTCTAGAACTTTCCCCGAAATATAAACCGTCTGCAAATGAAGCAAAAGTTACTCCTTATATGTTGTCTTATTGTCATAAAGGGGTGTTCCCAAGAAGTGGCCGTAAAATGGTGGAATCCTCAGGAAAGTGCATTTAATGTATTGGAAGGACAAGTATGGCCCGCCGAAGTTGAAGATTTCTATGACCGATTGCCGAAAAGGGCAAAAGAAAACGTTCGCGAACCTGTCTGGAATCTTTCAAAGCATGCTTCAGGTCTGAAAATCAGGTTCAGATCAAATGCCGAGGAAATCATTGTTCGATATGGTGTGGGACTTCGAAAAGCGATGGATCACATGCCGGCCACCGGGGTCAGCGGAGTCGACCTTTACGCCAAGGACAGTGATGGGGAATGGTTGTGGTGCAATGGCGGACGTACTTTTTCAGACACCATTACCTTCAAATTTAATGGCTTGCGCTCCAATGACAAGTACCATGATCTGGGAAGGGAATACCGCCTGAACCTGCCACTTTACAATACTGTGGAATGGATGGAAATCGGAATTCCCGAGAGTGCCCATTTTGAACCTTTGCCCGTTCGAAAGGAAAAACCCATTGTCGTCTATGGCACTTCGATTGCCCACGGGGCCTGTGCAAGTCGGCCGGGCATGGCATGGACGAACATACTGAGCCGTAAAATGGATCGCCCGTTGATCAACCTTGCCTTTTCGGGCAACGGACGTTTGGAGAAAGAGCTGATCGACCTAGTGGACGAAATCGATGCGAAGATCTATATACTTGATTGCCTGCCCAATCTGTGGCGCGAGGAAACCTACGATGATGCCGAATTGGAAAAAAGAATCGTGTATTCGGTCAGACAGCTACGAAAAGAACGGCCCGAGACCCCAATTTTATTGGTCGACCATGCCGGTTATACCGACGGCTTTATTCGTGATGAAAGAAAAGACGCGTTTTCACGCGTCAACCGCATTCAAAGGGCAACATATAAAAAATTACAAAGTGAAGGTATTACAGGTTTACATTACCTGTCATATGAAGAACTTGGCTTACGGATCGATGATACAGTCGACGGTACGCATCCGAACGATCTTGGAATGATCCATTATGCCGAAGCTTATGAAACAAAACTTCGTGAAATTTTGAACGAACCCACGGGAAACACCTCCACCACCCTACCCGTAACGCAATATCGCGAACCGAATAATTACGATTGGGAAAAGCGGCACAACGAGATTTTGGAAATGAACAAAAACAATCCCCCTAAAAAAGTGATCTTGGCCAACTCGATCGTGCACTTCTGGGGAGGGCTGCCAAGATCGAAACTGGTCCGTGAAGAAACCACTTGGGAAAAATACCTGACTCCCTTGGGCGCTCGCAATTATGCCTATGGCTGGGACCGCATCGAAAATGTGCTCTGGCGTGTATATCACGGTGAATTGGACGGCTTTAAAGCGGAGCAGGTCTTGGTCATGATCGGTACCAACAATCTGCATTTGAATACCGATGAAGAAATCACAACCGGTCTAAAACTGTTGATGCAAGCCGTTGAAATACGACAACCCGATGCCGAAATCGTTTTAATGGGAATTCTACCCAGAAGGGATCAAGAAGAACGCGTCAAAACCTTAAATCAAAAGATCGAGCGCTTGGCCAAAGAATTGGGCATAAACTATGCTTATGTTGGTGACGTCTTTCTAAAAAGCGACGAAAAAATCGACGAATCGTTGTTCTCTGATGGATTGCATCCCAATAAAAAAGGCTATTTGAAAATGAGGTCTGCCCTGCTTCCAATAATCTCCCTGTGATTTCCTGAATCTGATTTGTAATAGTCTGTATATACCGAAGTCTATTGCTTTTTTGGACTAGGATTGTGATTCTATGATTCAATTTGCTAAATTGTAAGATCACAACACCTCCGCTTTCAGGATACTAGCCAAAAAATGGATTATAGAAAATATAGACCTGCCAAATTATTGGAAAAATTTGTGGAGTGTTATTTCGTGTGGGAGGTCGAATCAGATAAACCATTGCGAATCGAAAGCCCACCAAACGGACTATGCTCATTGGTGTTCAATTTTCAGGACACTTACCATGTCTCTAACCATAAGTATGAAAAAAGAAAAGTTCCCAATTGTTTCATGACCGGTCAGGCCCTGAGCAATTATACCTTGCACATCAATGGCAAGATCAGCGTTATGGGAATTGCCTTTAAGCCCGCCGCGATCTATAATTTTTACAAGCTTTCCATGTATGAGCTTACCGATGAGCGCATCTGTTTTTCAACGGTACAATCAAACCCTGACAG
This sequence comes from Meishania litoralis, assembly GCF_042611095.1. Classification (NCBI taxonomy): domain Bacteria; kingdom Pseudomonadati; phylum Bacteroidota; class Flavobacteriia; order Flavobacteriales; family Flavobacteriaceae; genus Meishania; species Meishania litoralis. The sequence continues at coordinate 153,172 of NZ_JBHFPV010000006.1, forward strand.
CGAAGTTGAAAGTTGGACAAATATGGCAAAGAGCCATCCCGAAAGGATAAAAATACTTGAAACCTATTTGTTAGAGCTTATAAAAAAAACGGGGTACGGCGATCCGGCAATAATCGATGCCGCCAACGAAATCTTTTACACCAAAGGTAAAATCAATGTTACCGAGCTACTTGATAAGGTGCCTATGAGTCGCCGTAACTTTGAACGCAGATTTTTAGAAGAGGTCGGGGTAAGCCCCAAGACTTACGCGAAAATTCGTCGATTTGGGTATACCTGTTCGCTGATGGCCGGCAACCGTGACATTAACCTGATGGATGTACTTTATAAAGGCGGTTATTACGATCAAAGTCATTTTATAAAGGATTTTAAATACTTTTCCGGCAGAACGCCACGCAAATATGCCAAGACAAATGTTGAATTGGCCAACTATGTCGATCGCATATCGTTAGTGGAAAGGCGTTTGCAGGAAGGTATTTAATGAAAGTACTTAGACGCAATGTCAAGTTTGGCGCATTTTTACAATTTTTTGGTTTTTGTACGAATTACTTTTATTCCATCATTAAAAAAATAATATTTATGGAAGCCTTAAAAGACAATCCTCAAGAGCAGCCCCTGTCTATTTCATGGAAAAATCGAAGTGTCGATTTTATGAAAGCCTATCAAGACCAAAATGTGCAAAAAATGCTTGACAACTGTTCAAAGAAAGGAACAATCTCTTTTTTGCCTCTTGGTGAGGATGGAAAAGGAAAAATACATGAAACCGGAAAAGCCATTTGGACAGCCTTAATCGATAGCTTTCCTACTATTGACAATACTATAAATTCAGTCGTAACCGAAAACGGCAAGGTAAAATGTGATGTGACCATTCGCGGGAAACAAGAAAAAGATTTTGGCGGGTTGCCAACCCGTGGCAAATCATTTGAAGAAGACCACATCTTTATTTTTAAGATAGATTCTGACGGATTTATCGATGATTTGACCATAAACTGGAACCATAGCAACTTTGTCAAGCAACTAAGCTGACACGCGACGAGTAAAACCACAAGACATTATTAATTACAAAATTAAATACGATGAAAAATATTTTTGTCGCAGGTCTGATATTGCTTTTGACCAGCTTTGACAATGCACCGGGCACCATAACCGATGAAGAAAGAAAGAATGCAATCGAGAGCATGCTCGAAACCCAACAGCGCGTTGCCAACGTCATTAAAGGACTGAACAAGGCCCAACTTGATTTCAAGGCGAACTCCGACTCCTGGTCAGTAGGTGAATGTTTAGAACATCTCACGATCTCCGAAAAAGTTTTTAACCAAATGTTGAAGGCCGCATTAGAAAAACCGGCGGACCCTTCGAGGCGTTCCGAGGTAAAGATGAGCGATGAGCAATTAATGGCCGTCATTACCGATCGTGGCAATAAAGTAAAAACATCAGAGGTTTTCGAACCGACTGGCAAATATAAATCACATAAGCAAAGTTTAAAGGCTTTCAACAAACAGCGAAAAGCTCACATTGCATATATGAAAAGTACCAATGACGATTTAAGGAACCTCTATGGAGAGTTGCCTTTTGGCACCATAGATGGGTACCAAATACTTTGGTTCATGTCAGGGCACACCGAACGTCATGTACAACAAATGGAAGAAGTAATGCAGGATGCCAATTTTCCAAAATAGCACATTGATTAACCATATATAAAGAACTATAGACATGAAAAATTCAGAAAGAAAGCAGCAGTTACATGAACTGGCAAAAAACTATGTTATAAATGGACTGGGGGCCGGAAACTTCGATACCATTCCATACCATGACGACATTATATTACGCGCACCGATTCACCCAATGGGTTCGCAACAGCCCATGAACGGTCGTGACTTTATCAAAGAAAATTGGTGGGCGCCCCTGCCTGACCTTGTTGCGGGCACCGACCTATTGGAAACCTACACCAATGAAAATCTGTCAAAAGTGACCGCAGAGTTCTTATGCCATATCAAGGATCCTGCCTGTACGCTTCGAATCGTTGACCGGTTTAGCGTCGACAAAGATGGAAAAATAACCGACCAAAAGAATTTCTTTGATCCAAGGGATATTACGAGCCCTGGTTGGCGGTCTTAAAGAGAACACCTCACAACAACCGAAAGCCAAGTAGGCCTTCAACACATTTCACTACTAAACTACAAAACCACAAAAAATGAAAAAACTCATTTTAATGGCCCTGCTATGTCCAATTTTGACTTGGGGCCAAACAGAACAGACGAAAGACATTACCGGTGTTTGGCGGGTCGTTGCCAGTTCTTGGAACGAGAACACGAAACAGTTTGCCGACTGCGAAATGGTGAAATTCATTACAAAAACACGTTGGGCATCAATTTTCTATTGGCCAAAAACACAAAAATTTGCTGGCACAGGAGGGGGAACCTATGAATGGAAAGATGGCAACTATGTGGAAACCGTTGAATATTTTACCTGGGACCCATCGGCAGTTGGCAATCATCAGATATTCAAAATGAAGGTACAAGACGGCAAACTAATACAAGAAGGTCATTTAAATACCGATAAGTTCAAATACCCATATTATGCGGTTCATGAGCGTCTTGACAAACTGAACTGGGTCTATAAAAATCAAAAGTCTCCCCAAGGGGTTTGGGATTTGGTGGAAGCAACCTATGGAAAGGAAATATTCACTATTGAGAAGATTAGGGAGAAATATGGCCGTGTTATCAAAATCATAAGCCCGAATTTTTTCATAGGCACCTTTTTCGACAGGGATAAAAAAGTAGTCGATGGCATTACTTTTGGCACCTATTCATTTGATAGCGAAGGGAAATATCAAGAAACAGTACGTTGTTGGTCATGGGAAGACCAAAGCATGGTTGATAGTCAACCACGTTTTGATTGGAATGTTTCAGAAAATCAATACCATCAAAAAGGCTATCTAAACTCAGATACTTATGACAACTATCTTATCGATGAGCAATTTGAAAGACTTGAACCGATTGAATACAAAATAAAAATGTGGACGGCCGACGACCGAAAAACACTTATAAGCGAATTGCAGCGTACCAAAAACGAAATGATCGCCGCTACCGAAAACCTTACGAACGAACAATGGCATTTTAAACCGGACAAGGACTCATGGAACATTGCCCAAGTAGTGGAACATATGGGTATTTACGAACGATTGTACCTACAAGAAGGTCGCGCGACATTGCAGAATACCGACCCAAGACCTGAACTTGCCAATCAAATATTAGGAGACAAAGTCTATTTGGAATGGATGGCCGAGAAACAGCCTCATACAGCTCCAAGACATGCCGAACCATCAGGCTATATTAGGGGCAAGGACAATCTGGATTATTTCGTTTATGGAAGAGGTCTGTTGGAAGAACTAGTAAGTACTACGGACAAAGATTTGAAAGCGCATTTCATGCCCAGAAAAAATGAACCCAAAGGCTTTCGAAGCGTGCATGGCTTTCTGGTTGTACACTATGGCCATACTGACAGACATCTTCGACAAATCGAGCGCATCAAAGCACATACCGATTTTCCTAAAAACAATACCCTAAAGGGTAAATAACCAATAGTCTAAGTCTTCATATGAGAACTTTTGGAAACGCCTATTTCTTATTGGCATTAATCTTATGTTGCGACCTTCTGGTCGGGCAAAATAAAGAACCCTACACGGCCAGTTATATCATGGAATGGGGCAATAAAGACACCATAGGGATTGAAACCTTTACATTGTACAAAAATCAAATCTACGGTAAAGCGGTGCACGGTTTCCCTGAAAATTATGTACGTCATTTTGATATTAAATATGATACCGTAAATGGCTCCATTCGCGAACTGAACTTTCTATACAACGATGTAGCGAACACTTCGTTGTCCATCGATTCAAAAACAGGGTTTCTTCCCTATCGGTTTTACGCAAAGCTAAATGATGGACTATTGGATTTCAAAAGTCTGCAAAAAGGTAGCAAAGAAAATGATTCGGGTCTTACCAGAATCGTACATCAAACAGATGGCTATCATTTCAATGGGGACTGGATACCAATTATTGCGCAATTCGAATGGTTGGTCAGTTGGTTCCTTGAACAAGACAAAGAAAAAATAGGAGGTTTGAAATTCATCAATGCCTATGTTGGATTGTACGACCTGCAGTTAGAGCGAATCAACAAAAAACATATCCGTTTTTGGAGCAATATCTCCGAATCAATTGAACTTTATTTAAACGATGACGGTAGAATCGAAAACATCGATGGCATCGGATCGGTTTGGAATCTTAACATTCACCGAGTCGATCCAGTTGATATTGAGCACTACACCGACAGATTTAAAGACAGGCCTACCATCGGCGATCCCTCCCCTTATGAAACAATCTCGGCAACCATTGCGGGAGCAGCCATCGAAATCGACTATGGCCGACCCTCTATACGGGGTAGAAAAATATTCGGGAATATCATACCCTATGGAGAAATATGGCGAACAGGGGCCGGGGCGGCGACCACCATATCATTTGATAAGGACATTGTATTTGGAGACCAAAAAGTCAAGGCAGGAAAATACAACGTTTACAGTTTGCCCACTGAAGATACCTTTACCCTGATTCTTAATTCAAACCTCGATGCATGGGGAAGTGTACATCTTCCAGAATTTGACGTGGCGAGGGTATCCATGAAATTGAGCAAAACGTCAAAAAAATCCGACAAGTTTACTATCGAAGTTATAGAAATGGGCAAGAAAGGGATGCTAAGGCTTTCATGGGAAAATACCATTTCCGAAATAAGTTTTACCCTAAATAATTAGGAATTACCTGCGCCGATTATCTTTGCCAAAGTTTCTATTGAATATACGACCAGACCATTGTTCTATTTTTTTAATCACGGTTTTTGCGGACAAATTTGCCAAAACCCTCTTAATCTTTTGAGCGGCTGCATCAAAAAGTTATATTTTTGGGCAAAATAACCGGGCTTGTTGCGACGTATTCTCATATTCTTTTTTATTACCGGATTTTTCTTTGGCTGGGCTCAAGAAGATTCTACCGAAGTCAAACAGATCAATATCGTGCACGGCGCCAATTTCACCAAGGACGAGGAGCGGTTTCCCGGGGCCTTTATTTTCAGTAAAGACGACAAACAGGTTCAATTCGAACACGAAGGCGCCGACCTCTGGTGCGATATCGCCATTCATTTTCAAAAAGAAAATCGCCTGAGGGCCATTGGCAATGTTCGCGTTCAACAAGGCGATTCTGTGACCATGACCAGTGGCAAGGTCAATTACGATGGCAATATAAAACTGGCCAAGGCTTATGAAAATGTGGTTTTGACGAACACCAGTATGACCTTGCAAACCGACACCTTACGCTGGGACCGTGAAAACCAACAGGCCTATTACCAAGACTTTGGCACAGTGGTCGATTCGGCCAACACCTTGACCAGTGAGATCGGCCGCTATTTTATGGAATTGAAAAAATTCCAGTTCTTGGACAGTGTTCATATCGACAATCCGCAATACATTTTGGATTCTGAACAGCTAGATTATTACACCACTTCAAAAAATGCCTATATGTACGGGCCATCGACCATTACCGGCGAAACCTATAAAATATATTGCGAACGGGGGTTTTACGATACCAAGATCGAAAGTGGCTACGGAATCAAGAATACGCGTATCGATTACAACAACCGTATCATCGAGGGAGACAGCGTATATTTTGACAAAGCCACCGAATTTGCCTCGGCCACGAACAATATTAAGGTCACCGATACCATTAACAAAGGGGTTATTCGTGCACACTATGCCGAGGTGCACAAGGCGAAAGATTCCGTTTTTGCGACAAAAAGGGCGGTTTCCATATCGCTTGTCGAGCAAGATTCGCTTTATATGCACGGTGATACATTAATGGTTACCGGAAAATCCGACCAACGTATTTTAAGAGCCTTTCGTAATGCCAAAATGTTCAAGACCGACATGAGCGGCAAATGTGATTCCATCCATTTTGAACAACGGACGGGTTTGACACAATTGGTACGAAACCCCGTCTTGTGGAACGGTGAAAACCAGATGACCGGTGACAGCATTCATATTCTCAGTGATGTCAAGACCGAAAAACTAGATTCACTGAAAGTACTTGAGAATGCTTTTGTGGTCTCGCTCGACAGCATCGGAAAAACAGGGTACAATCAGGCCAAGGGCGTAGACCTGTACGGAAAATTCATCGACAATGAATTGAAGATCGTCGATTTGGTAAAGAATACCGAAGTCATCTATTATATGTACAATGATGACCAAGAACTAATCGGCATCGATAAGACTATCTGCAGCGCTATCCGTATTACGTTCGCCAACAATGATGTTGAAGACCTTACATTTATTACGAATCCTGATGGGGACATATTCCCGGAAAGCGAATTACCCGAGGAAAGCCGAAAACTGAATGGGTTTATATGGCGCGGTGATGAACGCCTGATGACCAAGGATGATATCTTCGATGAAGATGACAACAATATCGAATTGGTGATCATTCGTGGTATTGAAAATCCTATCGACATCGACGCCGAAGAAGATGAAAAGTCCAAAAACCCGGGGGATCCCGTAAACGGAATCGAACCGGCGAACGATAAGGCCCGTGACCCGACCGAAGAGGCTACAACACAAAAAACCAAGTCGCCACAATCCGATGAAAAATGATTTTCTGAGATATCAGGCACAAACCACTCCGAATCCGCTTGCCTTGCAGGTTTCCCATGCCAATGGCAGCTATATTTACGACACCGATGGCAAGGCCCATCTCGATTTTGTGGCCGGTGTATCGGCCTGTAGCCTCGGTCATTGCCACCCAAAGATCATCGCGGCAATACAAGAGCAAAGCGAAAAGTACATGCACGTTATGGTCTATGGGGAATATATTCAACGACCTGCCGTCGCCTACACCAAATTATTGGCCTCGTTACTACCCTCTTCGCTGCAGACCACTTATCTGGTCAATTCAGGTACCGAAGCTATCGAGGGGGCTATGAAATTGGCCCGAAGGTTTACGGGGCGTTCAGAAATCATTGCGGCAAAACATGCCTATCACGGCAATACGATGGGCAGTTTGAGCCTTATGGGCCTCGAGGAAAGAAAAAGTGCTTTTCGGCCATTGATTCCCGATGTAACCTTTATCGACTATAATACGGAGGACGACCTTGAGAAAATTACCGAGAGAACGGCCGCCGTTGTCTTGGAGACCATTCAGGGTGGCGCCGGGTTCATTGAACCGACCGACGGATATCTTGAAAAGGTGCGCCGACGCTGTACCGCTAAGGGTGCCCTATTGATCCTTGACGAAATTCAACCCGGTTTCGGACGAACCGGCAAACTTTTTGCGTTCGAGCATTATGACTGTACGCCCGACATCCTTGTGATGGGAAAAGGTATGGCTGCAGGGCTACCTGTCGGTGCCTTTACGGCGTCGCATGAAATGATGGCCACACTTCAAGAACGTCCGAAATTAGGGCATATAACCACTTTTGGGGGCAATGCCGTAATCGCTTCGGCCTGTTTGGCGACCCTACGGGAAATTACCGAATCGAACCTGATTGAAGAAGCCGCCAAAAAAGAAATGATGTTCCGCGAATTGTTACGTCATCCGCTCATAAAGGAAATACGCGGTAAGGGATTGATGCTGGCCCTGCTTTTTGAAAATAAGGATATTGCCGATCAAGTGATATTGGCCTGCGCTAAAAAGGGCCTGATCCTGTTCTGGTTGCTCTTTGAGCCCCGGGCCGTTAGAATTACCCCGCCTTTGACCATTTCTCTCGATGAAATCGAAAAAGGATGCGCCATTATACTATCGGTTTTTATGGAGCTCGAACAATAATTTGTTAACTAATTTGTTAATAATAAAGCCCAAATCCTGAAGATTAGGTTACTTCAAAGAAGTACTTTTAAATCCATAGTTTAACCAAAACGTTCCTATGGCGTTAGAATCTAGCGAAAGACCGAGCCAACCCATAGCCAAGTTTGAAAGTATGTTGAAAACCGATGACGTCTACTTCTTTGACGCTGAGGATTTTGAGGACATTATTCACCACTATTTGAATCACGGAAAGATAGCTTTGGCCAAGAAAGCGATTAAGATAGGATTGCAGCAGCATCCTGTTTCCATTGAACTAAAGTTGTTGAATGTCGAGGTTTTGGTCTTCGAGAACAATTTGGACGTTGCCGAACTGATGTTGGACGAACTTCAGCTGTTGGATGGTTCAAACGAGGAAATCTATATTCAAAGGGCCAACATACTTTCTAAAAAAGACAACCATGAGGCCGCGGTAAATCTACTCCAAAAAGCATTGGATCTTGCCGAGGACAGTTTTGATATCTATTCGTTGCTGGGCATGGAATACCTTTTCATGGACGATTTCAAAAAGGCCAAAGAAAACTTTATGCGCTGTGTCAGCCATGACCAGCACGATTATTCGTCGCTGTACAATGTCATTTATTGTTTCGAATTTTTGGAGGATCATGAAGGTGCCATACAATATCTGAACGATTATCTCGACGGCAATCCGTATTGCGAGGTCGCATGGCACCAGTTGGGCAAACAGTATTTCTCAAAAAAAATGTTCAGCGAGGCACTTACGGCCTATGACTTTGCCATAATATCCGACGATTCGTTTATCGGGGCCTATTTTGAAAAAGGCAAGGTGCTTGAAAAAATGGGCAGGTATGAAGAGGCCATAGAAAACTACGAGACTACCATTAAGATCGAGGACCCTACCTCACACGCCTACCTTCGAATCGGCAAATGTTATGAAAAACTGGGCAATGACGACATGGCCAAATATTATTATTACCAGACCGTTCATGAGGATCCCTTGCTCGACAAGGGCTGGTTGGCCATCACCAATTTCTATATTCAAAAAAAGAACTATAAGAAAGCCCTTTACTATATCAACAAAGCATTGAACATCGATGGTGAAAATTCTGATTATTGGAAAAGATGCGCCCATATAAACTCCTGTTTAAAATGTTTTGACCAAGCCGATTATGCCTATGGGCAGGCCATTGAATTGGGTGATAATGAATTGGATACTTGGTTGAAATGGGCAGAGGCCGCCGAATCGAACAACGATTTAGAAGATGCCATCGCCATTTTGGGGCGAGGAACGGAGTTTCACCCAGAAAGTGCCGAGCTACTGTATCTAAGGGCAGGATACCATCTTTTGAACCACGATAGGGTAAATGCACGCCTTGTGCTTACCCAGGCCTTGAAAAAGGATAGCGATAAATTTTATCTTTTTCAGGAAAAATTCGAACAATTTTCGCAATCTGAATGGGCTCTTGATATAATCGCATCGGCGAAAAAAGCTTCGAGATAAAAACCTTATTTTTGATTTCTTTTTGACCGCCGCAATCGATGACGGTCGATAGTTTCACTATATTTTGATATGGAAAGACGAAACCTGCTTCAACATTTTTACATTCTATTGAAAGGCATGGCCATGGGCATTGCCGAACTGGTGCCCGGCGTATCAGGGGGAACAATTGCGTTCGTTGCCGGCATTTATGAAGAATTCATTGGTACGATCAACAATGTGAACCTAAAAACATTACAGGTATGGCGCGAAGAAGGATTCAAAAGTTTTTGGAACGCTTTGAACGGTAATTTTCTTGTGGTACTGCTCTTGGGTATGGCCATCAGTATTCTTTCATTCACACGTTTGATCAAATGGCTTCTAGAAAATGAACCGATTGCGCTATGGTCTTTCTTTTTCGGGCTGGTTTTGGCCAGTGTGGCCGTTGTGGCGAAGAACATAAAAAAATGGACCGTACCCGTCATCGGTTTGCTCTTGGTCGGTGCGATTTTTGCATATTTCATAACCTCGCTACCTCCCTCTACAAATTCGGCCAGCCTACCCTATATCTTTTTTTCGGGGGCGTTGGCGATCTGCGCCATGGTATTGCCCGGAATCTCGGGGTCATTTATCTTGGTGCTGCTCGGTTCATATAAAACGGTAATCGACGCCATTGATGAGAAAGATTTCAAGATCCTTATAACCATGGCACTTGGCATCATTTTCGGGATCCTGAGCTTCGCAAGGCTCTTAAAGTGGATGTTCGACCATTACAAGAACATTACCTTGGCGATTTTGACCGGATTCATTTTGGGTTCATTGAATAAAATATGGCCTTGGAAACGTATTTTGGAAACAAAGACCATCGGCAAAAAGACAATCATCATCGATGAGAACGTATCGCCTTTCGCATTTGAAGGCGACCACCAATTGATGTATGCCATTATAGCGGCCATTTTTGGTTTTTCCCTTATTTTTATGCTTGAGAAAACGGCCTCGAAAAAATAAGTACCGCAAGCATGCACAAACCCCGGTCTTTAACAGACAAGTTCTTTTTGGTCATCAAAGGACTCTGCATGGGCGCCGCCAATAAGGTGCCCGGGGTCTCGGGCGGCATCGTGGCCTTTGTCGGCGGGTTCTACGAAGAGTTTATCTATTCGCTGCAAAAAATAAACCTCAAGGCCTTAAAATTGTTGTTCAACGGGCGTTTTAAAAGTTTTTATCGCTATGTGAACGCCACTTTTTTGATATTGCTGATCTCGGGCATTCTTATTAGCTATTTCAGCGTTTCGCAACTGCTCGACTATTTTCTCGAAAGAAAGGAGCTCTATGTCTGGGCCGCTTTTTTTGGAATGATCTTGGGTTCTATCTACTACATTTCGAAAGATTTCGAACATTGGAACAAAAAAACCATTATAGCTGGTATAATAGGCCTAGTAGTGGGCGTATCGATCAGTTTTTTGAGTCCGGCCAGGGAAAACGATAACCTGTTGTTCATCTTTTTATGCGGAATGATCAGTGTCTCGGGCATGACATTACCCGGGCTTTCGGGTTCTTTCATACTCATTCTATTGGGCAATTATGTGCTCTTGCTCGTCGACTCGGTCAATGCCCTCTACGAAACGTTCGGCGAGGTTTTTAGGGGCGATTTTAGTTTTGTTGAAAATGATGAAAGACTGCACACCCTAAAAATATTGGCGGTATTCACTTTAGGCTCGGCGGCAGGTCTCGTTACGCTTTCGCACATACTCTCATATGTATTGAAACATTTCAGACACATCACCACTGCCGTCATCATCGGTTTCATCACCGGTTCATTGGGTGTGGTCTGGCCTTGGAAAAGAACCATTTTCAGAACCCATGCAGACGGTAGCGTCTTATTGGATACCAACGGAAAGGAAATCATCGCAAACTATGAACGGTATTTTCCTGACTTGGCAAGCTCGGAGAACTGGTGGGCCCTGTTCTTTATCGTCGTCGGGATCCTGGTGCTGCTGGTTTTGGACTGGTACGGCAAAAATAGGCGCAGGAGGGTCGGTCGCTAGTTGTTAGTTGAGGGTTAAGGGTTGAGGGTTAAGGGTTAAGGGTTAAGGGTCGAATAGTTGAGGGTTGAGAGTTGAGGGTTAAGGGTTAAGGGTTAAGGGTTGAGGGTTAAGGGTTAAGGGTTAAGGGTTGAGAGTTGAGAGTTGAGGGTTGAGGGTCGATAGTTGAGGGTTGAGAGTTGAGGGTTGATAGTTGTTGGATGTTGGATGTTGGATGTTGGATATGAAAAATAAAAAAAATAGGTTCGGTTTGATAGGAAGGAATATTTCGTATTCTTTCTCGGAAGGATATTTTGCCCGTAAATTCGAAAAACTGGGGCTGAACGGCCACTCTTACGAAAATTTCGACCTTTCGGCAATCGAAGAGTTTCATGAGCTGATCGCGAACAACAAAGACCTAAAAGGGCTGAACGTGACCATTCCCTATAAGCAAGCCATCATTCCGTTTTTGGATGAACTAAGTGTCAAAGCCAAAAAAATTGGGGCGGTGAACACCATTAAATTCACTAAAAACGGACTCAAGGGCTACAATACCGACATCTATGGTTTTCAAAACTCGATCGAACCTTTTTTGAAAAGCCATCACCAAAAGGCACTGATACTGGGTACCGGCGGGGCCTCTAAGGCGGTCGCCTTTGTATTCGACGAAATGAATATCGAATATCGCTTCGTGTCAAGAAATGGGAGTGCCGATCGGATGACCTATGCAAGCCTCGACCAAAAAACCATTGAAACACACCCAATAATAGTCAATTGTACCCCTTTGGGCACCTACCCCAACATAGAAGACCTGCCCGCAATACCCTATCACTTTTTGGGCCGCCAACATCTCTTGTTCGACCTGATCTACAACCCCGAAAAAACCCGTTTTCTCGAAGAGGGCGAACTACGTGGCACCACGATACTCAATGGGCTCAAAATGCTCGAGCTGCAGGCCGAAAAGGCTTGGCAGATCTGGAACAGGTAACGAACCAAACCCCGCTATAAAGAATTTCTTGAAACGAACTATTCTCGAGGCATAGCCGTAGAGGTACCTGCCTACGGGCAGGCAGGTTTCGACGGTTACATTCCGATACGCATCGGGAACCGAAATTGTGTTATTTAGATTTCCGCCTTCGCGGGAATGACATGTCATAGGTACCCCGACACAGGGCATCTGGGCACTCCCTTCGATCAAAAACTTTTCCGGTGGTCATGTAATACCCCTTACCCAACGACAAAGCACCCCTGCGCAAGGGATTGCAGCGAAAATCGCGGTGCCATACCCATGGCGACGCATTGTAGCGAAAAGCCCGACCGCGCCCCAGCGGGGTTGCGCCCAAATAAAAAGAAACGACATTATTTTTGCCGTTCGCACCGATGTTACTATCTTACAATAGGCTTTGGCCGATAGTGAATAAATTTTGATATAATGCTGGAAGAGAAAGAACAAAAGCTGCCGGAAACGGTGGAAGGAACACAACATTCAGAAACTGCCGAAACAAAGCAAGAATCGGAGAAAACCTCTGAAGTACCGAACGAAGAAGAGAAGAAAGATACGCCCGTAACCGATTCGGACACTAACGATCAGGGCGAACCCGATGCCGTGGGCGAAATCGACGAAGAGAACGCCGAAGACGCCGAGGATTCTGACAACCAACAGCGGCACCACATTCCGCTCTTGGATTACCACTCGATGTCGATGGAAAATTTGGTGGGCGAATTTCAACGCCTTTTGCGGACGGAAAAAGTGCAGGCCATCAAAAGGCATGTCGATGGCATCAAGCACGAATTCAACCTAAAGTTTCAAGAGTTCATCGAGCAAAAAAAAGAAGATTTTGTCAACAACGGCGGCAATGAAATCGATTTTAGGTACAACTCGGTAACGAAAAGGCAGTTCAACGAACTTTATAAGGATTACCGTGAACGGCGCAACCAATATTACAAGAACCTTGAGAAAAGCCACAAGGAAAATCTAACGGAGCGCCAGGCTATCATCGAAGAACTAAAGGGACTGGTCAACGTTGAAGAAGATATCAATACGACCTACAAAAGCTTCAAGGATGTGCAGGAGCGGTGGCGCAATGCGGGGCCCGTTCCGCGCACGCACTATAACGACGTCTGGAGAACCTATCACCACCATGTCGAGATTTTCTATGATTTTCTGCACCTGAACCGTGAGCTTCGCGACCTCGACTTCAAAAACAATCTTGAAGAAAAGACCAAGATCGCCGAACGCGCCGAGGCGTTGGCCGAAGAACCCGACCTCAACAAGGCCTTTCGCGAGCTGCAGACCCTTCATAAGGTCTGGAAAGAAGACCTAGGCCCCGTAGGCCAAGAACACCGCGAGGCCATCTGGGAACGTTTCAGCAATGCCACAAAAGTATTGCACCAACGGCGACAAAACCATTACAAGGCCCTTGAAAAGACCTATGAAGCGAACCTTGAAAAGAAACATGAAATCATTGCAGATATCGCTAAGTTAACGGCGAACATTGCCAATAACCACAGGGCATTGCAACAACAAATAAAGCAGATAGAAGCCCACCGCGATGCCTTTTTCAAAGCCGGCAAGGTACCCCAAAAGGTAAACGAACAGACCTGGGCCGCGTTCAAGGAGGCGGTTCGCGGCTTCAATCGGTCGAAGAATGCCTTTTACAAGAACATGAAAGGGGAGCAACAGAAAAACCTCGACAAAAAACGGTCGCTTTTGCACTTGGCGAACTCGCTGAAGGACAGTGAAGATTGGGACACCACCACCCAAGAGATGAAAAGGATCCAGAGCGAATGGAAAAAAATAGGCCATGTGCCGCGCAAATTCTCGGATAAAATATGGAATGAGTTCAAGGCGGCCTGCAACCACTACTTTGACCGCTTGCACGCGCTTAAAAACGACGCCCATAAAGAAGAGGTCGAAAACCTTGAAAAAAAGAACGACTGCATCGAAAGGTTGAAAGACTTTAAGATATCCGACGATCGTGAAAACGACCTCGAAACGTTAAAGGCCTTTATAACGGAATGGAAAAGTTATGGCCACGTACCCTTCAACAAAAAGGGAATCAACCAAAAATTCAATAAGATCATCGATGCCCTCTTGCGCAAACTCAATGTCAGCCGCCAAGAATCGGAGTTGTTGAAATACGGCAACAAGATCAAACGCTTGGCCAAGGCAGAAGATTCGGGCGCGATCCAGAAAGAGCGAACGTTCATCCGCAGAAAAATAGACGAAAGCAAGAACGAGATACGACAGTTGGAAACCAACCTGCAATTCTTTTCGAATGCCTCTGAAGACAGCCCTATCGTGCAAGATGTGATCAAGAATATCGATGCGCACAAAGAGGCCCTTACGGAATGGAAGGCCAAGCTCAAGAGATTGAATATCATGGAGAACCGACTGAACAAAGAAGAAGGTGAAGATGAAAACGATAACGGTGCGGTTTCGACTTCGGAGGAGGAATGAGTTAGGCGGTCGACCAAAATCGTGGAAATGAATCGAAAATAATATCAAAAACAACAAACCCTATTCCTGAAATATGAAAAATACAATCCGTTTTTTGATCCTTTTTGCTTTTGTCATTTCATGTAATGAAAAACCAAAACAAGAACAAGAGCTTGAACCCGATAAGGCCTCCGTCGCTATGGAGACCATCAAGAAAATCGACGTACATGCCCATTTTCATTATGACCGCGATTATCTGCCCGAATTTTTCAAGGCTTGGAACATGCAAGGGGTACTGGTCGATGTGGCCCTGCAAGATTCTACCGATATAAGAAGAAGTTGGGACGACTATGTAGCGCTGGCCGAGGCCCGGCCCGGAATGTTCTGGTTGTGCAGCTCGTTGATAGGCGTGGGTATCGACGCCCCCGATTTTGCCGAAAAGGAAATCGCACGTTTGACGAAAGAGATCGAACAAGGGGCCAAGATGGTCAAAGTATGGAAGAACTTCGGCATGGTGACCAAAGATGCGAGCGGCAAGTACATACAAATAGACGATGAGCGGTTACAGCCCATCTGGGATTTTCTGGCAGAAAAAAACATTCCGGTCATGGCCCATATCGGAGAACCGATACAGGCTTGGCGCCCTTTGGACGACCCGAACAATCCGCACTATGGCTATTACACACAGCATCCACAGTACCATGCGTACCAGCATCCTGAAATACCCCCCTATGAAACGATCATTGCGGCACGAGACAATTGGATCGCAAAAAATGCCGATCTTAAAATTCTCTGCGCGCATATGGGCAGCATGTCGCATGATGTCGATATGATCGCCGAGCGGCTCGACAAATTTCAAAACATGTACGTGGAGCCTGCCGCACGGTTCGGGGATCTCGTAAGCCAGAACCCTAAGAAAGTAAGGGCCTTTTATGAGAAGTACCAAGACCGTATCATGTTCGGCACCGATTTTGGCAACAATACGCCCCAAGATTCATTGAGCACCACGGCACTACAAGAAGAGCGGGCCGAACTCGATGAAGATTATAGGTTGCGATGGAAGTACTTGAGCGGTACCGATACCGTGGAGATCCGAAATCAAAGATCGGCCGGCCTCAACCTTTCAGAAGCTATATTGCGCAAGGTCTATTATCAGAACATGGCCGACTTTCTGAAGGTGGGGCAGCCATGAAAAAGATCAAGCTGTCAAAAATTTTACACCGTGGGCAAGACCAGATCGCCGTTAACTTTGGTTATGACGACGAGATCAGAAAGCATTTAAGGCTGCTCGACCAGATCAAATGGAGCCAGACCCAAAAGGTTTTTTATCTGCCCTATAGTACCGAAAACAAACGGACAATCTACAACCATCTTCGCCAAAAAGACTGGTTCATCGATTATAGTGCCCTAACGGACCAGGACGCCGACCCGACCATCGCCAAAAACAAAAAAAATACGCACAAACACGTGCCCCCAAAATTCGAAGATGACCTGGCGCGGTTCAGAAGATGGATGCAACAAAAGCGTCTTAGCGATAACACGGTCAACACCTATGCAGAAGTAACCGCTTTTTACATTCGATATATCTTGGCGAAAAACTTAAATATGTTTTCGTCGAAATCGATAGAACGGTTCAATTACGACTTCATTGTTCGGTCCAAAAAATCGATCAGCTATCAAAACCAGTGCATCAATGGCATCAAAAAATATTTTGAATTCCACAATAAGAATCTAGAGGATTATGACATTCAAAGACCCCGAAAACCGAAAAAGCTGCCTTTGGTACTTGATTTCGAGGAAATCAAAAAACTGTTGCAGGTTACAGAAAACCTAAAGCATAAAACCTTTTTGAGCCTAATGTACTCGGCGGGTCTCAGAGTAGGCGAAGCGTTGGCATTGAAAGTGGTCGATATCGATTTTGAAAGGGGGCTGGTCCATATCAAGGGCGGCAAGGGCAAAAAAGACAGATATAGTCTATTATCGAAAAAATTCGCTATGCTCTTGAGAGACTACATGGACGCCTACAAACCGCAAGACTATCTTTTTGTCGGCCAAGGAGCGCCCCAATATTCAGCAGTAAGTATGCGGCAGGTCTTAAAGCGAAACCTGAGAAAGGCCGGTATTCGAAAGCCTGCAACGCTTCATACCCTGCGCCACAGTTTTGCCACACATTTATTGGAAAATGGTACCGACCTCAGATACATTCAAGAATTGCTCGGCCATAACAGTCCAAAGACCACGATGATCTATACGCACGTTTCAACCGGTAGTTTGCGACGTATAAAGAATCCTTTTGACGAATTGTAGGCTATTTCTTAATTTTAACGTATGACAAAGACCATTATGGCCCCGATATTTAAGATTACTAAGAATTTGTTTTTTTATCGAAATACACTCTTAGCCAGCCATATTGGAATAAAAGTGGCGAAAACCCACCACATATAAACAAGATGTCGGCAATACCTCAACCTCGGCATATCTAAAAAATTTCTGTCTCGCTGCGCTAAAATTTTTTATTGATATGCACTCGGTTTCGCTCG
>NZ_JBHFPV010000007.1:0-63651 GCF_042611095.1 Meishania litoralis
AGTCCGATATTCGAGGCCCTATCGAAGGACCGAACAGGTATTGAAGGACGCTTTTGAACGTTGTTTCCAAAGCAAGTTTCCCCGCCCCGCTTTTTGCCCGTTTTTGGTCGAATTTCAGGTACTTTTTCAGGCCTGTACTGAGCATATGGAAGTATTGTAGGCAATGGCCGAGAGGTGCATCACCTTGTTCGCCTGTGCGAGCCCTATGGTATTTATCTTCCTTAGCCCCATGAACTGGGTCAGCGTCCCGAAAACAGGCTCCACGGTGCTCTGCCTTTTGCCCTTCATGTAACGGCCCTGTGGGCTCTCCACCCTTGCAATGTTCCGTTCGTATTCCTCGCGATAATAGGTAATGCTGAACTTCTTCTCCCATGCCGACTTGCCAAGACAGGCACTTATTATGGGACAATTGGCGCAGACATCCTTTCCTCCCCCTGTATTCCTTCTTCTTCGTACCCATGAGGTGATCGTTGAACTCCTTGGCGAAGATTAGAAAAACCATAGAATATTTTTTATTGTTAGGATTCCTTACTATATTTGCAGGGCAATAATGCGATCACAGTTTAAATTCATTCAGAAAATGAGAAAATCAATTTTTTATCACGCAGGTTGTCCTGTTTGCACAAGTGCAGAAAAGGACATTGTAAACTTAATCGGAGCTGACAACGTGGAAGTTGTACACCTTGGAGAAAATAAGGCGAGAATTTCCGAAGCTGAAAACGCAGGTGTAAAATCAGTACCAGCTTTGGTAACGCCTAACGGTAATACGCTTCATATCAACTTTGGTGCGTCAATGGAAGACGTAAAAGGCTAAATTTTTTAAACTACGTAGTTAGGATTCCGAATTATTATTGGGAATCCTAGCTTCTTAAATCAATGAAATTATGAAATCAATGCTAATATTACTTTTGGCAATAATGCTTTTCAGCACATCGAAGTCGCGTGCTCAAGACGGCACATACAAAAATGATGACTTTGCCATAAAAGAAGTTCGAATTACCGATAAATCAGATTTAGGGGTAATGGTTTGGGAAATTGACGTCATTGGAACGGCCGGAAAAACAACACCTAAAAAAGCAGGGCAATTAGACGGCGCGCCTGTTTTGGGCTATGTCTTTCCTACCACTTTGAAACCGACCGATGTCGGGTTTGGGGAAACTGACGGAATTCTTGCTCTTGCACTTACATCACATCCCGATTTTGACGACACACCGCTTTGGGACGAGAACAACGACAGAATGTTTGACAATGACGGACTTGTTTGGCATCCGCATTGGGTTATTTTGACCAAAGATGAAAGAGTTGCAGGCAGACTTGCTGTAAAACAATTTAAAAAAGCAGATGACACCGTCGTATTGCCACCAACAAACCCAGGAATGCCGATGTATATGGACTCGCCAGGGTTTCCTGTAACAACTTCGGAAAAAACGATAAGGGTTCTCGTGCCGAATTACAGAATGAACAATCAATCAAATTTCAATTACGATGGTGTTACAGCACTTATGCAAGTGAACACGAGCAAAGAGAATATGCCAATGTTGGGCGTCTACGAAGTGTATAGCGTTGCAAGTGGCGATTTATCATTGCCTTATACCGTAAAACAACAATAGAATGAAAGTTTCAGTTTGGGATACCTACGTTGAGCGAGAAGATGCAAAAGTGATGCATTTTGACATTCTCGTGCCAAATCAAGTTACAGACGAAGAAACTATTTTAGACTTCGGCAAACAATTTTTAAAGACAAAACCTTTTGGCACAAAACATCTTACGGCAAGAGAATGCAGATTTTGCCATATCGAAGAAGCTACCGAACAGATAATTTCGTCCATTCAAAATGTTGGCTTTCATATCATTGAAATGGAAAATTGCAATTAATTTAATTAGGATTACTAACTTTGTCCCGTTTGTTTAACGGGACTTTTTTTTATGGATGACAGCTTATTTAACCCAATACGGCAAGAACAGAATATTTCGAGCAAAATCGTTGCGGGATTAGAACGAGTTTCGGAAGTGTTCAAGGTATTGCTATGGGAAAAAGCAAAATTAGTCGGTTTAAGTCCGATCCAAATTCAAATATTGATTTTCATTGCTTTTCACAAACAGGAATTGTGTAATGTAAGCCATTTAGCGAAAGAGTTTAATGTAACCAAGCCAACTATTAGCGATGCGGTCAAGGTTTTGGACAAAAAAGGAATGGTTTCAAAAGACTTTTCAAATTCAGACAGTCGCAGCTACTCACTAGAGCTGACCGAAATGGGAAAAAAATTGGTAACGGAAACAAATGATTTCGCTAAACCTCTCAAAAAGCAGATAGACAAATTCGATGAAAGTGAATTAGGAAGCCTGTTCGATACAATGAGCCAACTAATTTATCAATTAAACCGAAGTGGAATATTGACTGTACAACGGACTTGCTATGGTTGTACGTTTTACCAAAAAAACGGCAGAACAGATTACTGCAACTTACTTGAAAAAGAATTAAAAACGACTGAAATTCGATTGGATTGCCCAGAATTTGAAGAAAAAGCCAGTAACTAACAAAGTGTTCTATAGTTGATATTGTGGCGTAAATTTCCAAAGTTAATTTCTATTGCCGTAAATTGGTTAAAACAAAAGTCGCTAGATATTAAGAAAAATATATAATAGCATTAAAAATAGAATCCGTGAGAATAATAATCATCCTTTTTTCTATTGTATTTCTAGGTTGTATCAGTCAAAATTCGGTGCGTCAGAAAACTATTCAAAGAGAAAATATCGATTCAGGAAAAATACAAGTCCTCAATATGGGATTTTTTCATTTTGGGTACACAAGCGATGCTACAAGTGTTGATTTTGATGAGAATGATGCTAAACGCCAAGAAGAAGTTCGCAAACTATCACAATTAATAACAAGGTTTAAACCCACAATTATCTGCCTTGAATATATTCCTGAAATGGATGAGAAAATAAATCAAGCATTTCAAAACTTCTTACAAAACCCCAAGGAACTCAACACTAAATACGGCGAATTAAGCATGGTGGGTTTTGATGTGGCTAGAATGAGTGGTTTAAATAAAGTATATGGAATTGATAATCATATGGATTACAATTATAGTGTGGGTGATTTTATAGAAAATAGTGAGGAACTGACCAATTCTATAGACCCTGAAACGTACGTTGAACTCACAAACAACCCATTCAAAGGATATCCTGAAATAGAGAAACTAAATAACGATTTTGATAATTTGCCGCTATTGGAAAAAATAAAATTGTACAACGACCCAATAATGTTAGACTATTTTTTGAACACTAATGCCGATAAGCTCTTTTATGTAGGTATAGAAAATGAATTTAATGGTGCTGACCAAGCAGCAATTTTCTATCAAAGAAATATGAGAATTTATTCGAATCTAAACCGTATTAAAATGACCAAAAATGACCGAGTACTTATATTAATGGGCACTGCACATACTGCAATGCTTAGAGAATTTATAAAAAGAAGCCCTAAATTTGAAATGGTCAATACCTTAGATTTTCTAAAATAAAGCACTGCATACAACAATGATGACCGTTGCCCAAGCCCCTGACCGACCACGGAACGGGTAAATATGAGCCCTTTCGCGGGGCTTTTTTATTGTTCGTCAAGAAACGGAATGCCAAATTTCGATGCGTCATGCAAGCTTGAAACGGGTTTTGGAGCACACTTTTTGGCCAAGGCCGCCGAAGCAAGGTGCCCCGCCCCGCTCTTGACATGTTTTTCGGTGAATTTCAGGTGCTTTTTCGGGCCTGTACCGAGCATGTCAAGGTATTGTTGGCGATGGCCGATAGGTGTATGCGCTTGTTCGCCCGAGCGATCCCGATGGTGTTTACCTTCCCCAGCCCCATGAACTATGTAAGGGAGTCGAACACGGTAACGGGAGACCTATTGCCGAACCATAGTTACGCGATTTCACTATATTTCCGTAAATTTCGCAGAACTGCGCATGGCCCTTCAACTGCAGGGCATTGCAATAAACCAGAGAGCGAAATAACGTTAGATAAAAATATGAGACAATTACCAATTCTATTCTTGACAATTATTCTTTTTAGTTCCTGTGAAAAGGAAACCTTTGTGATATACTCTGTGGAAAACCAATCCTCCAGTTTTATCAGAATTGTAGGTTCAGACATTATTAACTCTTTCAGCATCGACGAAACCATAGAACAGAATAAAAAAAAGGATGTCGCCAATTGGAGCAAACTTGGAAAAGAGACGGATTATTTTGAGCCAACTTCTATGTTTGGAGATAACTTAATAATCACAAATGCCTCAGGTGACACTCTGACAAAAGATTACAGATTGTTATCTAATTGGACTTCTGACGTAGATAACCAAAGAGCAGTTGCAAATCACGGGTACATTTTGGTCATTACCGACGCTGATTTTTAGAATAAATGATGAAATATGCAGTGCCGTTGATTATTACGACCATTGTACTTATGCTTGCGAAGTCCGCCGAATCTTTTGGATTTGGCTCTTGAAATGAAAAAGATGAAAACAAAACAAAAAGTTTTGGCCGCATGCGCAGACGGAAACCAAAAGTTCCCTGCCCTGCCCTGCCCTACTTGCCCAGCCAGAACTTAGGCAAACTTATAAAACACCGAAATGACCATTAACAATATTAGATTAGCCGTAATCATAATTGTATCTATTTCATTGCCAAGAATAGCTATCGGACAAGACGACTCTATTTTTGGTGCATCGTTAGGTTTGGCACTGACCAACATGACGGGTAGTGCAAGTGAAACAACCAATTTATCTTCGGATATAGGTTATACACTAGGAATCAATTTTGAACAAGAAATCAGCGAGAGAACATCTCTTAACCTGAACCTTCTTTATTCTAGAAAAAATGTTAGACGTGGATATAATACACTTCCTAATTATCCAATAAATCAAGAGAACGACTATTTGAAAATGTCATTTGATTATATAGAATTACCTATGACGATTCGATACGAGATCATTTCACAAAGTGAGTTTTACATTAACGGTGGGGCCTTCTTTAGTTATCTCTTAAATACCAAACTATCTGAGGAAAATATCCCAACTAATCTATTGGCAACTCCCTGGACAGAGAAGGTTGACTATGGATTCTCATTTGGAATTGCAAAAAAAATATCAATCAACCAAAATAATAAGTTTGTCTTAGAACTAAGGGACAATCTAGGCTTGAAAAACCTTGTCGATTCTGGTTCGCAGTACAACTTGAAATCCAATACCTTGTATTTTCTAATTACTTGGGAGTTTTGAAATAAATACGTTTGCCAACACGAGTAACCGTTGCACAGCCTGTTAGTTCGGCAAAAAATAGATCCATAAAGCCTCTTTAAGTGGCTTTTGTGTTATCGGCCAGATGCGCAAAGCTAATTTTCCACGCATTTTAACGACCCCGAACAAGTATTCAATGGTTACCCGTCTAGAAAAAAAGTTGCCAAAAAAAAAGAATTTTTCGAAGCGAACCATCATTGAGGCAGAGCCGTATAGGTATTTCGCCCGTTTCTTCCCGATTGCCATAGAAAACCGAAATTCTGTCATTTAGATTCCCGCCCTCACGGCAATGACATTTCATAGGAACCCCGACGCGGAGCATCGGGTAATTCTCTCCGATTAAAAAATTGTAACCTTTCAAACAGTCATCTTGTCCAATGGATGTGAATTCACCAAAACACATGCATTAATTAAACGAAACAAGATGAATTATTTAAAATCCGTTATAAGAAACATAACTATTGCACTATTTGCCGCTACGACAATAACCGCTTATACACAAACCAAAACTATCAAAACAATAGATGGCAAAAGCCTATCAATTGAGAAATTGAACACGGCAATTGAAAAGGCAATGAAGAAGCATAATCTTCCTGGGCTTTCCGTTGCCATCGTCAATAAAAAAGAAATGGTTTATCACCAAGCTTTTGGGGTAACCAATTCAGAAACAAAAGAACCCTTGAACAAACAAAGTATGTTTGAAGGTGCCTCGTTATCTAAACCCATTTTTGCATACTTTGTGATGAAAATGGTCGAAAACGGTACCATTGAATTAGATAAACCGTTGCACGAATATCTGCCGCATCCTGGTATTTCACCTGAATCACAAGAAGATTATAAATTGATAACTGCACGAATGGTGTTGGCGCACCAAACAGGCTTTCCAAATCATGCCAATAACGAACCTATAAAATTGGCATTTAAACCGGGAACCGACTTTATGTATTCGGGAGAAGCCTATCAATATTTGGCAGCAGTAATCGGTATAAAACTGGGCGTAGGGTTTAAAGAAGGGTTAAATCAATTGTTTCAAAAAGAAGTGACACAACCTCTCAATATGCCGCATACCACATTTATTTGGGACGATTATCTAGAAGCTCATAAAGTATTTGGTCATGATAGTCAAGGACATCCGACTCAAAACAAACCCGGAGAAGGCCGATGGAGCGGAAAAACCTTCAATGCATTCTCGAGTGTTCACAGCGAAGCTGCCGAGTTTTCAAAATTCATTATCGCTATGCTCAAAAAAGAAGGTTTAAGTGATGAATCTTTTGCAGAAATGTTAAAAGAACAAACAAAGTTCAAGGACGACAATCCCATGAAGTTGGAAACAGGCCAAACTGGTTGGGGATTAGGCTTTGCCCAAAAGCCTACCACAAATGGTACAATGCATTTGCATACGGGGAACAATCATGATTTTCAGGCATACGCAATGTTTGTTCCTGAACAAGGGTACGGATTGGTACTATTTGCCAATTGTGGGAATATGTTACCTTTCATAAAAGCAATTTCTAAAACTTTGGGAGAACAATTCTAACCTGATCAAGTACAAACTCGATAATAATCACAATCCAAAAACCAAATATTATGGACCATATAGAAGAAGCTTTGGGGGCACTATTTTTAATGGCAGGTGTAGTTGCGGTAGTTTACATTGTTGCGCGCTATAACTACCTTGTTAAAAAAGCGATGATCGAAAAGGGCTTGGCAAATCCAAATACGCCAAACAAAATGCAATATCTCGATATTGGTTGTATTACACTATCTCTTGGTTTAGGCCTTATGGCCTCAACCATTTTTACCACAATGGAACTTACTGAAGACACGGCCGATTTATTGATCTGGGGAACTATTCTCATATTTGGAGCGATCGGACTTCTGGTTGCCCATTGGTTACGCAAAAGAACAAAGTGAGTCAAAACAGCGCTTTTGATATCGAACTCGTAAACAGGAGCAAGGCCGGAGACACATTGGCATTTAGAGATTTAGTGAATGCCTATAAAGATGTGTCTCTTACCTTGGCCTGTTCTGTGTTGAAAGACACAGACCTTGCTCAAGATGCGGTTCAAACGGCATTTA
Source organism: Meishania litoralis (assembly GCF_042611095.1). NCBI lineage: Bacteria > Pseudomonadati > Bacteroidota > Flavobacteriia > Flavobacteriales > Flavobacteriaceae > Meishania > Meishania litoralis. The sequence continues at coordinate 7,370 of NZ_JBHFPV010000007.1, forward strand.
TAAAAGTGTATGAAAAATTGAATACGTTTAGACAGGACTCAAAATTTTCGACTTGGCTGTACCGCATTGTCATCAATACAGCGTATAATCTTTTGAAACAGCAGAAAAACCACCACCAAATGGACGTTCTTTCCAATTTGGCTGTTGAAACGGATGGAAAATCGGAAGCAAAAGCATTAACGGAACAAGAGCAAAGAAAGTACATCAATCTAGCGCTAAATAGAATAAGACCGGATGAAGCGTTGATATTACGCTTGTTCTATTTATACGAACATACAATCATTGAGATTAAAGAAATTACAGGTTTTAGCAAGTCAAAAATTAAAGTCGATTTACATCGGGGGCGAGAAAATATGGAGCTACAACTTCAAAAAATGTTAGGTAACGAAATAACGCAATTATTATGAACGAAGATCAGGCCAAAGTACTTTTAAAGAAAAGTGCTTTGAAAACAACAGAAGATTTTACGGATAGTTTAATGGTGCAAATCGACGCCAAATCCATCAATCATATTCAACCCGGTTTCCCTTCGGTAAAAAGAGTTTTATCAATAATAACTTTAGTTGTAGTGTTAGCGTCAGCGCTACTTTTTTGTGTTGATTTTAAATTTCTTTCAGAATTAGAAATTGTTGGTGGTGTTCATCGCACAAAACTATTCGCAGTGGTACTTTTTTCAGTCTTACTTGGAATAAATCACGTATTAAAATTACATTATTCGTTAAAATACACACTCAGCAACTAACAATAGTGGAAAAATTAAAATAGTTGTTGGCAACAAAATATCTCAAAGCACATAACTAATTAGTTGCTTAATGGAGGTTAAAATATATTTGGAAAATCGTCAAAGTTTAAAAATTTGGCTTATTCTAAACGGAAAAATAATTACATAATATGCAAGTTACAAGCCATAAACAAAACCATTTTCACTCATAAGATGAAACCAAAATCCCTATTATTTGCATTTATCTTTTACCCTTTGCTCCTTTTAGGACAAGAAACATTGACTGAAAAACAAGTAACGGAAGACTATACCATTCTAAAGAATGTTTTGACCAACGGCTACCCAAGCTTATATGAGTATACCTCCCAGCTCCAATGGGATAGCCTATTTACAAACTTTGAAAAGAAAAAATTGACAACCATTAAAACTACCAGTGAATTGTTCAAATCCATTGCAGAGCTAACGAACTATGCCAGGGACGGGCACCTAATAGTTATGCGGCCGCAACTCACTTCAATACCAAAATTATTTCCCTTATTGGTAAAAATAATCGACGGTAGATTATATACAGATACAGATGATTTTGGCATTCCAATTGGTTCCGAAATAATTTCCATAGACAATACAAGTGCGATAGAATTAAGGCAAAAACTTATGAAATACGCACCTTCAGATGGTTTTAATACAACAAAAAAAGATAGACAAATAGAACGTGAATTTGGCATTTTACACTTTTACGAGTTTGGCGCTAAAGATTTCTACCAGATAGAGTACAAAACACCTTCTAATGAAGTGTTCACAAAGAATTTAGAAAGCCAACCTTTTGAAAGTATCGGTGGCAGGTTCGTAAATAGAAACTCCTATTTTTCAATATATCATAGGGCTACCAATACATCGGAATTTGTTAAGAACACAGTAGGTAAAAAAGAGCCGTTTTTATATTTTATTGATTCGGTCAATACGGCCGTATTGACAATGAATACCTTCCAGTTGGATGTTGAAAGATTTCAAACGGAACTAAAGACTATTTTTAAAGACATAAATCGAAAAAAGGTTGAAAATCTAATTGTTGATATCAGACAAAATGATGGCGGTTATCCATTGAACAGCATTAAAGCTTTTTCTTATATAGCACGGGAACCATTTAAACAAAGAGCTGCAACGTGCGTCATTACTGCCAGTTTGCCGGAAGAAAACCACAGTCAAAATTTAGTGAATGGATATACCTATAAAACATTTTTCAAAAAATACTACCAGAATGCTTCGAAGAAAGGAAACGAATGGGTATCGACAACCGATGAGAACGAACCCTTTATGGTACCAGATAAATACGGATTTAAAGGAAAAACCTACGTATTGATCGGGGGAAAAACCTTTTCAGCAGGTTCAAGTTTCGCGTTATTCTGCAAAAATCAAGGCATTACGTTAATTGGAGAAGAAACAGGCGGCAATTATTACACCCAAACAGGCGGGTATCCAATGCTTTATACATTGCCTAATTCAAAAATTAAAATACTGATTTCATTTGTTAGAATAAGTCGTTATGTAAAAGATGAAACGATTAAAAGTGGTAGTGGAATATTGCCTGATACTCGAGTTCCTTTAACAGTTCAAGACTTAATAAAAGGCAGAGACAGTCAATTGGATTATGTCATAAAGCAAATAAATGAGTGATAATAGATATTGACAGTTTGAAAAATAGTAGATTTTCAGAGATTATCGAATTGAATTCCTGCGGTATTCGGTCATTCGGTAAATCTAAAATATTTATAGAAACTAAAGTAACTGCAATGAAATTGCAGGGTTTTAACCTTTAACTAGATAATAAAAACTAAGTTTAACCCACGGATAGATCAAATCTGGGCAGTCCATTTGCCATGGTCAGTTTCATCCGGCGAAGGTGGGTCACTTTAGCCGGCTTATCCAATTAAGGCTTACACCATAAATTCTGCTTATGTAATGCGACAAGAAAATAAAGTAGGAACTTTAGAAGTTGGCAAAGAGGCTGATTTCATTGTTTTAAGCCAAAATCTTTTTGACATACCAACCAATCAAATCAACCAAACGCAAGTCTTAGAAACCTACCTAAAAGGTGAACTGATTTACGAACAGTAGAATAAATGATGTTTGCCGACAACGTACGATCATAATCGCGGCAGATTCGACTTCCTGTCGACTTTGCTCGGGGCAGGCTAGAATCCACCCCGCCTGCCTGCCGGTAGGCAAGTCGGAATTATTGAAGTCCGTGTTTAATCAAAAGTAGTAACTTACAAGGTTATAAGTAAAGCGTTAAGGCATATGGCGCAATAGGAGGGTGATTTATAATCTTTGTTTAAAAATCCTTAAAAGAATACCGTAGAAGTCGTATGCAAATTAACGGGGCATGTATAAGGCATAAGTTATCAACCAAAAATCATACCGATAGACATCTCAACGGCTAGAAACCAGAACGACTATGGTAATTAATATTAGCTTTTTTTACCTGCCCATCGAAAATTAAAAATCTTAACAAAATACAAGACCATGAAACAACTATTTATCCTAACAGCGACAATATTGTTTTTTTCATTCACGGCACCACTGTCCGCCCAGCGGAATGATTTCATCAAAGATTATTTGGAGCGATTTGAAAACTCCCGTAAGTATTTGGTCCTTGTGGCCGAAACGATGCCCGAAGAGCAGTATGAATTCAAGGCTTCGCCCGAGTCGTTGACCTTTGCCGAAAACCTGATGCATATCGGATACGCAATGGATTGGCACTGTCAGTCATTGCTGGGTGGGCGTGAATCAAGAAATTGGGAGACTGATACGGTTTACAAAGTCGGTAAAAAATCCAAAAAAGAAATGATTTCGACAATCGAAAAAACATTTGATGAAACCATAAAATTGATCGAGCAGTTTGACCCAATTGAACTTGACGAAGAATTGGACTATTTTGGGCTAAACAGAACGAAACGACAAATTTTTTTATTGCTGGCCGACCATATAACCCACCACAGAGGGCAGATGCTTGTTTATATGAGGCTGAACGGAATTGTTCCACCGAGATACGTGCTGTTTCAATAACCCTGGCGAAATCGAACTTATAGCGAGTTGACCGAATTGCACAATTGAACGCCAAACAAAAAATACAGCGACACCGAATAACTAGAAAAACAATGAACAAAATATTTGAGACCTATCGACCGAAAGGCTTTGGAACGGTAAACGCATATTTGTTCGCCGAGAACCCAAAAGAACTGATCGAATTTTTAAAGAATGCGTTCTATGCAACGGAAATCGATCGATCGCTAAACCCAAAAACTGGAGATATTTCCAATGTCATCCTAAAAATAGGGGATTCTTGTTTTATGATCAGTCAGGCAAGAGACCAATTTCTGAATATGCGGGCGGCATTCTATCTTTATGTTGACAATGTTGACGAAATACACGAAAGAGCCATTACATATGGTGCCAAAGTAGAATTCAACCCAGCCGATATGCCGTATGGAGATCGCCAATCGGGCATTATCGATCCTAGCGGAAACTATTGGTGGATCTCAAAGCGGCTGGTGAACAAGGGCTATCACGAATAAATAATGACCAATGACAAAACTAGATCCGATCATAGCGGTAAATGACGTTGTAAAAAGTTCAAAACGGTATCGATCCGTTTTTGGATGCAGAAGCAGGCACGGTGGTCCTGAATTTGACATATTGGTCTCAGACAATGACGAAGTGGTCCTTGGTCTCCATAAGTGGGGGGCATATGACCACCCTACGATAGAAAAGCCCCATAATAGTCCGGGGAATGGGCTGATTCTTTATTTCATTACGGTTAATTATGAAGGATAGCAAGAGTAGCCGGTCTAAAACTTTATGGCGATGGCATTGAGACAATTAATACCCTTTCTTTTATCGGTCATCATTCTAGGTTGCAAGCCAAATTCCAAATCGGGTTTAATCGCTTTGAATTCAAGAATCGATACTGTAAAAAATAGGATTGCACTAGACCGAAATGTATTAAAGTATGTAAAATACGATTCCAACAGTATTGCCCTGACCCATGCGACCGTTTTCGACGGAAAAGGAAACCCTGCGAAAGAAGATCAAACGATTATTGTCAAAAACGGTTATTTTGAAGCAATTGGGCAAAATTCCGAAATTGACATACCCGAAAAGGCAACCGTAATAGATCTAAGGGGAAAAACGGTCATTCCGGGAATCGTAGGCGTTCATAACCATCTTCATATCCCCCGATTTCCGTTTGTAGGAGAGATCGCTTCAAAACTTTATTTGGCATCGGGGGTAACAACGATCCAAACGTGCGGCGCCGCTTCGCCACAACAGGAAATCGATTTGTCAAAGAAAATTGAACAAGGCCAGGTTATCGGCCCCAACATTGTAACTAGCGGCCCATATTTTACAGGTAATGGAGGTAATCTGAATATGATTATTCCCGAGAGCGACCAACAAATAAGGGACACAATACGATATTGGGCCAAAAAAGGAGTTCGTTGGTTTAAGGTATATCGCAATACTTCCCCTAAAGATTTAGAAACCATAGTCGATGAGGCCCATAAGCAGGGCGCCAAAGTAACCGGACATCTATGTTCGATTACTTTTGAGCAGGCCGTTAAAATAGGTATCGACGGAATCGAACACGGACTCAACAGTGCCAGTGACTTCAGAAATAACAAGACATTCGGTATATGCGACGGTTCACGGGAATATATGGATCAACTTGAAATCAATAGTAATGAGGTAAAAGCCCTGCAAAGTCTGATGATCGATAATGATGTTTTTTTGACTTCTACTCTCTCCATTTTCGAGGCAAGTGTTCCCGAAAGAGCTTTTGCCGATGAACGCACTTTGGCCATCATGTCCCCTATGCAAATTTCAGAGTATACCGACCGCAGGAAAAACTTTGATAGTATGGATTCAAAAGACGGGGTCAGAGAAAAAAGGTTAAAACGCATTATGCAATTTGAACGTCAATTCTATGAAATGGGAGGTACCTTGACCGCAGGAGTCGATGCCGGCAGACATGTTCTTCCGGGTTTTGGCGACCAACGAAATTTCGAATTGTTGAAAGAAGCGGGTTTTACCAACCAAGAGGCCTTGAAGGTCATGACCACCAATGGGGCAAAAGTACTTTCAAATCGCAATATCGGGTCTATCGTAGTTGGCAAGAAAGCGGATTTCGTCGTAATCGATGGACAAATTGAAAATTCAATACGAAATGTAGCACTGGTTTTTAAGGATGGCTATGGGTATGACCCGAAACTTATTTTAGAAGATATAAAAGGTAAGTTTGTAATTGATCAATAAAATAGAAAGTACCCTTTAAGAACAGGTAAAAAAATAATAATTAAATTCAAAAAAATGGCAACAAATATCTCAAAATTGATGATAAACGCTTCTAAGGACAAAGTTTGGGATGCACTAACGATTCCTGAAAAAGTGAAGGCGTGGCAATATGGAAGTGAATTGACAACGGATTGGAAAGTCGGTAATGAAATTCGTTTTAAATCGGAATGGGAAGGACAAATTTTTGAACAGTGGGGAACAGTATTGGAATTTGAACCCAACCATAAATTAAAATATAATCTATTCGCCCCAAGACCTGACCTCGACGACAAGCCCGAAAATTATTTTGAAATGGCCTATGAACTAGTCGAAAAAGAAAATGGAACTGAATTGTTGATTGTGCAAGAAGACAATCGCCCTGGGGCCAAACAAGAAGCGGTACAAGGCGAAGAAAATCCTGTTCTAAAAATGCTGAAAGAACTCATCGAGAAATAAAATAGTAAGTTACATTATTCGTAACTCGCTCTGGCCTTTATTTAAAACGATTCAAGTTATTGAATCTATAAAAATACGTACATTAATTTCAGAGAATTAAAGATTATGAAGGCAATTATTTGCACAAGATATGGACCTCCAGAGGTATTGAAAATACAAGAAATACCCAAACCGAATCCAAAAAATGACGAAATACTAATCAAGATAATGGCATCGGCCATAAACTCAGGTGATGTAAGGGTCAGAGGCCTTAAGGTCAACGGTTTTCTGAAAATCGTGATGCGTTTGATGTTCGGCTTCACGAAACCTCGCAAGCCCGTTCTCGGAACGGTGTTTTCGGGTATTGTAGAAACAATAGGTGATAATACGACCCGATTCAAAGTTGGCGACGAGGTATTCGGCATGACGGGACTTAAATTCGGAACATACGCTGAATACATTGTATTAAACCACAACGATAAGGTAATCTTAAAACCCGAAAATGCAACATTTGAGGAAGCCGCGGCATTACCCTTTGGCGGCCAAACGGCGATTTACTTTTTGGAAAAAGCAGGTATAGAAAAAATATCGAATCCTGAAGTTTTAATCATTGGCGCGACCGGGGCTGTCGGTACTGCCGCCCTGCAGATAGCAAAATATCATAATGCCGAAATAACCGCGGTCTGTAGTACAAAAGGTGCTGAACTTGTGAAAAGCCTAGGGGTCTCGAGGTTAATTCTTTATGACAAGGAAGACTTTACACAAAGCAAATCAAAATTCGACATAATATTCGATGCCGTGGGCAAAACCTCGAAAAGCCAATGCAAAAAGTTATTGAAAAAAGGAGGCGTTTATAAAACTGTCGGAGGTATGGAAGTTGCCGCCGAGAACAAAAAACAACTGGAAATGCTCAAAGCACTGTTTGAAAAAGGAGAATACGATGCCACAATAGACAGGGTTTTTCCGATGGACAAAGTGGTTGAGGCACATCGTTACGTCGACACGGAACGAAAAAAAGGAAATGTGGTATTGAAAATTAGCGGATAGCAATTTCTTCAATGTCAAATGAACAAAAGGCGAAAATTTTCAATATAAACAAGAACCGATAACCATACACTAACCGCGGCACATAAAGACAAACCACATGAAAACAAATATAGCGGACTTTAAAATCATCGGCATTTCTACTAGAACGACAAATGAAAATGGCGAGTCCGCAAAAGTATTGGGTGAACTTTGGGGAACATTCTATTCGGAAAGAATTTCAGCTAAAATACCAAATAAAGACTCCGATGAAATCTATGCTATGTATACCGATTATGAAAGCGACTATACCGGAAAATACACCGCAATCATAGGCCATAAGGTAAAATCACTACAAGTTGTACCCGATGGATTGATCGGGCGGGAATTCAAGGGTGGAAAATACACAAAACTGGTCGCAAAAGGAGAAATGCCCGAAGCAATCGTCAACCTATGGGAAAAAGTATGGGAAGAAGATCAGAAGTTGATGCGCAGATATACGGTCGACTTTGAAATCTATGGAGCCAAATCACAAAACGGGACCGAATCAGAGGTCGAGGTATTTTTGGCAACGGAGTGAATTTATCGGTCTTACTAGTTCGGGGCGATTGTCGAATCGGCGCATGACATCAATATGTTGGCCTCTAGTCCACGTTTAAATAGGAAAGAGGAAAGAGCACTTACCTCAAATTTGCCGAGGCAGCCTCTGCCAAAGATCCAGCCGATTGCACCGACTGTTCGGCATATATGTTTTCGATAATCTTTTGAAGGTCCGGAATTACCGTACTTGCCAATCTAGAATTGCTGTTCATAAGCACGCAAATTCCGAAATCATGGTCTGGATAAATTGCGATTTCGTTTCTAAAATTGTTTACACTTCCGCCATGATGCCACATGGTGATTTGATTCTGTGCAGTTTCATCTTCGAATTTGTGAATGCGCCATCCATAGGCATAATGTGACGAAACATGGCCCGGCCATCGTTTGTAATACTTACGGCCAATATTGATCTCTACCTGAGGTGTAAATGCCTCCGAAATAACATTTTTGTCCATTACTTCAGGGTTGTGACCAAGCAAAAACCGCATCCATTTGGCCATATCCAAAGCACTTGCATTGATACCTCCGGCGGCCACGGCATTGTCATAATGGTCTGTAAGTCTTTTTGGTTGCCAGCCCGTTCTTCGTCTTGAGTGTGGGGTGGCGATGTTTTTATATTTTACCAAAGTTGGGTAACTGGTATTGGCCGTATGCATGCCCAACGGTTCAAAAAACCGCTGCTTCAACAAAGCCCCGATCTCTTTGCCCGTGACTTTTTTCATGATTTCGCTCGAGAGCGCGAACATTGCATTCTGATAACTATACATTTTACCGGGCTCACTGATCGGTTTTACCTCATTGAAACGACCCGCGATTTTCCCCATTGGCAATCCGGCTTCCACAAGATTCGTAAAACTATGATAAGGTGTTCCCGAAGTGTGCGATAATATATGGCCCAACTGAACCTTGTCAGTGTTCTTTCTATCGCCCAAACGAAATTGTGGCAAGTAATCACTGACCTTGTCATTCCAATTTAATTTATCCTCTTCTATCAGATTCGCCGCCAATACCCCGGTGAACCCTTTTGACAAAGAACCCAATCGAAAGATGGTTTTGCCATCAACCTTATCTCGGCCATTGATATTTCTTTTACCGAAACCTTCTGAAAGTAAGATAGAATCACCGTTTACAATACTTACCCCTACCCCAATGATATCACCAGATTTCAGCGCATTTTCAAAATAAGCGGTAACGGCTTTTCGCAGTTCGACTTTTCTTTTCTCGAATACTCTTTCGTGCTCTGCGACCATCGCCCTTTTTTTTGCTTTAAAGGTCTCGGTCTTTGAATCTGCATCGTTGGTAGAATTAGATCTGGTAGCGCTCGATGTCATCAAAACAACAAGAAGCAATAACATGAGTACCGATCCAAGTACTATTTTAAAACGGTTCATAGGTCAGGTAGGTTTGGTAAATCGGGCATATGATATCGTTCGATACAAGACAAAAATATCATATACTTAGACAAACGCCTGATTTTTTATAATATTTCATTAATTTTTGGTCCCAAAGCCCATGTATTTTTAGAAGATCAAAGTTTGTAGTAATTATTTTGTTTCTAAAAAAGGAAATAAGATTGTTGGCAATATAATTAAACACTGATTCATGTATACACAAAAAATATATTCTGCGCGTCAATTGGCGCAATGGACTAGATACGAGACAATGGTTTTTACAGCGATTATAACCGTTTGGGTCGCTATATTTTATTTCTTGGACTTGAAATGGTTCAAGATACCTTGGACACCTCTTGCATTGATCGGTACGGCAGTGGCCTTTGTAATAGGATTTCAGAACAATTCTGCCTACGGCAGAATTTGGGAAGCCCGAAAAATCTGGGGTGGTATTGTTAACACTTCGCGTACTTTTGGAATGTTCGTTCAAGATATGTTGACCAATGAACATGCAAAAAAACCGGTTGCCGAGGCAGAACTTCTTTTAGAAATCAAAACGTTGACCTACAGACACATCGCCTGGATGACCGCCCTGCGCCATGCCATGCGGGCACCAAAGTCTTGGGAAACCACTTCAAACCATAGAACGAACAGGGAGTGGGGCATGCTTCCGCCCGAGATGGAGTCAACCTTGGAAGAAGATATGAAGCCCTACATTTCAAAAAATGAACTGAAGAAAATAATGGGCAAAGACAACAAGCAGACGGCATTACTTTATGAACAGTCACATCACCTGAGAAAACTCAAGGAAAGAGGTATGATCTGGGAATTTTCCTTTCTGGAATTGGAAGCTATTCTCCAAGAATTATTTACGCTCCAAGGCCAGAGCGAGCGCATTAAGAATTTTCCCTATCCGAGACAATACGCCACCCTTAATCATTTTTTTATGTGGGTTTTTGTATTGTTGCTTCCTCTGGCATTGGTGCCTCAGTTCGCGGAAATAGGTGCAGCTCTTGAAAGTAGCCCAGCCTGGGTCAAAGACCTGTTTGTCTGGTTCAGTATTCCGTTTTACGTTATTGTCGCGTGGATTTTCCATACTATGGAACGCATTGGAAGAACCGGGGAGAATCCGTTTGAAGGCACATCGAATGATGTTCCCATATCGACCATTGCAAGGGGAATCGAAATTGACCTTCGCCAAAATCTTGGTGAGCCCGACGATGAGATACCCAAACAGTTTCCGGCAAAAAGAAATACCCAATTTTAAAAGTACATGCCAAAAGTCGAGTACAGGGTCTACGTTATCGAACTTTCGAAACGGGTATTTTCAGAGCATCGCAAGTTTCGCGAGGCCAATCTTCAATTTAATGGGGTTCTCGAATGCTTGTACGTAGGTATGACCAGTAAAACGCCAAAGGAACGTTTTGAGCAGCACAAAAAAGGCATCCTTAGCAAAAAAGGGCACAACCTTTCTTCAAGTATCGTAAAAAAATATGGCAGTTATCTTAGACCGAGCCTATATAATCATATAGGCCCAATGGTCACGCGATCAGAAGCCTTAAAAATGGAAAAGCAGCTTGCCCTTGAACTTAGAAGAAAAAGATATGCCGTATGGTTCAATTAGAACACGAAAGGAGTAAAAACTAAGGCTACTACCCTACCCCTATTATTTCGATAGATACATTTTTCTTCTATGGTACAGTTCATAAAATTGATCATCTTTCAAACTATCGATAAACAAAATACTTTCCCCCGTACTCTTCATTTCAGGCCCTAAGTTCTTGTTAACGTTCGGAAATTTATTGAACGAAAAAACGGGTTGTTTGATAGCAAAGCCTTCCAATTCAGGTTTAAAAACAAAGTCCTTTATCTTTTTTTCTCCCAACATGACCTTGGTGGCGTAGTTGACATAAGGTTCTTTGTATGCTTTCGCAATGAAAGGCACCGTACGCGATGCACGTGGGTTAGCCTCTATGATGTAAACCATATCGTCCTTTATCGCAAACTGTATGTTAATGAGCCCAACAGTGTTCAGGGCCAAGGCAATTTTCTTGGTGTGATCCTTGATTTGCTGCATTACGAATTCCCCAAGATTAAAAGGAGGCAATGTCGCGTTCGAGTCACCGGAATGGATTCCACAGGGTTCGATGTGTTCCATGATACCGATTATATAAATATCTTCCCCGTCACAAATGGCATCGGCCTCAGCTTCTATGGCACCATCAAGATAATGGTCCAACAAAAGTTTATTGTTCGGTATTTTTCGCAGCAGATCCACGACATGCTCTTCTAGTTCTTCTTTGTTAATGACTATTTTCATTCCCTGCCCTCCCAGAACATAAGAAGGTCTAACCAACAACGGGAATTTGAGTTCGTCGGCCAATGCCAAGGCCTCATCGGCAGTTTCAGCAACTCCGAATTGCGGAAACGGAATATCATTTTCTTTTAAGAGTTCTGAAAAACTTCCCCTATCCTCGGCCAAATCGAGTGCTTCGTAACTCGTACCGATTATCTTAATTCCGTATTTAGATAATTTTTCGGCCAATTTTAGAGCGGTCTGACCCCCTAACTGAACAATTACCCCTTCAGGTTTTTCATGACGGATGATATCATAAATGTGTTCCCAAAAAACAGGTTCAAAGTAGAGCTTATCTGCGGTATCAAAGTCGGTCGAAACGGTTTCAGGATTACAATTGATCATAATGGTCTCATAACCACATTCAGCAGCGGCAAGTACCCCATGCACACAACAGTAATCAAATTCAATGCCCTGACCGATACGATTGGGGCCCGACCCAAGAACCACGACTTTCTTCCTATCGGTCACAGTACTGTCATTCTCCACGTAGCGTTCCCCAACGGAAGTTTCGATTTCGGCTTCAAAAGTAGAGTAGTAATATGGAGTCATCGCCTTAAACTCGGCGGCACAGGTATCAACCAATTTGTAGACCCTGTTGATATTCATTTCTGTACGCTTATTGTAAACCTCGCTCTCGTAGCAATCAAGCATATGGGCAATCTGGCGATCGGCAAAACCTTTCTGCTTCGCTTCAAGAAGCAATTCTCGGGAAATACTTCCTATGGCATATTTCGAAATTTCCTTTTCAAGATTATATAGTTCCTCATATTGCTTTAAGAACCACATATCGATTTTGGTAATTTCGTGGATCCTGCTTAAGGGAATGCCCAGTTGAATGGCGTCGTAGATTACGAAAACCCTATCCCAACTTGGCACGGTGAGTTTACCGATAATCTGATCATAATCAGTGTACCCTTTGCCGTCGGCCCCTAGTCCGTTTCTCTTGATTTCCAATGATTGGGTGGCCTTGTGCAAGGCTTCCTGAAAAGAGCGACCAATACCCATAACCTCACCAACGGCCTTCATTTGCAATCCCAAGGTACGGTCCGAACCTTCGAACTTGTCGAAATTCCAACGTGGAATTTTTACGATAACGTAATCCAAAGTCGGTTCAAAAAGCGCTGAAGTAGACTTTGTTATTTGATTGTCAAGTTCATCAAGATGATAGCCAATGGCCAGTTTGGCCGCTATCTTCGCAATTGGATATCCGGTAGCTTTGGAAGCCAAGGCCGAAGATCTCGATACCCGTGGATTGATCTCGATGGCAATTATCTTCTCCTCATCATCAGGACTTACGGCAAACTGCACATTACATCCTCCGGCAAAATCACCGATGCTACGCATCATATGAATGGCCATGTCACGCATTCTCTGAAAAGTGCGGTCGCTAAGGGTCATTGCTGGGGCAACCGTAATCGAATCTCCTGTATGGATGCCCATAGGATCCATATTCTCGATGGTACAGATAATGACTACATTGTCGTTTTTGTCACGGAGCAGCTCAAGTTCATATTCCTTCCATCCCATAAGTGCCTTATCGATCATGACCTCATGAATCGGGGAAACTTCCAAACCGCGGCTGAGAAGTTCGTCAAAGTCCTTAGGGTCATATACGATCGAGGCTCCAGCACCTCCAAGCGTATAAGAAGCCCGTATTACCAATGGAAAGCCAAACTCCTGGGCAATTTCCTTGCCTTTTAAAAAGGAGGTCGCAGTTGCTTGGGGCGCCATTCCAATACCGATCTTCAACATCAATTCACGGAATTTCTCACGATCCTCGGTTATGTTGATGGCATCGATATCGACTCCGATGATCTCTACATCGAAATCGGCCCAAATTCCTTTTTCATCGGCTTCGATACATAAATTGAGAGCAGTTTGTCCACCCATTGTGGGCAAAACGGCATCAATCTGCGGGTGCGCCTTGAGAATTTCTACAATCGATTTTGTGGTCAAGGGCTTGAGGTAGATATGATCGGCCATCACCGGGTCGGTCATAATTGTGGCCGGATTGCTGTTTATCAACACCGTTTCGATACCATCTTCCTTTAAACTTCTTAATGCCTGTGACCCCGAATAATCGAACTCACAAGCCTGACCAATGATTATGGGACCTGACCCAATGATTAAAATCGATTTTAAATCCTTTCTTTTTGGCATATTTTATTCTCGTATTTTTTCCTTAAACTTGATGAACATTGTAACCTGTGACAAAAACAAAAAAAAGGTGCTACTATCAAAGTAACACCTTAAATATTTTAGAGAATGTCGGGTCATTATTTTTTATGTCTCGGCTCAGAAGATACAGTTAGTTTTTTTCTTCCCTTTGCTCTTCTTCTTGCAAGAACCTTTCTTCCGTTTACGGTAGCCATGCGCTCCCTAAAACCATGCTTGTTTCTTCTCTTGCGCTTTGAGGGCTGGTATGTTCTTTTTTGTCCGGGCATTTTATAATCCTTTTCTTTAATTTGCAATGATACGGGGTAATCCGTAAAATCTGGGCGCAAATATACAAAGAGTTTTTGCTCTTGCAAATGTATTTAAAAAATATTTCCGGAGACCGTGTATACATACAATAACACGTTTTTATTACTTTTGCCCAAGTTGATTTACACCGTCAAAAACCCCCGTAATATGAGACAATTGGCACTTATTTTTTTTATTGTTTGCAATTTTAGCTTGCTAAATGCACAGACAAAGTTGCAATATGATTTGAAAAAAGATGATGTTTTTGTCATCAAACAACGGGCAGAACAACTGATTGTTCAAGAATTGGATGGGGTCACGCATGAAATAACTAATAAAATCGATGGCGTGCTTGAATTTAGCGTAGTCGGCGAAGTCGATGACAATTATCAAATATCGTTGACGTTCAAGGACTTGAACCTGCAAATGGCATCAAGTCTCCAAGGGCAATTGATGGATGTCAAGGCAAAAGAGGTTGTAGAAGGTGATATGCAGTCACAAATCTTCAATAGTTTGCTTGAAACCCCCGTATCGATCATATTGGCCAAGACCGGCGATATTCTCGAGGTTAAAGGAGGGGATAGTCTGGTAAACAAGATGGCCAGGGCCTCTGGCATCGAAGACGAATTTTCACTCAATATGATGAAATCGAACCTAAAAAAGGAATTCGGTTCAGAGGCACTGTCGAACAACTACAAACAGATGACATATATTTATTCAACTCAAGAGATAGATACTGGAAGTACATGGGAAAATCAATATAGCGGAAAGCTTGAAGCTAAAAATAAATGGGTTTTGGACTCAATGAACGATACCATTGTACGAATAAATGGAACTGCGAACGTGACAATGAACGTAGAGGAGGCCGTTGCAACGATGAAACTTAACGGCACCCAAGAAACCGCTATTACCGCCGATCGTAAATCAGGTTTTATTCAAAAAATGACGGTAACAGGTTTGTCTAAAGGAACATCGGTGATGTCGCAAATGGGCGATACCGAGATTCCGACCACCATTAAATCAACAATTACCTACGAATTAATCAAAGAATAATTATGTTCAACAAAAACATTAAGCTAATCATTGCCGGTCTTATCATCTTCTATGCAGGATATCAAATCGTGGAAGGGAATATCGGCAACGGTATCGCGCTTATCTTGCTCTCACTGATATTTATTTTCCTATATTTTAGAAATGAAATGATCTTGTTGGCCTTTCTTCGGATGCGGAAACAAGATATGGAAGGCACGCAGAAATGGCTCGATAAAATCAAGAACCCTGAAGCGGCCCTGGTTACCAAGCAACAAGGATACTATAACTACCTGCACGGCATACTCCATTCACAAAAAAACCTTACCCAGGCCGAAAAGTATTTTAAAAAAGCCCTGAAACTAGGGTTGACCATGGACTATGATATCGCCATGGCCAAATTAAGCTTGGCGGGCATCGCCATGCAGAAACGCAGAAAGCGCGAGGCTACCACGCTCTTGAACGAAGCGAAAAAGTTGGACAAGAACAACATGTTGACCGAACAAATAAAGATGATGCAACAACAGATGAAGAAAATCTAAGAAAGTTGAACAGAGGTGCCCGATTTGCATTATAGCAAGGGCGCCAAAAGCCGGGCGAACGATTCTTGAAGTTTTCTAACAATACTCCTTTCCACCCATCGCTCGTACTCGATTTCTTCACACTCCTCAAGATCTTTCTCGAATATACGTTTCATTTGCCTATTGACTTCCTTATCATAAATAAGCGCATTGATCTCGAAATTCAGGGCAAAGCTTCGATAGTCCATATTGGCCGTACCGATACTCGAAAAAACATCATCGATGACCAAAGTCTTGGCATGCACGAATCCCTTTTTATAACGGTACATTTGTACCCCAGAATGTTCCAATTCTTCAATATAGGAATCGGTCGCGTATTGGGCCGGCCATGAATCGGATACCTTCGGAATAATGATCCTCACATCAACACCGCTGCGTGAAGCGGTTGTGAGCGCGGTCAAAATTTGGGCGTTCGGCATGAAATAGGGCGAAGAAATGTAAATACACTTTCGCGCCGATGTAATGGCACAGAAAAAAGCTTCCATGATATTGGCCCAATCGGTATCGGGGCCACTGGCGGCTATCTGCACCGCCGTGGGTGCTTTGGTTTTTGGTTCAGACCTAGGGAACCATACCTCTTCGATTTCAACCTCTTGTTTTGAAACGAAATTCCAGCTCAGTAAAAAGGCAGCCTGTAATGAACCCGCAGCGCTTCCTTCTATGCGCAAGTGGGTATCGCGCCAAAATCTTTTATTTTTGAGGGAGTTGTCATACTTTTTGTCCAGGTTGATTCCACCTACATATCCAATGTTGCCATCGATCACCACGATTTTTCGATGATCCCTATAATTGACCTTACTCGTCGAGTTTGAAAAAAACACCGGCATGAAGGGATAATACCTGACCCCGCTATCACGCAATTTCTTTTTGGTTTTTCTTGAGATGCGGCTACCAACATCGTCATAAATCAGTCGTACCTGAACCCCTGATTTTGCTTTGGCACACAATCTATCGATGACCAAATTACCTACCTCATCATCGAATAATACGAAGTACTCCAAATGTATGTGGTTTTGGGCCTTTTCCAGATCTTCCAACAACCTTTTGAACTTCATCTCGCCATTGATCAGGATCTCGACCTCATTGTCGAAGGTAAGAACTGCCCGTTGATTGTTCTTCAACAACTTGTATATCTTGAAAACACCATCCCCGAAATCCTCTTCAAAGTCCTCTTTTTCCTCATCGTCAAGATTGAAACTATCGCTCCACTTCCTGATCTTATCATTGTCAAGAAAATATTTTTTTTCGAAAATCTTCGACTTGCGGTAATCCTGTCCGAAAAAATAATAGACCAAAAGCCCTAAAAAAGGGAATACCGCGAGTGCGAAAAGATAAGAAATGGTCTTTACGGGGTTTTTGTTCTTTAATAGGATGTGGACCGAAAAGATAATGACCAGCCCGTAGTTGATTGCCAACAGCAGCGGCCAAATATTATCTTTTATGTATTGCCACATTATTTGCCCAACTTGTAGTAGCCTTTGTTCGGAATCTCTATCGTGTATTTCTTTCTTGAGCTATTGTTAAGATGCGGCTCGCGCAACCACGGGTTGTGCCTTTTCAATATCTTATAATTGATTTCGTACTGCTGCGCGAAATCGGCAAAGCTCAAAATGGGTTCGTCGATTTCGACCTTAAAAGTCGGCACCGATTTGTAAAGATCTTCTTTATCGACCATGAAACCATATTTTTCAGGATGGCTCAAAATTTCTTTAATTGCCATTATTCGAAAAACATAGCGCCCGGTCTCCTCGCCCAATAACAGGTCATAATAGTCATCGACCTGTTGAATGCCCAAAAATTTGTTGATCGACCCTGGGCCGGCATTATAGGCGGCCGCGGTCAACGTCCAAGTGCCATACTTCTCCTTCCATTTATTAAGGTACTTACAGGCCACTTCGGTAGATTTTTCGAGATGGTAGCGTTCATCTACATTACTGTTCACTTCAAGACCATATTCCCGACCCGTATCTTTCATAATTTGCCAAAATCCGGTTGCACCGGCATGCGATACCACATTTTGAAGTCCACTTTCGGCGACCGCCAAATACTTAAAATCATCGGGGATGCCATTTTTGGCCAGTATGGGCTCGATCACCGGAAAGTATTTGTGTGCCCGCTTCATCAAAAGCAATGCGTTCGACTGCCAATAGGTATTGACCAAAAACTCACGATCGACCCGCTCCATGATCTCGGGGTCGTCTTGTGGTACTCTTTCTCCCGCAAAATTCAGATCTTCAGGAATGTCAATGGGGGAAATACGGTAGCCTTCGGCCACATTCTTATCATTTATTTCATTTTCTGAAGCATTCGCTTCATTGCTTTCCGTTGTATTCTGCACTGCAAAAATCAAGGTGCTTATTACAAAAAACACGCCCAAAAGCATCAAAACATTCTTTAAAATCTTCATAGCTACTAAAATTGGTTATAAATCAAAGGTAGTATTACAACTCACTTATTCCAAAATAATTGTGGGAAGGTGTTCATTGAACCATTTGGCCCGATGAATGATCATCGTATGCGTTCCGTTACGCACCGTAATGCAATCTTTGATGTTTGCTATAGGAAAAACCGCGTCTTTGTCACCGTGTATGTGAACCAGACAGTCTGGGCATTCGGTCTGCTTCCAGTTAACGATTTGATCGATGGACCAATCAATATAATATTTGTCTCGGATCGAAAGATATTCTTCATAAAGGGCCAAGCGTTTTGTCACTGTTTCACCAAAGGCATACTTGGCCAAAAGTTCGACATTGTTCACCAGGCCGGTGGGCAGCAGTTTATGAATTTTAGTGTATTTCGCGAAGACCATTCTTTTAGGCAATTCAGACCCGAACTTGACACTCGAGACTACGATTACTTTTTTAACCGGCATTAATTTGGCGATCTCCTGTACCAACATACCCCCGAACGAAACCCCTACGAGTACGGGGTTCGGATGTTTTATCTTTTTTTTCATTTCAGCGGCATAGGCCGAAATGGACATATTTTTCGGCGGAATGAACCATTCAAGAAAATGGGATACAAAAGTGTCGGAAGACAGTTCTATATTTTTGAATATCGATGTGTTGGCTGCCATGCCAGGCATGAAGTAGACGTGTATTTTGTTATCGGTCATGTATCGAAAGCCTACGGTAATCTTAGGAAGATCCCATTTTTTTTATTACCTTTGTACCAGTAGCGGAAACTACCTACTAATTTTTCGCTTTTTTTTATAAAAGTATGGAATTACGATTTGAGAACATCGTAATTTTTTTGTCTAAGACCAATTTTAAAATCAAACTATATGAATGAAGTAGAAATTAAGGACAACAGTTTCTTGCGCCAATTCGAAACCAGGGTCGATGGACATCTAGCCAAAATCGAGTATTCATCACAAGAGCGCAAGGTATTCTTGACCAAATTGGTCATTCCTGAAGAAATCGAAAAAGAGGGGTTCAAGGAAGATTTTATTAAGTCGGTGCTTCAGGTCATTCAACAGAACAATCAGCGAGTGGTACCTACCAGTCCTCAAATTGCCGGTTTTCTGCGAAAAAATAGACAATACAAAGAAATGTTGCCCGTGGGCATTCGTATATAACCCGCCCTCAAAAAAGATTGAATCCCGCTGACGCGGGATTTTTTATGCCATAACTTTATCAGGGACAAACTCAAAACGGACCAAGCCATCGGTATCGATCTCGGTAAGTTTTACTCTATGCAGGGTATTGACCCGTTCGGGGTTCCATGGCGCCTTTACCTTCACATAGTTTTCGGTAAAACCATGAATATAGCCCTCTTTGTTCTCTCCCTCAAAAAGCACCGTTCGGGTCGAACCGATTTGACTTTCATAAAAAGCCCTTCTTTTTTTGACCGACAATCCCCTGAGCATCTTGCTGCGTTTGTGGCGTATATTCTTGGGTACGGGGTTACGCATTTCGGCGGCAGGGGTGTTGTCTCTCTCTGAATAGGTAAAGACATGCAGATACGAAATATCAAGTTCGTTCAAAAAGTGGTAGGTTTCCAAAAAATGTGCATCGGTTTCCCCGGGGAAACCGACAATAACATCCACTCCGATACAGGCATGTGGCATAACCTCCCTAATTCTTTTTACCCGATCAATGTACAGATCGCTCATATAGCGACGCCTCATCAACCTTAACATTTCATCGCTTCCACTTTGCAACGGAATATGAAAATGGGGCACAAAAGTATTGCTCTGCGCCACAAAATCGATCGTTTCGTTTTTCAAAAGATTGGGCTCTATGGATGATATTC
This sequence comes from Meishania litoralis, assembly GCF_042611095.1. Taxonomy (NCBI): domain Bacteria; kingdom Pseudomonadati; phylum Bacteroidota; class Flavobacteriia; order Flavobacteriales; family Flavobacteriaceae; genus Meishania; species Meishania litoralis. The sequence continues at coordinate 27,554 of NZ_JBHFPV010000007.1, forward strand.
GAAGCCTGTTTATACCTTCGACCTGATCCAATGCTTCTACGAGGTCTAAAAAAGTATGTTCATGCCTTTTATTGCCGAACTCCCCTTTGCCATAATCGCCAATGTTCACGCCGGTGAGAACGATTTCCTTAATGCCTTGGGCAGAAATCTCGGCGGCGTTCTTCAACACATTTTCGAGGGTATCGCTTCGCGAAATTCCGCGGGCCAAGGGTATCGTACAATAGGTGCACTTATAATCGCACCCGTCCTGAACTTTTAAAAATGCCCTGGTTCTATCCCCTATGGCATAACTTCCCACATAAAAATCAGCTTCCGTTATTTCGCAAGAATGAATTTCTCCAAAATCGTTTTTGGTCAGATCATTGATATAATCGGTAATCTTGAATTTTTCGGTCGCGCCCAAGACCAAATCGACCCCGTCGACCGCGGCGAGTTGCTCAGGCTTCAATTGGGCATAACAACCGATTGCCGCGACGAATGCCTTGGGATTCGCTCTTTGAGCCTGTTTGACAATGGTCTTAAAGCGCTTATCGGCATTCTCGGTCACCGAACAGGTATTGATAACATACATGTCGGCTTTTTGGGAAAAATCGACACGTTCAAAACCTTCCTCTTGAAAACCTCGGGCAATCGTAGAGGTCTCCGAAAAGTTGAGCTTGCAGCCCAAGGTATAAAACGCGACTTTCTTTTTCATCATGCTTCAAAAGGTCTGCAAAGATAACAATTTGCTACGGCTTGAAAGCTAAGGGTTTGAAAGGTCTATTTTAGAGGAACTTTTGACATCCAATGAATCTAACTATTATCGAGCGATATTCTTGGCAAGAGTTCTGTAGAGAGATTATTCTTTACTTTTAATTCCGACAAAAAGAATCTCTAATTCATGAGCACTGCACAATCAACGAAGAGCAAAGTAAAAACATTATGGCATGGATTTATCAGTAGTTCTGCATGGGGTTGGTTTCGGAAAGCAATTTTATTTACGATTTTCTCTTTAGTGGTGAATCATTTGGCAACACGCGAAAGTTTTCCAGGTGGTGAATCCTATAGATTCCCAATAGAAGGTTTTCTGTCCTCTATGGTTCTATGTATTCTGATTGGCATCATTGCAGATCTTAATTTTAAATTTTTCAAGAAAAAGTATTTTTCAAAAAAAATAGAAATTGCCTCTATCGCATGGTATATGGCTTCCACTCTAGGTTATATTACCATAATGTACATTCCTCTAAGCAATATATTAAATCTAATTGCAGGTGGCGAGACAGAGTTCTATTATTTATTAATTGGCTTACTAATTACTCTAATATTAAGTTTTATTCTAATAGGTTTAGCATATGCACATGATATTTACAATTTATACAAGCTATCCATAAAAGAAGCTGAAATAACTATTGAAAGTGGGGCAAAATTGACCAAACTTACCTACGAAAATATTGCCTGCTTTTATAGCGAAAACAAAATTGTATATACGATTCAAAATGATGGTAACACAATTACCACCAATTTTACGTTAAATGAGCTCGAAGAAAAAATAAACGACCAACTGTTTTTTAGAGCCAATCGGCAAATTATCATTCACAAAAATGCCGTAGACCAAATTGAAAAAATTGAAAATGGTAAGTTGCGGCTTCGGTTAAAAACAGCCATTGAAAATAATCGGATTGCCGAAATCAATATCAGTCGCTACAAACGAAAAGAATTTATGGATTGGTTTCAGTAAAAGATTTCATATCCAACCAACCAACCAACCATTCAGCCATATATTAATGACCATTCAGTAAAAGCGTAACCGTTTAAAGGGGTTTTCAGAGATTTTGTTCCTTATTTCGTCGAGAATTTAAGATTAGTAAACAATGAAAGACCTCAGCCTAAAACAAATAGCAATTCCATTAATTACAACTGCAATCATCTGCCTTTTATGGTTTGGGCCGATACGCATTCCTTACATAGTTAATATCATTATTTCTATATTAATTGTTATAGCGAATTATATAGAATACAACGGAAAACCATTTTTAGCACTTGGATTTCAACGCGAAAAATTCACATTCAAAAACATCTTTGTACTTGCTCCACTACTTGCACTGGGCCTTTTTGCTTTCTATGTCCTTGTATTGGTTCCAGGAATTACGAAACTCACCGGAGCTCCTATTGATTATTCCGCTTTCGATCCATTAGTTGGTGATCTACCCGCCTGCTTAATCGCTTTAGCCTTGGTATGGGCCACTGCAGGGTTTGGAGAAGAAATTATTTTTCGCGGTTATTTTATGAGACAATTTGTAAAATTCTTTGGAGAAAGTAAAATCAGTATTGCACTAAATATTCTTCTACTTGCTTGTTTTTTTGGTTTTATGCATAGTTATCAAGGAATTACTGGGCAACTTGTAACGGGAATCATCGGAGCACTCTTAGCCCTGATATTTTACCTGCGTAAATACGATTTGTGGTTTGTTGTAGCTGTGCACGGTTTTTTTGACACAATAGCCCTTGTTTTTGTTTACTTTGGTTTGGCCTGAAGACATCAGGAATTACAGTACCCCTTGAATTCATCCAATAATTATTGGGAGCCTAATAATTCCGCCACTTTTTGGTAAGTTCAAAGACTTGTTCCAAAATTCGGGCCTCTTTATCATCGAATTCAACGCCCCTACGGGCCATCATTACCTTGGCCGCCTCAAAAGCTTTTTTGGGCAGATAAGTCGAAAAACCCGATGCCCCGCCCCAGCTAAAACTTGGAATGAAATTTCTTGGAAAACCGGGTACGTACAAGTTGACGTTTACACCGACCACGGTGCCCGTATTCAGCATGGTGTTAATGGCCGTCTTGCTATGGTCCCCCATCATGAGTCCGCAAAATTGCAGTCCGGTTTGTTCAAAACGCTCCGTGGCATAATTCCATAATCGGACCTTCGCGTAATTGTTCTTTAAATTGGAGTTGTTCGAATCGGCCCCGATATTGCACCATTCACCAAGCACGGCATTACCCAAATAGCCTTCATGGCCCTTGCTCGAATACCCGAAAATCACGGCATTGCTAACTTCACCCGCAACCTTTCCGTAGGGCCCGACCGTGGTCGCCCCGTACATCTTAGCGCCCATTTTGACCACTGCGTTATTGCAAAGGGCAAAAGCACCTCTGATCATGGCGCCTTCCCACACCTCTGCGTTCTTGCCTATATAAATCGGTCCTTCGGTGGCATTCAAGGTACTGTATTCAACACTAGCCCCTTCCTCCAAAAAGATATGTTCGGCATTGATCAACCTATTGGTATCCGAAATCTGGGCACTTTTTCTTCCTTTTGTCAAAAAGTCGAAATCAGCTTGAAGGGCTTCCCCGTTCTTTGAAAAAATATCCCAGGTGTTTTTGACCTGCAATAATTCCCCATCATATTCGATCGCCTGGTATTTCGATAAATCAAAATGTAAATCCGCGTCTTTCGAATAAAAAGCAACAACTTCGTTGTTCTTGAAAATCGCTTCATTATTCTTTAGGTTCTTGACCCTTTTGACCAGTTCCCCACTCGGACAAAAAGAACCATTGATCACGATATTGGTATCTTTTTTAACGGTCGGATACTTCTCGGAAAGATAATCCTCGGTTATCGTACTTGTAGTTTGACCGAGGTATTTCTCCCATTTTTCGCGAATGGTCAAAATACCGATACGAACATCGGCTACCGGCCTTGTGAAGGTAAAAGGCAATAAATTCTCCCGCACCGTACCATCAAAAAGAATATAGTTCATTTGCCGTTTATTAAACAAATTTAAAAAAATACGCCTCCGTTATAACGAAGGCGCACCGTGATATTGTATGTTGAAAAGTACTTATTCTTCTTGAGAGCTCGTTTCGGTCTTCTTTGCAGAAGCAGGAGCGGCCTTTTTAAATTTGTCGTACTTGCTCTTGAACTTATCGATACGTCCGGCGGTATCCAAGAACTTGGCCTTACCGGTATAAAAAGGATGCGATGTTCTTGAGATTTCCAATTTTACCAAAGGGTATTCCACGCCATCGACTTCCAAGGTCTCTTTGGTATCGGCGGTCGATTTGGTCAAAAACACATCATCGTTTGACATGTCTTTAAAGGCGACCATTCTATAATTCTCCGGGTGTATGTCTTTTTTCATTGCTTTGCTTTAATGCGCCCATTTCCGACAGGCACTAAAATTCAGGCTGCAAATTTAACCAATTTTTGTAAACCTACAATTATAAAACCTAAAAAGACCGTAAAAAAAGCGTAAATTTAATTGTAACAAAAAAGGTAATTTTTCAACTAACCTTACGAACAACTTAAAACCTTATAAAATGGAAGAAACCCAACCTAAAACAGGAAAATTTGCACTAACGTACGGCGGTATATTAGGTGGCATAGGTATTGTATTCTCGCTGATGCTATATTCAATGGATATGCACTACCAAGGCGGCATGATGGTGCTTGGCGTCAGCGTTTTACTGACCTTGGCGGCTATTGTCGTAGGCCTGATGCAGTTCAAAAAAGCCAACAACGGATACATGTCGTTCGGTCAAGGAATGAAAGTCGGCGTAGGTATTTGTCTAATCGCAGGAATCATTGGATTGGTATTCAATCAACTGATGATGAACGTAATCGACCCCGACATGATGACAAAGGCGATCGAGTTTCAAAAAGGACAATTGTTGCAGTCATCCAACATGACACCCGACCAAATTGATGCCCAAATAGAAGCGCAGCAAAAATTCATGACCCCTTCGATGCAGATTGTTTTCGGTTTGCTATACGTAATCATAAGTGGTTTCATTTTATCGCTTGTTCCGGCGCTCATACTTAAAAAGACCGAAAAATCTTAACTAATTTGTACTTTTGAAGAGCCATTCGAAAGTACCTTATGAATTTATCGATTGTCATTCCTCTTTTGAACGAGGAAGAATCTTTACAAGAACTCCACGATTGGATCGTATCGGTGATGCGATCCAATCGTTTTTCCTATGAAATACTTTTCGTCGATGACGGCAGTACCGATACCTCATGGCAGCTCATATCGCGCCTTTCGGCCGAAAACAGCAACGTAAAGGGAATTCGCTTCTTGCGCAATTTCGGAAAATCGCAGGCGCTGCATGCCGGTTTCAAGGCGGCCGAAGGAGAAGTCATCATTACCATGGATGCCGATCTACAGGATAATCCGGAAGAAATTCCAGAACTATACCGGATGATTAACGAAGAAGGTTACGATCTTGTGTCGGGCTGGAAGAAAAAAAGATACGATTCGTTGCTATCGAAGAATATGCCCTCCAAATTGTTCAATTGGGCGGCACGAAAGACTTCGGGGGTCAAACTCCACGATTTTAACTGCGGGTTAAAGGCGTTTGACCGAAAAGTGGTCAAAAACATCGAGGTGTCGGGCGAAATGCACCGGTATATTCCCGTACTGGCCAAAAACGCAGGATTTTCGAATATCGGCGAAAAAGTGGTGCTGCACCAGGCCCGAAAATATGGAAAAACAAAATTTGGTATGGAACGATTTATAAACGGCTTTTTAGATTTGATCACCATTTGGTTCGTTTCAAAGTTCGGTAAAAGGCCCATGCACCTTTTCGGGGCGCTCGGGGTATTGATGTTCATCATCGGTTTTGGTTTTGCCCTATATCTTGGTATCGACAAACTCTTTATAAACCCTACAGGGCGCTTGATTACCGATCGCCCTCAATTTTTCCTGTCCTTGACGGCGATGATAATAGGTACCCAGCTATTTCTGGCCGGTTTTCTCGGTGAAATTTTGATACGGTCGAGAAAAAATGAAGCGCGCTACAGCATTTCCGAAGAAACCGACCATGTGCAAAAGGAAGAACAATATTCTTCGTAATTTTGCTTTTCAAATAGACATACTGCCAATGAATGCCATAATGACCGCCGCCAATGCCTGGCTGACCGATTTTTTTGACACCGAGACCAAAAAAGAAATCGAACATCTCATCGCGACCGATACCGAAGAACTCAAAGATCGGTTTTATAAGGAAATGGAGTTCGGCACGGGCGGCATGCGCGGTGTAATGGGTGTCGGCACAAATCGCATCAACAAATATACCTTGGGAAAAAGCACCCAGGGACTCGGCAACTATCTCAAAAAAGTATATCCCGGTGAAGACCTTAAGGTGGTGATCGCGTACGATTGCCGTCATAACAGCGATACCTTGGCACGAACCGTCGCCGAGGTGTTTTCGGCCAATGGCATCAAAGTGTACCTATTCTCGGCCTTACGCACCACCCCTGAACTTTCGTTTGCCGTGCGCCATTTAAAATGTCATGCCGGAATCGTGTTGACCGCATCGCATAACCCCCCAGAATATAATGGTTATAAGGTCTACTGGACAGATGGCGGACAGATCGTTCCGCCGCAGGACGGGGAAATCATCGCCGAAATCAATCGATTGGATTTTGAGGATGTGAATTTTTATGGGGATGACGAACGCATCGAATTGATAGACAAAGAAGTCGATGAAGCTTTTATCGAAGCCTCTGTCTCGAACGGAAATTTCGATGCCGAAGGAAAGGATGATTTTAAGATCGTTTTCACTTCATTGCACGGTACTTCGATAACGGCGATACCGGCAGTATTGAAACGGGCAGGCTATACAAACGTAACGGTAATCGCAGAGCAGGCAGAACCCGACGGAAATTTCCCGACGGTTCAATCGCCCAACCCCGAAGAGTCTGAAGCCCTTTCGATGGCCATAAAAAAAGCGGAGGAAATTGGGGCCGATATGGTCGTCGGCACCGATCCCGATAGCGACCGTTTGGGCATCGCCGTGAGAAATCTTGATGGCCAGATGGAAATAGTCAACGGTAACCAGGCCATGATCTTGATGACAAAATTCCTTTTGGAACAACAAAGGAAGAATGGGTTTCAGGGCAATGAATTTATAGCGACAACGATCGTTTCCACTCCGATGATGGAAGTAATGGCCAACGCTTACGGCGTGGAGTTCAAGACCGCCTTGACCGGATTCAAATGGATCGGCAAGATGATCAAGGATTTTCCACAATCCAAGTTCTTGGGCGGTGGTGAAGAGAGTTTCGGGTATATGGTGGGCGACTTCGTCAGGGACAAAGATGCGGTAACCGCTACCCTACTGGCATGCGAAATCGCGACACAGGCCAAGGCCAACGGGAGCTCATTTTATCAAGACCTCATCGATTGCTATGTCGATTACGGTTTTTATAAAGAGTATCTCGTATCCTTAACAAAAAAAGGAATCTCCGGTGCCAAGGAAATCAAACAGATGTTGAAGGATTTCAAGGAAAATCCCGTTGACTCCGTTGCCGGTTCAAAAGTGAAATTTATAGAAGATTACAATACCTCTGTTATCAAAAACGTCTTGACCGGTGAAGAGATACCGATAGATATCCCCAAAAGCAATGTACTGATCTACGAAACCAAGGACGGAACGCGAATTGCTGCAAGGCCCAGCGGCACCGAGCCCAAGGTGAAGTTTTATATCAGCACCAATGCCGAATTGAAAAAAGCCGATGATTTCAAAAAGGTCAATGCGGCCCTTGACAGTAAAATTGCGGTGATTTTGAGCGAACTGAAACTCGATTGATGAATTATTTCAAGAAAATCCTTCGGTTCGCCAAACCTTATAGCAGATACGGTTATCTGAATATATTCTTCAACATTCTTTATGCACTTTTTAGCGCCCTATCATTTGCGGCTTTGATTCCGATGCTTCGGGTATTGTTCGAACAAGAAGAGCCCGTGACCCAAAAACCTGTTTTTGAAGGCATGCGTCGCGCCAAAGATTATGTGATGGATTATTTGGCCTTTCAGGTGAACGAATATGCGGGCGATGATAAAATGAAAGGTTTGGTCATGGTCATCGGTCTGGTCTTGGTCTTGTTTCTTCTGAAAAACCTGTTCAATTATCTCGCCATGTATTTCATCACCTTTCTGCGCAATGGTGTACTCAAGGATATTCGCAACGAAATGTACCGCAAGATCACCGACTTGCCCATTTCATACTATTCCGAAAAACGAAAAGGTGATGTCATCGCAAGGATCACATCAGATGTATTGGAAATACAGCACTCCTTTCTTTCGGTGCTGGAACTAATCGTTCGAGATCCCCTCACCATTATTTTTACCATTTTGGTCATGTTCAGCATAAGCGGTAAGCTAACACTCTTCGTTTTTATATTTATTCCGATTGCGGGCAGCATTATTTCTTGGATCGGTAAATCCTTAAAGAAGCAATCCGACTATGTACAAAAAGAACAAGGACATTTTTTGTCGATCGTGGAGGAAACTTTGGGCGGACTTCGGGTGATAAAGGCCTTTAATTCGGAATCAAGGTTCTTCAAAACCTTTTCGGCCTCAACCAAACGCTTTTTCGATTTCTCGAACAAATTGCTCAACCGACAGAACCTCGCCTCGCCGACGGGGGAATTTCTTGGGATATTGGTCATCGGTGTTTTGCTATGGTTCGGTGGAAAAATGGTTCTCGTCGAAGGCACTTTGGATGCACCATCGTTCATCGCCTATATGGGCCTCGCCTACAACATCTTGACCCCGGCAAAATCGATAAGCAAAGCTTCCTATGGCGTAAAAAAAGGTAATGCCGCCGCCGAAAGGGTATTAGAAATCCTTGAAACTGAAAACCCGATAATCGATAAGAAAGATGCCCTAGAAAAAGAGGGGTTCGAATCAGGAATCGAGCTAAAGAATATTTCCTTCAAATACGAAGATGAATACGTATTGCACAATTTTGATTTGAAAGTACCCAAAGGAGATACAGTGGCCCTGGTCGGCCAGTCGGGAAGCGGCAAAAGTACCATTGCCAATCTTGTCACCCGTTTTTATGACGTAGACGAAGGGGAAATCAAGATCGACGGAATCGACATAAAAAATATGACCAAAAAATCATTGCGCAATTTAATGGGGCTCGTCACCCAAGACTCTATTCTGTTCAATGATACCGTGGCCAAAAATATCGCCCTAGGGAAAGAAAATGCCACTTCGGAAGAAATTATCGAGGCCGCCAAGATCGCCAATGCCCATGAGTTTATCATCAATCTTCCCGATGGTTATGAAACCAATATCGGAGATGGGGGCAATAAATTGAGCGGCGGACAAAAACAGCGACTTTCCATTGCCCGGGCCGTTTTAAAGAACCCCCCGATCATGATATTGGACGAAGCTACCTCTGCCCTCGATACCGAGAGCGAGCGTTTGGTGCAGGATGCCTTGGACAAGATGATGCGCAACCGGACGTCATTGGTCATCGCACATCGTCTTTCCACGATACAAAAGGCAAATAAAATTGTCGTACTTCAAAAAGGTGAAATTGTCGAGCAAGGAACTCACGATGAGCTTTTGAAAAAAAATGGCATCTATAGAAAATTGGTCGAAATGCAAACATTATAGCCTCTCCAAATAATGTCCAGTGCCTCTTGATATGCTACGCCAATACAAATAGGCAGGTCTTGCCAATTTATGGCATGAGGTTGAAGGTGTCGGTTAAACCTTTTAACTTTATTGGAGTCTAATTTTTGAACTTAAGCCCAAAATATTGATTGCGGAGGAAACCTTAGTAAATCTATTAAAGCAATCCGATACCCAGGCAAAGGCCTTCGAGACTTTGGTCGACACCTATAAAGAACGGTTATATTGGCATATTCGTAGAATCGTGCTGAACCACGACGATGCCGATGATGTATTGCAGAATACCTTTATCAAAGTATATCGAAATATCGATGGCTTCAAGGGCGATAGCAAGCTCTATTCATGGATGTACCGCATCGCCACCAACGAATCGTTGAGCTTTTTAAAGTCCAAATCGAGAAAGTTGGGCGTAAATAACGAAGAACTCCAAGAAAGAATGGTCGATAATTTGCAGGCCGATGTGTATTTTGAAGGTGATGAAATACAGCTCAAACTGCAAAAAGCGATTTCAATTTTACCTGAGAAACAAAAATTGGTGTTCAACATGCGGTATTATGAGGAACTCAAATATGAGGAAATCGCTGAAATCTTGCAACTTACCGTAGGAGGCTTGAAAGCCTCTTACCACTTGGCCATAAAGAAATTGGAGGAATTTTTAAAAGAAGATTAAACTTTTTAAACCATTGATAGTCAAATAAATGCTATGAGCAATTTTGGTAAAAACGACAACTTCAAAATCCCTAAGGACTATTTTGACGAGTTCAAGTACAAGTTGATGGCCAAACTGAACGAAGAAGATTCCGGTCCATCGTTTTCAGATGCGTACAGAGATAGCGGCTTTATCGTTCCCAAGAACTATTTTGAAACGCTGAATGAGCGTGTTGCGCAGAAGGCTGATGCCGAAAAAAGTAAGGTAGTACGGTTGCACCCTTATCGTCAATATTACATAGCTGCCGCCTCCGTCGCCGCAATATTGGTTGTTGCACTATCGGTCAAGTTGACAACAACGAAAACACCTGATTTTGAAACTTTAGGGAGTTATGATATCGAAAATTATCTAGAAAACCACGATATAGATTTTAGTGACAACGAATTGGCCGAGTTATTGCCAATGCAAGAGGTGAGGATCAACGATATTTTAAACCAAGAAATCAACCAAGAGGGAATCGAAGATTATTTGGACCAAACCATAGAAGATGTTCAGGAATTAAACAATGTATATGATGAAGAATAAAATTTCAATTTTCATTATCGTCTTGCTTGCGGTAACCAGTATATCGTACGGGCAAGGTCCTCAAAAACCAAATTTTGAGAAGATAAAGGCGCTAAAAGTCGCATTTTTTACCGAACGATTGGCCCTGACAAGTGCCGAGGCAGAAACTTTTTGGCCTATTTATAACGAATATGAAAAAACAAGATTTCATTTAGGAAAGACCGAACATGCTGAATTTTACAGCAAATTGGGCGATGAAAATGTAAGTGAAAAGGAAGCCAGTGACTTATTGGACAAGTATTTGAAAATAGAAAAGGAAGAAGAAGAACTGGACAAGGAATTTACCCTAAAAATGAAAAAGGTACTTTCGGCCAAAAAAACATTGCTACTGATAAAGGCCGAAAAAGATTTCAAGAAACAATTGATCCGGCAATTTCGTAGAAACCATGAAGGTAGTTGGTAGTTCTTACCTGAACGCAAGTCTGGCTATTCGGTTCTTGCCCGCGGCATAGGCGATCGAGTCATTTTGAAACCGAATCGTGTAAAAAGGTTCGTCCGACAACGCCTTCCATGTAGCTCCACCATCCTTGGAATACGAAATGCCGGTAAAGCCCAAGGCAACGATTTCTTTGCCGTTCGAACCGGGCACGAACTGAACGCAACTTTTGTATCGCGGTTCTTGGCCATCGGCGACCAATTTCCATGTATTACCGCCATCTGTTGTTATGGCCTTGTTAGCCATGGTATTTTCGGGCTTTGTATAATCGCCACCTATAGCGAACCCTAAATTTTTATCGTAAAAATCGATGGAATAAATTCCTTGGGTCGGTTCCTCATAAAGCATGGGTGTTTTTTGAATCTGCCATGTCTTTCCCTTATCGGGCGAAAAATATATCCGGCTGCTCGTTGTTGCGATCCAGGTATGGTCGCCGACAGTCTTGATATTCGTATTGCTCGCGGCAAAGGCACCTTCACCTTCGATTCCTTTTGGTAGTTCGTCACAAGAAAGTTTCGTCCAGTGATGCCCGCCATCACGGGTGATGATAATCGAAAGACAGCCGTTCATGGTGTCGCCCACTGCGATTCCTTCCCGGTTGTTCCAAAACGTCATGGCGTCGTAGAAAACTTGGGCATCCTCCTCAAAATAGACCAAATCCATGGCACCGTCCTCGCCCGTCTTGTACAAAAGGGCTGGGTTGGCTACTGAGAGCATAAAAAAATCAGTGGCATTATGGGCGACGGCCCTATATTCGGGAACGATGGTATCAAATTTCTGGACATTGGCGCGGACTTTTCCACTCGACAGATCGATCGTACCGAAAGTTCCTCTATTGGCCGCAAACGCCAAACTATTGCCCATCAGCTCGATCGCGCGTATGCTCAGGGAATCTTCATAAAGAGTTTCGATTTCTACTGAAGAGAATGGTGGTCTCTTTTCAATATCCGAACATGAGAGAACAATTGATATTAATAGTGCCAATAGCAGATTTCGCATACCTATAAAGTTTCTCAAAAATAATCGGAATCAGTGGCAAAACCATACCTTTGCAACCTTAATTTTTTGAAATGAAACTCCATAGAAATCTGGTATTTGCCGTTATCGACGCATTGAATTTGATATTCAACGAGAACGAATACGCCGATAAAGTGGTCCAGAAAGTATTGAAATATGATAAACGCTGGGGTGCCCGCGACCGTGCCTTTATCGCCGAAACTGCCTATGAAATGGTTCGTTACAAAAGATTATACGCCGAGATTGCCGAGGTCAAGGCCCCTTTTGACCGATCTGACCTATTTCGTATGTGGGCAGTTTGGGCAGTTTTGAAAGGAATAAAACTACCCGATTGGAAACAGATCGAACCCACCCCTGAAAGAAGGATAAAAGGCAGGTTCGACGAACTTTCGAAAATCAGGAAATACCGCGAATCGGTCCCCGATTGGATCGATGAAATCTGTGAAAAAGCGTTGGGCGAAAAACTCTGGACAAAAGAAATCGAAGCCCTAAATCAGCAGGCCGAAGTTATTCTGCGCACCAATACCTTAAAAACCACAAAAGCCCAATTGCGCATGGCCCTTTTGAACGAAGGTATCGTTGCCGAGCCGATCAAAGGGTATCCGTTGGCCTTACGACTTCCCGAACGTGCCAATGTTTTCGTAACGGATTCTTTCAAAAAGGGCTTTTTTGAGGTACAGGACGCCTCTTCTCAATTGGTCGCCGAATTGTTGGATGTCGAACCCGGACAGCGGGTAGTCGACACCTGTGCCGGAGCCGGTGGAAAATCATTGCATCTGGCAGCACTTATGGAAAATAAGGGCCAACTGATCGCTATGGATATCTATGGCAGTAAATTGAAAGAACTGAAACGCCGTGCCCGAAGAAACGGAGCGCACAACATAGAGCCTCGCGAAATAACCACGAGCAAGGTTTATAAAAAGCTCTACGGAAACGCGGATAGGGTTTTGATCGATGCCCCCTGTACCGGACTTGGGGTCATTCGTAGAAATCCCGATACCAAATGGAAATTAGAACCTGAATTCCTTGAAAAGATTACGAAAGTCCAGCATGATATAATTCGAAAGTACAGTAAAATAGTAAAACCCGGTGGCAAAATGGTCTATGCGACCTGCTCCATACTTCCGCAAGAGAATAGCGACCAAGTCACATCGTTCTTGGCGTCGGAAGAAGGAGAACCTTTTTCGCTTATCGAAGAAAAAAAAATATACGCCTCGCAACATGGGTTCGACGGATTCTATATGGCGCTGTTGGAGCGAAAATAATTACATGTCACAGCAACCAATCTTTAAATCGAAGACGGTTCGAATTCATAAACTATTCCTTCAAGGTTGGGTATTCTACCCCTAACTGCTCAAGATACGTATCGTATTTGGTCTCATCATAATAAAACTTTTCCAGGTCGGCCCTGAACATCTCTTGCTTGTCTTTGTTCAAATATATGGGGGGCATGTCGCTCTCACTGATCATTGGAACAAATTTTGTTTCCTTGGTCTGTTCATTGTTAAAATAATCCCAAGCGTCCTTTATAAGTTCAGGTTTTAAAAGGAAGTCCAAGATTGTCATCGCCTCTACCTTCGCCCCCACGACCACACCTTTATGGGCAATGGGCGTAGCCATTGAAATTGCATTACTCCAGTGATGCCCTTGTAATCCGGGAATGTTCGACGGAAAACGCATGGTAACGGTAGGTGTCTTCCAAGAAATATCACCGATGTCATCGGAACCGCCGCTTATCGGTTCGATAACCGGCAACCCGATCGTATCCAATTTGGTGGCCAATCCTTCAATTTTTTCCGACTCGACCTCGGTCTGAACGGCTTTGGCCAGACTTTGATCCGCTTCCGACCATTCTGGCAAACCCACTTCTTTAATATTCTCGTACATGGTTTCGGCAATGACCTTGTTAAAATGTCTAGGCCAAGCCGCTCCCAATATTTTTGAATTAACCGTAGTTCCCGTCATCAAGGCGGCTCCCTTTGCAATATCATTGGCCTCATGGTACATTTCCATAATACCGTCATACTTGACGTCACGAAAATAGAACCAGATTGAAGCTTTCGATGGCACAACGTTCGGCTGATCCCCCGCATCCGTAAAAATGGAATGTGAACGTTTTAAAGGATGAAGATGCTCTCTTTTATAATTCCATGCGATATTCATCAGTTCGGCCGCATCCAAGGCACTCCTTCCACGCCAGGGGGAACCCGCCGAGTGTGCCGCTTCTCCCTCAAATGAATATTCGACCGAAATCAGCCCTGTACCCTTCGCGGGGCCATAAGAAACACTAAGGTTGTTGCTCACATGGGTGAAAATACACATGTCGATCTTGTCGAAAAGTCCATCACGCACATACCATGCCTTGGCGGCGACCAATTCTTCCGCAATACCCGGCCAAACGACCAAAGTGCCACCGATATTCTCTCGCTCCATGATTTGCTTTACCGACAATACAGCGGATATATTCAAAGGTATTCCCGCATTATGCCCCTCCCCATGACCTGGTGCTCCCTCGACAATAGGTTTGTGATAGGCCACACCTGGATATTGCGATGCTTTGGGGATACAATCGACATCACTGCCCAAGGCTATAACCGGACCCTCGCCATTGCTCCACTTGGCCAACCAAGCGGTAGGAATACCGGAAATGGAATTCTCTATGGCGAATCCGTTGTTTTCCAAGATTTCGGTAAGGTATTTTGAGGATTCCACTTCCTGAAAACCCAATTCAGAAAAGCTGAACACCTTATCGACCATCACTTGGGATTGCTTTTTACCGGCATCTACCAGTTCGGCCGCTTCATTTTTCAGTTTTTCGATTTGTTTTTTGGAGTATTTTCTTTGAGCATTTGCCGATATGGCGAAAAAGAGCAGGGAATAGGCCACGATATTGATAACAAAGGTTTTCATAGGGTCGGTTTTTAATTAGCTATCTCCTAATGTAATAAAAACAATGCGAAATACTCTCGGACCAATTATGCAAGATTAAGGTCATCATGAATTTGACGGCCAGTAGCTATAAAAATGTCACTAGAATTTACAGATAATCCTGACCTTTGCAATATTCAAATATTTTAAAATAAAAGCAATGACCAATAGCAACATAGCCTTGGCAACAGGTGGTAGTCGCGGACTTGGAAAAGATATGGCCCTCAATCTGGCAAAAAAAAGGAATCGACGTGGTTCTGACCTACCATACCAACTGGGCAACGTATCGAGGCCGCAGGCGGAATATTTCTTTAAGCACATAAAACCTGATTTATGGAAACCTAATTTTGGGGCTTTTTTTATTTCTGTGAAATCCTATTTCGAAAAGGAAGCGATAAAGAAGGTATGTTATTTTCACAGTACGGTTTCCATTTAGATCATATCAACATGCTTGGTTAACAACTCCCCAATTTCGTCTATCAAAATCCAACTCAAAATCGTAAATTTGCACTTTCCAAAACCTAACAATTCATACTGTACATGATTCATTTTTTCGGGGATGCAGGCACCAGCGTTTATGCGGTACAAACGAAACAAGAACTTTCTCAAGAAAATACGGCCAAGCTCATGTGGTTGTTCGGCAACCGACCAAAAATAAACACGGCGTCAATTGACGCCTTTTTTATTGGTCCAAGGGCAGCCATGATTACTCCTTGGAGTACCAACGCTACCGAAATCACTCAAAATATGGGTATTTCAGGAATTCTTCGAATCGAGCAATTTCGTGCGGTATCTTCTGATTTCAGCGAATTCGACCCCATGCTTTCCCAAAAGTTCGCTTCGTTGAACCAGGATATTTTTAAAATAGATATAATACCCGAACCGATATTGGAAATCGATGATATCTCATCTTACAATCTACAGGAAGGACTGGCTTTAAGTGACGAAGAGGTCGCTTATTTGAAAGGTCTTTCCGAAAAAATAGGTCGCCCCTTGACCGACTCTGAAGTGTTCGGATTCAGTCAGGTCAATTCGGAACATTGCAGACATAAAATATTCAATGGCACCTTTGTTATCGACGGAAAAGAAATGCCATCGTCGTTGTTCAAACTCATCAAAAGAACGTCACAAGAGAACCCAAACGATATTGTTTCGGCCTATAAGGACAATGTGGCTTTTCTCAAAGGTCCAGACGTGGTACAGTTCGCGCCAAAAAGTGCCGACAAACCTGATTATTACGAAGAAAAAGAATTCGAATCAGTCATTTCTTTAAAAGCCGAGACACACAATTTCCCGACCACCGTTGAACCGTTCAACGGTGCTGCCACGGGTTCGGGAGGTGAAATTCGTGATCGTTTGGCCGGAGGCAAAGGCTCTTTGCCCTTGGCGGGAACCGCCGTTTATATGACCGCCTATTCGAGATTGGAACAAGACCGACCGTGGGAAATTGCCATGCCCGAACGCAAATGGCTCTATCAAACGCCTATGGATATTCTTACAAAAGCTTCCAATGGCGCATCCGATTTCGGCAATAAATTCGGGCAGCCTTTGATCGCCGGATCGGTGTTGACGTTCGAACATGATGAAGCTGGACGAAGATTGGGGTATGACAAGGTCATCATGCAGGCCGGAGGAATCGGCTATGGCAAATCAGCACAGGCCTTAAAGGAAACTCCGAATGAAGGTGATAAAATAGTAATTCTCGGCGGAGACAATTATCGCATCGGTATGGGCGGTGCTGCCGTTTCCAGTGCAGATACAGGTGAATTCAGTTCGGCCATCGAATTGAACGCGGTACAACGTTCGAACCCTGAAATGCAGAAACGCGCGGCCAATGCCATTCGTGGTATGGTCGAAAGTGAAGAAAATCCGATTGTCTCTATTCATGATCATGGCGCGGGAGGCCATCTCAATTGCCTTTCCGAACTGGTCGAAGATACAGGGGGCAAGATCGATTTGGACCAATTGCCCATTGGTGACCCCACCCTATCCGCCAAGGAAATTATCGGTAACGAATCGCAGGAGCGCATGGGGCTGGTCATCGGCCGAAAAGACATCGACCTACTGCAAAGAATAGCCGATCGCGAACGTTCGCCCATGTACCAGGTCGGAGATGTGACCGGCGACCATAAATTTACGTTCGAGTCGTCCAAAAATGGAGATAGACCCATGGATATGGAACTTGAGGACATGTTCGGCAGTTCTCCGAAGACCGTGTTGACCGATGAGACCGTTCAAAGAAATTATAAAGATCCGGATTATTCGCTGGAATTCTTCCATGACTATTTGGAACAGGTTTTACAGCTAGAGGCCGTGGCATGCAAAGATTGGCTCACCAACAAAGTGGACCGCTGTGTTGGCGGTCGCGTGGCCAAACAGCAATGTGCCGGTCCGTTACAGTTGCCCCTGAACAATTGCGGTGTCATGGCATTGGATTTCAAAGGGAAGGAAGGAATCGCCACCAGTATCGGCCACTCCCCTATTTCAGGGCTGATAGATCCCTCGGCAGGAAGCAAGAACAGCATTGCCGAAGCCTTGACGAACATTGTTTGGGCGCCATTGAAAGAAGGATTAAAATCCGTTTCGCTATCTGCCAACTGGATGTGGCCCTGCAAAAATCAAGGGGAAGACGCCAGATTATACGAAGCGGTGCAAGCGGTTTCTGATTTTGCCATTGCCTTGGGCATCAATGTGCCGACCGGTAAGGATTCCCTTTCGATGAAGCAGAAATATGAAGATGGTGAAGTCATTGCACCAGGAACGGTCGTGATTTCAGCGGCCGCACATTGCGATGATATCACCAAAGTCGTCGAACCGGTACTTAGAAAAGAGGGCGGAGCCATATATTATATAAATCTGTCAAAAGATAGTTATAAACTGGGGGGGTCTTCATTCGCACAGATTCGAAATTCTGTTGGAAATGAAGCTCCGACAGTTAAAAATCCCGAATATTTCAAGACCGCCTTCAATTCGGTTCAAGCGTTGATCAATAAAGAACAAATAGTTGCAGGTCATGATGTTGCCTCGGGTGGACTGATTACAACCCTTTTGGAAATGTGCTTCGCTGACAGTGATCTTGGAGCCGAATTGGATTTGTCCGATTTGGGGGAACCCGACACCATAAAACTATTGTTTTCCGAAAATGCCGGTATCGTTTTTCAGGCAAAAGACAACTTTGCCGTTGAAGAATTTTTGCAAAATGAAAAAATTGGCTTTAAAAAAATAGGTAGCGTAGTTTCAACACCCACATTGACCATCGAAAATAGCGGTATGGAGATGGGCTTGAACATTGATTCGTTAAGAGACGTTTGGTTCAAGACCTCCTATTTATTGGATGACAGACAGACCTCGAACGGTCTGGCCAAAGACCGTTTTGACAATTATAAAAACCAACCGTTACGGTATATTTTTCCAAAACATTTTGACGGTAGATTGTCGGATCGACCACAGTCGAGACCCAAAGCGGCCATCCTGCGAGAAAAAGGAAGCAATTCTGAACGTGAAATGGCAAATGCCATGTACCTTGCCGGTTTCGATGTAAAGGATGTGCACATGACCGATTTGATCTCGGGCCGAGAAACGTTGGAGGATATTCAATTTTTAGGTGCCGTTGGTGGTTTTTCCAATTCAGATGTTCTGGGAAGCGCCAAAGGCTGGGCCGGTGCCATCAAGTACAATGAAAAGGCAAAAAAAGTCATCGACGATTTCTTTGCGCGGCCCGATACGCTATCAATAGGCATCTGCAACGGTTGCCAGTTGTTCATGGAACTTGATCTTATCAATCCCGAGCACGGCGGGCGACACGGTAAAATGACCTATAACGATTCGCACAAACATGAAAGCAACTTTACTTCGGTGAAAATCCAGAAGAACAATTCGGTTATGCTTTCTTCGTTGGAAGGGACCACCCTGGGCGTTTGGATCTCCCATGGTGAGGGCAAGTTCAGCCTACCGCTTTCCGAAGACGACTACGATATCGTCGCCAAATACGGTTACGAAACATATCCGGCCAATCCGAACGGCAGTGATTTCAACACGGCCATGTTATGCGATAGAACAGGAAGGCATTTGGTGACCATGCCACATATAGAACGCTCCATCTTTCCTTGGAACTGGGCCTATTATCCGAACGACAGAAACGACAAGGTTTCGCCATGGTTAGAAGCTTTTGTAAAGGCCCGGGAGTGGGTCGAACGGAACAGCGGGTAACCGCGCTGTCAACAAATATTGGGCTAACGATCAAACCAATGATGCCATTTCGCGGCAAAGGCGTTGTTTTGAACACTATTAATTGTTGATTTCTCAACAATTGTTAGCGTATTTTGTAAAAGCTATTTTAGAATCCCGCTTCCTTTTCCTATTTTGCAATAACCTATCAGAAACTAACTATGCAAAAAGTAACTAGGTTATTCGATTTTCCGTTCCATCAACTTGAAAACCATCCACTAGATAAATGTTTTGTCACCAAATATGATGGAAAGTGGGTATCCACATCGACCAAGGAGTACATCGCCAAGGCGAACACAATCAGTAGGGCGCTATTGCGCATGGGCGTTCAAGTAGATGATAAGATCGCCTTGATCTCATCGACAAACCGCACCGAATGGAATATTATGGATATCGGTATACTTCAGATAGGTGCCCAGACCGTACCAATATATCCGACGATCTCTGAGGATGATTACGAATATATCGTCAACCATTCAGAGTCAAAGTATATTTTCGTTTCCTGTGACGAAGTCTTGCAAAAAGTATTAAAGGTCAAGAATAAATTAATGACCGTAAAAGAGGTGTATTCCTTTGACCAATTAAGCGATTGCAACAACTGGCAAGAAGTTGTCAAATTGGGCGAAGACGAATCGAACCAGAACGAAGTAGAGAAAAGAAAAGACCAGGTCAGACCTGAAAACCTGGCAACCATTATCTATACCTCGGGTACCACCGGAAGACCAAAAGGCGTTATGCTTTCGCACCACAATATTGTTTCGAACGTACTTTCTGCAAAAAACAGATTGCCCCTTAAACCCGGTGACAAGGTATTGAGCTTTCTACCTATCTGTCATATTTTCGAACGCACCTTTTCTTACGCCTATCAATATCTTTGCTATGAAATTCATTTTGCCGAAGGGTTGGACAAAATCAGCGAGAACATAAAAGAAGTAAAGCCTGCGGCGATGACCGTGGTACCCAGATTGGTAGAAAAGGTTTATGATGCCATTATTGCAAAAGGGGCAAATCTAACGGGAATAAAGAAGAAACTTTTTTATTGGGCGGTGGAATTGGGCTTGAAATTCGAACCTTATGGAAAAAATGGTTGGTGGTATGAAAAAAAATTGGCCTTTGCCCGAAAGCTTATTTTTAGCAAATGGCAAGAAGCTCTGGGAGGTAATCTCAAAATGATGGCATCGGGCAGTGCCGCCCTGCAACCTAGACTCGGTCACGTTTTTGGCGCGGCAGGTATGCCGATCATGGAATGCTACGGCCTTACCGAAACCTCCCCTGGCATTTCGGTAAGCGAAATGAGGAACTTTGGTTGGAAAAT
Organism: Meishania litoralis; assembly: GCF_042611095.1. Taxonomy (NCBI): domain Bacteria; kingdom Pseudomonadati; phylum Bacteroidota; class Flavobacteriia; order Flavobacteriales; family Flavobacteriaceae; genus Meishania; species Meishania litoralis. The sequence continues at coordinate 48,161 of NZ_JBHFPV010000007.1, forward strand.
CGGTAAGGTCGGCAAAATATTGGATGGTGTGGATGTCAAGATTGCCGAGGACGGCGAAATCTTGTGCAAGGGTCCCAATGTGATGATGGGTTATTACAAAGACCCCGAAAAAACGGCCGAGGTAATGACAGGAGATTACTTTCATACCGGTGACATCGGTGAAATCGATGAAGACGGATTTTTGATGATCACTGACCGCAAGAAGGAAATGTTCAAGACCTCAGGTGGAAAATATGTGGCGCCCCAATTATTGGAAAACACCATGAAAGAATCCCGCTTCATAGAACAGGCCATGGTCGTCGGTGAAGGCGAAAAAATGCCCGCGGCATTGATTCAGCCTAATTTTGACTTTTTACAGGAGTGGGCAAAAAGACATGGCCTATCCGAAATTGAAAGAAGCGAACTTTTGAGCAATACCATGGTGCTGGCACGCTACCAAGAAGAAGTCGATAAGTCAAATGAAAGTTTTGCCAAATGGGAAAAGGTAAAACAGTTTCGGCTTACGCCCGATGCGTGGACGGTCGAGGGAGGCCATCTTACCCCGACGATGAAACTCAAGCGTAAAGCCATTAAAGAAAAATATATCGAACTCTACAACCAGATCTACGAGCGTACTTTTTAGGTGCCTGTCGAAAGTCGTAGTCAGTACCTGCGATAACTTGGACTAAAAATCTTTTTTTTATTATATTTATTATGCATGCATAATAAATTTTTATATCTTTGGTTTCCTATCGTTTTTTATGAAAGAGATTACCGTAGACTACGCTTTGCGCGAAACATGGCTTGCAGTTTCAAAAATGTACAATGAAGAAGCCAAAAGATACGACAGCACCATGGCAACGGGGTTTACGTTGTTGAGCATCGACCCTAAAAAAGGTACCCCTTCAACATCGTTGGGGCCCAAAATGGGAATGGAGGCCACAAGCCTCTCAAGAATTCTGAAAAATATGGAGAAAAAGGGATTGATCCAACGCAAACCTAATCCTGAAGATGGTAGGGGGGTATTGATACATTTGACCGAGTTTGGGCTCGAAAAACGACAACTCTCAAAAAATGCAGTGTTAAAGTTCAACGAAGAACTTCGCGAAAGCATTCAAGAAGAGAAAATGAAGCACTTTTTCGAAGTCACCCAAAATATCATGAAACTCATTTCGGAAAAGAACATATTCGAAAAAACATCTATTTAACAAACGAACGAATAACCTATGCGCAGACATATAAATAAGGTAGCCGTAATCGGGTCTGGAATCATGGGCAGCGGTATCGCCTGCCATTTTGCCAATATCGGTGTAGAAGTATTACTCCTTGATATTGTTCCAAGAGAACTCAATGACAAGGAAAAAGCCAAGGGATTGACCTTGAATGACAAGGTGGTCCGCAATAGGTTGGTCAACGATTCTTTGGCAGCCGCCCTAAAATCAAAGCCCTCTCCTATTTACCATCAAAAATTTGCGGATCGGATCGTTACCGGAAATTTGGAAGACGATATCGCCAAGGTGGCCAAAGTCGATTGGATCATCGAGGTGGTCGTCGAGCGCCTGGATATCAAAAAACAAGTCTTCGAGAATTTAGAAAAACATCGTACCCCGGGCACACTGATTACTTCGAACACTTCAGGTATCCCGATTAAATTCATGTCTGAAGGTAGAAGCGATGATTTCCAAAAACATTTCTGCGGAACACACTTTTTCAATCCCGCCCGCTATTTGAAGCTTTTTGAAATTATTCCCGGGCCTAAGACCTCACAAGAAGTATTGGATTTTTTGAACGGTTATGGCGAAAAGTTTTTGGGCAAAACTTCTGTCGTTGCTAAAGATACGCCCGCATTCATCGGAAATCGAATCGGAATTTTCAGCATTCAGAGCCTTTTTCATGCGGTCAAGGATTTAGGAATGACCGTCGAGGAAGTCGACAAATTGACCGGTCCGGTAATAGGCCGCCCAAAATCGGCAACCTTCAGAACGGTCGATGTGGTCGGTTTGGATACTTTGGTACATGTGGCCAATGGGATCTCGGAAAATTGTAAGGACGATGAACGTCACGAACTCTTCGCCCTGCCCGACTTCATTTCGACCATGATGGATAACAAATGGCTGGGCAGCAAGACCGAACAAGGTTTCTATAAAAAAACAAAGGATGATAAAGGTCAGACCGAAATCCTTACTTTGGATTTGGACACGATGGACTATCGTTCCAAAAAGAGCGCGAAATTCGCCACTTTAGAATTGACCAAGACCATCGACAAGGTTATTGACCGTTTCGCCGTTTTGACGGATGGAAAGGACAAGGCCGGTGAATTCTACCGCAAAAGTTTCGGGCAATTGTTTGCGTATGTCTCGCATCGTATTCCAGAAATAACCGATGAACTATATAAAATCGATGATGCCATGAAGGCAGGTTTCGGTTGGGAGCATGGGCCTTTCCAGATATGGGACGCGGTCGGACTTGAAAAAGGATTGGAATTCATCAAGGCCGAAGGACAAGAAGCCGCCGCATGGGTTGCTGAAATGCAGGCAGCCGGAAACGATTCCTTCTACACCGTAAAAGATGGGGCTACCTATTTTTACGACATTCCGAAGAAATCGATGGAAAAAGTCCCCGGCCAAGATGCCTTTATCATTTTGGACAATATCCGTAAATCGAACGAAGTGTTCAAGAATAGCGGCGTCGTCATAGAAGATTTGGGCGATGGAATTTTGAACGTGGAGTTCCAGTCGAAAATGAACACCATCGGCGGCGATGTGTTGGCCGGGTTGAACAAAGGAATCGATCTCGCCGAAAAAGACTTTCAGGGATTGGTGGTCGGCAACCAAGGAGCCAATTTTTCGGTAGGTGCCAATATCGGCATGATATTCATGATGGCCGTCGAACAAGAATACGACGAATTGAATATGGCCATCAAAATGTTCCAAGATACGATGATGCGCATGCGATATTCGTCGATTCCGACGATTTCCGCTCCCCATGGCATGACCCTCGGTGGGGGCTGCGAACTCTCCATGCATGCAGACAAAGTCGTGGCAGCGGCCGAAACTTATATCGGTCTCGTTGAATTCGGCGTGGGTGTCATTCCCGGTGGTGGAGGCTCCAAGGAATTTGCGCTCCGTGCACAAGATACCTTCAGAAAAGGTGATGTAGAATTGAACGTTCTGCAAGAGTATTTCCTGACCATCGGTATGGCAAAAGTATCGACCTCGGCCTATGAAGCCTATGACCTTGGCATTCTTCAACACGGAAAAGATATCGTGGTCGTCAATAAAGACCGACAGATCGCAACGGCCAAAGCACATGCAAAACTGATGGCCGAAGCGGGTTATACGAAACCTCCCAAAAGAAAGGACGTCAAAGTACTGGGAAAACAGGCGCTCGGAATGTTCTTGGTCGGAACGGATGCCATGGAAGCAAGCCACTATATCAGCGAACACGACAAAAAGATAGCGAACAAATTGGCCTACGTCATGGCAGGTGGTGACCTTTCGGAACCCACATTGGTCAGCGAGCAATATCTGTTAGATCTAGAAAGGGAAGCATTCCTTTCCTTATGTACCGAAAAAAAGACATTGGAACGAATTCAGCATATGTTGAAAACGGGCAAGCCTTTGCGCAATTAATTACGTAGCTATTGGCCTATAGCATTTAGCTTATGGCTAACTGAAATTTAAGCAAGAATGGCCAAGAGCCAAAACCGAAAAGCAAAAATTAATGAGAACAGCATATATAGTAAAAGGATATCGAACCGCCGTCGGAAAAGCCCCAAAAGGCGTATTTCGATTCAAGAGAACGGATGAACTTGCCGCAGAGACCATCGAACACATGATGAAAGAACTACCCGATTTTGACAAAAAACGGATCGATGACGTCATGGTAGGCAATGCCATGCCCGAAGGATCACAAGGCCTCAATATGGCACGGCTTATCTCTCTTATGGGCCTTGACATTGTAGATGTGCCCGGGGTCACCGTCAACCGTTTTTGCTCCTCGGGATTAGAGACTATCGGCATGGCCTCGGCCAAGATACAGTTTGGTATGGCCGACTGCATTATCGCAGGGGGTGCCGAAAGTATGAGTTCGGTACCTATGACAGGCTTTAAGACCGAACTGAACTATGACCTGGCCAAATCGGGCCATGAGGATTATTATTGGGGCATGGGCAACACCGCCGAAGCAGTCGCCAACGAATTCAATGTGTCGCGCGAAGATCAAGATAAATTCGCTTACGAATCGCATCAAAAGGCCCTCAGGGCACAAGCAGAAGATCGGTTTCAAGATCAGATCGTACCCATCGAAGTGGAACAGACCTATGTCGACGGCAACGGAAAAAAAGCGACCAAGAACTATACGGTGACCAAAGACGAAGGCCCCCGAAAAGACACATCATTGGAGGCACTTGGCAGATTAAGGCCGGTATTCGCCGCCAACGGTTCGGTCACGGCCGGAAATTCCTCACAGACCAGCGATGGTGCCGCTTTTGTATTGATCATGAGCGAAGACATGGTCAAGGAACTGAACCTAAAGCCCATTGCCCGCTTGGTCAACTATGCAGTGGCAGGAGTACCGCCAAGGATCATGGGAATCGGACCCGTTGCGGCCGTACCAAAAGCGCTGAAACAAGCCGGATTGAAACAAGATGACATTGAATTGATAGAACTCAATGAAGCCTTTGCTTCACAATCGTTGGCCGTTATACGCGAACTAGATCTTGACCACAACATTGTAAACGTCAATGGAGGGGCCATCGCATTGGGCCATCCGCTGGGATGTACCGGAGCCAAACTTTCGGTACAATTGTTCGATGAGATGCGCAAACGGAACATGCAGGGCAAATACGGTATGGTCACCATGTGCGTGGGTACAGGGCAAGGCGCTGCGGGAATATTTGAGTTTCTCAATTGAGAATTTTGAATGATGGATTTTGAATGTTGAACTACGGTGAAGAAAGACAATTTAATATTAGAAAAGACTTGTGAATTTTCGCTTTCTTTTATTGAACTGTACAAAGAGCTGAATTTTAAAAAAGAATACATTCTATCCAAACAATTATTAAGTAGTGGAACTAGCGTAGGGGCCAATGTTCATGAGGCGACCGCGGCTCAATCTAAAAAAGATTTTACCCATAAAATGTCCATAGCCTCAAAAGAGGCCAGGGAAACAAAATATTGGCTCAAACTTTAAAGCATTTCAAACTAGTAGATACAGATAGCACAAATGAGCTAGAAGAAGTTGAATCCATCATGAATATCAAAACAAAAATTGTAAAGACTTCTCAGGAAAAATTATGAAATCCAACATTTAAAATTTAGAATTCAAAATCATCAAAAAGATGGAAGCAAAAGAAAAAGATATCCTCCGCGGTGGTCAATTCCTCGTAAAGGAAACCAAATGTGAAGACATATTCACTTTGGAAGACTTGTCGGAAGAGCAAAAAATGATGCGCGACAGTACCAAAGAATTTGTTGACCGCGAACTTTGGGCGCACTGGGAGCGCTTTGAGAAAAAAGATTACGCGTACACTGAAGAATGCATGCGCAAGGCCGGCGAACTCGGGTTATTGAGCGTAGCCGTACCCGAGGCCTATGGTGGCATGGGCATGGGCTTTGTATCGACCATGTTGGTGTGTGACTATATTTCGGGCGCTACAGGTTCGTTCAGCACGGCTTTCGGTGCCCATACGGGAATCGGAACCATGCCGATAACCCTTTACGGTACCGAAGAACAAAAACAAAAATATGTCCCCAAATTGGCTTCGGGCGAATGGTTCGGTGCCTATTGCTTGACAGAACCGGGAGCTGGATCCGACGCGAATTCGGGAAAGACGAAGGCCGTGCTGTCCGATGATGGAAAATACTATAGTATTTCAGGACAAAAAATGTGGATTTCCAATGCAGGTTTCTGCAATATGTTCATCGTTTTTGCCAGAATCGAAGATGACAAGAACATCACCGGGTTTATCGTAGAGAACGACCCTGAAAATGGAATTTCCCTAGGGGACGAGGAAAAAAAGCTCGGTATTCACTCCTCCTCCACCCGACAAGTATTTTTCAGCGACACCAAGGTGCCGGTCGAGAATATGCTTTCGGAACGTGGCAATGGCTTCAAAATTGCAATGAATGCCTTGAACATAGGTCGCATCAAACTAGCGGCTGCATGTTTGGAAGCACAACGCCGCGTTATTAACGAGGCCGTAAAATATGCCAATGAACGTATTCAGTTCAAGACCCCTATCATGAACTTTGGGGCCATAAAGGCAAAAGTTGCCAACATGGCCACGAATGCCTATGCGGGAGATTCTGCATGCTATAGGGCGGCAAAAAACATTGAGGACCGAATAGCGATCCGCGAAGCGGCCGGCAATTCGCACCAAGAGGCCGAACTCAAAGGGGTCGAAGAATATGCCATTGAATGCTCCATACTCAAGGTTGCCGTTTCAGAAGATGTTCAGCATACCACTGATGAAGGCCTACAGATTTTCGGAGGTATGGGCTTTAGTGCCGAAGCCCCTATGGAAAAGGCCTGGCGCGATGCAAGAATAGCACGTATCTATGAGGGCACCAACGAGATCAACAGAATGTTGTCTGTTGGTATGCTCATCAAAAAAGCCATGAAAGGCCATGTAGACCTTTTAGGGCCTGCCACCGCCGTAGGCGAAGAATTGATGGGGATACCTTCATTCGATGCACCCGACTTTTCACAATTGTTCGCTGAGGAAAAAGATCTAATCGCCCGACTCAAAAAGGTTCTCCTGATGGTCGCCGGTAGTGCCGTTCAAAAATTCGGTCCTGAACTTGAAAAACACCAACAGTTGATGTTGGCCGCGGCCGATATTTTGATTGAAATCTATATGGCGGAAAGCACCATCCTTAGAACTGAAAAAAATGCAAAACGTTTCGGGGAAGAAGCCCAAGCCACCCAAATAGCAATGGCCAAGCTGTATCTCTACAATGCGACCGAAACCATTATTCAAAAAGGCAAGGAAGGCATCGTTTCCTTTGCCGAAGGTGATGAACAGCGCATGATGCTCATGGGTCTAAAACGTTTCACAAAGTATACCAATAACCCGAACGTAGCCGCTTTGCGAACCCAAATTGCGGACAAAGTGGCTGCTGACAACGGTTACACCTTTGACTAATTCAGATTATCACTTCAGAAACAGAAGTAAAGAACCGTTCCAATTTGGAGCGGTTTTTTTTATGTGCACCTGACAAAAAGGTTATGAAATTCGAGGCCGTAAATGCCGGGACAATTAAGTTTTAACGACAAATCAAAAATCAAGTTGTCACAAATGAAAATACCGATTACATTTATCATATGGACACAAGCCTTCTTAAAAAAGCCTATTCCCCGGAAGCGTTCAGGGAGCAAGGCCATCGATTGGTCGATCTACTGGCCGATCATTTAACGGACACCTCTAGTGGTAAGTCAAATAAAACGATTGCATGGAACCTTCCCGAAAAGGAACATGAATACTGGGCCGATTTTCTGGAAAATGGTAATGAGCAAAACTTTTTTCAAACAGTTATCGCGCGTACCACACACGTCCATAATCCCAAGTACATGGGGCATCAGGTGGCACCGACCGCCCCCATGGCCGCGCTTGCGGGCTTACTAAGTTCTTTTCTGAACAACGGCATGGCCGTCTATGAAATGGGTATGTCAAGCTCGGCCATTGAGAGGATCGTGACCGATCTGCTTTGCAAAAAAATAGGTTTTACGACGAGCGCTAGGGGCTTTTTGACCTCTGGTGGCACCCTTGCCAATCTTACCGCCCTACTTTCGGCAAGAAAGGCCCAAGTCGAACATGACGTCTGGATCAGTGGCCATGGCGAACCACTGGGCGTCATGGTCAGTGAAGAGGCGCACTACTGTGTTGATCGTGCGGCAAGGATCATGGGACTGGGCGAGCAAGGAATCATTAAAGTTCCGGTTAAAACCGATTATTCGATGGACACTTCAAAGCTTGAAGCGTGTTATCAAAAAGCCGTGGAAGATGGAATCCGTATTTTTGCCATTGTAGGAAGTGCCCCTTCGACCGCAACGGGCATTTATGATGATCTCGACGAGATTGCGAAATTTGCCCAAAAACATGGCCTGTGGTTCCATGTTGATGGCGCCCACGGCGGAGCGGCCATTTTTTCAAAAAAATACAGTTCTACCGTAAAGGGAATCGAATGCGCCGACTCCGTTGTCATAGACGGTCACAAAATGATGATGATGCCCATAATCACCACGGCATTGCTCTTCAAAAACGGCGGTCATTCGCACACGACCTTCAGTCAGAAGGCCGATTATTTATTGGAGCAAGCGGAAGGCGAAGATTGGTATAATTTGGCCAAGCGCACCTTTGAATGTACCAAAACAATGATGAGCCTCTATTGGTTTATCCTATTCAAAACGTACGGTAATGCCATTTTTGATGAATACGTGACCCATCAATACGATCTTGGCCAACGGTTCGGGAAAATCATACAAGAAAATCCCGATTTCGAATTGGCGGTACCCCCGGCATCTAATATTGTTTGCTTTCGATATATCACGGACAGTTTGAGCGATGACGAACTAAATATCCTAAATAAAACCATTCGCAAAGCATTGTTGGAAGATGGCGAGTTTTATATGGTACAGACCACGCTAAAGGGAATACACTATTTACGGTGCACGATAATGAATCCGTTTACGACGGAAGTGCATTTGGCACAACTGCTCCAAAAAATCAAAAAGACGGCGAAAGAAATTGAGCTTTCCAGGGTGTAATCATCCCCCTTAATCCCGAACCGTTCGTTAAAATCATTCCCGCATGGATTCCAAAATTGTTTCTTCGGTCTCTTTGTTCGAAAAGTTTACCGCACATTCGATAAGGGCAAGATGCGAATATGCCTGAGGAAAATTACCCAACAGTCTTTTACTTTTGAAATCAATGTCTTCGCTAAACAAGCCCAAATGGTTGCTATAACCCATCATTCGGTCGAAATGGCGCATTGCTTTTTCTTCCTCGCCGATTTTGAAAAGGCTGTTGATGAACCAAAAGGTGCAGATCGTGAACGAAGAAGATGGTAGTCCGAAATCGTCCTCGTTCTTGTAGCGATACAGCAATCCGTCATTGCTCAATTCCTTCTCAATGGCCCTGACCGTACTTATGAACTTTGGGTCTTTGGCATTAATAAATCCGTAAGATTCCATAAGTAATACAGAAGCATCCAGGTGCTGCGAACCATAAGACAGTACAAAAGCGTTCACTTCGGGGTTCCAGGCATTCTCATGGATATCTTCGCGGATCTCTTGTTCAAGTGCCGCCCATTTTTCAAGTTTCCGGGTCTTCTTGAGGATACGGGCTATTTTTATCGCTCGATCTATGGCCACCCAACACAGTACCTTTGAGAAAGTAAAATGCCTGTCCTCGGTACGGAATTCCCAAATGCCTTTCCTTTAGATCATTATCCCCTCCTAATCTCCCCAAAGGGGAGGGATTGCGACGAATTGCATGCTCCCCTCCTTTGGAGGGGTTGGGTGAGAACAACATAGGCCAACTTACATTCGGTTCCAAATCCTTCCCCTTTACGTGATAGTAGTTTAATTTTTAATACATTGTCAAGGCTAAATCGAATACAATTAAAAATGAGAAAATTACTTTTTTCAGGTTTTATGACCTTTTCCCTCTTTCTATCCGCGCAGACCGATCCACGTATCTATGATATCATCGGGGCCGTTTCAAAAGAACGCATCAAGGCCGATGTGACCAAGCTTGCCAATTTCGGCACGCGACATACGCTCAGCGATACGGTATCGCAGACACGGGGCATAGGTGCCGCCAGACGATGGATAAAATCGGAGTTCGAAAAAACATCGGCCGCCTGCAACGGTTGTTTGGATGTTTTCTATCAAAAAGACCTGGTCAAAAAAGGGGAAAACGAACGCATTGTACATGATGTTTGGGTGGTCAATGTGGTAGCCGTACAGAAAGGTACCAAATACCCGAATCGCTATATCATTATGAGCGGTGATATCGATTCACGGGTCAGCGATCCTACCAATTTTACCGATGATTCACCCGGTGCCAACGACAATGCCAGCGGAATGGCGGGCACTTTGGAAGCCGCCCGGGTACTTTCAAAGTACCAATTCGAGAACAGCATCATCTATGTGGGCTTATCGGGAGAGGAACAAGGACTTTTCGGGGGCAAGGGCCTTGCCGCCCATGCCAAGGCAAAAGGATGGGAAATCATCGGTATTCTCAACAACGACATGATCGGAAACATTACGGGAGTCGATGGCATTGTCAGCAATGTCGATTTTCGGATCTTCTCGGAACCCGTCCCTCCTACCGAAACGGAAAAAGAACGAAACGCCCGTCGCTTCTATGGCGGCGAGGTCGATGGCATTTCGCGACAGCTCGCCCGCTATGTGCATAAGACCACCAAAAAATATATGCCCGAAATGAACCCGATGATGGTCTACCGTCTCGATCGTTTTGGCCGTGGCGGACACCACCGTCCGTTTAACGATGCGGGTTATGCCGGAATTCGTATCATGGAAGCCCATGAAAACTATACCCAACAACATCAGGATATTCGAACCGAGGATGGAATTGCATACGGTGACGTTCTGGAACACGTAAATTTCGACTACGCCAGAAAACTGACCGCGGTCAATGCCATTAACCTGGCATCGCTGGCCTGGGCTCCTCCGGCACCGAAAGAGGTAAAGATCGGCGGTATCGTACAGCCTTCCGCAAAATTTCAATGGAGCAAAGTCGATGGGGCGAAAGGCTACAAAATCTATTGGCGCGATACGACTAGCCCAACATGGGACTACAGCCGCTATGTGGGCGATGTGACCGAATATACGCTGAACGGAATCGTAATCGACAATTATTTCTTTGGGATTTCAGCCGTTGGAAAAGACGGTTTTGAGAGTCCCGTAGTTTTTCCGAACGGAATTTTTAGGTAAACACCAAAGCGCTTTTAGCATGTACGAGTTTAGCAATGACAAGCTTCTGATGATCCATGCCGATGATGCGGGGTTGTCCACTTCAGAAAACCAAGCGACCATCGAGGCACTCCAAACAGGTTCGGTGACCTCTTACAGTTTAATGGTACCCTGCCCTTGGTTTTACGAAATGGCGCAATTTGCCCTGGCAAACCCAGAATTTGATTATGGCATTCATTTGACGTTGACCTGCGAATGGAAAAACTACAAATTCGGCCCTGTCCTATCCAAAGAACAGGTACCAAGTCTCGTGGACAAGAACGGCCATTTTCAAAAAAATAGGGCACTGTTTCAAGAAAAGGCTCGGGTCGAGGAAGCGGAAAAAGAACTATCGGCGCAAATCGAAAAAGCGTTGGACCTCGGACTCAAACCCAGCCATTTGGATTGCCACATGTATAGTGTGGCGACCAGTGCCGAATTGATTTCGGCGTACAAGAATTTGGGCAAAAAGTACGATCTTCCCGTACTTCTCAGTAAAGAGCTGATGGCATTTGTGGGGTTCGGGGCCGAAACCGCTTTGGAAGATGACGATTTGTTGGTCGACCATCTTTACGTTGGGGAATATCAATATTTTGAAAAAGGAAATCTAAAGAAATTTTACGGTGATATTCTGGACAATATGGAAGCGGGATTCAATATGATATTAATTCACCCCGCCTTCGATACCCACGAAATGAAAAGCATTACCGAAGACCATCCGAATTTTGGCTCGGAATGGCGCCAACAAGATTTTGAGTATTTTACGGGCCAAGAATGCAAATCTAAAATTAAGGAAAATGGCATACAACTTGTTTCCTGGAAGGATATCATGTCATATAAAACATAAAAAAATGACCAAATACCTATCGATAGTATTATTTTTTCTCTGCGGAATATCAGTAAAAGCCCAGCAATTTACCGAACAAGATACACTCAGGGGAAGTATTACCGGAGAACGCGCCTGGTGGGACCTAAACTACTACCATCTCGATATCGAGATCAAACCCGACGAAAAATATATCTCGGGATCGAACCTGGTACGGTACAAAGTCTTGAATTCGGCCCAAGTCATGCAGATCGACCTGCAACCGCCCCTGAAAATAGAAAAAGTCACCCAAGACGGCAAAGCGCTCGATTTTTCCTCAAAGACCAATGCACACTTCATCAAATTGGAAAAACCACAAAAAGTCGGGGATTTTAATGAAATCGTAATACACTATTCCGGCAATCCCAAAGAGGCCGTACGCGCCCCATGGGACGGCGGCTTTTCGTGGTCGAAAGATAAAAACGGTAAGCACTTCGTCGCTACTTCGTGCCAAGGTCTGGGCGCCAGCGTCTGGTGGCCCAATAAAGACCACATGTACGACGAGGTCGATAGTATGTTGATCAGTGTCAAGGTTCCGAAAGATTTGATGGACGTTTCGAACGGGCGTCTTCGCAAAATCGACGAAGCTACCGACAGCAAGACCTATCATTGGTTCGTGGCGAACCCCATCAACAATTACGGCGTCAATGTCAATATTGGCGACTACGTACATTTCGGAGAAAAATACCAGGGAGAACAAGGTCCATTGACCCTTGACTATTATGTATTACGGGACAATCTTGAAAAGGCCAAGGAACAGTTCAAACAGGCCCCGATGATGATGAAGGCCTTTGAACATTGGTTCGGCCCCTACCCTTTTTATAAAGACGGTTTTAAATTGGTTGAAGTGCCTTATTTGGGCATGGAACACCAAAGCTCGGTCACTTATGGCAACCAATACCAAAATGGCTATTTGGGCAACGACCTATCGAATACCGGCCAAGGACTCAAATTCGATTTTATCATCATACACGAATCGGGCCATGAATGGTTCGCCAATAACATTACCTATCGCGATATTGCCGATATGTGGGTCCATGAAGGCTTTACGGCCTACTCGGAAAACCTTTACCTCGATTATTACCATGGTTCAGAAGTGGCGGCCGATTATGTTATCGGTACCCGGGCGAACATTCAAAACGACCGGCCCATTATCGGGAAATACGGCGTAAACCATGGCGGGTCGGGCGATATGTATTATAAAGGGGCCAACATGCTGCACACCCTTCGACAATTGATCGATGATGACGAAAAATGGCGGCAGATCTTGCGCGGACTCAACAAAGATTTTTACCATCAGACCGTGACCACCCAACAAATCGAAAACTACATAAGCGAGAAATCGGGGATGGATCTTTCAAAGGTTTTCGACCAATACCTGCGTACGACGCAAATACCCGTATTTGAATACCAAATGGAAGATGGCAATGTCATCAAATACCGATGGAAGAACACAGTCGAAGGCTTTGCCATGCCGTTACGGGTTTTTGTAGACGGAAAACCGTTATGGCTTACCCCAACCACGGAATGGAAAACGGAAACCGCCGACCCCAATGCCACGACGTTTAAGGTCGACCGCAATTTTTATATCGATAAAAAGGAAAAATAGAAAAAATGCCAATAACGCCCTGCGATCGGCTCTTCTGGCCGGGGAGTTCGGTTTACACATGCTCATACGGACGCGTACCTTGAATTTGTTCTCCGAACGCAATTATCCAAAGACCACGATGATCTATACGCACGTTTCGACCGGCAGTTTGCAACGTATAACGAACCCTTTTGACAAATTGTAGGCCATTTCTTAATTTCGGCGCATGACTAGGATGGTTATGGCTGTAATATTTGGGTTTATTAGGAATGTGTGTTTTAATAAAACACACTAGTAGTCGACAATATTAGCAAAAAAGTGAAGAAACCCTACCACATATAAATAAGTTAGCTACAATTTGAATGAACATTAGAACTACTTTCATATTACTACTGACTTTAGTCTGCTTTGAATCCTTTTCTCAAAGCATTTTTTCTGCTTTACGTCACGACGACGCTATCGATTTAAGAACAGATTCTAAAGTAAAAGAACTTACAAAGACCACTGTTTTCTACAACAAAAGCGGAACTGAAACCAAAAAAGATATTATAGTTTTAAATAAGCTAAATAAAATCACATCTGAATTGAGATATGACGAAAATGGAAAATTAGAAACACGCCTTTCTCGGACTTTTGATTCTACTGGAATTAGAAGTTTACAAAGAAAAATTGAACGTTGGCATCCAGTTATTGGATATAGTTCCGAAACAGCTACTTACGAATACGATGAAAATGGTTTTATGATTAAAATAACAGACCGAAATCAAAACAACCAAATTATTAGAGAAACATTTCTAAAAAATAATGAAAATGGTCATCCAATAGAGTTAAAGCTGTATGCTGGAAATTCAAACTCTTATGGAACCGAAATTGCGGAATATAACTATCCGAATAATTTAGCAATTACAAAGGTTCTTGACGATAATGGAAAAATAATATCTGAAAGCAAACACAAAATTGACTTTTCAATTAAAGATTTAGATAATTCAGAATATGACGAAAACGGAAATTTAATAAAGTCAAAAAATTACGAATACGAATATAAATACGACAAGAATCTGAATTGGAAAAAGAAAGTTATTTACAAAGTAGTAAATGGCAAAAGAAAGAAATATCAGGTCTTGACAAGAAAAATAAAATATGAAAAATAAAAACTGTAGCTAACAATGTATAACCGCAATTACGGCGGATTCGACTACGTCCGAATCCACTCGGAATTGCTAACGCCAGTTCTTAACCGAAAATTAATGCATATTAACCCGTAACTGACGGTTATACGAGACCGTTGCCTACAATTATGAAAAAAATCCTGCTGACATTAATAATCTTAATTTCATTGACTGCTTGCGAATCGAAAAAAAGCAACTCAACTGAAAAAAATGTGGCGGAATCTGAAACACTAATCTTTGATTCAGAAACTGAATTAACTGAATTAGAGAAAGAAGAAAAATTAAGGACTAAAATTAACGACCAATATTTGGCTGAACTTTCCAAATGTTCCCAAAATGTAGATGCCGTAACTGACTTTAATGGAAAAACGGAATTTTGGCGGATTTGCGAAACCGATAATGGGAAAAGAATTATACAAATTGACTCGCACGAAGAAACAGTTCTTTACGAAGAAGTTTATTACGAACAAAACGGAGAACTTATTTATGCGGAGGAATCAATAAAATATATGCCAATTAACCATTACACTCTGCAACCTTGGACTTGCCAATTTTACGCAGAAAATGGAAAATTAGTTTCATTAATGTCATTGGGACACGGAAAAACAGAAGATGACGAATGGAATCCTGAAATAATATTTGAAATGCATAAAAACAGAATAGCGGAATTGAATAAAATCGAGAATGAATAAAAATAACTGTAGGCAACACCGGCTATAGTTCATTGCGGCGGAATTTCCTAATCGGAAATTCCCAGTGTGTTTGCTATCTTTGGTTTAAGGCGGAATAGTTCTGCCGAACCATTCCGCAACGCAATCTTAGGTACTGTGTAAAAAAACAAGCTTTTTCCTTAAAATTTTAGGAAACAAGTTGATCTATCAAGTTGTTATCCTGTGCAGCAATAGCTTCA
>NZ_JBHFPV010000008.1:0-35727 GCF_042611095.1 Meishania litoralis
TCCCTTCCATTCTAGCTCATATTAATTATTGGGAAACTACTATATTTATCAATAATTGATTAGTGGCTCGTAAACATACGAGCCGAGACCGTTGTACGCAAGCTGAAAAAAGCATTATGAAAAATAAAATCTTAATACTTACTTTGACAATTCTATTTAGTTACCAATTTGGTTTTGGACAGGAAAATGAATCGATGGAATTTAATTCTGATGATTTGATTGGAGTTTGGTATCCAAAATATATTCGTGGTAAATCTGATTTGACTTTTGAAAAGAAGGTAACTACTGAACACAAGTACGGATTAAGTATTGAAATATTGAAAAACGGAGAGTTCCGAAATAGATATTCCGCACCTTGTGGAAATGACACAATGCTTCGGACTCATAATTATAGTGGGAAATGGAATCTGAATGAAAATGATTGGATAATAACCACTTCTGAACCAATTAATCGAAAAGGAACTGTTTATAAAATAGTGGAATTAATGTCTGACAAATTGGTTCTTGCGGAAATTAATGCAGAATAAAGCCAGCGTACAACAATGTATAACCGCAATTACGGCGGATTCGACTACGTCCGAATCCACTCGGAATTGCTAACGCCAGTTCTTAACCGAAAATTAGTAACTTTAAATCCGTAACTGACGGTTATACGAGACCGTTGAACACCATTATGAAAAACCTGCTTGCAAGCGTAATTACCCTTCTGATTTTTAATAATTCCTTTGCTCAAAAAAGTGAATCTGAATTATTGAAAAATTATGAATTCTATGTTGAGAAAAACATAGAAATGGGAAAATGGAGTACTAAATTTTATCTTATAAACGGACTTGTTTCAGTACGAGAAAATTATTGGAAAAATGAACTACGAAGTCGAACGGAATTTGAATACGACCGATATGGAAATGTAGAACGTGAAAAAAATACCTTTGACATTAACGAAGGACAGGTAAACAATATTTCAAACCTTAAATTGGAATATAATGGCTCATTGCTTGTAAGAAAGACAAACGATTTTGGAATGACCGAAAAATATTCTGACTTCAACGAATTGGGGAAACCCAAACTGATTGAAAGAATTGAGGAATCTGATTTCAAAGCTTGGCCTTATAAAGACCTGATGGAATATGATAAAAAAGGAAATATCATTAAATCAACAGAACTCAGTACTTACGAAGATTTGAACGGAAAAACTGTCAACGAAAAAGCTACAACATATTATAAATATGACGACCGAAATAATGTGATTGAAATTCACAGAGAATATGAACCAAAACAAGAATTTCCAATCCCAATCACAGGAGGACCATTTTTGTATGAGTTTGAGTATTTTAGATACAAATACAACAAGAATGGACTTTGGACTAAAAAGTTTAAAACAGTAAACGGAAAGGAATATCTCGTTGCTAAAAGAAAATATAAATAACGGTGTACAACAATGTATAACCGCAATTACGGCGGATTCGACTACGTCTGAATCCACTCGGAATTGCTAACGTCTGTGCTAAACCGAAAATTAACGCTTATTAACCCGTAACTGACGGTTATACGAGACCGATGATGTACAATTCACATAAAGGTGAACCCAAGTCGCTACATTGTCGCCAAAGGCTCCAATTCCCGCCCCTTGGGAACTGTACATCATCGCAGGGCCATGCCAGGTTGCATAATCCGTAGGATGAGAGAAACCAGGCCATATATCACCTTTAGGCGCCATCGAGGAAAACTGTACATATCAACAGCTATATGCAACCTGTCCACGTTAAAAACGTATTTGTAAATTTATCCCAACAAGTTGCGTAAATTTAAAATCCGCAACGTGGCTGCGCATAGCCCTGCGTTGCCAGCAATGCCAAAAAAAACTTACGGAAACAAAAATACTGACCAATATGACTAGAATTCGATTATTTTACCTTGCTATATTTCTATTTATTTTTTTAGGCTGTAAATCCGAAAAGAGTCCACCAGAATCACTAGCTATAAACCTAGATGATGTCGAATGGGGAGAAGCAGGTGACGGAAGTATAGCACCAGCTGGAACGCGAACAGCTTTGCAATCAACAAATCCGGACACTGGCGGAATTAGTTATTATGCGTGGTTTCCTGCAGGAGGATTTTTTGACGAGCATTGGCATACTCACGATGAATATGTTGTTTTGATTAGTGGAGAAGTAACAATCAAACTTGGAAAGGAGATTTATAACCTTAAACCTGGTGCCTTTATAGTAATTCCAGGTGGAATGCCTCACTATTGGGATATACCAGAGACAGGAGATGCCATTATTTTGGTAAAAAGAGATGGACCGCCTGATTTTCACTTTGTCGATAGATAATATGAACATTCATAATACGTCAGATATTTATACTTATCGAATTCGAATATTAAGCTGATTATTAAATAAAATTTTTGAAATAAAATAATGCTGTCGAAAATGAAAAGCACGTGCTTACAACAATGTATAACCGCAATTACGCGGATTCGACTACCCCTCGACTACGCTCGGGGCAGGCTAGAATCCACTCGGAATTGCTAAGGTCAGTGCCAAACCGAAAATTAACCCTTATTAACCCTTATTAACCCGTAACTGACGGTTATACGAGCCGATGTGTTGCATTCGCCGATGGCGAACTTTAATCTGCGCAGCTTCGCCGGCAATGCATCTTAAAGTAAATGCAACACATCTGAAGGGCTAAACCGAATTGCCATATAACCATCCCAAGGATCCTCGCCACCGACGGGCATCGAGTCCAAACGACAACACATCGCCAGCTAAAAACAATTCGGCCCTGCATATTTTACTCCCAATAGCGTGAAATCGACAAGATACGGCCATTCCATGGCCTTCTTGACGAACTATCGTACGGGACACGGTAACGGGCGAACGGACAAATTCCCGAACGATAGTTGCCCGATTTCACTATATTTCCGTAAAATTCGCAGAACTGCGTTTAGCCCTTCAGTTGTACACAATACAAAAAATGAAAATCGGAACTAAAATATTAATCCTTTTTTTGACTTTAAATTTGCTTTCCTGCAAAGGAATAGCCTGTAGCCATATTTCAGGACAAGACATTTGAGAAATGACAGATAAAGAGCATAAAATAGAAATAGATTTTTTAGACCACGTAGCAATTAGAGTTGCTGATATGGAAGCTTCTGCAGCATGGTATGAAAAAGTATTGGGCCTGAAACGATATAAATTACCTGAATGGGGAGACTTTCCAATCTTTTTACTTTCTGGAAAATCAGGAATTGCATTATTTCCTGCGAATATAACTGATACTAAACTTGAAGCAACTTCAAGAAATGTCAAAATTGACCATTTTGCATTTAATGTGACAAATGAAAATTTTGAAATAGCTAAAAAAAGATATGTCGAGTTGAATTTGGAATTTAATATCCAAGACCATCATTACTTTGATTCAATTTACACAAAAGATATAGATGGACATACGGTTGAATTAACCACAATTAAAGTGAATGAAGACGAATTTTATAAATAAAAAACTACCCACAACAATGGTAACCGTTGCACAAGCCCCTGACCGACCATGGAACAGTTCGATATAAGCCCTTTTACGGGGCTTTTTTCTTGTCGGATCAGAAGATGTAGTCCGATATTCGAGGCCCTATCGAAGGACCGAACAGGTATTGAAGGACGCTTTTGAACGTTGTTTCCAAAGCAAGTTTCCCCGCCCCGCTCTTGACATGTTTTTCGGTGAACTTCAGGTACTTCTTCAGGCCTGTACTGAGCATGTCGAAGTATTGTAGGCGATCGCCGAGAGGTGCATCACCTTGTTGGCCTGTTTTATCCCTATGGTATTTATCTTCCTTAGCCCCATGAACTGGGTCAGGGTGCCGAAAACGGGCTCTACCGTACTCTGGCGCTTGCCCTTCATGTAACGGCCCTGTGGGCTCTCCACCCTTGCAATGTTTCGTATTCCTCGCGATAATAGGTGACGCTGAACTTCTTCTCCTGGGCGCTTTTACCAAGACAGCGGCTTCTTATCGGGCAATCGGTACGGACATGCTTTCTTGCCCTATATTCCTTCTTTTCGTTCCCGTACGAAGCCTTCATATTTCAGGATAAGACAGTTTGCACAAAACAAAACTTTTACTTACTTTTGACGTTAGTAACGCAAAACAAAACTATGATTGTTTCATTTGGATCGAAAGAAACCGAAATGATTTGGAACGGTATACGAGTAAAAAAAATGCCGATAGAAATTCAGAGCGTTGGACGTCGGAAATTGAGAATGCTGAACAACTCACAAGATATTATGGACTTGAGAATTCCACCATCAAACCGACTTGAAAAACTGACTGGGAATTTAAAGGACTTTTACAGTATACGAATTAATAAACAATGGAGAATCATTTTCAAATGGAACAATGGAAACGCAAGTGAAGTAGAAATAACCGATTATCATTAAAAAAGAATAAAATGAAAAAGCTGGAAAATGTACACCCCGGAGAAGTTTTGAATTTTGAATTTCTTGAACCACTAGAAATTTCGGCTTACCGACTTTCAAAAGACCTGAAAATACCTCAAACAAGGATTTCGGAAATCATCAAAGGCAGACGCAGAATAACAGCAGACACAGCTCTTCGATTGAGTAAATATTTTGGAAACTCTGCAAAGTTTTGGCTCGGACTTCAAGACGATTATGATATTGAAGAGGAACGTGACGAAAAAAAAGCGGAATTGGACGAAATAAAAAAGTATGAAAATAAAAACGTTGCCTAACCCCCTGTAAGCGCAATAACGGCTGAATTTACCAATCTCAAATTCAACTCGTTTTGCTAAATCAGGTTCGTCAGCGGAAAGTACTCGCGCATTTTCCAGTTACTGACAGTTACACAAACACGATGGCGGTAATTTAACCCCTACCAAACTCCGACTTGAACATCTAGTAAATAAATAGAAATATGAACAAACCAATTTATCTTTTTGTTCTGACTTTAGGAATAATTTCTTGTAGTTCTGATGATGAAACTGAAATTAGCAATTCAGATTTGGTTGGAATATGGAATTGGACAGGAACTTCTGGGGGACTAATCTACTTTGAAGAAACACCTGAAACAACAGGAAAAACTATCCATCTGACTTTAAAGGACAATTACAGTTTCTCAATTTCCGAAAATGGAAATGAAATATCAAGCAGAACTTATGAGTTGACCTTGAAAAAATCTATTTATTCTGGAAAAATGGAAAAGTTTATACAATTTCCCGAAAATCAACAATATACTGGAATTGTGAATAGAGGAATTATTAAGACTTATGAGACTAACAAACTTGATATTTCCGACAATAATTATGACGGAATTGGAAGCGGATTTGTGAAAATTGAATAAAAAACTACACACAACAAAGAACTGTGGTATAAGCAATAACAGTTTAGGCGCAATTCTAAATTGTTTTTTGCGTTTGATTAAGTATTTGCGATCCAAAAGTGTAGAATTTTGAATTAAACCTTTTAGAAAGAAGTACGTCCTAATTCCAAACAAATAGTTAATGACCTACCAAAATAATTTCATTATAAAAAGCATATTGTTGTTAGTGACGTTCTTTACAATTATCGGCTGCAACAAATCTGATGATTCAGAAATTATTGATGAAAAAGATAATACAACATCTGAAACTGTCGACCTCACCAGCTTGCCGTTTGGAGGTGTAGGCGAAACAAAGGTTTTGATTCGAAATCAAGGTGACCCATTTCCAGATTATTTATCCCTATGGCTTTGCGGACTTCCATCTGACGGAGCGGGTGCAAATAACGCCAGCGATTGGACGAATCCTGATGGGACTTGGGATTATACCAGAAAACCGCAAGTTGAAGGAAATGTAACATGGAATCACGAATTCGACATCAGCTTAGATGGAAATGGCAATAGAATTATTACCGGAAACAATTTACCAGACCATCCTACCGGTATTTTTCCCATACAGCAAGGAACTGAAGCTTTTCAATATGATGGAAACCCGAACATAATCTCTGAACAGGTTGTAAATTATACATTGCCCGCGATGCCACAAATAGCAAGTGAGCCCAATTGTGTGTTCTTTGGACCAGCTGGATTCTCACTGACCGGAGCCGCTATTTATCACGGAGCTTCTACTTTAGGAACAGATGCCGCTGCACACGAAATGTTGGATAGGTTTGGCGGGCACACCGATGGTACTGAAAGATACCATTATCACTTTCCTTCTGAAGACCTTCAAGATCACATCCACGAACACGAATCAGGGCACGGGGCATTGATGGGTTATATGTTAGATGGTTTTGGAATTTATGGCCCCTACGGCGAGAATGGTGAAATTCTTACGTCGGCAGATTTAGACGAGTGCCACGGACATACACATCCAGTTCTTTGGGATGGACAAATGATAGATTTATACCATTATCATTGGACTTATGATTTTCCGTATAACATTGGTTGCTTTAAAGGAAATGCCCAATAAAACAACTAATACGATGAAAAACATCAAGTCAGTTTTATTAGTAATAGTTTTTGTCATTTTTTCTTGTTCGGAAAACACGGCTGAAATAGATAGCGAAGACTTGCCAGGCACAGAATTACCGAACATTCTCTTCATTATTGCCGATGATTTAGGTAAAGATGCCCTAAATGGCTTCTCAGAGGGCGGCATAAAACCGAATACACCAAACATAGATGCCATTAGAAATAATGGTATTTCTTTTAGCAATTTTTGGACAAACCCAACTTGTACACCGACCAGGGCTTCTATAATTACTGGAAAATATGGTTACCGTACTGGAGTAAAAGGTGTTGGCGATGAACTATCGATTACCGAAACCACATTGCAACAATACATTAACACTCAAACCAATAATGAATATGCATCTGCGATCGTAGGAAAATGGCATCTTTCAGGCAGCAATTCAACAATAAATCCAGAAACATTCGGCATTGATTATTATGCCGGACTTGTTCGCGGTGCAGTTGATGATTATTACCAATGGCAGTTAAACGAAAGTGGCAATACCAGTCAGAACACAGAGTACATTACAGAAGTATTTACAGACCTATCGATAAATTGGATTAATCAACAATCAAAACCTTGGTTTATGTGGTTGGCCTATACTGCGCCCCACACTCCTTTTCATATTCCGCCAAACAACATGCATGGCCAAGGAAATTTACCTACATATGCTAATGGATTAGACCCAATTCCATACTATATGGCAGCGATTGAAGCAATGGACTTTCAAATAGGAAGATTGCTGGACAATTTACCCGCAGATGAAAGAACTAATACGATCATTATTTTTATTGGAGATAATGGCACCCCTAATCAAGTTGCTCAAAGTCCTTATTCAAGTTCAACTGTAAAAGAAACCTTATATCAAGGAGGAATTAATGTCCCAATGTTTATTTCCGGTAATTTGGTTACACGAACGGGAATAGATGACAACCTAATAACAAGTACCGATTTATTTGCTACAATTGCCGAAATAGCAGGTAGTTCAACAAAAGAAATTCATGATAGTAAAAGTTTTAAATCATTGTTTACACGATCTGCAACCATTAGAGATTATCAATATTCTGAATTGGCTGACGGTTCAGATGATGAATGGACTATAAGTAATGGTACATATAAACTCATTGTCAATTCAGTTGGATTTGAAGAAATGTACAATTTAGTGAACGACCCTTATGAAAATAATAATTTATTAAACGGAAGTTTATCAACAATTGAACAAAATGCAAAATCTGAATTGGAACTTGAATTGACAAATATTCGAAATTAATATAACTGGCCACAACAAAGCGGGGTATAATTAGTTGTGGTCTGAATTTCCTTAATCACAATCCTTTGCAATTTGCTATCTTTCGGCTACGGCGGAAAGAACCCTTCGGATTTTCACGCAGCGAAACCATAGCCTACCGTTAGCAAACAAGACAAAAAAAACGATATGTACATAAAATATAATGAACTCGAATAATAAGATTTCAAAGATCGCGGGTACATTGATTATCCTTGGAATTATTTCAGGGATACTTAGCATAGTTTCTGCTGTAGAAAGTGATAATTTTCTTAACGAGGTTTACCCAAATAAAAATCGTGTTTTAACTGGCGGGATATTTCAGTTCCTACTAGTACCTATCTATATTGGATTTTCACTTGTACTTTATCCTGTTTTGAAGAAATACAACAAAACGTTATCTATTGGTTTTGTTGGATTCAGAATGATGGCGGGAGTGTTTCAGTTATTTGGAATTATATTGCTTCCAATATTTATTCTATTAAGTGAAAAATTTTTAGCCCAAAACAATACTGACATTATACTCTATGAAACAATAGGGGAAATGTTAAAACTCTTTCGAGACTTAACAAATCATCTGGGAGTCATATTAGCAACAGGATTAGGGAATTTATTATTGTACTATATCTTATTCAAGGGAAAACTTATTCCAGTATGGCTCTCAATATGGGGAATAATCGGAAACGCCTTAATAATGATGGCGAGTTTCTTATTGCTGTTCGAATTAATTGAGGTTGTCTCAACAGAATATGGAATAATTTCTATTCCACTTGTCCTACAAGAAGTAGTGTTGGCAATTTGGCTAATTGCAAAAGGCCTAAAACTGTCAACAACTCAAATTGTGTATAAGTAAAAAACGACATGAACGCAACGATACGATTAAACAGAAACCTTATCAATTTTGGAATTCCTCTTGTACTTTTGGGGACTCTAATTTTGCTAATGCAATCTTCATTTCTAAACGGGAATGATACTTTAAATTTCGCCATAACGGCTGACCTAATTTTGACCGTTCCACTGGTTTACTTTCTGTTAGTACGAAAAACTGAAATCCCGAATACCACGGTTATTCCCGTTATGATAATTGGGCTTTTAATTGGTTCATATTTTCTACCTCAAGAAAGTCAAGCATATTTGTCAATCGTCAAAACTTGTGCTTTGCCAGTAATTGAAATCTCAATATTGACTTTCGTAATAATTAAAGTCCGTACAGCCGTTAAAACCTACAAAGAACTAAAAAGTTCAACACCAGATTTTTATGATACATTAAAAAAGGTATGCAGCGAAATTCTTCCCAAAAAACTTGTCTTGCCATTTGCAACAGAAGTTGCCGTTTTCTACTATGGCTTTGTTAATTGGAAAACAAGAGAAATAAATGAAAATGAATTTACTTATCATAAAAACAGTGGAACACCAGCACTATTTGGCGGATTCATTATGATAATTGGAATTGAAACAGTTGCACTTCATTTCTTACTTGTTCGTTGGAGTATAGTTGCTGCTTGGATTTTAACGGCATTAAGTGTTTACGCTGCTATTCAAGTGTTCGGATTTACAAAATCGCTGACACAGAGACCTATATCCATAAGTCAAGACCGTTTAACTTTAAAATATGGTATTTTAAATGAAGTTGATATTCCCTTTTCAGATATTGACAAAGTAGAACTATCAAGAAAACCATTGAAAAAGAACGAGTTGACCAAAACACTTTCACCGCTTGGAGAACTTGAAGGTCATAATGTCATAATTCACTTGAAAAAAGAGCATGGTTTAGTTGGTCTTTATGGTATGAAAAAGAGATTTAATCTTCTTGGATTGCATATAGACGAACCAAAAGAATTTATTGAAAGAATGGAAAACGCCCTACAACGATATATTTGAAATCATAGCCGCCTATCGGCGGGCTACGTTCATACTAAATGATGTAAAACATGTATCAAAAACCTGAAAACAAGTAACGTTTTACATTGTCTATCGTCTTCCTAAAACAACCGAATAATAATCAAATGAAATATCGCTTTCTCATATTATTGCATATAATTGTTGTTTTTAGTTGCAAAAATGACCAAGTACAATCTGCAACAAAATCTATTGATGCCGTTCAAAAATCGATGGACAAAAATGCCGATTCCCTTCTTTTGGATTCACAGATAAACTCTGTTTCAATCGGAATTTATAAAGACGGAAAAAAATATACCGCCCACTATGGCGAACTTGATAAAGGAAAAGGAAATAAACCCACGGATAGTACAATTTATGAAATTGCATCAGTAAGCAAAACATTTACAGGTGTTTTGGTGGCCAACGCTGTTTTGGAAAACAGATTAACACTAGAAGATGACATACGAAAATACCTGAAAGAGGATTTCGAAAATTTTGAATATCAAAATAATCCTATAAAAATCAAACATTTATTGACACATACGAGTAGAATGTCAAAATTCTTACCCGAAAGCATCAATGCATTATTCAATAATTTTGATGAAGATTTGCCATTCAAAGTTTATGAAATCCAAAAAGATTACAATAAAATAGATTTCTTTCAAGATTTAAAAGAAATTCAATTGGATACTATTCCAGGAACTAAATATGAGTATTCAAATGTTGATACAGAGTTAATGGCAGAAATTCTTGAAAACGTATACGGCAGAACTTTTAATGAAATTGTCAAAAACTATTTCGAAAAAACTGCTGGCATGTACAACACCCAAATACACCTTTCAAAAGAGCAAGAAAAATATTTAGCAAATGGTTATGGGATGACAGGAAAGCTCGTTCCCCACGAGGCTTTTATTTACGGAGCAGATGGAGGCATAAAAACCACAATGCCCGATTTGATAAACTACATTGAGTTGCATTTGGATGCTGACAACAAAGTAATTACCGAAGCCCACAGAAATATTTTAGAGAATGGGAATAGGGAAATGGGGTATTATTTTCCTATTCGGAATAGTGAAGAATATGGAACTTATTACAGAATGCACGGAGGTGGTTTCGGTATGCAAAACTGGTTGTTTATTCTTCCAAAATACAACTTTGGAATTTCTGTGGTAACCAATCAGAGTGACTTGCATACGGCTGACAAACTAAATAAAGTTGCCAACAAATTAATTGAAGAACTGAAATAATAAACGTTTTACAACACCGGTAACCGTTGCGCAAGCTCTTGACCGACCACGAAACATGCAAATATGAGCCCTTTTGAGGCGCTTTTTTGTGGTTCGGTCAGAAAAGGAAGGTCAAATTTAGATGCGTCATGGATACTTGAAATAGGTTTTGAGCACACTTTTGGCCAAGGCCGCCAAAGCATTATATTCGGTCAATTCTGGCTATCATTTAACTTTCTTTTCCTTTATGGGCTTACCGCGCCACCACATAGCCAAAGAGGATCCGGTAATGTTCATCAAAGCGCCGAATACGATTGGCGCGAGGCCTACCGTTGCGGCTTTGCCCATCGCTTCCGCCAAACCCGAGGCGAGACCACCGTTCTGCATGCCCACTTCAAAGGCAATGGTACGGCAAGAGCGTTCATCAAGACCAAATAATCTACAGCCCCAATAGCCAAACATATACCCCGCCGAATTGTGCAGCAAAGCCACTAAAATTAGAATGGCTCCCATGGTCAAAAGATTGTCACGACCCAATGCCGCGGTAATAGCGATGATCAAAGCGATTCCTCCCATGGAGACCAAAGGCATGGCCTTGTCAAGCCACTCGGTTTTCCCATGAAAGAGTTTGTTGAAAATAAGGCCGGCCACAATGGGGATGATCGTAATCTTGGTAATGCTCCACATCATGCCCCAAACATCTATGTCAATGAGTTCGCCTCCAAAGGTTTTCATCAGTACAGGTGTCAAGAACGGGGCCAATAAAGTAGCCACCGTGGTCAAGGTTACCGAAAGTGCTAAATTGGCCTTCGCAATGTAGGCCATTACGTTGGATGCCAATCCACTTGGTGAAGAACCGATCAATATGACACCTGCAGCAATTTCAGGGGGAAATTTGAACAGAAATACTAAGGTTGCCCCCACAATGGGCATGATGGTAAATTGACAGATCAACCCGACAAATACCGCTTTGGGACTTCTGACGACCGCTGCAAAATCTTTTAGGCTCATCGCAGTACCCATTCCGAACATAATAATCTGTAAAAGGGGCACAATTAGTTTTTTTACCTCAAAACTTCCCCAATTGATGAACATATCAGGATAGTTCATTGCCAAGGCGGCAGAGGCAAAAATAAGTAGTGCATACGAAAAGCCTTTTATCTTTTCATGACCTCTGACCCCGATGGACAGCGCAAGAAAAAAGAAGACCAATAATGGGCCAAAAACGGTATACTGCCCCGTGAAATAAAAATAGGCGCACAAAGCGGCCAACAATAAGGCGGCCCAAAGAAAATATTTGTATAACGACTTCATAATAAGAAATTGATATTATTCAAAAAAGGCATTCCTTCCACGGCATTTTTTCATGGCTTATTCATTGATCTCGACTCCTACTCCCGGCTTGCCGGAAACGGTTATAAATCAGTTTTCGATCAGATGATCTTCAAAATACAACGATTTCTTTGAACTTTAGATTCTTATAGAAATAATTCTTCCGCTCCAAGATCACGAAGTTGGGCACTGCACAGCACACATGGGCCGAAGCCACGCAGCCCTGATTTCTGACCACCTTATGGGCAAGGGTTCATCTTGCAGGTTCGACTAGTTCTCCGCACGCGGTCCTTAACCATAAACACTTGCCTTCCGCAGGTCGCACAACACTATTTAACAGCCTAACTTCGATCATTTATATGCCCTATACAAAAATGGTGTTCATGGCCCGAAAAATAGGTATCGACGTTGAATCGGCAATCTATTTGAAGGTATCGTCATATTCGGTCGGTCTGGCCATTCAATAGCAACTATACTATGTATTGGGGCCGTTTGCCCGAATCACAAAAGTCATTACTGCCACTACGAAAAAAAATTCTTGACATGGTGTCAATTCAGCTTTTCCCTATCGTGTGTATGTCTACCCGCTCCGAAAATCGTTCCATGACCCAATTGGTTCGGGCAGCCGATTCTCCTGTGCTGGGGCACTTTCCAATACCACGGAGTTCATCGACAACACGCTGTACCAAATTGGATTGTATATGGGGAGAGATATCGAAATGAAAAACCTCATCCTTTTTACCGTCCACTTTCAATGTCACTGAATGATCACCGAAATATGGGAAGTAAACCTGCCCTTTACTACCTACTATTGTAGTCAATTCCCTATTCGAAGATTCCCCAGTATTAAAAGCCCAAATACCGGTACCCAGAATTCCATTTGCAAAGCGAAAATTACCGATAGTTATATCCTCAGCAGGATAGGCCCGCGATTGGTTCATCACATAGCCCGAAGCATGGACGATAGGCCCAAAAAAGAAGTCAAGGGCATCTAACTGGTGAGAGGCCAGGTCGTAAAAATAACCTCCCCCGGCCACTTCGGGCAGAATACGCCAATTGTCAGGGTCTTTACTGGCACCAACGATATCGGGGCGTAAAGGTTTATTGAGAACAATCTGAACGTAACGAACATCACCAATAATACCATCGTCAAGAATTTGCTTGATCTTCAAGAAATTGGGCAACGCCCGGCGATAGTAAGCAACGAAAAGGGGTACGCCGGCCCTTCTACAGGCATTCACCATGCTCATACACTCTGTATGTGTGCGGGCCATGGGTTTTTCAACGTAGACCGGTTTGCCCAGAGCCGCGGAGCGTAATGTATACTCTTCATGCGAATTGGGCGGAGTTGCAATATAAATGGCATTCACTTCGGGATCGGTCAGCAAAGCTTCGGCATTATCATACCATTTGGGCACGCCATGTCTTTCAGCAAAATCTTTGGCTTTCGCACCATCACGACGCATGACCGCCACCAGCTTTGAACCTTGGGCCTGCTGAAGGGCAGGTCCGCTCTTAACCTCACAAACATTACCAACTCCGATGATTCCCCATCGTACTTCTTCCAACGGTTTCATGAGGCAGCGTACACCTTTGAAAAAGATCCGATCCAAGCAGGGCGACCGGTCTTCGTTAATAACGGTTTAGAGTTAAGATTTCGGTTCGATGTCATAAGTATAGCTTTCATTCCATTTTGTTCAAGGTTGGCATCAAAGGCATTAAGATAGTACAAAATGAACAGAAAACTTTTTGCTACAATAATTTAATGCGTAAACACATACTTTTACTAACTCGAGAAGTTCGATCATAGAACTCGCGTGACTAGTGCCATATTTGTATTATGTCGAAACCAAAGGGAAAAGGCATACTTTGATCATTTAACTATGAACCAATCTTTAATCCTGTTAAGACTACTTTTTACATTATCTCTTTTTTTAAAACCTGCCGGGTTTATAGATATTCGGTCGAATAGCGGTGTGAAGAAAAATCGCCAGCAACAAGAAATTGTTAAAGAGGAAGCCTTTAAAGTGCTACAAATCAAGTGCAATTTCTGCCATGGTACCAAAAAAAGGACAGATGTATTTACACTCCAAAATATGGATTCATTGGCACCGGATATTTTCGATCAGGTTTTCGTAAAGAAACGAATGCCCAAAGGGAAGCAACCAAAACTAACGATGGGTGAGCAGAAAGCTCTTGAGCGATGGTTGACAACACTGATAAATACATCAGAATCCAATGATTGATGCATGAAAATGAGTATACCCGCCGTAAATGTTCCGATGAACACTTCGGCGGGGCACCAAGCTATTTGTTAGGATAGTTCCTAAAATTGTTCGATCAAATAATTGATAAGGTCCGTGGTGGTCACCATACCTACCAGTTCGTCATCATCGATAACCGGAATGGCATGGAACTCCTTTTTGGCCAGTATTTCGGCGACCTGTTTGATCGTCATGGTCGAAGATACGCTAACGAGTTTTTTGGCCATTACCTGCTCGATAGTGAACATATTGTACACTGTGGTCTCTACCGTTTCTTCGTCTTCATCGACCGCATCGGCAAAACTGATCCGCAAAAGATCGGTATAGCTAAGCATACCGATAACTTCTTTGCCGGAAACGACGGGAATATGCCTGATCTTGTGTCTTTTGAAAAGTAGTTCGGCGGTTTCAAGATTATCCGTTTTATTAAGGGTAATGACGTTTTTAGTCATTATCGTAGAAATTGGAGTTCTTTTTTTCATTTCGAAAGATTTTAAATTCATCTTAAAAATACTTTCGATACGCCACAGGTACTATGACATAAGTCATACCTGGAATCAAAATGAAGTAAAAAGCAACCCTAAACTATCAAAAAAACGGCTAACGGCTATTTTGCTACATTGACGGCCCTTGTCTCTCGAATTACGGTAACCTTGACCTGACCGGGATAGGTCATATCGGTCTGGATTTTCTGGGAAATCTCAAACGACAACTGTGCGGCCTTATCATCACTTACCTTTTCACTTTCAACTATTACACGAAGTTCCCTGCCCGCCTGAATGGCATAGGCCTTCTGAACCCCATTAAAGGCAAAGGCAATATCTTCAAGGTCTTTTAACCGTTGTATGTATGAATCGAGCACTTGTCTTCTCGCACCTGGCCTCGCTCCGCTGATCGCATCGCATACCTGTACTATTGGCGATATCAAGGTTTTCATTTCAATTTCATCATGGTGCGCGCCAATGGCATTGCAGACATCTGGTTTTTCACCATATTTTTCTGCCCATTGCATGCCCAAAATGGCGTGAGGGGTTTCTACTTCTGCTTCCGTATTAGGAACTTTTCCGATATCGTGCAATAGACCGGCACGTTTGGCCAACTTCGGGTTCAAGCCGAGTTCCGAAGCCATAACGCCGCAAAGTTTTGCCACTTCACGGGAATGTTGTAAAAGATTCTGTCCGTACGAAGATCGGTACTTCATGCGGCCAACCGCTCTGACCAATTCAGGATGCAGCCCATGTATGCCCAAATCGATGACCGTACGTTTGCCAATCTCGACAATTTCATTTTCAATCTGTTTTTCGGTCTTTTTTACAATTTCTTCGATCCTAGCGGGGTGGATTCTTCCATCAGTCACCAATTTATGCAAAGAAAGCCTTGCCACTTCGCGGCGAACCGAGTCAAAACATGAAAGAATGATGGCCTCGGGGGTGTCGTCAACGACGATCTCAACACCAGTCGCGGCTTCCAAGGCCCTAATATTTCGACCTTCCCGACCTATTATTCTGCCCTTGACATCATCGGATTCCAAATTAAACACCGAGACACAATTCTCCACCGCTTCTTCGGTACCTATGCGCTGAATGGTATTGACCACTATTTTTCGTGCTTCTTGTTGTGCCGTAAGTTTGGCCTCCTCCAAAGTGGACTGAATGTAGGCCATGGCATCGGTCTTGGCGGTTTCCTTCAAAGATTCCAACAATTGGCTCTTTGCATCATCTGCCGACAGACCCGAGATTACCTCCAACTGCTGAACCTGGCTTTTGTGCAGTTTTTCAAGTTCCGCTTGTTTCTTGTCATAGAATTCCGCACGATGTTCGACTTCTTTTATCTTGTTCTCAAGCTGATCGTTCAGTTTTTTGTTCTTTGCCAGTTCATTGCTGACCTGAGATTCTTTATCGCGGGTACGCTTTTCGGCCTCATTGATTTTCTTATCCTTACCGATGATCACTTTTTCATGTTCGGCCTTTAGTTCCAAAAACTTTTCCTTAGCCTGAAAGATCTTATCTTTTTTGATGTTCTCTCCCTCAATTTTGGCATTCTTAAGAATGGCTTCAGATTCTTTTTTGGCATTGGCAAGCGTTTTCGAGGCTTTGCCCTTTTCAAGAAACTTGGCAATGGCGAACCCAATGGCGAGTCCGATTATTGCCGCAATTATCATCATAATACTGTCCATGGTTTGAAAATTAACTGTTAATCTAAAAAGGCAGATGCATCTCAACAAAAATGTTCATCGACGCCCTGGCCGTTTATTGTGTCCACGCCTTTTGGCACGGTACAAAAAAACCCACATTGGAGAAGTTTTGTACAAACTCCATAAAACAGGTTTAGGGCTACAAGACTGATCAAGGATCCTTATACTAGTAAGGCCTGCTTTTACAATCTAAACTCACCCTTTTTAAACAAATTAATGTTGAGTTCGTCAAAAGATATTACCAATGTGGGCAGTAACTATATTTATTTAAAAGAACTTATTTTATGCCAAGCTTCGTGTTGACCAAGCCATCGAGCGCTTTTAAGCGCTCCAGCGCTTCCAAATTGCCCTGAGATTGATCAATGCCTTTTTGCTCTATTTTCGAGGCAAACTGTAGGGCACACATGGCAAGAACGTCTTGCTTATCCCTAACGGCATAGCTCTGCTCGAACTTCTTGGCCAGCTGTTCTATGTTTTTTGCCGCTTTTCGCAACCCCTCTTCTTGACTTGGGTCAATGGTCAGGGGATAAACCCTGTCCGCGATAGAAAGCTTGATTTTGAGCTTTTCCGACATACTATTATAACATCACTCCGAGAGCTGCGATATGCAATGATCCAGCTCTCTGATCAATGTATTGATTTTAAGCTTAGCTTCTGTTTTATTGGTATTACTGCCAAGCATCGAATTGGCGAGTCTTAATGAATTGTACTTTTCTTCCCATTCCGAAACGGTGGTCTTGGTATTGTCTCGATCGTTTCGCAAAGAAATCAGTTCGTTCTCCAGCTTGGTATTGGTTTGGCTGAGCAACTCCATCTTATGCAATAACTTACTGATCTTATTTTCAAGGGAATCAACGATTTTGACCAATTCACTCATACTCTAATTCAATGCTCATCAAACAAAGTTAACATACATCTGACGACTTAGCAATACTTTTCACAATTATTCTCAAGCATACTTTTATCGAAGAAATATCGTTGAATAACATGTACACGATTTTTATGGAACAGAGTTGCACCTATTGCATGCGAATAATTACTTTCGTATCCATTTAAATAGCTATGGTCAGAGCAATCATCTTTTTACTCCTTGCCCCATTTTTTTCTTCGACGGTCTTCGCCCAAGAAAAATATCCTCAAGACACATTCCGGTCTCCCCTTGATATTCCTTTGGTACTGGCCGGTACTTTCGGTGAGCTTAGATCGAACCATTTTCATGGCGGGATCGATATAAAAACACAACAGCGGCAAGGGCTTCCCGTTTATGCCATAGGCGATGGCAGTGTTACGCGCATAAAGGTCTCTTTATGGGGTTACGGCAAGGTGCTCTATGTGGCGCACCCAAACGGTTACACCTCTGTTTATGCACATCTTCAGAAATTTTCCCCTGAGATAGAAGAATACATCAAAAAGGTACAATATCAAAAAAGATCGTATGAGGTCGAGGTATTTCCCGACTATGGCGAGGTCAAGGTCGAAAAAGGCAAGGTCATCGCCTATAGCGGTAATACCGGAGGGTCTTCTGGGCCACACCTACATTTCGAAATACGGAACAGTATCTCGGAAAAACCGACAAATCCCCTGCTATATGGATTGGAAGTGCGAGACGCTACCAATCCAATATTGAACAGACTATATGCTTATCCACTTTCAGAGGATGCCCAAGTCAACCAAAATGCAAACAAGGTCGAGGTCAACTTCACCAAACAAAAAGATGGATCCTTTCTTGCCGACAAAGTAACGGCCATAGGTACGATAGGTTTCGGTTTTGTAGGTTATGACAGACAAGATCTGGCAGCCAATAAGAATGGCGTCTATTCGGTGCGACAATTGGTAAACGGCAAGGAGTACACAAATTATGACTTTGAGAGTTTTTCATACTCAGAGACGCGTTATATCAATACATTGATCGATTTTGACCACTACGCCAAATACCGTTCAAAAATTCAGAAGCTCTTCAAATCGCCCGGTAATCGACTTAGCATTTACAATACGCTTGAAAACGACGGGAAGATCAATATTAAGGAAGGATTATCGTACAATGTAGAGGTTCTCATACAGGATCTTGCCGGAAACACGACCAAGGTGGTCATTCCGGTGGAAGGAAGACAAGCGCAGCTGAAGTCGGAAAGGGCCTCGGAAAAAACCGACACCTATGTGATCGCCAAAAAGCCCAACAATTACGATCTTGGCGGTGCAAAGGTCTATTTTCCCGCAAATACCTTTTATGACGATTTCTATATCGATCTAAAAAAAGGAAAGGATACTGTGACGATTCACCACAACGGGGTGCCGGCCCACAGGAACTTTACCATTACTTTCGATGTTTCAAAATATTCAGAAGAAGATCTTAAGCAGCTTTTTATAGCTCGCCTTGACGATAAGCTAAGGCCCGAATTTGCATCTACCTTTAAAAGGGGAAGCACTTTCACTACTCGAACACGTAACCTGGGCACTTACGCTTTGGCCAAAGATACTGTCGCTCCAAAGGTAAGCACCAAAAACTTTAAGGAAAAACAGTGGCTGAACAATTACAAATATTTGAGCCTTCGTATTTCAGATGACCTTAGCGGTATAGACACCTACTCGGCAACGCTCAATGGTGAATGGATCTTGATGGAATACGAACCCAAGACCAAGACGTTGACCTACAATTTCGACGACAAGATATTGGACAAGAAACAATGCGAACTTAAGGTCGTCGTCACCGACAACGTCGGAAACACTACAACACACATTACTTCTTTTTATAGAAAATAGTACGTGAAATGCGCTAGGTACATTCTTCTATTGCTGCTTTGTGGTCTTGACCTTATAAATGCTCAAACGGCCACGATTACGGGAGTAGTACTGGAAGAAGGAAACAAACCACTTGGCGATGTCAACATTTCTTCGATATCGAACGGCACCTCTACCACATCGGATGGGTTCTACGTACTGTCCATTACCGCCGATCAGGCCACCACAATAACTTTTTCGCACATTGGCCATGAAAACATCGTTCTTGAAAACCTCGTGCTCACCACCAACGAGACCTATGAGTTCAATCCGGTGATGAAAAAGGATACGATACAAGTTGACGGCGTCACCGTTACCCCTACCGGCGAAAAGAGTGTCGATAATATATTGGTGGTTTCACCCAATGTAATCCGTAAAATCCCGGGTGCCAATGCAGGGGTAGAAAACGTTTTGAAGTTACTGCCGGGCGTGGCCTCGAACAACGAGCTAAGCACCCAATACTCGGTAAGGGGAGGCAACTATGACGAGAACTTGGTCTATATCAATGAAATTGAGGTATATAGGCCCTTCTTGATTCGATCGGCCCAACAAGAAGGGTTTAGTTTCGTAAATAGTGACATGGTGCAGAACGTGAAGTTTTCTTCCGGAGGGTTTCAGGCCAAATATGGAGATAAATTGTCGTCGGTATTGGATATCACCTATAAAAATCCGATTGCCCTTGGTATTCAGATGGACCTCAGCTTGTTAGGTGCCAGCGCCGCCATCGAGACCATTTCTAAAAATAAGAACTTTAGCAGCGTTTCGGGGCTGCGCTATAGAAACAACTCGATTTTGGTCAATAGCCAACAGACCAAGGCCAATTTCAATCCTACTTTCGTCGATTTACAAAGCTATCTCACTTTTCGATTTTCGAAAAAACTACATTTCAATTTTTTGGGCAATGTATCGGTAAACGACTATCGTAACGAACCTATCAGTAGACAGACCAATTTTGGTACTCTAACAGACCCTCGGGCATTGATAGTCGACTATGAGGGCAATGAAAAGAACAGATACAATACGGCCCTTGGGGCATTGAAAGCAACATATTTGATCGAGGATAACTTGGCGTTAAAATTAATTTCATCGATTTATCATACGACCGAAGAAGAGCATTCAGACATTATAGCAACTTATGAATTAGGGGAGGTCGACACGAATCTCGACAGTTCAGATCTTGGCGATGCCACTGCATCAAAAGGAATAGGTTCGCAGCGCAACAGGGCCCGAAACAATCTAGATGCACTTATTTTCAACCTTGCCCAAAAAGGCTTTTACACCAAAGATGAAAGTGTACTGGAATGGGGCATAAAATATACCCATGAAGACATTCGAGACGAATTGAGGGAGTCGGAATTCATAGATTCGGCAGGTTTTTCGGTACGTCCCCCAAGGTCCGGGTTCGTGAACGATCAACCCGAAGACCCGTTCAACGCACCCATAGAACCTTATACCGGAATTACCTCACGAAACCTTATCAAAACGAACCGCTTCTCAGGTTTTGCCCAATTTAGCCAAAGACATGACTGGAGCGGAAATGTATTCTATTATAACCTTGGCGCAAGATCTCAATACTGGACAGTGAGCGGAACAAATGTCACCAAAGTATCAAATGTGGTATTCAGCCCAAGAGTGCAATTTGCCCTTAAACCGGATTGGAAAAAAGACATGCTTTTTAGGCTTTCGGGCGGTGTTTACCACCAACCTCCTTTCTATAGGGAATTGCGCGACAGTACGGGAATAGTACGGTCGAATGTCAGGGCACAAAAATCACTTCATATCGTTTACGGAAGCGAATATAGTTTTCTGCTTTGGGGCCGACCGTTTACCATGGTCAATGAGGCCTATTATAAGAACCTTGAGAATGTCAATCCATATACATTGCAAGATGTTCGCATTCGATATGCCGCGAAAAACAATGCATCTGCCTATGTATACGGCGCAGAATTTCGATTGAACGGTGCTTTCGTGCCGGGCACCGAGTCTTGGCTTAGCATAGGTTATTTAAAAACGGAAGAAAACATAAACGAAAGAGGTTACATTTCGAGACCCACCGACCAGCGGTTAAAAGTGGGCATCCTGTTTCAAGATTATATTCCCGATATGCCCAATTTGCGCATGTTTCTCAACCTGCTCTATAGCACCGGTGTGCCGGGCGGGTCTCCAAGCTATGCCGACCCCTACATATTTCAAAACAGATTAAGGGATTATAAACGTGCCGATTTGGGAATTTCCCATATTTTTGTGGGTGGTGAAACGAAATACCCTAAAAAACATTGGCTCGGCAACCTTAAAGAATTAAGTGCAGGTGTCGAGGTCTTTAACCTTTTTAACAACCAGAACTCCATCACCAACACATGGGTGAGGGACGTTGACAGTAAAAATGAGTTCGCCATCCCTAATTTCATGACATCGCGGGTACTGAACCTCCGATTGAAAATGCGCTTTTAAAGTGGGCAAATAAACATACTAATTAGGTGAATTTCAATGAAGATGATTTGATATGCAACGATCTATTCTTACAATATTTTGTTTTTTGGCAATCAACGCGGCAACTGCCCAAAAAAATATTTATGAAAGTGCCAAATTTGATGACCTTAGTGCCGAACATGAAACCTTGGCCATACTTCCATTTTTGACCCATCTTGACCTAAAGGATGAAATCGCCGAAGATGAGCTAAAGACCCTAAAAGAGAAAGAAGGGCTGGCGGTCCAAGATGCCCTGGAAACCTATTTTTCTAAACGTAAAAAAAAGAAGAAATTCTCGGTAGAGTTCCAGAATGTAGATAATACCAATGCCATTCTTGCCCAAAACAATATCTCTTATGAAAACATCGATGTATACACGGTAAAACAATTGAGCGAAATTTTGGGGGTGGACGGAATCATTAGCGGCAATCTACATCTCAACATCTTATTGTCAAAAGGGGTTTCGACAGATTTCAGTTTTATGGATTATTTTTCGGGAGATGCCAACTACGGGCGCATCGGCATAAAGATAAGCGATGCGGTTACCGGAAAGTTACTTTGGAAATACGAAAAGGAAATCAACAAAAAGTCGGGCAAAAACACTGTTGACCTTATCGACCGCATGATGAGATTGGCAACGCGCAAATTTCCGTACGAACGTGAAAGGAAAAGAAACAGAAAAAAAGGCAAGGATTAGCCTGCGACAAATTCCTTTAAGGTATTTATCGTATAGTCGAGCTCTTCTTTTGTGTTATATACCGAAAACGAGAATCTTAACGAAGGTTTTTTAAGGTCTTCTTCAGAAAGTATTTCAGATAGTACGTGCGACCCCGCATCACTTCCCGACTGGCAGGCACTGCCTTTTGAGCATGCGATTCCTTTAATATCCAGATGAAACAACAACATCAACGCTTTTTCCTTGCTTACCGGCAAGCATAAATTGGTCAAGGTATAGGTGCTCTTGTCCAAATCACCTGAAAGACCGTTGAACTTTGCATCGGGAATTTCCCTTTCTATCCCTTCGATAAAATATTTTTTCAGATCCGATACATATTCGATCTCGGCATCAAGGTGCTCATAGGCGGCGACAAATGCTTCTTCAAGGCCAACGATATTATGAAACGCTTCGGTACCTGCGCGATAGCCCCTTTCTTGAGATCCACCCGAAATCATACAACCCATACCCGAATTTTTTCTAATGAACGCAAAACCTATCCCTTTCGGTCCATGAAATTTATGTGCCGCGGCCGTTAGAAAATCGGCGGATGTTTTCTGAACATCCCACTTATAATGCCCGATCGATTGCACCGTATCGGAATGAAAAAGTGCACCATTCTCTTTGCTGAGATTACAAAAAGCGTCAATATCAATCATATTGCCAATTTCATTATTGACATGCATGAGACTGACCAATTTTTTGGAATCGTCTTGCTTCAAAAGTTTTTCGAGATGATCTATTTTAGGGTTTCCATAGACATCAAGATCGACATAGTGTAAGTCGATACCACCTTCCTTTGCCAAGTCCTCGACAGTATGCAGAACCGCATGATGTTCAATTTTGGTCGTTATTATGGTTTTAACGCCGAGATCGCGTACCGCGCATCTGAGTATCATATTGTCGGCCTCGGTACCGCCCGATGTAAAAATTATTTCAGAAGCTTGGGCATTGAGCTCTTTGGCTATTGTTTTTCTTGCGCTTTCGATCGCCGTTCTGGCCGACCTGCCGTAACTATGCGTCGAGGAAGGGTTTCCATAAAAATTTGCCAAGGCATCCTGCATTTTGACAATTACATTTTCCCTGACCTGGGTGGTCGCAGCGTTGTCAAGATATATCTTTTGCATTTAACTTCTGTCTTCGGTTTATAAAGGTTCAAAAATAGGGGATCTTAAGTAAATTTATCCCTAAAAACCGACAAACTTATAGTCTAGATCGCTTACTTTTGAACCATGGGTAAATATATTTTTTGCGGTATTTTGTTTGCGCTTCTTTCTTGTGATGACGGCAACCTGCAGATAGAGACTCTCGATTTTGACAGTATTGCCACGATCAATAATTGTGATGCCATTGAAGCGGACAAAGAGAATGTGCTGTTCAAGATTAATGATGACGAGACCCTTATTCTTACCCTGCCCGCCTCTGCGTTGAAGAATGACACCGTCGGTATTGTAAGTGCTATTCCTTCACAATCAAAGGTAGTTTATCGCCTTTTTTCGGACAAAGTCTCCAAAAACTATTTCTGTGATGCCATACCACCGATAGAACCCACGGTACTCGATGAAATAGAGGCAACAGGAGGTGAAGTGATCATCACGACCACGGCCATTGACACCGTAACCTTTTCGCATAAAATAGAATTACAGGGTATTTCACTTAAAACATCGGATAATTCGCGTATAACCGATCTTACCATAAGTAATTTCGGTACCGTTACCACTTCAGTCGCGCAATGAATTCAGGAGTTTTGATAAATGTATACTTCGGTTGCGCCCGTGCCGTACTTACGATATTCTGCATCGTAATACTTTAGATTTTGGTACCTGCGAAAAAGATAATGGAGTTCTTCACGTAAAACACCTTCTCCTACACCATGAATGAACACCACTTTTTGAATGCGCTTGCGAATGGCAAAATCAAGCTGTCTTTTTGCAGTCTCCAATTGTAGGTCGACCATTTC
Source organism: Meishania litoralis (assembly GCF_042611095.1). NCBI lineage: Bacteria > Pseudomonadati > Bacteroidota > Flavobacteriia > Flavobacteriales > Flavobacteriaceae > Meishania > Meishania litoralis. The sequence continues at coordinate 24,611 of NZ_JBHFPV010000008.1, forward strand.
ATGGTTCGTCATTCCTTTTGAAGATTTCACGAGTTGATCAATGTGTAGGTCAACTTCCATTTTCGGGGCATTTCGCTCTTTTGGCTTTACGGCAATGACTTTTTTAGGTCGATCGGCCCGTTTCTCACTTTTGACCTTTGCCACCTCATAATCGGTCACTCGCAGTTTATCATATTTCGGCACCGCCATTAGTTCACGTTCGGGGAATTGAAGCAAAAACCCATCTTCACTTTCAATGGTGACCATATCGGCCACAACCGACCTAACCACACCTTTAATGGCTTCATCAACACCTTCGACCCTATCACCCACTTTAAAAACAGACATGATAATGTTTTGATTCTTTAAAATTAATGGTAATTTGTACAGCATAAAAGTGCATGAATGAAAATAACATTGATCGCCTCTTACCTGCGTCTGGAAGAGTACATGCTGCCATGCTTTAGCAAACAAATATTGGGGTTTGATTGTCCTGGCTGTGGATTGCAGCGTGCAATACTTTTTCTTTCGAAGGGAGATTTTCTTATGGCATTCAAAATGTACCCGGCCATTTATCCGATAATGTTGTTATTTGCATTTTTGGCTATGAACAAATTCTTTACCTTCAAATATGGGAACCAAGTCATTAGTTCGTTAATGATACTGAGCGTGGCCACGATTTTGATCAACTATGTTTTGAAATTCATCTAACTAAACTTTTTATGGAACAACAGAAATTACCTAACATCACTATTGCCATTGTACTGTCCATTCTCGGATTTATTTGTTGCTGTATTGCTGGTATTCCGGCGATACTTTTGGGGGGCATTGCATTGTTTCTTTTAAGGAATGACGAAAACAAATACAAGCTCGATCCTGAAGGCTACTCCAATTTTAGCCAACTGAAAACGGCGAAGATCATAGCTTGGATAGTTCTTGCAATAGGCATTCTCTATTTGGTAATGACCATTTACAATATTCAACAGATGGGAGGTTGGGATGCTTATATAGAAAAAGCGATGGAAATGAGTGAACAATGGCAAAATCAGTAATATGGACCAACAACAACTACCCGGGGCCGGTACGGCCTTGACTATGGGCATAGTCTCGATAGTGACCTCGATATTCTGCTGTGGGCCCTTTGCAGCAATCTTTAGCATAATCGGGCTGAGCAATGCCAAAAGTGCCGAAAAATTGTACCAACAAAATCCTGACGGCTATACCGGGTACGAGAATGCGAAAACCGGAAAGACACTTTCTTATATTGGTCTGGCCATTTCGATAATCATGTTGGTCTTGGGCATTATCTATTTTGGGGTAATCATCGCATTGATAACTTCAGGAGAGTTCAATATTGATTAAGTTAAGCGGCAAAAAGAAAAATCCCCGACTGATTGTCGGGGATTTTTTTTATTAGCTGAATCTGGCAAGCGTTTTCGTAATAATGGATATACAATCCATCAATTGCGATTCGTTCATTACCAAGGGCGGTGCAAATCTAATGATGTTTCCGTGTGTTGGCTTGGCCAACAATCCATTTTCCTTTAGAGCCATGCATATATCCCATGCCGTCGAACTATCTTCGGTATCATTGATCAAAATCGCATTGAGCAGTCCTTTCCCCCGAATCGACTTGACGATTTCACAACCTTCAATAAATTTGCCCATTTCTTTCCTGAAAATTTCTCCGAGCTCTTTCGCATTTTCTGCCAAACCTTCTTCTTTCACGACCTCAAGAGCGGCCATGGCCACAGCACAGGCAATCGGATTGCCTCCGAAAGTACTGCCATGATTTCCAGGGCGGATAACACCCATTACTTCATCGTTCGCCAAAACTGCCGATACGGGAAAAACCCCTCCTGACAAGGCTTTGCCCAAAATTAAAATATCGGGGCGTATGTTTTCATGGTCAACGGCCAGCATACGCCCGGTTCTGGCGATACCGGTTTGAACTTCATCGGCAATGAACAATACATTATGCTTTTCACACAATTCTTTCGCAGCCCTCAGGTAACCCTCTGAGGGAACATAAACCCCGGCTTCGCCTTGAATGGGCTCGACCAAAAAACCACCAACGTTAGCATTGTTTTCCAAGGCGTCTTTCAATGCCCCAAGATTATCATATTCTATTTTGACGAAACCTTTGGTGAAGGGACCAAAATTTTTGCGCGCAACCGGGTCATTTGAAAACGATATGATCGTGGTCGTACGACCATGAAAATTATTCTCGCATACGATGATCTGTGCCTCGTTCTCATCGATTCCTTTTTTCTCATAGGCCCATTTACGACAAATTTTCAAGGCCGTTTCAACGGCTTCGGCGCCGGTATTCATAGGCAGGAGTTTGTCAAAACCGAACGTCTCGGCAGCGTACTTTTCGTACCGGCCCAATAAATCATTGTGAAACGCCCTTGAGGTCAAGGTCAGCCTCTGGGCCTGTTCAATCAACGCCCCAATGATTTTTGGGTGACAATGCCCTTGGTTAATGGCCGAATAAGCTGAGAGAAAATCATAATACTTTTTCCCCTCGACATCCCAAACGAAAACACCTTCGCCCTTTTGCAATACTACCGGCAGGGGATGGTAATTGTGCGCCCCATACCTATCTTCCAATGCAATCGCATCTTCAGAAGTCATTCGTTCTAAAACTGACATGATTATAAATTACTTTAAATAAAACTTCAGTAATTCCTTCTATACCTTTTTCCTTTCGAAGATTCGAAAATTCAGCGTAGGAGAGAAATCATCCTTTGTAGAGCCGCTAAATTACAAATTATCTACAGGATAATAAAAAACTTCGAAGGAATACGAAAAAATACGATGATGGTTTAGAAGCTATAGGTCTTACTAAAAAACACCCTATTTTTGCGCCATGCGAAAACAAAAAAGAAGGCAGATTTTCGAGAATGTTGAAATCGTCGATGCCGGAGCCAAGGGAAAGACCATTGGCAAAGCCCCTGATGGCAGGGTTGTTTTTTTGACCAACGCCGTACCCGGCGATGTGGTCGATGTACAGACGACAAAAAAAAGAAAAGCCTATTTTGAAGGCGAAGCGATTACGTTCCATACACTTTCCGACAAGCGGGTATCACCTGAGTGCAAACATTTTGGTGTTTGTGGTGGATGCAAATGGCAAGCCATGGGTTATGAGCACCAACTCTTCTACAAGCAAAAAGAAGTGGAAAACAACCTTAGGCGCATAGGACACTTAGACCTTCCCGAAATAAGTCCCATCATCGGTTCGCAAAAACGATATTTCTATCGCAATAAAATGGAGTTTTCTTTTTCGGATAGCCGTTGGTTGACTTTGGAAGAAATTCAATCAGGTAAGGAAATAAAAAACAAGAACGCTCTAGGTTTCCATATTCCTGGAATGTGGGACAAGATTTTGGACATTGAAAAATGCCATCTGCAAGAGGATCCATCAAATGCCATACGATTGGCGACCAAAGAATTTGCGATCCAAAACGATATTTCGTTCTTCAACCCCAGAAACCAAAACGGTATGCTCCGCACCATGATGATACGTACTTCCTCAACAGGGGAAATCATGGTATTGATACAGTTTTTCGAAGATGTTGGCTCGAAAAGAAATTTACTTCTAGACCATTTGGCAAAGTCATTTCCAGAGATTACCTCGCTCTTGTTTGTCATAAACCGAAAACAGAACGATACGATTTATGACCAAGAGATCGTTTGCCACGCTGGTCGTGACCACATTTTTGAGGAAATGGAGGGCCTGCGGTTCAAGATAAACGCCAAGTCTTTCTATCAGACCAATTCAGAGCAGGCCTATGAACTCTACAAGGTGACCCGTGAACTTGCGGGACTCACAGGAAATGAACTGGTCTATGACCTATACACCGGTACCGGGACCATTGCACAATTTATTGCCAAAAAAGCGAAAAAGGTAATCGGTATCGAGTCGGTTCTGGAGGCTATTGAAGATGCCAAGGCAAATGCCATTCAAAACAATATCAATAATGTTCATTTTTACGTCGGTGATATGAAAACCGTATTAAACGAGGATTTTGTAAACGAGAATGGCAAGCCCGACATTGTTATCACCGACCCCCCAAGGGACGGAATGCACAAAGAGGTGGTACAACAATTGCTCAATATCGCACCTAAAAAAATAGTTTATGTGAGTTGTAATAGTGCGACCCAAGCAAGAGATCTTGAAATGATGAAAAATCGTTATTCTATTGTTAAAGTGCAGCCCGTGGATATGTTTCCCCAAACCTATCACGTTGAAAATGTCGTACTTTTGGAGAAGTTGTAATACCATGCGCATAATCAAGTTCGTATTTTTTTTCTTACTGATCGGCCCTATATTCTTGGCCTGTGAAAAAGACGATATCTGTGTAGATGCCGATACGCCTTTTTTGGTCATTCGTTTTTATGATTTCGAGAATCAAACGGAGTTCAAGTCGGTACCCGCTCTCCGGGTTTTGGGAGTAGGAAATGGTACTCCCGTGAATACCTTTGCCGATCGATCGGCCTTGGACAGCATCGCAATACCCTTGAAAGTCGATGATACCAATTCCGCCTTTAACCTTATCGCGAACTCGGCCGATGACGAAAATGATGTGGAAACCGGAAATATTGACAATCTTACTTTAACATACACCACAAAAAAGGATTTTAGATCACGTGCTTGTGGCTATACCGTGACCTTCGAAGATTTGGCACATAACTTGGAAACGGATGCCGACAATTGGATAAAACAAATAGTAATCGACACTACGGTAGTGGCAAATTCAGCTTCGGCACATGTTAAGATATACCACTAACATACTTATATTTTTTGTTGTTTTCACTGGTTTTTCACAAAGTAAACCTATTGACACCAGCCCAATGGATACCGTGGTCTATGAACAAAAATATGGACTTCGGGTCGGAATAGACCTTAGTCGGCCATTGGTTTCATTTTTACAGGATAACTACACCGGACTCGAATTTGCGGGCGATTACCGATTGACTCAAAAGTTGTATGCAGCGGCCGAATTAGGCACTGAAAAAAAAACGAAACAAGAAGATCTTTATAATTTCACGACTTCGGGCAGTTACTTAAAATTAGGAGTCGACTACAACACCTATGCGAACTGGTATGGCGAACAGAACTCTATTTTTATCGGCGGGCGTTATGCCTTTAGCACCTATGGCCAAACATTGAACAATTATCAGATTTTTGGCTCGAACCGCTATTGGCATCCCGATAGTTTTGCCCCGGGTTCTGATGTTGCCCAAGAATTTAAGGGCAGAAATGCTTCATGGCTCGAATTCGTTGTCGGCACAAAAGTAGAATTGTTCGCGAACATTTATATGGGTGGCAGTGTCAGACTTGGCTTTTTGTTCACCGACCCCGATAAGGAAGGAACCTTTCCTGACCTGTTCATCCCCGGGTTTAACAAAGTTACGGACGGCAGTCGATTCGGGGTGGGATACAACTATTCCTTGACATACTTTATTCCCCTTTACAAAAAGGCAAAAAAACCTAAAATAGAACCTGGGGAAAACACCGAAGAATAAAATGGGTATTGATTTAGGCCCTAGGTACTGCAAAGAATCCGTTTACTTAAAGCCCTGGTTCTTTACGAAGTATTAAATATGGAAGAATCTACACCTTTTTTTGATATTTGGCCTTTTTACTTCCCTCGTACATTACATATTTTACCAACCGTGATTCAAGATGGCTATTGAAAACCTTTATTTTTCTAGAGGGCTTCAAACCTACAAATTTAAGGGCTTCAAGATTAGAGGTAATGAACCAGGCATTGGTTCCCGGGTATCGTTGTTTTAAAGTGTCACCTATCGAAGCATAGAAATCTTCCATATCAAGATTCAAACGTTCTCCATACGGAGGATTGAAAACCATATGCAACGGTCCTTCCGTAAATTTTGAAGTATCAAAGAAATTCTTACGCTCGATGGTTATATAATCGGAAAGGTTCGCGTTTTCGATATTTTCTTTGGCCTTGCGAACCGCGGATGGAGCTTTGTCGTAACCGACAATTTTATATCTGAATTCCCGTGCTTTTTTCAAACTACTTTCAACGATCTTTTCAAAAAGCGGTTCATCAAAATCGTTCCATTTCTCAAAGGCAAATTCCTTGCGGTTGATGTTCGCTGGAATATTGCATGCGATCATTGCCGCTTCGGTGAGCAAGGTGCCACTGCCGCACATGGGATCCAAAAAATCACATTGGCCATCCCAACCGCTTAACAACAAAAGTCCAGCTGCCAATACCTCATTTATAGGGGCGATGTTGGTCGCTATGCGATAGCCTCGATGGTGCAAAGACCTTCCTGAGCTATCCAAGGAAACATTACAATGATTCTTTTGAATATGGATGTTGATACGTACATCGGGAAACTTCACATCGACGTTCGGTCGTTTTCCTTGCGTATCCCTAAACTTGTCGACAATCGCATCCTTTACCTTTTGTGAAACATACAGCGAATGCGAAAAGTTATCGGAATTAACGGTCGCATCTATCGAAAAAGTGGTGTCGACAGAAAGGTAATCCGTCCAATCAAAGGCATATATTCTTTTATAGAGTTCGTTTTCATTGTGAACCGAAAAAGAGTGGATCGGCTTGATTATCTTAACGGCCGTGCGAAGACAGAGATTGGCTTTGTACATAAAACCCGTGTCACCCTCGAAAGCAACGTTGCGTACACCTACTATGACATTACCGGCCCCAAGGTTACGAAGTTCATTTGCCAGCACTTCTTCAAAACCGAAGAGTGTCTTCGCCACCATTTTAAAATTATTGTTCATCGCGTTAATTAACCGGGTGACAAAAATACAGTATTTTTAGGCCTCTTGAACGAATCTAAGATTCAAGGTAAAAAGATTTCATAGCCAATGACCTATCTACTTCTTACGCTTGCCGTACTGCTTAGTTTCGGTTTCGTTTATTTTGCAAAGCCTAAAAGCAAGGAAAACTTTAAACTTTTATTGGCATTCAGTGGAGCATTCTTATTGGCCTTGACCCTATTTGAGCTCTTTCCTTCAGTTTACCATGAATCTAATTCGAAAACTATCGGATTTTTCATAATGTCGGGTATTCTGCTACAGATAATCTTGGAATTCTTCTCGAAGGGTGCCGAACATGGTCACGTTCACCTCGATAGCGATAAATCCGATTTTCCTTGGTTATTGTTTTTCAGTCTTTCATTGCATTCATTGTTGGAAGGGCTTCCTATAGAGGAACATGGTACTATTCTATATGGTATTCTTATCCACAAAATACCGATTTCGATTATCTTGAGCATCTTTCTTTTAAACTCTAAGATTACATTGCAAAAAGCCGTGTTCTTCATTGTATTATTTGCTATAATGACACCTTTGGGCAATTATTTTGCCACTAATTTTTCATTTGTCATGGACTATCATATACAAGTCACGGCTTTGGTGATCGGTGTATTTCTCCATATTTCGACGGTAATACTTTTTGAAAGTTCAGAAGGACATACATTCAATCTCAGAAAGTTGGTAGCAATCGTTCTGGGAATCGGTATTGCCTATTTACTATGACCATTAGGAGGTTTCAGACCACTTCGCAATAGATAAATAGCCAATGGCACAGGGCGCCGGCCAAAACAAAAAGATGCCAAATGAAATGATTGTATTGAATACGCTGAAAGGCATAAAAGAATATACCCAAGGTATAAAAAATACCGCCTAAGAACAATAGCCAAATGCCCCGGTAGGAAGTATAATTCATAAGGTTATCAAAATCAAGAACAATCAACCAACCCATTGCCACGTATAACAATAGCGATACGAACTCCAATTTTCCGGTATAGAACAGCTTAAAAAATGTTCCTGCAATGGCAATTGACCACACAATGTAGAATATAGTCCATCCATTGCCGTAATATAAGGTAATCAAGGCGACGGGCGTGTACGTACCAGCGATCAAAAAGTAGATGTTGATATGGTCGACTATTCGTAATACCCGCTTTGTTTTCGGGTTTTTGGTGGCGTGATAAGCACTGGACACAAAGAACATCGTGATCAAAGTGAAGCTGTACACTAAAACACCAAAAGTCGCAAAGTTGGTTTTTTCTGAATTTTTGGACAATAAAGCAAACATTCCGACTACGGCAAAGAATGCCCCCAAACCATGCGAGGCACTGTTCAATTTTTCCTCTCTTCGTTGCAGGAATTGTTTTTTGATGCCGAGTTTAGAACTCAAGATTATTTATAGCGTTTACCGTGTTTAATTACCATATCGACATCCTGCAGTAAACTGATATAACGTAGTACATCACCATCAACGGCTATGATATCGGCGTACTTTCCAGGGGTAACGGTACCGACTTCATCGGCCACCCCCATCCAGAGAGCGGGCCAATAGGTCGCTCCCCTGATGGCGTACATTGGGTCTATGCCAAATTCATTGACCCAAACATCCAATTCGTTCCAAGTTGATTGACTGTGAAATTTCATCGGAATACCGCTGTCGGTACCGATCATCAAAACAACGCCTGCGTCCAAAAGTTGTTTGATTTTGGTTTCCAAAGTCGGTTTTCTGGAAGGTGTCAATTGAAAATATGGAAGTCTATCAGGATGCGCAATACTATTCTTGATGTCGGTAATAACGCTATCGGGCAACCCAAGATGCCAGGAAGTATTGTCAAGCTTTTCTCGATTATCACGCACATATTCATAATTATACAGCCCTTCAACGGTTGGGCACCAAAAAAGCGGACCTTGGCTCATATCTGCCGTGCGTTCCTTGATCATCTCAATTACATCGTCAGGATATCTTGGGGCGGAAGAAAGCCCCGTATGTTCAAAACAGTCAACACTTACCTCTAAACCTGTACGGATTTCCTCTGGGCGATGGCTGTGGGCGACGACTTTCAAACCATTTTTATGCGCCTCATCGACGACCGCCTTAAATTCTTCTATGGTCATTTGATCTTGGTCAACGATCTTGATGCAGTCGACCCCGGCATCGGCCAACTTTCTGATTTTCTTTCTACCATCTTCGGCCCCATTGACCCCCCAGCGGAAATCTTCTGTTCCGGGATAGGGTTTCTTTTGTATGAAAGGACCCGATACATACAAAGTTGTCCCAGGTATTTCCCCATTGTTGATTGCATCCCTGACGGCAATACTTTCTTCCAATGGACCTCCCAAATCGCGTGCGCTGGTAACACCTGCCATCAAAAGTTGATGGGCCGATGCTGGCATAATGACATCCTTGAAAAGAGGCGGATAGGTTTTGTCCCAATAGGTATAGTCGGCGTGCCCGTTTATCATGGTATGTACATGCATATCCCACAGTCCTGGAAGAACCGTCATTCCTTCCGTGGAAATTACTTCTGCATTTTCCGGAATCTGGGTATTGTCCATAGTCCCGACCTCCTTGATTTTTTCACCTTCTATGATAACAACGCTGTTCTTTATGGGGTCAGACCCATAACCGTCTATTAATGTTCCACCCACAAGGGCTTTGATCTCGTTTTCTTGGGAAACAATCTCCGCTATTGATAAAAACATGAACAATACCAATAAATATCCTTTCATACTAAACGTTTTTTGATGAAACAGTCAGACAATTTCTATTGATCGGGAAAATACCAAAATGGGATGGTAATAATTGTTCGAAGGTAAACACTGTCACGTCGATGGTCTTTGCGTTGAACTTTAAGCACATGTTTACCTCTCGCTATATTCGTCATATCTAAAAAGGTTTCAAAACCCAATTGTTTCCTAGAATTTTGAGTCAAGACAAAATCAGGCTTGAAAGCAGTGCTATCGACCCTAATGGTATACATGTCTTTGATTGTTGCCAAATAGTCGTCCAATAAATCGCTTCGCTTTGACCAATCCACTGTTCCTGACGAAAATGTTGAATAAATGCCGCGATGGTCCTCCTCGGGCCTTAGTTCTTTATTAAAATAAAAGACGTCATCTTCAACGCTACGACCGTAAACGACGAAAACATTTAAAAATGTTGAGCGAATTACTTTTGAAGGTATTGATGCCCTATCGGCAAAAGAAGCATTTTTTTTAATCAAATCATCAAAATTGTCCGGGTTTGCCGTATATGAGTTCGAATTCATTTCCTTATTCAAATAATTGGAAGTACTGAACCCTGTATTTGCCAATACGGTAATCCCCAAATACAAGGGCACTATCAAAAGACTTAAACGTCTACCAAATTTAGTGTCCAAGAAATTATAAACCATTGGCCTGTAAAGAAATGAAAAGGTCAAATACTTGAATACAGAATAGGTCGGGTAGTAAAAGATGGTTGTCCACTTCTTTTTTTTCAACCATCCTTGGGTTACAAAATCAATGAAGGTCAATATGCAGCCAATTCCCATCAAAACTATAAGTGGAATTATTACCCAATAACGAACCCAATCAGGGGTATTATCGTGATCAAGCCAAAGGCCAAAAAGCGTAAATACGAATGATATCGCCAATAATCCCAACAAATAAAAGACCAATAAGAATGTTACCGCAAAAATAATACTGCAGTACTTTTCAAGAGTCGCGACATAATTATCAAAAGAACCAACCCTTTTCAATAAATGTTTTTTGAATTTGGGGCTATACTTAAGCGCATTATATTCAATATCTCCCGATACATATCGTAATCCGATGGCCCCAATCCATAAACCCCTTAATATTACGTGTGCAATTAGATTAATCGTCAAGATATACCAAGAAACCTTTAGACCTTGTGCCAAGAAGGTTTTATATATATTTTGGTCATTCTGGGCCTCTAGGTTGGCAGCTTCAATTGGATCGATTATCATGAAGAGCCCATAGATGGCAAAGCCGGATATAATCAGTTCCAGCTGCCAACTTTCTTGTTGGAGAATATCAAGCCATTTTTTGAATTTATCATCTTTGGGATCATTGCTCATATTTAGCTTGATTTGGTTTTCATAAATATAATCGAAAAATTTTTTTTGAAGACAGTTGGCAACCAAGGGACACGACAATTTACATTTGAAGAAGCCGAAAGATTATTCTTTAGCAATTGCCTCCCTAAACATCGGAGGAAAAGAAAACAAAAAAGCCCCTTACAGTTATGTAAGGGGCTTCGAGGAAGGCGGCGACCTACTCTCCCACCTGGTGTGGCAGTACCATCGGCGCTGACGGG
>NZ_JBHFPV010000009.1:0-2500 GCF_042611095.1 Meishania litoralis
AAAAAACCGTCCTATATTTGCACCCGCTTTGGGGATATGGCGATTGTCTTTTCCTGGGCGTCCTGGGGTTTTCCCCATGTTTTTGGCAAGTTCATTGACATACTGTGGAGACAAAGTCCCCCTGCTTTAGGCAGGGGGAGGAACCATATAGAATATAAGAATTGAGATACGGGGCCGGGATGGCTTTTACCTCGGGGTGGCGTGAGCACATTTACGTAACTACGATGAAGAGTTTGATCCTGGCTCAGGATGAACGCTAGCGGCAGGCCTAACACATGCAAGTCGAGGGGCAGCATTTCCAGCTTGCTGGAAGATGGCGACCGGCGCACGGGTGCGCACCGCGTATGGAACCTGCCCTTTACAGGGGAATAGCCCGGGGAAACCCGGATTAATGCCCCGTAGCATCGCGCTTCCGCCTGGTCGCGCGATTAAAGCCTTCGGGCGGTAGAGGATGGCCATGCGTCCCATTAGCTCGATGGTAGGGTAACGGCCTACCATGGCGACGATGGGTAGGGGCCCTGAGAGGGGGATCCCCCACACTGGTACTGAGACACGGACCAGACTCCTACGGGAGGCAGCAGTGAGGAATATTGGACAATGGGCGAGGGCCTGATCCAGCCATGCCGCGTGCAGGAAGAATGCCCTATGGGTAGTAAACTGCTTTTATACGGGAAGAAATAGGGGCACGCGTGCCCCGTTGACGGTACCGTAAGAATAAGGACCGGCTAACTCCGTGCCAGCAGCCGCGGTAATACGGAGGGTCCGAGCGTTATCCGGAATCATTGGGTTTAAAGGGTCCGTAGGCGGGCCGTTAAGTCAGGGGTGAAAGTCTGCGGCTCAACCGTAGAAATGCCTTTGATACTGGCGGTCTTGAGTTATGGCGAAGTGGGCGGAATATGTAGTGTAGCGGTGAAATGCATAGATATTACATAGAACACCGATTGCGAAGGCAGCCCACTAGCCATGGACTGACGCTGATGGACGAAAGCGTGGGGAGCGAACAGGATTAGATACCCTGGTAGTCCACGCCGTAAACGATGGATACTAGCTGTCCGGGCCCTTGAGGCCTGGGCGGCCAAGCGAAAGTGATAAGTATCCCACCTGGGGAGTACGTTCGCAAGAATGAAACTCAAAGGAATTGACGGGGGCCCGCACAAGCGGTGGAGCATGTGGTTTAATTCGATGATACGCGAGGAACCTTACCAGGGCTTAAATGCATTTTGACAGGGCCAGAGATGGCCTTTCCTTCGGGCAATTTGCAAGGTGCTGCATGGTTGTCGTCAGCTCGTGCCGTGAGGTGTCAGGTTAAGTCCTATAACGAGCGCAACCCCTACCGTTAGTTGCCAGCATGTAAAGATGGGGACTCTAACGGGACTGCCGGTGCAAACCGCGAGGAAGGTGGGGATGACGTCAAATCATCACGGCCCTTACGTCCTGGGCCACACACGTGCTACAATGGCCGGTACAGAGAGCGGCCACGCCGCAAGGCGGAGCGAATCTACAAAACCGGTCACAGTTCGGATCGGGGTCTGCAACCCGACCCCGTGAAGCTGGAATCGCTAGTAATCGGATATCAGCCATGATCCGGTGAATACGTTCCCGGGCCTTGTACACACCGCCCGTCAAGCCATGGAAGCCGGGAGTGCCTGAAGTCCGTCACCGCGAGGAGCGGCCTAGGGCAAGATCGGTAACTAGGGCTAAGTCGTAACAAGGTAGCCGTACCGGAAGGTGCGGCTGGAACACCTCCTTTCTAGAGCGTTCCCGGCCGTTGTGCCGGGGAGCGCGCCGCCCCCTTGGGGGCTTTTCCGCGCCCCGTGCCTCTTTCTTTTTTTTGTATGTCCTTCGTAATAAAGGTCTCCATGGTATTTAGGTATAAAGGAACGGTCGCGCCGTGGGCGTGATCCGGGACAGTCCCGTAGCTCAGCTGGTTAGAGCGCTACACTGATAATGTAGAGGTCGGCAGTTCGAGTCTGCCCGGGACTACACGGCAAGCGAAGCTTGCATTTAAGAGTTAAAAAGTTAAGAGTTAAGAGTTCTTTCCTTTTTATATGTTCTTTGAGGATACAGTACTGGAAATTCTGGAAGTTGGGTAGTGGTCGGAGGCACTGACTACTGACTACTATGTACTAACTACTAGTATATGGGGGATTAGCTCAGCTGGCTAGAGCGCCTGCCTTGCACGCAGGAGGTCATCGGTTCGACTCCGATATTCTCCACCAGATAGCACCTGGAAGCGGTTTTTTATGACCGTTCCGGAGTGTTGCGCGTCTTGCGCCGATATAATCTATCGGCGGCGATTCGCCACAGGTTCATTGACATATTGGGACGGGGCATATATCTTAGGGTATGTGCCTTGAAGAGAAGAAAACACGAATTTTTTAAGTAAAGAGTACTAAGAGCGAAACGTATACGAAAGTACGGCGACAAGCTGGAAAAGGGCGTATGGGGGATGCCTAGGCTCTCAGAGGCGACGAAGGACGCGATAAGCTGCGAAAAGCCG
>NZ_JBHFPV010000010.1:0-5479 GCF_042611095.1 Meishania litoralis
TAAATTGCCAGCTTTTTCATGGCTCCCTGCCCTTGAAAGCAAGCTTTCAGGACACCGCCCTTCAAAAACTGTACATAGCCGCGAGCCGTTGGCATTCATTGAAAAAAGACCGAAATGGCAGACAATAAACTACAATCGTTAACAGAAATATTTAACGAGAAATTTTTTAGAATCCCCGACTTTCAAAGGGGTTACTCTTGGGAAACAAACCAACTTGAAGACTTTTGGGAAGACCTAATCAATCTGAAAGGCGACAAAATCCATTACACAGGGCTTTTGACCGTTGAACCAGTTTCAAAATCAAGCGTTGAGAACATTGAGAAATGGCAAGATGATTTGTGGCTTTTTGAAAGAGAACTTGGAGCTTACTACCTCATTGATGGACAGCAACGACTGACAACCTCTATCATTCTTATCAATGAAATACTTAATCAATTTGCCGATAATGAAGGAATCAACTTTAAAGACAAATCATATTGGGTAAACAAATTCTTGTTCCAAGCATACGGAGACAATTACAAGTCATACATATTTGGCTATGAGCGAGACAACCCGAGCGATGAGTTTTTCAAAACAAAGATTTTACAACAAGAATCTTCTACAGCTGACAAAGTCCCAGAACAAACTTTGTACACTTCAAACTTGAAAACAGCAAAAGACTACTTCAAGAAAAAATTAGAAAAACTCGAAAAACAAGATCTTGAAGAAATATTTAAGAAAGTTACAGCCAAGTTCAAATTCAACTTCTACGAAATAGATGACGAACTTGATGTTTACGTAACTTTTGAGACTATGAACAACAGGGGAAAACCTCTGTCAAATTTGGAGCTACTCAAAAACAGGCTGATTTACCTATCAACACATTTAGATGTTGACAATCAAACAAGAGCTAGATTAAGAAAAGACATTAACGAGACTTGGAAAACCATTTATGAGTATTTGGGCAAGAACAAGGACAATGCAATGGATGATGACGATTTTTTACGTAATCATTGGATAATGTACTTTAAGTACGATAGAAAAGAATCGGCTTCCTATGCTAAGTTCTTGCTCAACAAAAAATTCACCGCTAAAAATGCGATTAAAAATAAAATCGTACTGACTGATATTAAGGATTACATAGATAGTTTATCTAAGTGTGTGAAGTCTTGGTTTTATTTATTCAACCCTCAGTTTTCTGACTACGAAGACGACACAAAAGAATGGATACAAAAACTCAATCGCTTAGGAATGAGTGCGTTTCCACCTCTGTTTATGGCAGCAATGACAAAGTGTACGGAGAGTGAATTTCTACCACTTTTCAAATCAGCAGAACGTTTCATATTTCTCGTCTTCCGCCTTTCTCAAAGACCGTCTAACACAAAAAACAGTCATTTTTACAGACTTGCTAACTCGTATTATTTTGGCAAAGACTCAACAACGATTCAATCTACAATCGGTAATATAGATTGGATGACACAAGGAGAATCAGGCGAAGGTGATGATTATGTTTATCACGGATGGTTTGACCTTGAAAAATTTGACAACTATGTCAAAGACCAATATGATAAGGGAGAAGGCTTTTACACTTGGAATGGTTTGAGATATTTCCTCTTTGAATATGAACTTTACCTACAAAGAAAAGCCAACGGAAATCAAAAAGTAAGTTGGACTGACTTTAATAAGCGAAAGAAGGAAGATACAATTGAACATATCTATCCTCAAACGCCAAAAGACGACTGTTGGACTTCGGTTTATAACCAGCACTCAAAAAAGGAAAGAAAAATTTTGCTTAACACTTTAGGGAATTTGGTTCTTCTTGGGCAATCAAAAAACTCAGAGTTCCAAAACAAGTGCTTTGACTTCAAGAAAAAACACACGAACAAGGATGGTGATGAAGTTGGTTTCTTTAACGGTGCTTATAGCGAAATTGAAGTTTCAAGCTATGACAATTGGACACCAGCAGAAATTGAAAGTCGGGGTAAAAAAATGCTCTCGTTTTTAGAAGAACGATGGAATATTGACTTTGAAGGTTGGGAAATAGAAAAAGAAGATTTATTGAAATTGGACTTCTTGCAAAAGGAAACGATTGAAGAAGAATAAAAAACAACGAAATGCCAACAAGGTGTATAGTGCATAGCACCCTTCGGGATGCTACGACACCATACACAGACCGATGTGTTGCATTCGCCGATGGCGAACTTTAATCTGCGCAGCTTCGCCGGCAATGCATCTTAAAGTAAATGCAACACATCTGAAGGGCTAAACCGAATTGCCATATAACCATCCCAAGGATCCTCGCCACCGACGGGCATCGAGTCCAAACGACAACACATCGCCAGCTAAAAACAATTCGGCCCTGCATATTTTACTCCCAATAGCGTGAAATCGACAAGATACGGCCATTCCATGGCCTTCTTGACGAACTATCGTACGGGACACGGTAACGGGCGAACGGACAAATTCCCGAACGATAGTTGCCCGATTTCACTATATTTCCGTAAAATTCGCAGAACTGCGTTTAGCCCTTCAGTTGGCGTTCATTTTGAAAAATATGGAAAACAGCATAACACCAAAAGATTTAAAAAAAACCGTAAAGGATGTGGGAATATTGCCTTTGGACTTTGAAGGAATGCATCAAATATCCAAAGAGTATTATCAAAAATATGTGGAGCCTCTAGTGGAGAGCACCTTTACTCGACTGATGAACGAACGGTAGTCCTGAAATATTCGTACCACTCCTTCGGGATGTGAGACTCAAAGGATTTCAACATTCTGTCCGTCTCGCACTTGAGTGTATCGTTGTAAACGGACAGTTGTTCCTGTGAAAGAGTGGATTTTAGGGCATTTGTCTTTATAATCAACGAGCAAAGGTTTGCATTTATCGCAATATCGTATTCTGACATAATTGTTAAATTTTAGGACACCAAGATAAGTAAAAAACCAACGGACTTTAAGGTTCAGGAATGTTTGGAAAATATAGGGTCAAACATTTAACTAAAGCCCTTGTCCAATAGATTTGGAAGAAATTAAAAAGTTCTTTGAAAAGATGATTCTGTTAACGGAATGTTAAAAACTAAGTGTATACTTATATTTTAACTCCAAATACATTATTTATTTTGTAATTTTGCGTTGTATAAAAAAAACCCGTTGCGCTAACAACGGGAATAAAATCAACAGGTATCTTCGGCTACCCTTTTTATATTTCTCTCACGAAAGTTGCTAAAATACTACTTACTCTGCTTGTCTCCGAAGATGAGCAGGGTCAAAAGTAGTACCATAAAGCAAAGGACAAGTTCCAATAGCTTACGGAATTAAATTAAACTTCATTGTCCACAGCCAGCGTGGTGCTGTAAAATTGTTACATCATTTACAAGTACGCTACTGGACACTTCCCGTAAGAATCGCAAAAATAAAACTTTCTTTCGCTACCGTCAAGATTTTAAAAGAACTTTTTAACAATAATCGTCTGACTATACAAATACAGAAATAATCGATGAAAAATATAATTTATATCAATTTTGATTATCAACATTTATTGTTAAAATCTATGGTAGTCGAAAAACGAAACGCCAACATTGGCTAAAGACAATAAGGGGCAAGCACCAAGCCCTGAAGTTTGGTGCGCAAAGGAAAGCAACGGGTCAAAGGCGGACAGGTTCGGGAACAGAATTCTCCCACTATCTTTAGCCGAGCCGTTACCTGCAAGCTGAATGAACAACACGCTAAAAAAAATAACACCATTTCTGATTTTATCAATTGCATGCATTATTTATGCGATTGTTATAGTGATAAAAGAAAGGGATTTGAGCTGGGGAATTTTTGCTGTTGTTGGATTAATTGTAATCGGAATTTTACTGTTTGGAATTGACTTTGGACTTAAAAAGTGGCTCAAGAAATACAAAAAAATATTCCTGACTGAATTAGCATTAGTGCTTTTGCTAGTTGTAATTTATGGTTACAAGTTCAATCGGACTAAAACACTTATTATTCCAGCGGAATTTGACAAAAGTTATGTGACAATAATTTACGGAGTTGAAAATTCGAAAGATTTGTCTAAATCAACTTTGACTTGGAATAAAAAAATAGAAATCCCAAAAAGCGGAATTTTATTAACTTCCTCTGACTTTAATGAAAATTTGAGGGAAACAGAAATAAAAATGGACTCTGGAATTTATTTAGGTTCTGACGAAACCGAAAAGGGATTTGTTCGAATGGCGGAATCTGAATTCCAATCCAATGGACAGAATTATAAATTTCGGACTTGGAAATTACAAGATGGATTTTGTTGTATGTACACATCAGATGAAGTTCAAGAATTTAAAGCAGAATTGAAAATCGAATTTGAAAAAATAAAAGCCAGCAGGTAACAATGTATAACCGCAATTACGGCGGATTCGACTACGTCCGAATCCACTCGGAATTGCGAGCGTCAGTGCTTAACCGAAAATAATCGCTAATTTAACCCGTAACTGACGGTTATACGAGACCGTTGTGTGCAATTAAAGAAAAACCTGAATGTCAGATAAATTTTATACTAATAAATTTGGAGTCAAAGTACTAAAAGAAGGCACAAAACCTTTCCAAATATTTACAATTGAAACTATTAATTTAGAATTCCTATTAATTTATATTTTATTCGCAGAATCAAGCAAGGAAGATTTAAATGATAAAAAAGAATTCTTAAAAGTCCTTTATGAAAATAATGGAGATGATGGTCTTATAAAATTCCTTGAATCTGAAAAGAGTGATATGATTTTTTCAGCAAAATCCTATGAGAAATATTTTGAACAAATGGCTTATACTCGAATTACGGATAACATCTTAAGTTATTTTAAAGATATTCTTGTAGAGGTAATAAAATCTAAACCTCAAATACTAAAATCAAAGGAAAAAGAACCACTAGATTATATTTTTTCTTTTAACAATATGGAGGATTTGATTGAAGACATTACAGAAAAGAATATAGAGAAACTTTTTTACGGAAGTATTAATGACATAAAAAAATTCTTTACAGACAGGTTGGGAATCCAGCTATTTGAGAATGAAATCGTGGAAAAAAACTTCGAACAGTTTATTAAACAAAGAAACTTAATTGTACACAATCGCGGAATAATATCTAAAGAATTTGCCAAGGATTTTTCCAATGAGCACGTAACATACAATCCTGGAAATATTCTAGTTTTCAGTTATGAAAATTTATCAAATATTAATGGAGCTATGACCAATCTGATTGTGGATTTAGATTTGAAAATAAGCGAAAAGTTTAAATTAGAAACTGTAAAATTATAACTGCACACAACAATGGCTATAAGTAATTGCTTGTTCTCGGCTACTTCTGAAAATCCTCGCGGATTTTCAGCTTGGTGTGTACTTGCGAAGTTAAGTGCTAACCCACGCAACTACTCATAGGTACTGTGTAAAAAAACAAGCTTTTTCCTTAAAATTTTAGGAAACAAGTTGATCTATCAAGTTGTTATCCTGTGCAGCAATAGCTTCA
>NZ_JBHFPV010000011.1:0-5476 GCF_042611095.1 Meishania litoralis
TAAATTGCCAGCTTTTTCATGGCTCCCTGCCCTTGAAAGCAAGCTTTCAGGACACCGCCCTTCAAAAACTGTACATAGCCGCGAGCCGTTGTGTGCAATATGACCAACACGAAGACAAATGACAGAATTTTGGGAAACAGCATTTAATGACAAACAAGAAATGTGGGGAATGAATCCTGCAAAATCTGCTGAATTGACTAAAAACTTCTTCGAAGAAAAATCTGTGAAAAACATTCTAATTCCAGGAATTGGATATGGACGAAATGCCCAACCATTTATTGAAAACGGAATAAATGTAAGCGGAATTGAAATTTCCAAAACAGCTATTGAACTCGCAAAAAAACATTATGGAAATGGAATCACTATTTTTCACGGTTCTGTGACTAAAATGCCTTTTGACGATAAAAAATATGATGGGATTTTTTGTTACGCTCTGATACATTTATTGAACAGTGAGGAAAGGAGAAAACTAATCCAAGACTGCTACAACCAACTGACTGAAAACGGATTTATGGTTTTTACTGGCATAACCAAAGAAGCACCGAATTTTGGAAAGGGAAAACTAATAGAAAAAGACCGTTACGAATTTCACGAAGGAGCAAAAATATTTTATTACGACCAAGAATCTGTAAAAGCTGAATTTAACGACTTTGGACTTTTTGAAATCAGCGAAGTGAATGAAAATCAACCGATGTATTTGATAAAATGTAAAAAGAAATGAAAAAATACTGCACACAACATTGTATAACCGCAATTACGGCGGATTCGACTACCCCTCGACTACGCTCGGGGCAGGCTAGAATCCACTCGGAGTTGCTATCGTCTGTACTAAACCGAAAAACATTAACTTTAAACCCGTAACTGACGGTTATACGAGACCGATGATGTACAATTCACATAAAGGTGAACCCAAGTCGCTACATTGTCGCCAAAGGCTCCAATTCCCGCCCCTTGGGAACTGTACATCATCGCAGGGCCATGCCAGGTTGCATAATCCGTAGGATGAGAGAAACCAGGCCATATATCACCTTTAGGCGCCATCGAGGAAAACTGTACATATCAACAGCTATATGCAACCTGTCCACGTTAAAAACGTATTTGTAAATTTATCCCAACAAGTTGCGTAAATTTAAAATCCGCAACGTGGCTGCGCATAGCCCTGCGTTGTACACAATTATTAGGAATGAAAAACCTTATATTATTATTCTTGATTACTCACTTAGGATTTGGGCAATCTTCAATTACTCAAAAGGATATTGAAATTTGTACTCAATTAACTTTAATTAACGTAAATGAAAAGGATGTCATTTCTTTTGAAAATCATCTAAAAACTATTGCAGACAGAGCCAAAGAGTTCAAAATTGATTATGAATATGATTGGTTAACTTATAAATCTGAAAAAGATGAATATTTGATAGTTAATTTTAGTGATGACTTAAATAGCATTTTAACAATACATGATTATCGAAAAATCTTTATAAAGGCCAATTCTGGTAAATTATTTGACGAAAACATTAGTAATCTATCAAAACTTGATGTAAATATTAAGTTCAACTACACAAAAGAAATGATTCTGCCTTGGAGTACTGTTGCAGAAATGTCAGTTTCTGAATTTCCTTATGCCGAAATGATTGAATACGAAATCAGTTCACAATCAATAAGCAAAATTGATAAAGTCTTAAGAGAATTTTCGGAATTGCTTATAGAATCCAAATATCCTTTTCCACTAGAAACTAGTAGAGGATCCATTGGAGCATATGGCAAGATAACACTGGTTTGGTTCTACGCAAACACAGATAATTTTAATGGATTGGATACGCCAAAAGGTTGGATGAAAAGCAAAGGAAAATTAAAAGAATATAATACTCTTTTAAACGAATTTTTAGCTCTTACTCGTAACACAAAAAGTTTTAAGTTACGTTATCAAGAAGAACTTAGCAACTAGCTAATAAAAGTGTACAACAACGGTAACCGTTGCACAAGCCCCTGACCGACCATGGAACAGTTCGATATAAGCCCTTTTACGGGGCTTTTTTCTTGTCGGCTCAGAAGATGTAGTCCGATATTCGAGGCCCTATCGAAGGACCGAACAGGTATTGAAGGACGCTTTTGAACGTTGTTTCCAAAGCAAGTTTCCCCGCCCCGCTCTTTGCCCGTTTTTGGTCGAATTTCAGGTACTTTTTCAGGTTGTAGGCGATCGCCGATAGGTGCATCACCTTGTTCGCCTGTGCGAGCCCTATGGTATTTATCTTCCTTAGCCCCATGAACTGGGTCAGCGTCCCGAAAACAGGCTCCACGGTGCTCTGCCTTTTGCCCTTCATGTAACGGCCCTGTGGGCTCTCCACCCTTGCAATGTTCCGTTCGTATTCCTCGCGATAATAGGTGACGCTGAACTTCTTCTCCTGGGCGCTCTTGCCAAGACAGCGGCTTCTTATCGGGCAATCGGTACAGACATGCTTTCTTGCCCTATATTCCTTCTTTTTCGTTCCCGTACGATAGTCGTCGAACACCTTGGTGAAAGGTATTGCTTTCCCTTGGGGACATAGATAATGGTCGTGTTCCCCATTATAGGTGAAACCGTCGGGGCCTCCCTTGTAGGTGCCATGGGGCGGTATGAAGCTTTTAAGTCCCCTTTCCTCCAGAAAGGCATAGTTCTCGCCGCTACTGTAGCCGGTATCGGCCACACAGTTCTCCCATAAAAGGCCCTGCTTCCACAGCCTTCTTTGTACCCTCTTTACGATATCGGGCAACTGTTGGTTGTCCTTGCCGTCGGCGTGGTAGGCCCTGATATCCGTGATCACGTGTTGTTCGGTATCCACGCTCAATTGGGAGAGGTAGTTCAGTTTTCTGGCCTTTCCGGGCTTGACGCTGATACGCGCATCGGGGTCCGTAGGGCTGTAATGGGTCTTGTTGCTGGTGTACTTGCCACCCTTGTTCCCTGCGCCCGGTCGCCGGTCACTTCGACAGGCTCAGCACAGGCCTGGCCCTTCGCCCACCTCTTGTTGCGGCCCTTTATCGCCGCTAGCTCCTTTTCGCCAGCGGTAACCTTACGTTGGCCCTTATCGGACCTATCTTCTTTACTCTTGCGGTGGGGAATTTCTCTGTCCACCGAACTAAGGGCCCGTACCTTTCTTAGATGTTCGTCCAGATCCTCCTGCGGCACTTTAAGCTCCAAGGTGTCCATACTCGCATTGGCCTTGACGGGTGCCGAATCTATCGCCTGGGTATGGCCGCTTACCATGCCCGCATCCACGCACATGGCCAGCACCCTTGTGAAGACTTCCTCGAAGACCGAATCCGGGTAGAGCTGCCGGGTACGGCTTATCGTAGAATGCCATGGGAGCTCCTCGTCGATATCGTAACCTATGAAGTAAAGAATATCCAAACGAAGCGAACAGTGGGCGATAAGCTGACGGTCGCTGATCAGGTTCTCCAGATACCCCACCAGACAGAGTTTGAAGAACACCACCGGGTCGATGCTCTTCTGCCCGCTCCCGCCATAATATCCCTTGGTCAGCGGATAGAGGAAATCCAAATCGATGGCGCCCTTCAAACGCCTGTAAAAATTGTCCTTCGGAATCCGTTCGCTCAACTGGAAGCTCGCGAACAGCTTTTCTTGGCAGTCCTTCTTTCCCTGCATGCCTAAAGTTACGATCGATCCCCGGATCGGCAATGATCCACAATCGATTTTTCCCTAACTTGTGCAACAGGCACACCGTGTATAATTAATTGCGGCGGATTTCCTAAACGGAAATCCGTAGCTTTATAAAAAAGTTCGGGCTACGGCGGAAAAGTCCTGCGGACATTTTCCGCAACGTATCATAGCTGGAACGTTAGGCACAATTTAACCAAACCAATAAACATCTAGATTTTGACAAGGAACTTCTTACCATTTTTATTAATCGCATTCACAATATTTTTTAGCTGTAATAAAAATAAATCGGTCATTTCTAAAACAGAAAATGAAGAAACTTATGTTATAAAAAATGTCAATATAATACCGATGACAGAGAACAATGAAGTCATCGAAAATGCTACTGTTGTAATTCACAATAAAAAAATACACTCAATTAATGATACAATTCCAACTGAGGCAAAAACAATCGACGGAACTGGAAAATGGTTAATTCCAGGACTAATTGATATGCACGTGCACACAAATGCTGACCTAAATTTTAGAGAGAATAAGCCAACTCAAAGCGCAACTTTTTTTATGGACACGCAGGATGTTATGACTACTCACGTAGCAAATGGCGTTACTACCATTTTTGACTTGGGTGCTCGCGTGGAACATTTTGGACAAAGAAATGAAATTGCCAAAGGAAAAGTAATTGGACCTCGAATGGCTCTTGCAAGACTAATTAATGGAGGAAATGGACGTGGGAGCGTTCATACTGCATCTGATGCAAGGCAAGCCGTTAGAAGTGCAAAAGAAGAAGGCTATAACTTTATAAAAGTTTATTCAAGTTTAAATATAGAAACATTTAATGCAACTGTCGATGAAGCCAAAAAACAAGGTCTAAATGTAGTTGGACATATTCCAGATGTTTTTAAAGGGCAAACTGAAAAAGTATTCGTACGACACTTTGGCTTGGTTGCCCACGCAGAAGAATTTTCGAAGCAAATTAGGAACCAAGAAAAAACGGAAAAAGATGCGAAGGCATTTGCTCAAATGTCCAAAGACAATGATACTTGGTTAATCCCAAATTTAATAGCCATTGTAAAAATTAGAGACCAAGTTCAATCGCTCGACTCTATTCGTTCAATGAAATCCTTGAAATATGTTCATCCTCTTTTGCGAGACAAATGGCTTAACTCAAATAACTACAACAAACATTCAAGTACAGAATTTATAAACTATTTGGATAGCTTAATTACATTTCATAAACAAATGGTAGTTGCTTTTAAGGATGCTGGAGTTCCTATGGTTGTTGGTACTGACGCTGGAGTTTCTGGAGTTGTTACGGGCTTTGCACTACACGACGAAATGCAGTTATTGTCAGAAGCTGGTCTAACCAATGAAGAAGTACTTGTCTCAGCAACGAGATTGCCAGCAGAATGGTTGGAAATTAATGAACTTGTCGGAACAGTTAAAGAAGGAAAGTTTGCAGATTTAGTATTACTTGATGCCAATCCACTTGAAAACATCGAAAATACAAGAAAGATAAGTGGAGTATTTGTAAATGGAACTTGGCTTGATAAAGAACAAATAGACAAAATGCTTTCTGATTTAGCTGATTGGAATGCCAAAAATATAGACAATTTTAAGTGGAGTAAAAGAAGAGAATATTGATAAAAAACTGTGCCTAACAATGGTAACCGTTGCACAAGCCCCTGACCGACCATGGAACAGTTCGATATAAGCCCTTTTACGGGGCTTTTTTATTGTCGGCTCAGAAGATGTAGTCCGATATTCGAGGCCCTATCGAAGGACCGAACAGGTATTGAAGGACGCTTTTGAACGTTGTTTCCAAAG